>NZ_JBGEHM010000001.1:0-1594847 GCF_041403465.1 Jannaschia sp. 2305UL9-9
GGCGCCGGCGTGGTGTCGAAGATCGTCGAGTAAGGCGACCTGTCGCCCGAAACATCTGCCGACGGCAGAAAGCGCAAAGGCCCCCCTCGCGGGGGCCTTTGTCGTTCCAGCGGCAGGGGTGAACTGGCCGCACGCGACGGCTCCTTGCCGTGCCGCCTGCTGCGCGACTTGTTGAAGCGCCTCGTTCGTGCATCTTGTGGCGCATGACAGATATCTCCTCACGTTCCCCGGCGGGTTTCGGATTGACCGGCGCATTGCGTGGTCAGGTCCTCACGGGTGAGGCCCTTGGGCAGGCCCTTGAAGGCGCGGATCTCGCTTGGGTCCATCTTTCGCTTGCCGATGGTGGATGGCAGGCCGCGGATGACTGGCTCGACGCCCATGTGCCCGGCCTTGATCCCACCACGCGCCGGGCCCTGACCGAAGAACTGACGCGTCCCCGCGCGATCGTCAGCGGCCCCGGCCTGATGATCGTTCTGCGAGGCGTCAATCTGGCCGAGGGGGAGGACCCGGATGATATGGTCTCCGTTCGTGTCTACCTGGATGATCGCCGCATCGTCACCCTGGCGCGCCGCCACCTGCGATCCGTTGCGGACCTTGCCGACAAGGTGTCCGCGGGCAAAGGGCCCGAAAGCCCCGGCGCCTTTCTGTACGATCTGAGCGAGGCCCTGATCGGTCGGATCGAGTCCGTGCTGGAGGACGCCGAGACCGATACCGATGCCCTGGAGGTTCGCGTCGACGAGCACGCGCTCGACAGGGTGGAGGCCACCCACGCCCGAAGTGAAGCGACGCGGCTGCGCCGGATGGTTCTGGGCCTGCGACGTCACATCGGGCCGCAAAGGGATGCGCTGAGCGGAGCGGCGACACTCGTGCCGGACCTGATCGGGAAGGTGGATCGTCGCCGCCTGCTGGAGATCCGGGAGCGGCATCAGCATGCCGTGGAAGAGCTGGATGAACTTGCAGGGCGCCTGACGCTCGTGCGCGACGAGATCCGCGCCGAACAGGACGAGCGGACGAACCGGAACCTCTATTTCCTGTCCGTTCTGTCCGCGTTGTTCCTGCCGCTCGGGTTCCTGACGGGTCTGCTGGGTGTCAACGTCGGTGGTATTCCCGGGGCGGATCACCCCCATGGGTTCGCGATTTTCTGTTCGGTTCTGTTTGCCGTCTTCGTGGGACAGATTGCGATCCTTCTGCGAATGCGCAGATTGTGAAGGCAAGCGCCCCTGATGGGGTTGCGGGATGGTCCGACTCGCGTTAGAGGCCGCCATCTGCGACCGGGGGTGCCAAAGTGCATGTCCGGATCGCGTGGGTTCGAAGAGGGGTCAGGGTGGTCCTGTCTCCTCCTCTCAACTTTGATGTGGCTGCCCGGATGGGTGGCCCGCCGTCATGGATATATGACATGAAAAGCCAGAATATTCGCATCCGGCTCAAGGCGTTCGACTACCGTGTGCTGGATGCCAGCACGCAGGAAATCGTGAACACCGCCAAGCGCACCGGTGCACAGGTTCGCGGACCGATTCCGCTTCCCAACAAGATCGAGCGTTTTACCGTTCTTCGTGGTCCGCACATCGACAAGAAGTCGCGCGACCAGTGGGAAATCCGCACGCACAAGCGGATGCTCGACATCGTTGACCCGACCCCGCAGACCGTGGACGCGCTGATGAAGCTCGACCTGGCCGCCGGCGTCGACGTCCAGATTTCGGTCTGAGGAGGGCACTGATATGCTGCGTTCCGGAGTGATCGCCAAGAAGGTGGGGATGACCCGCCTGTTCATGGAAGACGGGAAACAGATCCCCGTCACCGTCCTGCAACTCGATGCCCTTCAGGTCATCGGTCAGCGCACGGACGACAAGCACGGCTACACCGCCGTTCAGCTGGGTGCAGGCACTGCCAAGGCCAAGCGGACGTCGCAGGCCATGCGCAAGGTCTTCAGCAACGCGGGCGTCGAGCCCAAGCGCAAGATCGTGGAATTCCGCGTCGATGCGGACGCGCTGATCGATGTGGGCGAGGAAATCATCGCCGATCACTACTTCGAAGGTCAGTACGTCGACGTCGCCGGCACCTCGATCGGTAAAGGCTTTGCCGGTGCGATGAAGCGCTGGAACTTCGGCGGCCTGCGCGCCACGCACGGCGTGTCGATCAGCCACCGTTCCCACGGTTCCACCGGTCAGTGCCAGGACCCTGGCAAGGTGTTCAAGGGCAAGAAGATGGCCGGTCACATGGGTGCTGCCCGTGTCACCACGCAGAACCTGCAGGTCATCAAGACCGACACCGACCGCGGCCTGATCATGGTCAAGGGCGCCGTTCCCGGCTCCAAGGGTGGTTGGGTCACCGTAAAGGATGCGGTCAAGAAGCCGTTCCCCGAAAGCGCCATCGTCCCCGCCGCCCTGATGTCCGCCAAGCGTGAAGCGATCAAGGCCGCCGAAGAGGCTGCTGCCGCTGCTGAAGCCGAAGCGAAAGCCGCCGAGGAGGCCCTGGCCGCCGAGCAGGCCGCCGCCGAGGAAGCCGCGCTGAAGGAAGCCGAAGCCCAGATCGCGGAGGAGGGTGCCAACACCGATAACTCCGACGCCGAAAAGAAGGAAGGTGACGCATGAAACTCGACGTCATCAACATCGACGGATCCGCCGCCGGCTCGGTAGAGCTGTCGGACGAGATCTTCGGGCAGGAGCCGCGCCGCGACATCCTGTTCCGCGTGGTCCGCTGGCAGCGCAACAACGCGCAGCAGGGCACCCACAAGGTCAAGACGCGCTCCGAGGTCAGCTATTCGACCAAGAAGATCGTCCGTCAGAAGGGCTCCGGCGGCGCGCGCCACGGTTCCCGCAAGGCGCCGATCTTCCGGTCGGGTGGTGTCTACAAGGGCCCGACGCCGCGCAGCCACGGTCATGAGCTGACCAAGAAGGTTCGCAAGATGGGCCTGATGCATGCGCTGTCCGCCAAGGCGCAGGCCGGCAAGATCGTCGTTCTGGACAACCTCGACATCGAGGCCGGCAAGACGAGCGCGCTGGCCAAGCAGGTCGCCGCCCTCGGGTGGAAGCGCGCGCTGGTCATCGACGGCGCCACGGTGAACGAGAACTTCGCGCAGGCCGCGCGGAACCTCGGCAACGTGGACGTTCTGCCGACGATGGGCGCCAACGTGATGGACATCCTCAAGCGTGACACGCTCGTGCTCACGAAGGCGGGCGTCGAAGGGCTGGAGGCTCGTTTGAAATGAACACGTATGACGTAATCCGCAAGCCGATCATTACCGAGAAGGCCACCATGGCCTCCGAGGCGAACGCCGTGGTCTTCGAGGTGTCGATCGACGCCAACAAGCCGCAGATCAAGTCGGCCGTCGAAGAGCTGTTCGGCGTCAAGGTGAAGGCCGTGAACACAACCATCACCAAGGGCAAATCCAAGCGTTTCCGGGGCCAGCTCGGCCGCCGCAAGGATGTGAAGAAGGCCTACGTGACGCTCGAAGAGGGCAACACGATCGACGTGACGACCGGGCTGTAAGGTTCGGTCGTAGGGCGGGGGACACCTCGCTGCGTACACAGGGGCCCCGCTGGAAACAGCGGGGCCTTTTTTGCGCGTTAGAAAATCTGACTCAATTCACTCGGTACAAGTTGACCCTCCGGAATTGGGTGTGCAGTCATTTTGACAGAATGGATATCGTGAAAAATCCGTCGACTAGTTGTTTTTCGGGGGCGACATGCTGAAACGTATTTGGAAATTGCTAATTGGCAAAGCGCCGACACCGAAAGAACAATTTGAGCACACTTCAGATTTGAGACAAACGGCTCTATCGTCAAAGGAGGTTCAATCCAGATCAGCTGCTGCCAAGCGAGATACGCCATCTGTTCTGCGATCAAACGCAGTGGATCCCGCACCAGCTAACGAGAAGCCCAGAAACATAGACGGGCATCCTGCGGCCAAAATTCTGAAAGGGAAAACATTCGTTATCGATGGTGATACCATCGTAATCAGTGGAACCCACATAAGGATCGCTGGAATTGATGCTCCGGAACTTGATCACCCCTGGGGGCGGAAATCCAAATCGGCGATGATAAATCTCTGCAAAGGCAAGGTTGTAACGGCCGTTCTACAGCCTGCCACCAGCTATGACCGCATGGTTGCCAAATGCTACCTTGATGACGGTACGGATCTTGCAGCAGAACTCGTTAAACAGGGAATGGCGATAGACTGGCCCAAGTATTCCGGTGGCGCGTATCGTCATTTGGAACCGGAAGGCATTCGCAAGAAGCATTGGCGTGCAGCAGCACGGCAGCGTGGGCGTTACAAACCCGGCACATAGGCGAGCCCTGTTTCTCATTTGGTTTGTAGGCGGCGTCACTTTGGCAGGCACCGTCCTACCACCCCTTGACCCCACCCCATCACCCCCCTAAACGGCCCCATCGGCAGCCCCGGATTCGTCCGGGGCTTTGCTGTCGCGCACCGGCGTTTTGCGGGCGGTGCATCAAGCCGGGGACCTTCGGGGCCCTTACATCCAGGGCAGGAACCTTCACCGGGGACTGTCCGACACACAACGGAAGACAGGTAAACTATGGCACTCAAGTCGTATAAGCCGACGACGCCGGGCCAGCGTGGGCTGGTTCTGATCGACCGTTCGGAGCTGTGGAAAGGCCGTCCCGTCAAGGCCCTCGTAGAGGGTCTGACGAAGAACGGCGGACGCAACAACACCGGACGGATCACGATGCGCCGCAAGGGCGGGGGCGCGAAGCGTCTCTATCGGATCGTCGATTTCAAACGCAACAAGCTGGACGTTCAGGCGAACGTGGAGCGGATCGAGTACGACCCGAACCGGACCGCCTTCATCGCCCTGATCCGCTACACCGATGGTGAGCAGGCCTACATCCTCGCGCCGCAGCGCTTGGCCGTTGGTGACCGCGTCGTGGCCTCGGCCAAGGCCGACATCAAGCCCGGCAACGCGATGCCGTTCCAGGGCATGCCGATCGGTACGATCATCCACAACATCGAGCTGAAGCCCGGCAAGGGCGGTCAGATCGCGCGCGCCGCGGGCACCTACGCCCAGTTCGTCGGTCGTGACGGTGGCTACGCTCAGATCCGCCTCAGCTCGGGCGAGCTTCGCCTCGTGCGGCAGGAGTGCATGGCGACGGTTGGCGCGGTTTCGAACCCCGACAACTCGAACCAGAACCTCGGCAAGGCCGGTCGCAACCGCCACAAGGGCATCCGCCCGTCCGTGCGTGGTGTCGTGATGAACCCGATTGATCACCCGCATGGTGGTGGTGAAGGCCGGACGTCGGGTGGTCGCCACCCCGTCACGCCGTGGGGCAAGCCGACCAAGGGTGCCCGTACCCGCAACAGGAACAAGGCGTCGCAGAAGCTGATCATCCGCTCGCGTCACGCCAAGAAGAAAGGCCGCTAAATGAGCCGCTCTGTCTGGAAAGGCCCGTTCGTGGACGCTCACGTCCTGCGCAAGGCCGAGAAGTCCCGCGAGTCCGGTCGCAACGAGGTCATCAAGATCTGGTCGCGTCGCTCCACCATCCTGCCTCAGTTCGTTGGCCTGACGTTCGGCGTCTACAACGGTCACAAGCACATTCCCGTCAACGTCTCGGAAGAGATGATCGGCCAGAAGTTCGGTGAGTATTCGCCGACGCGGACCTATTACGGTCACGCCGCCGATAAAAAAGCCAAGAGGAAATAAGTCATGGGCAAGGAAAAGAATCCCCGCCGCGTGGCTGACAACGAGGCCATGGCCAAGCTGCGCAGCCTGCGCACCAGCCCGCAGAAGCTGAACCTCGTCGCCGCAATGATCCGCGGCAAGAAGGTCGAGAAGGCTTTGACCGATCTCACCTTCTCGAAGAAGCGGATCGCGATCGACGTGCGCAAGTGCCTGCAGTCGGCCATCGCCAACGCAGAGAACAACCACAACCTCGACGTGGATGAGCTGATCGTGGCCGAGGCCTATGTCGGCAAGAACCTGACCATGAAGCGCGGTCGCCCGCGTGCCCGTGGCCGGTTCGGCAAAATCACCAAGCCGTTCGCACAGCTGACCATCAAGGTGCGTCAGGTCGAAGAAACCGTTGGGGAGCAAGCGTAATGGGTAACAAAGTCAATCCCATCGGGATGCGTCTTCAGGTCAACCGCACCTGGGACAGCCGCTGGTACGCCGACACCAAGGAATACGGTGATCTGCTGCTCGAAGACCTGCGCATGCGCGAGTTCATCGAGGAAGAGTGCAAGCAGGCCGGCGTCAGCCGCGTCATCATCGAGCGTCCGCACAAGAAGTGCCGCGTAACGGTGCACACCGCACGTCCCGGCGTCATCATCGGCAAGAAGGGCGCGGACATCGAGACGCTCCGCAAGAAGCTGGCCGCGATGACCGACTCGGAACTGCACCTCAACATCGTCGAGGTCCGCAAGCCCGAGCTGGACGCAGCCCTGGTCGGCGAAGGCATCGCCCAGCAGCTGGAGCGTCGTGTCTCGTTCCGCCGCGCCATGAAGCGGTCGGTCCAGAACGCCATGCGCATGGGTGCCCTTGGTATCCGGATCAACATGGCCGGTCGTCTTGGCGGTGCCGAAATCGCGCGGACCGAATGGTATCGTGAGGGTCGCGTCCCGCTGCACACGCTGCGCGCCGACATCGACTATGCCCATTCCGAAGCCATGACGCCCTACGGCATCATCGGCATCAAGGTCTGGATCTTCAAAGGCGAGATCATGGAGCATGACCCCGCCGCCCGTGACCGCAAGGCCCAGGAACTTCAGGATGGTCCGACCCCCCGTGGTGCCGGTGGCCGTCGTGACGACCGCGGTCCCCGCGGCCCGCGCCGGTAAGGAGTAGAACACATGTTGCAACCGAAACGGACAAAGTTCCGCAAGCAGTTCAAAGGCTCCATCAAGGGTGAGGCAAAGGGCGGGTCCGACCTGAACTTTGGCACCTACGGCCTGAAGGCAACGCAGCCGGAGCGGGTCACCGCCCGTCAGATCGAAGCCGCACGTCGTGCCATGACGCGTCACATGAAGCGTCAGGGCCGTGTCTGGATCCGTATCTTCCCGGACGTGCCCGTCACCTCCAAGCCCGTCGAAGTTCGTATGGGTAAGGGTAAGGGCTCGGTCGACTTCTGGGCCTGCAAGGTCAAGCCCGGCCGGATCATGTTCGAGATCGACGGCGTGTCGGAGCCTGTCGCCCGTGAGGCCCTTCGCCTTGCCGCGATGAAGCTGCCGATCAAGACGCGCACCGTGGTTCGCGAAGACTGGTAAGCCGAACCTTCCGCCTCGCCCAAACGGTGAGCGGTTGGATACCGAGATAAGCGAAAGGCGGGGGAAACCCCGCCTTTTTTGCGTTCCGGGACGGTCGAATGCGGCCAGTCAGCCGGACAACAGGGTCGAATAGTGCAGCAGACCCCATGGCAGGAATGCGCGTTCGACCGCGTTCCATTCCGCACCGAAGGTCAGCACATCGCGGTCCGCATGGCGCGCAATCGCAGACAGGGGACGGCGTCCGTCGACTTGGGCGATGAGGGGCGCGCAGTTTTTCGGCAAGGTGATCGGCATGGCCTCGCCGTCGATCCGGATCGGGACGGGTTTTCCGGCAGCGACGAGTTGCGCCAGTTTTGCGGCGGGGGCGCCCAGATGCGGAACCCGGTCCAGGGAACGGTTCGGCGTGACTTTCGACCCATTGGGGACGACATAGGCGACATGCACCTTGATCGTGCCGCGCAGCTTTTCGGCGACGGCCATCGCTTCTGCCGGGGGCAGGGCGTGGGGTTGGCCGGTGATGCGTTCCGGTTCGTAAAGGCCGGGCTGGCAGAAAGACGCAAGTTCCCAACCGGTGTCGGCAAGCGTCGTCAGGAGGCTGTGGATATCGAAGGCGCGATCCTGGCCATGGAGGAGAAGATCGTAGAAGCCGGCATCGCTTGCCCGGTGATCGACCAGTTGCTGATTGCGCTTGAAGGGATGGCCGTTCGGCAAGCGCGACAGGATGTCTTTCGCCGCGGCGAGTCGGGCCTCGGGGGGCAGTCCGTGCAGCAGGGTGCCGAATGCCTCCTGCAGCGGATAGACACCGGACCGTCCGTAGGGTGCATAGACCATCATGCCCATTCCGCCCCCCGGTGCACAGGCAGCGGACAGCGCGCTGAACCCCGCATTGGGGTCCGGCAGGTGGTGAAGGACGCCGCAGCAATCGATGTAGTCGAACCGTCCCAATTCCGGCGCGTCCAGCAGGCTTCCGGTGTGAAAGGTGATCCCCTTCAAGCCACGCTGGGCGACGCGGGCCTCGGCCACGGCGCGGGCACTGGTCGACAGGTCGATGTAGGTGATGTCGTAGGGGCGCTTCGCGTCGGTCAGCAGCTGCGCCAGTTGCACGAGGCCATCGCCCGACCCGCCCCCGGCGACCAGGACGCGTAGCGGCTTCGACCAGTCGCGGCGTCCGCCCCAGAGAAAGTGATCCATCTCTATGGGCCGCGACGGGGACCCGGTGATCAGGCGCCTTGCCTCGTCCTTCGGGTCGCGCGCAGGGTAGGGATAGGCGTCGTAATGTTCGGTGACCGTAACCATGGGGACCTTTCGCGGCTGCCGCACCGTTATTGCCCAACGGCCAAGCGGCGTCTATGTGGCGGGCATGTCCCAGATCTCCTCTCTCTTCGTGACCCGCCTTTATCGCGCAGCCCTTTCCGATCACGGTCCCGTGGTGGACACCGGTGAACTGGCCGCGTCGTGCTATTCCATTGCCGAGGATGACGAGGCGGGCCATGCGTGGTGCGAGGAGAACGGTTATCCCGGCTACACGTCCTACGCGTCCCTGACGGACCTCGGCTGGCGGTTTCCGATCTTCGGCGATGTCATCAAGGCGCTCGACAAACATGTCGCCGCCTTCGCGGACGACCTTGCCTTCGATCTGGGTGACAAGCGGCTGACGCTTGAAGATATCTGGATCAACATCCTGCCAGAGGGTGGCAGTCATTCCGGCCATATCCATCCGCACTCCGTCATTTCGGGCACGACCTATGTCGCCATGCCCAAGGGGACCAGCGCCCTGCGCCTCGAAGATCCCCGCCTGCCGATGATGATGGCGGCCCCCGTCCGCCGCAAGAACGCGCCCGCCGATCTGCGCACCTTCCACTACGAGGCCCCCGAGGTCGGAGATGTCCTTTTGTGGGAAAGCTGGCTGCGCCACGAGGTGCCGATGAACACGGCCGAGGAGGAACGCGTCTCGGTCAGCTTCAACTACGGATGGGGATGACCGCGATGGAGCGGATGGCCAACGCCAACTGGCGCCGGGGTCTGACCCGCCTCTGGGGGGCGGCAAGCGTTCTCTGGGCGCTGTTCATCCTGATCCTTCTCGTTTCCGACGGGATCGCGGGGGACGTTTCGGTGCTGAAAGTACTGCTGAGTGTCGTTCTGGTTGTTGCGGTCCCCGCAGCCGTCCTTGTCGCCGGGATGTGCGTGGGCTGGATCCTGCGTGGGTTCGTGCGTTCCTGAGGTACCGCGCGCTGCAGCGGGATATTAGCCGGATCTGCCCTTGCGCCCTTGGGCAACCTCGTCTATGCGGCGCTCTCTACCACTGACCTCCACCGGAATCAGTCGTGACCTACGCTCATCGTAGGGCGGCCCGGTGATGTTGAAAGGACAAGGCGATGAACGCCACTGAACTGCGGGGCAAAAGCCCCGATGAGCTGCGCACGGAATTGACCAACCTGAAGAAGGAGGCGTTCAACCTCCGCTTTCAGGCTGCGACCAGTCAGCTTGAGAACACCGCCCGCATCCGTACCGTCAAGCGGAGCATCGCGCGTGTGAACACGATCCTGAACCAGAAAGCCGCCGACGCGGCCAAGTCGGAGGCCTGAGATGCCGAAGCGTATCCTTACCGGCGTCGTGACGTCGAACCAGAATGCCCAGACCGTCACGGTCAGCATCGAGCGCCGTTTCAAGCACCCGCTGCTTCAGAAGACGGTTCGTAAGTCCAAGAAGTACCGCGCGCACGACGAGAACAACCAGTTCAACGTCGGCGATACCGTGCGTATCCAGGAATGCCCGCCCAAGTCCAAGACGAAGCGGTGGGAAGTCATCGCCGAATAAGCGGTGACTGCCGGGCGCCCGGTTATCGGGTGCTGCGGAAACAAATCGAAACCCTGGGGGCATCGGCACGCATCGCCGCCCCAAAGGTCGGGAGAAACCAATGATCCAGATGCAAACCAACCTGGATGTTGCTGACAACAGCGGCGCTCGCCGTGTTCAGTGCATCAAGGTCCTGGGCGGATCGCACCGCCGGTATGCCTCCGTGGGTGACATCATCGTGGTGTCGGTCAAGGAAGCCATTCCGCGCGGTCGCGTGAAGAAGGGGGACGTCCGCAAGGCCGTCGTCGTTCGCACCGCCAAGGAAGTCCGTCGTGAAGACGGCACCGCGATCCGCTTCGATCGCAACGCCGCCGTCATCCTCAACAACAACAACGAGCCGGTCGGCACCCGTATCTTCGGGCCGGTGGTTCGCGAGCTGCGTGCGAAGAACTTCATGAAGATCATCTCGCTCGCTCCGGAGGTGCTGTAATGGCTGCTAAACTCCGCAAGGGTGACAAGGTCATCGTGCTGTCGGGGCGTGATGCGTCCAAGACCGGCGAGATCCTGTCCGTCGACCCGAAGGCCGGCAAGGCAATCGTCGAAGGCGTGAACATGGCGATCCGTCACACCCGCCAGAGCCAGGCAAGCCAGGGTGGTCGCATCCCCAAGGCCCTGCCGATCGACCTGTCGAACCTGGCCATCGTCGATGCCAACGGCAAAGCGTCCCGCGTCGGTTTCCGTGAGGAAGACGGCAAGAAGGTCCGTTACGCCAAGACCACGGGAGACGTGATCTGATGCTCGATACCGAAACCTACACCCCGCGTTTGCGCACGTTCTTCGATGACACCGTCAAAGGTGCCATGCAGGAAGAGTTCGGCTACAAGAACGCCATGCAGATCCCGCGTCTGGACAAGATCGTCCTGAACATCGGCTGCGGCGCCGAGGCGGTTCGCGACTCCAAGAAGGCGAAGTCGGCTCAGGACGACCTGACCGCCATCGCCGGTCAGAAGGCCGTCGTCACGAACGCCAAGAAGTCGATCGCCGGCTTCCGGGTTCGCGAAGGCATGCCCCTCGGCACCAAGGTGACGCTGCGCGGCGCCCGGATGTACGAATTCCTGGACCGTCTGATCACTGTCGCGATGCCGCGTATCCGCGACTTCCGCGGCGTGTCCGGCAAGAGCTTCGACGGACGTGGCAACTATGCCATGGGCCTGAAGGAGCACATCGTCTTCCCCGAGATCAACTTCGACAAAGTCGATGAGACCTGGGGCATGGACATCATCATCTGCACCACCGCCAAGACGGATGCAGAGGCGAAGTCGCTGCTCAAGCACTTCAACATGCCGTTCAACAGCTGAGGTATTAGACATGGCAAAAGTATCCATGGTCGAACGTCAGAAGAAGCGTGAGCGGCTGGTGAAGCAATACGCCAGCAAGCGCGCCTCTCTGAAGGACATCATCCGTGACGAGTCGAAGCCGATGGAGGAGCGGTTCAAGGCCACTCTGAAGCTGGCTGAATTGCCCCGCAATTCCTCGCCCGTCCGTCTTAACAACCGCTGCCAGCTGACGGGGCGCCCGCGCGCCTATTACCGCAAGCTGAAGCTGTCTCGTATCATGCTGCGCGATCTGGCCTCCAAGGGTCAGATTCCGGGCATGGTCAAGTCCAGCTGGTAAGGGAGCAGATCACATGAATGATCCCATCGGCGATATGCTGACCCGCATCCGCAACGCGCAACTGCGTGGCAAATCCACCGTTTCGACGCCTGCGTCCAAGCTGCGTGCCCGTGTCCTGGATGTCATGGCCGACGAAGGCTACATCCGCGGCTACGAGACCAGCTCGGACCGTCAGGGCCACCCGACGATCGAAATCTCCCTCAAGTACTACGAGGGCGTTCCGGTCATCCGTGAGCTCAAGCGCGTGTCCAAGCCGGGCCGTCGCGTCTATCTCGGTGTCTCCGACATCCCGTCGGTCCGTCAGGGCCTGGGTGTTTCCATCGTCTCCACCTCGCGTGGCGTCATGTCCGATGCTTCGGCCCGATCCGCCAACGTTGGCGGTGAAGTCCTCTGCACCGTATTCTGAGGAGGGTATAATGTCACGTATCGGCAAAAAGCCCGTCGACCTGCCCTCGGGCGTCGAAGCCTCGGTTTCGGGTCAGACGGTTTCGGTCAAGGGGCCCAAGGGCACCCGGACCTTCACCGCAACCGACGATGTTACGGTCGCCGTGGAAGACAACGCCGTGACGGTCACGCCGCGCGGCAAGTCCAAGCGTGCGCTGCAGCAGTGGGGCATGTCCCGCACGATGATCGAGAACCTCGTGACCGGTGTCACCACCGGTTTCAAGAAGGAGCTCGAGATCAGCGGCGTCGGCTATCGTGCGACGATGCAGGGCAACCAGCTCAAGCTGGCGCTCGGCTACTCGCACGACGTGATCTATGACATCCCCGAGGGTGTCACGGTGACTGCGCCCAAGCAGACCGAGATCACCGTTGAAGGGATCGACCAGCAGTTGGTCGGTCAGGTTGCAGCAAACATTCGCGAATGGCGTGCGCCGGAGCCCTACAAGGGCAAGGGCATCCGCTACAAGGGCGAGTATATCTTCCGCAAGGAAGGTAAGAAGAAGTAAGGACCAGTCAGATGGCAAATACGAAAAGGGACCTGTTCCTGAAGCGCCGCCTGCGCGTCCGGAACAAGCTTCGCAAACTGGCCGCCGGGCGTCCGCGCCTGTCGGTTCACCGCTCCAGCAAGAACATCAGCGTCCAGCTGATCGACGATGTCGCCGGCAAGACGCTTGCCTCGGCCTCGACGCTGGAAAAGGACTTTGGCGTTGTCGGCAAGAACAACATCGAGGCCGCCGCCAAGATTGGCGCCGCGATTGCCGAACGTGCCAAGGCCGCAGGCGTGGAAGAAGTCTACTTCGACCGCGGCGGCTTCCTCTTCCACGGGAAGGTCAAGGCGCTCGCCGATGCCGCCCGTGAAGGTGGTCTGAAGTTCTAAGCAAAGGGTAGGGGGCCGCAAAAGGCCCCCTCGATGATCCGGGCCACGTCTGCTTTGCGGACGCTGGCACCAGGATTGCAGAAATTGGGGCAGCGCCCCATACGCAGGAGATGCCACATGGCAGAACGTGACAACAACCGTGGACGGGGCCGTGGCCGCGACCGCGAGGAAACCCCGGAATTCGCCGACCGCCTTGTGGCGATCAACCGCGTGTCGAAGACGGTCAAGGGCGGCAAGCGCTTTGGCTTCGCCGCTCTGGTCGTCGTCGGCGACCAGAAGGGCCGCGTAGGCTTTGGCAAGGGCAAGGCCAAGGAGGTCCCCGAGGCCATCCGCAAGGCAACCGAGCAGGCCAAGCGTCAGATGATCCGCGTCGCCCTGCGCGACGGTCGCACGCTGCACCACGACATGAACGGTCGCCACGGTGCTGGCCGCGTCGTGATGCGCACCGCCCCGGAAGGTACCGGTATCATCGCCGGTGGTCCGATGCGTGCCGTGTTCGAAATGCTCGGCGTCAAGGACGTCGTGTCCAAGTCGATCGGTTCGCAGAACCCCTACAACATGATCCGTGCCACGCTTGACGGTCTGCGCAAGGAGGCTTCGCCTCGTTCCGTCGCACAGCGTCGTGGCAAGAAGGTCGCCGACATCCTGCGCAAGGACGACGCACCCAAGATGGACGGCGAGCAAGCGCCCGTCGCCGAGGAGGCTTGATCCATGGCTAAAACGATTGTCGTCAAGCAGATCGGTTCCCCGATCCGCCGCCCCGCCGATCAGCGCGCGACGCTGGTGGGTCTGGGCCTGAACAAGATGCACAAGACCCGTGTGTTGGAGGATACTCCGTCGGTCCGCGGCATGGTCAACAAGATCCCGCACATGGTGAAAATCATCGAAGAGCGCGATTGATCGCTTCGGACGCAATTATATGCGTTCGCTGAAGGTTGGATGCCCCGGTCAGAAATGGCCGGGGCATTTTCCGTTTCGCGCGGGACTTGGGTGCAAAGGCTCGCGTTACACACAATATGATGCCGAGAATCCGATGCTAGCCGCGCAACTTCGCCACCGCAGCGGTGCGGCCTCCGACGACCATGCAGCCAAGCGTCGCCTGCAAGGCAGTCACCAGTTCGTCCACCGTCTCCGTTGATACGAACAGCCCACCAGTCCGGTCCGCAAAGCACTTTGCCACGGTGTCCCCGCCGAATTCCTGCTGTTCAGGATTGTCCCAGGCAAAGAAATCCCGTGTCGCACGAAAGCCGATGACGTGGATGGTCAAATCGGCCGAGACGCTCGCCATGCGGCGGGAGGTGGCGCAGGGGGTGCCGCCGCAGGTCTCATTCCCATCGGTCACGAGGACGACGATGGCGGATTGGCTGCGGTAGGACAGGGCCTCGGCCGCTTGTTCCACCGCTGCCGACAATGGGGTCAGGCCGTTCGGGACAAGCGCGTCGACAGCGGCGACAATCGCGTCGCCCGCCAGTGGGCGGGGCGGAAAGCGCAGGGTGATGCCGTCGCAGGCTCCGTCCGGCCCCGGTCCATAGGTCAGCAGGCCGATGCGGCGCACCTCCTCGACCAATGGCATCGCCAGCCGCATCGCCCTGCGGGCTTCGACGATGCGGGTCGTCTCACGCGTCTCCAACGTGATTTCCGCCATGGAGGCGGAACCGTCGAAGACGATCATGGCATCGGTCGTGCAGGCCAATGCCGCCTGGCATGACATGCTGATCGCGATCAGGGGCGACAGGATACGCATGCCATGTCTACATGATCCTCGGGGCCGCCACGACAAGTGCAGACCCATGACAGGGCTGGACGTGGGCCGCCTGTGGGGGTACAGCCGCGCGGTGGCCGCAGTGGTCATATTCAGAATCGAAACGCCGTGTTCATCCCACTCATCGCTTCGGGGATGCTTCCGGCAAGAGGAGAAGCGACATGAAATTGAATGATCTGCGCGACAACGAAGGCGCAACCCACCGCCGCAAGCGCATCGGCCGTGGCCCGGGTTCGGGCACCGGTAAGATGGGTGGCCGTGGTATCAAGGGTCAGAAGTCCCGTTCGGGCGTTGCGATCAAGGGCTACGAGGGCGGCCAGATGCCGCTCTACCAGCGTCTGCCCAAGCGTGGCTTCAACAAGCCGAACCAGAAGCACTATGCCGTGATCAACCTGTCCAAGGTGCAGGAGTTCATCGACAACGGTCGCCTCGACGCTGCCGCGATCACCGAGGACAGCCTGGTCGCCGCCGGTGTCGTGCGCCGCAAGCTGGACGGGATCCGTCTGCTGGGCAAGGGTGAGCTGACCTCCAAGGCCTCCATCACCGTGACCGGCGCCTCCAAAGGTGCGGTCGAAGCGGTCGAAAAGGCTGGCGGTTCCGTCACCGTGGCTGCCGTCGCCGCCGAGTGACGGTTGTGGGCGGAGCGCGCTCCGCTTACATGGTTCACAGGTTTTAAGAACGCCGCCTGCGGGGAGAGCCTGTCAGGCGGCGTTTCAGCAACAAGAGGGGCCCTCAATGGCTTCAGCCGCAGAGCAAATGGCCGCCAACATGAGCTGGGGCGCGTTCGGGAAAGCCAAGGAGCTTCGCCAACGCATCCTGTTCACGATCGGCCTTCTGATCATTTACCGCATCGGCACCTATATCCCCGTGCCCGGCATCGACGCGGGGGCCTTGCGGGACTTCGTCGAGCAGGCCTCGGCCGGCCTTGGCGGTGTCCTCAACATGTTCACCGGTGGTGCCATCGGCCGGATGGGCGTCTTTGCCCTGGGCATCATGCCCTACATCTCGGCCTCGATCATCGTGCAGCTGATGACGGCCATGGTGCCGCAGCTGGAGCAGTTGAAGAAAGAGGGCGAGCAGGGCCGCAAGAAAATCAACCAGTACACGCGCTATGGCACCGTGGCATTGGCGACGTTGCAGGCTTACGGCCTTGCCGTCTCGCTGGAGGCCGGTGGCCTTGCCGGCGATCCCGGCTGGTTCTTCCGCGCGGCCTGTGTCGTGACCCTCGTGGGCGGCACGATGTTCCTGATGTGGCTGGGTGAGCAGATCACCGCGCGCGGCATCGGCAACGGCATCTCGCTGATCATCTTCGTGGGCATCGTGGCCGAACTGCCCGCCGCACTGGCTCAGTTCTTCGAATCCGGCCGCACCGGGGCCCTGACCACACCTGCGATCCTCGGTGTTGTCGCCATGCTGCTCGGCACGCTCGTGCTCGTGGTGTTCATGGAACGCTCGCTGCGCAAGATCCACATCCAGTATCCGCGCCGTCAGGTCGGGATGAAGGTCTATGACGGCGGCTCCAGCCATCTGCCGATCAAGGTGAACCCGGCGGGCGTCATCCCCGCGATCTTCGCCTCGTCCCTGCTGTTGCTGCCTACGACGATCAGCACGTTCTCGGGTCAGAATTCCGGTCCGGTGATGTCGACGATCCTTGCCTATTTCGGGCCGGGACAGCCGCTGTATCTGCTGTTCTTCACGTCGATGATCGTGTTCTTCACGTATTTCTATACCTTCAACGTGGCGTTCAAACCCGATGACGTGGCCGACAACCTGAAGTCTCAGAACGGCTTCATTCCCGGCATTCGCCCCGGCAAACGGACCGCGGAATACCTGGAGTATGTAACCAACCGCATTCTGGTACTGGGCGCAGCGTATCTGGCGCTGGTCTGTCTGGTTCCCGAACTGGTGCGCAGTCAGCTTGCCATCACGGCTTACTTCGGCGGCACCTCGATCCTGATCATCGTTTCGGTTGGGATGGATACGATCCAACAGGTCCAGAGCCATCTTCTGGCGCATCAATACGAAGGCCTGATCGAGAAATCGCAGCTGCGTGGCAAAAAGCGCGGCTCCAAGAAAGGGACAGCCAGACGATGAATATCATTTTGCTGGGGCCGCCGGGCGCAGGGAAGGGAACCCAGGCGCGGCGGCTCGTGGAGGAGCGGCAGATGATCCAGCTCTCGACCGGGGACATGCTGCGCGAGGCGCGGTCATCCGGGACGGAGATGGGCAAGAAGGTCGCCGCCGTGATGGACGCGGGCGAGTTGGTCACCGATGAGATCGTGATTGGTCTGATCGAGGAAAAGCTGGAAGGTGAGCGTGCGGGAGGCTTCATCTTCGATGGTTTCCCCCGGACATTGCCGCAAGCGGACGCCTTGGGGACCCTTCTGGCGAAGCACGGCGCAACGCTCGATCATGTCATCGAGATGCGCGTCGACGACGAAGCGCTCGTCGCGCGGATCACGGCACGCTCCACCTGTGCAAGCTGTGGTGAGGTGTACAACGACCTCACGAAGCCACAGCCGGCTGACGGCAAGTGCAGCAATTGCGGCGGGACGGAGTTCAAGCGTCGCGCCGACGACAACGAGGAGTCGCTCAAGACGCGGTTGCTGGCCTACTACAAGCAGACCTCGCCGCTGATCGGCTACTATTACGCCAAGGATATGCTGACCTCGGTCGATGGCCTTGGTGAGATCGACGCAGTCGCGCAGGATATCAGTGCCGTCATGGGCTAGGCGCCGGGACCGCGGGCTGGCCTTCTTTGGCCGGCTTGCCGTTCTGGTCTATACCTTTCTGGCGGGTATCATCCTCGGGGGCGTGATCGGCGTCACGGGTGGGGCGATGGATCGGCGCGCAGACTTCTGCTCGGACGTCGACAGCGCCTACTACATTTCGGACGCGACCGCCCGTGCGGCCAGCTGTCAGGAGTGATCTGCATATTGTTCTTGACACAGGTGCGTCAGACCCTTGACCCCATCCGGTCAAGCCCCTAAATCGCAATCTCTGCCGGGAATCGAATGATTCCCGGTCTCTTATTTTGGCCCGCGCGTCCTGCGTCGGCCGTTGTGAAAAAAGGTTCTGGGGTTACGGAACCGCAACGCAGAAGGAAGACCACTTGGCTCGTATTGCTGGCGTCAACATCCCCACGGGGAAGCGCACTCCGATTGCGCTTACGTATATCACGGGTATCGGCCCGTCCAAGGCGAAGGAAATCATCGATGCCGTCGGTATCGATGCGACCCGCCGTGTGAACGAACTCTCGGACGCCGAAGTCCTTCAGATCCGCGAATACATCGACGCGAACGTGACGGTCGAAGGCGACCTGCGCCGCGACACGCAGATGAACATCAAGCGTCTGATGGACCTTGGCTGCTACCGTGGCCTGCGTCATCGCCGCAACCTGCCCGTTCGCGGTCAGCGCACCCACACCAACGCACGCACGCGCAAGGGCCCCGCAAAGGCCATCGCCGGCAAGAAGAAGTAAGGGAGGGCATAGACAATGGCACGTGAAGTCCGTCGCGCCCCCAAGCGCAAAGAACGCAAGAACATCGCCGCCGGCGTTGCTCATGTGAACTCGTCGTTCAACAACACCAAGATCCTTATCTCGGACGTTCAGGGCAATGCGATCAGCTGGTCGTCTGCCGGAACCTGCGGGTTCAAGGGATCGCGCAAGTCGACGCCCTACGCCGCCCAGATGGCTGCGGAAGACGCAGGCAAGAAGGCGCAGGAGCACGGCATGAAGACCCTCGAGGTCGAAGTGCAGGGCCCCGGTGGCGGTCGCGAATCCGCGCTGCGCGCTCTGGCTGCTGTCGGTCTGCAGATCACTGCGATCCGCGACGTGACCCCGATCCCGCACAACGGTGTCCGCCCGCCGAAGCGCCGCCGGGTCTGATTTTCTTCGATTGATTTTTCTTCGGGGCCGTCACGAGCGGCCCCGAAGCGCCGTTTTCAACACCTCGGGAGTCTCCGCCACCCGCCCCGGCAGGAGACATGAATGGAGGGATGGGCCACATGATCCACAAGAATTGGCAAGAGCTGATCAAGCCGCAGCAGCTTGATGTTCGCCCGGGGAACAACCCCGCCCGTCAGGCCACCGTCGTGGCAGAGCCGCTGGAGCGCGGCTTCGGCCTGACCCTCGGCAATGCCCTGCGTCGCGTCCTGATGTCGTCGCTGCAAGGTGCCGCCATCACGTCCGTCCAGATCGACAACGTGCTGCACGAGTTCTCGTCCGTTTCGGGCGTGCGCGAAGACGTGACCGACATCGTTCTGAACCTCAAGGGCGTCTCGCTCAAGATGGAAGTGGAGGGGCCCAAGCGCGTCTCGATTTCCGCCAAGGGTCCGATGGTCGTCACCGCCGGTGACATCAGCGAATCCAGCGGCATCGAGGTTCTGAACCGCGATCACGTCATCTGCCACCTCGACGATGGTGCCGACCTCTATATGGAACTTACCGTGAACACGGGCAAGGGCTATGTGAGTGCCGACAAGAACAAGCCCGAGGATGCGCCCATCGGTCTGATCCCGATCGACGCGATCTATTCGCCGGTCAAGCGCGTCTCCTACGAGGTGCAGCCGACCCGCGAGGGGCAGGTTCTGGATTATGACAAGCTGACCCTCAAGCTGGAAACCGATGGTTCGCTGGCGCCCGACGATGCCGTGGCCTACGCGGCCCGCATTCTTCAGGACCAGCTGCAGATCTTCGTGAACTTCGACGAGCCCGAAGCCGCCCGCGGCGAAAGCTCGGATGATGATCTGGAGTTCAACCCGCTACTTCTGAAGAAAGTCGACGAGCTGGAGCTTTCGGTCCGCTCTGCCAACTGCCTGAAGAACGACAACATCGTCTATATCGGTGATCTGATCCAGAAGACCGAAGCCGAGATGCTGCGCACGCCGAACTTCGGTCGCAAGTCCCTGAACGAGATCAAGGAAGTGCTGTCCGGAATGGGTCTGCACCTTGGTATGGATATCGTCGATTGGCCGCCCGAGAACATCGAGGACCTGGCCAAGAAGTTCGAAGACAACTTTTGAGTAGGGGCACCCCGCAAGGGGTGCGCCGCTCAACCCCGGGCGATTCTGCCCCAATAAGGAGGGGTCCGCAACGCACGGGCCCCGGACAAAGTATAAATCTGGAGATAGACCAATGCGCCACGCCCGTGGATACCGCCGCCTCAACCGCACCCATGAACACCGCAAGGCGATGTTCGCCAACATGGCCGGTTCGCTGATCGAGCATGAGCAGATCAAGACGACCCTGCCCAAGGCCAAGGAACTGCGCCCGATCATCGAAAAGATGGTCACGCTTGCCGGTCGCGGCGATCTGCATGCCCGCCGCCTGCTGCGGTCGCGCCTCAAGGAAGACCGTCACCTTGCCAAGCTGATGGATATCCTCGGGCCGCGCTACAAGGACCGTCAGGGTGGTTACGTTCGCATCATGAAGGCCGGCTTCCGCTATGGTGACATGGCGCCGATGGCGATCATCGAGTTCGTCGAGCGTGATGTCGACGCCAAGGGTGCCGCCGATCGCGCGCGCCTGGAAGCCGAGGACGCCGCCGAGGCGTAAGCGGACGCATTCCGACAAAACAAAAGCCCGGCCGGAAACGGTCGGGCTTTTTTGATTCTCTGAGATCTACAATGCACCCGTTTTACGGGTTTTGTTGCTTCTGCGCTCCCTCCATGCGTGCAAGTATGCGGTCCAGTTCCGCAGGCGGAAGCGCGGTACTGCCTAAAAACTCCAACAAGTCGGACCTTGCCGCCGGGGCAAGTTTCAAGATGCGTGCGAAAAGCCTCGGATCAACTGTGCCATTTATCATCTATTAACCATTTCAGTGGCGTAACTAAGGCACGATACAGTTGACGAAAATTTAACCAACCTGTCTAAAAAGACATGTCTGAAAGACAACGCCTGATGGTTCGTTACCTGCAGAGATTGGATGAAATTGCCCCGGCCGGCTACACCGTGGGCGTGCACATCCGGTTTGCGTCTCCGCTGTATCTGAAAAGTACATACCCGCAGGCCTGGCAAGATATCTACGCCGCCAACGCGTATTCGCTGCGCGATCCCCTCGTTTTCTGGGGTATCAGCAAGTCGGGCAAGATCCGTTGGAGCGAAATCACGTTGCCCGATCCCTTCGGCATCATGAAGAAGGCGGGCCAGCATGGCCTGACTTATGGTGCTGTCGTGGCCTGTGGAAAGATCACGTCCCGCACCATCGTCGGGGCGGCTCGATCGGACCGCGAATTCACGGACACCGAGTTGTCGGACATCGAGGAGGTGGCCCTTGGGCTGCACGATGTCACCGAGCCCCCCGAGGATCTGACACCTGCGATGATCGAGGCACTGCGCCTCGTAGGTGACGGATACCGCCATACGGCCGCCGCTGCGGAACTGGGAATTTCGGAAAGCGCGTTGAAGGCGCGCCTTTCGTCCGCCCGGCACAAGCTGGGTGCAAGAACCACGGCCGAGGCACTAAGAATGGCGAGAGAATACAGGCTCTTATAAGGCCAATCCCACATTGCGAGCATCCCCCGGTCCCCTGGTGTCAACGACAACCTGGCAGAGAGAGATATGTCCTATGCAAACCACTACACTTTCGTTTTCCAACATGCACGACCACGGCCCGCTGTTCACGGATCTGCTGCGCGCCCGGCATCGTACCTTCATCGAACAGGCCCAGTGGGACCTGCCGCAGGCCGACGGGATGGAGTTCGATCAGTATGATACGCCGGCCAGCCGTTGGGTCGCGGTCCACGACTTCGGCCGGATCCTGGCCGGTGTGCGGCTTACCCCGACAACGCATCGTTGCGGGATCTACAGCTACATGATCCGCGATGCGCAGGCCGGGCTGCTCGACAGCATTCCATCTGACCTGATGGACGAAGAGGCCCCCGTTGCACCCCACATCTGGGAAAGCAGCCGCGTCTTCGTCTGCAACGACGTTCCGGCGAAAATCCGGATGCGGGTTCAGATGCAGCTGATCGGACAGATGGTCGGCAGCGCGCGCGAACTGGGCGCGACTTCCGTGATCGGGATCATTCCGGCGACCTCGCCGCGTCTGGCGCGTCGCGTCGGTCTCGACTGCGTGGCCGCGGGGCCGGTCATGAACATCGGCGGCTCGGAGTCGGTCTGCGTGAAGATCTCCATGGCGACCAAGATGCACTAGGCTTCGCGCCAAACCATAGTCTGCTCACGCGGGCAGCGGCCGGGATGCCGCTGCCCGTTTGTCTTTCCGGATCGGGAGTTTGGCGCTAGGACGGGGCATGACCGACCTGTTTTCGTCCGATCCCGAACCTCAGTCCGCGCCCACGGCCACCAGCCCCGCGCCGCTGGCCGATCGTCTGCGGCCCGCATCGCTTGCGGCGGTCGTGGGGCAGGGGCATCTTCTGGGCCCTGAAGGCGCATTGTCCGTCATGCTGACCGGCGCCTTGCCGAGCCTGATCCTCTGGGGCCCGCCCGGCGTGGGCAAGACCACGATCGCGCGCCTGCTGGCGGACCATGTCGGCCTGCACTTCGTCCAGATCAGCGCAATCTTCACCGGCGTCGCGGACCTGCGAAAGGTCTTCGAGACCGCACGCAACCGGCGCGCCAACGGCAAGGGGACCTTGCTGTTCGTCGATGAGATCCACCGTTTCAACAAGGCGCAGCAGGACAGCTTCCTGCCACATATGGAAGACGGGACGATCACCCTTGTCGGTGCGACGACCGAGAATCCGTCCTTCGAGTTGAACGCGGCCGTGATGTCGCGCGCGCAGGTTCTGGTGCTGCAACGACTGACCCTGCGCGACATGGAACTGTTGACCCAGCGGGCGGAGAAGGAGTTGGGCGGCAAGCTGGCGTTGGACGGGCCGGCGCGCGAGGCTTTGCAGGAGATGGCGGACGGCGACGGGCGCGCCCTGCTGAACCTGATCGAACAGGTTGCCGGGTGGGGCGCCAAGGGGCCCGTCGATACCGAAACACTGGGCGTGCGCCTGCAACGGCGGGTCGCGCAATACGACAAATCCGGGGACCAGCACTACAATCTGATCAGCGCGCTGCACAAATCGGTGCGCGGATCGGACCCGGATGCCGCGCTTTACTGGCTGGCGCGGATGATCAAGGGGGGCGAAGATCCGCGCTACCTCGCCCGTCGCATCACCCGCATGGCCGTTGAGGATATTGCGCTGGCCGATCCGCAGGCGCAGGGCATCTGCCTCGAGGCGTGGGAAACCTATGAACGGATGGGATCGCCCGAGGGGGAGCTTGCCTTGGCGAACGCGGTTGTCTACCTCGCCCTAGCGCCCAAATCGAACGCCGCCTATGCGGCGTGGAAGGCGGCGTTGGTCGGGGCGACGAAGACCGGATCGGAACCGCCGCCGAAACATATCCTGAATGCCCCGACATCGATGATGAAGGATCAGGGGTATGGCGCGGGCTATGCCTATGATCACGATCAGGCGGATGGGTTTTCGGGACAGAATTACTTTCCCGACGGGATGAAACGCCCCGTCTATTACGTGCCGGTCAGCCGCGGGTTCGAGAGGGAACTCGGCAAGCGCCTCGATTGGTTCGTCGAACAGCGGGCAAAACGCAACAAGGGCAATGGTTGACAAGGGCCGCGTCAGGATCGACAGACCGCCGATGGCTTATACCCTTTTGACAGTTGCCCTGGGCGGTGCCCTTGGGGCGTCCTTACGTGCATGGATCGGCCTGATGCTTGTCCGTGACGGGTTTCCCGTTGCCGTTCTGACCGTCAATGTTCTGGGCAGTTTCGCGATGGGCGTCCTGTTCGTCGTTCTGTCGCGGCATGGCCTGCCTCAGTGGCAGCCGTTCCTGATGACCGGCGTTCTGGGTGGGTTCACCACGTTTTCGGCGTTTTCGCTGGAAACCCTTATGTTGGTGGAACGTGGGGCTTGGGGGCAGGCGGGCGCGTATGTCGGGCTGTCTGTCGGCCTGTCGGTCGCGGCGCTCGCCGCGGGTCTTTGGATCGCGAGGAGTTTCGCATGAGTGGCGTGCAGACAATTACAGTGGGCACGGGAGAGGGCGAGCAGCGGTTGGACCGTTGGCTGCGCCGCAGGTTCCCGAACGTGACGCAGGGCTTCGTCGAAAAGGGGTGCCGCAAGGGCGACATCCGTGTCGACGGGGGCCGCGTCAAGGCCAGCACGCGCGTCGAGGAAGGTCAGGCCGTCCGCGTGCCGCCCATCCCCGACGGGCAGGCCCCGGCCGCCCCCCGCCGCGAAAAGGTCGCGAAGGCGGATGCCGAGATGATCCGCTCCTGCGTCATCTATCGCGACGAGCATATCATCGCGCTGAACAAGCCACCCGGCCTCGCCTCCCAAGGTGGCAGTGGACAGACACGGCACGTCGACGGGTTGGGCGATGCCCTGCGGTTCGACAGTGACGAACAACCCCGTCTGGTTCACCGTCTGGACAAGGACACCTCCGGCATTCTGATCATGGCGCGCAGCCGTCTGACGGCGGCGAAGATGTCCGAAGCCTTTCAGGAGCGTGAGACCCGCAAGATCTATTGGGCGGCGATCGCCGGCGTTCCGAACCCCCGCAAGGCAACCATCAAGTACGGGTTGGTCAAGGCCGGCGGTGGCGGCGACGGGGGCGGTGAAAAGATGCGTGCCGTGCACCCCCGCGAGATGGGGGAGGTCAAGGGCGCCAAGAACGCGACGACCGATTATGCCGTTCTGGACAGCCTCGGATCCCGTGCGTCATGGGTTGCACTTGTCCCGATCACGGGCCGCACGCACCAGTTGCGCGCCCATATGGCCGAGATCGGGCACCCCATCGTCGGTGATGGCAAATACGGCGGATCCGGGCAGGAAAACATGGGCGACGGCTGGGGCGCCAGCCTTGGGGGGGAAATCAGCCGCAAGCTGCACCTGCATGCGCGGTCCCTGACGATGGTGCATCCGATGACGGGCGCCAGGCTGCATCTGACGGCGCCACTGCCCGAGCATATGCAGAATACCTGGAACATGATGGGCTGGTCCGGGGCTGACGTGCCCGTGGATCCCTTCGACGAGGACGATGCCTGAGGTGCTGGCGCTGTTCGACGTCGATGGGACCTTGATCGACAGCGCCCCGCTGATCGTTGACACGATGGCGCGGGCTTTTGCATCGGCGGGCCTGCCGGCGCCCGACCCCTGCGCCGTGCGGGCCCGGATCGGCATTTCCCTGCCGCTGATGGTGGCGGGGCTGATCCCGGATCATCCGCAAACCGTGCAGGACGGGGTGGTCGACGGCTATCGCCAAGCCTTTGCCGCCGCGATGGATGCGGGGCCTGCGCCACCGCTCTACCCCGGTGTGGCACGGGGGCTGGCACAGCTTACGTCGGCTGGCGTGACCTTGGGCATCGCCACCGGCAAATCACGGCGCGGGGTCGAACGCTTGCTGTCGGAACATGATTGGCGCCCGCTTTTTGCCACCTGCCAATGCGCCGATGATCACCCTTCCAAGCCGCATCCATCCATGATCCTGACCGCGATCCGCGATACGGGCGCAACGGCGGCCGGGACGGTGATGATCGGCGATTCGATATACGACATGCAGATGGCCAGAGCCGCCGCGGTACAGCCGCTTGGCGTATCCTGGGGCTATGCCAGCCCGGATGACCTTGCGGCATCCGGGGCAGGGGACATTGCCACCGATTTTGGCGATCTGGTCCACACTTTGCTAAAGAGGCACTCATGAGCGAATGGAAAGCGAAACGGTTCTGGAAAGATGCGTCGGTCGTTGCGGAGGGGCAGGGATATACGGTTCAGTTGGACGGTCGCCCGGTTCGCAGCCCCCTCAAGACACTGGTGACGATGCCGACGCGGTCCCTGGCCACAGCCGTCGCCGATGAATGGCAGGCGCAGGAAGAGCGGATCGACCCATTGTCCATGCCGCTGACGCGCGCGGTCAACGCCACGCTCGACAAGGTCGTGCCCCAACAGGCGGAGGTGGTCGCGAACCTTGCGGAATATGGCGGGTCCGACCTGCTGTGTTATCGTGCCGGCGCCCCGGCAGAACTGGTCGCGCAGCAGGACGCGCGGTGGAATCCGGTACTGGACTGGGCGGAAACCGCGCTTTCGGCCCGTCTGGTCACGACCGTCGGCGTCATTCCGGTCGCGCAGGATGCAGCGGCACTCGGCATGCTGCGCGCCCGCGTCGCCGACCTTTCGGTATGGGAGCTGACGGCCTTCAGCGAGTTCGTCACCCTGTCGGGCAGCCTGATCCTCGCGCTTGCCGTGATGGAGGGGCACCTGAGCCCGCCGGAGGCATGGAATCTGTCCCGTCTGGATGAAGAATGGCAGATCGCCCAGTGGGGAGAGGACGAGGCTGAAGCCGCCCTCGTCGCCCGCAAACGGGCCGCGTTCCTTCAGGCGTGGACCTATCTAGGACACCTGCGCGCAGCCTGATTTCCTGCGCCGCTGTCAGATCGGGCAGATGCCTGTCGGATCCGCCATCCAGATGGGCATCTGCCCGCTTTTCCGGCATCTCCCCTTGACCTTCGTGCGGTGGTCTGGCCTCTTCCAAGGCCAGTGAGGGGGGTGAACATCCTCACGAAAACCAAATCGTCACCGCGAATGCGGGGCGATGTCGTCCGGTTCCTGCCGGGCGGAACATCAGGAAGAGGTTAACTCATGAATAAATCCGTACTCCTCGGCACCCTTGCCTTTGCAGGCTTGGCCGCTGCCGGCGCGTCGGCTGCAACCCTGGACGACGTGAAGGCACGCGGAACGCTGAACTGTGGTGTGACCACGGGCGTTCCCGGCTTTGCCGAGCCCGATTCGGATGGTGTTTGGCAGGGCTTCGACGTCGCTGTCTGCCGTGCCGTTGCCGCGGCTGTCCTGGGTGACGGCGATGCCGTGACCTTCGTGCCCACGACCGGCAAGACGCGCTTTACCGCGCTGGCCTCGGGCGAAATCGACATGCTGGCCCGGAACACCACCTGGACCTTCTCGCGCGACACCGACCTCAAGTTCGATTTCGTCGGCGTGAACTACTACGACGGACAGGGCTTCATGGTCCCCGCCGATCTGGGTGTCTCCTCGGCAACCGAACTCGACGGCGCGACCGTCTGCATTCAGACCGGCACCACGACCGAGCTGAACCTCGCGGACTTCTTCCGCGTCAACGGCATGTCCTACGAGCCCGTTCCGATCGAGACCGGTGCGGAAGCCGTGCAGCAGTATCTCGCCGGTGCCTGCGACGTCTACACGACCGACCGTTCGGCCCTGGCCGCACAGCGCGCCGGTTTCGAGACGCCGTCCGACAGCGTGATCCTGCCCGAGGTCGTCTCCAAGGAGCCGCTCGGCCCGCTTGTCCGTCACGGCGACAGCGAATGGGGCGACATCGTCCGCTGGACGCTGAACGCGCTGATCTCGGCTGAAGAGCTGGGCGTCACGCAGGCCAACGTCGAAGAGATGGGTTCCGCCCCCGGCGACAACCCCGAGATCAACCGTCTGCTGGGCACCGAAGGTGAGCTGGGCGCGATGATCGGTCTCGACGCGACCTGGGCCAAGGATGCGATCGCAGTCGGCGGCAACTACGGCGAAGTGTTCGACAACAACATCGGCGAAGCCACCGCAATCGGTCTGGCCCGTGGACTGAACGCTCAATACACCGACGGCGGCCTCATCTACTCGCCCCCGTTCCGGTAAAAACGACGATGGAGGGCGCGGCGCAGGTCGCGCCCTTCTTATTTCAGACACAACGATAATCCCGCGGGAAGGGACTGACGCGTTCAACGCATCAGCGAACGGCAAAGCGGCATCAGACCGCGACGTTCAGGGAAACCCGATGGGACACGGGGAAATCTTATGACAACGATGACCGATCCGCCGCATGCGGAAGGGTTCCGCATTGGGCAGCTCATCAACGACACCCGATACCGGTCCTATACCTTCCAGTTCATTGCCCTGGTTCTGCTGATCCTCGGGTTCAGCTGGCTTGCCTACAACGCGTCCCAGAACGATCAGTTGCAGGCAAACGGCTTCAGCTACGATTTCCTGTTTGCGCAGGCCGGCTATGACATCAACCAGCAGCCGATCCCCTACACGTCCCAGGATACGCACCTGCGGGCCACGATCATCGGTGCGATCAACACCCTGATCGTCGCGTTCCTCGCCTGTGTGACGGCCACGATCTTCGGGGTCATCGCGGGCGTTCTGCGCCTGTCCAACAACTGGATCATTTCCAAGTTGATGGCCGTCTACGTCGAGATGTTCCGCAACATCCCCGTGCTGATCTGGATCATCATCATCTTCACGGTCGCGGCGAACACCTTCCCGCCGATTTCCGAATTCCGCCTGCCGCGTGACGGTTCCGACCCGGAAAGGGGACTGCTGTTCGGCATGTTTGCCGCCACCAACCAGGGTGTCTTCATTCCGCGCCTCGTCTTCGAAGGTCTCGGCTGGATTGTCGGCGTGACATTCCTTGCCAGCATCGCGGGCATCTTCGCGTGGAAATCCCACGTCAAGAAAAAGCTATATGACGAAGGCCGCGTCCTGCCGGTCCTCTGGCCGTCGATCGCCATCCTGCTGGTCCCGACGATCGTCATGTACTTCATCCTCGGGATGCCGGTTTCGATCGAGAACCCGGAGATGGGCCGCTTCCGTTTCGAAGGTGGCTTCCTGATGCGGCCGTCGTTGATCGCCCTGTGGTTTGCCCTGTCGATCTATACCGGTGCCTTCATCGCCGAGAACGTGCGTGCGGGCATCCTCGCAATCTCCAAGGGTCAGACGGAGGCCGCCGCCGCACTCGGCTTGCGGCCGGGTCGCATCATGTCTCTGGTCGTGCTGCCGCAGGCTCTGCGCGTGATCATTCCGCCGCTGATCTCGCAGTATCTGAACATCACCAAGAACACGTCGCTGGCGATTGCCGTGGGTTACATGGATCTGACCGGCACGCTGGGCGGGATCACGTTGAACCAGACGGGCAGGGCGCTGGAATGCATCCTGCTGCTCATGCTGTTCTACCTCACGTTCTCGCTCGCGATTTCGGCAATCATGAACGTCTACAACAACTCCGTTAAGCTGAAGGAGCGCTGAGCATGAGCGATACACACGCCCAGTCCGTCGCCTTCGTGAGAACGAAGGAAATCGCCGCCAAGGCGCCGCCGGTCACCGACTCGGGGGCTGTCAAATGGGTCCGGGACAACCTCTTTTCGGGGCCGTTCAACACCATCATGACGATCCTCGGGATCATCATCGTCGCCTACCTTCTGTCGGGCCTCATCCCGTGGATCGTCAACGGCACGTGGGAGGGCGACAACATCCAGGAATGCCGCGCCATCCTCGCGGGGAACGGCGGCGGTTGCTTCGCGGTCATCGCCGACCGCTGGCCGCAGCTGCTGTTCGGGTTCCAGTATCCCGACTACCTGCGCTGGCGCCCGACACTGGCTTTCCTGCTGTTGTTCCTTGCCGTGCCGCCCGCGCTGTTCATCATGTTCCTTCCGCGTTGGACGCTGATCGCGACGGTGGTCTATCCGTTCATCGCCTACTACCTGATCTGGGGCGGCACGATCCTGTCCCCTCTGGTCGCCGCCCTTGCGCTGGCTGGGGGATACCTCGTGTTTCACCGCGTCGAACGCCGCGGCTTCGTTCAGGGCCTTGGCGCCGGTGTGGTGGCCGCGATCCTGATCGTCTGGATCGGCGGGTTCATCGCCTCTGCCGGGTCGAACGTCCTGGCGTTGGAGACGGTCGAAAGCCGGGCCATGGGGGGCTTCATGCTCAACATGATCCTGGGCGTCGTCTGCGTGTCCCTGTCGATCCCGCTTGGCATCCTGCTGGCGCTTGGACGGCAATCCAGCCTGCCGATCGTCAAGGGTTTCTGCGTGGTGTTCATCGAGTTCGTGCGCGGCGTTCCCCTGATCACGCTGCTGTTCGTGGCGAACGTGGTTCTGGCCTACTTCCTGCCGCCGAATGCGAACTTCGACCTGATCATCCGGGTGATCATCATGATCACGATGTTCTCGTCGGCCTATATCGCCGAGGTGATCCGGGGTGGCCTCGCCGCTTTGCCGAAGGGGCAATACGAAGCCGGTGACAGCCTTGGTCTGGACTATGCCCAGAACATGCGCCTGATCATCCTGCCGCAGGCCATGAAGATCTCCATCCCCGGCATCGTCAACGTCGCCGTGGGCCTGTTCAAGGACACGACGCTGGTTTCGGTGATCTCCATGTTCGACCTCGTCGGCATGATCCGGGGTCCGATCCTGTCCTCGACCCAGTGGACGGGCGTCTATTGGGAACTGTGGGCCGCGGCCTGCGTCCTCTTCTTCACCGTATGCTACGGTATCTCGCAATATTCGCAGTGGCTGGAACGCCAGCTGCGAACCGACCATCGCTAAGGAGATCAGACATGGCCATGGCTGACACCAACACCCCGCCCGCCCAGATGCAGGTCTCTGACGAGGTCGCGATCACCATCAAGGGCATGAACAAGTGGTACGGTCAGTTCCACGTGCTGCGCGACATCGACCTGACGGTGCAGCGCGGCGAGCGGATCGTGATCTGCGGACCCTCCGGGTCCGGCAAGTCCACGCTGATCCGCTGCATCAATGCGCTGGAGGAGCATCAGCAGGGCAGCATCACCGTCGACGGCACGCCCCTGTCTTCGGACCTCAAGAACATCGACAAGATCCGGTCCGAGGTCGGGATGTGCTTTCAGCACTTCAACCTGTTCCCGCATCTGACCATTCTGGAGAACTGCACGCTTGCGCCGATCTGGGTCCGCAAGACGCCCAAGAAGGAAGCCGAAGAGACGGCGATGTACTTCCTCGAGAAGGTCAAGATCCCCGACCAGGCCAACAAGTACCCCGGTCAGCTTTCGGGTGGTCAGCAGCAGCGCGTCGCCATCGCGCGGTCGCTGTGCATGAAGCCGCGCATCATGCTGTTCGATGAGCCGACGTCCGCCCTCGACCCCGAGATGATCAAGGAGGTGCTGGACACGATGATCCAGCTTGCCGAGGAAGGGATGACCATGCTCTGCGTGACGCACGAGATGGGCTTTGCCCGGCAGGTCGCCAACCGCGTCATCTTCATGGATGCCGGTCAGATCGTGGAGCAGAACGAGCCCGAGAGCTTCTTCCTTAACCCGCAGAACGAGCGCACCAAGCTGTTCCTGAGCCAGATCCTCGGACACTGAGCCGCACCTGAGACCCGCTCAGTCAAAGTAAAAAGCCGTCCGGTTCCGATAGGGCCGGGCGGCTTTCTTGTTCCTTAACAGGCTCGGTGATCGCGGTGGAGACATTCGTCTTGGCTATCGCCGGAGAGCGCGTTGGGCGTGCGACGGTGATACGGATTGCCCAGCCGTGCCGCACGTCGGGCGGTGGCGCCTCCTCCATGCGGTCGGAAAGGTCGTCAGGGTGCGGGCCCGGTTCAGACCCGGATACCCTGAAGCGCGGCGGCCCTTTGTTCGCGTGTCAGAACCTTCGGCGTGGCCGTAGGGGCGCCTTCGTCGTCGAAGAACGGGCTGTTACGCCATTCGCCGTTCAGGTTCTTGGCGGCGATGCGGGTCGCCATTCGGGCGACCATGCGCCCTGCGCCGATGTGCTTGTGCCCACCACCCGGGACCGGCTTGAAACCTTCCACGACCGGCTTGCCGACACGCTCCGGCTGGTCGAGGCGGTCGGTATTGATCCCGACGTGCACGGCGCGCGCCTTGGTCGGCGTGAAGAACAGCGGCGTGTCGCAGCATTTCGCATACCACCGCAGCGCGCCCTTGCCTGACAGGCGGAACACGCGCAGGTGTTCCCCCCCTTGGGTGATCTTCACACGGTCCTGCGTCGTTTGCAGGATGCCGACCTTCTCGGGATCGGCCAGTCCGAAATGCGTGTAGGCGGAGCGGCAATCGGCGCAATGGCAAACGATGTTGGTATAGGCCGCGGGCGTCACGTCCGTGATTTCGCCCCGCAGCTTGCCGCAAGTACAAGCAAAGCCGAGATGCTCTCCCACCGGTCAGACCGCGACGTTGGGCGAGGGGCCGGGATCGTTGTCCACGATCTTGAGGTTGGACTTTCCGGGTTTGGCGTCACCACCGGCGTTCGCGTCAATGAACTCCAGCACCAGCGGACGGATGTTCCGCCGCCATGATCCACCGGCGAAGATACCATAGTGGCCGGCCTCCGGCTCCAGGTAGCTGGCCTTCTTGTCGTCGGGCAGGCCGGTGAGCATGTCGAGGGCGGCGACACACTGGCCGGGGGCCGAAATGTCGTCCTTGCCGCCCTCGACCGTCTTGACGGCGACCGAGGTGATCTTGCCGATATCGACCATGTGGCCATCCACGACGAAGTTGTTCTGCGCGATTTCGAGGCCCTTGAAGATGCGCTCGACGGTCGAGAGGTAGAACTCGGCCGGCATGTCCATCACGGCGAGGTATTCGTCGTAGAACTTGTTGTGGCGATCCTGATCCGAGGCGGTACCGGCGGCGACGGCAAGGATCTGGTTCCACATGGCCTTGCCGTGGGTTTCGGCGTTCATCGACACGAAGGACGACAATTGCAGCAGACCGGGATAGACCATCCGCCCGACGCCCGCATGCTGGAAGCCCACGCGCTGAATCATGCTCTGTTCCAGTTGGCCCATGGTGACGCGACGCCCGAAATCGGTGACATCGGTGGCGGCCGCATCGGGGTCGATCGGGCCACCGATCAGGGTCAGGGTGCGTGGCTGCGCCTCCGGGTCCTGTTCCGCCAGAAGGGCGGTCGCGGCCAGGGTCAGGGGCGCGGGCTGACAGACGGCGATGACGTTGATGTCGGGCCCCAGCTCCTTCATGAAATCGACGAGGTAGAGGGTGTAATCCTCGACGTCGAATTTGCCCGCACTGACCGGAATGTCGCGGGCATTGTGCCAGTCGGTGACGAAGACGTCGGCATCCGGCAACAGGCTGACCACGGTGCTGCGCAGCAGCGTGGCATAGTGGCCGGACATCGGCGCAACCAGAAGGATTCGCCGCGCCATGGGTGCACGACCCTGTACCGCAAAGCGGATCAGGTCGCCGAACGGACGTTCGAGAACGATTTCCACATCGACAGGATGATCGCGTCCATCGGTGCCGGAACTGGGGGGGATGTTCCAGTCGGGCTTGACGATCATGCGATTGAAGCTGCGTTCCGTGACCTCGCCCCATGCGGCCATCATCTTGACGGCAGGCAACGGGGACAGGGCAAAAGCGGGGTAGGACGCCATCGTGCGGGCGGTTGCACCCATCCACGCGTTGGTGTTGCGAACGGTTTCCATAAAGTCGTAGGCGGCCATGAAACGCATAATACCAGCTCCTTCCCGGGCGGTCCGGGGAACGTAGACGCACGGACCTCCGTTTGTCTTTTGTCGCTGCACCTGTTCTGATGCAGTTATGCTGTTAGCAGTCGCAGCATTTTGGGGGGATATCAAGAAATGAGCGCGGATGATCGCGAAAGCGGCGGAAAACGTGGCGGCGCCGAAACAGCCGGGGGGGCGGCTCCGGAGGCGCTTTCGAAGCTGAATACCAACCTTGCGCGGATCGACGAACTGACCAAGCGACTGGTCGGTGCGCTGTCGACGAAACGATCCTCCGATCACGGATTGCAGGGGCCGGGTCCGGAACTCTACGCCAAGGCGATGGCCGCCTATTGGGCCGAGATGGCCGCGAACCCCGGCAAGCTGATCGAACGGCAGGTCGGGTATTGGGGACAGGCCCTGAAGCACGCGGTCGAGGCACAGGCGGCCCTTTCGACGGGCAAGCCGGTCGCCCCCGTGGACAATCATCCGAAGGACCGACGCTTTTCCGACCCGATGTGGTCCGAGCATCCCTATTACAATTTCCTGAAACAGCAGTACCAGATCAGCGCGCAGGCCATTCAGGACACCGTTGGCGAGTTGGAGGGGCTGGACCAGCGCGACAAGCAGCGGGTGGAATTCTTTAGCCAGCAGATCGTCGACCTGTTCGCACCGACCAACTTCCTTGCGACCAACCCTGAGGCGATGACGCGGGCCGTCGCGACGGAGGGCGAGAGCCTCGTGCGCGGGCTCGAAAACCTCGTGCGCGATATCGAGGCGAACGAGGGCGACTGGCTCGTCACCCTGTCGGATCCCGATGCCTTTCAGGTCGGCGGCAATATCGGCGCCACCGAAGGCAGCGTCGTGTTCCGCAACCGGATGTTCGAGTTGATCCAGTATGCGCCGACCACCGAAAAGGTGCAGCGCACGCCGATCGTCCTGTTCCCGCCGTGGATCAACAAGTTCTACGTTCTGGACCTGAAGCCGCAGAACAGCCTGATCAAGTGGATCGTCGATCAGGGATACACCCTGTTCGTCGTCAGCTGGGTCAACCCGGACGCCAGCTATGCGGACGTCACGATGTCGACCTACGTAGACGAAGGCTATCTGACCGCGATCGATGTCGTGAAGGAAGTGACCGGCGAAGAGCAGGTCAATGCCATCGGCTACTGTATCGCCGGCACGACCCTGTCTCTGGTTCTGGCCCTTCTGGCGCGGCGCAAGGACGCCTCTGTCAGATCCGCGACGTTCTTCACCACCTTGGCTGATTTCGAGGACCCGGGCGAGATGAGCGTCTTCCTCGATGATGACTTCGTCGACGGGATCGAGCGGGAGGCGGGCGCCAAGGGCTACCTCGACAAGTTCTTCATGGGGCGGACGTTCAGCTATCTGCGGTCCCGCGACCTGATCTATGGCCCGGCGATCAAGTCCTACATGCTGGGTGAGACGCCGCCTGCGTTCGACCTGCTGTATTGGAACGGCGACGGGACGAACCTGCCCGGGCCGATGGTGACGGAATACCTGCGCAAGCTGTGTGTCGGTAACCTGCTGGCTGGCGAAGGGTTCGACCTGATGGGGGAGGAGGGGCTGACACTGGCCGACGTCAAGACGCCGCTTTGCGCCATCGCCTGCGAGACGGATCACATCGCCCAATGGAAAGGCGCATGGAACTCCGTCGAGAAGATGGGCGCGCGCGACAAGACGTTCGTCCTGTCGCAATCGGGCCATATCGCCGGAATCGTGAACCCGCCGTCGCGCAACAAGTACGGGCATTACACCAACGACGGCGATACGCGGCCTGCGACGGCCGATGCCTGGCTGGAAGGTGCCACCTTCCACGAAGGGTCCTGGTGGCCACGGTGGGACGCGTGGATCCGGCCCCGGTCCGGTCGCAAGGTCGACGCCCGTGAACCCGGCGGTCCGAACCATCCGATCCTCGGCCCCGCGCCGGGGACCTACGTCATGCCGAGGAAAGCGAAGCCCGGGACGCCCTGACGGGGGCAGGTGTTCCGGGCACCTTGCAAGGGGCCCGTTGACCCGGTCCGATGTCCGGACCGGGCCGCAGGGGGCGGTAAAACAAGGGCGGATCCTGCGTTGTCGCTGTCTGATGCTGCAGCGCAGAAAAAGGTTGAAATGCTGCAACGCAGCATGTATATGTCTCTCAGACGCAGAGGATAGTCTTCCGGCTAAGCGGAAGCCCTACTGACCGAGAGAGGAATTACAAATGACCAAGACCGTTGATTTCACCAAGACTCTGACCGACATGATGGCAGCGTTCCCTGTCGACAACTCCGCGATGACCGAAGCGTTCAAGACGCAGGCCGCCTTCGCCGAAAAGATGTCCAAGGTTGCCATGGATGCCGCCGAGAAGTCGGCCGAAGTGTCGCACAAGTGGACCCGTGAGACCCTGGCCAAGATGGCGCCGATCGCCTCCGTCAAGGAAGAGCCTGCGGATTACGCCAAGTCCATGACCGACTTTGCATCGGCTTCCGCCGAAGTCGCCGCCGAAAACATGGCCGCCTTCGCCGAGATCGCCAAGAAGGTCCAGATGGACACCGTCGAGCTGATGATGGCTGCCGGCAAGGAAGCCCAGGAAGACGCAACTGCCGCCGTCAAGAAGGCGACCGCAGAGGCGACGACCGCCACGAAAAAAGCCGCAGCGAAATAAGCTGTCGCTGACATAGCCGCCTTCCTCCTCCCTTGGGGGCGGCGATCGGAGGGGTGGGACGCAAATTTCTGGCGTCCCACCCTTTTTCTTTGTCGGCGCCGTGCAAACCTTCGGTATATGATCTGCCGTTTTCGTTTGCGCATTGCTGCGTGTGCGGTAGGTTATTCTGCACCGCAACACGGAAGGCACGGCTATGACGGACGAAAGCAAACCGCTTCTGATCAAGCGCTACGCCAGCCGCAGGCTGTATAACACGGAGACCAGCGACTACGTCACGCTGGAGGATATCGCCGGGTTCATCCGCGCAGGCCGCGAAGTTCAGATCGTGGACCTCAAGTCGGGGGATGATCTGACACGGTCCTATCTTCTGCAGATCATCGCAGAACACGAATCAAAGGGCGAATCCGTCCTGCCGCTTGGGGTTCTGACCGATCTGGTGCGGTCCTACACGGGCGCTGCGCAATCGGTCGTTCCGGATTTCCTTGCCTCCAGCTTCGAGATGCTGAGGTCGGGGCAATCGCAGATCGTCGAGAACATGACCTCGATCAATCCGATGGCCCAGATGCCGGGTCTCAAGGCGATGCAGGATCAGCAGGCCGCGTTCTTCAAGGCGATGACGGGCGGTTGGGCACCGGCGGCGGAACAGCCCGCGACTTCAAGCGTCTCGGAAGATGGTGCCAAGTCGAAAGAGGAGTTGGACGCCATTCGCAAACAGCTCGCGGAAATGCAGGCCATGCTGGCGAAGATGAACAAGTAAAGACGGCCGGGAACGGTTCGCGGATCGCGGGGCGGGCACCTTTTGCGTGCCCTCCGGGCCAGTGGGCCGTCACACGATCGGAGACTGACAAAAACACCCGGCCTGAACGGTCGGGTGTTTTGCGTTGAAAGGTGGCCTTACTGAGCCGGAACGTAGCGCTCCAGAAGCACGCGCACGGGCCCCCGATCATCCGCCGAGACGAGGCGCACGGCGAGTTGATAGCTGCCCGGCAGGAGGCGCGTCGCCATGTAGCTGTCCAACCCGACCGGGCCGTCGTCGTTCTCCGCCACACGGCGCCCGACCCGATCGAACAGGACAATGACCGGATCCGCGCCCGTCGTGCCGATGGCTTCGCTGACCACAAGCCCGCCACTGGGCAGGTCGAAGCGCAGCCATTGCGCATCCCCGGTGGCGTTGATGTCCAGCACGGCACTGGTGGACACAGCCCCGAGATCCGTGACCGGAATGACGTCGGCGGGTGTAGGGGCCAGTTCGGCGGCGTTCAATCGGCGCAGCCGATCGGCCGCCGGATCGAAGGTGGTGATGCCCACGCGGATGATGTTCTCGGTTCCGTTTAAGTCTTCCATCTCGACGCAATATTCGCCGGGGGCGAGGGCGCCCGTCATGTCGATCTGGCTGTCGAGACCATTCGCGTCGTCATTCTCGGCCAGCTGATTGCCCGCCGCATCCAGCAGACGGATAAGCGGGTCGCCTTCCGCGCTTTCGGCCGTAACGGTCAATGGTGTTGCTTCCGCAAGGGAAAACGCCCAGCCGGGCACACCGCTGACGGGTCCATCGGCATACAACCCGCCGTCCAGTTGCCCGATGGAAAGATCATCCCCCAGACGCGCGACACTGTCGGTGCCGCAGGTCCCGCCGGTGCCGGACGGTTGCACGAGGGTCCCGTCTGCTGCGGCGATGATGTTTGCCTGTTGCGCCGGGCTGTTGCCCAGCAGGGCCTCGTGCGACGTTCTGCCGATCCGCACGGCAACGTCGGTCACACCGGATTCGTAGCTGCGCGCGGCCAGGCAATAGGTGCCGGCGTCGAGAGTGGTTTCCACCCGGCTGGCAAAGTCGCCGCCCGAGTCGTCGTCCGCCGCGACCTCCGTCCCCGCGGCGTCATAGACCGAAATATAGGGATCGCCCGCCGGTTGGGCCGCCACCTCGATACGCAGGTCGGTCGGACCGGACAGGGTGAACATTCGCACGAGATGCCCGGCAATCGGGATTTGACCGTTCGCATCGATGGCCGCGCCCGCCATCAGGATATCTGAGTCCTCCTGCGATCCACCGACCCATTCACCCACGATGCTGATGCCACCGCAGATCGCGTTCTGCGCCATTGCCGGCGCAGCGCCGATGGTGAGGAGGGCCGTTGCCGTCAGAAGGGATTTCATGCGGGATGCTCCGAATTCATATGCGACATGCGGTGGGACCCTAAGCGGGCAGGGACCATCCGGCAAGCGTCAGGTCAGACCGGCGAACACCTCCTCCAATGCGGCGGACAACTTGGTGAACATTTCGTCCATCTGCGCATCCGTCATGGTGAATGGCGGGCATAGGACGATCGATTGGCCCAGTGGTCGACAGATCAGGCCGTGGTCCGTGCAGGTATTCGCGATGCGTTCGGACACCGAAAGATGCCCCTCCCACGGGGTCTTGGTCGCCTTGTCCTTTACCGCTTCCAATGCGCCCATCAAGCCACGGCCCCGGGCTTCGCCGATATGGGGGTGCTGCGCGATGCGGGCCATCCCGGCCTCGAACGCGGGGGTCAGGCGTTGGACATTCGCCAGCAATTCCGATTGCACGAGGTCGATGGCCTTCAGCGCGATGGCACAGCCCACCGGGTGGCCCGACGCGGTGAAGCCATGGGGGAATTCCTCGATCACCTCGGTCGCACGTTGCAGACGGTCCGACAGATCCGGCCCGAGGATCACGGCGCCCATCGGGAAGTAGCCCGCCGTCAGCGCCTTGGACGAAATGATCGCATCGGGCACGAAGTCGTAGCTTTCGCAGCCCCACATCGCACCGGTCCGCCCGAGGCCGGTGATCACCTCGTCCGCGATCACGGGGATGCCATGCGCACGCAGGATCGGCAGGATCGTCTCAAAATACCCTTCGGACGGGGGGATCACGCCGCCTGCGCCCTGAACGGGTTCCGCAAAGAAACCGGCGATCGTGTCCGCACCCTCGCGGGCGATCATCTCCTCCAACTCCGCGCCGAGGCGGGCGGTGAACGCGGCCTCGGATTCGCCCTCGCGGCCTTCGCGCCAATAGTGCGGGCAGGTCAGGTGCAGGAAGCCGGGCAGCGGCAGGCCGAAGACCGCGTTGTAGGGCTTGGCCGTCATCGACGCGCTGACCGCGGTCACCCCGTGATAGGCGTTGCCCCGCGTGATGATCTTGCGCGCCTGCGGACGCCCCTCTGCGGCATGCAGGAACCACAGCATCTTGACCATCGTGTCGTTCGCCTCGGAGCCGGAGTTCGTGTAGAACACGCGACCCGTTTCGAAGGGCGATACCTCGACCAGCTTTTCGGACAGCATCACCGTCTGATCCGTCATCCGCCCGAAGAACGCATGGTAGCCGGGCATCCGCGCATATTGATCCTGCGCGACCTTCGTCAGGCCGGCGTGGTCGAACCCCGCGATCATGTTCCAAAGGCCCGAATTCGCGTCGAGATAGCGCTTGCCTTCGGTATCGATGACGTAGGGGCCTTCCCCATGCGTCAGAACGACGGTGCCGCGTGCGGCGATGGAGGGCAGGTCGGTGAAGCCGAAGAAGGTCGCCGCCTTGGCGCGCGCGTCCCATGAATTCGGCAGGCTGGAGTCGGCCATTGGTCGTCCCTTGTTATTGGTTGGCAAAGCGTAATCATGCCGCGTGACCGACGTCCATGCGCGTCCTTCCTGCATCACCTTCGTGGCAAAAATGTCGGCCATGTGTCGCCTGTTCTTTCCACCGCTTTCGGCGGACGGCACGATGGCCCGAGGGGGATGGAATGCCATGACGACGACATTCTTTGGTGCGATCGCCGACGATTTCACCGGGGCAACGGACCTTGCGGCCATGCTTGCGCGTGCCGGCGTGCCCGTAACGTTGCGGATCGGGGTGCCCGACAAGGCCGAGGCTTCGACCGCGTTCGAGGTTATCGCCCTCAAGATCCGGACCATTCCGTCCGATGAGGCAGTGGCCGAGGCGCGGGCCGCCCTGCGCTGGCTGACGCAGAAGGGTGCCCGGCGGATCTTCTGGAAGTACTGCTCCACGTTCGATTCCACGGCGCGTGGCAATATCGGTCCTGTCGCGGATGCATTGATGTCCGATCTGCGCACGGATCAGACGGTGCATTGTCCCGCTTTCCCTGAAAACGGACGCCGTGTGTTCATGGGCAACCTGTTCGTCGGGGAGCAGCTGCTGCACGAATCCCCGATGAAGGATCACCCCCTGACCCCGATGCGGGACGCGAACCTGATGCGCCTTCTGACCCCTCAGGTGCAGCGACAGGTCGGCCACGTGGCGTTCCCGACCGTGCGCGCAGGCGTCGCGCCGGTGCGCGATGCCCTGTCGCGTGTGCAAGGGCACATCATCGTCGATTCCATCGAGGACGCCGATCTGCATGTCGTCGCCGAGGCCTGTCAGGACATGCCGCTCTTGTGCGGGGGCTCTGCCATCGCGCAGCCACTGCCTGCACTCTGGCGCGAAACGGGCGTGATGTCCGCGCCTGTCGACGACCCGCTGCCGACGCCGGGACCCGGTCGTATCGTTCTGTCGGGGTCGTGTTCGGCCATGACGCGGGCGCAGGTGGGGGCCTACCTCAAGACAGCCGTCGGCTATCGTCTCGACCCGCTGGAACTGGCGCAGGGGGGGCTCAAGGAAGTTCGCGCATGGCTGGCGGCACAGGACCCGAACGCCGACAAGATCGTCTTCGCCACGGCAGAGCCGAAATCGGTTCTGGCCGCACAGGAAGCCCTGGGCGTTGCCCGTGCAGGCGCGCTCGTCGAAGATGCCCTCGCTCAGCTTGCCCGTGACGCGGTCGCGCAGGGCATCGGTCAGATCGTCGTCGCAGGCGGCGAGACGAGCGGGGCCGTCACACGCGCGCTGGACGTCGATCGCCTTCGCATCGGACCGGAAATCGCGCCGGGTGTGCCATGGTGCTTTGCCGGGAACGACGTGGCCGTCGCGCTGAAGTCCGGCAATTTCGGGACGGAGACTTTCTTTGCGGATGCGTTCGAAATGCTCTCTGCCGGGGGTGCCGTGGCGGCACAGTGACGTTATCGTGTTGCCGTGACTGCGCCTGACCCCACCCGTGCCTGCCCCAATTGCGGGGCCGCTCTGCCCACGATGCTGGCCTATTCCAGGATGGTGAACTGCGACTTTTGCGGGTCGTCCGTGGTGTTGGAAGACGACGTCCTCCGCCGTGCCGGCGAAGCAGGAGAGATGCAGGACGCGCCCGAACTGGTCGCCATCGGACAGCCGGTCACGCTTGCGACCCATGGCACGTTCACGGCGACCGGTCATGTGCGCTATGACTATGGGCGCGGACACTGGGACGAATATCACGGCGCCTTGTCGAACGGCGACATTGTGTGGGTGTCGGTGGATGAAGGCGATATCGTCTTGCAGCATCACCTTTCGGACCGGCCGCGCAAAGGGCGCGCCGCCTTCCGCCTAGGGGCCGAAGTGACCGTCAACGGCGTCACATACGCCTGTTCGGAGGTCGACAATGCCGTCGCGGTCGCGTTCCGCGGGCAACTGCCCGAGGAGATCGTCCTCGGAGAGACGCATCTGTTCGCCAATTTCACCGGACCACGCGGTGCGATCCTGTCCGGCGAAATCTGGGACGGCGGCGTTGCCTGGTATGCCGGCCACTGGATCGATCCTTTCGACGTCGAACGGCTGACCGGATGACGGGCCACGTCTCCAGCATCGATTGCACCAACTGCGGCGCGGGTCTTCAGGTTCTGGGCGGGGGGCGCGTCACGACGCAGGTCTGCGGCTATTGCGGTGCGCGGCTCGATGCGTCCGATGCCTATCGCGTCCTGTCGATCCATGCGGGCATGCAGCGGCCCGACAGTCCGTTTCGCCTTGGCCAGACCGGGGAAATAGATGGGGTGTCATTCACCATCATCGGCACCCTTGGTCTGGTCGAACGCTGGAAGGGGCGGGAATGGCGCTGGGTGGATCATATCCTTTATTCGCCCACGCATGGCTACGGCTGGCTGACGGTCGAGGATGGCCACATCCTCTGGACGCGGAAGGTGCGCGATTGGCCGACCGGGGCATTCCTGACCGCGCAGAGTGTCGAGAGCGCCGAAAGCCGACCCACCCGAATTTGGCGGGCGGAGCAATATACCTACTACGCGACCTCCGCGTGGGAGGTGGACTTCGTCGAAGGGGAGTTCACATGGCGCCCCGAGCGCGGCCAGCGGGGCAGCACCGTCAGCATGATGCCATCCGGTCGGGCCAGCCGCATGTTGGCGTTTTCTGATGGGGCCGAGCGCGAGGTCGAGGTCACGCGCTACTGCCCCGAAGCGGCCGATGCGTTCGGCGTTCCCGCGCCCGCCGCGAAGGGTGTCCACCCGCTGCAACCCTATGTGCCGAAGGACGGAAAATCCTTCTACGCGGTCTGGTTTGCCGCGATGACGGCCGCCGCCTTGTGCATGGCGCTATGGGTCGTTGCCACATCCGGCAATCCCCGAACCCTCTTCGAAGGGGCGCCGACGGACCTGCCGTCTGCTTTGTCCTTCGAGGTCGACACCACTACCCGACCCGTCCGCCTGCAATTCTATCAATCCCTGTCTCAGGCATGGGCGGAATACGATGTCACGCTGACCGATCCCGCGGGGGTTCTGCTGGCGGACACGGGGCGGGGGATAAGTTATTATTTCGGCGGCGTGGGCGAGGACGCCTGGACCGAAGGCAGCCGCTATGCCGACCTGACATTCGCGCCCACGACGCCCGGAACCTACCGGATCGAGATGGCGCTGGCGGACGGCGAACAGGCGGCAGCGCGCAGCACGCTGCGCCTGACCGTGCAGGACGGCATGGGCGCGTCCTTGTGGTCATGGGCGGTCGCCGGTCTGTTCGCCATGGCTTTCCTGTGGACCATGTCATCGCGCAAACGGCATAGCATGGCACGGTGGAAGGGCAGCGACTGGACCGAGGAGGACGACTGATGGCCACACGCGTGATCGTCATGATCGTGTCCCTGATCGTGCTGTCGGGTGCGGGATACGCATCCTGGTACGGTATCGGTTCGGTCAGTTCCGATACCGGCGCAGGATCGGTGCGCAGCGGGTCCGTGGGCGCGGTCGGCGTGGGCCGCGTCCGGGTAAAATAGGCAATACGGGGGAAACAGCATCATGGCTGCATTCGAGAACATCATCTTCGCCGAGGTCGTTGGCACGATCTTCTACACCTTCTTTGGCCTGTTCCTGATGCTGGGCTGCTGGTGGCTGATCGAACTGGTCACGCCCTTCAGCCTGCGAAAGGAGCTGGAGGAAGATCAGAACACCGCCATCGCCATCGTGATGGGCGCGATGTTCCTGGCGCTGGCGATCATCATCGCGGCGGTGATCCGGACGTGATCGCGGCGCGTGGGGGACGGCCGGGGCTCTGCCGTTCGCAGGCTCGCCCCCGAGGTATCCATCGCCAAGGGAAGGTGCTGCACAGGTGACGCCAGCCGGCCGGGGGACCGAGATCTGGCTGCTTGCCACGACGTTGGTCGTGGCCGTCGCGGGCCTGATCTACGAGCTTATCGCCGCCACGGTCAGCAGCTATCTGCTGGGCGATTCCGTGCGCCAGTTCAGCTTTGTCATCGGGGTTTTCCTGTCCGCCATGGGCGTCGGTGCCTGGGTGTCACGCTTTGTCGTGGACCCGGTCGAGGGGTTCGTGCGCGCACAGATCGGCCTTGGCCTGATCGGCGGTTTCGCGGCGCTGGCGACATTCTACAGCTATGCGACGATGGGGGCGGTGGCCTTGCCGCTCTATGGATCGCTGATCGCCGTCGGCGTGCTGTCGGGGATGGAGATCCCCTTGCTCGCTCGTATCCTGAGCGAGATCGGCGCAGGCCGGTTCCGGTTCGAAAACGTCCTGTCCGTCGACTACCTCGGAGCTCTTGTCGCATCGCTGGCCTTCCCGGTTCTGATCGTGCCGCACCTGTCGCTGATTGCCGCCGGTCTGGCGTTCGGCCTGCTGAACCTAGGCGTGGCGGGCGGGACGCTGTGGCTGTTCCGTGCGCGTCTGGGGCAGGGGGTCCGCCTTGCGTGGGGGGCATCTGTCGCCGCGGTCGCGGCGGCGTTGATCTGGTCGGGGCCGCTGGCGGGGGCCATGGATGCGCGGCTCTACGAAGACGACATCGTCTTGAACACACGCACATCCTATCAACAGGTGACGGTGACGCAGTTTCGCGGACGAACCCGCCTGTTCCTCGATGGCTCGGTGCAGTTCGACACGGGGGATGAGCATCGCTACCACGAACCGCTTGTTCACCCCGCCATGGCGCAGGCGCCCCGCCGGGCCCGTGTCCTTGTCATGGGGGGTGGGGATGGCATGGCCGTGCGGGAGGTTCTGCGTTGGCCGGGCGTCGAGGCGGTCACCTTGGTCGATCTGGATCCGGCGGTCACGACCCTGTTCCGGGACCGCGATGACCTTGCCGCGCTGAACGCGAACGCCCTGCGCGACCCGAGGGTGCGCATCGTGAACGCCGATGCCTTCACGTGGGTCAGGGATGCGGAAGAGGTGTTCGATGTCGCCATTCTCGACCTGCCGGATCCGAAGAACCTGTCGCTGTCGCGCATGTACACGGCAGAGTTCTATCGCCTGCTGCGCGACCGTCTGTCCGCCCAAGGCATCGTGGCGACACAGGCCGGATCCCCGATGTTCGCCCCTGATGCGTTCTGGATCGTGGCCGAGACTCTGTCGCAGGAATGGTCAGTTACGCCTTACCAAAGCTACGTGCCCAGCTTCGGTCTCTGGGGCTTCGTCCTCGCGCGGCCTGCGGGGATGGTTTCGCGGCAGGCCCCTTATCCCGACGATCTGCGGTTTCTGACGAATGACGTCTGGGCAGCCGCGCAGGTGTTCGATGGCGACACCGGCCCCCGTCCGGTGCCGGTGAACACCCTGACCCGCCATCCCCTGCCCATGGCCTATGAGGCGGGGTGGAATGCGTGGTTCCGCTGATCTTTCAGAGGGGTTCGGGGGCAGGTGGCACTGACCTTGTTCGGATCAGGCGGGACGTCCGGCCCCTTTTACCGGCACCGCTGTACCGCGCGACAGGATACGCCGTTCCGTCCGGTGGGGGCGAAGGGCCGCGTCGAGATAGTCCGCGGCCAGTTCGACGCGGGCCGCGCCGCACATGAACAGATCGAGCGCCGCATAATCATGCTCCGGCCACGTGTGGATCGTGATATGGCTTTCCGCCAGCAGCAGAACGCCGGTGATGCCGCCACCGTCAAAAGGGTGGAAATGCGCCGAAAGAACAGTCGCGCCCGCCGCCCGCGCCGCGCCATGCAGGGCGCTTTCAAGGCGCGCGCCGTCCTGCGTGCCGCCCCAATGCTCTAGGATGAGGTGTTGCCCGATCATCGCTCGATCGGGATGGTGACCGGGCCGTCATTGACCAGATGCACCGCCATGTCTGCGCCGAACCGACCGGTCTGAACCTCGACACCCTGTGCGGTCAGGGTTTCGACGAAGTGGCGATACAGATGTTCGCCGATTTCAGGGGGGGCAGCGGCGGAAAATCCGGGCCGGTTGCCGCGTGATGTATCGGCCGCCAACGTGAACTGACTGACCACGAGGGCCGCGCCGCCGGTATCCAGCAGCGACCGGTTCATGCGACCCGCCTCATCCCGAAAGACCCGCAGTTTGGGGATGCGGGTGGCCAACGCCTCGGCGTTGCCTTCGGCATCGCCTTGCATGGCACAGACGAGGATCAGGAGGCCGGGCCCGATTTGCCCGATCGTTGTGCCGTCGATGTCGACACGCGCTTCGGACACCCGTTGCAGGATGGCTTTCATCGTGTGTCAGGCCAGCTCGGACGCCCAGGGCGGATTGGCGCCCGCGCGGCTGACGGTAACTGCGGCGGCCTTCGCGCCCAGTGTCAGGGCGGCGCGCAGCACCTCCTCGGAGGGGACGTCCTTGGTCAGGGCGCCAGCCTTGTGCAGACCGGCAAGGAACCCTGCGTTGAAGGTATCACCTGCGCCGACGGTATCCACGACCTCGACCTTTTCTGCAGGGACGGAGACGCGCCCATCGCGGGTGATGGCCGTAACCCCGCGCGAGCCTTCGGTCAGGCACAGGACGGAGGCGCCGTGCGACAGCACGTCCTCGGGCGACATTCCCAACCACGCCAGATCCTCATCCGACAGCTTGACGATGTCTGCCGTGCCCAGAAGGCGCGACATGCGCCCGCGGAACGTGGCCTCGTTTCGGATGAAACTGGGCCGGATGTTCGGGTCGATCATGATCGGCAGGTGACCGTGGCCAAGGGCCAACCCCTCGTAGGTCTGTGCACAGGGTTCGACCGCGAGGGAGATGCCGCCGATGAACAACGCCTCGACACCGTCCATGTCCGGGGCATCCGCAGGCGACAGCATCCGGCCGGCGGTGTTTTCGTCGTAAAAGGCGTATTCGGCATGCCCGTCCGTCAGCGTCACGAAGGCAAGGGTCGTCGGGCGGTCATGCACGGCGCAGCGGTTCACCACGTTCGATGCGGCCAGCCCGTCGGACAGACGCTTGCCGAACAGGTCCTCGGACAGGCCCGTGAACAACCCGACGGGCGCGCCAAGCCGCCCCAATGCCACCGCCGTGTTGAACACCGCACCCCCCGTGGCCGGGTAGAAGCCGGGGCCATCGGCGGTGTCGCGCGGCAACATGTCAATCAGGGCCTCGCCTGCGCATAGGATCATGACGTATCTCCTTCCGATCGGTTCCTGCTATCCTGCGCGGCATCAAAGGGCTAGGGGGCGGGCACGTCATGGCCCAACAATTGGGCCAGAAGGGGGTGTGGAAAGGCCCGCTGCATCGTCACCGCATAGAACCGTTCGGTAATGGCCAGGTCGAACGGTGCGGTCGCCAGCATCCCGGCCGCGATTTCGTCCGCCAGAACGACCGCCGGGGCGACGGCGACCCCCGCGCCCGCCCGCGCCAGCAGACGCACCATCGCCATGTCGTCGACGAGGGCCGCGATGCGGGGCGTGACGCCCAGACGGTCGGCCAGCCCGTGAAACGCGCAGCGGATCGCCGGCTCTGTCGGCAGGATGAAGGCGCGCGTGGCCATCAGGTCTGCCAGCGATGCGGCAGCGACAAGGTCCGCGCGCCCGTGCAGGCCGACCGGCTGGTCGGCGATACCATGCAGCGCGGTCCCCTCGGCATCCTGCGCCGCGGGCGGAGAGGTCGTGAGCACCACGTCCAGGTCCAACCCCCGCAGTGCCGCCATCAGGGTGGTCGAATTGCCAGACCGCAGGATCACGTCGACATCGTCGCGGCCCAGCAGCGGGGCCAGGAACGACAGCTGAAAGTTGCGTGACAGGGTCGACAGGGCGCCAACCCTCAGGGGCGCGCGTGCGCTGCCACTGCGGTCCAGCGTCGCCAGCAGTTCGGCACCGGTCGAGAATATGCGGTCCGCATGGGTCAGGGTCACGCGCCCCACCTCCGTCAGCTCCAACCGGCGTCCAACCCGGTCGAACAGCGCGTGGCCCAGCCGATCCTCCAACGCGCGGATCTGGGCGGAGAGGGCAGATTGCGACAGGTTCAGCGTCTCCGCCGCGCGGGTCAGGTGACCGGCATGGGCGACGGCGTGAAAATAGCGCAGGTGGTGATAGTTCAGATCCGTCATCGTTCGATATTATAGAACGTTAGCGTCGATAAGATATATTTTTCTTGCATGATCCGCCGCGATACCTCCGCCACAACCGCAGAGGATTCTACAATGGACATGATCTCCACCATCGCCGCGACCGTTGTCGCACAATTTCAAAGCCCGACGCTGTCGTTCCTGATCGGGGGCATGGTCATCGCGGCCATGGGCAGCAAGCTGACGGTGCCGCAGCCGGTCTATGCCTTCATCGTGATGCTGCTATTGCTGAAGGTCGGGCTGGGCGCGGGCATGTCCATGCGCGAGGCGGACCTCGTGGCGATGGCGATCCCCGCCGGATTGGCCGCGCTGACAGGGATCGCCATCGTCCTTCTGGGCGGCAGGACGCTGACCAGATGGCGGGGCGTGTCGCAGACCGATGGCTATGCGACGGCGGGGGTGTTCGGCGCCGTTTCCGCCTCCACCCTGGCCGCCGGAATGGCGACACTGGACGGGCGGGGCATATCCTACGAGGGGTTCATCGGGGCGCTCTATCCGTTCATGGACGTGGCGGCCCTTATCACGGCAATCGTCGTGGCACGGATGTCGGCGGCGCGGATGGCGGCCCCTGCCGGCGGCGGCGTCGCGACACTGGGCGGTGGCGGCACGCGGGCCGACGATGGTGTGGTCAAGGGCATCCTGTTGGATACGTTCCGGAGCCCGGCCATTTCCGCGCTGGTCCTCGGGCTTGCCCTTGGCCTGCTCGCAAAGCCCGAGAGCGTCTACGGCAGCTTCTATGAGCCGCTGTTCCGGGGGCTCCTGTCCGTGCTGATGCTGACCATGGGGATGGAGGCGTGGTCGCGGCTGGCCGAGTTGCGCAAGGTGGCGCACGCCTATGTCCTCTACGGGCTGACGGCGCCGTTGATCCACGGGATGATCGGGTTCGGGGCGGGCCTGATTGCCCACCAGCTGACCGGGTTTTCGCAGGGGGGCGTGGTGCTGCTGGCGGTGATGGCGGCCTCGTCGTCGGACATCTCGGGCCCGCCGACGATGCGCGCCGCCCTGCCGGAGGCGAATCCTTCGGCCTATATCGGTGCCTCGACGGGCCTCGGCACACCGGTCGCCATCCTGTCGATCCCGATCTGGATCGCGCTGTCCGGTCTGGTGATGGGCACCTGATCCAAAGGGCGACCTAGGATTGATCCGTGTCGGATGCGGCGCGGATCAACCGCCTTGATAGAAGAACGCCGCAATCCCCGCGAGGATCAGCGCGGCGAGCACGGCGAGGGCGATCTTGATGGCCGAATAGGGCCGCTCCCCCTGCACACGACCGGATTGCCCGTTGACGACGAACCGATAGGATTTGCCGCGATACTTGTAGGCGGCGACCCAGACCGGCAGCAGGATGTGTTTGAAGGTCACGTCCGACAGCTTGGTGTCGAGCGCGTCGATCCGTTGCTGATCGCCCCCGATGTCCATGCGCACGTCGCGTTGGATGACCGCATCCATGCGGGCGCGTGCCTCGGTCAGGCCGGCGCGCAGGTCGATGGAATAGGCCTCCGCCCGAAACCCGGCGAGGTATTGGGGCGCATAGGGGGCGAGGCCCGCAAGGTCCCATGGCTCCAACGCATCCGTATGCCGTTTCGGCAGGGACGTGGAGGCGAGCACCAGCACGTCATCGAAGAACCGTGCGACCCGGCCCGATCGGCGGGACCAGCGGATCTTGGGCACCTGCACGCGCGTCGGCTTGCCGTCGCGCATGACGGTCTGGGTGACGTAGTAGGTGTCGCCGCGTTGCCCGCGATAGGCGGTCTGCGTCTGTGCATCGATCGTCCAGAAGGGGACGTAGATGCCGTTCATCTTCTGCCCCTTGCGGGCGTATTTCTGCAATCCGTTCGGCGCGAACCACAGGTTGCCCAGCCATTGGTCCATCGCGTCATGGGCCTGCCGTTCCTCCAGCACGAAGGGGCCGACGGCGGCGGGCTTGATGTGCCGGTTGGTGCCGGTGTCGGTGACGACGGGGGTGGCGCAGAACGGGCATTCGGCGGCGTGCATGGCGGGATCGAACTCCACCTGCGCGGCACAGTTGGGACAGGACAGGACACGGGTTTCTTCCTGCGGCGCATCGCGGGAGGCGGTGTCGAGGCCCGCGCGGATGTCGATCTCCCGGATGGCGCTGGGCGAAGTGCGCGCAAGGCTTTCGGTATTTCCGCAATGGTCGCAGATCATCCGGTCGTCGCCTGGATCGAACCGCATGTCGCCGCCGCAGGCATCGCAGGGAAACCGATGCTCCTCGGTCTTGGGAACCGGGGGCGGACGATTGCGGCCGGAGACGGAGGGAACTTTCATAGGAACCTCTGAAAGATTTTCGGTGCCATGATACGCAGGGCGTTATCGCGCAGCTTCAGGTGACGCCAGACGTGATAGGCAGCATGGAACGCGACGATGGCGGCGAGGATGTAGAATTCGACGGTGTGCAGCGTGCCGGCCCATTGGTTCGCCTGCGGCAGGCCCAGCGGCGGCGCGATCGGCAGGATCGTGCCCGCGAACAACGTGCGGCTGGCCGTCAGGCCCAGCAGGAAGCCGGTAAAGGCGACGCCGAACAGACCCCAGATGATCGTCAGGTGCAGCGGGCGGTGGATGGCCCGCGCCGTGCCGCGCAATTTCGGCCCGGGGCGGGAGGCGAGGCCCCGCCAGATCAGGTCCGCCGTCCACACCAGACACAGCGTCACGAAGATCAGCCCGAACACGGAATGCATGTCGACGGCCCAAGACCCCAGCCGCGCCACGTCGGAGGGGGTGACGACGAGAAACCAGACGAAGAACGGCACCACCGTCCAATGCAGGATCTTGAGGTATGTTCGGCGGGTCGGCAGGCGCATGGAGCGAGTTAGGCCTGTCCCGTCGTCGGTTGCAATGGGGTGTGGGCGGGGGCGAGGGGAGCTTTCCCCTCGCGCTCCCCTGCGAAGGGGGACGTTCCGCCCCCCTTCGAGACCCCCCGAGGGGTAATTCCGCAGCATAGGGGGTCGGTCAATGCAGGGCACGGGCCGCCGGGCCACGCATCGCCACGGCGCCGTCAGATACCGGGCGGCGGGGGCGGGGGCATGACGGTGAAGAGCTGCGCAAGCTCGTCGACGTCGTCGGCCTTCTTCCAGCCATCCTGCCCTTGCGTCCAGACGTAGGTTTCGCGCGTCACCTCCCCATCCGTGACCATGCGGCCAAGGCGCGCCTTGCTGAACGGGCCCTTGGTCGCGCCCCCCTCGGCGATGTGCCAGACATGTTCGACCGGCGGCGGCGGCGGGGCGGCGGGCGCCTGCGCGGCGGGAGCGGCGCCCCAGGGGCCGGGGTTCGCCATCTGCTGCGCCATGCCCATGCCCATCCCCATGCCGAGACCCGCGCCCATGCCGGAGTTCGGCGTGGCGGCGGCGGTCTGCATCGCCTCGGCGGTGGCGAACTGCTGATACTTGTGCAGGTCACCGATCACGCCCATCGACGTGCGCTTGTCCAGCGCCGCCTCGACCGCGGGCGGCAGGGAGACGTTCTCGATATACAGCTCCGGCACCGACAGGCCGTAGTCGGCGATGGTCGCGCTGATCTGGTCGGCGACGATCTTGCCCAGCTCGTCGGTGTTGGCCGCCATGTCGAGGACGGGGATCTGGCTGCTGGCCAGCGCCCGACTGGCCGATTGCACGATCATGTTGCGGATCTGGAACTGGATCTCGTCGCGGGTGAAATCGCCGTCGGTGCCCACGATTTCGGTCATGAAGCGGGCCGGGTCGGCGACCTTGATGGTATAGGTTCCGAAGGCGCGCAGGCGGACGGGCCCGAACTCCGGATCGCGCAGGGTGATCGGGTTCTTGGTGCCCCACTTAAGGTCCGTCATCCGGGTGGTGGAGACGAAGTAGATCTCGGACTTGAAGGGCGATTTGAAGCCGTGGTCCCAATGCTGCAAGGTGGTCATGATGGGCATGTTGTTGGTTTCCAACATGTACAGCCCCGGCATGAAGACGTCGGCCAGCTGCCCCTCGTGGATGAAGACGGCGGCCTGGCCTTCGCGGACGGTCAGCTTGGCGCCGTACTTGATCTCGTGCCCATGGCGTTCGAACCGATAGACCAGCGTGTCGCGCGTGTCGTCCGTCCATTCGATGACGTCGATGAACTGACCGGACAGGATGTCGAAAATGGACATGGGGGTCTCCTTGGGGGCGGCTATGCGTTGGGTCTTATCTAGGCACGCTGTGCGCGGATAACAGAGAGGCGCGGGGCCATCACGTTCGCCCCCCGACCAGTTCGCCGGCGATCTGGCGAATGATGGGGCGCGCCTGCTCTGCCGTCATGCCGACTGACAGGCGACGGTCGTACAGCATTCGCAACAGCAACTCATCATGTTGCGTCAGCAGGGCGAATTCCTCGTCATCGTTGAAGATCGACGGGCGGGCCGTCGGGCTGTCGTTGGCAAGCCCAAGGCCCTGGGCGATTTCCTCGTGATAGCAGGCGAGCCGCATGAGATCGGGATGTTCCGTCCGGATAAGCGCGACGGCCGAGACATAGGTGTTCGGGTTTGCCGCCGTCGAGGACGCATAGACCGCACAATACGTCGATTTCCCAAGCGACGTGATCTCGGCCACGGTCCCACGGCTCAGGCCCGGTTCCGCCGCGCTGATCGCCGGGCCGAGGGCGCGTTGTTCGTCGATGTTCACGACGAACACGTGATAATTGCCCCCCTGGGAGACGACGCTCATCGGGTGGCCCGTGACGCGGCGCAGGCGCGCGACATAGGCCCGTACGATGTCGGTATCGGCGGCGCGCGCGGCGCTGTCGACCGATGGGCCGAAATGCAACTGCACCCGGACCGGGACCGACCATCGCCGCAACTGGGCGCGGCTCTGCTGTGCGACGTAGCGCCCATTCACCTGAACGTATTCGGAAAACAGGGCGATCCGCTCAAAGTTGCGCGCGAGTTCCCTTGGCCCGTATGCCGTGTCGGCCCCGCCGCCGCCATCGGACCGCAAAAGACCCTGCGCTACGAGCCTCTGTTCCAGCCGTCGATAGAACAGGGCAGCCGAGCGACTTTCGGCGGATTGTTCCGGAACGGCAGGCGCCTGTTGCGCCGGTGCCGCGGGGCGGACCGTCGGCACCGGGGACGGCTGGACCGGAGGGGCAACCGCCGCAGGTTGGCAGGCCGCCGCAGCAAGGGCTGCGACCGCAGGCAGAAGGCAGCGCAGGCGCATCAGGTGTTGGGTACCGAGGTGCCGGCGTTGTCGCCCGTTCCGTCGCCACGCGCCTTGGCGGATGCCAGCGTTTCGCGCAGTTCCTTCTCCATCGCCTCCAGCTCCTTCTCGGCTTCGGCACGGCGGGCCTTGCCCTCGTCGGCGATCTGCAGGCTTTCGTTGATCGTCGCGACCAGATCCTCGTTCGCCTGCCGGACGGCGGCAATGTCGAAGACGCCGCGCTCCATCTCGGTGCGCACGACGGAGTTCGCCTCGCGCAGGTTCTTGGCGTTGGAGGTCAGCAGCTCGTTGGTCAGGTCATTTGCGTCGCGCACGGCCTCTGCCGCCTCGCGCGAGCGCTGGATCGTCACGGCCTGCGCCAGCTGCGTCTCCCACAGGGGCACGGTGTTCACGAGGGTGGAGTTGATCTTGGTGACGAGGCTCTTGTCGTTTTCCTGCACCAGGCGGATGGACGGCAGGGATTGCATCGTCACCTGCCGTGTCAGTTTCAGGTCGTGGACCCGACGTTCCAGATCGTCGCGCGCGGCGCGCAGGTCGCGCAATTCCTGACTGCCGATCATCTTGTCGTCTTCGGGCAGGGCGGCGACGGCGGCTTCCTTCGCCGGGATCGTGGTTGCGTCCAGTTCCGCCAGCTTGGCTTCGCCCGCAGAGATGTAAAGGCCCAGCTCCTCGTAGAAATCGAGGGTCTTCTCATAGAGCTTGTCGAGCGACTTGATGTCCTTGAGCAGGACATGCTCATGCTTGAGCAGGTCTTCGGTGACCTTGTCGATCTGGCCCTGCACGTTCTCGAACTTGGCCACGAAATTGCTGAACGGCGCGGCACGCCCCAGCAGCTTTTCCCAGAACGACCGCTTGCGGCGCACGTCCAGTTCGCTGACCGAGAAACCGCGAATGGTGGACACGATCGAGCGCAGGGAATCCCCGGCGGGGCCGACATCCTTGTTCTTGACGTCGGCCAGCATCGCCTGACTGATCTGTTGCAGTTCTGCTTGCGCGCCGGATCCGAATTCGATGATCGACTGCGTGTCGGTCATGTCCAACTCGGCCATGCGGGTCCGGATCGTTTCGGCGACCGGGGCGGGGGCCTGTTCCAGCGCCACCACCTCGGTTCCCGGCTCGGGCAGGGTGACGGCGGCAACGGCGCCTACTTCTGCGGCGGCGGCGGCGGCCTCACTGCGCGTCTTGGTATCCATGTCTTACTCCCCGGTGGGCAGGCCGTCACGTTTCAGACGGTCCCGCAAAACTTCGATTTCAACATCCAGATCTGTGCGGTCGCTGACCAGCAGCGTGGCGCGTTTGGTATCCATTCCCTGCTCCAGATCATCGAGCAGGGCGAAATAGTCGGCCTTCACGGTAGGGTCCTGCGTCTGGACATACAGGTCCGCGAACTTGGCCGTCGCGTCGCGTGCGCCCATCAGGTAGACGCCCAGATATTTGCGCGCCGCCGTCAGGTCGCGGGGGTCGTCCTCGACCGCGCGAAACATTTCGCGCGCCCGGGCGATGACGCGGGCGACGCGGCTCTCGGCCTCGCGGTCGCGGGCGCGCAGAACGGCGTCCTGCATGGCAGACAGGTGTTTCTCGGCCTCTTCGATGGTGCGGGCCACGCGTTCGGTCTGAAAGGTATCGACGCCCTCCATGCCCTTGTCCTTCATCGGGTCGAACCCGAAGGCGGCGACATGCAGCGCCGCGGCGACAAGGCCATAGACGCCGCCCGCGGGACCGATCCCGGCGGCCAGCAGAACACCAACCCCGGTCAGGATCGCCCCAAACGCCTTGCGCGGCACGGCCGGGCGGCGGGCAATCTTGCGTGCGGTCCATGCGGCCTCGGCCTTCAGACCCTCGCGCGTCACGACAGCCCCGCCGAACAGGACGGCGCCCGCCGCGATGTTCAGCGCAAGACCCGTGGCCCCACCCTGAAAGAAGGCGGTGATGACCGGCAGGACGGACAACGCCATCAGGATCTGCGTTCGCGCACGACCGGGAAGGGGCGCATTCAGGGCGGGGGGCGGCGTTTTCACCGCGCCCGCAGTCTTGGAGCCACCGGGGCTGAACTGTCCGCCGAAACGTCGTGCCATTGCGCTACAGGCCCCCGCCCGACAGCACGCCGAGCCCCGTCAGGGCGATAAGCACCGCAAGGGCGGCGAAGGCCGTCTTTTGCATTCCGGTAGATTTCACGTTTCAGCCTCCGACGAAGCAGCCCCGCAGCGGGCCGCCTCTACCATATGATGGTTCCTGGCCCGCATACCAGACAGTTGCGCCTGCGTCAGTCGGTTCTGCCGGACGGACGCAGGTAGCTGCCCTTTTTTTCAGTCGGATCGCTGCGGCGTTCGGCAAGCAGCTCGCGCCCGGCGCGCACGGCGGGGCGGGCGGCGACATCGTCCAGCCAGCGTGCCATATGCGGCTTGTCGTCGATCGTCGTCTGCTGTCCTTCCCACAGCGAGGCCCAGGGCCAGATCGCCATGTCCGCGATCGAATAGAAGTCGCCGGCGACGTAGCGTTTGTCCGCCAACTGGCGGTCCAGCACGCCATAAAGGCGATTCGCCTCGTTGCTGTACCGTTCTTTCGCGTAGGGCAGATCCTGTGGCGGGGTCTGTTTGGGCGCGTATTTCAGGAAATGATGCGCCTGTCCGGCCATCGGTCCCAATCCGCCCATCTGCCACATCAACCATTGATCGACGGCGATGCGGTCCCGCTCTGTCGGGCCACCGAACTTGCCGGTCTTGCGGGCGAGATATTGCAGGATCGCGCCGCTTTCGAAGATCGAGATCGGCGCACCATCCGGCCCGTCGGGATCGACGATCGCGGGCATGCGGTTGTTCGGCGCGATCTTCAGAAACGCCGGCTCGAACTGATCGCCCTTGCCGATGTTCACCTCGTGCAACCTGTAGGGCAGATCGAATTCATGCAGCGCGATGCTGATCTTCCAGCCGTTGGGCGTGGGCCAATAGTAAAGGTCGATCGGGGTCTGCATCCAGGTCTCCTGCGGGTCAGGCCGTACTGGCGGTCACCGTCGGCGTGTCGGCAGCGGAATGCAAGCGCGGGGCGGCAACCGGCGCGAACAGAGACGCCCCCGCGGCCCCCGAAACCCATGCCCGATACAGCGGCCAGACACCGCGCCGCAGGAAACAGGACCAGTGGCAGGTGCGGTGCGGCCAGACCGGCAGGCCCGAACGGTCGGGGTAGAAGTCCATCCAGCGCAGATGATCCGGCCCGCGGGACAGATCGGCGGCCCCAGCCATCGCCGCGACCATGCCCAGATTGCACAGCCAGTTTTCCGGTGTCTGCGTGGCGACCACGGTGCAGGCCGCCCCACCCGGCGCGCGCAACGCCCGCCCGGCCCGGGCCCGGCTGTCGGCGGGGGTCAGCAGGAGCGCGCGGTCGCAGACAGGCAGTGGCGCGCGCAGCATCGCCTCAATCACCACGCGGGCGCCCATCGAATGCGCCACCACGGTGATCCGCAGATCGGGCCGGCGTCGCCGGATCGCACAGGCTAGCCGTGCCAGCGCGGCCCCTGCATAGCTGGCGCGACGCATCGCCGTCCACACCGTTCCGCGCCCGTCCCAGCCAAAGGTGATCGCATGACCCGACAGGACCTGGCCGTCCCCCATATGCAGACAGCGCACAAGGCTGCGCGATTTCCAGTGACGGTTCGGGTTCGCGCAGTAGGACAGGATGCCGTCATGGGGATCATGCGCCGCCCAACCCGGGGCATGGTTCATGCCGTGCGTCACGATGGCCAACGGCGCGCCGGTCGGCAGAGGGTCGATATGGCGGTGCAAGGCAGTCCACGGTGCATGACCCGCCGCATCGCGCGGCCCGTCGTGATGTGCATCGATCCTGAGGCGTGGCACTCTCGTGTCCCCCATCGCTGGCATGGGGGGGACGTCGGGGACGGGCGCAACACATGCGTGACAGTCAGATCAAGCATTTGTGTCTTTCCACACCCGACCCGCGCGCAGCGCCCGGCTTGACGCCCCGTGGTCACGGGGCTACGGCAGCGGGCGAGGGGATTTGTACCGGATTGCGGCCCTCGGGACGGCGTGAGGCCGTCCGAAAATAAACCGCTAAAGAGGCTCGGGGTCGGCAATGCCGATGCCCTCTGCTTTCCGACAGGTGCGTTTTGGTTCGGCCCTAAAGGAGGCCCGCAATGAAAGACATATCGCAGAAACCCCGGTCCCCCCGCACGTTGGCCGTTCATGCCGGCACGCGCAGGTCACAATACGGCGAAGTGTCGGAGGCGATGTTCCTGACGCAGGGCTTCGTCTATCCCACCGCCGAGGAGGCAGAGGCCCGGTTCATCGAAAGCACGCGGGAAGAATTCATCTACGCCCGCTACGGCAATCCGACGGTCGCCATGTTCGAGGATCGCATCGCCGCCCTCGAAGGAACCGAAGATGCCTTTGCCACCGCGTCCGGCATGGCCGCCGTCAATGGCGCGCTGGTGTCGATGCTGAAATCCGGCGATCACGTCGTGGCCGGACGCGCCCTGTTCGGATCCTGCCTGTATATCCTCGACGAGGTTCTGCCGCGCTACGGTGTCGATGTGACGCTGGTTGACGGGACCGATCTGGATGCATGGCGGGCCGCCATCCGTCCCGATACGAAAGCGGTATTCTTCGAGAGCGTTTCGAACCCCGCATTGGAAGTGACCGACATCGCCGCCGTGTCCGAGATGGCCCATGCCGTCGGTGCGACCGTGATCTGCGACAACGTCTTTGCGACACCCGCATTCAGCCGTGCGATCGATCTGGGCGTGGACGTGGTCATATATTCCACGACCAAGCATATCGACGGGCAGGGGCGCTGTCTTGGTGGCGTGATCTGCGGCACGCAGGAGTTCGTGCGCAAGATCGCGGAGCCCTACCTCAAGCATACGGGGTCGGCGATGTCGCCGTTCAACGCCTGGGTGATGCTCAAGGGCCTGGAGACAATGGACCTGCGCGTGCGCGCGCAGGCCGACACCGCGTGGAAGCTGGCAGAGGCGCTGGTCGGTCATCCGAAACTGACCCGCGTGATCCATCCCCATCTGGACAGCCATCCACAGGCCAACATCGCACGCGCACAGATGGAAAAGGGCGGCACGGTTCTGGCGCTGGATCTCGCCGGCGGGAAGGAGGCTGCGTTCCGCTTCCTGAATGCATTGGAGATCGTCCTGATTTCCAACAACCTCGGCGATGCGAAATCGATCGCCACCCATCCTGCGACCACGACGCATCAACGCCTGCCGCAGGATCAGAAGGATACGCTGGGCATCACCCCCGGCCTGATCCGCCTGTCCATCGGGTTGGAGGACGGCGCGGACCTGATGGCCGATATCATGGCGGCCCTGGACGCGGCGTGACCCGTCCGTTCAGGGGGCGCGAAGTTCGCCGCGCGAGCATTGCCGACGCAGAAGCAGCCTTGCAGGAACTGGGGCAGGCAGGACGCTGCGTTCAGGGGGCCGGCGCGTCCGCGTCCTATCGCGCCGACCGCATGTCGGATCAGCGCGCGGCGTGGATCGCCAAGGATGATGCGCGGCCTGTCGGCGTCCTGCTGCTGGATGACGAGGCACGTTTGGACAGGCTTTTTGTCTGTCCGAAGATGCGGGGGACCGGGGTTGCCGAGGCGCTGCTGGCGATGCTCGACAACCATGCACTGGTCGCGGGCTTGCCACAACTGACGGTGCGGGCCTCGCAAGCCTTGCGCCCCTATCTGCTGCGTCGCGGCTGGACCGAGGTGCCGCGTTCCGCGCTGGGCGTCGCTGTGTCTGCCTCGGGCAGGACGGTGATGACCCGTGCACCGGGCAAGCCCGCAGAGACGGGCAAAAGCAATAACAGACTGAGCCAACGACTGATCCAGCACGATGGTTCCACCGTAAGATACATAGAACGGGGTTGAGGCGACGGGGTCGCTGACCCATCTGGACCAAGAAGCGTGAACCGAGGGGGGGACTACACATGAACGTCCATACACCGGATATTGATCGCGAGCCGACCGAGGCGGAGGCACAAGCCGCGCTCGCCGTGCTCCGCCGTTATGCCGCGACCGAGCAGGGGAAGGTCGATCTCTATCCGACCCTCGCGAATGCCTACCCTGCGCATGTCGCGGATGAGGCGTATCGGGCGACCCTGCCGGATCTGCAGAACGGCCCGGCTTCGCTGATCCGGGGCGCGAACGTGGCTATTCAGCACGTCGGGATTTCGAACTTCCGCCTGCCGATGCAGGTCGCGACCCGCGCCGGGACGCATCTGGCCGAGGTGTCCGTCACCGGCACCGTCAGCCTCGAAGCCGGCAGGAAGGGCATCAACATGTCGCGCATCATGCGCAGCTTCTACCGCCATGCGGAGGCCGAGGTCGGCTTTGCCGTGGCCGAGGCCGCGCTGGACGACTACCTCGTCGATCTCGGAAGCTTCGACGCGCGCCTGTTGCTGCGGTTTTCGCTGCCGCTGCGCGTGGACAGCCTCCGGTCGGGGCTGTCGGGCTGGCAATACTACGATTGCGCGATGGAGGTCGTGCAGACTGGGGCCGCACGCCGCCGCATCCTGCATCTCGACTACGTCTATTCCTCGACTTGCCCGTGCTCGCTCGAACTTTCGGAACATGCCCGACGCACGCGCGGGCAGCTTGCGACACCGCATTCCCAGCGTTCCGTGGCGCGCCTGTCCGTCGAGGTGACGGGCGATGCCACGATCGAGGATATCATCGACACCTGTCGCAAGGCCGTGCCGACCGAAACGCAGGTTATGGTCAAGCGCGAGGACGAACAGGCCTTTGCGGAACTGAACGCCGCGAACCCCATTTTCGTCGAAGACGCGGCCCGCCTGTTCGCAGAAGCGTTGGGCCTGTTGGACGGGGTGCGGGATTACCGCGTCGTCGCCTCGCATCAGGAAAGCCTGCACAGCCATGACGCGGTGTCTGTCCTGACCAGTGGTGCGCTGTTTGCGGCCGAGACACTGGAACCGCGCCTGTTTGGAACGCTCGTCCACCCCGGGTGATCCGTGCCGCCCCCTGTTCTTCACGGGGGGCGGCTTGCCACTGCGTCCGTCACTGACGTTATCGGATCGTGCGCGGGGCGATTTCGGTGTCACATGCCGTTGATCAAACCGTCGCATCCTCGATCTGTTTCACGGAGGGTGCCCTTGATCGACCAATTTCCAATTTCCCGGTCCCTGCACGCATCAGCCGATCGGACCTGCGGCAATCGCACCCGGTGGCGCCACCCACGGCAAATGGCGGATGTCGCGGACGCGCGGTTCGCAGGATGACACCGGCTTGGTCAGACATGTGCCGTGCTTTCGGGCGGATCGGTCTTTTGTCCTTCGGCGGTCCGGCCGCACAGATCGGCCTGATGCATCAGGAGTTGGTCGCGCGGCGAAAATGGCTGGATGAGGATGCGTTCCTGCGGGGGTTGGGTTTTTGCACCCTGCTGCCCGGGCCCGAGGCGATGCAGCTTGCAACATACGCGGGATGGCGGATGCGCGGCACGGCGGGCGGCATTCTGGCGGGTCTGTTGTTCGTTGTGCCCGGCGCAATCGTGATGGTTGCCCTTGCTGCGGCCTATCTCGTCTGGGGGCGTCTGCCCGGGGTCGAAGCGGCGTTTCTGGGCGTGAAGGCAGCGGCCCTTGCGATCGTGGCGGGGGCGCTTTGGAAGTTGCGGGCAAAGGCCCTGCGCGGGCCACTGGCGATCCTTGTCGCGGGCGGCGCATTTCTGGGGTTGTTTTTGTTCGACCTGCCGTTCTGGGTCGTTCTTGTGGGCGCGCTTCTGATCGGTCTCGGTCGTCCGGCGGAACAGGCGGATATCCCATCCAAGGTCACGACCACATCCTCCGGCACGCTGACCACGGTCTGTTGCTGGATGGTCATCTGGTGGGCGCCCCTGCTGGTCCTTTTTGCCCTGGCGCCAGACAGTGTTCCCGCGCAGGCGGGTCTGTTCTTCAGTTGGCTGGCGACCGTCAGTTTCGGGGGGGCCTATGCGGTGCTGGCCGCACTGGCACAGAATGCGGTGGAGGTTCAGGGCTGGCTGACCGCCGATCAGATGATCGACGGGCTGGGCCTTGCCGAAACCACGCCCGGCCCCCTGATCCTCGTGACCGTTTTCACCGGTTGGCTGGCCGGGGCGCAGGGCGGCTGGCCGCTTGCCGTCCTGACGGCGGGGGTGACGCTGTGGGCGACGTTCGTGCCCTGTTTCCTGTGGATCTTCGCCGGGGCCCCGCATCTTGAGCGTCTGACCACGATGCCGCGTCTGCGCAATGCGCTGGATATGGTTTCGGCGGCTGTCGCGGGGGTGATCGCGAACCTGTCCCTGTGGTTCGCGATCCATGTGCTGTTCACGCGGGTGGACCAAGGTGGCTTCGGCCCGCCGCGCCCAGACCTTTACAGCCTCGATCCCGTGGCCACAGGACTGGCGGTCTTCGCGATCGGCTGGCTTCTGATAATCAGGCGCGGCCTGTTGGAAACGCTGGCGATCTGCGCCGCCCTTGGTGGGGCGGCGCATCTTGTCTCAGGTTGACGCGCGCACGGCGGCCGCGACATCGTCCACCACCTGCTGCAACAGGGCGTCATCCTCGCATTCCGCCATGACGCGGATCAGGGGTTCCGTCCCGCTGGCGCGGATCAACAGGCGGCCCTTGCCCGCCAGTGCGGCCTCGCCCTCGGCGATCGCCGCGATGACCTCGGGCGCGATCAGGGGGGTGGCGCCGGCGCCGTAGCGGACATTCTCCAACCGTTGGGGCACGGGGTCGAAACTGCTCATCAGGTCGGCGGCGGGCCGACCCGTGCGGACCATTTCCGCCGCGAATTGCAGGCCCGCGATCAGGCCGTCGCCCGTGGTCGCATAATCGGTCATGACGATATGTCCCGATTGCTCCCCCCCGAGGTTGTAGCCGCCCTTGCGCATCGCCTCGACGACATAGCGGTCCCCGACAGACGTGCGGTGCAGGTGCAGACCCCGGCCCAGCAGGAACCGCTCCAACCCGAGGTTGGACATCACCGTCGCCACCAGCGTGTTGCCGCGCAAGCGCCCCTCGTCGGCCCAGCGGGCGGCGAACAAGGCCATCAGCTGATCCCCATCGGCCACGCGCCCATCCGCATCGAGGATCATCACCCGGTCCGCATCGCCATCCAGCGAGATACCGAGGTCGGCGCCATGCGCCACGACGGCCTGCGCGGCGGTGTCCGTGTGGGTGGACCCGCAATTGCGGTTGATGTTGTTGCCGTCGGGGGCCGTGCCGATCGGGATGACCGTGGCGCCCAACTCCCACAGGACCTCGGGCGCGGTGCGATAGGCGGCGCCATTGGCGCAATCGACCACCACCTTCAGGCCGTCCAGACGCATTCCATGGGGAAAGGTCGACTTGACCCGTTCATTGTACCGGAACCGCCCGTCATACACGTGCTTGGCCCGTCCGATCCCGGCGGCGGGGGCGAGGGGGATCTCGGTCTCCATCATCGCCTCGATCTCGGCCTCGACCGCATCGGACAGCTTGAACCCATCGGGGCCGAACAGCTTGATGCCGTTGTCCTCGGCCGGATTGTGACTGGCCGAGATCATGATGCCCAGATCGGCGCGCATCGAAGGCGTCAGCATGCCCACGGCGGGGGTCGGCACGGGCGACAGCAGCAGCACGTTCATCCCGGTGGAGGTCAGCCCCGCCGTCAGCGCGTTTTCCAACATGTAACCGGACAGGCGCGTATCCTTGCCGATCACCACACGGTGCACGGCGTTCGAGCCGTCGCGCCGGAAATACCGCCCAACCGCTGCACCCAGCTTCAGCGCCATCTCGGCGGTCATTTTCCCTTCGTTGGCGCGCCCACGCACGCCGTCGGTTCCGAACAACCCCATGGAGGTCCCCTTCAGTCAGCTGTTTGCACGGCCCGCCATAGGGCCAGACCCTGCGCAATCTCGGCCACGTCATGGACGCGGTGCATCTGGATGCCTTGTGCCACGGCGGCAAGGGTTACCGCCAGAGTGCCGGGCAGGCGGGCGTCCGCCTGTTGCGCGCCGCCGATGTCACCGATGAAACGTTTGCGGGACACGCCCAGCAGGATCGGCACGCCGAGGCCATGAAAGACCCCGATGCGTCGCAACAGCGACAGGTTATGGGCCTGCGTCTTGCCGAACCCGATGCCGGGGTCGATCATGATGCTGTCGCGCGGGATGCCCGCCGCGACGGCAACCTCGATCCGCGTCGACAAGGCATCGTAGACGTCGAACAACACGTCGCCATAGGTCGGATCGTCCTGCATCGTTTCGGGCGCACCTTGTGCGTGCATCAGGCACACCGCCGCGCCAGACGTGGCGACCGTATCGGCCATACCCGGGTCGAAGGTCATCGCGCTGACATCGTTGATCAACGCGGCCCCCGCGCCGGTGGCGGCGCGCGCCACGCTGGCCTTGCGGGTATCGATGGACATGCACCGCCCCGACAGGGCGGCGATTACCGGCACCACGCGCGCGGCCTCCTCGTCCTCGGGCACCTCCTGCGCGCCGGGGCGCGTGCTTTCGCCGCCGATATCGAGGATATCCGCCTGAGCCAGCGCGCGTGCGCGGGTCAATGCCTGTTCCCGGTCGAGGTATCGACCGCCGTCCGAAAAGCTGTCGGGGGTCACGTTCAGGATGCCCATGATCGACGGTCGATCCATGGCTATGCCCGCGATTGCAGGGCGCCGGTCGCTGAGCGTCGCCAGCTGTCCGGCGGGAACCTCCGATACGGGCAAGGTGACGGGCGCGCGACCGCGTTCCAGCATCTCGACAGCACTGAAGCGCAGCCATCCACCGGCAATGCGGGGCGCGTCGATCGGGGCGCCGGCGTCGGGCAGGGGGCGATACAGGACCGTCACAGGGCACCGGGCGATGCAAGGGTGCGTTCCGGCGCATCCTCGGGCCAGTCGGACCCGATCAGCACGACGTCGATGGCGTTGAACTCCGTCGCCAACCAGCGTGTCAGGTGCAACGGGTCTGCCCCGGCGGGCCCGTTCGTCGCGTCCAGTACCATACGGGCGGGCGCCCAGACCGACAGGTTCCCCTGCCGGAGCGCCCAGTCGAGTTCCGTCCGGCTGTCGATGACGACGCATCGTGCATCGCGTGCGGCAAGACGCCATGCAGCCTGTTCCAGCGCCAGCAGGTCGATCCGGCGTTGCGCTGCGGGGTGGGCCGCATCGGGGGGCGTGAAGTCCGGGACCGTGGCAAGGATGGCCGGGGCATCCTGCGCGACGAGGCGGTCGATCATGCCGGTCAGCGCAGGATGATCCTGCGCCCCCGCCCCGAGCAGCACGACGCGCGGCCTCGGGGCCGGATCAGTCGCAGCATGCGCACCGGTTTCCCCGGCACGGGACCGCACGATCTCCACCCCGAGAACATGGGGCCCGCGGTCCAGTTTGCCGATGCGCACGAACACGCGCGCGGCCTGCGTTTGCAGAAGGACACGGGCAGCGATCCGCTCGGCCAGTGTTTCCAACAGGTTCAGGCGCTCGGCTTCCAATTCGACGGTGATCGCGTCGATCAGGGTATCGTAGCTGAGAATTCCGTCCACATCGTCGCCGGCGACGGCTTCGGGGTCGAGCGACACTTCGGCAACGATGTCGAAGCGGATGCGCTGAGTGGTGCCGCGTTCCTGTTGGAATGCGCCGATCTCGACCGCGCGGATATGGTCGCGCAGGGCGATGCGGTCACGCGGCGCCGGGCTTGGATCATGTCTTGCGCGGTCCAGTGGGTCGGCAAAGGCCACGCGCAATGCGTCGCGGTCGTCGGCGGTCGTCGTCATCGCGTCCCTTTCGGAGGGCTGGGCCGAAACACGACCCCCATGCCCCCCGAAAACCATGGACCGGGGCTGGGCGAAAGCCCCCCAACGCCGCGATATGTCCCGTTTCCGGCAGTTCGACCGCGTCAGGCGCCCGGAGTCTGACGATAGAAGATGTGACGCCCGACCTGTGCCGTGCGGGGATAGACCTTGGCCCAGTATGGATCGACGTAATCGGCGTGATAGTGCGTCGCATCCGCGGTCAGGTCACGTGGGGCCCCGTCGATGAGCAAACGGGCGATCTTGCCTGCGCGGGACCATGCGCCGCGTTCCGAGACGGAGTCGGGGATACCGTCGCAGGTATAGCTGAACTGACAGGCGTTGCGGCGCCCGGTGCCCTGATTGACGACGCGGCAGATGCTGCCGGGATAGCGTTCGCTGTCCACCCGGTTCAGGATGACTTCGGCAACCGCGACCTGTCCCTCGACCGGTTCGCCACGCGCCTCGAAATAGATCGCTTCGGCAAGGCACCGCCACTCCGAATCCCCGCTGACGGGTGACATGCGGTCCAGCATGGCCGCGTTGATGGCCTCAGGCTCCGTTCGGGTCCGGGTGTTGGCCGCGCGGGACCACAGGGATCTGGCCGCCGCCGTGGTCAAAAGTCGCGACGCACCCCCCGTGCCGGACAGGTTTGCGGTCTGCAGGTTGGTAAGGGCGACGCCGCCGGCTGTCTGGGCAAGACCCGGCACGGCAGAGGCAAGCGCAAGAAACACGGCGGCAAAAGCCGCAACACACAACGTTTTCAACATCAGGCAATTCATCCGGTCGTTCCGACAAATGCGATCTACGGTACGGATGTTTCGGAACCCTTACCGGGGGTCATCGGTTGACCCACGCGATCGCTGCGGGGAGATCCCGTGTCAGACACCCGGACGCAACCCGACAGGGCCGCGACCGATGGCGCGGGTGTGGTTTTTCGGCAGAGTCTCGCGCGTTTTGCCGCGAAACCGGCGCTATTTTGCCGCCTGATTGGACAGGATGGTACTTTGTGCCGCAGCCAGCTTTGCAACAGGAACGCGGAAAGGGGAACAGCTGACGTAATCGAATCCTGCCAGACGGCAGAAAGAGACCGATTCCGGATTGCCCCCGTGTTCCCCGCACAAGGCCAATGTCACGTCAGGTCGGGCCTGTCGCCCGCGCGCGGCGCCCAGCAGCAGAAGCTCTCCGACGCCATCCACATCCAGTGTCTGGAAGGGGTCCTCGGGGTAAACCCCCTCGTTGACATAGGTCGACATGAACCTGCCGGCGTCATCGCGGGACAGGCCATAGGTCATCTGCGTCAGGTCGTTGGTGCCGAAACTGAGGAAAGCGGCGGTTTCACTGATCTCTCCGGCACGCAGGGCAGCGCGGGGCGTCTCGACCATGACGCCCAGACGATAGGTGAATTCGGTGCCCGTCTCGGCCTGCACGGCCGAAGCGATGGCATCGATCCGCCGCTTGACCAACTCCACCTCGCGCCGGGCCGTGACGAGGGGGATCATGATCTCCGGCCGCACGTCCGCACCGGCGCGCAGGGCCGCGACGGTCGCCTCGAAGATCGCGCGCGCCTGCATCTCGTAGATCTCGGGCATCGCGATACCAAGGCGAACGCCCCGCATTCCCAGCATCGGGTTGTATTCCTGCAGGGCCTTCACCCGCGCCTTGACCTCGGACAGCGGTTTGTCGAGGGCAGCGGCCAGGGCGCGCTCTCCCTCACCTTCGGAGGGCAGGAATTCATGCAGCGGCGGGTCCAGCAGGCGGATGCACACCGGCAGGCCAGACATGATGTCGAACAGTTCGGTAAAGTCATCCCGCTGCATCGGCAGCAGGCGTTCGAGGGCGGCGGCGCGGTCCTCGGGGCCTTCGGCAAAGATCATCTCGCGCATCACCGTCAGGCGAACCGGGTCGAAGAACATATGTTCGGTCCGGCACAGGCCGATGCCATCGACACCGAAGGTTCGTGCCAGCGTGGCATCCGCAATCGTGTCCGCATTGGCCCGCACGCCAATGTCCCGCACATCGTCCGACCAGGTCATCACATCGCGGAATGCGCCGTCCAGCATGGGTTCCTGCGTGGGAACGGCGCCATCCAGAACCTCGCCGGAGGAGCCGTCGATCGTGATGACATCACCCTCGGACAACAGCCGTCCACTTGGAAGGCGCACGGTCTTGTGGCGGTGCGAGACGCTCAACCCCGTCGCCCCGGTCACACAGGGCAACCCGAGGCCACGCGCAATCACGGCGGCATGGCTGGTGGCGCCGCCGCGTTCGGTCAGCACACCGTCGGCGGCGTGCATCCCGCGCACGTCGTCGGGGCTGGTTTCCCGGCGGATCAGGATACAGGGCTCGTCCCGCGACAGGGCGGCTTGCGCCGCGGCCGAATCGAAGACGATCCGGCCGGAGGCCGCGCCGGGGCTGGCCGCGACGCCCCGTGTCAGAACGCTGCGCGGAGCGTCGGCATCGATCTGGCGATGCAGCAGCCGGCTCAGGACATTCGGTGCGATGCGCAACAACGCCTCGGACCGCGGAATGATGCCGTCGCGCGCCAATGCCGCGGCAATCGCGACCGAGGCGCGCGCCTGTCTGGGGCAGCGGACCGCATCCAGCACGTGCAGGCGGCCCTGGTCGATCGTGAACTCGACCTGCATTTCCTCGCGCAGGCGGTGACGACAGGCATCGCCCACACGCAGAAGCTCGGCATAGATCTCAGGCAGCTGATCCTGCAGGGACGGGCCGCGATCATCATGGGTCAGATACAGGGCCTTGTCGCGATTGCGCAGCGCATCGCGGCCCATGGCCTGACCCAGATAGCGCCCGGTCACCTGCGGCTCGCCGGTGGCGGGGCTGACGAATTGCACCACGCCCGAACCGGATTGCCCCGGCCCCATTCCCTGCGCCATCTTCTGCACCACGAGGCCAAGCCCCGCATCGATGGGCGCGCCCTGTGCCTGCCGCAGCAGGCGCGCGGACGTGCCCTCCCACGCCCGGGACATGGAACGCAGGACCGCATCGAGCTGATCTGCGATGTTCTGGGGAAAGGGCTCGTCCATCTCCTCTTCGAAGGTGGCGCGGGCGTCTTCCGGGGTTTTCGCATCGATGAACGGTTCCTCGTCCAGACGCATGACCTCGATCGCATAGCTTCGGATGAACCGCAGATACAGCTTGTCCGCCACGTCGTGGCCCAGCGTATTCGACAGCCAGGCATGTGCCTCGTCATTCATGCCGATGTTCAGAACGGCCCCGGGACCGCCCCAGTCGGACGTCGCCGACGAAGACCGCACCGACAGCAGGAGCGGCTGAACATCGAACAGCGAAATCAGCATGGAAAGGTCGGGCATCCGCCCTTCCGCGATGTCGCGAACGGTATCGAAGGGCAGGGCGACGGTCTGCGGCACCGGTAGGTCCATCCGCACGAGGCGTTGCAGGCATTTTGCACGGCTACCATGCCGCGAGGCACGAATGTCTGCGGTCGGCGTGATTTCCGTGAACCGGGGCGTATCGAGCATCGGCGGCTTCCTTATGCAACCGCAGCATAGCATGCTGCTGCATTGCGGCAACGTGTCATGGAAGCGTTACATAGTCCGGCAGGCTTGACGAAGCGTTATGTTACGTCACGCAATGCCGGTGACGTGATGTTGCGCCCCTGCACCGGGGACAAGGCCGGTGCGGGGACGTGCGAAACCCTGTCGTATCAGGCGCCGATCCGGGTCAGATCCGCGATCTTGGCACCCGTGCGCACGATTTCAGACAGCATGTTCAGCCGATTGCGGCGCGTGATCTGGTTGTCGGAATTGACCTGGACCGCCTCGAAGAACGCGTCAATGGGCGCGCGCAGGGCGGCCAGTGCGGCCACGGCGGTCGGGTAATCCTCGGCCGCAAGGGCCGCGTCGATCTGGGGGCGGGCCTGTTCGAGGGCGGTGAAGAGGGCGGTCTCCTCCTCCGTCTCGGCCAACTTGGGATCGGCACCGTAGGAGTATTCGACGCCGTCCTGTTCCTCGGCCTGCGTCAGGATGTTGTTGGCGCGGCGGTAGCCTTGGATCAGGTTTTCGCCATCCTCGGTGGTGATCACCGCGTTCAGCGCGCGGGCCCGGGCCACGAGGTCCGACAGGTCGTCGGTGCGGTCCCCGGTCAGGCAGGCGTCGATCACGTCGTGGCGGATGCCATCGTCGCGGAGGTAGACCTTGAGGCGGTCGTGGAGGAACGAGAGGAGGTCGGCGCCATCCGCATCGGGGCGGGCTTTCGCAATCAGGTCGGACACCGCGAGGGCAAGACCGTTGGACAGGATCAGGCGCACCACGCCCAAGGTCGCCCGCCGCAGCGCATAGGGGTCCTTCGACCCGGTCGGCTTCTCATCAATCGCCCAGAACCCGGCCAGCGTATCCAGCTTGTCGGCCAGTGCCACGGCAACCGACACGGGCGCGGTGGGGACGTCGTCGGAGGGGCCGAGGGGGGAGTAATGCTCCTGCGCGGCCAGTGCGACGGCGGGGTCTTCCCCCGCAGCCTCCGCGTAGTAGCGGCCCATCAGGCCCTGCAATTCGGGGAACTCGTAGACCATCTCGGACGAGAGATCCGCCTTGGCCAGACGCGCGGCGCGTTCGGCCAGGTCGGGGTCGGCCCCGACCGATGGTGCGATTTCACGGGCGAGGGCGGCAATGCGCTCGATCCGGTCCTTTTGCGATCCCAGCTTGGCGTGGAAGGTGACATTCGACAGGGCGTCGAGCCACGGGTCCATGCCCGCCTTCGCCACGCGCAGGTCGTTTTCCCAGAAAAACTTGGCATCCGACAGGCGGGCGGACAGCACGCGGTCGTTGCCTGCAAGAATGGTCGCGCCGTCGTCCGCCGTCTCCCGGTTGGCGACTGTCACGAAGCGCACGATCTTGCCGGTCTTGTCACGGACCGAAAAGAACTTCTGATGCTCCTTCATCGAGGTTTGCAGCACCTCGGGCGGCAGACCCAGGAAATCGTCCCCGATCCGCCCCATCAGCACGACCGGCCATTCCACGAGGCCCGCGACCTCGGCCAGCAGGCCCTTGTCCTCGACCACTTCCAACCCGGCCGCGAAGGCCTGATTGGTGGCGTCCTGCCAGATGGCGTCGGCACGTTCCTCGGCCGACAGGACGACGCGGGCGCGTTTCAGCTTGGCCTCGTAGTCGTCGAAGGAGGTGACGCGGATCGTGTCCGGCGCCATGAAACGGTGCCCTTCGGTCGTGTCGCCCGCCGTCATGCCGTCGACGGTCAGGGGCACGATCTCGGCGCCCGCCTCATCGGTCAGGATGCACAGGATGGACCGCAGTGGCCGGACCCAGCGAAGGGTGCCCGCGCCCCACCGCATCGATTTGGGCCAGGGGAAGTTGCGGATCGTGCGGTCCAGCACTTCGGCCACGATCTCGGCGGCGGGGCGTCCGGGTTTCGTGATGTTGGCAATGAAGACGCGACCCTTCTTGTCGTCCTGTTCGACCAGTTGTTCGCGCGTCAAACCGGTGGATTTCAGGAACCCGGCCAGCGCCTTTTCGGGCGCATCGACGCGGGGACCGCGCCGCGCCTCGGTGGTTGTCGGGCTTTCGGCCGTCAGACCTTGCACGGACAGGGCGAGGCGGCGGGGCGTCGCATGGGCCACGGCGCCGGAATAGGTCAGCCCGGCCTCAACCAGACCATCGGTCATCAGCTTTTGCAGGTCGGCGGCGGCGCGCGCCTGCATCCGGGCGGGGATTTCCTCGGAGAAGAGTTCAATCAGCAGGTCGGGCATGTCACAGGCTGCCTTCGGTCAGGGGAGTGTAGGTGGCGCGGTCGGGGCAAGCCTCGCCCACGGGGGTGCCGTCGTAGGATTTCTTGCCGCATTCGTTCAGCTGATGCCACGCCCAGCCGCGCCCGTCGGGGGTCAGGGCGACAACCCGGTCGACGCCGAACTGCACGTTCTTGTAGGCGGTAAAGGCGCGCGCCTCGCCGGAGGTCAGAAGCGCGGCGAGGGCCGATGCGTCGAAACAGTCGAACCACCCCGGCGCAACCGTCGGTTCGGGGCTGGCGTAGGCGTCGGCAAGGTCCTCGGGGGTGGTCAGGTCATGCTGAAAGCACGCCCGGAACCCGAGCGGAGAGGACGTGGAGGCAATGGCGTCGACGTCCCGGGCAGGCAGCGTGCTGAGGTCGTCACCCTGCGTCAGGGTCAAGGTGACGGGCCCATCGATGGCGGCATAAAACGCACGATTGTTGGTATACCAGATACCGATGCCACCCAGCAGGGCGGCAACCAGAATGGCGATGATGACGACCTTACCCATTGGGGCCTCCGGACGGGGAAAGCGGTGCGCGGGGCCTACACCGCGCCCCCGCGCGGGGCAAGGCAAGCTATCGGCGCGCAGCGTCGCAGGGCAGGGGTGACGACGCAGAGCGGTACCGGCGATCCTGCGGTTTCAGGTGTCTTGCAGGCCCCTGCCGTCAGGCTGCTTCAGGCGTCCAACCACCCGCCTCGGTCGCGACGAAGGCATCGGCGCACATCTTGGCCAGCGTTCGAACGCGGCCGATATAGCTTTGCCGTTCAGTGACCGAGATCACGCCCCGCGCGTCCAGCAGGTTGAAGATATGGCTGGCCTTGATGCACTGGTCATAGGCCGGATGCGCCATGACGATGCGCTTGCCGGTCTTCGGGTCGTCCGCCGGTTTCGACAGGATCTCGGCGCAATGGGCCTCCGCCTCCTCGAACTGGCGCAGCAACACGGCCGTGTCGGCGGTGTCGAAGTTCCAGCGTGCGTATTCCTCCTCCGTCTGGCGGAAAATGTCGCCGTAGGTCAGGGGGATCGGCGCGTCGGGCGCGTTGAACGGCATGTCCATGACGTGATCGACCCCGAGGACATACATGGCCAGACGCTCCAACCCGTAGGTCAGTTCGCCTGATACGGGGTGGCAGTCGTGGCCGCCGACCTGCTGGAAATAGGTGAACTGCGACACTTCCATGCCATCGCACCACACCTCCCAGCCAAGGCCCCATGCGCCTAGCGTGGGGCTTTCCCAATCGTCCTCGACGAAGCGGATGTCGTGCAGGTCGAAGTCGATCCCGATCGCGCGCAGCGAGCCGAGATAAAGCTCCTGCAGGTTGGGCGGGGACGGTTTGATGAGGACCTGATACTGGTAGTAATGCTGCAACCGGTTCGGGTTCTCGCCATAGCGGCCATCGGTCGGGCGGCGCGACGGCTGAACATAGGCCGCGGCCCATGGGCGATTGCCGAGACTGCGCAGCGTGGTCGCCGGGTGGAAGGTGCCTGCGCCGACCTCCATGTCATAGGGCTGCAACATCGCGCATCCCTGCGAGGCCCAGTAGGTCTGAAGCCTCAGGATGATTTCCTGAAAGGATGTGGGCGTGTCTGCTGCGGACATGGGGTGGCTCCGATCTGCGGTCGGCACCGCGTCTAAGGGGCAACAGTTGCGCGGTCAACGTGGGGCGTGGGCCGGGTCTGCGACGGCGCGCCCCTTTTCCTCGGGCACGGGATGAGGAAAGTGAGGGAATCGTCCGAATTGTTTGAGAACGGGAGTTTTGGGGATGCGCGTATCGACGGTTTTCCGCCTGCTGTGTGGCCTGACCCTTTGCCTGGTGCTGCTGGTCGGTGCGCCGCTGCGCGCCTTGGCTCAGACAGGTCAGGCGCCCGGCGTCTTCGTTCAGATCGAAGCGCACCCCAACCTGCGCGAGGCCGAGGCCCGCGCCCGCGCCTACGGTGGCATCCTGCCCGACATCAACGGGTTCCGCATCGGTGGCGGCTGGTATGCCATCGCGCTCGGCCCCTACCCGGAGGAGGACGCCCGTGTCACGCTGCGGCGCCTGCGCAATGAAGGCCTGATCCCGCGCGACAGCTATGTCAGCGATGGCAATACCTTCCGCGAACGGTTCTGGCCTGTCGGCGTCGTGACACCGCCCGTGGCCCCTGTGGCCCCGATCGCCGAAGCCCCTGTTGCCGCCGAGGAGGCCCCGGCCACGGAAGAATTGGCCACGGAAGAACCGGCCACGGAGGAAGAGGTCGTGGCGGCGCCCGTCATCGTTCCCGAAGAAACGCCGCGAGAGGCGCAGCGCTCCGAAGCGCAATTGTCGCGCGAAGAGAAGATGGACCTGCAACGCGCCCTGCAGTGGTTCGGATTCTACACCGCCGCCATCGACGGCAGCTATGGCCGCGGAACACGCGCCTCGATGACGCGCTGGCAGACGGCGGCGGGCGTCGATGCGACGGGCATCCTGACGACGCGCCAGCGCGCGCAACTGATGCAGGAATACCGCGACGCGCAAGCCGCCTTGGGCCTTGGTGAACTGGTCCAGCAGCAGGCGGGTATCGCGATGACCGCGCCGATGGGCCTTGTGGAATTCGACCGCGTCGAGGCCCCCTTCGTCCACTACCTGCCCAAGGACGACAGCGGTGTGCGCCTGTCCCTGATCAGCCAGCCGGGCGACCGCGTGTCGCTGGGCGGCCTCTACGAGATATTGCAGACGCTGGACGTGGTCCCGCCGGAGGGGGAGCGCGCCAAGCAACGCGACAGCTTCCGCATTCGCGGCGTCGCAGGCACGCAGACGACGGAGGTTTCGGCCCGTCTCGAGGATGGGCACATCTTCGGCTATCTGCTGTCCTGGCCCGCCGCGCAGGACGCCTCGGCCGCGCGCGCGATTGCCGCGATGGACGACACGATGCGCCGTGTTGGCCCCCCGCTGAGCCCGGACGAAGGCTTCGAGGCCAGCGAGCAGAGCTTCGACATGGTGTCCGGATTGCAGGTGCGTCAGCCGCTGCGCTCGGCCTCCGGGTTCTTCGTCGATGGCGCGGGGCGCGTTGTCACGGCGGCCGCAAATGTCGCCGGATGCGGACGTGTGACGCTGGACCGGCTGCACGACGCCACCGTCGCCTACGAGGCGGACGGCATCGCGGTTCTGAGCCCCGCCGGCACCTTGGCCCCCGTCGAGGTTGCGCGGCTGGCCGATAGCGAGGGACGCCTGCGGTCCCCGGTCTCCGTCGGCGGTTTCCCCTTCGGCGGTGTTCTGGGTGCCGCAACGCTGAGCTTCGGAACATTGGAGGACGTGCGCGGGCTTGATGGATCGGACGCGGTCCTTCGCCTTTCGCTTTCCGCGCGGGACGGCGATGTCGGTGGCCCCGTGCTGGACGGATCCGGTCGGGTGACCGGCATGCTGCTGCCCGCCCCTGTATCGGGGGACCGCGCGTTGCCTGATGATGTCGCCTTTGCGGCCAAGGCCACGGCGCTGCGTCGCGTGCTGCGGGATGCGGGCGTCACGGTCGGTCCCGCCGGGAACGGCGCTGTGATCGCGCCAGAGGATCTGACGACGCGCGCCACCGGAATGACCGTCCTCGTCAGCTGCTGGGAATAGCAGGACCGCGCCGCGGCGACCGACCGGCCCCGTGCAAACATGGCCCCTACTTCTGGACCGGAATACCTCGGGGGCCCGCAGGGCGGAGGCAGCGCCCCCTCTACGGTTTGCTGTCTGGTCACGGAACCACGGTCTGCCTGATCAGGCCCGCCAGAACCGCGCGGTAAACAGGACGTAGACGACGACCAGTTCCAGTCGTCCGATCAGCATCGCGGCAGACAGCAGCCATTTCGCCGTATCGTTCAGGGGCGCGAAGTTGCCCGCAGGGCCGATGATCGGCCCCAGACCCGGCCCGATATTGGCCACCGCGGTCGCGGCACCCGACACGGCGGTCAGGAAATCAAGGCCCGTCATGGCCAGAAGCACGGCAAAGACGCCAAGCGTGACGACGAACAGCACGAAGAACGCCATGACGGACGACATCACGTCTTCCGAGACCGTGCGCCCCGCGTAGCGTGCGTTGAAGATGCCGTGGGGCGAATGAATGCGCCGGATCTGCGCCTTCATGGCCGCGAACAGGATCTGGTAGCGGAAGATCTTGATGGAGCAGGAGGTCGAGCCGGCGCAGCCGCCGACGAGGCCGCAAAAGAAGAACAACGTGATGATGAGCGCGCCCCACTGCATGTAGTCGACGCTGGCATATCCGGTGCCGGTCAGGATCGAGGCAATGTTGAAAAGCGCCTCGCGCAGGGCGCGTTCGACGGGATAGTCGTCGACGGCGACCAGCAGTATCATGGTGGTCGCAACGAGGATCGCCGTGACGGTCAGAAAGGCGCGGACCTGGCTGTCGCGCAGCAGCGGCGCCCAGCTGCCGCCCAGCATCTGGACATAGAGGACGAAGGGCAGGGCGGCGGCCAGCATGAAAACCGTCGCGATGTATTCATGTGCCCCCTGAAACGCGCCGAAGCTTGCGTCGTAGTTTGCGAAACCACCGGTCGAGACGGTCGTCATGGCGTGGACGATCGCGTCGAACGGGTCCATCCCGGCTGCGTTGTAGGCGATCGTGCAGGTGATCGTGATCCCGATGTAGATCGTCGAGATCCGGGAGGAGATCTGAGCAGCGCGGGGCAGGACCTTGCCCATCGTATCGAACCCTTCCGTGCGGAAGATCTGCATCCCGCCGACCCGCAGTTCCGGCAGGAACACCATCGCCACGACGATGACCCCGATCCCGCCGAACCATTGCAGCAAACCCCGCCACAACAACAGGCCACGGGGCAGGTCATCGAGACCGGTCAGCACCGTCGATCCCGTCGTGGTCAGGCCGGACATCGCTTCGAAGAAGGCATCGGTGTAGGTGCTGCCCGTTTCGCCCAGGACGAAGGGCAGGGCGGCAAAGACCGGAAGGGCCAGCCAGACGCCGGTCGTCAGAAGGAAGGTCTGTTGCAGCGACAGGCGCGTGCGCACCGCGTTCGAACACGACAGCGACAGCGACATGCCCGCCAGCAGGGTCAGCATCCCGGATTCGAAGAACACGGACCAATGGCCATTGCCGTCCCAGATGTCGAGCGCCATGGGCACCGCCATCGAGGCACCAAGGGCGATCAGCAAAAGGCCGATGACGTATCCGACGGGGCGCGCGTCCAGCATTGTGTCGGTGTCCGGCGCGCATGAGCGGGTGTCAATGGCAGAGTACGCGAGGGCACCCCTCGGACCGGTAATCTTCATGCCTGGTCCTGCCGCAAGGTCGGATCGCCTGCGATCTTCGCCGTCTCGGGCGGACCTAGTTCGCGCGACGGCGCATCTGGCTGAGCAGAAGGCCAGCCGCGATCAACGCGAGGGCGATATAGAAGCGTCCGGGCAGATCCTCGGCCAGGACCAGAGCGCCGAAGACCATGGACCAGACCGGCACCTGGTAGTTCACCAGCGTCATGAAGGACGGGCCCGCGCTGCGAATGACCTGCACCCGCAGGAGTGCCGCAAAGGCGGTGGGCACGATGCCAAGAAAGACGATGGCCCCCATCACCAGCGGATCCGCGGTGCCCGGCATCCCTTCGGTCACCAACATGGCCGGCAACAGGATCATCGCCCCCACCACGAGCGTCAGGGCCGAAAGCCACATCGCATCGATCGGCGGGCAGCGCCGTGTCAGGATCGACCCGCAGGCATAGGAGATCGTCGCCGCGATACAGGCCACGCGCCCCAAGGCCGCGAGGTCGCCGCGCCCCGCGTCGAAGATACCCGGCCCAAGCAGGACGAGCGCGCCGAGCAGGCCTAGCCCGAAACCGGATGCCTTGCGCAGGGTCAGACGGTCGCCCGGTACGAACCAATGCGCGAGGGGCAACAGGAACAGTGGCAGAACGGCCATGGACAGCCCCGCAAAGGCCGAGGGGACGTATTGTTGACCCCAGCTGAGCAGCATGAACGGCAGGGCGGTCATCAATATGCCAAGCGCCACGATGAAGACGACCAGCGATCGCGTCAGGACCGGTACAGGGCGGCGCAGCACAAGCAGCAGCGACAGGAGTGCAAGCGCCCCAAGGGTCGTGCGGGCCGTCGCAACGGTTACCGGCCCGTAGCCGCGCAAGGCGATGGCCACGACCATGAAGGTGCCGCCCCAGATCAGGCCGAGCACGATGATCGAAGCCCAGTTTGCAAAGGTCGGTTGGGAAACCGGCGTATCAGTCGTTGTCACCATGGCCACCGCCTAGCGCGCCTGTGCCCGTGGCGACAGGGTAAAACCGGTCTTTGCTGATGATAGGGATGACAGTAGCGAAAATCTATTCCGCGCAGGGTGTTAGAGAATGATCTTCATGCGGGCGCGCGTCCGATAGGGGCGCAGGTGGCGACAGGGTCGTCTTTGGCAAAGGTGATGGGACCCTGTCATTTCCCGCGCGATCCGATCGAAGTGGGTCGCAGACCGGTCCGGGGCGTCGGACCCGCGATCACTGGCAGTCTTCGCCTTGATGCGACGTTTGCGCCCATCGTGCCCAAGGAACCGAGCCGCCGCGCCGCACGTTGACCCCGCAGTTACAGCCCAAACGGAACGGAGTTTCTCATGGTTGATCTACTTTTGCCCGTGCTGGCCTTCGGCACGATGCTCGCCTTCATCCTATTCGCGCTTGTCAGCCAGCAAAAGGTTCTGGCCCGCAAAGCCGATCCGGACGCGCCGAAATCGACGCTGGCGGCCGATGGTGACCCGCATGGGCGCCCCCTCGACGTGTGATCAGATCCCCGCAAGGTGACGCCAAAATGCCAAAAGGGCGCGGACAGATGTCCGCGCCCTTTCGTATTTCAGGCGATGGCCCGCAGGCCCTTGCTCAGTTCTTGGTCTTGTCGACCATCTTGCCGGCCGAGATCCAGGGCATCATGCCGCGCAGCTTCTCGCCGGTGGCTTCGATCTGGTGCTCGTCGTTCTTGCGACGCTCCGCCTTGATCGTCGGCTGACCGACCGCGTTCTCCAGCATGAAGTCACGCACGAACTTGCCGTCCTGAATGTCGGCGAGGACGGCCTTCATGCGGGCCTTCGTCTCATCGTAGTTCAGGATGCGCGGGCCGGTGACATACTGGCCGTATTCCGCGGTGTTGGAGATCGAGTAGTCCATGTTGGCGATGCCGCCTTCGTAGATCAGGTCGACGATCAGCTTCACCTCGTGCAGGCACTCGAAATAGGCCATCTCGGGGGCATAACCCGCCTCGACCAGCGTCTCGAAGCCGCAGCGGATCAGCTCGACCAGACCACCGCACAAAACCGCCTGTTCGCCGAAGAGGTCGGTCTCGCATTCCTCGCGGAAGTTCGTCTCGATGATGCCCGAGCGGCCGCCACCGATGGCGGAGCAGTAGGACAGGCCGATCTCCAGCGCGCGACCGGATTCGTTGCGGTCCACGGCCACGAGGCAGGGCACGCCGCCGCCCTTGGTGTATTCGCCGCGCACAGTGTGACCGGGGCCCTTGGGCGCCATCATCACGACGTCGATTCCCGGCTTGGGTTCGATCAGGCCGAAGTGGACGTTCAGGCCGTGTGCGAAGGCAATCGCGGCGCCTTCACGGATGTTGTCATGGACGTATTTCTTGTAGGTTTCGGCCTGCAATTCATCGGGCATCGTGAACATGATCAGATCGGCCCATGCGGCGGCCTCGGCGATGCCCATGACCTTGAGGCCTTCGCCCTCGGCTTTGGCGGCGGAGGGGGAGCCTTCGCGCAGGGCGACGACGAGATTCTTGGCGCCCGAATCGCGCAGGTTCAGGGCGTGGGCGTGGCCTTGGCTGCCGTAGCCGAGGATCGCGACCTTCATGTCCTTGATCAGGTTAACGTCGCAGTCGCGATCATAGTAAACGCGCATCGGGTATCTCCTCCGAGGGTAAATCGATGAGGGATGGATAGGCGAGGAACAGCCCGAAGGCGAGAAGGGAAAGCTCTCGAATTCACGGTGTGATGATAGTATTCATTCGTTTGATGCTTGATTGAGGGTAAAATCATGCTTGAGGACATCGACCGACGTATTCTGCGTCTTTGGCTGGCGGAGCCCGACCTATCGCCCGCCGATATTGGGGCATCTCTCGATGTGCCGACCCCGACAGTCGCCCGCAGGATCGAGCGTCTGCGCGAACGTGGTATCCTGCGCGGCGTCCATGGCATCGTGAACTGGCCCGCCCTTGGCTATGCGGTCGAGGTGTCGTTGCGCATCCAGCTGGACAAGACCGTCGCCAACGCCTTCGACCTGTTCATGGCCGCCGCGAGGGAGATCCCCGAAGTCACCGAAATGCAGACGTTCCTCGGTCGGGTCGATTTGCGCCTGACCGTCATTGCGCGGGACATGACCCATTGGCAGTCCATATACCGCAGCCGAATCCTCACCCTGCCCAATATCGCCGAGATCGAGGCCCTGATGCACGTCGCAACGGTCAAGACAGATCAGAGCCTGCCTCTCTGACGATTGCTGCATGGTCGGGTATGGCCGTCGTCGAACGCCTGCCCGTACTGTTTGCCACCATGTATAGGGGCAGGCGGCGCGTGCTTGGATCGGTCGCCGGTCCTGCAGGCAACAGCGTCGAAATACTGCTTCGCCTGATATGTCCGGCACCGCTTTGAATGATCGAAACGCCCGGTATTTTGCCATCAGTTCCGCCTTGGCGGAGGTGGCAAAGTGGCAGCCCGTAGGGGAATCGAACCCCTCTTTCCAGGTTGAAAACCTGGCGTCCTAACCGATAGACGAACGGGCCAAACTTGGCGTGGGGTGTCTTTAGGCGAGGGGCGCAGGCACCGCAAGAGGATTTTTACACCATTTTGCAATCATCTGATTCAGCGGCGATCGCGACGTCCTCCAGCTTCAGCTGAACGGTTTCTCGGCCCTGCCAGCGGTTCTTTTCCAACCGCCCTGCGACATGGATCGGTGCACCGGCGGCGCGGTCCACGGCATCGGTGATTCCCGTGCTGCCGGCACGGAACGCAATCGCGTCGAGTCGCGTCGGCCCGCCATCCGTCAGTGTCAGTTTCAGGTGCCCGTCACCCACGGGTTTGGCAAAGGCCACGCGTAGGTCAGGGAAGGCGAATCGCGGCGCGGACGCGCCCTGGCCGAAGGGGCCCGCCGCCTCCAATGCATCGACGAGGGCCAAGGTGGCAGCGCCGGGCATGAGGGTCGCGTCGATCGCGAGGTCGCGGGGACCGGAGGTATCGGCCCCCTGCCTGACCAACAGCGTGTCCAGCCGGGACATCGCCGCCTCCAGCTGATCGCTGCTGACGGTCAGACCGGCGGCCATGCGGTGCCCGCCGCCTTTCAGGATCATGCCTTCGTCGGCAAGCCGCTGGATGCAGGCGCCCAGGTCGACGCCGCTGACCGACCGGCCGGAGCCCTGTCCGATGCCATCGGGGCGCAATCCGACGACGACGGCGGGGCGGTTGAATGCCTCCTTCAAGCGTGATGCCACGATGCCGACAACGCCGGGGTGCCACCCGTCGCCTGCCGCCCAGGCAAGCGTGGCGCCTTCGGCAAGACGTGCCTCGGCCTGTGCGCGCGCCTCTTCGGTGACGCGCGTTTCGATCGCCCGGCGTTCGTGGTTCAAGTGGTCCAGCCGCGCCGCGAGCGCTTCGGCCTCGGCGTGCGAGGTGGTCGACAGAAGCCGCGCGCCGAGGTCGGCCGCGCCGATGCGGCCCCCCGCGTTGATGCGTGGCCCCAGAAGATAGCCAAGGTGATAGGATGTCGGCGGTCCGTCCATCCGCGCCACGTCCGCCAAGGCGCGCAGGCCCGGACGGTCCCGCCGCGCCAGAACCTTCAACCCCTGCTGCACAAGCGCGCGATTGACCCCGATCAGCGGGGCAACATCGGCCACCGTCGCCAAGGCCACGAGATCGAGCATCGCCATCAGATCGGGACCGGCGGTGCCGGTGTCGCGCATTTGCCGGTTGGCCTGCACAAGCGTCAGGAAAACGACGGCAGCCGCGCAAAGGTGGGCCAAGGCGCCGGATTCGTCCTGTCGGTTCGGGTTCACGACCGCGAGGGCGGGTGGCAGCGTTTCACCACCGAGGTGGTGGTCGAGAACGATCACATCCGTCTGTCCCGCCGCGCCAAGCGCCTCGTGACTGAGCGTGCCGCAATCGACGCAGACGATCAGGTCATGGTCCTTGGCCAGTTTCGCGATGGCGGGGACGTTCGGGCCGTAACCTTCCTCGATCCGGTCGGGGACATAGATGGTCGCCTCGCGCCCTTGCGCGCGCAGCCACCAGACGAGCAGGGCGGCGGAGGTGCCGCCGTCTACGTCGTAGTCGGCGAAGATGGCAATACGCTCTCCGGTCCGCGCGGCGTGCAGCAGGCGCGTGGCGGCAGTCTGCATATCCAGAAGGTCGAGGGGGTCCGGCAGCAGGTCACGCAGGCGAGGCTCGAGAAAGCTTGCGGTCTCTTCGGGAAGGACACCGCGCCGCGCGAGGTGACGGGACAGCGCGAGCGGCTGGCCGGTCTGCGCGATCGCTTCGGCCAGCCGATCCTGTTCGAGGGTCAGGCCGACCCAGCGGCGGCCGGTCGCGGAATGGGAAACACCAAGGTAGGACATGCCTTCCCTTGCCGCGCGGACCGGCCGGACGCAAGCGCTGGGGCAGGGGGGGCGACACATGGGCCGCGCCGCCCGCCCCGACGTGGCCCGAAGATCAGACCGGGTTGCGGTATGTCATGCGCCGGACGGATCCGGTCTTGGACCGCATGAGAATCGTCTCGGTCGTCAGGTATCCGACCTCGCGCTTGATCCCGGCGAGGATGGAGCCGTCGGTGACACCGGTGGCGGCAAAGATCACATCGTCCGTCACGAGGTCGTCGCGGGTATAGACGCGGTCGAAGTTGGTGATCCCCGCCTTGGACGCGCGGCCACGTTCGTCATCGTTGCGGAACAGCAGGCGACCGAACATCTGCCCGCCCATGCATTTCAGCGCGGCCGCGGCCAACACGCCCTCGGGCGCGCCGCCGGAGCCCATGTACATGTCGATGCCGGTGGTGGCGGCCTCGGCGCAGTGGATGATGCCCGCGACATCGCCGTCGGTGATCAGGCGGATCGCCGCACCGGTCGTGCGCAATTCGGCGATCATGTCCTCGTGGCGCGGACGCTCCAACACGCAGATCGTGATGTCCTCGGTCGAGCATCCCTTGGCCGCGGCCAGCGCATTGACCCGTTCGGCGGGGGACATGTCCATCGTGACGACGCCCGCGCGGTACCCGGGGCCGATGGCCAGCTTGTCCATGTAGACGTCCGGCGCGTGCAGCATGGATCCGCGGGGGCCCATCGCGATGACCGTCAGGGCATTCGGCATGTCCTTTGCGGTCAGCGTGGTGCCTTCGAGCGGGTCGAGCGCGATGTCGACCTCCGGGCCCACGCCCGATCCGACCTCTTCGCCGATATAGAGCATCGGGGCTTCGTCCCGCTCTCCCTCGCCGATGACGACGGTGCCCTGGATGTCCAGTTTGTTCAGCTGATCGCGCATGGCGTTGACCGCTGCCTGGTCGGCGGCCTTTTCGTCGCCACGACCAATCAGGCGTGCCGAGGCAAGTGCCGCAGCTTCTGACACGCGGGCAAGGCCCAGAGACAGCATACGGTCATTGAAATCGGTCTTTGGCATGAAACTCGGTCCTTTCGCGCGTGGCGCGGTTTTCTTCGCTTTCGTGTTAGCGAGGCAGGGACTGGGATACAAACCTGTTGGCGCTATCGTGGGGCCACCACCCCGAAAACCGTGTCATTGCTGCTGTTTGGTCGGGCATGCGCCCATCGCGCGGGCGTATGCCCGAACAGCAACGGGCGCCGACGGAAGCCGACGCCCGCAGGTCATGATCGGTTTTTCTGCGGTCAAACCTTCTCTGACGAAGCCGCCCAGAGGTTCAGGCCCTTCTCGCCCGAAAGCTCGTCTATCCTGGACAGTTCGGCGTCCGAAAACTCCAGATTGCCGACCGCACCGACGCAATCGGTGACCTGTTCGGCCCGCGATGCGCCGATCAGGGCGGTGGTCACCCGCCCTGCGCGCAGCACCCACGCCAGAGCCATCTGCGCCAGCGTCTGTCCGCGGGCTTCGGCCAGTTCGTTCAGGGCATTCAAGGCGGCAATCATGTCCGGCGTGATCTGATCGGAATCGAGGGACTTGCCCTGTGTCGCCCGGCTGCCTTCGGGGATCCCGTTCAGATACTTGCCGGTCAGCAGACCTTGGGCGAGCGGGGTGAAGACGATCGATCCGATGCCTTCATCGTCCAGCGTATCCAGCAATCCGTCGCGTTCGACCCAGCGGTTCAGCATGTTGTAGCTTGGCTGATGAATGACGCAGGGCGTGCCGAGGTCGCGAAGGATCGCCGCCGCTTCCCTCGTGCGTTCGGAGTTGTAGCTGCTGATCCCGGCATGGAGTGCGCGGCCGGACCGGACGATATGATCCAGCGCGCCCATCGTCTCCTCCAGCGGCGTTTCGGGGTCGAAACGGTGGCTGTAGAAGATATCGACGTAATCGAGCCCCATACGTTTCAGCGACTGATCGCAGGACGCGATCAGGTACTTGCGGCTGCCCATCTCGCCGTAGGGGCCGGGCCACATGCGATAGCCGGCCTTGGACGAAATGATCAGCTCATCACGGTAGCCTGCAAAATCCTCGCGCAGGATCTGACCGAAGGCCAGTTCCGCGCTGCCCGGCTCGGGGCCGTAGTTGTTGGCAAGGTCGAAATGCGTGATCCCGTGATCGAAGGCCGTGCGACAGATGTCGCGCTTGGTCTGGTGCGGGGTGTCATCGCCGAAGTTGTGCCACAGCCCAAGGCTGATCGCGGGCAGCTTCAGGCCCGTCCGCCCGCACCGGCGGTAGGGCATCGTGTCATAGCGGTCGGCGGCGGGCACATAGGTCATCGCGATTGTTCCTCTGGGTTCATGGGGTCTGGATCTGGAGCGCGACCGGGTCACCACGCACGACACCCGTTGCGACGACACCGGACAGGGCATCGGACAGGTCTACCGGGGCGCAGGGATGGGTGACGATCAACACCGGCGCATCGGCGCCCGGATGATCGTATTGGCGCATCCGGTCGATGGAGATACCGGCCTGGCCCAGCACCGTTGCGACGCGGGCCAGGGCGCCGGGCTCATCACGCAACATCAGGCGCACGTAATGTGCGCAGGCCGTGACCGCGTTCGCGCGTTTGGCGGGGGCCAGGCTGCTTGCCGGTTGACCGAAGGTCGGCAAGGTGAAGCCACGGGCGATATCGATCACGTCGGACATCACGGCGCTGGCCGTGGGGCCTTCGCCCGCGCCCGCGCCCCGCAGCACGATCTGACCGACGGCGTCGCCTTCGATCACGACCATGTTGGTTCCGCCTTCAAGCTGGCCCAGGGGGCTGTCGGCGGGCACGAGGGTCGGGCGCATGCTCTGTTCGATACCGGCATCGGTCCGCCGTGCCTCACCCAGCAGCTTGATGCGATAGCCCATGTCGCGGGCTCGGTGGATGTCGTCGATGCTGACACGCTCGATTCCCTGCAACTGAACGCCGTCGAAATCGACCTGCGTGCCGAAGGCGATGGCCGACAGGATGGCCAGCTTGTGACCTGCGTCGATTCCGCCCACGTCGAGGGTGGGGTCCGCCTCGAGGAACCCGAGGCCCTCGGCCTCGGCGAAGATCTCCTCGTAGGGCAGGCCCGAATGCTCCATCCGTGTCAGGATGTAATTGCAGGTGCCGTTCATCACGCCGGATACGCGGGTGATGACATTGCCGGCCAACCCTTCGGTCAGCGCCTTGACCACGGGGATGCCGCCCGCGACGGCAGCTTCGTATCGCAGGGGCGCACCGTTGGCCTCGGCCAGTTCGGCAAGGGCCTGCCCGTGCAGCGCCAGCATCGCCTTGTTGGCGGTCACCACGGGTTTGCCCGCCGAAAGGGCGGCTTCGGTCGCGGCCTTTGCCGGGCCGTCGGATCCGCCCATCAGTTCGACGAACAGGTCCACGTCATCGCGGCGCGCCAAGGCGACGGGATCGTCTTCCCAAGCATAGGCGGACAGGTCCACGCCCCGATCCTTGCCGCGGCTGCGGGCGGAAATCGCGGTGATCTCGATGCGGCGGCCGGTGCGGGCCGACAGAAGGTCGGCGGTGTCCTGCACGATGCGCACGACGCCGGTTCCGACGGTGCCCAGTCCCGCGATGCCAAGGCGTAGGGGTGAGGTCATGGGGGCGGCTCCGTCGGTTGGAAAAGATGTTGCGTCGGCCTATCGCGCCCGTCGCCTAGGCGCAACGCACCCGACGCGGCAGGCTAGATATCGACGGCCCGCAATTCGGCGGCACGGGCCCGCAGGCGCGCGCCCCGTGCATCAAGGGACTCTCCGCCGGGCGCCGAGATGCCCCGGCCCGCAAGAGCCGTGCCCCGCACGCGCAGGTTTGACCCCGCCGCTTTTGCGCGCGAGGGGCGCGCGGCGTCGGTCAAAAGGGCATCGATCGGCCCGAGGGTCGGATAGGGTTGTGCGCGCGCAGCGTCCGAGATCGTCGCGTCGACCGTGGGGACATCGCCGGAACAGGCCGCAAGGGTCAGGCAGGTAAGGAGAGCGACGCGCAACATGGCGCAAAGCTACGATCAGGCGGGGCAGGCGACAAGGGTGCAGAGGCCTTGGAATTGAACATCCGTTCGGTTTAATTGATCGCCATGGCACGTCCGAGCGGATCAGATGCGACCGTGACCGGCCCCCGCGTGCGGGAGGCCGCGCAGCGGCTGTTCGCGCGGCACGGTTATGCCGCCGTTTCCATGCGCATGATCGCGGCCGAGGTCGGGATCGGGGCAGGGGCACTGTATCACTATACACCGGACAAGCAGACGTTGCTGTTCGAGATGATGCAGGCGCATCTGAACGGTGTGCTGGATGGCTGGTCCGCGGTCGACACAGGGCCGAACGCCTTGGCGCAGCTGGAGGCTTTTGCGCGCTTTCACGTCCGCTATCACCTCGACCGGCCGGACGCGGTCTTCATCGCCTACATGGAACTCCGATCGCTCGACCCGGAAAATTTCGCCCGGATCGAACAGTTGCGCCGCCGATACGAAGCGGTGCCCGAGGCAATCCTGAAGCTGGGCCACCAGAGTGGGCAGATGCATGTGCCGGATGTCAAGCTGACGGCGATGGCATTGATCGCGATGCTGACCGGCGTGACGACGTGGTATCGGGACGGCGGGCGCCTCGACCGGGCGGCGGTCGAGGCGAATTATGCCGACATGGCGCTCGGCATGGTCCGGGCGCAGGGCCCTTCGCTGAAAACCGCCTGAAGGACGTTCAGCGAAGGATCAGGGATCTGCGGGCGCAACCGTCTCAGGCGCGCTCGGCGTATTCCATCGTCTCGGTGTTGACGATGATGTCCTCGTCCGGGCCCACGAACGGGGGCACCATCACGCGCACGCCGTTGTCCAGAACCGCGGGCTTGAAGCTTTTGGATGCTGTCTGACCTTTGACGACGGCTTCAGTCTCGGCGATCCGGCAGGTCACCTTCTGCGGCAACGTGGCGTTCAATGCCTCTGCCTCGTGATATTCGACGACGACCATCATGCCGTCCTGCAGGAAGGGGCGACGCTCGCCCAGGATATCGGCGTCGAGTTCGACCTGCTCGTAGCTTTCGGTGTCCATGAACACGAGGCGCCCGTCCGTCTCGTACAGGAACTGCTGGTCTTTCTGCTCAAGGCGCACGCGCTCCACCTTGTCGGCGGACCGGAAACGTTCGTTCAGCTTGGACCCGTTGCGCAGGTTCTTGAGTTCGACCTGAGCAAAGGCACCGCCCTTGCCGGGTTTGACGTGATCGACCTTGACCGCCGACCACAGGTGACCGTCATGTTCCAGGACGTTTCCTGGCCGAATTTCGTTGCCGTTGATCTTGGGCATGATCCGCCCCCTTGCTTGCGTTGCGCCGCGCCGTCGGTATTCCGGCCAAGCGCACAGTGCAAGAGGACGCAGTTAGGCACGGTGCGAAATGGCTTGCAACGCGATTGCCCAGTCCAAAAGTGTCAAAAAGTTGGCGAAAGGTTGAAGGAGACGTGACACGTTCCATATCTGGTGGGGAAACGGCGGGTTTGTTAACCAGATGTAGCTGTTCGGATGGCTCGGTATGCATCAGGCGCAAGTGAGGTATTCCGAGATTGCATGGTGTGAATCGCAAAAGGTCTGGTAGGCGGGCACACCGGGGAAGTGCAAGAGCAATAATCATAGGAGTACGGGATGACCGATTTTGTCGATGCAACAGCGTTCAACTTTGAACAGGGTCAGCGCGCGCGCAAGTTGTTTGCCGCCGTCGTTCTGGCCGCGCTCGACGACGCCATCTCCGACGACAAGAAATACGGCAACGGGCCGGAACAGATCGCACGCTGGGCACGGTCCCGCGATGGTCGTGAAGTTCTGTCCTGTGCAGGCATCGACCCGAACGAACGTGTTGTATCCGGTCTGATGGAGTTCGTAAGCCGGGGTGTCCGCACCTCTGTCGCCTTGTCGCGCGAAGAAAGCGAACGTCGCCAAGCTGCGGAAATGGCTGCTGAGGCGGCCTGACTTTTCTGCCCGCCGGTCAGACGGCACGGGTAGCAAGAAAACCGCGATGGGGGTCGACCCCACGCGGTTTTTCTTTTGCCAACAATAGGTCGATCCAGGCGCCGATGCGGCCTGGAGGGGTCAGTCGAACTCGCCCGACGACAGCATCTGACGGATTTCCCGGCGCACGAGTTTGCGCACGTTGCGGGTGATCCGTTCGCCCAGCGCGCCCGAAAGCTCCTGGCGCACGATTTCCGCAATCAGATCGCGCAAAGCATCATCGGTCGTCACCGCGTCCGAGATGTCTGCAAGATCGACGTCGGTGTCATCATCATCGTCTTCATCCGCGAACGTCGGATGTGTGGAAAGGGGCGTGACGTTTTCGGCGGCAAGCGTGTCGACCGCTGCCTCGACTTCGGTATCAGCGTCCAGAGGCGCGGCCTGTTCCGCCATGTCCATGTAAGCGGCGGTTTCGGCAGGGTCGGCTTCGGCAGGCTCGGCCTGATAATCGTCGTCCTCGACGTAGTCATTCAGCAGATCCGTCACGGGGTCGGGTCCCGCCTCATCGGCCGTCCAGTCCGACACCTGCGTTGCTTCTTCGGCAACGATATCACGACTGATCGATGCGACCTCGGCTTCGACAACGTCGACCACATGCTCCGCATCGCGTGCATCCCGCTCCGCCTGCGCCAGGGTGCGGATCATCTGAAAGGGATCTTCCGGGTCCGTCACACGCTGCGTCGGGGCCAGCACGAGGGCAGGGGCCGGTTTGGCGGGCGCCTCGGACAGCGCAGCAGCTTCGGCAGCGGGCTTTGCCTCATTGGCAACCAACCTGCGGATCGAGGACAAGACGTCTTCTATATCGTTGGCCTGTGCCATGCGCTGCTCTCCACCAGTGTGCGACATTCCTGGCCGCAAAATTGTTGGGAAACAGTTTAACGCATATTTGCCATCGATCGGCAATCAACCGTCGCAATATTACCTTAACCGCGCCGTCAGTTGCGTCCGAAACGCCGCAAGACGCCGTCCAGCCGCCCACCCTGTTCGGACGGGGAAATCGCGGGCGCGGACGAGACGGCGTTGTAATAGGCCGTCGGATCGAACCGCTCGACCGACAGGCCAAGGTGGTCGGCCGTCATCAGGCCCATCGAAGCGAGAACCTGATATACGGCCAACTGCGCATCGATCTCCGCCTGCAGGGCAGAGGTGCGGGCGTCCAGCAACTCCTGCTCGGCGTCGAGGACATCGAGCGTCGTCCGGGCGCCGAGCAAGGCTTCTTCCCGGAACCCCTCGAAGGCCAGGCGTGATGACCGGACCTGCTGCTGCGATGCGGTGATCTGTGCGCGCGCGATCTGCAGCAAGGCCCAGGCGTTGCCGACATCATTGGTGATCGTGCGGGCCTGTTGCGCCAACTCGGAACGGGTTGCCTGCGCATTCGCGATGGCGCGACGGTTCAGGGCCGACAGCCGCCCGCCATTGTAGATCGGCACCGTGCCCGTAAGGTCGAGGGATCCGGTGACGCCGCTGACGCCACGGTTCTGCGACACGCTGCCCCCAAGAGAGATCGACGGCAGACGATCCGCCTCGGCGGCATCCGCCAGCAGGGTGGCGGCCACGACCTCATGCTGCAGCGCCGTCAGCAGGGGATGCACCTGCAACGCAATTGCCTGCGCACGCTCGACACTCGGCGGCAACTCGGGGGAGGGGGGCGGCGCCTGAAGGCTGCCCGTGGGTAGGGACCCGGTCACGAGACGATAGACTTCGCGTTGAATGTCGACCTGACCCCGTGCATTCGCGAGCAGGGACTGCGCCGACGCCAGCCGGGCCTCGGCCAAGGTGACATCCGTGCGCGTAACTTCCCCGACCTCGAACCGGTCGCGTGCCGCACGCAACTGCTGCTGCAACAAACGCAGGTTGGATTCCCGCAGGTCCACGTTGCGAACGGCCTGCAGAAGGTCGAGATAGGCGGACGCCGCGTTCAGCAGGATCTGCTGTTCCTGCTGGATAAGGTTGTAACGCCCCGCCAGCACCGCTTCCTTCGCCGCGCCGATCCGCATCAGGCGCTGACCCCCATCGGCAAGCGTATAGTCGAGGATCAGGGCAAGCGATGCGCCGGTCGTCGTCGACGCGGTTGTCGTGCGCGTCTTCGAAAAGGCGGCCTGTCCATTCACCGTGGGACGCAGGGCGGATACGGCAACCGCGACATCTTCGTCCAGGGTACGCAGAAGGAACCGCTGCTGATCCAGCAGGGGAGAGTTGCGATAGGCCTTGATGAACGTGTCGGTCAGGCTTTCGGCAATGGCCGCGCCACTGCTCAGCATGGTCAGGCCAAGGGCAAAAGCTCCGACGGTGCGCCGCAACGTCGTTCCGCTTTTCCGAACTCGTGTCATCACAGTCATCCCATCTATCGCCCGGCCAGTGCCGGCTTGTTGTCGGCGTCCTTGGTAGAAGTCAGAGGACGAACGTCCGGGCCGCTGCGAAACCGGGCAGAACAGGGGCGGTCGCGTTGAAGGCAAAGCGCCAGGCAACCTTGCCCTTGGCCATGTAGCCGACGCGCGCCTCTCCCAAGGCGCCGGTCTGGAAGATCGCAGCGATCCGCCCATCCTCGGACAGCTGATCGGTCAAAGTTTGCGGAACCGATTCCACGCCGCCTTCGATCAGGATCACGTCGTAGGGCCCCGATTTCGGTGCGCCACCGGTCAGGTCGGCCTGAACGACGGCGGCATTGTCGACGTCATGGGCGGTCAGCGTCGCCTCGGCCTCCGACGCAAGCGTGGCGTCGTCTTCGATCATGACGACGGATCCGGCCATCCGCGCCAGAACGGCCGCGCTGTAGCCCAGACCACCGCCGACGATCAGAACGGTATCGTCCTGTTCGACGTCCAGCGCGTCCAGCATCTTGGCAAGCGTCCGGGCCTCCGGCATTTCGCGCCCGCCGCCCAATGGCACCGGTGCGTCCATGTATGCCACGGGCACCGCGGACGCCGGAACGTAGTTTTCGCGCGGCACGTCCAGCATCGCGGCGATGATCGGGAACTTGGTGACGTCGGACGGGCGAACCTGAGTGTCCACCATCATGGTGCGCAGGGGTTGGGAGTTGGCCATTCTCGATCTGAACCCATCGGTCTAGTTGTCAGTCCAGTTCAGATTGCACGACCGACGCTCCCGCGCAATGTCATTCCGGCAACAGGCGCTTGCGGGCCGTGCAGGAGGGGGTTAAAGGGACACACCACCAGCGCGGCGAGTTGGCGGAGTGGTTACGCAGCGGATTGCAAATCCGTGTACACCGGTTCGATTCCGGTACTCGCCTCCATCACCCCTTTTCTGATAGTTCCCTGCAATCTAAGCCGTATCGGCTCTCTGTTTTCGTTGAGAAAATAGGTGTTGTTGCATTAGGTCGTACCAGGACTCACATCGCGACTTCGGTAGGTTTGATCGGCATCCTGCCGAAGCCTGGCACTTCCCGCTATCGAACCACGAATTGGTCCAGTTACAACGTATCAGTTCGGAAGCGTGGTTCGCTTTTGGTTTGGTTCGACTGAGACATGGCTTGGTTTGCAAAAAAGTCCGGCAAGCGCGGTTGTCCCGCGGTAGCTTCCGGTGCAGCGATCCGCTTCTGCCTGAGTGTGAAGGGTCTATTTGGCCTACCCCTTCGCCAGACTTCTGGGATGATTGGCAGCCTGTCGAAGATGGCAGGTCTCGACTGGACCGTGCCAGACTACAGCACGTTGTGTCGACGCCAGAAGACGTTGGCGGTCCAATTCCCTACCGCAGTGTTGACGACCCGCTGAACCTGCTGGTGGATAGTGCAGGAATCAAATTTCTCGGCGACGGCAAGTGGTCGGTTCGCAAGTACGGCATCAGCCGCAGACGTCAATGTCGCACGCTGCATACGGCCATGGACACCAGCACTTCTGATATCCGGGCAGTGAAGTTCACCCCTAGTCGAGTTGGCGACAGCCCGGTCCTGTCGGACCGGCTTGATCAGATCCCCGTAGCCGAAGAGATAGGCACGGTAACCGCCGACGGCGCCTACGACACGCGCAGATGCAACTCTGCCATCATCGCACTAGATGTCGAGGCAATCATACCAGTCCGGTGGAACGGGCGAAGGTGGAAAGAGGATGGCTCCGCCGCCAAAGCGCGAAACGAGATTTCGCGCGCCTCGCAACGCTTCGGTAGGCCAGATTAAAAATTGTTCAGTGGGTACTGAGCTACTACCCATCTCTTCAACAGGATTTGGTGTATACGGCTCCCGCGTTCGAACACACCGAAGGCGCCTTCAAGCAGGGCTTGCTTCCATTGTTGCATTATCGTCAGTTACACCCCGAACCGGCTTGCCAGCTCGGCGGCGTTGTTCGGGCTTACGCCGCGCCACTGTCGCGACGGTCCTTCCAATCCTCGCCTTACAGCGCTTCTAGCGCAACCTTGGACTGGAATCTGGCGCGTGCTGCTTCCGTTTCGACATCTATGATACGCTTTCCGTCGAAGATCAGCCGACTGCAAATCATAGCTTATGCCAGTGTCCGAATTTCGCGGAGTAGCTCACATGAACCGCTTCTCAGACCTCGATACGGCTCAGATCGTTTGCGACGGATAAAGCCACCTGGGAAAAGGTGCCGAATGCTCGAAGGCCGACTTCTGCAACAATGCCGTGCAGAGCTATAAGAGCGACACCCGTCGGAAAGTTTTGTTCGGCTATCTTTGCTTGACTGGCTAGCCACCTTGCCGAAGCCCGGGCGGCAGCGCATCCTACAGCGCGTTCATGTTCGCCTTAGAAAACGAGAGCGCATAGCGTGCAAATTGACTAAAGTCGTAGTGACGTCGATGCAGCTGCGCAGGCGCACGTCTCAGCCGGGACGGACGATGCCGAGACGGCGCAGTTGCCGTTTTATGGCGCATGATTCCTGACCATATCCGCAAAAACCGATCACCTCGCTGAAGATGCAAACTCAGCAGGCTTCCAACACGATCTCCGGCAGAACGACTTCCCAAGTATCGCGCCGAAGCTTGGATCGGTGTTCTTCGCTGCTTTCATGAGCGTGGCGACTGACAATTGCGCCGACCTCTGCGGAAACGACACGCTGTCCATTAGGGACATCCCATCCGCCTTTCATCATGATCAACGTGTGCCCATGCAAGTCCCGGACCGACCAACGCGCCCCATCTTTCACCAAAGCGAGGCTATCGCCTACGTGTGACTCTGCGATCGCTGTGAGACAGCGATCTCCACTACGCAAACGACCCGCCCAATCAATGAACACCTGGCTCATATCGGGCATCAGATATGTTCGATCCGGCGGCAGATCCCGCGCATCGGGCAGCGTGGCGTGCCTGCGCAAAATGTTGTCGCCGTTTGCCGGAACGAATGCATGTGGACCCTGAGTCATTACCGCAAGGCTGCGCCTGGCGCGCGTCATTGCGACGTAAAACAGCCGGCGCGGCGCATCGAGATCCTCTTTTCGAGATGGCCTTTCCCAACCACCGTTCAGAATCACCACGTCGTCGAATTCGAGCCCTTTGGCTCGGTGCGCCGTCATCAGCAACAGCCCCCGCTGCTCACCTCGTGCGTCACGCGCCCATTCACCGAACCACTCCACGAGATCGGGAACTGAAACCTGCCCGGTGTTGATCTCCTGGGCCAGCGCGGCGATGCCTTCTGCGATCAAGTTGGTCCACCGATTGCGCTTCATGCGGTTCACGACATCCAAAAGGTCCGTCACGCCCAGAACGCGAGCCCGGTCGCGGCTTATGCGGTCGATGAATTGCCGCATCTCGCGCAAGCGCCAGAGGCTCGGCAGGCTCTCATTGGCCATCTCAACCGGGATCTCCTGCGCCTCGGCAAAGGCGCGCACCGGGGCAAGTTGTTTCCAGTTTCGCGCGATGATGGCCGTGCGGGACCAGTTCCAGCCAGGTTGCAAAGCCGCCAGACGCTGCAACTCACTCACCGCGGCGATGGCCTGCATCCGATCCCCGGGCGGGCATTGAAGAAGCTGCACCCGACCATGCCCCACAGGGTCACAGGTTTCCATTACACCGCCCGGTGTGTTCTTCCGGCGCTTTCGGTCGATGGTAATGTCATGACCTAGCTTCATCCTATCACCGGCGCCGGCGATCACTGTGTTTGAGGCCTCGATGATATGATGCGTGGAGCGATAATTTTCGATGAGAAATTCGGGTTTCGCCCGGTAATCCTGCTCGAACTGTCGGATGAATTTGATCGACGCCCCGGCGAAGGCATAGATGTTCTGATCGTCATCACCCACCGCAAAAAGACTTAGCTTCATGTCCTCGTCATCGATCGTCCGTCCAGCAACGGCGGCGATCAGGGCGTATTCCTCTGGGCCGATGTCTTGGTATTCGTCCACGAGGATCCAACGATACCCTTGGATCAGCGTCTCGCGCTGCGCCTCTGCTTCGGCCTTGCTTAGTCCTTCGCCGTTCAACTGGCGCACCGCCTCCACGACGATACCGTCAAAGTCCCGACTCTGCGCCTGCGACCCGGCAAAGCTGGCGCCCACGAGCCGCATGGCCATCGCATGACAGGTCGACACCGTCACACCGAATGCTTCGTCCCCCACCAGATGCCGAAGACGCGCCCGGATCTCCACCGCAGCGTGGCGGTTGTAGCTCAGGACAAGAATGCTGCGCGGGTCTTCGCGCCGGACGCGGATCAGGTAGGCAATGCGGTGGACCAACACCCGTGTCTTGCCAGAACCCGGGCCAGCAAGGACGAGCACGTTGGTTGCGTCCCGATCGTCGGCGACGATTTTTTGCTGGACGGGATTGCCGAGGGCCTCGACGACATTCTGCCACGACTTCCCCGTCGTTTGCCGCTTCACTTCGGTCGTCTTGCCTTTCATCCAGCGGCCCATGAACCCTTCTTGGTCGAGGGCGAAATAATCTTCCGTCAAGCGGATGGCATCCGGCATCGAGGACAACCCCGTTTCCGCGTAGGCTGCCATTACATGGGTCTGTACTGTCTGTTCGTCATAGTGCTCCTGCAATGGCGCGAAATCCTTGACCAGGAACTGCGTCTTGCCGGGCGCAAGCTGAACCGTCATCGCGGGCCGAAACACGGTGAGGCCCTTACCAAGTGCGACCACTTCCTGCTCGTGCAGCCAGAGAAGCGCGCGGTCCATCAGCCGGGTCATTTCTTTGACCTGACCTCGGAGCAAAGCATCGCCCGTCAAGGTTGCCAGCATGTCTCCCAAGGTGGTTTCCACCTGCTGATCCTTGCCCCGCTGGCCTTTTTCAAGCCGCCCCAACAGGTGCTCCACCAGCGCTGCACCGGCTTGCCGGCGCAGCACGGCCGACTGGTCCAAGACCGACCAAGACCGTTGCAGAGCTACGAACAGCGTGTCGCGAGAGGCCTTTCGCAGGCGCACATTGCCCTTGCCACCGTCAAGGTCGCGGCCGTCGCGCGCCATGCCGCGTAGTAGCTTCTCAACGACGTCGGGGCGGACGTGGCTATGACCCTGATCACGTAACTTCTGGCTGGCCAGTTGCAGGTTGAAAGGCGTGCTGACCGCATCTTCCGCGTCAGGCGCTTCTTCCCTCATGACTGCGATCAGGTCTGTTTCTAGCTGTGTTGCCTGTCTTAGCCGTTTGCGCGAATCGTCCGTAACTCCGGAGTGCACAAAGACAGTTACCGCCGTGTCATTCCGCGCGATACCGAGGGATTCAAGGTCAGCCAAAGCTTTGGTCAGCTGACCGCTTGTCAGTCCGCTTGCGCCGGTCAACTCATCAGTGGAAATGCCTTCGTCAGGGGGCGCATTCATCAGATGGCGGACAATGTCCATCAACTGCGTCCGGCGCATCCCGGTGATCTGCGCCTTCTCCATTCGCGACCCCGCCTCGTCGATGTTGCGTACCCGCAGCGACGACGGAAAGACCTGCACGCGGTTTTCCTCGCGAGACAGGAGCTTGGCCTCCTCCAGCCATGAAATTGCGGTCTTGACCCGCGTGTCATCCGTGGCGCTTTCACGTTGGAATTCGCGGTCGTGTTCCTGTCGGACGATCTCGCCAGGGGTGGCGACAACGGTGCCCGTGCTGCGCGTCCGGGCATCCATGCGCCGCACAGCCTTCAGAATGGCCCCGATCTCGCGTCGGTCGAGCCGCGACCGCGCGGTGAGTTGAAACTGCCGCTCCACATCGTCCGATGCGTAGAGCAGCACGCAATTGGCATGAGCACGGTCCCGTCCAGCGCGCCCGGCCTCTTGTAGGTAATTTTCGAGCGAGCCGGGAATGTCGCCGTGTACCACCAGCCGGATATCGGGTTTGTCGATGCCCATGCCGAAGGCGTTGGTGGCTGCGATCACCCGCAGCTCGCCCACCCGGAACCGTTCCTGGATGGTCTTCTTCTCATCGGGTGTCAGGCCGGCATGGTATCGCTCCGCCGACAGGCCCTGTTGCTGCAGGAACTCCGCGACTTCCTCTGTCGCCTTGCGCGTCGCGCAATATACTACGGCGCCAGAGGCTCCCTCGGCCGGAAGACGTTGTTCGATGACGTCCAGAATGTCGGCCAGCTTCGTCCGCTTGCCGGTCGATCGCACCTCGAAACTCAGGTTCGTGCGCGATGCGCCGCCGTCCAGCAGCAACAGCTCAGTTCCAAGCCTCTGATGGAAATGGTCGCGAATATCTCGCACCACTTCCGGCTTTGCTGTGGCGGTAAGGCAGATCACCGGGGCCGGATCTTCATCGCCCGCCGTTTCACGAATGAAACGTGATATGTAGCGATAGTCGGGCCGGAAATCGTGCCCCCATTTCGATACGCAATGCGCCTCGTCCAGAACCCACAGGCCGATTTCGCGCTGCTTGAGAACGGATCGCACGGAAACACTGCGCAACTGCTCGGGCGAGATCAGGAGCATCGCGGCCTCGCCCATGCGGACCTTGTCGAGTGCGTCCTGACGCTCGGGCAATGAGAGCATTCCGTTAACGGTAACCGCGGAGGAAATGCCTGTTCGTTCCATTCCCGCGACCTGGTCGGCCATCAGCGCGACGAGCGGCGAGATCACGACCGTAAGCGCACCGGTCCGATCGAACTTCGCCAGTGCCGGAATCTGGTAACAGACAGATTTGCCCGTCCCGGTGGGCAGGATGCCCAGCAGGCTCTTGCCACGCATGCCCTCGTCGACGATGCGTTCCTGCAGCGGGCGGCCATCGGCATCGGTGGGCGTCGGCCGGAAACCGTCGAAGCCGAACCAGCGTGAGAGCGCCTTTACGGGATCGCTCTTATCGCGGCACCAGGGGCAGTCCGCAGCATCGCAGGCCGTGTCACGCAGGCGTTTCACCATACGTGCGGCGTCCGGAAACTGCATTCTGACCCACGGGGGCATGACGGAATCGCCCCCGGCGACCGAGATCCACGCCAACGCATAAGCCAACGGCCAGCCCGTCCGCGGCGCGCCTAACTGATCCAGCATGTGCCGCACCGCTGTGCGGCAGGCCTCACCTTCCAGCGACCTCGACAGCGCTTGTCGGGCTTGATCAGCAGAGGGCACGCCAGCGCCACGGACATGCCCGAACACGGCGCCGAAACCCTGATCCTGTTCGCCACGCGTCGTCAGGTAATGGTAGGCGGCGACGGTATCCGGCGCCTTTGCGTTCAGTGCGCGGAAGGCACCAAGTTGATTCTCCAGCACGTCGAACACAAGCCGCGCGTCTGCCTCCGGATCGTTGACATGGCCCGACAGAAGCCGCCCGTCATGGTAGTGCTTTACGAGGTGGTGATACGGGTTGCGCGGGAAGGCCAATGGATTGAGCCAGAGGGTGTCGATCGGCGCTTCGGCAAGCTGCGTCAGCCTTGGCCGCATAGCCGACAAATGCGGCAGGTCATGCCGCAGGATGTTGTGTCCAATGAGATGCCGGACATCGCCAATGTCTGCCTCCAACCGATCCAGCGCGACCGCCATATCACCTTTGTGGCATTTCAATGCAGGCCGACCATCACAGCGCACTGCTGCCAGGTCAAATACGCGCGCTGTTTTTGGATCGACCTCAAGATCGACAGACAGGCATTGCGCGAGTAACGGATCAGGTTGTTTGACGGCCTGTAGCAGGGGGCACCGGTTGAGCTCTTATATCAATAGCTTATCTGAAACCCTTAGCCTGGCGTGGTCAAGCATGACACAGTATCTGATGGCGCTGACCACAACACCTGTGTTCGCAAAGGCACTTACTCAGAATGAAAGATCGCAATCATGGTCAGATTTATGAAAGCCTCACAAACATTCCAAGTCGATGGTCAATAACCTGCGCGAGCCCGGCAATCCTCTGGAATTGCGATGAAAAGATCGCGGCAGATAAACTTTTTAAAGTTCATATGAGTAAATTTTACGACACGAACGCCAAGAAGTATGTGAAAGACACTCAAAATGTCGTTATGCGGTCCCTTCGCAATAGATTTCTTGCCGCGGTTCCGAAAACGTATACCGGCAGCGCTCGCATCCTTACGTCGCGCGCAGCGACTTGTCGGAAGTCATACGAAGGCTTGCAGACCATCTGGTCCCTGCGGAGGCTCTGTATGTCTCGTTCAAGATTGAAATCGGCGAGCGGCAAGAGGCAGCGCGACAATTTACCGACATGACCGAGGAATCCTTTGCGGCGCTCCTGGATGAATGCCCGTCGCTCCGGCAGGTTGAAATCTGGCGGAGTGAAGTCCGCAGTCCGGATAGAAAAATCGACCTACGGCTCAATGCCTCAACGAGAAAAGCCTGACGAGTGCCCTCCGAAATAACTCGGCCTGAGCCGAAACAATCCTGCCTATGCTGCGCGCCATCTATCGAAAAGATTGTTGAGTGCGATGCTAAAACCATCCTGATCCGAGATGGAATGAGCATCATCCTCGCGCCACGGCGCCATGTAAGCCGTTGGCGCGACCTCTCGGAGCCCGAACAAGCCGCACTTGTTGCGCGCATCACGCCAGCCCAGGCTCTCTTGGAGGAGGGCAGTGGCACGGCACCCGTCAAGCTTATCGAAACCGCCGAACACTTCCATATCCGGTTGGATGTCCCCTCTACTGCCTTCAGTCCTATCCCTGGCGCGCCACATGATCGACCGTTAATTTCCGGCGGCACGGATGCACTGCACGCTCACCTGCGCCCCCTGATCGACCAGGCGCAGTCTGTCGACTTGGCCGTGTCCTTTCTGATGGCCTCGGGGGCGCGTTTGGTCCTGCCTCATTTGCGTGACCTGTTGGAACGTGGTGGGCGGCTCCGGTTGCTCACGGGCGACTACCTCGACGTGACCGAGCCGACTGCACTGCGCCTGATGGAGGATCTGGACCGCGACCGACAGCTTTACGTTTTTCGAGCTGCCCGCATCCCGTTTCATCCTAAGGCTTGGATGTTCTCTTTTGCCGATGGAGCCGGGGCCATGATTGTCGGCTCATCGAACCTTTCCCGTTCGGCCTTGACCGAAGGTGTAGAATGGAACCTCCGCCACTTCGATCGGTCGGACGCGGTCCCCCTGATCGCTGCCCGCAAAGCTTTCGAGGACCTGCTCGTGCGGCCGGAGGTGACAGAACTCTCAGGGGAATGGATCGACAGCTATGAGACCCGCCGGGTCACCCCCATGCCGATGCGCTCCGGCGTTCCGGAAGAGACGCCGGAAGATGCGCCGAAGCCCCACGGCATCCAGAGGGAAGCCCTGAACGCTTTGGCTACCACGCGCGCCAAGGGGTATCGCGCCGGCTTGGTCGTGCTTGCCACCGGACTTGGCAAGACTTTTCTAGCCGCATTCGATAGCCAGCCGGCCACACGCATTCTCTTCGTCGCCCATCGCGAAGAGATCTTAACCCAGGCCATGGAGGCTTTCCGCGCTGTAAGACCCAAGGCACGCCTCGGTCGGTTCGGCGGGGGCGCGAAGGATTTCGACGCGGATGTCCTTTTTGCCTCGATTCAGATGCTTTCCCGCAACCAGCACCTGCGACGCTTCGCGCCAGACGCCTTCGATTACGTTGTCGTCGATGAATTCCACCATGCCGCCGCAGCGACCTACCGCAGGATCATCGACCATTTCACCCCGAAGTTCCTGCTGGGCTTGACCGCGACACCAGACCGCAGCGATGGCGGCGACCTTCTGGGACTCTGCGAGGAAAACCTCGTCTACGAATGTGACCTGTGGTCCGGCATCGACCGCGAGCTTCTTGCCCCGTTCAAATACTTCGGTGTGCCAGACCCTGTGGAGTATGCGCAAATACCCTGGCGCAGCGGCAAGTTCGACGAGGCCGCGTTGACCTTGGCCGTCGCTACGCAGGCGCGCGCAGAAAACGCCCTTGATCAATTGGCCCGGCGCGGTGGCAAGAAGGCTATCGGCTTCTGCGTCTCCCGCCGCCACGCTGATTTTATGGCCGAGTTCTCGCAGGGGCGGGGATTGCGCGCTGTTGCTGTCCATTCCGGCAAAACGTCATCCCCGCGCGCCAGCGCTCTCAAAGCCCTCGAAGATGGCGACCTCGACATTGTCTACGCCGTCGACATGTTCAACGAAGGCGTGGACGTGCCGTCGATCGACACCGTGCTGATGTTGCGCCCGACGGAGAGCCCCGTGATCTGGCTCCAGCAACTTGGCCGCGGCCTTCGCCGCTCCGCCGAAAAGACTCACCTTGCCGTGATCGACTACATTGGCAACCATCGGATCTTCCTGACCAAGGCGCGTACCCTATTCCAAATCGGCGCAGGTGAAGGTGCACTTCGTATGGCACTCGAAAAATTCGAGCGCCATGAGATGAGATTCCCTGCAGGTTGCGAAGTCACCTATGATCTCGAAGCCCTAGACATCCTGAAATCGTTGATCCGCCAGCCCCGGGACGGCGAGGAACTGACGGCTTTCTACCGCGATTTCCGGGATCGGCATGGCGTCCGTCCAACAGCGTCGGAGGTCCAACATGCGGGCTTCAATCCGGGCCGTACCGGGCACGCTGGATGGCTTGGCTTCGTAAACGACATGGGCGATCTTGCGGGTACCGACCATGCGGCGTGGACTTCCCACAAGGCTCTGCTCGACGAGATCGAAGCAACTCCCATGACGCGCAGTTACAAAATGCTGGCGCTGCGCGGCATGATCGAATCCGGAGCCTTCCCGGGGCGCGTCTCTCTCAAAGCTCTTGCTGAGCGCGTTGCTCGCCTCGCCAAGCGAAATCCAGAAATTCAGGCGGATATCAGCGTCGACCCGGACGACCTTCAGGCTGTTCGGGCCATGCTCACGAAATATCCATTGAAGCTTTTGAGCGAGACCAAGTGGTTCCAGTCCAGCCCGGGCGTATTCGAGACCACACTAGATGACCACGGCGACGCCGCCCTTGCCAATCTTGCTTTGGAACTCGTCGACTGGCGGTTGCTTCGTTACTTGCAAACCCGCAGCCTGACATACGATGAGCAGGAAACAAGCCTTCCTTCCGAGGCCGCCGAGGCCCCGGGCAGGCCCCTCTCTCCTCCTGCTACCGCCCCCCGGATCTGGGAGGAATATCCTCGCGACCGCATCCCGCCACTCTTTGGCGCAGTGTTCAACACAGGCTCTTGGAATTCCGGCATTGTCGTCATTCCGAATGCCAAAGCCATGGTGCTGCTTGTGACGATGGACAAGACAAGCATGTCCGTCGGCGACCACTATGCCGACAAATTCATCAGTCCTACCCGCTTCGTATGGCAGACCCAAACGAGCACACGGAGGAACAGCGTCCGCGGGCGGATCATCTGTGGGGAGGAACCGGGTTGGTCCATGCACCTCTTCGTCCGCAAATCGAAGCTCCGCGATGGCCGCGCGGCGCCTTTCCGATATGCAGGATCAGTCCGATTTGACGGTTGGGAAGGCGAGGCCCCAATCACCGTGCAACTCGACCTTTCGGAGCCATTACCCACAGGCTTGCGCAGACTGTTTGGAATGGGCTGAGCCAGCCGACGAAGGAGTCGCGCGAGCGCGCAGCCTGGCGCTCGGCGCTGCGGGTCACTCCCGGTGGAGCCAACCTCAAGTTTAGCTGTAGCAGGGCACCCAACGCAGCGCGGTGGTCCCAAGGAAACCGATAACGCCGGCGTTTTCGGGCCATTTTTCTCCGGGTGCGGAAGGGCCCGGCGCCGATCGGGCTGTGGGGGACGTGGAGGCGCAAGACGGGCACCCGAAGCGGCAACTTAAGGCAAAGCTGCGCAGGAGATGTCGGGCCGGATGGTCTTCTGGTATTAGAACCGCCGCGCCTCTGTCGAAGCGTGACGTTCCTGCGCCGGCGGAAGGCGAAAGCGCCTTCCGCCGGTGGTTGGTGCTACACAAGGACGATGTCGTCGTCCACCTGACCGATCGTCGTGTTGAGCACGGTGAGCATTCCGTCACCGCCGAAATCGAACACGACGTTGGCGCCGACCTGGCTTGCGAAGGCTGCGATGAAAGCCGCCTCGTCGGTGAAGCCGGAGAAGTTGTCGAACTCGATCATGTCAACGTTGTTGGCGAAATCGGTGACCGTGTCAGCGCCATCGCCGGAGTCGAAGTGGAACGTATCCGAACCGCCCAGCCCGGTAAGCAGGTCGTCGCCGTCATCGCCGTCGAGGAAGTTCTGCTCGGCATTGCCGGAAAGCGTGTCGTTCCCGTTGGTGCCGATCGCGTTCTCGATGTCGATGAGCGTGTCGTTACCCGCCGCGCCCCCTCCGCTCTGCGCCTGGACGGCCAGATCGAGGAAGATGGCACCGGAAAAGGCCGAATAATCAACAAGATCGGACCCTGCGCCGCCATCATAGGTCTCTGTCCCTCCACTTGCGACGATGGTGTCGTTACCACGACCGGCATCGATGGTGTCGTCGCCGCTTGATCCGTCTAGGACGTTCGCCTCGCCATCGCCGATGAGCGAGTCGTCGCCTGAGGTGCCCACGATACCCTCGATGCTCTCGAGCGTGTCATTGCTTGCCGCACCGCTACCTGCCTGCGCGGCGATGTTGAGGTCGACCGTGATGGCCCCGGAGAACGCCGAGTAGTCGACGATGTCCAGACCCCTGCCTCCGATATAGGTCTCAGCCCCCCCGGTCGCGACGATGGTGTCGTCCCCGCCGGATCCGTCAAGCCGGTTGTCATCCGACGTGCCGGTCAGGACGTCGCCACCCTGCGTGCCGATCGCGTTCTCGATGTCGGTCAGCGAGTCGTTGCCGGCGGCCCCGGAGCCGCTTTGCGCGGTGACACCGAGGTCTAGCGTGATCGCCCCCGTGAACCCGGAATAGTCGACCGTATCGGAACCCGAGCCGCCGTCATAGACCTCGATACCGCCGCTGGCGATGATGATGTCGTCGCCACCGCCGGCGTCGATGGTGTCGTCGCCTCCGTCGCCATCGAAGCTGTTCGCATTTCCGTCACCGGTAAGCATATCGTTGCCGGACGTGCCCACGACGCCTTCGATATCAATGAGCACGTCGTTGCTGGCTGCGCCGCCACCGCCTTGTGCCGCGATGTTCAGATCGACGGTGATCGCCCCGGAGAAGGCCGAGTAATCCACGATGTCGACGCCGGCATCGCCGTCATATGTGTCGGCGCCCGTGCTTGCGATAATCGTGTCGTCGCCACCGCGACCGTCGAGGTTGTCGTTTCCACCGCCGCCATCGATAACGTTGCCGAGGGCATCGCCGGTGATGGTGTCGTCGCCGGAGGTTCCGACCACGCCTTCGATCTCGACAAGCGTATCGTTGCTGGCGGCACCTCCGCCGCCCTGGGCCGTGAGGTTCAGATCGACGGTGATCGCCCCCGAGAACACCGAATAGTCGACGATGTCGATCCCGTTGCCGCCCACATAGGTGTCGGCCCCTCCGGTCGCGATGAGCGTGTCATTGCCATTGAACCCGTCGAGGAGGTTATCGCCGCCATCGCCCTCCAGCCGGTCGGCTCCGGCGGAACCGATGACGTTCTCGATGCCGCTCAATTCATCGTTGCTGGCAGCGCCGCTGCCGCTTTGGGCGACGGTGCTGAGGTCGACCGTGACGCCGCCGGTGAAGGCCGAATAATCGACGACATCGATTCCGCCGCCACCGACATAGATGTTCGCGCCGCTGCTGGCGACGAGCGTGTCGTTGCCCTCGCCACCGTCGAGGCTGTCGTTGCCACGGTCGCCGTCAAGCTCATTGTCCATCGCGTTGCCAGTGATTGTGTCATCGCCGCGGGTGCCGATCACGTTCTCGATCTCGATCAGCGTGTCGTTGCTTGCCGCGCCTCCGCCGCCTTGCGCCTGGATCCCGAGATCGACGGTGATGGCACCCGAGAATGCGGAGTAGTCGACGGTGTCGTTGCCAAGGCCGCCGTCATAGGTGTCGGCACCGCCGGTCGCCACGAACAGATCGTTCCCTTGCAGGCCGTTCAGGACGTTCGAGGACCCCGTGCCGGACAGCGTGTCGTTGCCGGTGGAGCCGATCACGTTCTCGATGCCGGTCAGCGTATGGTTGGCCGCGACGCCGGGGCTCTCCTGCGGGTCGGTATCGTTCTCCAGATTGATCATGACGCCCTGCGAGAAGGACGCATAGGTCACGACGTCGGTGCCGTCACCGCCGTTGTATATGTCCTTGCCGGTGCTCGCGACGATGGTGTCGTCGCCGCCAAGGCCGTCTATTTCATCGTTGCCGTCGCCCCCGTCGAGGACGTTACCGCCTCCGTCGGTGCCGGTGATGGTGTCGTCACCGCCACCGCCCACGACGTTCTCGAAGTTGGCGAGCCTGATGAGAGTAGGGTTGCCCGCGCCCCCGCCTTCCTCGTTCTCAAGGTCGAGGTTGCGACTGAAGTCCGACACTTCCACGTAGGTATCGATGCCGCCACCGCCGTCGAAATCGTCGAGCGTTCCGTTGGCCGTGGCGTTCAGGGTGTCGTTGCCGCCGCCCAGTTCGATTCCATTGAAGCCGCCGCCCGTGGTTTCTTCGGTGACCTCGTCGGCGAAGTCGGTGCCGATGAAGTTCTCGATGCTGCTCAACTCAAGGGTCGTCGTGTTCCCGGCCTCCCGCGAGGTCACGGTCGAAGCGTCGGCAGTCACGCCCGCATCGGCGCCCGACAGGTCGAGAGTGTCCGTGTTTGAGCCGCCATTGATGGTCGACGCGCCACCGTCCATGTCGTCGAGGATCAGGTCGTTCCCGCCGTCGCCATCGATGCGGTCGTTTCCGTTGCCACCTTGGATGGTGTCGTTGCCGCCACGACCCTCGATCACGTTGTCGGAAGAGAAGTTGTCGTTGACGAGGATGTTGTTCGCACCGGACGTCCCGAAGACCTGCTCCGATCCCATGATTTCGATGTTCTCGAAGTTCAGGATGTCTGCGGTCTTCGTGCCGTTGAGCCTCGCTTCGCCATCTTCGAGATCGTAGACCACGGTGGCCGCGAAATCGTCTCTGACGACGAGCGTGTCGATCCCGTCGCCGCCATCGAGGTAGTCATTGTTGATGGTCAGGATATTGGTGATGACCTCGTCGTTGCCATTGCCCGTCTCGATCCGGTTGGTGGCATTGTCCTGGCCTTGGATGTTCACCACGTCCCGCCAGCCCGAGCCGATCAGGTTCTCGAACGTGAAAAGTTGGTCGGTCTCGCCCACTCCGATCACGTTGCTGAACGTCGCGCTTCCCGGGTTGAAACCGGCGCCGAGGTCGATGTTCCACTGCGACAACAGCACAAGGCCTCCGGGAACGACCGAGTAGGAGTAATCGGCCGTGTCGCTGCCGGTGTCGCCGACCAGCGTGTCGTTTCCGAAACCACCACTGATCGTGTCGTTGCCGGTTCCGCCCCTGATGGAGTCGTCGTTGTTGCCGCCACTGATGCTGTCCTGGCCGCCGCCGCCGATCAACGTGTCGTTGCCGCCGAAGCCGTCGATCGTGTCGTTGCCGTTCTGCCCGTAGAAGGCGTTGGCAAGGCTGTTGCCGTCGAAATCGGACGCCTGCTGTTTGCCGGTGACATCGGTGCCGGTCAGGAAGTTGCGCGGTGTGCTGGAATAGTCGGAGGCGTCAATGTCGAGCGCGTTGCGCGAGTCGTAGATCGCCGCGTTGATCTCCGAGTCGGCTTCCGACACATGCGTCAGCAGGATGCGGCCGTCGACCGTGACGCCGATATCGGTCTGCGTCCCTGCGCCGTTGAGCACATTGCTGACCTGATTGCCGTCGAAGGTGCCGTTTGAATTGAATTGCCGTATCTCGGTCCGGTCGTCGGTGTCGTCGTCCCAGACGACGACGAAATCGCCAGATGCCGGGCCGGGCAGGGCCACGACGCGCATTTCGTTGACGTTGTCCGATCCCGTCTCGATATCGAACCGGGCGCCGACGGTGGACGCCGATGCGTTGAAGATCTGACCGAAAATGTCTCCGCTATCCTCCCAGATGACGACGAAGTTGCCGTTCCGCAGGCCTGCGACCTGCGGATTGCCCGTCACACCGGAGGGAAGGGCCGACAGGTTCGAGTGCGCGACCGCTCCGGAGGAATTGAAGATCCGGACTTCCATCGACTGCGTGCCGCCGTCCTGTTCCTCGTAGACCACGACCAACTCGCCGTTCGTCAGCAGCGCGGTTTCGTGGTCGCGGTCGTAGTCGGATGAGTTCTGGGCGGCGTCGAAGATCGATCCGGTCGAGATTGTCGTGGCGTTCGGGGTGGTAAAGTGGACGCCCCTGATGTTTTCGTCGGACCCGGCCGTACGCTCCTGCCAAGTCACGAACCCGGAATTGTCGGTCTGATCGACGACCAGCTTGGGCTCTCCGAGGTTTGCGTTCGAACCTTCGGAGGCGATGGTCCGCGACTGGAGATGATCGCCGCTGTCGTCGAAACGCTCCAGAACGACCCGGGTGGCCGTGCCGTTCGTGTCGTCGTCCATGTAGGCCATCATGAACCCGCCATCGTTCGTGGCGGCGATCGTGAAGTCGCGTTCGTTGTCGATGTTGTAGTCGAAATTGATCTGGAACTCGTTGCGGACGAGGAAACCTTGGCGATCGTAGATCTTGCCGATGATGTCAGCGTTCGCGCCGCTGCCGATGGTCCCGCCAGAGCTGGATTCGTAGGCGACGAGGATGTTGCCGTTGGACAGGCCGATGATCTTCGGATTGCCTTGTATGCCGGTCGTGCCCGCTCCGAGGTTCACATCGAAGGACGGGCTCCAAACTACAGGGGTAGACATAATATTCTCCTTTAAAAGCGTGGCCAGAAATGACGGACTTGGAATTGTTGATGCCGGGCCCGCCGCGACGGGCGGGTCTCGGGTGATCGATCGAGAAAATTCAACAAAGACAGGTGCGACAAAGACACCGTCCGGGCCTTGCCTTGCTTTCGCCGGGGGCGAAAATTGCCCCCAAAGCAAGTCTACAAGGCGATCAAGAGAACCTCCCCGATTGAAAGCGACTGCCTTACACATCACTCGGTATCACGAGGCCGCCATAGCGTCTGTGGTGGAATACCTTACCTGTCCGCAGGTCACGGGTTCGGTGTCGGTGCGGGGGGGGGCAGAAGGATCCGGCAGGTTCGTCCCGGCTGCACCGGCAAGATGGCGCGCGTCGTCCGTTCCAGCAGTGTGCCGATAGCCAGAGCGTGCAGCCCCGGTATCAGGGTGACCCGGCACCGCGCTGGCCGACGCAACGACAGGCGCGAGGTTTTGGCCCTATCGTCGGTCTGTGCACGTCGTAAAAAGACGCTCGCCCGAAATGGCGGACAGCGCATTTCAGGGTATCGCGCGGCCAAAATCGGTCAGTCTGCTTCAAGAAAGGCCCGGATGACGGCAAGTGTCGCCTCGGGCGCGTCCCAGACAGGGTCATGTCCGGCCCCCGGAATGGTCACCAGATCGGCGTTTTCGAAGCGGGAGAGGTGCTGTGTCTGAAGCGGCCCGAGCCATGCATCGCACCCACCGGCAAGCAGAAGGACGGGGCCTTCGAATTTTGCGGCGTTCGTCCCGAGCTGATCGACCTCGGTGGGGAGCGCGTTGCGCCACGTACGACTGGCAAGTGCTCCGAACCGCCAGTCGGGCGCTGTGTACCCGCTTCCACAGTGATAGGGATTGTCGGGATGATTGGTGAACGCCTTCACCATCTGACCGACCAGATAATCCTCGGGCGCCGCGGCATCCGGGCCGGATACATGCTGTGCGCGAAACCCCGTGGCGATGGCCTGCCGGATATAGCGCGGCCCGGACATATAGCGTTTCGCCTCGACCTCCCATGCATCTCGCCCATCGGCATCGAGATAACCGGGTTCGATCAATACGGCACCGCGAACTGCGTCAGGGTTCCGGCCAAGGTATGCCGTGGCCAGCATCGCCCCCCAGGAATGGCCGATGAGGATCGAGGGCTGTTCGGGTGAACCGAACTCTATTACGGCCTCCAGTTCCTCGAGGTATCCCGAGAGGGTCAGCCTGTTTGCTGCGACACGCTCGGACAGTCCCGCGCCACGCTGGTCATAGAATACCACGTGGTACCGGTCGGCCAACGCATCCAGCGCCTGCAGCGATCGGAAATCCCCGCCCGGACCGCCGTGGAGCACGATGATCGTTGGCGCGTGTTCCGGCCCGCGGACCATCCGCATGTGCAGTCGGGTGCCCGCCAGGGTTTCCGACGACAAGGTCGCATCATCCGTCACCAGAGGCGCCACGCGGTAGTCACCTTGCGTGGCCAGAAACATCACGAGCGCAAGAAGGGCCGAGCCGACCATCAAGCCTGCAATCCATCTCAGGGCGGTTTTCATGCCCGGCCCCCGTAGTCTGCGACGAGGCGGAGGATTTTGTACATGAAGCCGATAGGTCGCCTTGGCGCGTCGGTCTGATTGAACGTTCCGACCAGATGGATGTCTGGTTCCGGCGCGTAGTAGGCGAAGGAACCGCTGGCGCCGGAATGCCCGATCAATTCGGGTGTTCCGCGCATCAGCGTCGTCCAGAGAGGAAGCTTGATCCGCATCAGGCCGTGGCCATACCGGATCGGGAAGAACAGCCTGTTCCACTGCCGCATCTGGTTGGCGGCCTGGCGGGGGAAAAGCTCATTCCTCATGAAGGCGCGCAGAAATATCATCATCTCGTCAAGCGTGGAGACGATGCCCCCGTCCGCCGACATGCTGGCAAGGATCATCGGGATCTGCAGCAATCGATCCCCGTGGTAGACGGGAAGGCCATAATCCGTTCCGCTCAGCACCTCGGTGCGGGACAGGCCCAACGGTCCACAGATGCGCGATTGCAGGGCGTCATCGAAGCTCTGACCGGTCACACGCTCGATCACCGCGCCAAGAAGCTGATAATTCGTATCGGAATAATGGGAGCGTCCATTGCCCGGCACGGCCTGAGGGGGCAGGGCGCGCGTCATCCGCAGCACATCCTGCAGCCCATAGCTGCGGTCCCGTCCCATCTTCAGATCACCGGCAAGGTCGCCTTCGTAGTAGTCCGCAAGGCCCGAGGTCTGGTGCAACAGGTGGCGGACCGTCAGGGTTGGACCGAAATCCACGCCCTTCATCACATGCAGCCCCGAGAGATCCACGTCCGGCAGGATGCCATGGACCGCCTGATCCAGCCGGACCTCGCCCTCTGCGGCCAGTTGCACGATCAGCGTAGCGGTGAACATCTTGGTAATGCTCGCGATCGGCCAGCGGATGTCTGGCGTCGCATCGCCGGCACTGCCTTTGAAATTCACACGGCCATCGCCGGATTGCACGCGGAGGAGAATGCCGTGGCTATCGGTTTTGGCGCATTCCCTGTCGATCAAGGCCTGCAAGTGTCGATCAAGCGTCATGGTTTCGATCCCGTCCTTTGCCAAACCCCCTCAGGCAACGTTCCGTGGCCGGATAAGTGTAAGGCCAATCGCGACAAACCACCCAATCGCACCCAGCCCGAACACTGCGCCGGTCACATCGCCAAGCACCGGGACGAGGGTCAGCATCCCACTCGTGCCGGTCAGCAGTCCCATGCCGATGACAATCCTGCCAAGGCTGCGCCCGATCCATCCGGCAAGGCTTACGCAGCCGATCCAGACGCCCCCGGCGATTTCATTGCCCCCGCCAAGGCCCAGTTCCACCGCATGCATGGTTTCCCAAAGCATCACGGCGCGATCGAACTGCGTCGGTGCAAGAGACGCCGCCCGTTCCACGGCGACGTTGGCTATCATCCCGGCCGCGATCACGAGGGTGGCCCAGATCAGGCCAAGCGCGCGTGTGACATCCGCCCAGTCCGGCGTGCGGGCGCGCAATCGCGCATGGATCGCAAGGACGAGGACGGTCAGGGCCAGCGCGTTCACGATGTAGATGACGCTGTTCCAAAGGATCAGCAGCGCTGCGTCGGTTTCGATGAATGCGACGACACCCCGCGGATCGACGCCCGCCGTTCCAAAGCCCAAGGGGGCAAGCAATGTGACGAGGACGACAAAGCCGAACAGATAGGTTGCCGCGCAGGCGAGGCCTGCCATACCCCCGAGCTTCTGGAGTCTCACGGTTCGCCTCCGGCAGGTCTTTGCGGGGATCGATGCGCCTGTTCTGCCAGTGACCTGAAATGATCGGCCAGTCTGCGCGTGCCTGACGGCGGGGCGGTCATGTTCATCCCGCCTGCCGTCAAAAAGAACTGGGCAGGCCCCGCGATCCGGCGAGGGGCGATCCATGGCAGGGACCGCAGCGCAAGGCGGCGCAGGGTGTCGGGCAAGTAGATGATACGGGATGGCTTGTCCAAGACGGCAAAGCACAGTCTCGCAAGGTCCGCTTGGGTGAACGTCTCGGGCCCGCCAACGTCCGCGCTGTCGGCGCCCCTTGCGACCGCCTCGAAGATTGCCGTGGCAAGATCGGCGCCGTGGATCGGATTGATCCTGTGCTGTCCGTTTCCGAACAGCCAGACGCGGCCAGCCTTCGCCATGTTCAGAAAGTCGGCCATGTCCGAGAAGTACCCCGTGGGCGCGATGACCGTCGATGCGATAGGCGCGGTCCGGAGCTTGCGCACGAATGCCGCCTTTGCCGCGACGAGGGGCACCATTTCCATCCGGTCCGCATTGAGGACATGGACGAACGCGAAATGCGCAACCTTGCTGCGCAAGGCCTCGTCCAGCAGGTTCACATTGGCCTGATAGTCGACGTCCCAATATCCGACCCCATCGGTCTGTCGCGTGATGCCCAGTGCGGAAACCACCACGTCCATGTTCTCCATCACGCCCGTCAGGGATTCCGGCCATGTCGCTTCGGCCTCGACGATCCGGTCTGCGGCCAGGTCGAGGTGACGGCTCTTTCTTCGGACAAGGGCCGTCACATGCCAATCGCGGGCCCGGTATTCGTGGCACAGGAATTGTCCCAGGTATCCTGTCGCCCCTGCTATGAAGATGCGTTTCATCGATCTTCCTCCGGTGTTGCGGCTATCGTTGCAAAAGGGTCGACCGGATGGGCGCCCATATGTGCAGGTGTCGGACGATCAGGGGTGTGCGTCGGAGGTTCGACGTCCATTCCCGTCTGGTCCGATCCGGTCCGGGGCTTGGTCGGCGCGGGCCGGGCTGCCCCTGTGAGGAGTTGGTGGAGCGCGGTGAAGCGCCCCGCGCGAAGGCGAAGAATGTCAGCCATGGCGTTGCCGTATCAGCCGACGACCGGGTGACCGCGACCACGCAGGCATTCGACGACGATCGCTTCGCGCCGCTCGCTCGCATTGGCCGCACCGGCGACGCCCCCGGCAAGGGCGCCGACGATTGCACCGCCCAACGCGTCGCCTTCATCGTCGATATCGCCCAGAACGGCGCCGGCGCCGGCCCCCATCACGGTCGCGCCAAGGGTTTCACGGTCGAACTGGCCCTGGTTGCGGGCCAGGGTCTGACAGGCCGATAGATCGGATTGGAAAGCGGCCGTGGGCTGACCGTCGAGAACGGGGCGATAATTGGCGCCGCTGTCGGCACAGGCCGCAACGGATAGAATTGCCGGGATCAGGATCAGGTATTTCATGGGGGTTGTCCTTTTCAAACTGCTGGCCGCTGAACCCGCCGAATGATCTCGGCGGTGCAGCGGTCGTGTGAAAAGGGTTAGCGGGTGCCCGATATCCGCCGCGACCGGACAGGCTGGTCCGCACGTTCGAACAAGCTGGACCGAACCTTGGACGGCGCAGATCCCGCTAGGGCTTATGCATCGCGCGCCATTGGGACGGGGTCTGATCGGTGACTTTCCTGAAACTCGTGTTGAAGGTGGATTTCGCGTTGAAGCCGACAGTCTCGCTGATCTCGATGATGGTGTCGTTGCTGTTGATCAGCAGATCGCAGGCGTCACGGATGCGGCACTGGTTCACGTAGTCGTAGAACGACATGCCGACCCTCGTGTTCAGCACCTCCGACAGGTGGATCGGCGGGATTGAGATTTCGGACGCCAGCCCTCGCAGGTTCAGCCCGTGATCACGCCACAGCCGTCCGTCCGCCATCCGCGCTTCGAGCCGCGCGGCGTAGCGGTCGATGTCCGCCTTCGTCAGGCCGGACCGGGCATAGCGTGACGGCGGATCGTCCTGCACGGAAGGTTGGCGCGCGTCCGGTTCATCCGCCAGAACGGCTTCGGTCCATCCGGGCAGGGGCGGATTCGCCCGCAATGCGAAGATGCCGAATGACATTGGCATGACGACGTCGAAGACCATCGACCAGACGCCATCGCGCAACGGCCGCCGCCCGAGCAATTGTCCAACCTCGTCGGCAATGACGATCAGGGCGATGATCAGGATGGCCGCGACAAGGCCATCGAGCCAATGCAGGGTCTTGCCCTCGAGATCCGAGAAGACGTCGCGGATGTTGCGTTTGTGAAGGATCAGGCGACGGACGCTGATCGCGCCGTAGACGACGAGGGTCAGGACCCAGACGATCCAGAACACTGTTTCCCCGATGTCAATGGCGGCGCGATGCCCATCGGTTATGACACCCCCGGCAAGGCTAAGCCGCACATCGCCGGGCAGAACGAGCGTCGGCGCAAGGCACAGAAACCCGGCGAGAAAAGGCAGGACATGGATCAGATCCGACCGAACCAGCCTCGGCGCCGCGCTGGTGAGTGCCCGCACGTAGAAATAGAGCGCGACCATGAAGCCCGGAATGATGACATCGTTCCAGCGATGCAGCGCCGGTGGGCCGTTGAACGTATCCGAATAAGCGAACGCATTGAGGCCGTCACAGATATTGACGGCAAAGAACGCGATCATCGCCCAGATATGCATGCGGGGCGGGGGCGTGTCTTGCAGTCTGAGGATCAGGCCCAGAAGGACGAAGATCGACACGGCAAGCGCGCCGGCAAGGCCAAGATGTTCCCAATAGAGGTTCTGGTGAATTTGCATCGGCAACAGGCTCCGCCGCCGCCATACAACGTCCGGGTTCGATTTCAAAGAAACGAAAACGGGCCGGGTTGATGGGGTGCGCAATGCGATGTCGTGAACGGTTCGTGGGGGTGGCCTGACAGGCTGCTGCGGGGCCATGGCGCCATTCGGTCGGTGCCCTTGCGCATCGAGGGACAATGCCGGGAAACCGCCTGCCACTGGATCAACCCAAACGGGTTTCCGCTGGGTCACGCAAGCGGTATGATCCGTTGCGAGACACCACATGAAAGGCGAGCAATGTCCACGAACGTCACGCTGATCGGGGGCACGGCGCTGGCCGTTGTTCTGACAACCACCGCCTTCGCGCAGGACGCACATGACGGCCCGCCACCCATGTCCGAAGAGGATCAGGCCATCAGCGAAGCGTTGCAGGCCCGAATGGGGGACACCAGCACACAGATGGGAAGCGTTCCAATCCCGGGCAGCGCGGGGGACTGTGGCGAAACGCCGGGCTTCGACCGGATGCTGTGCCTGATCGACCTTTTGAAGGCGGATGTTTCCGATGACATCATGGAAAACCTGCAGGTGGACTATTCCCGCACCGTTGCCGAGTATTGGAGCAACCTTCCCGCAGGGGCCTTTCCGAAACGTCCCGGCGTTCTGCTGGGCGAGCTGAACACGAAGCAGCGCGGCCTCGTGAAGGCGATCATGCTGGAAGCCACGAGCGGCGAGGTCGACGAAGGCTTCGACGAAATGGTGCAGACGCTGAATGCGGACGACTACATCAACACCGTCAGCACGGACTACAAGGCAGGCTATTCGTCCTACAACACCAAGTTCGCGTTCCTCGGCACACCGGCCGCGACAGGCACTTGGGAATTGTACTACGGCGGCCACCACATGGCCTTTGCCAACACCTACGTGGACGGGGCGCTGGCCGGGGCCACGCCGTCGTTTCGCGGGGTCGAACCGTTCCCCTATTTCGAGATGAATGGCCGGGTGAACGCCCCCCTCACGCAGGAGCGGGACGCCTTCGCCACGCTGCTCAGCGCGCTGTCCGACGAGCAGCGTGCCGCGGCCGAACTGGAGGGGACCTATCGCGACATCCTCGCCGGTCCTCAGGCCGATGACGCCGTCCCCGACACTTTCGAAGGTCTGCCGGTTTCCGAACTCGATCAGGATCAGACGGACCTGCTGCTTGCTGCGATCGAGACCTATGTGGGCGACATCTCGCCGCGCGAGGCCGAAGCCTACATGGCCAGATACACCGCCGAACTTGCGGACACGTATCTCGGCTATTCCGGCACCCCGCAGATGAGCGCCGAAGACGATTACGTGCGGGTGCATGGCCCATCCCTGTGGATCGAATTCTCGCTGCAATCGAACAAGTCCACCGGCAAGGTCGGCAACCATCCGCATTCCGTATGGCGTGACCTCGCGGACGATTACGGCGGTCAGACGGAATGATCCTGCGGCGGTCATCGCGCGCGATACTGGTGGCACTTGCGATGATCGTCTGCGGGGCAGGTGCCGCCCTCGCACATGCCCTGCCGGGCAGCACCCTTCTGATGCAGCGGCAGGGCGATGCGCTGCATTTGACGATCACGTTCCCTGTCGAGGATCTGGTGATCGCCGCCCCGGACCTCGCGGCGCTGGAGGGGGCGCCCGTCAACGACAAGCTGCCCGCCGACATGGCCTATGACCTGAAGCGTTATCTGGCGGACCATCTGTCCTTGTCAGGTGAGGGGGGGACTCTGCCGCAAACGATGCGGGATGCGCGCCTTCGCCCGGCGTACGAAGATCATCTCGGGGACTTTTCCGTAGTGATCACCGAGTGGGAATTTCAGGCTGGCGGGGCAGGGCCCGACCCCCTGACACTTCGGTATGATGCGATCATGCACGAGGTGCGCAACCATCGCGCCATGGTCCAATGGCGCGGGCGGAACGGCAATTTGCGGCTTTTATCGGTATTCGGGTTTCCGGCGGCGTCCGATGGGGTCGTATTCGACGCGCATTTGAACCAGGACGACTAGCAGGGGCCGAAGGTCGCTTCGTGGTCCGGGGGCCGAACCGAGTCACGGGTCAATCGGGTTCCGGGCCACGGGGCAGGACCGCCGGCCCGCAACCGGCAAACGGTTGGTCTATTTCGCTGTCATCGGCCCTCGCCGGTCAGGCCATGCGTCGAAGAACATCGTCCCGCCGGATGATTTGGTGCCAGATGACGGCCATTGCCGCATGCCCAAGAACCAGAAGTGCGAGGATCCAGCCCATTTCTCCATGCCATTCGGCGGCGATCTGCATCCACGCGATCTCGACCTCGCGCGCTGGAAAGACCTCTGCCCCAAGATAGCTGAAGCCACGTGTTCCGCCTGCTGCCGCCAGGATCCGGCTGCCGGGGACGATCACCATCAGTGCATAGATCGCAAGGTGCCCTGCGGCCGCGGCGCGCCCGGCGGGCCCGACGTCGCGCGGACGCCTTGCCAGATTGACGAGACCCCAGAGCCCCCGGATCAAAACCAGCAGGAAAAGCGTCGTGCCCAAGGTGGTGTGATAGCTCCAGAGAGTTTCGCGCAACGCGTTTTCACGGGGCAACGCCCAATGTGCGGCGGCGGATGCGAATTGCGCGGCGAACAGAACCGCCATGCCCCAGTGCAGGGCGCGACTGATCAGCCCGTATCGGGCAGGCGTATCGAGGATCGTGACCATGCTTGCGTTCCGATGGTGTTGAAGGGTCAGGGCCGTGGGCCGCGCATTGCCGAGGCATCGCAGGTGGCGTCGGGACTGTCCAAGACGCATCCCGCCTGTGCGCTCAGGCAGCCGAGAATGGCGTTCGAACCGGCGGCACCTGCATGATAATGGTACAGGCCGCCGTCTTCGGCATGGCCGTTGCAGGCGTCCAGTCCTTCGGGGTGTGATCCGTCGGCCATCGTGTGCGGCATGATCGCATGGCCATCCATCGCGATACCGATCTGGGCGCCATGGCCGTCGCTGACCGGTTCGGCGGGGCTATGTTCAAGGCAATCGGTGACGGCATGATAGTGGTAGCCGACATGCGGGTTGATATGACCGCCGCAATCGTCGAATGCGGCAATCGTATAGGCCCCGAGGATGGCATCCACCGGGGCAGGGCCGTCCAGACGAACGCCGTTGTAGGCAACGCCGGATCCGCTCCGGTTCGTCTGCCCGGGCGCGTCGGCGGCGACAGGCTCCAGCGGGATCACGTAGGTAAGCGTCCGATCGTCCGACACGTATTCGGGAAGGCATTGAACGCAGTAGTTCTGGTATTCCTCGGCCACGTCGGGACGGGCCGCCGCCTCGCAGGCCTCGAGGGTGCCGGTATAGCGCACATCACCCGTATCGGGATCGAACAATTGCCATTTGGAATCGCCGTAGAACTCCGCAAGATTGGCGATGAAATCACCATCGACGTCATGGACTTCGCCATCTTCCAGCCAGATGCCGCCTGCTTCGGGGCCTTGCGAAATGTTCGTCGGGCACCATGGGCCGGGGGTGTAGTCCTGCGGGCTGCCGCTGACGGTGATGGAAAAGCACTCGGTCTCCGCCCCGCCCGACAGTGTGCAATCCACGACTTCGGGGCCGGAAATGACATCTGCAGCGGAAAAGAACGCCGCGATCTCGGCCAACCGATCCTGCGTCTGTGCGGTAGCGGCGGTGGGACCCGCCGCAAGGATCAGCGTGCCGAGCGCCGCACAGGCCATTTGCGACAGGGGAGCCGATCCCGTTTGCGTCGATGGGATATGGATCATGTCCTGGCCTCCAGTCGGTTGGATGGTGTCGTGCGGGCATTGCGGCCCGGGGCCCGGCCACCCAGGGAATCGCGCAAGTCGCGGGTCACGGCAGACAGGGATGCGGCCCGTCCGGCGCCCAAGCGGGCGACGATCATCGCGTCGATGTCGCCCCAAGCGGCATGGATGTCCGCCAACAGATCGCGGCCCCGGTCCGTCAGGCGCAGGATATTGCTGCGCGTCTCGTTCGGATCGACCTCGCGCGTGATGTACCCGCCATTAATCAGACGCGCGGTCATCGTGCTCATGCTGGAAGGCGTGATGCCGAAAGCGCGGGCGAGGGCCACCTGCGACGCAGGTTCCATATGGGCCAGGGCATCTATCATGCGTGCCTGCCTTGGACGGATGTTCATACGGGCCAACCGCTTGCGTAGCTCATCCTCCACGAGGCTGGCAGAGTGAAGCAGAAGATGGAAATCGAACGTAGCAGTTGTCATGCTGACAGTTCGTATACGAATTATTAACGAAAGGCAATCGCCGTCGTTGGTGGGCCCTTCGCCCTGCGGTGTTCAACCTTGATGGATGTCAAAGCGGATCGGCCCGATATCCTGCACAGTCCGCGCATGGCCCCGCGCCCCGTGCGTCCGAAAGGGCCGAAAGACTGTTCACGGCAACGCAGGCGAACCCGTCCTTCGTTGCCCCGACCGGAGGCCCGCGACATGCAGGAACTGACCATACCCCCATCCGCCATGCACATTCTTCTGGAACAGCTACGCGCGCTGGAGGTCGAGGTCCGGCGCGACGGGGAGGGGCGTGACATGCGCCGCGCGGAACTGCGCGCCGAAATCGAAGGGTTGAACCGGGAGCAGCAGCACGAGCTTGTCGCGCTTTCGTGGATTGGCCGGGGTGACTTCAGCGAAGGGGACTGGACCGAGGCCAAGGCATTGGCGGCGGAGCGCCACGTCGGGCCGACCTATGACTATCTCGTCGCGCACCCCCTCGTATCCGAGCATATCGCGGCGGGGTTGGAGGAAATCGGCCACGATCACCTGATGTTGGACGGCGAATACTGATCGCGAAGGGGCCTCGGCGCGCGACCGTGTGGGGCAGCTGCGGAATGGCCATCAGGCCGCGTTTGCGGCTCGAAGGCATGATCGGTCGCGCGGCGTCCGCCCCGTCACAGGGTCAGCGCAGCGACCACAGGGCAAGCGTCACCACAATCACCATCGACGCGGCCATGGCGATGTTGATCGCGCGTTGGGTCGACGGGGCAAGGTCCAGCCGCCGCAGCCAAACACCCGCCCCCAACCATGCGAAATGCAGCGGCAGCCAGATGGCATTCATGATCAGCAGTTTGACCATCGGGTCGGCCACCGGCCCCAGTCCGATCGCAAAACCGGAAAACATCACCGTGTTCACGGCATAGGCCTTGGGGTTCACCGCCTGAAGGGCCAGCCCATCACGGATGCCGGGTTTCCGCCGCGCCTCGATGAAGGCGATACGCGACCCCGCGGTTGCGATGCGAAAGGCCAGATACAGCAGGTATCCGGTCGACAGGACGAACAGGACCGTCCGTATCCGCGGATCGGCCAAGACGACCGCCGCCACGCCCGAAATCACGGCCAGCGCCACGATATTGGTCCCGATGAACAGGCCCGCGACATAGCGGACGCCCGCCCGCCCGCCGAAGGCGGCCCCGACGCCCGCCGTCGACAGGACGCCGGGCCCCGGCGTGATGATCAGGAAGAAGACCGCCGCCGCGAAGGTCAGCATCACGCCCGCTCCCGCCACCAGATGATCAGGCCGGCGGCCGCGATGACGATGGCGCCGATCACGGTCTGCAGGTCGGGAACCGTCCCGAACACGAGATACCCCCAGGCGGCCAGGTAGATCAGGAAGGTGTAGGTAAAGGGCATCAGCACGCTGGCAGGTGCGAACCCATGCGCGATCGAGAAGAAGTGGTGACCGCTCCAGGCGAACAGGCCAATCGCGAACAGCAGGACCCAATCGACGGCGTTCGTCGGGTTTTGCCAGATCCACCAGGCGACCGGGGCAAGGGCCAGCGACCCCACCAATCCTGCATAGAGCTGCATCGTCCGGGGCGCCGCCGTCCCGGCAAGGCGCCGTGTCATGATCGAGAACAACGCAAACGAGAGGGCCGCCAACAGCGACAGAAGGGCGGCCGGATGGAACTCGGCCGACCAGGGCCGCACCACGATCAGCACGCCGACGAACCCCAGCAGGATCGCGCCCCACCGCCACGGTCCGACCTTTTCGCCCAGGAGGGGAACGGACAGGGCGCAGACGATGATCGGGGCCGAAAACATGATCGAGGCGGTCATCGTCAGATCGAGGTAGGCCAGCGCGATAAAGTTCGACACCGTCGAAACCAGCAGCAGGCCACCCCGCGCCAGCATGGCAAGCGCGAGGTTTCGCGGCGCGGTGAAGCCCGAATGATCCTTGCCCAACATCGGACCGGTCGACAGGACCAGATGGGTCGAGAACCGCATGAACGCCATCTGCATCGCAGGAATGCCCGCAACGGACAGCCATTTCACCGTCGTATCGGTGAAAGAGAACAGCATGTAGGCCAGCAGCATCAAGGCAATGCCCTTGCGGGCATTGTCCTCTCGCGGGCGCGCCAGATGGCTGACCGCCTGTCCACCCGGTGTCGGGGCGGCCACTAGCCTTTGAACCTCTGGGCGTAGAAATCGACCATCGTGGGCACCAGATCGTCGCCGCGCCCATCCTCCAGCGCCATCTGAAGGCCGGCATTCGCGCAGTTGGACATCACGGTTTCCGCGCCCAGATCGCTGGCCATCTGGCGGTAGTATCCGACATCCTTGGCCGCGTTTCGCACCGAGAAGGCGAGCATCTGGTCATTGCCGTCGACCGCATATGCCTTGACGAAATCCATCATCCCGGATCGCAGCGGACCGGCCGCCATCACCTCGTAGAGGGCCTGTCGTTCGACACCTGCCCGGTCGGCCATCGCAAACGCCTCGGACATGGCATTGGCCGTGGTCATAGCGAAGAAGTTGTTGATCAGCTTGATAGTGTGCCCATTCCCGAGCGCACCGAGGTGAAAGACGTTCTCGCCCTGATCTTCGAGGACGGGTTTCACCTTTGCAAAGGCATCGGCGTCGCCCGCGCACATGATGTTGAGCTGCCCGTCGCGCCCGTGGCTGGGCGTGCGTCCGAGTGGCGCGTCCAGATAGGCGCCGCCGGCCGCTGCAACCTCGGCGCCCAGCGCCTTCGTCGACTCCGGCAAGGACGTGCCGTAATCGATCACCACCGCGCCGGGCTTAAGCCCCGCGATCACCCCGTCATCGCCGCGCATCCGGCCTTCCACATGGTCCGACGTGCCCATGCACAGCATCACGACGTCAGAGGCTTCGGCAACCGCGCGGGCCGTTGCGGCCTCGGTCGCGCCCCGCTCCAACGCGGCCTCCACGCCGGCGCGGTCGCGATTGCCGAGAACCGTAAGGGTGTATCCCTTGTCGATCAGGTTCTGCACCATGGCGCTGCCCATAAGGCCCAGGCCGATGAATCCGATTGCAGGTTTGGTCATGTCACTTTCCTTTCACAGTCTCGAACGAACGGGCGGTCAGGCCCTTCTGGATTTCGTAGATTGTCTTGCCGATGGGGGGCGCGGGCAGGGGGATCCGGACCGGCACATCCGCCAGCCGCGGCTGGCGCGACTGACCGCACAGCATCCGCGCGTCGTAATCGGCGAGATCGGGGAATTTTGTCATCGATCCCATGATGGGCCACGCGTCGGCCGCCATCATCTCGTAGAACAGGATCCGCCGCGATCTGGTCGACGTGTTGAGCGCAGACCCATGAACGATGCGTCCGTGGTGCAGGCTGATCGAGCCTGCGGGGCCCATCAGGGGAACGGCATCGGCCATGTCGTACCCGTCACGGGCCAGGTCCATCGCGCCGACGAAATAGCCGCCCGCATGATGATCATGGATCGGCCCCCTGTGAGAGCCGGGAAATACCATCAGCGGCCCATTCTGCGGGCCCATATCGTCAAGGATCACGCCGATCGCCAGAACGGCATCGTTGGTATGGGGGTAGAAGGCGAAATCCTGATGCCATTCGACGGCCGCGCCGTGACCCGCCTCCTTCATGTTCAACTTGGTCGTATGCAGCCGGATGTCGGGCCCCAGAAGGTCGCGCGCCGGTGCCAGAATGGTGTCCGACAGCATCAGGTCGCGAAACACCCGTGAATGGCTGTGAGGCAGCTTGATGCGCCGCACACGCGGGGCATCCGGCGTATGGCTGTCCTCGAGATCAAGCTCCTCGGTGCCTTCGGTCAGACCCCGCGCCTTTGCGGTATAGCACTCGATTTCGGCATGCAGGGCAGACAGCTGATCGGAAGACAGCCGGTCTTCGAGGATAAGATACCCTTCGGCATCGTATTGCGACTTCTGCGCGTCATTCAGAACTTCCATCAGCTGTCCTCCGGTCGCAATGCGTCAAGCTTCGGCAGCGTCGCAGCGGCGTCAGGAACCGTCCCCGTGTAGGCCGCAAAGGACTCCATCGCCATGAACCGGAACAGGTCGAAGCCGGTCATGATCTTCAGGCCGCACCGATCCGCCGCCGTCAGGAACGGCGTCATGACGGGGGTGTAGACCGCGTCGAACGCCCATGCCTGTTCGCCGATCAAGGCCGCGTCGAATGCGCTGCCACCATAGGGCGCCATGCCCATCGGGGTGCAGTTGACCAACCCGTCCGCCCCCCGGATCGCAGCGGGGGCGTCGCCCATCGCGATGGCCTCGGCCCCCGTTTCGGCGGCAAGCGCGCGGGCAAGCGCAGGATCGCGATCCCATATGATGACACGCTGCGCGCCAAGCGCACGCAGGGCCGGAACCACGGCCCGCGCGACACCGCCGGCGCCCGCCACCGCCACCACACCGGGCGCGCGATCCATCACATGCGCCCACGCGGCCAGAAACCCGGAATAATCGGTGTTGTGTCCGGCAATGGGCGCAAAGATCAGCGTATTCGAGGCGCCCAGACGCTCCGTCCCCGGAACCATGGCACCCGCCGCCCAAGCGGCCGCATGGGTTTTCCAAGGATGCGTGACGGTCACGCCTGTCCACCCGGACAGGCGCAGGTTGTCGACACAGGCGTCGAAATCGAAACCCGCGTCGCCCTTCGTGTCGATCGGTGTGAAATCCACAGTCGCGCCCTGATCCGCCGCCATGACCCGCAGGGCGGCGGCCAGGCGCGAATTGCCGATATTCTCGCCGATCAGGCCGCACCGGATATCAGGCATCCCACGCCCCCCGCGATGCGATCGACGGCAGGTTGCGGCCAGCCGCCCAATGCCAAGGCGTCAGCGCCATTGAGCCGCCTCCTCGATCCTCAGGATCACGGCAAGCGTTTCGCGTGCCGATGCGGCATCGACGACCGGTGTGGCGCGCCCGGCGATCACGTCGGCGAAATGCTCCAGCTGGCGCAACAGGGGGATGCCGTCGTCGACCTCGGTCTCCGAGGCGACAGGCTCCTCGTTCCAATGCGCCGCCCCGGACCAGACGCGCAGCGATGGAAACTCGATTGCCCCTTGGGTGCAGGCGATGCGCAGGCTGTCCTGCGCGGTGTGGGGAATATGGGGGCTTTCGCCCGTGCCCGCCTCGAAACCCCACGGGGTGGGTGTCGTGTCTGCATAGGTCAAGGTCGCGGTCACGCCGCTGTCGAACCGCAGGACCGCGCCGCCGCTTTCGGGCCGCGCAGCCCCGCGCACCGCGTTCGAGGCAAGGCCGACCACGTCTGTGACCTCGCCGAACAGCCAGCGCAGGGTATCGACATCGTGGATCAGGTTCTGCTTGATCGGGGCACCGTCGATCCCTGCCCGCCATTCGACGTCGAAGTAGTCATCGGGCTTCTTCATCAACCACAGCAGGGATGCGGCGACCGGCATGCCCAGACGTCCGCTGGCCAGCACCTCGTGCAGCTTGGCGACGCGGGGATGATGCCTGCGGTGATGCCCGACCAGAACGTGCCGATCCGCCGCGCGCGACGCCGCGATCATGCGGTCCGCGTTTTCCAGCGTATCGGCCACGGGCTTTTCGACAAGCACATGCCAGCCACGCTGCAACGCGGCGAGGGTCAGGGGCGCATGGCTGCCCGTGGGGGTGGCCAGCAGGATGCCGTCCGCCTCGACATCGACATCCTCGATGCCTGCAAAACCGGGCGCGGCGGGATGCGCGCGGCGATCCGGGTCCGGATCGATGATCCCGGCAAGGGTCAGGTCGGGGTGCGCCTCTATGTGGGCAAGGTGCCGCGCGCCGATCAGGCCCGTTCCGGCCAGAAGAATACGGGTCACATCACGGCTCCGATCTGCCAGGGAACGAATTCGTAGTCGCCAAGGCCCTGCGCCTCGGACTTGGACATCTCGCCGGAGGCAACACGCAGGAACAGCTCGTAGATTTCGCGACCCTTTTCCTCGACCGAGGTTTCGCCCGACAGGATCGTGCCCGCGTTGACATCCATGTCCTCGGTCATCTTCGCGAAAAGCGCGCTGTTGGTCGCGACCTTGATCGTGGGCGCCGGTTTGGACCCGAAGGCAGAGCCGCGTCCCGTGGTGAAACACACGAGGTTGCAGCCGCCCGCGATCTGCCCCGTGACCGAGGCGGGGTCGTAGCCGGGGCTGTCCATGAAGGTGAACCCCTTGGCGCGGACTTCCTCGGCATACTTGTAGACGCCAACAAGGGGGGTGGTGCCGCCCTTCGCCGCCGCGCCGAGCGACTTTTCAAGGATCGTGGTCAGGCCTCCGGCCTTGTTGCCGGGCGAGGGGTTGTTGTCCATCGATCCGCGGTTGCGGTCGGTGTAATCCTTCCACCATTCGATCAGGCCGACAAGACGGTCGCCGGTCGCGCGGTCGGCGGCGCGGCGGGTCAGCAGATGTTCTGCGCCGTAGATCTCGGGCGTTTCGGCCAGAACGCCGGTGCCACCCCGCGCCACGAGCAGGTCGCACGCGTAGCCAAGCGCCGGGTTCGCCGTGATCCCCGACCACGCGTCAGACCCCCCGCATTGCAGTGCGACCATCAGTTCCGAGACGGGACAGGGCGTGCGCACCGCTTCGTTCGCGACAGGCAGCATGGCGCGCACCTTCTCGACGCCCATTTCTATCGTGCGACGCAGGCCCGCGACATTCTGGATGTTCATCGTCTGGAATGTCGGTCCCTGCTTCAGGCCATAGGCATCCAGCAGCCAGTCGATCTGGTTCATCTCGCAGCCAAGGCCGACCATCAGGACGGCGGCATGGTTCGGATGCTTGGCATAGCCCCACATGACGCGCTGCAATGCCTCGAACCCGTCGCCGTCACCGGCCATGCCACAACCGGTTCCATGCACGAAGGCCACGACCCCGTCGACATTGGGATAGGCGGCCAGTTCCTCGGGTCCGAATGACTCCGCGATGCGCCGCGCGGCGGTGGCCGAGCAATTCACCGATGTGACGACGGCGATGTAGTTGCGCGTTCCCACCCGGCCGTTGTCGCGCAGATAGCCCATGAAGGTGTCGCCGGTCGCGGGTGCGACGGGGCGCAGGTCCGTGCCGAATTCATAGGCATGGTCCGTCGCGGCAAAGGCGCAGTTGTGGGTATGCACGTGGTCCCCCGGCGCAATCGCGGCATAGGCATATCCGATGATCTGACCATATTTGCGGATCTCGCCGCCCTCGGGGATGTGGGCGGTCGCGATCTTGTGCCCCGAGGGGATGAGAGCGGTGGTGGTCACCCCCTCCACGTCCTGACCCACCTCGAGGGCACGGGTTGCCGTCACGACCGTGTCGGTCGCGTCGAGGCGGACATGCTTGACGGGTGTCTCTGCGGTGTCGGCGGACGATGCGCTCATCTCCGAACCGCCAGTCTGACGTCAGCCACGAGGGGCCGCCGGCTCTCCGGGCTCTCCGCAAAAGACGCGAGGGGCGCGCAGAGGCCAAGGTCGATGTCGTATCTCAAGTACAGTTTCCTTCGTTGTCGACATGGGCCTCGGGTGTCGCCCGGGCCCGGTTTGAAGCTTGGCCCACTGCCACGGGTCGCCCGTCAGGCGATCCGGTGAACCGCGCCCCCGGCGTGCGGGGGGCATCGGATCAGCGGTCGGAGCACGGTTCATGCGGCATTCCCTGCATCATCCGGTGCAAAGCGGGCTGGTCGAGGTCCAGCGAGGGATCGGCATGTGCGGACGCCCCGTCAGACCCGCACGCGCCGCGCGCCATGATGCATGCATGTCCTGCCAATCCGGCGCAGATCCGGGCCTGACGGCGAAATCGGGTAAATGGCAGCCGTCCCTCTCGAAGATCTCGTTCTTTTCGCAGGTCGGCGACATGGCAGGTTCCGTGGGCAGAGGGGCCGCGGTGGGGATGGGTGCGGCGGGGCATCGGCGCCCCGCCACGACCCTTGGTATCAGTCCAGAAGGATCTCGATGATCGGTGGATAGATCAGCAGGACCGACAGTGCGCAGAGCTGAATGCAGATGAACGGCAGGAAGCCCCGGAAGATGTCGGTCAGCGAGATTTCGGGCGGGCAGACCGATTTCAGGTAGAAGGCCGCGGGACCGAATGGCGGAGACAGGAACGACACCTGCATGTTCATGCAGAACAGCACCCCGAACCACACCGCAAGGTTCTTGGGCTCGACATGGCCCAGAATCCCGATCTCCTCGATGGGCAGACGCTGCACGATCGGCAGGAACACCGGGATGATCAGCAGGACGATCCCGACCCAATCCATGAAGGCGCCCATGAACAGCAGGATCAGCATCATCACCAGCAGGATGCCCATCGTCGGCAGATCCGCCGAGACGATCATGTTGGCCACGAAGGTCGGGCCGCCCGCGATGGTGTAGGCCCCCGCAAGGGTCGCGGCACCGATGGTCACCCAGATGATCGTGCCCGTCGATTTCAGGGTCCGCATCAGGCTGTCCCAGACAAGCTCCACGTTGGCCTCACCCCGGAAGACCGAGATCAGGAAGACCGCGACGACACCCATGCCGGCCGCTTCGGTGATGCCCGAGATGCCGCCATAGATGGAGCCCATGACCACCCCGATCACGACGATCGGTGCGACGAGGCCCTTGCCCATCTGCCAGCTGACGCGGGCCCGCTCCTTGCCGAAGACGAAGAAGATCAACCCGAGGGCGATGGCCAGGACGATGCCGGTCTTCCACACGTGCTCCGGCTGACCGAGCGCGATCGGATCGACGTTCTCGATCACGGCGTTCTGGCCCGTCAGGGTGAAGAACACGGCCCGCAGGAACAGCGCGGCTGAAAAGCCGGCCGTCAGGATGGCCAGGAAGGCGCCGAACAGCATGGTCTTGTCACGCCCCTTGGGGTCGTTCGGATCATCGGCGGGCAGGGGGGCCAGCGCCGGGTTCAGCTGCGTGCGGATGATGATGTAGATGATGATGAAGGACGCCAGCATGAAGCCGGGCACGAAGGCCGCGGTGAACAGCGCCTTGATCGACGTCTCGGTGATCAGGCCGAAGATGATCAGCACGATGGACGGCGGGATCATGGTGCCCAGCGATCCGGAGGCGCAGATCACGCCGATGGCCATGTTCTGATCATATCCGAGGCGCAGCATCTGCGGCAGGGCGATCAGGCCCAGCAGCACGACTTCGCCGCCGATGATCCCCGACATTGCCGCCATGATCACGGCCATGATCGAGGTGACGATGGCAATGCCGCCGCGCGTCCGGCTGAGCCAGATGTTCAGCGAGGAATACATGTCCTTGGCGATGCCCGACCGCTCCAGCAGGGCAGCCATGAAAATGAACAACGGGATCGAGATCAGGACATAGTCCGTCAGGAGGCCGTAGATCTTCTGCGCCAGGATGTTCAGCGGGCCGGAGCCGAAGCGCCCGGTCAGCATGCCTTCGCCGAATTCCCACGGGGCGGTCAGCAGGCCCGGTTCGAATTTCATCACAAGGACCAGCACGGCCAGGATGGCCGAGGCCATGCCCAGCGGCATGCCGATCGCCAAGAGCAGCATCAGGCCGATCAACAGCACGATTGAGATAGTTCCGACGTCCATTAGCCCCGTTCCCTCGTCAAGTTTCTATGCGTCATTGCGCTATTCAGTCGCCCGCGACCTGCTTGCGCAGGCGCTCGATCTCATCGGGGTCGATGTCATCGGCGGCCGAATGGACCACCGGTTCCTTGTTCCAGTCCTTGACCAAGTTCGCGATCGCCTGCACCGCGACAAGGATCACGATGATCAGGACCATCGGCTTGAGCGTCGCGGGGATCGGCGGATCGAAAGCCGTGCCGAACGTCTCCCAGCGCAGGAACTTGGCCTTGGCCTCGCCATAGCCGCCCCAGAACAGGAAGAATGCAAAGGCCACGATCAGCGCGGTCGAAATGATGTCGCACAGGCGCTGCATCGTCTTGGGGAACATGTCGTACAGCAGGAATATGCGGATGTGGCTGCGCTGCTGCATCGCATAGAGGCCGGACAGAATGAAGATGAACCCGGCCATCCAGAGCGACATCTCGTTTGCCCAGAGTGTCGGCTTTTCAAAGACGTAGCGCAGGATGACCTCGTAGACCATCACGCAGACGAGCGCGGCGATCAGCAGCATCGTCACACGTCCGACAAAGACCGAGATCCGGTCGAAGATGCCCCAGTCTTCCCATTCCATCGGTGCGCGCCGCACGGTCATGACGCCGAGGACGGCAAAGATGAGGACCCCGATCAGGGCCGCCCAGTCGAGAGGGCCGGCAGTGCCATAGCGTCGGGCCAATGCGTCGACCGTGGCGCCGGGCTCGGAAAAGACCATCAGGAAGGCGGGCATGCGCCACATCGCCCAGCCGAAGCAGGCGGTGAACAGCATCGGCATGACGATCTGCAACGGTCCGGGGACCACTTGCACCTGGTCGTTGGTGGCGTCTGCCATGGCGGCTCTCCTGTTTTCAAAGAGGTATGAGTAGTGGCGCGAACGTCGCCCGTGGCCCGCGTGGGGCGGGGGCGGAGCGCGGTGTCAGGTTTGCAGAATTCGGAATGGCGCGGGCGCGCATTCGAGGCAGAACGACTGGATATGCATGAAGGCGGTCGTCATGATCCTGCCCTCCCCAAGACGCGGATCCGAAGTGTCGGCGGCCCCCGGGGGGACCGCCATCCGTCTTGACCGGCGGGTCAGATCACTCGCTGACGAGGCCCAGCTGTTCGAGGTAGGTCATGTGGCTTTCGACCAGAGCTTCGGCTTCGGGCGTGGTCGCGAACTCGGGCCAGGTGGCCTGTGCCGCGGCGCGGAAGCCGGCCATGTCCTCGGGGCCCCATGCCGACAGGGTCACGCCATCGGCGCGCAGCTGCGATGCGGCTTCGGCGTTCTTCTTCTCGAACGTCAGGGCCGTGCGCAGCGCCAGCGATTCCATCGCGGTCGACATGATCGCGCGGTGATGCTCGGGCATGCCATCCCAGACCATCTTGTTGCAGGCCAGGTGGTCCGACGGCATCGAGTGGAAGCCGGGGAAGTTGGCGAACTTGGCGATGTCGTACAGGCCAAGACCCACGTTGTTGGCAAGGCCCGAAGCGTCCGCACCGTCGATGATGCCGGTTTCAAGCGCGGTGAAGATCTCGGTGAAGTCCATCACGATGGGCGTGGCGCCCAGCTTTTCGAAGATCTTGGTTTCCATGCCGGGAGGGGACCGGAACTTCCAGTTCTCCAGATCGGACAGGCCCGCGATCGGCTTGGTCGAGGCAAAGCTCTCCTGACCGTAGACCCACCAGCCGATCAGCTGCATGTCGTAGGAGTTGTAAAGCTCCTGCGCGGCGGCAAGGCCGTCACCGTAATACAGCCACGACAGCTGCTGGTAGGGGGTGTCATAGCCGCCCATGATGTCGCCGACGAACTGGAACGCCGGGTTCTTGCCCGTCTGATAGCCGCCGCCCGTCATGTCGCAGTCGAGGATGCCGGTTGCAGCGGCGTCGAAGGTCTCGACCGACTTGACGACAGAGGAGGAGAAGAAGGGCTCGATGTCGATCTCGCCGTTCGACATCAGCTCGACCTTGTCGAAGAACTCCTGCGCGAGGCGGCCCGACTCGGTCTCGGGGGCGTAGTGCGTCTGGATGCGCAGCGTGGTGGTGGCGTGACCGTCGGCCATCGCCGCCGCGCCGGTAAGCGTCGTGGTCGCAGCAGCGATTGCCGCAATCGTAAGCGTCTTCATGTTGTGTCCTCCCGTTATATCGTTGCGACCCCTCGATCCGCGATTGCGAACCTCCCTTGAGGGGCGTGCAAGCGGACCCTACCGAGGTTTCCCGTTCGCGCAAACAAAAAATGAAAATCTGTGGACAGATCGGTATTTTGCAGAATATCAAAATTCCGGGGGGAGGCCCGACAATGCCGGAAGGCCGCGAAAGAATCGATACGCCCGGCATTTATGCCGACTTGCAGCGGCGTCTGCTGACCGGTGCATTCACGCCCGGCGTCAAGCTCATGCCGTCCCTGCTGCATGACGAATACGGTGTTTCTGCGAACACCGTGCGCGATGTCCTGCTGCAATTGTCCAAGGTCGGCCTCGTGGATTTCGAGATTCAGCGCGGCTTTCGCGCGCCCGCAGTCTCGCCCGAGCGCCGTGCCCAGATCGGCGCCTTTCGCGTCATCCTCGAGCAGGAGGGCGCCGTCAGATCAATGAAGTCGGGCGGGTTGGAATGGGAAGCCCGGCTGACCGCCGCCCATCATTCCCTGCTTCATATCGAACGGCAGCTGGCGCGCAGCCCCGGTGATACCATGCCCTTCGTCGGCATCTGGTCCGATGCGGAACTGGCGTTCCACCGCACCCTGATCTCCCAATGCAACCTGCCGCCCCTGATCGAGACGTTCGAGAATACCTACATGCAGTTTCGTCAGCAGATGGTCGGGTTGGAGGCGAACTGCGTCCCCAGCTACTTCGAACGCATCGTGGCCGAGCACGACGCCATCGTCGTGGCCGCAGTCTCGGGGGACGAGGCTGGCTTGCGGGCCTCCATTCGTGCGCATCAGGCGCGGCATCTGGGAACATGATGGCCCCTATGTTGCAGAACAGTCCGGCGCAGCTGTCGCCGACCCCACGCATGCGCGGGACCGGCGGTGCATATGGGCGCGGCCTAGAGGCCGTTGCGCGACAGCAGTTCGAGAAACAGGGCCGAATGGTCCATGTCGCCGCCATCCATCTGATCGCGGACAACCTTGAACCGGTCGTTGATCGCCGTCACGGCAGGCAGTTCCAGCCCGAGGCCACCGGCTTCGTCGAGAACGTTGTCGAGATCCTTGATCTGGAACTTGGTCAGGCCGCCGGGCACGAAATTGCGCTCGGTCATCCGTTCGCCGTGCTGTTGCAGGATGACACTGTCGGCAAACCCCCCCTTGAGCGCCGAGCGCACGGCAGCCGGGTCTGCGCCACCCTTTTCCAGAAGCAGCATGGCCTCGGCGACCGCTCCGATGGTGCAGGCAACGATGGCCTGATTGGCCAGTTTCGACAGCTGGCCCGCGCCGACCGGCCCGACATGCACGGGGCGGCCCAGCGCGGACAACACGCCCTCGACAGCCGCGAAATGGGTCGCGTCGCCGCCCGCCATGATCGCCAGCGTCGCGCCCTCGGCGCCCTTCGTGCCACCCGACACCGGCGCGTCGACATAGCCCAGACCACGCGGCAGAAGCCGCTCTGCATGGGCGCGCGCCTCGGCGGGCTTGATCGATCCCATCTCTACCCAGATCGCGTCCTTGGCAAAGGCATCCATGGCGCTGTCCTGAATGGCGCCGGAGGTCGGACCGTCCGACAGCATCGAGATCACGACCTGCGCGCCCGCAACGGCATCCGACGGCGTTTCCGCGACGCGGGCGCCATCGATCGCCCGCGCCTTTTCGATGGAGCGGTTCCAGACGGTAACGTCATGTCCCGCCGCGACAAGGTTGCGTGCCATGGGGGCCCCCATAAGTCCCGTGCCAAGCAATGTGAGTGTGGTCATTCGCCCCTCCTTATTTGCGCCGACACTAGAAACCCAATAGCCATCAGCACAACCGGGAGTTTTCGATGACAGACCGCCTCAAGGGCAAACGCGCCCTCATCACCGCAGCAGGTCAGGGGATCGGGCGCACGACGGCCGAAATGTTCATCGCGGAAGGGGCCGAGGTCTTTGCGACGGATGTGAACAGCGACCTTCTGTCGGGACTCGACTGCGAAACCTATGCCCTCGACGCGCGATCCGACGCCTCCGTGCGCGACGGGGTGGAACGCGCGCAGCCCGACATCCTGTTCAACTGCGCCGGATACGTCCACCACGGATCCGCGCTGGATGCGACGGATGATGACTGGGACATCGGTTTCGACCTGAACGTCAAATCCATGTTCCGCACCATTCGCGCCGCCCTGCCGGGCATGCTGGAACGCGGGACGGGGTCGATCATCAACATGTCATCCGCCGCCTCGTCGGTTATCGGTGCGCCCAACCGTTTCATCTATGGCACGACCAAGGCTGCCGTCATCGGCCTGACGAAATCCGTGGCGATCGACTACATTCAGAAAGGCATCCGCTGCAACGCGGTCTGCCCCGGCACGGTCGAATCGCCGTCCTGGCACGACCGGGTCAGGAAACTCGGCGAGCAGTTGGGAAGCGAGGAAGAGGCGATGAAGCAGTTCGTGGCCCGTCAGCCCATGGGCCGCGTCGCCACGACGGCCGAGATCGCGGCTCTCGTGACCTACCTCGGCTCTGACGAGAGCGCATTTACCACGGGGCACGCGCATATCATCGACGGCGGATGGTCGGGCCAATGACCCGATGCGATCGACGGGGCAGGGCAGGACAATGATTCCATGCGGCCCTGCACCGACCGGGACCATCATCCGCGTGCGGAATGGCCCCGAGACGACGGCGGCACCATGCGCCGCGTGAACCAATGCCATCAGGTTCCGGCCACCATTGGCGCCGGACAGTTACTCGACAGGACCGAATGATGACCGAACTCCGCTCCCGCAAATGGTTCAACAACCCCGACAACCGCGAGATGACCGCCCTCTATCTGGAGCGGTATCTCAACTACGGAATCACGCGAGAGGAGTTGCAGGGCGACAAGCCGATCATCGCCATCGCGCAGACCGGCAGCGACCTCAGCCCCTGCAACCGCCATCACCTTGAACTGGAAAAGCGGGTCCGCGACGGCATCATCGCCGCCGGTGGCGTGCCGATGCAGGTGCCCGTTCACCCCATTCAGGAAACGGGGAAACGTCCGACGGCCTCGCTGGATCGCAACCTCGCCTACCTGTCGCTGAGCGAAACGCTCTATGGATATCCCTTGGACGGGGTCGTCCTGATGATCGGCTGCGACAAGACCACGCCGGCCCTTCTGATGGCTGCGGCAACCGTCAACATCCCGGCCATCGCCCTGTCGGTCGGCCCGATGCTGAACGGCTGGTTCAAGGGCGAACGCACCGGATCCGGCACCATCGTCTGGAAGGCGCGCGAGTTGCACGCGGCAGGTGAGATCGACGACGCCGAATTCATGGACATCGTCGCATCGTCCACCCCGTCGGTCGGCTATTGCAACACGATGGGAACGGCGACGACGATGAACTCGCTGGCCGAGGCCCTTGGCATGCAACTGCCCGGCAGCGCGGCGATCCCGGCCCCCTACCGCCAGCGCGGACACATCAGCTACCAGACCGGTCAGCGGATCGTGGACATGGTCCACGAGGATCTGAAACCCTCGGACATCATGACGCGCGAAGCCTTCGAGAATGCGATCGTCGTGAACTCTGCCATCGGCGGCTCTACCAATGCCCCGATCCATCTGAACGGCATTGCGCGGCATATGGGCGTCGCGCTGGACAACGATGACTGGCAGAACCTCGGCCATGACATTCCGCTGCTGACGAACCTGCAGCCGGCGGGAACCTACCTAGGCGAGGACTATTACCACGCAGGGGGTGTTCCCGCGGTGACGGGACAGCTGATCGCCGCCGGAATGCTGCCGCATCCGGACGCCTTGACCGTCAACGGCAAGACCATGATCGAGAATTGCGGCGGGCTGGCCACGCAGCTGCCGGACGTCATCAAGCCGATCGATCAGCCGATGGTGAAGGCCGCCGGTTTCCTGAATCTCAAGGGCAACCTGTTCGACTCCGCGATCATGAAGACCAGCGTGATCAGCCCGGAGTTCCGTGAACGCTACTTGTCCAATCCCGATGATCCCGAAGCCTTCGAGGGACGGGCGATCGTCTTCGACGGGCCCGAGGATTTTCACGCGAAGATCGACGACGAAAGCCTTGATATAGATGAGAACTGCATCCTGATCATGCGTGGTGCCGGACCGATCGGATACCCCGGCGCGGCCGAGGTGGTGAACATGCGGCCGCCGTCCTACTTGCTCAAACGCGACATTCATGCCTTGCCCTGTATCGGCGATGGCCGACAGTCCGGCACCTCCGGCAGTCCGTCGATCCTCAATGCCTCGCCCGAGGCCGCGGCGGGCGGGGGGCTGGCGCTGGTGCAGACGGGCGACCGTCTGCGCATCGATCTGGGCAAGGGAACCGCAGACATGCTGGTCCCGGACGAGGAGCTTGCCGAACGCCGCCGCGCCCTGCCAAAGCACCCGTTCACCCCGGACAGCCAGACGCCGTGGCAGGAGATCTTCCGCGAACGCGTCGGCCCCCTGTCCGAGGGGATGATCCTGCGCGGGGCGGATGCCTATCAGGCCGTCGCCCAGAAGGGCCTGCCACGTGACAATCACTGACCCGACACCCGACATGCCTGCCCGCAAGGGCATGGGCGTCGATACGGTCAAATGGATCGCGACGGCAATTCAGCTGGTGGGCTACGGCCTGACCGGTGCAGGTATCACGCCCTGGAACGTGTGGGCATTTTTCGTCGGCATCATCCTGTGGTTCGCCGTCGGAATGATGTGGAAGGACAAGGCCATCATGGTCGTCCATGTCGGCGCGTTCATCTCGCTGCTGATTGGATATCTGAACACCTGATGGCGGCCGGTGCCGCCATGCCAGGGAACCGAAACCGTAGGGCGGGCTTCCCCCGCCGATCGCAATAGAACGGAGACAGACACATGAAACTCGTACGCTTTGGTGAGCCGGGGACCGAAAAGCCCGGCATGATCGATCACAACGGCGATTTGCGCGACCTGAGCGGTCAGGTCGCGGACATCGCGGGCGAGACGCTGTCCGACACGTCCCTCGACATTCTGCGCAAGCTCGACCCGATGAGCCTGCCCAAGGTCGACATGCCCGTTCGCATGGGCCCCTGCGTCGGCAGCATCGGCAAGTTCCTTTGCATCGGGCTGAACTATTCGGACCATGCGGCGGAAACCGGTGCCGCGATCCCCGAACATCCTATCCTGTTCCACAAGGCAACCAGCGCCGTCGTCGGCCCGAATGACGACGTCGTGATGCCCCGCGGTTCCACCCATACCGATTGGGAAGTCGAGCTGGGCGTCGTGATCGGCAAGCCTTGCAAATACGTCTCGGAGGAGGAGGCGCTGGACTACGTCGCCGGCTATTGCGTCTGCAACGACGTGTCGGAACGTCATTTCCAGACGCAGCTGACCGGCCAGTGGACCAAGGGCAAATCCTGCGACACCTTCGGCCCGACCGGGCCATGGCTGGTGACGCGCGACGAAATCCCCGACCCCCAGAACCTTGCCATGCACCTCGACGTGAACGGCAAGCGGATGCAGACGGGCAACACGAACACGATGATCTTCACGGTGGCCCAGTGCATCAGCCACCTCAGCCAGATGATGACCCTGCATCCGGGCGACGTGATCTCGACCGGCACGCCTCCGGGCGTCGGCATGGGGATCAAGCCGGAGCCTGTCTATCTCAAGGAAGGCGACGTGATGGAGGTCGTGATCGAAGGCCTCGGGTCACAACGTCAGGAAGTGCGTGCCGATGACTAAGGTCAAGCTTCTCCAGATCGGGGGCATCACGGAGCGGATGCGCGCCGCCCTGGCCGATCAGTTCGATATCGACATCCTCTTCGATCAACCGGACCGGGCCGCCTTTCTGGCGGCTCATGGGGCGGACTATCCGGCGATCCTGACCAACGGTCATTATGGCGTGCCCGAGGACGTCGACGCCGCGACCCCGAACCTCAAGGTCGTGTCGTCCTATGGTGTCGGCTATGACGCCATCGACGCGGATGCCTGTGCCGCGCGCGGGATCAAGGTGGCCCATACGCCCGATGTCCTGAACGACGAGGTGGCGGACACGTTCGTCCTGCTGTGGTTGGCCGTCTCGCGGGAGTTGATACCATCCGACCGTCACGCGCGGTCCGGCAAATGGGAGACGGACGGCAACTATCCGTTGACGCGATCCGTGCAGAACCGGCGTGTCGGGATCCTCGGCCTCGGCCGCATCGGACAGACGATTGCCGAGCGGTGCAAGGCGTTCGGCGCGGACATCCATTATCACGCGCGCTCCGAAAAGGACGTGCCCTACACCTATCACGCGACCGCGGCCGATTGTGCGGCCGCCTGCGAGGTTCTGGTCGCGATCACACCGGGCGGCGCGTCGACGCGCCATATGGTGAACGCCGAGGTACTGAAGGCGCTTGGGCCCGACGGCATCTTCATCAATGTCGCGCGCGGGTCCGTCTGTGACGAACAGGCTCTGGTCGAAGCGTTGCAGCAGGGCAAGATCGCTGGGGCCGGCCTCGATGTCTTCGAGGAGGAGCCGAAGATCCCCGATGCGCTGAAGTCGATGGACAACGTCGTTCTGACGCCGCACGTCGCCTCGGGCACGCATGAGACGCGGCAGGCGATGGGCGACCTCGTGGTGGCGAACCTGCAGCAGTGGCTGAAGGACGGCTCCGTCAAGACAGCAGTGCCGGAGTGTCGGCACCTCTAGGTCAAGGACCGGCGCCGGTCCTGCGATTGGTCGGCGTCGGTCGCCTTGCCGGTTCCCGCGCTTCGTCAACCGCGCGTCACATGGTTCGCAGCCGGCCCGGCATCTGCGCGATGCGTGTCGTCAGGGCGTCGACCCTGTGGGCTACCTCGGACCGTATCGGGCCCGGGCGCGGGCTGTCCCGTAGGGTAGTGAACAGGCTGTCTGGCGGATTGCGGCCACGCGAATTGCGGTCGAACCGGATGGTGCGCAAGATGGCTTCTGCCTGTGGCGGCAGGCGGTCGGGAATGTCCTGACCGCTGACGATCGCCCAGTTCCCCGTCCACAACCGCCCGACCGTCCAGGGATTGTAGCCGCCACCGCCCAGCAAGAGGAAACGCGCGGCCATCGGCAGCAGCGCGCGCAGCGTGTCCCAATGCGCATTGTTCGACAGGGCCATTCGCGACAGGGGGTCTTCCTCCACCGCGTCGGCCCCGCATTGCAGGACGATGGCGTCCGGCTTGAATGCGGCGACCGCAGGCAGGATCACGCGGTCACGGGCCAGGGCGAATTCGCTGTCGTTGCAGGCGCGGGGCAGGGGCAGGTTGAACACCTGTCCCTTGCCCGCGTCCCCAAGTGCGCCGGTGAAGGGCCAGCGCTTTTCCTCGTGGGTGGAGATCAGCAAGGTGTCGGGATCGTCGGCAAAGGCCTGCTCGACCCCGTCCATGTGATGCGCGTCGATATCGACATAGGCAATCCGGGTGGCGCCGTTGCGGCGCAGCGACAGGATGCCCAGCACCGCGTCGTTCAGGTAGCAGAAGCCCGATGCCCGATCCGGCATCCCGTGATGGGTGCCGCCCCCGGGATTGTGGATGACCCCTCCATCCACCAGCAGTTCACCCGCCAGAAGGGAGGCGCCGGCGCCCGTGGCGGGCCGACGGAAAACCTCCGGGAAGATGGGGTTGGACACGGTTCCCAATCCATGCCTGTCGCGTGTCGCCTGATCCACGCTGCCGGTCTGTTCGGCGGCCTCGAGGGCGGCCACGTAGGCTGGCGTATGCCACGCCGTCAGGGCGGCCGCCTTGGCACGGGGTGACACGCGAAACCGCTCGGGCGGCAGCCAGCCAAGCGCGCGGGACAGGTCGAGGACGGTCGACACACGCGGCACGCGCAGAGGATGCCATTCACCGTAGGAGGAGCCGCGATAGACCTCGGACCCCATCAGCATCGGACCGACACTCACCGGGGCAGGACGCTTTCGATGGCGCCGATCATCCTGCGCGACAAGGGCCCGGTGCCCGACCCCTCGAAGGTGACCAGCTGTCCCTGCGGATCGATCAGCGCCTTGTTGAAGTTCCAGCGGGGACGCGCGCCCTGATCGGCCAGCCAGGCATAGAACGGATGCGCGTCGGCGCCCCGGACGCGCGTGATGGTCGTCATCGGAAAGGTCAGGCCATAGTTCACTTCGCAGAAGTCCGCGACGGCATCCTCGCTGTCCAGCTCCTGCGCGAAATCGTCGGATGGCACGGCCAAGACGGTCAGACCGCGATCCGCATAGCGTTCATGCAGGGTCTGAAGCCCGGCATACTGATGGGTGAACCCGCAAAGCGATGCGGTGTTGACGACAAGCACGGCTTGACCGTCCGGGGCCGCCAGATCGATCGTCCCGCCTTCCAATGCGTCGAACTCCCACGCGTGGGCGGGCAGGGCGGTCAGCAACAGGGCGACAAGTCTCAGCATGACCGAAAGGTAGCGGCACAATCGGCACGATCAAGGCGTGTTGCACGCGGCTGGAAAGGGCTTAGGTTAGGGGGGTAACAATCAGTGGGATACCGATGATCCGCTATGCGCTGCGCTGCAAGGAAGGGCACGGCTTCGAAAGCTGGTTCGCCTCGGCCGATGCCTATGACACGCTGTCCGCGCGTGGCATGGTGGCCTGCGCGGTCTGCGGGGGTACGGATGTCGAAAAGGCGCTGATGGCGCCCAAGGTGCAAAGCGAAACGCAGGCTCCGCGCCCCCTGTCCGCACCGCCAACCGAGGTCGAGAGCAAGATCGCCGCCCTGCGCGCCAAGGTCGAGGCCGAGGCGACATACGTCGGACCGCGCTTTGCCAAGGAAGCCCGCGCCATCGCCGAAGGTGACATGCCGGACCGCCCGATCTGGGGCGAGGCGAACCTGGCCGAGGCCAAGGCCTTGATCGAAGACGGGATCCCGGTCGCCCCCCTGCCATTCTCGAACAAATCGAAGGCCAACTGATGCGAGTACTGATTACGGGGGCGTCGCGCGGGATTGGCGCGGCCATGGTGTCCGAGGGCGAGGCCCGTGGCCATACGGTCATCGGCACCACGCGCGATGGGGACATGCCCCTCGACGTGACCGATCCCGCCGCGCAGGCGCGGGTGGCTGAGAATACCGGGCCCCTTGATCTGCTGGTCTGCAATGCGGGCGTTTTCGTTGACCGCGACAAGACCCTTGAGACGATCACCGCCGATGACCTGACCACGACCTTCGCCGCCAATGTGACCGGCGTTCTGCTGACCGTGCAGGCGCAGATGCGCAACCTGTCCAAGGGCGGGCGCATTGCCATCATCTCATCCCAGATGGGTTCGTCGCAAAAGGCGAACGGCAATGCCTTTGCCTATCGCGCATCCAAGGCGGCCGCGGTCAATCTGGGTCTCAACCTTGCGGCCAACCTGCAGGACGCGGAAATCGCCGTGGGGATCTATCACCCCGGATGGGTCCAGACGGACATGGGCGGCGACAGCGCGGCAATCACGCCGGCCGCCTCGGCAAAGGGTCTGTGGGACCGTTTTGAAGGTCTGACGCTTGCCACAACCGGGCGGTTCGAGACCTATGATGGCCAGCCGCATCCGATTTGACCTGACCCGCCGGGCGATGCTGGCGGGCGGTCTTGGCGCTTCGGTCCTGTCGGTCGGGCAGTTGCGGGCCGATACCGGGTTGACCGTTTTCGCCGCGGCCAGCCTCAAGGCGGCGCTGGACGAGGTCGCGTCGACATGGACCGGCCCGCCGGTGGCACTTTCCTATGCAGGTAGCGGCACGCTGGCGCGGCAGGCCGCCCTGGGGGCGCCGGTCGATGTCGTGCTGCTGGCCGCGCGCGACTGGATGGACTGGTTGCAGGCACAGGGTGTGGTCGCATCCGCCCCCGTGTCCGTCGCCGGGAACAGATTGGTGTTTGCCGGACCTTCCGGGGCAGAACCGATGCCACTGACCGGCGACGGGATCCGCGCGCGTCTGGGGCCCGCCGGACGGTTCGCCATGGGCGACCCGCTTTCGGTGCCCGCCGGGCGCTATGGTCAGCAGGCGCTGGAGACGCTGGGCCTGTGGTCCGCGTTGCGACCGCAGGCCATCCTGGCCGAAAACGTGCGCGCCGCGCTGGCCTACGTGGCGCGCGGGGACGTTCCGCTGGGCCTTGTCTACAAGTCGGACGGCATCGGGAGCGGCGTGTCCGAGGTCGCGGCCATACCGGCCACGGCGCATCAACCGATCGTCTACCCCGGTGCCGTTCTGCGCGGGGCGGGCCCTGATGCGCCCGCGTTCCTCGCCCATGTCCAGGCCTCGGGCGAGGTTTTCGCGCACCACGGCTTCGGCGCATGATCGACCTGCCACCCGAAGCTTGGGAGGCGCTGTCGCTGTCGCTGCGGGTTTCGGTCGTGGCGACGCTTGTCAGCCTGCCTCTGGCGCTGTGGGTTGCGCATCTGTTGGCGCGGGGTCGGTTTCGCGGGCGGGGCCTTCTGGATGCGGTGGTGCATCTTCCGCTTGTCCTGCCGCCTGTCGTGACCGGATATGCGCTGCTCTTGCTGTTTTCCCGTGGTGGTCCCCTTGGCGCCGTGCTGGAGCCGCTGGGCCTCGGCGTGGCGTTCCGCTGGACGGGGGCGGTGATCGCGGCGGCGATCATGGCGTTCCCCCTTGTGGTCCGGGCGATCCGCCTTGCGATCGAGGCCGTCGACCCCAAGCTGGAGGAGGCGGCCGCGACCCTCGGGGCCTCGCCGCTGCGGATCTGGCGAACGGTGACTTTGCCGATGATTGCGCCGGGTATCCTTGCCGGGGTCACGATCGGTTTTGCCAAGGCCTTTGGCGAGTTCGGCGCGACGATCACCTTCGTCGCAAGCATCCCCGGCGAGACGCGCACCCTGCCGTCGGCAATCTATGCCTTTCTTCAGGTGCCGGGCGCCGAGGCGCCGCTGCGCGGACTGGTCGGCGTTGCGGTGGCGGTCGCAATCCTGGCCGTGCTCGTGTCCAACTGGCTGGCGCCGCGCGTCGCCGCACGGATCGCCGGGCGCTGATGCTGGATCTGGCAATCCGACGCGGCACGGGGGACTTCACCCTTAGCGCCAGCCTGACCGTCGGGTCCGGCGTGACGGCGGTGTTCGGCCCGTCGGGGGCAGGAAAGACCACGCTGGCGCGGTGCATCGCGGGCCTTGCGCGTCCCGATGCGGGGCACATCACGGTGGATGGTGAACAGGTGTTCGGGCCGGGCGTGGACCTGCCCGCCTATCGGCGGGACATCGGATATGTCTTTCAGGATGCGCGCCTGTTCCCCCACCTGACCGTTCGCGCCAACCTGCTGTATGGGGCCGCCGCAGGGGTTTCGCCCGATGCGGTCGCCGAGATGCTGGACATTGCGCCGCTCCTGTCGCGCCGTCCTTCGGGTCTTTCGGGCGGGGAGGCGGCCCGCGTGGCGATCGGGCGGGCCCTGCTGCGCGCGCCGCGCCTGTTGATTCTGGACGAGCCATTGGCGGCGCTGGACCAACGGCTGCGCGGTCAGATCTTGCCTTACCTCGAACGGGTGCGGGATGGCGGCATCCCTATCCTCTATATCAGCCACGCGATCGAAGAGGTCGCGCGCCTTGCGACGACCCTCGTGTTGATGAAGGCGGGGCAGGTGACCCATGTCGGCCCGGTCGGTGACATCCTGTCCGATCCCGAGATTGCGACGAGGCTGGGGCCGTCCCAGGCCGGTGCCTTGTTGGAGGGCGTGGTGATCGGCCATGGCGATGGTCTTGCGGCGGTCGATACGCAGGTCGGGCGCCTGCACGTTGCCGGCGTGGAGGGGGCCGAAGGGACACGGGTGCGTATCCGCGTGCGGGCCGAGGATGTCATCGTTGCGACCGAAGCCCCGCAGGGCCTGTCGGCGCTGAACATCCTGCCCGCGCGGGTCGTGGCCGTGCATCGCGGGCAGGGACCCGGCGCAATGGTGCGCCTTGCTGCGGGGGACGGCAGTTTGCTGGCGCGGATCACCCAACGATCCGTTGCCCGCCTCGACCTCACGCCGGATCGCCCGGTTTGGGCGATCATCAAGACGAGCGGCGTGGGGCGCATCGACGTCGGGGGCTGATCGCGCCGTGGTTCAGGCCTTTACGGTGCCAAGTGCGCGCAGCAGCTGACGCTCCAGTTCACGCCGTTCTTCGGGCGTCAGGAACGCGCCGATCTCGACCTGTCGCGGGCCACCTTCCAACGTCAGGTAGTCCTCGATCATGCCGACCTTCTCGTGCCGTTCCACCCGCATCCAATAGGGGTTGGTCGTCCAGTCGCGCGTCGTGCCATCCGGGTCGCGACGGGTCAGAGTGGCCGCATCGTCCGTCATCTCGAACGTCTCAAGGATGTCGCGGTCGCGCCAGCTGCGCTTGAGCCCATACCACAGCAAGGCCAGCGCCCCCATCATGAAGGGCAGCACCCCCCAGAGGGCGGCGGTGCCGATCAGCCCGACGAGCGGGATCATCAGCATTGCGAAGGTGCCGCCGATCATCACCACGAACCCGCCGGGGGTCAGCGACTGATGCGGCCAGAGTTCGAGCGAGAGAACCACAGACGAAGAGGCCCCGGACATTGCCGGGGCCTCCTGTGTGCGGTCGGTGAGGACCTTGATCGGCATCTAGTGACCCGGCTGCTTGTCCCACATGTCGCGGGTCGGCAGCTGCTCGAAGGTATGCTCCGGCGGCGGGTTGGGCAACGTCCACTCGAGGGTGTCGGCATGCTCGCCCCAGTAGGCCTCTTCCTTGATGCGCTTGCCTGCGAAGATCGTGTAGAAGACGACCCCGATGAAGAACAGGAAGGACGCGAAGGACAGGAAGGCCCCCCAGCTGGATACTTCGTTCCACAGCGCGAAGGCATCCGGGTAGTCGATGTAGCGACGGGGCATGCCCTGACGACCGAGGAAGTGCTGCGGGAAGAAGGTGATGTTGGCGCCGATGAAGAACATCCAGAAGTGCAGCTTGCCCGCCCATTCCGGATACTGGCGACCCGACATCTTGCCGATCCAGTAGTAGATACCGGCGAAGATCCCGAACACCGCGCCCAGCGACATCACGTAGTGGAAGTGCGCCACGACGTAGTAGGTGTCGTGATAGGCCCGGTCGATACCGGCCTGCGACAGGACGATGCCGGTCACGCCACCCACGGTGAACAGGAAGATGAAGCCCACGGCGAACAGCATCGGCGTCTTGAAGGTGATGGACCCACCCCACATCGTCGCGATCCACGAGAAGATCTTAACGCCGGTGGGCACCGCGATGATCATCGTGGCCACCATGAAGTAGGCCTGCTGCGTCAGCGACATGCCCACGGTGTACATGTGGTGCGCCCAGACGACGAAGCCGAGACCACCGATCGCGACCATGGCGTAGACCATGGGCAGGTAGCCGAAGATCGGCTTCTTCGAGAAGGTCGACACGATGTGCGACACGATGCCGAAGGCGGGCAGGACCACGATGTAGACCTCGGGGTGACCGAAGAACCACAGGATGTGCTGGTACAGGACCGGGTCGCCGCCACCAGCCGGGTCGAAGAACGTTGTGCCGAAGTTGCGGTCCGTCAGCAGCATCGTGATCGCGCCGGCCAGGACGGGCAGGGCCAGAAGGATCAGCCACGCGGTCACGAAGATCGACCAGGCGAACAGCGGCACCTTGTGCAGCGTCATGCCCGGTGCGCGCATGTTCAGGAACGTGGTGATGATGTTGATCGCGCCAAGGATCGACGAGGCACCCGAGACGTGCACCGCAAAGATGGCGATATCGGTGGACATGCCTGCCTCGGACGTCGACAGCGGCGGATAGAGCACCCAGCCGATACCGGAGCCGGACTGACCGTTGCCGCCGGGCACGAGGACGGACAGGACCGCCAGCGAGGTGCCCGCGACGAACAGCCAGAAGGACAGGTTGTTGAGACGCGGGAACGCCATGTCGGGCGCGCCGATGTGCAGCGGCATGAAGTAGTTGCCGAAGCCGCCGAACAGCGCGGGAATCACGACGAAGAACATCATCAGGATACCGTGCCCGGTGATCAGCACGTTCCACAGGTGTCCGTTCGGGGTACATTCCCCGGCCGCAGCGGCCGTCAGGCGCGCGCCTTCGAGGCACATGTACTGCACGCCCGGATCCATAAGCTCCAGCCGCATGTAGACCGTGAAGGCCACCGAAATGAACCCGGCAAGGCCGGAGACGAACAGGTATAGGATACCGATATCTTTATGGTTCGTGGACATGAACCACCGCGTGAAGAAGCCTGGCTTCTCGTGGTGATCCTGTCCCGAAATGGCGGCGTCTGCCATCTGGTCGCTCCCGCAAATAGTGAGTCGTTGGTGCCGGAAAAGTGATCGTTCCCGACGTCTGTTCGCAGGGTTCTATCCGTGGTGCCGCTTCGGGGCAACGGCACAAGACCGCGCAGGGGTCGGGAAAATTGACGCAGGACGGGTCAAATCCCGTCAGTCGGCCCCGAAGCTGATCGCATCGACATAGGTGCCGACATTGTTGGACGTTCCCGTCTCGCGCAGCTCGATCGTGTTGGACCCGTCTCCGGCGTCGCCACGGACCGTGTATTCATATGTGCCCCAGTCGCGGCCGGCATTGATGGTATCGACCAATTCGCCGCCCCAATAGACCTCGACGGAATTGCTGCCCTGCCGGTCGAGGGCCGCGAAGGATAGGGTATATTCCTCTCCCGGGCGCGTGTCTTCCAGCGTCTGGACGATGCTGTTGTTGCCCGGCGAGGCGTCCATGTCGAGAAAGTAGTCCCCGTCGTAGGCGATCACGCCGCCATGACCGGATTCGACGACCTCGAACTGCTGCCCGTTGAGAGAGGTCCAGCCTTCCGTGCTGGCGCCCCGGTGGCCCCAGCTGGTCGCCGCGAGGCCGAAGACATCCTCGAAGGACCCGTTGACGGTGCGCAGGCCGAAGTAGGTCTTCACGAGATTGGAGTCGGTCATGTAGTCGGAGATGTCCTCGGACTGGGACTCGACGCCGGTCGAGACGACGCCCATGACCGACAGGCCAAGGCCGACCATTGCCGCCGTCAGAACGACCCAGTCGACTGTGACCGCCCCGTCTTCGGCCGTCAGGAACCCAATGTCTTTGAATGCGGACATGACAATTCTCCCTGAAATACCGTCATGACGTGCCGCAGGGATCGGGCCTAATCGCGAAGATTTCGTGGCATTATTCGCCCACGGCCAATGTCACGGAACATCGGAGAGGTCCGTGGCCCGTCAGGCCGCGCTCCAGGGTGAGGTCCTCTGCAGGGCCGCGTCCAGATCGTCCATCGTGACGGGCAGGCCCAGATCGACCAGCGATGTGACCCCGTGGCCGGTAATGCCGCAGGGGACGATGCCGTCGAAATGCGACAGGTCGGGTTCCAGATTGATCGACAGGCCGTGGAACGACACCCAGCGTCGCAGACGAATCCCGATCGCGGCGATCTTGTCTTCGCGCGGGGTGCCATCGGGCAGGGGGGGCTTGTCGGGGCGCGCAACCCAGACGCCGACGCGGCCTTCGCGGATTTCGCCACGCACGCCGAACTCGGCCAGCGCATCGATGACCCAGCGTTCGAGGGTCTGCACGAAGGCGCGCACGTCGCGGCCCCGCGCCCCGACGTCGAGCATGCAATAGACGACGCGCTGTCCCGGCCCGTGATAGGTATATTGCCCGCCACGACGCGCCTCATGGACGGGAAAGCGCCCCGGCTCCCGCAGGTCGGCGGGATCGGCCGAGGTGCCCGCCGTATAGAGCGGGGGGTGTTCCAGCAGCCACAGGGCCTCGGACGCATCGCCGGCGAGGATCCCGGCCACCCGCGCCTCCATTTCTGACAGGGCATGGTCATAGGGCACGGGCGCGGCAGAGGTGATCCATTCCGGGGCGATGAGGTGAGGCATGTAGGGCGGCCTTCGATTTGCTTGCTTATTTTTTGTGCTTTGGCGGTGGTGATTCTGCGCCTAGGCTTACTGCAGTAGAGAGAGGGATTATTCCATGAGAAGCTATTTCAGCGCCGCTTTGGCCGCCACGGCAATTGCCCTGCCGACCTCCACCATCGCCGGAAGTGGTGATTTTGCCGCCGGTCTCGTCGGAGGGATCATCGGCAGTGCGATCGCCAATCAGTCCCGCCAGCAGCCACGTCGGACGGCACCGCGAACGACGACGGTGCGCCGGTCGACCAGCAGCGGGATCAGCAATACGCAAAGACAGCAGAACCGCGAGGTTCAGACCGCCCTGAACTACTTCGGCTTTGACGCCGGGGGGGCCGACGGGGTGCTCGGGCGTCGGTCGCGTGCCGCCGTATCATCGATGGAGGCTTTCCTGTCCATCCCGGTCGACGGCAGTCTGACGTCGTTCGAAAGGGACATCCTCCTTTCGGCGCACAACCGGGCGATTTCCGGAAACCCGGATACGGTGCGTCTGATCTCGACATCCCCGCTCGGTGCGCGCGCCGCGCTGAAGGCGCAGCACGACCTGATGACGGGCAACACCAGCACCGCAGGCCTGCGCACCACGGGCTATCCCGGCCTGCCGCTCGAAGTCAGCCGCGCCGTGGACGAAATCGCGGCCAGCAGCGACCCCAGCGCCGAACAGCTGTTGCAGCGCGCAGGCTTCGTGCAGCTGGCGGACATGAACGGTGACGGGACGAACGACTACATCCTCGACACGTCCTTCAGCGGATCGTCGTTCTGGTGCTCGGCAGCGCAGTGCAAGACGATGGTATTCGTCTCGACCCCGCAGGGATACGCGCGCAACGACATGCTGGCCCATTCGCCGACCCCCGCGAGCTTCAGCTGCTTTGGCGATGCCTGCCGCTTGGCCGAACAGGCGGGCGTCACGGTCGCATCCACGGCGCCGACCACCGTGCCACAGGCCGAGGCCCCTGCCACGACGATGGTGTCTTCCGCGCCCGTCCTGCCGACCTTCGGGGCCACGCCGGTCACCGAGGCAACCCTGAGCAGCCATTGCGGTAAGGTGAACCTGCTCACGGCATCGCGGGGTGGTTTCACGACGGTGGCGGATGGGGACGACCCGGCCGTCGCACTGGCCGAACAGTTCTGCCTCGCCCGCAACTTCGCCGTCGACTCCGGCGAGCAGATGGTCGCCGCGATGCCGGGCACGACGACCGAAATGGTGCAGGCACAATGCGCCAGCTTCGGACCGGCCATGGCCGCGCAACTTGCGGCCGTATCGGCCAAGCCCGAGGCCGAGGTCATGCAGGATGTCGCAAGCTTCATGCTGGGCACCGGGATGTCGCCGGACCAGCTGCGCACGACAGCGACACTGTGCCTGTCTGCCGGATATGCGACCGACAACATGGATGTGGCACTCGGGTCTGCGATGTTGATGGTCGCCCTCGGGTCGGCCCCGCACGCGGAATTGGTGGGGCACCACCTTGACGGGGGCTTCGGTGCCGCCAAGCGTCCCGACCTTGCCCGCGATTGGTACGGCACGGCCGTCGATGCGTTGCGCGGGGGGGCGGAGCCGGTGTTCGGCGTCAATCAGGCCGGGCGCACGGACCTGCTTGTCTGGGCGGCAATGGGTGAGGCGGACGCCGCCGGTGTCGTCACCCGAAACGTCGTCCCGACCGCGGCGTCCTTGCCGACATTCGCCCTGCCGACGAGCGACTGAGCAGCGGATCGGCGCAGGTGGGACCGGAGCATTCGACAGTTTTGGTCCGCACCTTCAAAATGGGCCTTTCCTTTCTCGTTCGGCCTCGTTAGGACCGCGCCACGTCAGGATGAATGCGGTCGTGGCGGAATTGGTAGACGCGCAGCGTTGAGGTCGCTGTGGGGTAACTCCCGTGGAAGTTCGAGTCTTCTCGACCGCACCAGACGACAAAGATACGCCGCCCCTCGGGGCGGCGTTCTGCGTTTGCAGGCTAGGTTTTGTAAGAGATGGGCTGGTGCAGCCGTCCTGACCGCAGGACGGCTTGCGGTCGTTACGACGCTGCGCCGACCGGACGCGGCAGCCACCTGCGACCGGGGCGATTCTGCGTCAGGCTGATCTCGCCATGTCGACGGTTGCCAAGCGACAGGGTGGCCCGGCGCAGCACCTCGATCCCCTCGTGGGCATCCTTGGGCAGGACACTGCCGTCGATCGGGCGGCCAACCGTGACATGATATGGCTGCACGTCCTTGTTCAGCGTCTCGTGGAACAGGGTGATATCCCGCAAGGTCGGGTGAATCGCATCGAAGGCATAGAACATGGCCGAATTCCGCGACCGTATATGCACGGGAATCACGGGCAGCTTGAACTTGCGCGCGATCATAGCCGCGCTGGCCATCCATGGCCGTTCATGCAGTTGCAGCCCACGCCGCTTGGCCAGGCGACCACTGGGGAAAATGACCCCAAGGCGACCGTCATCCAGCGCCTTGCGCGTTTGTGTCATGGTTTCGCGGGTCTTGGTGACCGACCGCTTCTCCTCGCGCCATTCGACGGGAACGATCATGTCCTTGAACTGCGGCAGAACGCGCAGAATGTCCGAATTGGCATAGTAGAACGCGTCGGACCGCCGGGCGAGCAACAGGTCGTGCAGGATGATGCCGTCCGCGATCCCCGTCGGGTGATTGGCCACGACAAGGGCAGGGCCGTCGGTAGGGACGTTGTCGAGGCCCGTCGCGGTGACACGACGGGCGATCCGTCGGGCAAGGTCCGCCATGATGGCGGGCACGTCCTGATCGATGTAATGGGTCCCGATCTCGACGGAACGTTCGTAGGCCAACATCCGGTCAAGCACGAACCGTGCGGAGCGGGCGGGTATCGATGCACCGAAGAGCCAGGGAGCCCGTTCCGCGATCATTGGGTCGAGACGGTCACGCATGGTGCCTTCCCCATCAGTCAGACGTTACAGGGGTGTGACGCCCCGCTGAATAACGCGTCGTTTAGACGCGAGGTTCCGCCAATTCTACCGAAATGTGCGACGCGTATCCATCGCGTGTCTGGTCGGGTGGCGATCTACCGCCCGCCGGACACGTCGAGGACGGTATCCGTCACGTAGCTGGCCTGATCGCTCAGCAGCCAGAGAATCGCGCGTGCGACCTCTTCGGCCTGTCCGGCGCGGCGCATGGGGATCTGTGGTGCAAGGCGGTCGACACGCTCCGCATCACCGCCCTTGCCGTGGATCGGGGTCGCGATGATGCCGGGGCGGATCGCGGTCACGCGGATGCCCTTGGGCGCAAGTTCCTGCGCAAGCCCCTTGGAGAAGACCTCCAGCCCGCCCTTGGTGGCGGCGTAGTCGACGTATTGTCCGGGGCTGCCGAACCGGGCCGCGGCCGACGAGATATTGACGATCGCCGCCCCATCCGCCATCCGGCGCGCCGCCTGACCGGCAACAAGGATGGGCGAGGTCAGGTTGATGGCGACCATGCGCATCACCCGTTCGGGGGTGAAGTCGCTGACATCCATCGGTGCATCGACAATGCCTGCATTGTTGACGAGGCCGTCCAGCCGCTGATGCTGCCGGTCGAAATCGTCGAACAGGGCTGCGACCTGATGCGGATCGCTCAGGTCCGTTTGGTGGATGGTGACGCGCGCGCCTGCGGCCCGGGCGGCTTCGGCGGTTTCGTTCATGCCCTTGGCGTTGCTGTTGAAGTGCAGGGCCAGATCGTGATCCGGGGCCGCCAAGACCGCGGTCGCGGCCCCGATACCGGAGGATGCGCCAGTGATGAGCAGGGTCTTGCGGGTCATGTCATGTCCGTCGGTTGCGAGGGTTGCGCGGACAGTCTCATCCGGCGCGCGCCTGTTCAAGCGCGCGCCGGTCAGGGGCAGGGGTCAGCCGAGCATTCGGTTGACCATTTCGGCAAGATCACGGCTCGTGTCCGCTTCGGCCATGGCCTCCAACTGGGCGCGGATCAGGGCCTGCCGGTCGGCGTCATAGCGGCGCCATGTGTCGAAGGCCGTCGACATCCGTGCGGCGGTTTGCGGATTGCTGGCATCCAGTTTCAGCAACCAATCGGCCAGAAAGGCATAGCCGCTGCCGTCGGGCGCATGGAACCCGGCGGGATTGCCCGCCGTCAGACCGCCGACGACGGCGCGGAACCGGTTCGGGTTCGAAGGGTCGAAATCCGCATGATTCGTCAACGCATGGGCCACGACGGCGGCCCGGCCCGGGGCGGCATGGGCGACCTGTGCCATGAACCATTTGTCCATGACGAGGCGATCATGCTTCCAGTCGGCCTCGAAATGGTCGGCAACGGTCGTATCGCCCGCGTCGAGCAGACAGGTGAAGGCGGCCATGCGGTCGGTCATGTTGTCCGCCGCGTCATAGGCGGCCCGGGAGGCGGTGCCCCCGTCAAGCAGCGTCAGGTGCCGCAGCAGCGCCGCCGACAACGCGCGCTTGCCCGCGTCCGTGGCGTTCGGGTCGTAGGCACCGGGGGTGCGAAGTGCATCGCGCAGCGGCGTCAGGACATCGGCAAGATGCTCCGCGATGGCCAGCATGGCGGCGCGGCGGGTGATGTAGATGGCGTCCGGGTCGGGCACCACACCTGCGGCGTGCAGCGTCTGGGCGAGATCGTCTTCGGACGGCAGCGACAGCGCCAGCGCGCGGAACGCCGGATCGGCCCCCTCGTCCTGAACCACCGCGCTCAGCGCGTCGAGCCACGCGTCATCGAACGCGGCCCCTTCGGTAATCGCGCGCAGCAGGCGATCCTTGGCCAGACCACGGCCCGCTTCCCACCGGTTGAAGGGATCCGTATCGGAGGCGAGCAGGATCAGCCGGTCGGCGTCACTCTGGTCACGGTCCAGAATGACGGGCGCGGAAAACCCGCGCAGCATCGACAGGACGGGCTTTTCGGCCAATTCGACCGAAACGCTGTCCTGCGCGGTGGAAAGTTCGAAAACCTCGGTCGGGCGGATTTCCTTGCCCGATTGGTCGAGCAGGCCGAAGGACAGCGGGATCACCATCGGTGCCTTGTCGGTCTGTCCGGGTGTGTCGGGCAGGGTTTGCGCAAGGTCGATCCGGTAGGTTCCGTCGGCAAAACTGTCGCGCAGGGTCACGCGCGGTGTGCCCGCCTGACTGTACCACAGCTTGAACTGCGACAGGTCGCGGCCCGACACTTCTTCGAAGCAGGCGAGCCAATCCTCGATCGTGCAGGCCTGTCCGTCGTGGCGGTCGAAGTAGAGGGTGCACCCCTTGGCATAGGCGTCCGCCCCCACGAGGGTGCGCAGCATCCCGATGACCTCCGCCCCTTTTTCGTAGACGGTCGCCGTGTAGAAATTGTTGATCTCGACAAAGCTTTCGGGGCGCACGGGATGGGCCAATGGCCCTGCGTCTTCGCGGAACTGCCGTGCGCGCAGCTGCAGGACATCCCCGATCCGCTGCACCGCATCGCCGCGCATGTCGGCGCTGAACTGCTGATCGCGGAACACGGTCAGCCCCTCTTTCAGGCACAGCTGGAACCAGTCGCGGCAGGTGATGCGGTTGCCAGTCCAGTTGTGGAAATATTCATGCGCCACGATGCCTTCGATCAGGGCAAAGTCCGTGTCGGTGGCCGTTTCCGGCGATGCGAGGACATACTTGGAGTTGAAGATGTTCAGCCCCTTGTTCTCCATCGCGCCCATGTTGAAATCGTCCACGGCGACGATGTTGAATACCGACAGGTCATAGGCGCGGCCATAGACCTTCTCGTCCCAGGCCATGGACCGTTTCAACGCATCCATGGCGTATCCTGTGCGACCCTCGTCCCCGGGGCGGACCCAGATGTTCAGGGCGACCTCGCGCCCGTCCATCGTAACGAAGCTGTCGGAGGTCGCCACGAGGTTTCCCGCGACCAGAGCAAACAGATACGTCGGCTTGGGCCACGGATCGTGCCATTTGCCGGGGCTGACCTCATCCCCGTTGGACAGAAGGACGGGCAGGTCGGCCTCGATCTCCACGTCGTAGGTGGCCATCACGTCCGGACGGTCCAGCATCCAGGTGATCCGGCGGAAACCTTCGGCCTCGCACTGTGTGCAATACATGCCGCCCGACATGTACAGCCCTTCAAGCGCCTTGTTGGCGGCGGGGGCGATGCGGGCAACCGTTTCCAGCAGGAACGCATCCGGCGCGTCGTGCAGGGTCAGCGTCGTATCGGTCAGGGTATAGGCGTCGTCCGACAACGGCGTGCCATCGATCGCAAGCGAGACCATCTCCAGATGTTCGCCGTTCAGGACCATGTCGCCCGGCCGCTGGCGCCGGCAGGTCAGGCGGGCCGACACCTCGGTGGCCTGCGGGTCGAGGCGGAAGTGCAAGTCGACGTGGCTGACCGTGACGGGCACGGGAGCATAGTCGGACAGGAAAATGGTCTGGTCGGACTGGCCGGGGGTCGCATCGCGCATGGGAATCTCCTTCGTGAGGGAGACCTAGGGCACCGGGCGGGGAAGGCGTAGCGAATAGTTCGCGTTCAAAGCCAGTCGGCGCGTTTCGTCCCCACGGCGTCGGCCACCCGGTCGAACCCGTCCCGCGCCAGCAGGCGGTCCACCCCCCGCGCCAGATCCGCCGCAAGGCTGAGCCCGCCGTAGACGAGGGCGGTATAAAGCTGCACCGCCGAGGCGCCGGCCCGTATCTTGGCATAGGCCTGATCGGGCGTGGACACGCCGCCGACCCCGATCAGCGGGATGCGCCCTTCGGTCAGGTGCGACAGACGCGCCAGAACGCGGGTCGAGGATTCGAACAACGGCTGACCGGACAGCCCACCCGTTTCGGCGGCATGGCGACTTTGCAGGCCATCGCGGGCCAGCGTCGTGTTCGTCGCGATGATCCCGTCGATCCCCGTCTCGGCGGCAATACCGGCAATATCGGTCAGATCGGCATCCGACAGGTCAGGCGCGATCTTCAGGAACAGCGGCAGGGCAAGCCCCTGATCGACGCGCACCGCCACGACCCGCGCCAGAAGCGCGCGCAGGGCCTCCGGCCCCTGAAGGTCGCGCAGGCGTTCCGTATTCGGGCTGCTTACGTTGACGGTCGCGAAATCGATATGCGCACCCGCCCGTGCCAGCACCGTCGCGAAATCTTCGGCGCGGTCACTGCTGTCCTTGTTGGCCCCGAGGTTCAGGCCGATCACGCTATCGCGGGGGCGCTGGGCCAGCCGGGCGGTGATCGCGTCGACGCCGTCGTTGTTGAAACCGAACCGATTGATGGCGGCTGCATCCTCGGACAGGCGGAACAGGCGCGGTTTGGGGTTGCCGGGCTGGGCGCGGGGCGTGGCGGCCCCGACCTCGAGGAAACCGAACGCGGAGTTGGACAGCGGGGTCAGGGCGGTGGCATTCTTGTCGAATCCCGCGGCAAGGCCGATCGGGTTCGGCAGGGACAGCCCCGCCAACGTCGTGGCAAGGCGCGGCGACGTCAGCGGCCCGCCGCGCGGACCCAGCCCGGCATTCAACGCCGTCAGCGCAAGCCCATGGGCCCGCTCCGGGTCAAGGCGGCGCAGGGCGGCCAGCCCCAGCTTTTCGATCACGACAGACCCGCGGGAAACTGATGCACGTCGTCGACCAGTGGCAGGGGCTGTGCCCAGGCGACATGCTCCATCGTCATCGGCGCATAGAGATGGGGGAACAGGTCACCGCCGCGCGACGCTTCCCAGCGCAGGGCATCGCCGCAGGTCGCTTCCTCCACGCCGATCAGCCAGAGCCCCTCGACCCCTGCGAAATGCCGGGCCGCGGTTTCAGCCACCTGCGCGGCCGTCGACAGGTGGACATACCCGTCGGCGACGTCGATCGGCGCGCCGGCCGTGCTGCCATCCTGGCGCAGTGCATCCCATTCGGGCGTTCTGAAAATCTTGTAGATCATGCCGACCGCATTGCCGCGCCTGTACCGCCGCGTCAAGCAACGGACGTGCGTCATATGCCTTTGACAGTTCCGAATTAGCTGCGCACCATCCCGTCATCCAAACTAGGGGGTTTGACCTGATGAACCGTTTTCTTACCGCTTGCGCGACGCTTGCCCTGACGACCGGCATGGCCAACGCGGACTACACGCTGAACATCCTGCATATCAACGATCTGCACAGCCGTATCGAATCCGTGAACAAGTACGACAGCACCTGTGACGCCGAAGGCGAGGCCGCGGGCGAGTGTTTTGGCGGTGTCGCACGGATCAAGACCTATATCGACGGCCGCCGGGCGGAGCTGTCGGACGCGAACCTGCTGGTCGTGGATGCGGGCGACCAGTTCCAGGGATCGCTGATGTACACCACCTACAAGGGTGAGGTCGAAGCCGAGATGATGAACGCCATCGGCTTTGATGTCATGGCGGTCGGCAACCATGAATTCGACGATGGCCCGTCGGCCCTCGCGGCGTTTGCCGACATGGTCGACGTGCCCGTGATCTCCGGCAATATCGACGTTAGCCAGTCGAACGAACTGGCCGGCAAGATCGAGGATCACCTGATCCTTGAAATCGGCGGCGAGAAGATCGGTATCGTTTCGGCCCTTGCGACCGATACCGCCGAAACCTCCAGCCCCGGCCCGAACGTCATCTTCACCCCCGAGGCCGAGGCCATCCAGGCCGATATCGACGCGCTGACGGAAATGGGTGTCAACAAGATCATCGCCGTCACGCACCTCGGCCTGCCGGCGGACAAGCGTCTGGCGGAGGCGGTCACCGGTCTCGACCTGATCATCGGCGGTCACAGCCACACCCTGCTGTCGAACACCGAAGAGGGCGCCGAAGCCTATCCGACGGTCGTAAACGGTGTTCCGATCGTTCAGGCCTATGCCTATTCCAAGTATGTCGGTGATCTGGCCATCACCTTCGATGACGACGGCAATGTCATCTCGACCGAAGGCGATACCGTGGTGATGGACGCATCCGTCACCCCGGACGAAGAGATCCTCGCCCGTGTCGCGGAACTGGCCGGTCCCATCGAAGAGCTCAAGGCACAGGTCATCGGCGAGGCGTCCGACCTGATCGAAGGGTCGCGCGACGTCTGCCGGGCGCAGGAATGCGCGATGGGCAACCTCGTGGCGGATGCCATGCTGGACCGCGTGGCCGATCAGGGCGTCAGCATCGCGATCCAGAACGGTGGCGGCCTGCGCGCGACCATCGACGCCGGCGAGATCACGATGGGCGAGGTTCTGACCGTGCTGCCGTTCCAGAACACGCTTGCCACCTTCAGCGCGTCGGGCGCCGATATCCTTGCGGCGCTGGAAAACGGTGTGGGTCAGATTGCCGATGGTGCGGGTCGCTTCCCGCAGGTGGCCGGCCTGACCTATGCCTTCGACGCGGCCGCCGAACCGGGCAGCCGGATCAGCGACGTCATGGTCGGCGGCGAGCCGATCGACACCGAGGCGACCTATGGCGTGGTGACCAACAACTACGTCCGCAACGGTGGCGACGGCTATGCGATGTTCGCGACGGCCGAAGATGCCTATGATTTCGGTCCGGGCCTGGAGGTCGTCGTGGCCGACTACATCGCCGGTCTGGGCGGCACCTACACGCCCTATACCGACGGGCGCATCATGGCCAAGTAAGGCCCTGATCACACTGGGATAAGATGACGGATGCCGGGGATGTTTCCCCGGCATTTGCCTTTCTGGCGGAATGTCTGCAAAAGCGTCCGACCTGTGCAGAACACGATCGACGTTGGAGACGTGCACGACATGCTAGCGCAACAGCCCGCCAATCAGGCAAAGCGGTCGGCGACGATTCGTCAGTTCGACCTCGGTCAGCGTTTGCATGAAGGCAAGCTCAATGGCCTTGTGGAGTTCGCGACGGAGATGACGGGATGCCCGGTCGCCCTCGTGTCCATCGTGCACGAAGATGCCCAGCGGTTCGAAGCGACCTGCGGCCTCGACATGTGGGAGACGGGCCTCGATTCGGCGGTCTGCGCGCATGCGATACTTCAGGAAGAGATCCTCGAAATCCCGGACTGTCGTCTGGACCCGCGGACACGGGACAATCCCCTCGTTCTGTCCGAGGAACATCAGCTGCGGTTCTACGCCGGCGCGCAGATCCGCACCGAAGACGGAATCGTCCTCGGGTCGCTGTGCGTGCTCGACCGGGTGCCGCGCGTTCTGACCGACCTGCAGCGACGCACACTGCGCCTTCTGGCCGATCAGGCGATGCGGATGCTGGAGCTGTATCAGGCGGTCCAGAATGCCGACCACCTGCGGCGCGAAGCCGACCACCGGGTCAAGAATTCGCTCGCCAGTATTGCCGCCGTGGCGCGTCTGACTGCGTCGCGCGCCAAGAACGAGGAAACGCGCGAGGCCCTGCAACAGGTGCAGGCCCGGATCGAGGCGACATCGCGCCTGCATGCGGAACTGTACAATCAGGATGTGGGCGAACAGGATATCGAGGTATCCGGCTATCTCGAGGGGATCGCCGGGCATCTGCGCGACATCGCGCCCCCGGACGTGACTTTGAAGCAGACCTTCGCGCAGATGCGCATGCCAAGCCGGGCGATGGCCGCGCTTGGGTTGTTGGTCAATGAAATGGTCAGCAATGCCTACAAGCACGGATATCCCGACGGCAGGCCCGGCAAGATCCTTCTGACCGCGGGTCCAATCGGGCAGGATACCTATGTCCTGCGCTGCTCGGACGACGGCATCGGCCCGTCGGACGAGGTGACCGCGTCGGGGCTGGGCAGCCTGTTGATGAAGGCATCGGCGACGCAGCTGGGCGGGGTCCTGACCCAAGGGGCGCGCAAGGATGGAACCGGGTTCGAGGTTCAGGTGTCGATGCCGGCCCCGAAGGACTAGGTCGCATGTGCGGGCGATATGCCCTGACGCTGCCGCATGATGCGATGGCACAGGTCTTTTCGGCCGCTCCGGCAAACGACCTGCCGATCGGACCGCGATGGAACATCTGTCCGACGACGCAGGTGCCCGTCGTGCGCGGGGGCAACGGGGGGCGGGCGCTGGTGTCGATGCGTTGGGGGTTCCTGCCCACATGGTATGATACGCCGACGGCAGGCCCGTTGCTGATCAATGCGCGGGCCGAGACGATCGCACGGAAACCCGCGTTCCGCGACGCCTGTCGCAGCCGCCGTTGCCTGATCCCGGCGACCGGGTTCTACGAATGGACGAAGACCGCCGAGGGAACGCGCCTGCCGTGGTATTTCCACGATCCGTCCGGCGCGCCGCTGGTGTTTGCGGGCATCTGGCAGGATTGGGGGCCGGACCGTTTCGCGACCTGTGCCATCGTCAGCTGCGCCGCCGGTCCGACCATGGCCGAGGTCCATCACCGCGAGCCTGTGACCCTTGCGCCGTCGGACTGGGCGCTCTGGCTGGGAGAGGGCGAGGGCAAGGCCGCCCCCCTGATGCGGGCTGCGCCGCCAGACAGGATCGTCCGGTACAGGGTGGCGCGCGCCGTCAATTCGAGCCGTGCCGAAGGGCCCGAACTGATCGACCCGCTGGTGGATGATGGGGATAAGTGATCCTGAACATGGTGCGACCCGCGCAATTGGGCACGGGCCGACCAGTCTTGGGAGAGAGGGCAACTGACCCGACCGGGGGATCGCAAGGGGGGAGATTGATCAACCCCGCGCCGGATCGTCGCCTTGGGATCAGCGTTATCGTTGAAATGTGGCCCGATTGGGGCAGGGTGACGGCAATCTCGCGGTAATCGGCCCTCGTCGGGCCGATTGTTTCTTTTCTGGCACCCGGGCGCAGCCGTCAGCGCAGGTCGGGCGGCGTCGCTTCGGCGCCGAGGTCGGTGACCACGGTATCGAGATCAATGACCTGAGTTGCCTTTTCGCCAAGGCGGCGCAGGGTGACGGTGCGCTTTTCCACCTCCTGCTTGCCGATGGCGAGGATGACGGGAACCTTGCCGAGGCTGTGTTCGCGGACCTTGTAGTTGATCTTTTCGTTGCGCGTATCCGCCTCGGCCCGCACGCCGGCCTTGGTCAGGGCGGCGACGACTTCGGCGACATAGTCATCCGCCTCGGACACGATGGAGGCCACGACGACCTGACGCGGGGCCAGCCAGAACGGCAGCTTGCCGGCGGAGTTCTCGATCAAGATGCCGATGAACCGTTCGAACGACCCGAGGCAGGCGCGGTGCAGCATGTAGGGACGATGCTTGTTGCCATCCTCGGCCACGTAGGACGCGCCGAGGCGTTCGGGAAGGTTCGGGTCGACCTGGAAGGTGCCGCATTGCCAGACGCGCCCGATGGCATCGGTCAGGTAGAAGTCGAGCTTCGGGCCGTAGAAGGCGCCGTCGCCTTCCTCGATCCGGTAGGGGGCGCCGACCGTCTTGATCGCCGACTCGAGCGCGTTTTCCACGTGGTCCCAGCTCTCGTCGCTGCCAACCCGCTTTTCGGGACGGGTGGCAAAGGCGATGTCGAAGCTTTCGAACCCCAGATCCTCGTAGACCGAGGACAGGAAGCGGATGAACTTGGCGCATTCCGCCTCGATCTGCTCCTCGGTGCAGAAGATGTGCGCGTCGTCCTGCGTGAACCCGCGCACCCGCATGATCCCGTGCAGCGCGCCCGAGGGTTCGTAGCGCGAGCAGGAGCCGAATTCGGCCATGCGCAGCGGCAGGTCGCGATAGGATTTCAGGCCCTGGTTGTAGACCTGCACGTGGCAGGGACAGTTCATCGGCTTCAGCGCGTTGATCGCCTTTTCGCGGGCGTGATCCTCGTCCACTTCGACGATGAACATGTGGTCCTGATACTTGTCCCAGTGGCCCGATGCTTCCCACAGCTTGCGGTCGACGACCTGCGGGGTGTTCACCTCGACATAGCCGTCGGCACGCTGCTTGCGGCGCATGAAGTCCTGCAGCGTCGTGTAGATCGTCCAGCCGTTCGGGTGCCAGAAAACCTGACCCGGCGCCTCTTCCTGCATGTGATAGAGGTCCATTTCGCGGCCCAGGCGGCGGTGGTCACGGGCCTCTGCCTCCTCCAGAAACTTGAGGTGGGCCTTGAGGTCGTCGCGATTGCGGAAGGCGATGCCGTAGATGCGCTGCAACTGCGGCCGCGTGCTGTCGCCCAGCCAGTAGGCCGAGGACACGCGGGTCAGCTTGAAACCATCCGCCGGGATCTGCCCGGTGTGCTGCAGGTGCGGGCCACGGCACAGATCCTGCCAATCCCCGTGCCAGTACATGCGGATCGGCTCGTCACCCGGAATACGGTCCAGAAGCTCGACCTTGAACGGCTCGCCCGCATCCTCGTAGTGCTTGCGCGCGCGGGCGCGGTCCCACACCTCGGTGCGGACGGTGTCGCGGGCGGCGATGATCTGCTTCATCTTGGCTTCGATCTGGCCAAGGTCTTCGGGGGTGAAGGGTTCGGCCCGGTCGAAGTCGTAGAACCAGCCATAATCGCGCACGGGGCCAATGGTGACCTTCACGTCGGGCCAGATCTCCTGCACGGCGCGGGCCATGACGTGGGCGAGGTCATGACGGATCAGCTCCAGCGCCGGTTCTTCGTCCTGCATCGTGTTGATCGCGATCTTCGCGTCGGCCTCGATGGGCCAGGCCAGATCATGGTGCGCGCCGTTCACGGTCGCGGAAATGGCCTTTTTCGATAGCGATTTGGAGATGCTCTCGGCCACCTCTGCGGGCGTCGTGCCTGCGGGAACGTCGCGCGAATTGCCATCGGGAAAGGTGAGAGTGATCTGGGACATGCCGTGTCCTCCGTCGTTTTGGCGCCCACGGAACGCCCGGTTGCGGGTTATGTGTGGCGCGCTTTTGACGACCGGGTTGATCCGCGTCAAGGCGCAGCTGTCGAAGCCGTGGTCACTATCGCCCCGTCACTGCAGGAGGGCGACGCGATGAAGACGATTTTGGTGGCAACCGATCTTAGCCCACGGTCCGACCGGGCGGTCCTGCGGGCCGCGCATCTGGCCAGGGAATCGAATGCGGATCTGCGGATCGTACATGTGATCGACGACGATGTGCCGGCCGCCGTGCTTCAGACACGGACGGAGGAGGCGGAGCGACTGCTCTCCGCGATGATCGCGGACAGCGCGCTGCTGACGGATCTCGGGCCGGCGGTTTCGGTCGAGGCGGGGCATATCGAACGTCTGCTGCCCCGGATGACGTCGGAAGGCGGAATCGATCTGCTGGTGCTTGGCAGCCATCGCAACAGGGGATTGTCGGAACTTCTGGGCGCCCCGACGTTGTCGCGTCTGCTGCGCGGGGTGACCGTTCCGGTGCTGATTGCCATCGGGCGGCCGGAGGAGGCATATGCCACCGTCTCCGTCGGCTGGGACTTTTCGCCTGCCGGCGAGGCCGCGCTGACCCATGCGCGGGCCGTTGCGCCGACCGCCGAGATCACCCTCGTCAACGCGTGGCAGGAGGTTGCGACGGGCGCCCCCTATGCCTTCGAGACGGGCGGTTTCCTGTCGACCGACGCGATCGACGACATGCGGTCGGAGATGATGCGCGCCGCAGCCACCCACCGGGGCGAGGCGTCCGCCAGTCTCGGGGCCGAAGTTGGCATCGGCCCGGCCGCTGTCGTCCTGCGCCGGCGTGCCGAAACGGGCGAGGCTGACCTGTTGGCCATGGGGCGCCACGCCCGTGCGGGGCTTGCACGTCTGCTCCTGGGGTCGACGGCCGAGGACGTGGCGCTGTCGGCGACCTGCGACGTGCTGATCGCGCCGGCGATCTGACGGCTCAGAGATCGCGCGCCCGGCGGACCAGACGTTCACCGGGCAGATCCTCGCCCAGCGTCAGCAGCCGCGCCTCGCGCGCGAAGGCATCGACGAGGTCATCGTAGAACCCGCGCCGCCCGCCGGTCAGGGCGCCGATGGCCTGGCCGCTTCTGGTTTCGCGTGCGGCGCCTGCGGTCACCGTGATCGGAATGGACGCACGCAGGCCCCCGGAGGGATCGATCAGGCGCAACGTCCCGGACAGGCGGCTCTGGCCCCGGCCCGTCGCCGTCGCCGTGCCGCCGACAACATCCAGCACCGCGATCTCGGCCTGAGCGGTCCAGCCCGATGGATCGACGACATCCGAGAATTCCCGCCGCATGGCGCCCGACAGGTCCGGCACGAGGCGGTTGCGGAAATCGGGGCCTCCGTTGCGGAAATCCGCACCCTCCGTCGCGACCGGAAATGCTGCGATCCGCAGGGCGCGTCGTTCGTCACGGGTCAGGGCGGTTCCGGTCGGCCCGCCACAGGCCGAGGCGAGGGCCATGAGGGCCAGCGACGTGAACATTCGTCTGTGCATGGTGTTTCCTTCTTGCAGGTCGCACGACCTTACCGGCCGGGGGCTGATCACGGCAAGGGTCGGGGCCGCCACGGGGCTTTCCATCCTGTTCAACCCGTGAAATAGGAAACCGCCAACCGAACCCACCTTCCGGAGAGACCCGATGGAGATTCGCGAGGCCCTGACCTTCGATGACGTTTTGCTCGTTCCAGCCGAGAGCCAGGTCCTGCCGGGCACGGCAGACACGCGCACCAAAGTGACGAAATCGATCGCCCTGAACATTCCGCTGCTGTCCTCGGCGATGGATACCGTGACCGAGGCGAGAATGGCCATAGCCATGGCGCAGGCCGGCGGAATGGGCGTCATCCACCGCAATCTGGACATCGACCAGCAGCAGAAGGAAGTGCGCCGCGTCAAACGGTTCGAAAGCGGCGTGGTCTACAACCCCGTCACCCTGACCCCGGACCAGACGCTGGCCGATGCCAAGGCCTTGCAGGACCGCTACCGGGTCACGGGGTTCCCCGTGGTGCGCGACGGTCGGGTCGTCGGCATCGTGACCAACCGCGACATGCGCTTTGCCACGGATGATGCGACGCCTGTCCACGCGATGATGACGTCAGACAACCTCGCCATCATGCAGGAACCGGTAGACACCGCCGAGGCGCGCAGCCTGATGCAGGCCCGCCGGATCGAGAAACTGCTGGTCGTGAACGGCGAAGGCAAGCTGACCGGCCTGATGACCATCAAGGATCTGGAGCAATCGGTCCTGAACCCGCAGGCCTGCAAGGATCATCTGGGGCGTCTGCGCGTGGCCGCTGCGACGACGGTCGGCGATGCCGGGTTCGAACGCTCCGAGGCGTTGATCGATGCGGGGTGCGACCTGATCGTGGTCGATACCGCGCATGGCCATTCCGAAGGTGTCGGCATTGCCGTGGATCGTATCAAGCGGCTGTCGAACACGGTGCAGGTGGTTGCCGGCAACGTGGCCACCGCCGAAGGGACGCGCGCCCTGATCGGTGCGGGGGCGGATGCGGTCAAGGTCGGTATCGGGCCGGGATCGATCTGTACCACGCGGATCGTGGCCGGGGTCGGCGTGCCGCAGCTGACGGCGATCATGGATGCGGCGAGCGCGGCAGGCGACGTGCCGGTCATCGCGGACGGCGGCATCAAGTATTCGGGCGATTTCGCCAAGGCCATCGCCGCGGGCGCGTCCTGCGCAATGGTCGGGAGCATGATCGCGGGCACCGACGAAAGCCCCGGTGAGGTCATCCTGTACCAGGGACGGTCGTTCAAATCCTACCGCGGGATGGGGTCGATGGCCGCCATGGCGCGGGGATCGGCGGATCGCTACTTCCAGAAGGACGCGGCCAGCGACAAATTGGTCCCCGAGGGGATCGAGGGCCAGGTCGCCTACAAGGGCAGCGCGGGGCAGGTCATCCATCAGCTGGTTGGCGGTCTGCGGGCGGCGATGGGGTATACCGGCTGTGCCACCGTCGATGCGATGCGGGGCGGGTGCCGGTTCGTCAGGATCACCGGCGCCGGCCTGAGCGAGAGCCACGTCCACGACGTGCAGATCACCCGGGAATCCCCGAACTACCGGGCAAGCTGACCGATGGTCGGGGCGTTTTTCGCACGGTCTGTCGGCGAGTCGGGTTTCACGGCTCTCGGGGCGCGCGCATGACGCCCGGTGCACGGGTTCAGGCCGCGATCGAAGTTCTCGATCAGGTCCTTGCCGGTTCGGCCGCCGAACGGGAATTGACGGCCTGGGCACGGGGCAGCCGCTACGCAGGTTCCCGCGACCGGGCGGCCGTGCGTGACCACGTCTTTGATGCGTTGCGACGCCTGCGGTCGTCGGCCTGGGCCGGTGGTCTCGGCGATGTCCCAATGGAGCAGATGACGGGCAGGGCGGTCATGGCGGGTCTTCTGTCGGGGCAGGGCGAGGACCTTGGTCAGCTGTTCACCGGCGAGGGGCACGCCCCGGCACCCCTGTCCGAAATGCCCGCCCCGGGCAGGGCGCCGGATACCGTTGCATTGGATTGTCCGGACTGGCTCTGGCCACTGGCGCAGGCCAGCCTCGGGGATGGGGCGACCGCGATCTTCGAGGCGTTGCGCGACCGCGCGCCGGTGACCTTGCGCGCCAACTCTGCCCGCGTAACGCGCGCCGCCCTGATTGCGCGCCTCGCGGGTGAAGGCGTGGAGGCGACGCCGCACCCGCTTTCGCAGACGGCCGTCATCGTCACCGGCAAGACGCGTGGTCTGACCCTTCTGGACAGCTTCGTGGATGGCCTTTTCGAGCTTCAGGATGCCGGGTCGCAAGCCTTGGTGGATCGCGTGCCCGCCGCGTCCGGCGAGGCGATCCTCGACCTTTGCGCAGGCGGTGGTGGCAAGGCGCTGGCCCTTGCGGCGCGGGTCGATGCCGATATTTCCGTGCACGACATCGACGCTGCGCGGATGCGGGATGTGCCGACCCGTGCCGAACGCGCAGGCGCACGGATCAAGGTGCTGACGACGCTCGACCGCAAGACGCGGTTCGACGGCGTCGTGGCGGATGTCCCCTGCAGCGGGTCGGGCAGCTGGCGCCGCGCACCAGAGGCGAAATGGCGCCTGACGCCCGCACGTCTGCAGGAACTGACGGCGTTGCAGGCGCAGATCCTGGACCGGGCGATCGACCTGACGAAACCCGGCGGATGGACGGCCTATATGACCTGTTCGCTCCTGGCCGGGGAAAATGCGGACATCGTCGATGCAGTTCTCTCGCGTCGGGGGGACGTCAGCCTGGTTCAGCGGTGGCAATGTTCGCCGCTTGACGGTGCCGACGGCTTCCACTTGTCGGTTCTGCGCCGCAACTGATCAGGGCGCCATCCGGATGCCCTGTCAGCCCCAGAAAAGTTAAGGGTGCTTTAACCATTCTGCCGGATAGACTGGACCACGAATCTCAGGCGACGGGGGCAGGTCCGACCTCCGCGGGGGCGAACGACTTGGTGCATGCGACCTTCACGGCGCGACAATTGCGTATGGGCACGGCGGTCTTCCTGGTCGTTGCATTCGCCGCCCTGATCGGCGCGTTCGCGGCGGAGGTGGCATCGACGCGGATCGTCCTGTTTGCCTCGGCCGCTGCCCTGATGACGATCGCGATCTCGCTGGAGATTACGCACAAGGTCATGGCGGTGGTGGCGCGCAATCGGTTGTCCGTCGTGATGGAATTTCTCGACCACGATTCCGCGCCGGGTTTCTGCACCGATGACACGGGCGCGATCTATGCGCAGAACCGCGCGGCGACGGACCGGTTCGGTCCGCAAAAGCGCAAGCCCATGACGCGGGCCTTCGAAAGCCTGTTCGCCAATCCGGATGCCGTCGTTCATCGCCTGCGGACGATGGCCGAGACCGAGACCTCGGCACGCGAAGATGTCGTGACCAAGCGCGGCCATGTGCGCGTCGCCGTGAACCGCATTCCGGGCGGATATCTTTGGCGGTTGGAGGATCTTCTGGACCGGCCCAAGCGATCCGCCGATGGGATCGGCCTGCCGACCCTGACCTTCGGTCCGAGTGGCACGATCCTATTCATGAACGAGGTTCTGAGGTCACAGGTCGGTCGACGTGCGAAACGTCTGCGCGACGTGTTCGAGGAACTGCCCCTCAAGAACGGCTACCTCAACCGGATCGACACCAAGGACGGATGGCAGACGGTTCGCATTGTCATGTCGGACGCGGTCAATGGTCGGCAGGAGGTATTCGTCCTGCCGGCAGATGACGACACCGACGGGCGTGTCGCGATGGATACGCTGCCCGTGGCCCTGCTGCGGCTCGACGCGGAAGGTTGTGTCGTGTTTGCCAACCAGTCCGCCAAGGACCTGTTGCCCGCTGCCGACTGCAAGCAGGACGGCCGGCTGGCCACCATGGTCGAAGGTCTGGGGCGATCCGTGAAGGAATGGGTCGCCGAGGCGGCGAGCGGCCGGGGCCTCTACCGGCCAGAGATCGTGCGTGTGACCGGCGTCGCGACGGAGACCTTTCTGCAGATCACACTGGGGCGACCACTTGGCGACGGCGCCGGTGGGCTGATCGCGGTGCTGAACGACGCGACCGAGTTGAAGACTATGGAGGCGCAGTTCGTCCAGAGCCAGAAGATGCAGGCCATCGGTCAGTTGGCGGGCGGCGTGGCGCATGATTTCAACAACCTTCTGACGGCGATCTCGGGCCATTGCGACCTGCTGCTCCTGCGTCACCGGGAGGGGGATGAAGATTACGCCGACCTGACGCAGATCACCCAGAACGCCAATCGGGCCGCCGCCCTCGTCGGACAGCTGCTGGCGTTTTCCCGAAAGCAGACGCTGGAGATGCAACAGGTCGACCTGCGCGACACGCTCGGGGATCTGACGCACCTGCTGAACCGTCTTGTCGGGGAACGGGTCCGATTGCGGCTTGACCATGATCCGGCCCTGATGCCGATCCGGGGGGATCGGCGACAGCTGGAGCAGGTCTTGATGAACCTTGTCGTCAACGCCCGCGACGCGATGCCGGATGGCGGCGAGATCCGGATCGAGACGCAGTGCCGCTATCTTGCCGCTCCGCTGACCCGGGACAGGGTGACCGTGCCCGCGGGGCAGTTCGTCGTCGTCACCGTCAAAGATGAAGGGGTCGGCATTCCCGACGACAAGCTTCAGCGCATCTTCGAGCCCTTCTTCACGACCAAGCGTCCGGGGGAGGGGACGGGCCTCGGCCTGTCCATGGCCTACGGGATCGTGAAGCAATCGGGCGGCTATATCTTTGCCGACAGCGTCAAGGGCGCGGGGGCCACCTTCAGCCTCTATTTCCCGGCCAATCCCGACGCGGCGCCTGCGAGGGCGGCCAATGACGGCATCCCGTCCTTCGTTCAAGCTCGTGCCGACCTGCCGAATGGAGAGGACGGCAGGCATCGCCCCCTGTCCGATGCCACCCCCAAGGGCCCCCCGAATGCGGCGCAGAACGCGGCACCGATCCGTGTCGAAGGCGACGTCGTCGATGCGCAGATCGTCGAACATTCCACCGACAACGCATTGCCCGAGACCGATATCGATGCGCGGACCGCGCGGATCATCGCCGCCGCCGAGGATGCGGTCGAAGACACGGCGCGCAGCCCTGTCGTGCTGCTCGTGGAGGATGAGGCACCGGTCCGGGCCTTTGCTTCACGCGCCCTGAAATTGCGTGGCTATACCGTACTGGAGGCCGCCAACGCCGAGGATGCGTTGGACGCGCTGGAAGACGCGAACCTCGTGGTGGATCTGTTCGTGACGGATGTGATGATGCCCGGTATGGATGGCCCGAGTTGGGTCAGGCTTGCGCTGAAGGAACGGCCCGATGTGCGGACGGTCTTCATGTCCGGCTATGCCCAGGATGCCTTGTCGGAAACGAGCATCCCGGTCCCCAATGCGGTATTCCTGCCCAAACCGTTCTCCCTGTCCGATCTGACGCGAACGGTGGAGCGTGTGCTGCATTGATCGATGGGGCCTAGCCCTTGTCGAGCAGGTCCTGCCAAAGCTTGAAATCCTTTGCGCATGCCTTCCGGAGGCGGTCTTCCATCCCGGCGGAAACGTGCAGCTGCCCCGGGGGGGACTCGTTGTGGCGTCCGAACGCTGGCAAGGGTCCGAGGCGGTTTTGAAGAAAAGACAGAAGGTCATTGGGCCGGTCATACCGGAACAGATGATCGACACCGCCTTGCAGAAACCTCGATTGCGCACCCACCTTGGCGAAATCGGGCTGCGGATCGCTCAGATAGGCTTCGAGGAACGCATCGAAGGTCATTCCACTGGTCGAATTCGCCTGCCCATCCAGCGCCGGGCGAGAGCGATAGCGGAACCAGCTGCCCAGCCAGTCGACGGGCTCGCGCATCACGGCGACAAGTTCCAGCGGCCGCCGCCCGTTCCGTTCGAAGAATGGGGCCAGTTCCTTGCGGTATTTGCCGACCGTACAGTGTTTCAGGCCCGGCGGATTGACGATTGCCGCGTCGGCCATCGGTGCGAGCGCATTCTCGAGCGCAGTCGTCCCGGTCTTCGGCACGGCCAACATGGCGAACCGGTGTTTCCAGAATATCAGCATGTGGCTCCGGGTGCCTCCGCTCAGGTAACTATAAATTAACCAAGGCTGCCTAGCGTGAGAACATCCCCGGCGGGGTTGCAAATGTTCCGCTTTTGTACCATGTATGATTGCAAGAACAAGGCATGAACAGAAACCGCGATTGCCGCTTGGGCGGCAGCATGTAACAAGGGCGGAACTGATGGCAACGGCGAACCTCCTCGAAATGGCTGAAAAACGTAACGGCGACAAACAGAAGGCCCTCGACAGCGCATTGGCGCAGATCGAGCGTCAGTTTGGCAAGGGCTCGATCATGAAACTCGGGGGCGACAATGTCCTCAAGGATATCGAGGCGACATCGACCGGATCCCTCGGTCTCGATATCGCGCTCGGCATCGGCGGGCTGCCCAAGGGCCGCATCATCGAGATCTATGGCCCGGAATCCTCGGGCAAGACGACCCTGACGCTGCACGCGATCGCGGAAGAGCAGAAGAAGGGCGGCGTCTGCGCCTTCGTCGACGCCGAACACGCGCTCGACCCGCAATACGCCCGCAAGCTCGGGGTCGATCTGGACGAACTGCTGATCTCGCAGCCCGATACCGGCGAGCAGGCGCTGGAGATCGTCGATACCCTCGTGCGCTCCGGTGCCGTCAGCCTGGTCGTCGTGGACTCGGTCGCGGCCCTGACGCCGAAATCGGAGCTGGAAGGCGACATGGGCGACAGTTCGGTCGGTGTCCATGCCCGCCTGATGAGCCAGGCCATGCGCAAGCTGACCGGTTCGATCAACCGTTCCGGGTGCATGGTGATCTTCATCAACCAGATCCGGATGAAGATCGGTGTCATGTTCGGGTCGCCCGAAACGACGACCGGGGGCAACGCGCTCAAGTTCTATGCCTCCGTCCGCCTCGACATCCGCCGCATCGGTGCGATCAAGGACCGGGACGAGGTCGTCGGCAACGCGACACGGGTCAAGGTCGTCAAGAACAAGGTGGCGCCACCGTTCAAGCAGGTTGAATTCGACATCATGTATGGCGAGGGCATCTCCAAGATGGGCGAGCTGCTCGATCTGGGCGTGAAGGCCGGCGTCGTCGACAAGTCCGGTGCCTGGTTCAGCTATGGCGACGAGCGGATCGGGCAGGGGCGCGAGAACTCCAAGCAGTTTCTGCGCGACAACCCGAACATCGCACTGGATATCGAGGACAAGATCCGCGCCGCCCACGGCCTGGACTTCCAGATGGACAAGGCGGACAAGGACGAGATCTTCGACGAATAGGTCGGGATCGGCCGGCACGGCAGCCTGTTTCGGCAACGGCCGGTGCTGCATTATCGATCTAATTGCCGGGGGGCTGCCGATAGGCGGCCCCTTTCGCGTTTCGACCACTCGACAGGCGACGGGGGCGCGTCTAGGAACGGCGCGCATCGCAAGGGGGAAACCGCATGGCCAGTCTCAACGATATCCGCTCGACATTCCTCGATTACTTCGCCGCCAACGGTCATGCCAAGGTCGACAGCTCGCCCCTCGTGCCGCGCAACGACCCGACCCTGATGTTCACGAACTCGGGCATGGTGCAGTTCAAGAACCTGTTCACGGGCGCCGAAACACGCGATTACGTGCGCGCGACCACCAGTCAGAAATGCGTGCGCGCCGGTGGCAAGCACAATGACCTCGACAATGTCGGCTATACCGCGCGGCACCACACCTTCTTCGAGATGCTGGGCAACTTCAGCTTTGGCGACTACTTCAAGGACGAGGCGATCGCCCTTGCCTGGGGCCTGATCACCAAGGAATTCGGGATCGATCCCGATCGCCTTCTGGTGACGGTCTATCATACCGATGACGAGGCTGCCTCCATCTGGAAGCGTGTGGCAGGTCTGTCGGATGACCGGATCATCCGCATCCCCACCGACGACAACTTCTGGCGGATGGGTCCGACAGGGCCTTGTGGGCCTTGCACCGAGATCTTCTATGATCACGGCGATCATATCCCCGGCGGCCCTCCGGGCAGCCCGGACGAGGACGGCGACCGGTTCATCGAGATCTGGAACCTCGTCTTCATGCAGAACGAGCAGTTCGCCGACGGCACGCTGAAGCCTCTGGACATGCAGTCGATCGATACCGGCATGGGGCTGGAACGTGTCGGTGCTCTGTTGCAGGGCAAGCACGACAACTACGATACCGACCTCATGCGCGCCCTGATCGAGGCCAGCGCACATGTCACGTCGACCGACCCGGATGGTCCGGACAATGTCCATCACCGCGTCATTGCCGATCACCTGCGGTCGACGGGGTTCCTGATCGCCGACGGTGTCATGCCATCCAACGAGGGGCGCGGATATGTCCTGCGCCGGATCATGCGCCGGGCCATGCGGCATGCGCATCAGGCAGGGGCCAAGGATACGGTCATGCACCGCCTCGTGCCCGCCCTCGTGCAGCAGATGGGACAGCATTACCCCGAACTCGTGCGCGCCAAGTCCCTGATCGAGGAAACCCTGCGCGGCGAGGAGGAGCGGTTCCGCACGACGCTGGACCGTGGTCTGCGCCTGCTGGAGGACGAGGTTTCGGCCATTCCCGCAGGCGGCGTTCTGGGCGGTGAGGCCGCGTTCAAGCTGTATGACACCTATGGGTTTCCGCTGGACCTGACGCAGGACGCCCTGCGCGAAAAGGGCCTGTCGGTCGATACCGAAGGGTTCGATGACGCGATGGCCGAGCAGAAGGCCCGCGCCCGCGCTGCATGGTCCGGCTCCGGCGAGCAGGCCGACGCCGCAATCTGGCTTGACCTTGCCGACCGCGACGGCGCGACCGAATTTCTTGGTTATGACACGGAAACCGCCGAGGGGCAGGTGTCGGCACTCGTGCGCGACGGCGCCGAGATCGAGGATGCCTCGGCTGGCGACAGCGTGACCATCGTGGTGAACCAGACGCCGTTCTACGCCGAAAGCGGCGGTCAGGTCGGGGACACGGGTACCATCACGACGTCGACCGGACGGGCCCGTGTGACCGATACCCGCAAGGCGGCCGGTGTGTTCATGCATGTCGCAAAGATCGAAGAAGGGCGCATCGCGCCGGGGCAGGCGGCCGTTCTGACCGTCGATCACGCGCGCCGGTCGGCCATCCGCGCCAACCATTCCGCGACCCACCTTCTGCATGAGGCGTTGCGCGAAGCGCTCGGCGATCATGTCGCACAGCGCGGATCGCTGAATGCCGATGACCGTCTGCGGTTCGACTTCAGCCATGGCCACGCCGTCACGCCCGAGCAGCTGGCAAAGGTCGAGGCGGACGTGAACGCCTACATCCGTCAGAACACCGAAGTCGCGACCCGCATCATGGAGCCGGATGCCGCTCGTGATCTGGGCGCCCAGGCCCTGTTCGGCGAAAAGTACGGCGACGAGGTGCGGGTCGTGTCGATGGGCACGCAGGACGGGTCCGGCAAGGGCACCGACAAGCGCACCTACTCGATCGAGCTTTGTGGCGGCACCCATGTCGCCCGCACCGGCGAAATCGGCGCATTCGTGGCCTTGGGCGATCAGGCCAGCAGTGCGGGCGTGCGGCGGATCGAGGCGCTGACCGGTCAGGCGGCAATGGATCACCTGCGCGCGCAGGACAGCCGCATGGCGGAGCTTGCCAACCTGTTCAAGGCGCAACCCGACGAGGTGGGCGCACGGGTCAAGGCCCTGATGGATGAGCGGAAGGCCCTGCAAAACGAGGTTGCACAGCTGCGCCGGGATGCCGCCATGGCACAGGGTGGCGAAGCGCGGGACATCGATGGTCTGAAGGCCGTCCTGCAGGTCATTTCCGGGGTGTCCGGCAAGGATCTCGGTCCGATGGTGGACGCGCAGAAGGCCGCGCTCGGGTCCGGTGTGGTCGTTCTGATCGCGGATACGGGGGCCAAGCCAGCGGTTGCCGCCGGTGTGACGTCCGATCTGACGGATCGCGTGTCCGCGGTCGATCTGGTCAAGGCGGCGGTCGAGGCGCTTGGCGGGCGCGGCGGTGGCGGTCGTCCCGAGATGGCACAGGGTGGCGGCGCGGACATTGCGCAGGCTGATGCGGCGCTGGCCGCGGTCGAGGCCGTGCTGCGCGGCTAGTGCGGTGTGACCTTCGAGAACAACTGCAAGACGACGACGCCCGCGATGATCAGGCCAAGGCCGATCACCGCGGGCAGGTCCAGTTTCTGTCCGAACACGATCCAGCTGATGCTGGCGATCAGGACGATCCCGAGGCCTGACCAGATGGCATAGGCGATGCCCACGGGGATCGACCGGAATGCCAGGGCCAAAAGCCAGAACGACAGGGCATAGGCCACGACGACGACCACGGCCGGAACAAGGCGCGTGAACTGTGCACTGGCCTGCAGGGCCGAAGTGCCGATGACCTCCGACACGATGGCAAGGGTCAGGAACATCCAGTCGCGCATGCTATCGCCCTACGTAGCGATCACGCCGGTGATTCACGGCAATGATGAGGTTCACGACGACCGCGCCCAGCAACGACGCCGCCACGAGCGAAGGATCGAGTACGGCAAAGGCCCCCGCAAACAGCACGAGGTCGAAGCCCAGCTGCACCCAACCGGCTTGAATGCCCGTCCGCTCCTGCAACCACAGGGCAAGGATGCCGACGCCGCCCAGTGACGCACCATGGCGAAAGATCACGATCAGCCCAAGACCCGTGATGCAGCCGGCCAGAAAGGAAGACAGCCACGGCGAGGCGACCGAGATCGTGACAAGCTGTGGCAGCAGCGTCGAGATGGTGGAAACCATCGTGACGGCGATCACGGTCTTGCCGACGAACAGGGGACCGAGGCGCAGCCAGCCAAGAACGTAGAACGGAAGGTTCAGGACGAAGAACCAGACCGCGAAGGACCAATCCGAGACATAGCTGAGCAGGACGGCAAGCCCCGCTGTCTGTCCGGTGATCAGGCTCTCTGCCGTCAGGAATTGCACCCCGAGCGCGCAAAGGGTGGTACCAAGAACGAAGGCCTGGGCGTCTTCCAGCAGGCTGTGGCGCAGGGCGCGGTGCGGTTCGGTATCTGATGCCATGGTTTCGGCGTAGGAAAGGGGCGGCCCGATGTCCAGACCGCCCCTTCTTTGTTTCCACAGGTATCCTGGGGGTGTGGGGGCTGGCCCCCGCATTGGTCGGCCTGCCAGGCAGGCCGAAACCGGATATTACAGTGCGGCCTGCAGGTTCTGATCGACCTTCTCGAGGAAGCCCATCGTGGTCAGCCACTTCTGGTCCGGACCGACCAGCAGGGCGAGATCCTTGGTCATGTCGCCCGCTTCCACGGTGTCGACGACGACCTTTTCCAGCGTCTCGGCAAAGGTCTTCAGCTGTGCGTTGTCGTCCAGCTTGGCGCGGTGCTTCAGGCCACCGGTCCAGGCGAAGATCGACGCGATGGAGTTGGTGGACGTCTCCTTGCCGGCCTGGTGCTGACGGTAGTGGCGCGTGACGGTGCCGTGGGCGGCCTCGGCCTCGACGATCTTGCCATCCGGCGTCATCAGCGCCGAGGTCATCAGGCCGAGCGAGCCGAAGCCCTGTGCCACGGTGTCCGACTGGACGTCGCCGTCGTAGTTCTTGCAGGCCCAGACATAGCCGCCCGACCACTTCATCGAAGCCGCGACCATGTCGTCGATCAGGCGGTGCTCGTAGTGGATGCCCTTGGCCTTGAACTGGTCCTCGAACTCTTCCTCGTAGACCTTCTGGAAGATGTCCTTGAAGCGGCCGTCATAGGCCTTGAGGATCGTGTTCTTGGTCGAAAGATAGACGGGATATTCGCGGCCAAGGCCGTAGTTCAGCGAGGCGCGCGCGAAGTCGTAGATCGACTTGTCGAGGTTGTACATCGCCAGCGCGATGCCGGAGTCGGGGGCGTCGAAGACTTCGCGTTCGATGACGGTGCCATCCTCGCCCTCGAACTTCATGGTCAGCTTGCCCTTGCCGGGGAACAGGAAGTCCGTGGCGCGGTACTGGTCACCGAAGGCGTGGCGGCCGACGACGATCGGCTGCGTCCAGCCGGGCACGAGGCGCGGCACGTTCGAGCAGATGATCGGCTCACGGAAGATGACGCCGCCCAGGATGTTGCGGATGGTGCCGTTCGGGCTGCGATACATGCGCTTGAGGTTGAATTCCTCGACGCGCGCCTCGTCCGGGGTGATCGTGGCGCATTTCACGCCGACGCCGATTTCCTTGATCTTCTCGGCGGCATCGACGGTGATCTGGTCGTCGGTGTCGTCGCGGGCTTCGATGCCCAGATCGTAATACAGCAGGTCCACATCAAGGTAAGGCACGATCAGCTTCTGCTTGATGAAGTCCCAGATGATGCGGGTCATCTCGTCGCCGTCGAGTTCGACGATCGGGTTCTCTACCTTGATCTTGGTCATTCCAAAGCCTCTGGTCAGGGGTGGTATCGCGCGCGTCCTAGCGCATCTGACCGCAGGAAGCCAGTCTGTATGCGATTGCATACCGAATATTTGTCGGTGCCGACGAAAGGGATCGGCCCGGCCGTACCATTGGCCGGGCCTGCCGTCTTCAAGGTCACGCGACCAGGAACAGAGACGGATTCTGCTGACGAGCAGGGTGTTCCTAGCCGTCATTCGTTAACAGAATGACCTACGCAAACGGCTTCCGTGAGGCGGCATTGTTCCCGGCGCGGCAACACTGCGGCGTAGCGGGGCGTATTAGCCGAAAGGTTTACGCTTTTTTATCCGAGGGTTTGGGCTGCGCTTGCGCCGCAGGACGATGCCCGCCCGGATCAGTCGCGCGCGAAAAACGCCGCGATTCGGGGGCGGAGCCATGACCAGAGGTCGGGCGCACCGCGTTCGATTTTCGGGCCGAGGCGCGCATGGATGCGGTCTTCGGTGACGTTGAAATCACGCCACGACCCGCCCCCCGTCACGAGGTTCAGAACAGGCGGCTGAAAGCGGTCCACGGATTTGGCAAAGCGGGCATCCGGCGTTTCAGCGGCCTCGAACTCGTCCCAGATCGCGCGGAATTCGGCGGCCTGCGACGGGGGCAACAGGCCGAAGAGGCGATCTGCCGCCTCCTGTTCGCGCGCCTCCTGTGCGGCGGTGTCCTCGGCGCCCGCGCCGAAGAACGGCACGTCCCCGGCGTCGATCTCGACCAGATCGTGCAGCAGCAGCATGCGGATCACCCGATCGATCGACACGCCTTCCGGCGCATGGGGGGACAGGGTCATCGCAAACAGGGCGAGGTGCCAGGAATGCTCGGCGGAATTTTCCTGCCGCTGTCCGCCGACCACGCGCGTGGCCCTGTCGACCTCCGTCAGGCGCCCGGCCTCGACAAGGAAGGCCATCCGCGCGTCGAGGTCGGCGCGGGCCTCATCCATCGCCGTTCGTCCGGGCCTCATGTTCCGCGATGCGACGCTTGAGCAGGCGGTTCGCGCGGATCGCGGCGCGTTGCACCCGGACAGAGGTGATGAACGCTTCCTGCAAGGTCTGCGAGCTGTCCCCAAGGGCCTGGGACATGATCGTGATGATGTCTTCGTCCCCGGTCTTCTCGACGTGGCGAATGACGTCGGTCGCCAGCTTGTCTGCAAGGGTTTCAGCGATGGCCATGGTTCATCCTGCCACTTGGTTCCTGTCCGCAGAGCATCCTAGGTCACGCGCCGGGGGCAAGCCAAGTCCGAAGGGAAAGAGGCCTTCGCCAAGGGCGGCAGCATGGCGATTGCAGGCCGCGCATGGCACGGCCTGAAACGTCTTTGTCGTGAACGACACCGTCAGCGTGTGTTTTCGGTCAACCGGCGGGTGACATATGATTTCACGCTGTCGATCATCGGGTCCATGTGCGGATCCTCGAAGAAGTGGCCTGCGCCTTCAACTTCCTCGTGCGTGATCGTGATGCCCTTCTGTTCGTGCAACTTGCCCACGAGGGTGCGGGTATCGGCTGGCGGGGCCACGCGGTCGCCTGCACCATTGATGATCAGGCCGGACGACGGGCAGGGCGCAAGGAAGCTGAAGTCGTAGCGGTCGGCCGGGGGCGATACGCTGATGAAGCCGGTGATCTCGGGGCGGCGCATCAGGAGCTGCATTCCGATCCACGCCCCGAACGAAAAGCCGGCGACCCAGCAATGCTTGGTGTTGGCGTTCATCGATTGCAGGTAGTCGAGGGCGGACGCCGCGTCAGACAGCTCGCCGACACCCTGATCGTATTCGCCCTGCGACCGGCCGACGCCGCGGAAGTTGAACCGCAGAACCGTGAAGCCCATCTCGAGGAAGGCATAGTGCAGGTTGTAGACGACCCGGTTGTTCATCGTTCCGCCGAACTGCGGATGCGGATGCAGGACGATCGCGATCGGCGCATCCTTGACCTTCTGCGGGTGATAGCGCCCCTCTAGGCGACCCTCGGGGCCGGGAAAGATCACTTCGGGCATCGTCACTCCTTCGCGTGGGTCGTCTGTCGCAGGCCATGGGGCGCATCTGCGCCGCGGTTGGCCGAAGGTTGCGTCAGGCGCCGGGTCGGTCGTCATTGACGGGGCAGGGGCCGGGGCAGTAAGCCCCGCAAACACCCGATCCCGCGATCCCGCCATGTATGCGGTGCCCGCGCCAAGGTCAATGCGAGGACGCGGGCATAGCCAAGGAGGGGGCGTCATGAAGTTGAGCACCAAGGGCCGCTACGCGATGGTTGCCCTCGCGGATCTGGCCATGCAGCCTGACGGCACGCTGACCTCGCTTGGCGACATCTCCCGGCGTCAGGACATCTCGCTGCCGTATCTGGAGCAGTTGTTCGTCAAGCTGCGGCGCGCAAAGCTGGTCGTGTCGGTCCGGGGTCCGGGGGGCGGATATCAGCTGTCGCGTTCTGCGACCGAGATCCGTGTCTCCGACATCCTCGAGGCGGTGGACGAGTCGGTCAGCGCCATGCACACCGGGGCAGGGGCCAAGGGCGCGGTGTCCGGGTCGCGGGCACAATCCATGACGAACCGGCTGTGGGAATCGCTGTCGGCGCACGTATATGTCTTTCTGCATCAGACGCGCCTGTCGGATGTCGTGCAGAATGAACTGACGCCCTGTCCCGCTGTGCCGAACCTGTTCGAACTCATCGACGAGTGACCGAAGCGTCGCGTCAGGCCCGGCTTCCCGCGTCATCCTGAGCAATACCGAAATACGGAAGGAACGGTCGATGGGCGAGCGTGTCTACCTCGATTGGAACGCGACGGCGCCCCTGCGGGTCGAAGCGCGGCAGGCGATGATCGCGGCGATGGATGTCGTCGGGAACCCGTCGTCCGTCCACGCCGAAGGACGCGGGGCCAAGGCATTGGTGGAGCGTGCCCGCGCGCAGGTTGCCGCCGCCCTTGGCGCGACGGGGTCCGACGTCGTCTTTCTGTCCGGCGCGACGGAAGGCGCGGCCCTTGCCATGGCGGGGCGTGGCCTGTCGTCGGCGGCGGTCGAGCATGAGGCCGTCGCAGCCTGGGGCGACGGCGCCCTGTCCGTCGATTCCGATGGCTATGTGTCCGTGGACGTGCCGGGCGACAGCGTTCTGCAACTGGCGAACTCCGAAACTGGGGTGATGCAGGATCTGCCGGCGGGACTGGCGCTCAGCGACATGACGCAGGCCTTCGGCAAGGTGCCCGTGGCCTTCGATTGGAGCGGCGTCGATATGGCCCTGATCTCGGCGCACAAGCTGGGCGGGCCCAAGGGCATCGGTGCGCTCGTGATCCGGCGCGGGCTTGATGTCGTATCCCAGATAAGGGGCGGGGGGCAGGAAATGGGCCGCCGGTCCGGGACGGAAAATATCATCGGAATCGCCGGTTTCGGCGCGGCGGCCGAGGCGGCGGCGCGCGATCTTGAGGAAGGAGCCTCCGCCCGGGTTGCACAACTTAGAACTTTTCTAGAAACAAGTCTTGAGGGAGCGGGCAATCCGACTATTTTAGTCGGGAAGGAATCGAAACGGTTGCCCAATACATCCTGTCTGATCACGCCGGGTTGGCGGGGCGAGACACAGGTGATGGCGCTGGATCTGGCCGGTTTCGCGGTATCCGCGGGATCCGCCTGTTCCAGTGGCAAGGTACGCAGCAGCGCCGTTTTGAGCGCAATGGGATTTGGACCGGGCGAGGCCGACTGCGCGATACGCGTCAGCATCGGGCCGGACACGACAGAAGATCAGGTGGGGCGGTTCGTTGAAACCTTCCTGCGCCTGAGGAACAGGAGACGGTGATGAGCTTGGATGAAGTACAGGTCAAGGAAGGCGTGGACGCCGAAACCGTCGATGCGGTCAAGGCGCTGTCGGGCACCTACAAGCACGGCTGGGACACGGATATCGAGATGGAATACGCCCCCAAGGGCCTTTCCGAGGATATCGTGCGCCTGATCTCGCAAAAGAACAACGAGCCCGAGTGGATGCTGGAATGGCGGCTGGAGGCCTATCGCCGCTGGGTCCATCTGGAGGAGCCGACCTGGGCGATGGTCGACTATCCCAAGATCGATTTCCAGGATCAGTATTACTATGCCCGCCCGGCATCGATGACGGTCAAGCCGAAGTCGCTGGACGAGGTCGACCCGAAGCTGCTGGAAACCTACAAGAAGCTGGGTATTCCGTTGAAGGAGCAGGCCCTGCTGGCCGGCGTCGAACCCGCACCCGAGGACCGCAAGGTTGCCGTGGACGCGGTCTTCGACTCCGTTTCCGTGGGCACGACGTTCAAGGCGGAACTGGCCAAGGCGGGCGTGATCTTCTGCTCCATCTCCGAGGCGATCCAGGATCATCCGGAACTGGTCAGAAAGTACCTCGGATCGGTCATTCCGCAGTCCGACAACTATTATGCCACGCTGAACGCAGCGGTCTTTTCGGATGGCAGCTTCGTCTACATTCCCAAGGGCGTGCGCTGTCCGATGGAGCTGTCGACCTATTTCCGCATCAACGCGGAAAACACCGGTCAGTTCGAGCGGACGCTGATCATCGCGGACGAAGGCAGCTACGTGTCCTACCTCGAGGGCTGCACGGCGCCGCAACGCGACGTGGCACAGCTGCACGCGGCTTGCGTGGAACTGGTCCTGCTCGACGATGCGGAGATCAAGTATTCCACCGTTCAGAACTGGTTCCCCGGTGATGAGAACGGCAAGGGCGGCATCTACAACTTCGTGACCAAGCGCGCCGATTGCCGGGGTGCCCGGTCCAAGGTGATGTGGACGCAGGTCGAAACCGGGTCCGCCGTGACGTGGAAATACCCGTCCTGCATCCTGCGCGGCGATGACAGCCAGGGCGAGTTCTATTCCATCGCCATCGCCAACAACTACCAGCAGGCCGACACCGGCACCAAGATGGTTCACCTGGGCAAGAATACCAAGTCGCGCATCGTCTCCAAGGGGATCAGCGCGGGCAAGGCCCAGAACACCTATCGCGGCCTCGTGTCGATGCACCCGAAGGCGAAGAATTCGCGCAACTACACGCAGTGCGACAGCCTTCTGATCGGGTCGGAATGCGGCGCGCACACGGTTCCCTACATCGAGGTGCGCAACAATTCGTCTCGGGTGGAGCATGAGGCCACCACCTCCAAGGTGGATGACGATCAGCTGTTCTACTGCCGCTCGCGGGGGATGGACGAGGAGGAGGCGGTGGCCTTGGTGGTCAACGGGTTCTGCAAGGAAGTGCTTCAGGCGCTGCCGATGGAATTCGCGATGGAGGCACAGCAGCTGGTCGCCATCTCGCTGGAAGGGTCGGTGGGGTGACCGGCCGCGGCCCCTCCGGTCGCGTCGTTCCGACGCCACTGGAGGTGCTGCGCGCCTTGCCCCGCGTGGGCCTGCATCTCCTCCTCCCGGCAATGGTCGTCGGGGCCTTCGGCGGGTCGCTTCTGGATCTGCTGCTGGGATGGGATCGCCTGGCCACCCTGTGCGGGATCGTGGTGGGCCCTGTGGCCTTCGCCATTGCAATCAACGTGCTGGAGCGTCTGGACGATGCCCACACCGACAAGATGGTCGCGCTGGCCGAGGCTTACAGGCGCGACGAGACGGAAAAGAGACGGGCTGCCGCCGACAAGCGGGGCGAGTTGATGAAATTCGATGATTTTCGCGGCAAGCGCCGCTGAAGAAGGACAAGACATGCTGAAGATCGAGAACCTGCACGTAAAGCTGGAAGAAGAAGACAAGCGCATCCTGAAGGGGATCGACCTGACCGTCCCTGCGGGCGAGGTCCATGCGATCATGGGGCCGAACGGGTCCGGTAAGTCTACGCTTTCCTATGTGCTGTCCGGGCGCGACGGCTACGAAGTGACCGAAGGTTCCGCACATCTGTCTGACGACGACCTGCTGGAGATGGAGCCGGAAGAGCGTGCAGCCGCTGGCCTGTTCCTCGCGTTCCAATACCCGGTCGAGATCCCCGGCGTCGGCAACATGACCTTTCTGCGCACCGCCGTGAACGCACAGCGCAAGGCGCGCGGCGAAGAGGAGCTTTCCGCGGGTGATTTCCTCAAGGAGGTCCGCGCAAAGGCCAAGGATCTGAAGATCGATGCGGACATGCTCAAGCGTCCCGTGAACGTCGGTTTCTCGGGCGGTGAGAAGAAGCGCAACGAGATCCTTCAGATGGCGATGCTGGAGCCGAAGATGTGCATCCTCGACGAGACCGACTCCGGCCTCGACGTCGATGCGATGAAGCTGGTGTCCGACGGCGTCAACGCCCTGCGCAGCGAAGGGCGCGGCTTCCTCGTGATCACGCACTATCAGCGCCTGCTGGACCACATCAAACCGGACGTCGTGCACATCATGGCCGATGGTCGGATCGTCAAGTCGGGCGGCCCCGAACTGGCGCTCGAGGTCGAGCAGAACGGGTATGCCGACATCCTGAACGAGGTGGCCTGATATGTTGCCTGCTGCACAGCAAACTGCGCTGGACGAGCGGCTGCACGCCCTGGCCGAACCGTCTGACGGCGGCTGGCTTGGTCAGGCGCGCAGCGCCGCCAAGGAACGCCTGCTGGCCATCGGTCTTCCGACGCGCCGGGACGAATACTGGCGCTATACGAACCCTCGTGCACTGACACAGCCGGTTCCGGATGTGTCGGGCGCGGGCGCGGACCTGACGGTGTTCGACGCGGCGAATGCCATCGTGATCGAGGTCGCGGGCGACGTCATCACGCTGCCCGACAGCCTGCCACATGGGCTGGAGGTGTCTACCCTGCGTCAGGCCGCCGAGGCGGACATCCACTGGGTGCGGGACTATTATGCGACGCTGGAGGCGAAGGGGTCGAGCCCCGTGCAACGGCCGCTGGCGGCGCTGAACTCCGCCTATGCAACCGACGGCATCCTGCTGCGCGCGACCGGGGCGGTCGATGAACCCGTCCTGATCCGCAACACGCAGGAGGGGGACCCCATCCTGCACCACGTGATCAAGGTCGAGGGCGGCGCCTCCCTGACAGTGCTGGAGGTCGGCGCCCCCGGTGCCCGGTCCAACCAGGTGACCGAGGTCGAGATTGCGGATGCGGCCGCGCTGCACCACATCCGCATTCAGGGACCCGAAGCGGATCGCCATGATGCCACGCATCTGTTCGCCCGTCTTGGCGCGGAAAGCGTGCTGAAGTCGTTCACCCTTTCCGCGAATGGCAAACTGGCGCGCAACGAGGCCGTGATCGAACTGACCGGCGACGATGCCAGCGCGACCGTGGCCGGCGCGGCCTTCGGGCGTGGGGCCTTTCACCATGACGACACCGTGTTTGTAACTCATGACGCCGAGAATTGCGAAAGCCGCCAAGTCTTCAAGAAGGTTCTGCGCGACGGCGCCACGGGTGTGTTCCAGGGCAAGATCCTCGTGAAGGAAGGCGCGCAGAAGACGGATGGCTACCAGATCAGCCAGAGCCTGCTGCTGGACGACGACAGCGTCTTCCTCGCCAAGCCGGAGTTGGAGATCTACGCCGACGACGTGGCCTGTTCGCATGGCTCCACGACCGGGGCGATCGACGAGACGGCATTGTTCTACCTGCGGTCGCGTGGTGTGCCCCACCGCGAAGCCACGGATCTTCTGGTGCTCAGCTTCCTCGCCGAAGCCCTGGAGGAGATCGAGGACGAGGATCTGCGCGAGACGGTTTCCGACCTGATGGCCGATTGGCTGTCCCGCGCCTGAGATGTCGGTCACCCGTGACATACCGCGCGCCTGGCTGCGGCCCCGTGACGTCATGCGCGACCTGCTCGCGCAGGGACAGCGCGAGGACATGGCCTTCGTGTTCCTGATCATCGGCTGCTTCATGGTCTTCGTGGCGCAGCTGCCGCGTCTGTCGCGCGAGGCATACGAGACGGGGCAGGACTTCATGCTGTTGATGGGGGGCACGCTGATGGCGTGGATCTTCGTCGCGCCCCTGCTGTTCTATGGGCTGGCGGCGATCTCGCACCTCGTGGCACGGGCCGTGGGCGGCGGTGGCACGTGGTTCGGGGCCCGGCTGGCGCTGTTCTGGTCGCTGCTTGCGGTATCGCCTGCCATGCTGCTGCACGGGTTGACGGCGGGGTTCATCGGGCCCGGTCCAGCGCTGTCGCTGGTCGGACTGATCGTGCTGATGGCCTTCCTCTGGATCTGGATCGGCGGGCTGACGGTGGTCGAACGCGCGCCGTGACGGCCTGTCGCCTTGCCTTTGACGGTCTTCCCCTATCTGACAGACAGACCGCCCGGCGCGGTCTGTGATACCTCGAACAAGGCGGTCCCCATGATCGATATCGACGCCATCCGCTCTCAGTTTCCGATCCTGTCGCGACAGGTGAACGGCAAGCCGCTGGTCTATCTGGACAACGGCGCCTCCGCGCAGAAGCCGCAGGTGGTGCTGGACAGTATCCAGAGGGCCTACGGGGAGGAATATTCGAACGTCCATCGCGGGTTGCACACGTTGTCGACCCTGTCGACGGAGCGGTACGAGGCGACGCGGGGCACCGTGGCCCGGTTCCTGAACGCGCCGTCCGAAAATGACATCATCTTCACCTCCGGCACGACGGAGGCGATGAACCTGATCAGCTATGGCTGGGCCGCACCGCGCCTGCAGGCGGGGGATGAGATCATCCTGTCGGTGATGGAGCATCACGCGAACATCGTTCCATGGCATTTCCTGCGCGAACGGCAGGGCATCAAGCTTGTCTGGGTCGAACCCGACGTGAATGGCGACCTTGATCCGCAGGCCGTCCTCGATGCGATGACCGATCGGACGAAGCTGATTGCAATTACTCATCTTTCCAATGTCTTGGGGACCGTTGTTGATGTAAAGGCAATCACCGCAGGGGCCCATGCGCGCGGTGTGCCCGTCGTGGTCGACGGCAGTCAGGCCGCCGTGCACATGCCGGTCGATGTCGCGGATATCGGTTGCGACTTCTATGCGGTCACCGGGCACAAGCTGTATGGCCCATCGGGGTCGGGCGCGCTCTATGTCCGACCCGAACGCATGGCCGAGATGCGGCCCTTCATGGGCGGCGGGGACATGATCCGCGATGTGTCGCGCGAAGAGGTCACATGGAACGATCCGCCGATGAAGTTCGAGGCGGGCACACCCGGCATCGTGCAGACCATCGCACTCGGCACCGCGTTGGAGTGGATGATGGATGTCGGCATGGACAACATCGCCGCGCATGAACGGGACCTGAGGATCTATGCCGCGGATCGTCTGGCCGGTCAGAACTGGTTGAACGTTCAGGGGCAAAGTGCTGACAAGGCTGCGATTTTCTCCTTTACACTGGATGGCGCGGCGCATGCACATGACATTTCGACCGTGTTGGACAAGAAGGGCGTGGCCGTCCGGGCGGGACACCATTGCGCGCAGCCACTGATGCAGCATCTGGGGGTCACGGCAACTTGCCGCGCCAGCTTCGGTGTCTACAACACGCGGGCCGAGGTGGACGTTCTGGTCGATGCGTTGGAGCTGTGCCACGATCTGTTTTCTTGACAATGGCTTGCGCCGCGTTCTTCATGTGAATGGACCGGTGGGGCCGGTGCTCGGCCCTAGGCCGGCATAGCCATCGTTCGGCCACTGACCGCCACGGCCCGTTGACGCGGGCCGGGCCAAGGGGCCACATCGCGGCATGTTTCTGGACCACATCTCTCAAAGCCCGATCCCCTTCGACGCCAGTTGCGCAGCGGAGGCGCTGGATCGCCTGAACCCACCGGCAAATGCCCGCGATCTTGTTGCCGGGACCGCGGGGTGCAGCCCCTTCCTGATGGCCGCGATGACGCGCGAGGCGGAGTGGCTGTCCGGGATATGGACGCAAAGGGCCGAAGACAGCTTCGATCGGATCCTGCAGGATCTGGATGCCGTTGCGGGCGATCCGAAACAGGCGCTGCGACAGGCCAAGCGTCGGGTCGCCGTTCTGGTTGCCTTGGCCGAGTTGGGCGGCGTCTGGCCCGTTCTGACCGCGACCGCGCATCTGACCCGGTTTGCCGATGCCGCCCTGTCCAAAAGCCTCGCCCATGCCTTGGCGCGCTATGGCAAGGGATTGCCGGGGCCTTGGGCCGGCCTTGTGGCGATCGCGATGGGCAAGATGGGCGCGGGGGAGCTGAACTATTCCAGCGATATTGATCTGGTGCTGCTGTTCGATGAGCAACAGCACGATCCAGACGCCTATGGCGAGGTGCGCGCCAAGCTGTTGAAGGCGGCGCGACTGGCGATGTCGCTGATGTCGGATATCACGTCGGACGGATATGTCTTCCGCACGGACCTGCGGTTGCGCCCGGATCCCGGATCGACGCCCATCGTGATGTCCATGGAGGCTGCCGAACGCTACTACGAGGCGATGGGGCGCACGTGGGAGCGGGCGGCCTGGATCAAGGCACGCGCCGCGGCCGGGGACATCGCGGCAGGAGAGCGGTTCCTCGAACGTCTGACACCCTTCGTCTGGCGCAGGCATCTGGACTACGCGGTGGTGCAGGACGCCCATGACATGCGCCTGCGCATCCGTGACCACAAGAAGCTGGCCGGGCCATGGGACGTTCCGGGCCACCACGTCAAACTGGGACAGGGGGGCATCCGCGAAATCGAGTTCTTCACCCAGACGCATCAGATCATTTCCGGCGGGCGCGATCCGTCCCTGCGGCACAAATGCACCCTGATCGGTCTGGACCGGCTGGTCGATGCCGGTTGGGTCAAGCCGGGTGACCGCGATGTTCTGGCGCGGGAATACGTCTACCTGCGGTCGGTCGAGCATCGGTTGCAGATGGTGCAGGACGCCCAGACGCATCATATCCCGTCCGATGCCGCCGGCCTGCAGCGGCTGGCCAATTTCATGGGTCAAGGCGATGTGGACGCCTTCGTGAACGACCTGCGTGACCGCATGCGGGCGGTCGAGGCGATCACGGATCCACGGTTCAAGCCGCGCGAAGCCGATGTGCCGACCGCCGAAATCGCGGGGGCGGATGACATTACCGAACGGTGGGAAACATACCCCGCGCTTCGATCCGGTCGCGCGCGCGGCATCTTTGCGCGCCTGCGCCCCTCGATCCTGAATGCCTTGTCGCGGGCCACCCGGCCGGAAGAGGCGCTGGCCGCCTTCGATGCGTTCCTGCGGGGCCTGCCCGCCGGCGTGCAGATCCTGTCCCTGTTCGATGCCAACCCCAGCCTTGTCGACCTGACGGCAGACATCTGTGCAATCGCCCCTGACCTTGCGGTCTATCTGTCCAAGAACGCGGCGGTCTTCGATGCGGTGATCGCCGGCGATTTCATCAGCCCCCTGCCGGACCGCTACGAGGCCCCGGACCTCGATGGTCTGGACTTCGAGATGGCGCTGGCCCGTGTGCGGGCATGGCACCGCGAGGCGCATTTCAGGATCGGTGTGCATCTGCTGCGCCGACTTGCCACGCCACAGGAGGCCGGCGCCGCCTATGCCCGCCTCGCGGAGGCGACCCTCGACGCCTGCTGGCGCGTGTCCGAGGCCGAGGCGGCGCGGCGCTATGGTCGCGTTCCCGGCATGCAGCTGGCGGTTCTGGGGATGGGATCGCTGGGGGCAGGGCGGTTGACCGCACGCTCCGATCTCGACCTTGTGGTGTTGCATGACGGCGCGCCGATGGATGCCTTGTCCGACGGGCGCCGCGCCCTGGCCCCCTCGCAATGGGCGGCCAAGGCAACGCAGGTCCTGATTACCGCGCTGACCGCACCGATGGGGGATGGGCGTCTCTACGAGGTGGACATGCGCCTGCGCCCGTCCGGCAAGCAGGGGCCCGTGGCCACATCGCTCGATGCGTTCCGCAGCTATCAGGCGACCGAGGCCTGGGTCTGGGAGCATATGGCCCTGACCCGCGCCCGCGCCCTGACCGGCGATGCCGAGACGATGGCGCTGGCCGAGGAGGCGCGCTGCGCGATCCTTGCGCGCGGGCGGTATGACCGGTCCGAGGTGCTGACCGAATTGGCCGGGATGCGGCAACGCCTGCGCGACGCGGGGCGCCGCGGGCATGGCCTTGCGGTGAAAAGCGGGCCGGGGCGGATGCAGGATATCGAACTGGCCGCGCAGGCCCACGCCTTGATCGCGCGGGCGGACGCGCGCGACGTGCGCGCGCAGCTGGGCGTTGCGGGGTGGCTGACCGCCGAGGAACGGGCGTGCCTGTCGGATGCCTATGACCTGCTGGCGCGCGCGCAGCAGGTTCTGCGCCTGTTGTCCGATGGCGATCCACCGGGCGAACTTGGCACGGGGGCCGAGGCGTTTCTGTCGACCAGTCTTGAACAGGATAGCGCAGATGCGGTCGCGGCGGCGATGGATGTCGCAGCCGAACAGGCCGCGGTCGTCATCGATGGTGCCCTTGCCCGTGGTATCGGGCAGGGCTAGCTGACGCAGGGCACAAAGGTGGAGCCGACAGATGGCAGCAAAGCAGGGGCAGACGCCCGACGACCCCAAGGCCCTGATATTCGAAGCCTACCGCATGGACGGTATAACCGAAGCCGAATGCAGGACCATCTTTCTTGACTGGGCCCTCGGCCAGCACGCGGATACCGCCGCGGCGATCGGCCGGCTGCTTGATCTGTACGGAGCGCCGGATCACCCGATGACGACCGTTCTGCGACAGGGGCTGGAAACGCCCGCGCGGTCGGGGCGTCGCGGGGGGCGCGCGGCGCGCGTCACTCCGTAGGCGTGGCCTTTGCCCCGCGTTCGCGATACGGCGTCGTGCCGTATTGCGCGCGGTAGCATTTGGAGAAATGCGACGGCGAGGTGAAGCCGCAGGCAAGCGCCACGTTGATGATCGACATATCCGTCTGCATCAGAAGGTTGCGCGCCTTCCCCAGTCTCAGCTCCATGTAATACCGCTTGGGCGAGCGGTTGAGGTAGCGGCGGAACAGGCGTTCCAGCTGACGCGTGGACATGCCCACATCGGCGGCCAGGAGCGATGGGCTGACCGGTTCCTCGATGTTCTGTTCCATTTCACGGATCACCTGCGAAAGACGCGGATGGCGGACGCCGATCCGCGTGGGGATCGACAGGCGCTGCGTGTCCTGATCGGTGCGGATGGAGGAATAGATCATCTGATCCGCCACGAGGGAGGCGAGGTCCTCGCCGTGGTCGCGCGCGATGATGTGCAGCATCAGGTCGACCTCGGCGGTGCCGCCTGCCGTGGTGACGCGCTTGCCGTCCACGGTGAAGACCGATTTCGTCAGGTTGATGTCCGGAAAATCCTCGGCAAAGCTGTCGTGGTTTTCCCAGTGGATCGTGGCGCGCTTGCCATCCAGCAGGCCCGCAATCGCAAGGGTGTAGGACGCGGTGCACAGGCCGCCCACGGTGATGCCGCGCCGCGCCTCGCGGCGCAGCCAGCTGACGATGCGCTTGTTCGAGGCCTGCGCCACGTTCACGCCCCCGACGACCAGAACCGTGTCGTCGCGGCCCACCTCGGACAGGTCACGGTCCATGACGAAGGTGATTCCGGCCGAGCAGCGCACCGTGCCGCCCTCTTCCCCGACCATTTCCCACGAATAGAGGTCCGCCCCGGACATGCGGTTCGCAATGCGCAGCGCATCGACCGCGCTGGCAAGGCACATCATCGTAAAGCCTTCGAGGGGAACGAAAACATAGTGGCTCGGCTTCGTGGGGGCGGATGCGGTCAGGTCGGGTGGCAGTTCCACCCGCGTTTGCGAGACCGACCTGGGCAGTTTGTCACCCGCCATGGGCGTATCCTCCGATGCAGCCGCACCTTCCCCAAGGCGCTGCAGACCCGCAAAGCATCAATCGATACACGGGATCAAGCGAATCCGTGCATCGCGGCTGGCCCTGCGGTTCCGTTTGCGCTAGCGGGGGGCACCGTGACGACCGGAGGAACTGACATGGCATGGTCGAAAGCCGATTGGAGAGCGAAGCCCCGGGTGCAAATGCCCGATTATCTGGACGCCGACGCGCTGGGCGCTGTCGAGGCACGCCTGTCGAAGTATCCGCCGTTGGTTTTCGCCGGCGAGGCGCGCACGCTGAAGGCCGATCTGGCCGCCGCCGGACGGGGCGAAGCCTTCCTGTTGCAGGGCGGCGATTGTGCTGAATCCTTTGCCGAATTTTCCGCCGACACGATCCGCGACACCTTCAAGGTGATGTTGCAGATGGCGATGGTCCTGACTTTCGGCGCCAAGGTGCCCGTCATCAAGGTCGGACGCATGGCCGGTCAGTTCGCCAAGCCGCGCAGCGCCCCGACCGAGGTCAAGGACGGCGTGGAACTGCCCAGCTACCGTGGTGACATCATCAACGAGCTGGATTTCACCCCCGAGGCGCGCATCCCGTCGCCCGACAAGATGCTGCAGGCCTATACCCAGGCGGCCGCGACGCTGAACCTTCTGCGCGCCTTCTCGAAGGGCGGTTTCGCGGATGTGCATCAGGTGCATCAGTGGACGCTTGGCTTTGTGGATGGCGACCGCGCGGCCCAGTACCGCGACATGGCGGGCCGGATCCAGGACACGCTGGACTTCATGACCGCCGCCGGCCTCACGTCGGACACCAACGCGGAATTGGCCACGGTCGATTTCTACACCTCGCACGAGGCACTGCTGCTGGAATACGAGGAGGCGCTGTGCCGCCAGGACAGCCTGACGGGTCAGTGGCTTGCCGGATCGGGTCACATGATCTGGATCGGCGACCGCACCCGGCAGCCGGATGGCGCGCATGTCGAGTTCTGCCAAGGTGTCCTCAACCCCATCGGTCTCAAGTGCGGTCCGTCGACCACGCCCGAGGATCTGAAGGTGCTGATCGAAAAGCTGAACCCCGAGAACGAGATGGGTCGCCTGACCCTGATCGCGCGTTTCGGTGCCGGCAAGGTGCAGGAGCATCTGCCCCGCCTGATCAAGACGGTGCAGGACATGGGCGCGAACGTCGTGTGGACCTGTGACGCGATGCACGGCAACACGATCAAGTCGCCGTCCGGCTACAAGACGCGTCCGTTCGAAAGCGTGCTTGCCGAGGTGCGCGAATTCTTCGCCGTTCACCGTGACCACGGCACGATCCCCGGCGGTGTGCATTTCGAGATGACCGGACAGGACGTGACCGAATGCACCGGCGGTGTGCGCGACATCACGGACGAGGATCTGTCCGACCGCTACCACACCGCCTGTGATCCGCGTCTGAACGCGTCGCAGTCTCTGGAACTGGCGTTCCTCGTGGCCGAGGAACTGTCCGCAATGCGATCGGATCGGGCACAGGCCGCGTCCTGATCGCTCGATCGGAATGACAGGATAAACGAAAGGGCGCCCCATGACGGGCGCCCTTTTTTCGTTTGCGTCGCGCGGGTCGATCCTACTTCACGACACGCAGGTAGGGGCGCGATCTGGGGGCGGCCGTGTACGGGGTGCCGGCCTCCGCCATCTCCATCGCGGGCTGCTGCGCTGCGTCCTGTGCAAGGAGGCGGTCCTGCGACCATGCCCCCGTCGTCGGCGACAGGGGGTTCAGCCGGTCACGCAGGATCGTGAAACGGTGGGGCGGTTCCGGGTCGAACGCTTCGAGCGCGATACAGGTCAGCGCCTTGCTGACCGCGCCGGACGCATCCTGCAGGGGCAGGATCAGCATACGGGCATGGGTGATGGCGCTGTCGGTGCGGCTGATCAGATCCAGCTCAAGCGTCGCCGGTGCCTCGAACACCTGTTCGACAAGATCGATGGCGCGCGCTCGCTGGGCCACGTCGAAGATGGCGCGAATGGGCAGGCCACGCACCTCCATCCCCATCAGGCTGTTCATGACACGACCACCCAGCCGGATGCGGACGGTGCCGGGGCGCACGCGATCGAGGATCATGCTATGCCCCAGCGTCAGGGACATCGCCCGTGGGTCCAGCGCCTCGCGCCGGGGCAGGTTGCGCCCCGACCGAAGCGATGACCAATATCGCCACGCCTCCTCCAGCATGGGGGATTTGCGCATCATGCGTTGTCCCATGATGTCATGTATGTCGGCCCCGGTTCTGGCGGGCACGCCGTCTGAATCGTCAAGACCGGCCATTGTGTCATCCCTTGTATGCCTGCCACGACGCGGCGGCGCGTGGATCATTCAGTTGCGCGCCGATTGGGCCACGTTGCATTTGAAATATGGCAATAAGCTATAAAATGCGCGCAATTTCTTTACCGGTGGTTAATGTCAGGGCCGCCGCGCGACGCGGACCGCTTGCCCGCTGTCGGGTGTCGCGATAACCCGCTGGGGCACGGCGCCGGGGTTCGTTTGCCACCGGCCAACCACAGGAGGCATGCGATGACCACAGGCCCACAAGGCACCCGACGCGGCCTTGCCGTGATCCTGTCCAGCCCCTCGGGTGCCGGGAAATCGACCCTCGCCCAACGTCTGATGGCGTGGGATCCAAGCCTGAGCTTTTCCGTTTCGGCCACGACCCGGTCGCCGCGTCCGGGCGAACAGGACGGCGTGCATTACTACTTTCGCAGCCGCGAGGAATTCGGCGCCATGGTCATGGATGGCGAGATGCTGGAACATGCCGAGGTGTTCGGCAACCACTATGGCAGCCCGCGCGCCCCGGTCGAGGCGGCGCTGTCGGCCGGTCGCGACGTCCTGTTCGACATCGATTGGCAGGGTGGCCAACAGGTGCGCAATTCCTCTCTGGGACGCGATGTCGTGTCGATCTTCATCCTGCCGCCCTCCATCGCCGAGCTTGAGCGGCGTCTGAGGGCCCGCGGACAGGACGACGACGAGGTTATCGCCGGCCGGATGCTCAAGTCCGAGGACGAGATCAGCCATTGGGCGGAGTATGATTATGTCCTCGTCAATGACGACGTGGATTCCGCGGAGGAGCGTCTGCGCACAATCCTGACCGGAGAGCGGTTGCGCCGGGACCGGCAGCCATGGCTGTCCGACTTCACGCGCGGATTGAGCCGCGAGTTCAAGGAAAGGGGCCTGCCATGATCTATGCACTCGACGATATCGAACCACGGATTGCGCCGGATGCATGGGTGGCCCCGGACGCCAACGTCATCGGCAAGGTCACGTTGGAGGCAGGAAGCAGTATCTGGTTCGGATCTACCTTGCGCGGGGACGGCGAACTGATCCTCGTCGGGCAGGGGTCCAACGTTCAGGAAAACTGCGTTCTGCATACCGACGCGGGCTATCCCCTGACGATCGGGGCCAATTGCACCATCGGTCACAAGGCCATGCTGCACGGCTGCACCATCGAGGAGGGCGCGTTGATCGGCATGGGAGCCACGATCCTGAACGGCGCGGTCATCGGGGCGGGGTCGCTGATCGGGGCCGGGGCGCTGGTGACCGAAGGCAAGATCATCCCGCCGGGCAGCCTCGTGATGGGCGCACCGGGCAAGGTCGTTCGCGACCTGTCGGAGGATGCGCGCGCGGGCCTTCTGGCCTCTGCCGCGCACTACCGCGCGAATGCCGCACGGTTCCGGGCCGGTCTGCGCGCCCTCTAGGCCGGGTCGCGCCGACTAGACCAACAGCGAGAGATGGGTTTCATCCGCGCTGACCGAGATGGGGCGCCGCAGGCGGCGGCAATCGCGGGCGAGGATGCCGAACTGGACCTCCGACCCCTTGAGGTCCGTCGGCAGGACGCCGCGTCCCAATCCCTGCCACAGGGGCGCATCGATCTTGAGGCGCTTGGCGTCGACATGGAACACCCAGGCATTCGGGTTGCGCGTGACTTCGACCGTTGCCCCCCACGGGGTCGCCACCTCCAGGCAATTGAGCGCGAGGCAGGCCAATCGCATTTCGGGGCGGGGGCGATCCTCCTCGTCCATCCATCTGATGCGGGTGCGCGTATCCTTGTACATCGCCCCCAGCACGTCGCGCATTTCGCGTGCGCCGATCACCGCGTCAGGGCCGGCCTTGCCGAACGCGAGGCGAAAGAACGAGATGCGCGCAAGCGCGGCATCGAGAGAGCCGCGAATCAGCGCCATCTCCTCCGACCCGCCGCCGGACAGTTCCAGTAGTTCGAGGCCATTGCCGATGGCGCCGATCGGACTGACGAGGTCGTGGCAAAGGCGGGAACCGAGCAAGGCTATCAGATCGGGCTCGTCCTCGTCGCTCTGCATGCTAGTGTTCACGGTGGTATCAGTCATCGGAGACCCTCATGCCACATGATCAAAACGCGATGCTGGAACCGGGCATGTTCGTCCAGCATCCCCAGGCGCCGGAGTGGGGCCGGGGTCAGGTGCAATCCAACATCGGGGCGCGGATCACGGTGAATTTCGAGCATCAGGGCAAGCAGGTCATCGACAGCACGCGGATACTCCTCCTACCGGTATACGATTGAATACCGTGATAAGTTTTCAAGGTTAATGAAACGTTGACGGCGTGCAACTGCCAGTTGGACCTCGTGACGCGCTTGCGCGTTTCGTCGCACCCTACTAGCTCGGCCCCATGCAAGGTGGCCTGACCCTATCGATCACGCGCAATCCCGACGACGTTCGTGCGGCACAGCGCCTGCGTCATGACGTGTTCGTGCGCGAAATGGGGGCGGCCCGGGTCGCGCCCGATGGGGCCGAAGGCGATGCCTTCGATCCGCTGTGCGATCACATGGTGCTGCGCGATGCGGCCCATCCCGACCGTGGCGTCATCGCGACATCCCGCCTGTCGCATGGGGTGGCCTATACCGCGCAGGAATTCGATCTGTCCCGCCTGCTGGCCCGTGGGTCGTCGGTGGCCGAAGTCGGGCGAACCTGTATCCACCCGGATTATCGCGGCGGCATGGCGGGTCTGATGATGTTCCAGGGCATGCTGGATCATCTGCGGGCATCCGGCGTCCACTACCTTGTCGGGACCGCGTCCTTTGCGGGGGCGGATCCGGCGCGCCACATGCCGGCGCTGCGCAGCCTGCGCGCCGAGGCCCTGGCCCCGGCCGACATCCGCCCGGTCGCGCGTGGCCCCTCGGCCGTGCCGATCGACGAGGAGCCGGCGCAGCGGCGCGACATGCGGTCCGTGCCGCCCCTCATCAAGACCTACCTGCGTGCCGGGGCCTGGGTGGGTGACGGGGCATGGTGCGACGTGGTGTTCAACACCGTGGATGTCTGCATCCTGCTGGATATGGCGCGGCTGCGCCTGCCGCCCGTGGCCCGGGGCAGGGGCCGCACGATCGGAACATCCGACGATGGGACAGCCGATGATGCATGACCGGGCGGGGGACGACGCATGACGTGGGATGGTGCCCCCCATCCGCCGGCGGACCGGATCGGGGCGATGGGGATGCTGCGCATCCTCATGCGTGGTATCCCGGTGGTCCTCGTCGTCTTCGGATGCCTGCTGATCCTGTTGCTGGTTCGTGCGGTGGAACGCCCGCTGTATGGCGCGCGCAGGCCGATGACGCCCCACATCACACAGTTCGTCTGTCGCGCGGCGCTTCGGATCATGGGGATCCGCCGTCGCGTCCGCGGATCCGTCATGACCGGGACGGGCGCGGTGGTGGCGAACCATGTCTCATGGCTGGATATCTTCGCGCTCAACGCATCCAAGCGGATCTACTTCGTGTCGAAATCGGAGGTCGCGGGCTGGCCGGGCATCGGATGGCTGGCGCGGGCCACGGGCACGGTCTTCATCCGGCGCAACCGCCGCGAGGCGCGCGAGCATGCCACCGTGATCGAGCAGCGGTTGGCCGTCGGTCACAAGCTGCTGTTCTTCCCGGAAGGCACCAGCACGGATGGCATCCGCCTGCTGCCCTTCAAGACGACGCTGTTCGCGGCATTCTTCAGCGATGACCTGCCCGACGACATGCAGGTGCAGCCCGTGACACTTGCCTATCACGCGCCCGAGGGGCAGCCGGCGACATTCTATGGTTGGTGGGGCGATCAGGGCGCGGGCGAGCACATGTTGCAGATGCTGGCGGCGCCGCGTCACGGAACGATCGAGGTGATCTACCACGACGCCATCCGTGTCGCCGATCACGCAAATCGCAAGACGCTGGCCCGCGCGGCCGAGGACAGCATCCGCAATGGCCTGTCGGATGCGGGTGTTCTGTTGATCCGCTAGCGGCGTTTTTCCGATGCTCAGCCGCGGAAGGGCGCGGTCAGTTCCGCCAAGCGGGCGACGGGATCCTCGGCGGACCAGACCTCTTCACCCAAGGCGATGAAATCGGTGGCCTGCGCCAGGGCCGTGATCGTGGGCAGATCCAGCGATCCTTCGGCCACGACCGGCACTTCGATCATTTCGGACCACCACGCGAACAGGTCGATGTCCGCCCGTTCCCCGGTGCCGAGGGAACTGTTGCCCGCAGGGCCGAAGGCGATGTAATCCGCCCCCGCCTCGCCCGCGGTCAGACCATCGTGCCGCGACGCACCGCAATAGGCCCCGATGATCGGATCGCTGCCCCAGTCGGCGCGAAGCTTGCGCAGGCCACGCGGGTCGGTCAGGTGCACCCCGTCGAGGCCGAGGCGATCCACCAGCGCGGCATGGTCCGTGATGACCAGCGGCACGTCGGCCTTGTGCGCCACATCGCGGCAGATGTCGGCGGCGCGCATCACCCGGTCCTCGTCCTGCGTGGCAAGGGCAAGGCGCAGGCAGGCAACCTCATGCGCGCCCAGAACGGCGGCAAGCCGGTCGGCAAAGGACGCGTCGATGTCGGATGGCGTCACGAGGTAGAGCTGCGGTGCATCTGTCATCTGATCGTCCTCTTGGTCGGGGCTGGACCTAGCCTTCGTCCAACCCTGCTGCAAGTGGTCAGTAGGGTGCGGGGACCGGCAAGATGTCGTGCAGGGCGATTGCCTGTGCCGCCTTGCATGTATCGCGGGGGCAAACCGGGATGCGGGCATCTGAAACCGTTGCGTCCGGCCGCCGCCGCCTATACCCCCGCTGCCATGATCGATCCACGTCCCGCATTCGTCCTCGTCCGCCCGCAGATGGGTGAAAACATCGGCGCCGCCGCGCGGTCGATGCTCAATTTCGGGTTGGAGCATATGCGCGTCGTCGCGCCGCGCGACGGCTGGCCGAATGAACGGGCCGTGGCGCTTGCCTCGGGGGCGGGGCGCCTGCTGGACAGTGCCAAGCTGACGGCGGATGTCCCCGAGGCGTTGTCGGATTGCACCTATGTCTTCGCGACGACGGCGCGCGACCGCGATCTGACGAAACCGGTCTTCACACCCGAGGCGGCGATGGCCGAAGCGCATGCGCGGGGCGCGCGCGGGGAAAAGGTTGCCGTGCTGTTCGGGCCCGAACGTGCGGGGCTGGAAAACGACGACATCGTGCGGGCCAATGCCATCGTGTCGGTGCCGACCAACCCCGACTTCGCATCCCTGAACCTTGCGCAATGCGTTCTGCTGATGGGCTATGAATGGCGGCGCGCGGCGACGGGTGCATCCGGGTCCGAGATGGAGATGGCGGGGACGGATTGGGTCACCCATGCCGAGATGGACGCACTGGTCGCTCATTACGAACAGCGGCTGGAAGCGGCGGGGTTCTTCTTTCCCGAAAGCAAGGCTGCCTCGATGCGGCGCACCCTGCGCAACATGTGGTCGCGGATGCCCCTGACACGGGCCGACGCCCAGATATTCCACGGGATCCTGCGCCAGATGGTCCGCTGGAAGGAACGCGGCTGAAACGCCCCGCCGGGGGCGCCTCCAAGGCGCCGTTCACCCCCGACGTATGCGAGGCGAGAGGCAGACTGGTCCCCTGCGGCGATCTGGGGGATGCGGAGCGACGGGAAACGCCCTAGATCGGTCACCGAACGTGAACATGGGGGCCGCAGATGGCAAAGCGCGCGATTTTCGAAGAAGTCTCCTCGGCGGAGCGTCCGGTGACGAAAGGCGGCGTGATCGACGCGGCAAGGCGGGGATCGCGGGGGGCCGCGCGTGCCTGGCTGATCGTGTTGTTCGTGCTGGTGGTGGTGATGATCGCCGTCGGTGGCCTGACCCGTCTGACCGACAGCGGGCTGTCCATAACCGAATGGAAGCCTCTGACCGGTGCGATGCCCCCGCTGACCGCCGAAGCCTGGCAGGCCGAGTTCGACCTGTACCGCGCAATTCCCGAATATCAGTTGCAGAACAAGGGCATGTCCCTGTCCGAGTTTCAGTTCATCTATTGGTGGGAATGGGGACACCGACAGTTGGGCCGCGTGATCGGCCTTGTCTGGGCCATCGGGTTCTTCGGCCTTCTGGTCACGCGCAAGATGCCGCTGGGCTGGACCGGCCGGTTCGCCGCCCTTGGCGTTCTGGGCGGACTTCAGGGGGCGATCGGATGGTGGATGGTGTCCTCGGGGCTGGAGGGCACGATGCTGGACGTCGCCTCCTATCGCCTCGCGACACACCTCGGGCTGGCCTTCGTGATCCTCGGGCTGATCGCATGGTTCGTCCTTTCGATGTCGCGCAGCGATGCGGCGCTGCTTCAGGCGCGTCGTGACAAGGACGGCACCCTGATGACGCTGGGCAGTGTTTTGATCGGGTTCACCTTTCTGCAGATCGTGATCGGCGCGCTGGTCGCGGGTATCGACGCGGGCCGCAACTACATCGACTGGCCGTTGATGGCCGGGGGCTTTACCCCGCCGGGCATGTGGGAATTGACGCCGTGGTGGCGCAACCTGTTCGAGAACGACGGCACGGTGCAGTTCATTCACAGGGTCACGGGCTATGCCCTGTTCGCAACCATCGTTGCCGTCTGGTGGCGTGCGCGCCGGTCCGCCAACCGCAAGACGACGCTGGCCTTTTCCGGCGTGATGCACATGGCCATCCTTCAGATGCTGCTGGGGATCATCACGGTGATGTATTCCAGCCCGTGGTATTTCGCGATCCTGCACCAGTTCGGCGCGGTCATCCTGATCTGTCTGACGGTCCGTGCGCGGCACCGGGCCAAGTATCCCCTGACCCAATCCGTGAGGGCCTGACCAATGGCGGCTTATGACGATCTGATGGCGTTTCAGCGCGTGACCGAGGCGCTGTCACAGGTGGCCGGGCGGACCGGGTGGGACCAGGAGGCGATCATGCCACGCGGTGCCGCCCCACAGCGGGCCGAGGAGATGGCCGCGTTGGAGGAGGTGCTGCACGCCCGCCGCACCGATCCGCGGCTTGGCGACTGGCTGCGCGAGGCACATGCCCCCGATGCGGTTGCCGATGCCAACCTGGCCGAATTGCAGCGCAGCTACGACCGCAACCGCAAGGTTCCGGCGCGTCTGGCGGCCGAACTGGCGCGGGTGACGTCGCTGGCGCAAGGGCAATGGGCCGGGGCCCGCGCGTCCGAGGATGCCGCCGCCTTCCTGCCCGTGCTGGAGGAGGTCGTCCGCCTGCGCCGGGAGGAGGCCGCGCATCTGGCCGAGGGCGGCGACCCCTATGACGCCCTGATGCAGGATTATGAGCCGGGCGGGTCCGCCGCCGAGATGGCCACGATGTTCGACAGCATGCGCCCGCGCCTTGTCGTCCTGCGGCAAGCGGCGCTGGACGCGGCGCCCGCGCCACGTCTTTCGGGGAATTTCCCCAAGGCCGATCAGATAGCGCTGGCGCATGAGATCGCACGCGCCTTCGGCTATGACTTCGACAGGGGCCGTCTGGACCTGGCCGTGCACCCCTTCAGCAGTGGGTCCGGGATGGATGTCCGGATCACCACGCGCGTCGACGAAGCCGATCCGTTCAACTGCCTCTATTCCACCATCCACGAGGTCGGGCACGCCTGCTACGAACAGAACGTCGATCTGGCTCACCTGCTGACGCCCATCGGCAAGGGCGTGTCGATGGGGGTGCACGAAAGCCAGTCGCGCAGCTATGAGAATCAGCTGGGCCGGTCCGAGGCCTATTGCGGTTGGCTGTTCGGTCGGATGCGCGATGTCTTCGGTGACATCGGCGTCGCGTCGGAGAGGGACTTCTACCGCGCGGTCAACGCCGTTCGTCCGGGCTTCATTCGCACCGAATCCGACGAGTTGCAGTACAACCTGCACGTCATGCTGCGCTTCGATCTGGAACGGGCGCTCATCCTCGGAGATCTGGAGGTCGCGGACCTCGAGGGGGCCTGGAATGATCGCTTCGCCGCCGATTTCGGCGTGACCGTCGACCGCCCGTCGCTCGGGTTCATGCAGGATGTGCATTGGTCGGTCGGCCTGATGGGGTATTTCCCGACCTATTCACTGGGTAACCTGTTTGCCGGGTGCCTGATGCAATCGGCCCGCGCGACCTTGCCCGACCTCGATGCGTCGCTTGCTGCGGGGGATCCGACGCCGGCGACCGATTGGCTGCGCGACAATCTGCAACGGTATGGCGCCCTGCGCTCACCGGTCGACACCATTCAGCACGCCACCGGCAAGGCTCCGTCGGCGGGGCCGTTGCTCGACTATCTGGAGGCGAAGTTCACCGATCTCTATCGGTGATCCATGACCCCGGATCAGCGGGCGGAGGTAAACAGCGGCTGTCCGTCGATGCGGTATCCATCGATCAGGTCCCGCGCGACCGGACCGGTAAGCCATGCGCCGAATGCCTCTGCGCCGACCGCGTTGACATGCGGATGAGCGCCGGGGTTCACGGGCAGATAGGCATAGGTGTTCAGCAACGCGTCGTCCCCTTCGTGCAGGATGGCCAGACCGGTCTTGGCCGCGAAGTTCAGCCATGATCCCCGGTCGGTCAGGGTATAGGCACCCATGCCCGCCGCGACGGTCAGTGTCGCGCCCATGCCCGATCCGGTTTCCCGGTACCAAGGACCTTCGGGAGCGGCGGGCCAGAGGCTCCGCTCCCTCAGGTGTGTGCCGCTGTCATCCCCGCGACTGACGAACGGGGCTTCGGCGGCGGCAATCCGCGACAGGGCCGTGCCGATATCGGGACTGCCCCGGACCCCGGCGGGATCCGTGTCGGGGCCGATCAGGACAAAGTCGTTGGTCATGATCTCGGTCCGCGTGGTGCCGTGCCCCTGGGCCAGCCACGCCTCCTCTGCCGCGCGGGCATGGACGAGGACCGCATCGACGTCGCCCGCCGCCCCAAGGCGCAGGGCCTGACCGGTTCCGACGACCAGAAGCTGCACATCGACCCCGATGTCATCACGGGCCGCAGGCAGCAGTCGCGCCGCAAGACCCGAGTTCTCGAAGCTGCTGGTGACGGCAAGGCGCAGCGGCTCCGCCCGCAGGCAGGTGGCACAGATACACAGGAACAGGGCAAGCATGAGGCGGGTCATTCGACGATATCTCCTGCAAGGAAGGCACGGGCCTCGGATGTGGTCGGCCGATTGAAGAAGGCGGAGCCGGCGGCATCCTCGATCAGCTTGCCATGGTGCAGGAACAGGACACGGTCCGCCAGACGTCTCGCCTGACCCAGATCATGCGTGGCCAGCAGCTTGTCGCAGGGGGCGGCCATGAGAACCTCCTCGACCAGTCGGGTCGCGCGCCCGTCCAGATGGGCGGTCGGCTCGTCCAGCAGCAACAGGCGTGGCCCGGCGATCAATGCGCGGGCAAGGGCCAGCAACTGACGCTCGCCCCCGGACAAGCGGTTTGCGGGCAGGTCGGCCTGAGCCGTCAGGCCCGTCCGCCGCAGCCAGGCATCCACCGGCGTCAGATCGGCGCCGCGCAAACCCAACGGAAAGGCAAGGTTGTCGCGCACCGACCGCCGCAACAGGACCGGCTGTTGAAACACGAAGCCCAAGGCGCGGTCGTCGGCGCTGTGGCGCCGTCCGGTCGAAAGGCGGTCCAGCCCGAAGATCGCCCGCAGAAGCGTCGTCTTTCCCGCCCCGTTCGGCCCCAGAACGACGGTCGTGCCTGCCCCGATATCAAGGTTGAGCGGACCGACCCGCTTGCGCACGGACGCGCCCTCCAACCTCACCATCGGCCACGCCGTTCCGTCCGGGCAAGGCCATGGACGCCAAGGTTCACCAACAGCGCGATGGCCAGCAGGATCAGCCCCAGCCCCAGCGCCAGCGCAAATTGCCCCCGCGATGTTTCCAGCGCGATTGCCGTCGTCAGGACGCGTGTCACCTGATCGATGTTGCCGCCGACGATCATGACGGCCCCGACCTCGCCCACGGCGCGACCGAAGCCGGCCAGAACGGCCGTCAACAGGGCGCGCCGCCCGTCCCACAGCAGGGTGCGCAGCCGTTGCAGCGGCGTGGCGTTCAGCGCGATCAACAGGTCATGATATTCGGCCCACAGGTCGCGCAGCACCTGATGCGCGATCGAGGCGATGATCGGCAGGGCGATCACGATCTGCGCCACGATCATGGCCCACGGCGTATATAGCAGGCCCAGCGCCCCAAGCGGCCCCGACCGCGACAGCAGAAGATAGAGCGTCAGCCCCACAACCACCGGCGGCAAGCCCATCAGGGCGTTCAAGGTCGCGATCACGCTGCGCCGGCCCGGAAACCTGCGCAGGGCCAGCCACGCGCCAAGCGGCAGGCCGATGGCCGAGGCGATGGCGATGGCCGTCACGGTCACGAACAGCGACCGGGCCGCGATCTGATAGAGATCGCCGTCCCCGGTCAGCAGCAGGCCAATGGCCGCCACGAAGGCCTGTCCGATATCGTCCATGATTTCGGGTGTCACGACGACAGCGCGGCTTCAAGCCGCCACGCGACATGCCATGATCAGACGGCGGCCTTTTCCCGGTGCGCCCCGTAATACAGGCCGACCACGTGCTCGGCCTCGGCGAAGAACAACCATCGCTGCACCAGAACCCCGGCCAGATGCGACAGGACGGCCACCGCCGCCATGAAATGGTGCATCGGCAACAGGACCAGCAGCGCGGGCAGGCCCGCCATCAGGATCAGCGCAATGATGCGCAGCTTGACCGCATGCTTGCGCCCGACCTGATAAACCATCTCGCGCGTCAGGTAATTCTGGCCCGTGTGGGGCTTTTCCCAAAGGCTGATGACGCCTTTCAGGCCGGTCGCGGTGTTCATCGTCGATCCGGCTTGGGCAAAACGCTTGTCCCCGGCCGTCCAGTGCCATGCAGTGACCGCCCCGGCGAGGATCAGGAACACGAAGGCCGGGTCCACGTTGCCGGACAACAGCGCACCGCCCGCGACACTGCACGTCAGGAACATCGCCGGCGTCGCCGGAAGCTGATTCCAGCGGGGCACGGTCTTGAGCTGCGCATAGATCATCGACGTCGTGAAGACCGTCAGCAGGCTGAGGACGGCGCCGATGAACCCGACGGGTTGCAGGGATGTGTCGAAGAAGATCTGGCCGATCGCGAAAACCGCCATTGTCAACAGGGCGGCCACCGCGGCCCAGCCTTCGCGCGACAGCCACGACGTGCGCCACTGGCTGTAGGACAGATAGGCGTTCTTCGGGTTCTTGAGGTGAAAGACAGCCGACAGCAATCCACCGACCGACAGCAGGTAGGCGATCAGATAGAACACGAAGGCGACCCATCCCGTCACGCCGGGCATTCCGATACCCAGGAAGAACAGCAGGCCGAACCCCGCGCCGGACAGGGATGAGAAGATGATGACGGAGGGGGCGGGGTGCATCAGAGTTTCTCCAGCGCGCGATCGACCCAGGCCAGAAGGCCCTTCGGCTCTTCGGCCACGGGGGCGAGGTATGGGGCAAGGATGTCCTCGTCACCGCCCATGACCGGTTGGATCGTATCCTTGGGGCGCGGGGGCAGATACTGGTTCACCGGTTTCGTGCCCTGTTCGGGCATCAGGTCCATTCCGCCGCGTTCGGCCACGAGGATGCTGACATCCGAGGTCGGGTCGGCCAGATCGCCGAAATGCCGCGCGCCGGCGGGACAGGTGCGCACGCAGGCCGGCTGACGATCCACCTCGGGCAGGGTATCGTTGTAGATGCGGTCGACGCACAGGGTGCACTTCTTCATTACGCCCTGCACCTGATCGACCTCGCGCGCGCCATAGGGGCAGGCCCATGCGCACAGGCCACAACCCATGCAGGCGTCTTCGTTGACCAGAACGATGCCGTCTTCGGCGCGCTTGTAGCTGGCCCCGGTCGGGCAGACGGTGACGCAGGGGGCATCGTCGCAATGCAGGCAGGATTTCGGGAAATGCGTGGTTTGTGCAAGTCCCGCCCGAGGCTGGCTCTGAAAACTGTGAATCCTGTTGAGAAATGTACCCTCCGCCTCGCCATAGGGATCGATGTCGGACAAGGGCGCGCCGTAGTTCTGCGTGTTCCAGCCCTTGCAGGCCGTGACGCAGGCATGACAGCCGACGCAGGTATCCAGATCGATGACGAGGCCGAGCTTCTTGGCGGTCGTGGCGGGGAGGGCGGTCATGTCAGCGGTCCTCGCGTGGGGTGAGGGCAGGAACGAGGGGCCATTCCCTCGCACTCTCCGAGGTATCTACGGCCAGAGGAAGGCAGGGCGGCCCGAAGCAAGAGGCCTGCCGGGATGACGGAGCGACGGCGCATCACGACACCTCCCAGGCAAGCCTGTCGGGGCCGGTGCCGACAGGCGAGGCTTGGGAACCGCTGTCCGGCCTCGATTTGCCGTCTGCCGGGGCGGCGACCTTTTCGAGTTTCACCTTGAGGTCGAACCACGCCGCCTGTCCCGTGATCGGGTCGGAGTTGGACCAGCGCATCCCGTCCCGTTTCGGGGGCATGAGTTCGTGGATCAGGTGGTTGAGCAGGAAGCCCTTGGTCGTCTCGGGTGCATTGTCGTGCAGCGCCCAGGCCCCCTTGCGCTTGCCGATGGCATTCCATGTCCAGACGGTGTTTTCGTTCAGGGCGGGCATATGGGCGACGGGCACAGTTATTTCCCCGTGCGGAGAGGTGACGCGGGCCCAGCCGTCTTCCTCGAACCCGTGCTGTTCCCACAGCTTGGTGGGAACATAGAGCGGGTTCATCCCGTGGATCTGGCGCAGCCAGGCGTTCTGCGTGCCCCAGGAATGATACATCGCCATCGGGCGCTGGGTCAGGGCGGTCACGGTGAAATCGCCGTCGTCGTCATGCCCCTCGGTCGCGTCCCACCAGATCGGCAGGGGATCCATCGTCGCCTTGATCCGGGCGCGCAGGTGGTCGGGCGGTTGTCGGTCGCCATGCCCTTCGGCGGCCAGCTGGAACCGGCGCAGGGGTTCGCACCACAGGGTGAACAGATAGGGCGAGGCCTTGTCGAAGAGGCCGATCTCGACCGCCCAGTCCTGATAGGCCTTGTTCCACGGCTTGTAGAACTGCGCCTCCTCCGGGATGTGGGCAATCGCGTAGCCGCCGTTGTCGATATAGGCCTGCATCTGGTCCGGGTTGGGTTTGCCGCGGCCCGTCTGATCGCCGTTTTCGCCGCGAAACCCCATCAGGGGCCCGACGCCGGGGCGGCGTTCGTGGCGGACGATGTAGTCGGCGTAATCCTTGAACTTCGGGCTGCCGTCATCCTTGACGAAACCGGGCAGATCGAGGCGCGCGCCAAGGTCGATAAGGGCGGATTGGAAGCCCTTCACGTCGCGGTCCGGTTCGACGACGGGCCAGCGGATCGCGTCCGCCGCCGCCTCCGCCTCGCAGATGGGCCGGTCCAGAAGCGAGATGCAGTCGTGGCGTTCAAGGTAGGTCGTGTCGGGCAGGATCAGGTCGGCATAGGCGACCATCTCGGACGAATAGGCGTCGGAGTAGATGATATGCGGGATGACATGGGTGCCGTCCGGGTTCTTGTCGGCCAGCATCTTCATCGTGCCGGACGTGTTCATCGACGAGTTCCACGCCATGTTCGCCATGTAGAGGAACAGCGTGTCGATCCGGTAGGGGTCGCCCGCGTGGGCGTTGGAAATGACCATGTGCATCATGCCATGGGCCGACATGGGGTTTTCCCAGGTAAAGGCCTTGTCGATGCGGGCGGGCGTTCCGTCGTCCTTCAGCGCCAGATCGGCGGGGCCGTGGACGAAGCCCAGGTGCGGGCCATCCAGCGGTGCGCCGGGGGTGACCTTGCAGTGCGGCTTCGGATGCGCGGTGGCCGGTTTGGGGTAGGGCGGTTTGAAGCGGAAGCCGCCGGGGGTTTCCACGGCACCGATCAGGATCTGCAGCATGTGCAGGGCGCGGCACGTCTGGAACCCGTTTGCATGGGCAGAGATGCCACGCATGGCGTGGAAGGAGACGGGGCGGCCGGTCATCGTCTTGTGCTTGCGGCCTCGGAAGTCGGTCCATTCCTGTTCGATCTCAATCGCTTCGTCGAAGGCGACGCGGGCGATTTCGCTGGCCAGCGCGCGGATGCGGGGCGCGGGGATGCCGCAGCGGTCGGCGACCGCTTCGGGGGCGTATTGGGCGTCGAGGTATTTCTCGACCAGGTGGGCGAAGACGGTGCGGTGGATGATGCCGTCCCGCTCCCACGTGCCGGTCAGGTCGGGGGCGACGTCCTCGGCGTCGTAGCAGCGGGGACGCTGTTGCACCTTGTCCCAGACCAGCTTGTGGCCGTCGTCATCCACGAGGGCCAGGCCGTGGGTCGCGCTGGCCGGGTCGGCGTCGATCAGGACGGGGGCGTCTGTGAAATCGCGCAGGTAGGCGAGGTCGATCTTGCCCGCCTTCAGCAGGCAATGCACGAGGGCGAGGATCAGCAGGCCGTCGGTGCCCGGTGTGACGCCGAACCAGTCGTCGGCCACGGCGTTGTAGCCCGACCGGATGGGGTTGACGCCCACGACGCGGCCGCCGTGGCCCTTCATCTTGCCGATCCCCATCTTGATCGGGTTGGAGTCGTGGTCTTCGGCGACGCCGAACAGGATGAACAGCTTGGTGCGGTCCCAATCCGGTTGCCCGAATTCCCAGAACGCGCCGCCCATGGTGTAGATGCCGCCCGCCGCCATGTTGACGGAGCAGAAGCCGCCGTGCGCCGCGTAGTTCGGGGTGCCGAAGGCCTGCGCCCACCAGCTGGTGAAGCTTTGCGATTGGTCGCGCCCCGTGAAGAAGGCCAGCTTGGACGGGTCGGTTTCGCGGATCGGTTTCAGCCAGGAGGCGGCGATCTCGTAGGCCTCGTCCCAGGTGATATCCTCGAACTTGCCCTCGCCCCGTTCGCCCACGCGCTTCATCGGGTTGCGCAGGCGCGAGGGGGCGTTGTGCTGCATGATGCCCGCGCTGCCCTTGGCACACAGAACACCGCGGTTGACCGGGTGGTCGCGGTTGCCCTCGATATAGGCGACCTTGCCGTTCTTGATGTGCACGTCGATCCCGCAGCGGCAGGCGCACATGTAACAGGTCGTCTTGCGGATCTCGTCACCCACCTTTGGAGAGAGGTTCAGCTTGGGTGCGGTCATGAGATCTCCGGTCTGGCGGCGGCAAGGATACGGGCGGCGTCGCGGGCCAGCGTCCGCTCTTCCTGCGCGTGCACGACATGGATGGGCACGGGGCCGATCCACGAGAGGGCCCCCGCGATTGCGTCGCGTATGCCGGTATCGTTCTCGCCGATCCCGCCGGTGAAGGCCAGCGCGTCCAATCCGCCCATCTGCGCGATGACCGATCCGGCGTGCGCGACGGCCCAGTGTATGAAATGCGCGCGCGCGAAATCGGCTTCGGGGGTGTTGGCCGCGGCAAGGGCGCGCATGTCCGACGCGCCACCAAGGGCCAGAAGGCCGGACTTGCGGTTGAGGCGGGCCGAGGTCGCGTCGATGCCGTGGCGTCGGGCCATATCCAGAACGGCCATGGCGTCGATATCGCCGGAACGCGTGCCCATGGTCAGGCCCGCCGTCGGCGAATACCCCATCGACGTCGCGACCGAGCGGCCATCGCGGATCGCACAGACAGAGGCGCCGTTGCCCAGATGCAGGGCCAATAGGCGCGGCGGCAGGCGGCCGTCCGCCCGCAGCGCCTCGACAAGGCCCGCATAGCTGATCCCGTGAAAGCCATAGCGGCGCAGCCCGGCGGCACGGTCGTCGGCGGGTATGGCGTAGCTCAGCGCCACCTCGGGCAGGGTGGTGTGAAACGCGGTGTCGAAGCCCGCTACCTGCGGCAGGTCGGGGGCCCGGTCGGCCAGCGCGCGGATCGGTGCGACGTTGTGCGGGTTGTGCAGGGGGGCCAGCGGTATCTGCGCCTCGATCGCGGCGATGACCTCGGGCGTGACGCGGACGCTGTCGGAAAAGGCCGTGCCGCCGTGCACCACGCGATGGGCCGCGGCGGTCAGGCTTTCGACCGGGTGGCCCCGACCGGCCAGGGACGACAGCACGAGATCCATCGCGTCGGCGTGGTCCGGCGCGGTTGCCGGGTGCCTGTCACCGCCAATGTCCAGTTCGGCCTTGCCGCCGATCTCGGACACGGCGCCGGACAGGACCTGTGTCAGGTCCGCGTCGAACAGGGCAAACTTGACCGACGAGCTTCCGGCGTTGATCACGAGCATCATGGCGTCGGCCCGCCTGCGGCGACGATCATGCCCAGAGCGGCGGCGGCAAGGCGCGCCGGGGTTGCCTGTGCCCGGCTGGTCAGCAGGATCGGCACGCGCGCGCCCATCACCACGCCCCCCGCACAGGCGCCCATGCCGAAGGCCAGCGCCTTGAACAGGACATTGCCGGTGGTGATCGCGGGCGCCACGAGGATATCGGCCGCGCCGGCAACCGGGTCGTCGTATCCCTTGATCCGCGCGGCATCCGCCGAAAGGGCAAGGTCCAGCGCGATGGGGCCCGCCACATCCGCATCCGGCAGGGCATCGCGGGCCCAGTCGGCGATGGCGCGGGATTCGCCGGTGTTGGCGATCGACGGTATCGGGTCCTCGGTCGCGCCGAGGATGGCGGCACGGGGCCGTTCGATGCCGACCAGATGCGCCAGATGAACGGCATGGGCGAGGCATGCCTTGCGGGTTGCCACGTCGGGCGCCACGTTCAGCGCCGCATCGGTCAACAGCAGGGGGCGGTCGTCACCCGGTCGGGTCATGTGAAAGACGTGACCACAGCGTGCGCCGGGCGCCCGTAGCCCCGCCGCGGACGGCAGCAGGCCCTTGAGGAAGGTCGAGGTATGGACCTGACCCTTCATGATGGCATCCGCCTCACCCGCGCGGGCCAGCGCAGCAGCGGCCGAGGACGCCCCGGCGCCGGGCGCATCGATAAGTGGAATGTCCGAGATGTCCCAACCGATCTCGATCGCGACCTGTCTGATCCGGACCGGGTCGCCGACCAGAACGGGCCGCGCCAGACCGGCGGTCGCCATGTCGCGCAGGCCGGTCATCGCGGTGACCGAACCTGCGTTCACCAAGGCCACCCGCGGGATCGGCAGGCCGCGCGTCCGCGCGATCAGCGATTGGGGCACTTGCGGTGCAATGGGGGACAGGAAGGGGTGGGTCATGACATGCTCCTTGGCCCGTCAACCGGGACGGACCAAAGGGTAGGATGCGCGCATTGCGATGGGATGACGTGACCCGGGGTCACTCCGCCGCCATGTCCGATGCGTCGATGCCGGCAACGCGAACCGGCTTCTTCATGGCATCGCGGCGGAAGGGTTCGCCCAGTTCCTGGTTCAGGATGACCTCGATCAGCGTGGTCTCGTTGCCCTCCATCTGATCCTTGATCGCGGTGTTCAGCGCAGCAGTCAGCTCATCCATCGTGCGGACTTGAACGCCCTTCAGGCCGCAGGCCTGCGCGATGCCCGCGTAGCTGACCTTCATGTCCAGTTCCGTGCCGACGAAGTTGTCGTCGAACCACAGCGTCGAGTTCCGCTTTTCCGCGCCCCACTGGTAGTTGCGGAAGACGATCTGCGTGATGGCGGGCCATTCGTCGCGCCCGATGGCCGTCAGCTCGTTGACCGAAATGCCGAAGGCGCCGTCACCGGCAAAGCCCACCACGGGGACATGCGGCTGACCGATCTTGGCGCCGACGATGGACGGCAGGCCATAGCCGCAGGGACCGAACAGGCCGGGGGCGAGGTATTTGCGGCCCTCGTCGAAGTCCGGATAGGCGTTGCCGATGGCGCAGTTGTTGCCGATATCCGAGGAAATGATCGCGTCGCGGGGCAGGGCCTGTTGGATGGCGCGCCACGCCTGACGGGGCGACATCCAGTCGGGGCGTGCCTGCCGGGCGCGTTCGTTCCAGGTGGTGCCGGGATCGTCCTGTTCGTGGTCGAGGGACGAAAGCTCCTGCGCCCAGGCCGATTTCGTCTGGGCGATCTTGGCCTTGCGATCGGCGCGGCCCGCGTCGCCCGCATCTTCGGACAATTGCCCGAGAATGCCACGCGCAACCTTGGCCGCGTCGCCGACGATGCCGACCGTGACTTTCTTGGTCAGGCCGATGCGGTCGGGGTTCAGGTCAACCTGAATGACCTTGGCGTCCTTGGGCCAGTAGTCGATGCCGTAGCCGGGCAGGGTCGAGAACGGGTTGAGGCGGGTGCCGAGGCAGATCACCACGTCGGCATCCGAGATCAGCTGCATAGCCGCCTTGGAGCCGTTGTAGCCCAGCGGACCGGCAAACAGCGGGTGGGAGCCGGGGAAGGCGTCGTTATGCTGATACCCGACGCAGACCGGCGCATCGAGGCGCTCGGCCAGCGCCATCGAAGCGGCGATGCCACCGGGTGACAGGACCACGCCCGCACCGTTCAGGATGACGGGGTTCTTCGCGCCCGAGATCAGCTCCGCCGCCTTGGCGACGGAGTTTTCGCCACCCGGCGAAGCCTCGAAGACGATGGGCTCAGGGATCTCGACGTCGACCACTTGCGTCCAGAAATCGCGCGGGATGTTGATCTGCGCGGGGCCGGACAGGCGGTGGGCCTTGGCGATGACGCGGGCGAGGACTTCGGCGACGCGGGATGGATCGCGCACCTCCTCCTGATAGGCGACGCAATCGGCGAACAGGTTCATCTGTTCCATTTCCTGAAAGCCACCCTGACCGATGGTCTTGTTGGCGGCCTGCGGCGTGACCAGCAGGCAGGGGGTATGGTTCCAGTAGGCGGTTTTGACGGCGGTGACGAAGTTGGTGATGCCCGGACCGTTCTGGGCGATCATCATCGACATCTCGCCTGTCGCGCGGGTGTAGCCGTCGGCCATCATCCCGGCGCTGCCCTCATGGGCGCAGTCCCAGAAGGTGATGCCCGCCGAAGGGAAGATGTCGGAGATCGGCATCATGGCCGATCCGATGATGCCGAAGGCATGGCGGATGCCATGGGCCTGCAACGTTTTGACGAAGGCTTCTTCGGTTGTCATCTTCATGATTTCAGCGTCCCCATGTGTCGGAAATTGAGACGTTTTGCCTCGAATTACTGCGCTCTCTCGGAAAGAATAAGACCAGCGTCAAGCGCCAGATAGGGCCAATTTCCCTCGTGCCCTAGGGCCAGTTCGATGGCGCGCCCGGCCCGCCATCATGCCCCGTGTCCGGGCGTGTGACCATCGGCTGTCATCGCGGCGCATTCCTCGGCAATACGGCGGATCCCTTCGGGAATTTCGGCGCGATCGATGGAGGAATAGGCAAGGCGATAGTGTGTCCCCGGATCATCGCCCGGATCGAAGAAGGGGCCCGCAGGTTCGATCAGGACTTGCCGCTGCCGCAGGCGCCGGGCCAGCTCGTCTGCGCGCACGCCCGGCGGCGTCGCCATCCAGAAGGACGATCCGCCGCCGCAGTTGGACCCCGCGACCGGCATGCCATGTTCGCGCAGGGCCGTTTCGGTGATGTGCCGCCGGTCGCGATAGGCGCGTGACATCTTGTGGACCTGCGCGTCGTAATGCCCCTGGGCCAGGAAATAGGACGCGGCACGTTGGATGTGGCCAGGCACATGGCGCACGACCAGCGATCGCAGGGTGCGGGCCTCGCGGATCAGGGGAGCGGGCGCCACGATGTAGCCGAGCCGGAGGCCGGGAAACAGCGATTTGGCGAAGCTGCCGACATAGATCACGCGCCCCGACCGGTCGAGCGATTTCAGCGCGGGGGACGGCGGGGCCGCGAAGGACAATTCGAATTCGTAGTCATCTTCGACGATCAGGAAATCGCCCCTGTCCGCCTGTTCCAGCAGGGCCCGCCGCCGTGTCGTCGGCATCGTCACCGAGGTCGGGCAATGGTGCGACGGGGTGACGAACAGCACATCCGTTTCCGCCGGGACCCGATCAGGGTCGAGACCCAGTGAATCGACCGGCACCGACAGGGTGTTGCACCGCGATTGGTACAGGATCTCGCGCAGCGCGGGATAGCAGGGGTATTCCATCACCGCGGTGCGCCGCTGTGTCAGAAGGATCTGCGCTACCATCCACAGGGCGTTCTGCGCCCCCATCGTGACCAGAACCTCGTCCGGTGCGGCGACGATCCCCCGGCGCGGCAGGATCAGGCGAATGATCTGCTCGACAAGGGCCGGGTCATCCCGGCCGTAGCTGTCTGCCGTCAGGGTCTCGAAATCGCGCGCGCCCAAGGCCTGAAGCGCGCATTTGCGCCAGTTCTGATGATCGAACAGGCGTGGGTCCGTCTGACCGTAGATGAAGGGAAAGCGATAGCGCCGCCAATCCTGTGGACGATTGAGGACCGGACCGGTCGGAAACCGCTGTCCGATCGCGCGGGACCAGTCGACCTGACCTTCAGTCGCGGTGTGATCGGTCGCGGCAAGGGCAGGGGGGCGCGGGGCGGTGTCGGACACGAAATAGCCGGATCGTCCCCGCGCGCTGACGTAGTCGTTTGCCACGAGCTCGGTATAGGCCAATGTCACCGTGATCCGACTGATGCCGAGATGCCGCGCAAGGCCGCGCGAGGACGGAAGCTTGTCGCCCGGGCGAAACCGACCTGCGAGGATCCCGCCGGTCACGATCTCCTGCAACTGGCGTTGCAGCGTGCCCTGGTAGCGGGGGTCCAGGATGAAGGTCTCGACAGCGATCGGCATGTCTGGACCTATAGTCGTCGTTGGCTGGACTTAGAAGAGGGGGCGGCCCCGTCTCAGTCGTCGCGCATCCGCCACAGAAGGAACAGCGTCCCGAAGGGCGAAAAGGCGATCGCGAAATAGAGCCAGACAAGCGCCTGCGTCCCGGCGTGCAACGTCAGGAACACGTTGCCGGCAGCCTGCCGGTCGAACAGGATCACGGCAAGCAGAAGGGCGGTGGCCGCGACGATGCCGATCATCACGCTGCTCAGGAACAATCGTGCGATGTTGAAGCTCATGGGCGTCAAGATAGGGCCGCACGCGCGCCTGGCAAATGCGGCCCCCCGGTGTGTTGCGCGATCAGCCGAAGACCCGGCCCAAGGCGCCGTCGACGGCCGCGATGATCTCGTCGATGTCGTCCTTCGTGGCGATCAGCGCCGGGCTGAAGCACAGGGTGTTGTTGTAGCCGGGGACGGAGCGGTTGGTCGCCCCGATGATGACGCCCTGCGCCATGCAGTCGGCGACGACGGCCTGCACCTTCTTTTCGTCGGCGGGTTCGCGGCTGTCGCGGTCCTGCACCAGTTCGGCCCCGAGGAAGAGGCCCTTGCCGCGCGCCTCGCCGATCACGCTGTGCTTGTCGGCCAGCGCCCAGAGTTGGTCGAGCATGTAGTCGCCCTGTGTCGTGCAGTTTTCCAGCAGGCCCTCGCGCTCGATGATGGCCATGTTGGCGACGGCGGCGGCGGGACCGGCGGTGCAGCCCCCGAAGGTGGAGATGTCGCGGAAATAATGCAGCGGATCGTCGGGCGCGTCCTTGAACATCTCGAAGACCTTTTCGGACGTCACGCAGCACGAGATCGCGGCATAGCCCGAGGCGACGCCCTTGGCCATGGTCACGAAATCGGGCTTCACGCCATAGTGCTGATACCCGAACCATGTGCCGGTGCGCCCGACGCCGCAGACGACCTCGTCGATATGCAGCAGGATGTCGTATTTCTCGACGATTTCCTGAACACGCTGCCAGTATCCGGCAGGGGGCGGGATCACGCCGCCGCCTGCGGTGACGGGCTCAAGGCACAGGGCACCGATGGTGTCGGGGCCTTCGCGCAGGATCACCTCCTCGATCGCATTGGCCGCCGCGATGCCATAGTCCTCACCGGACAGGCCGCGGCCATGCTCCTGCTCGAAGGCGCGGTATTCGAGGCAGTGGGGGACGGACACGAAATCCGGCGTGAAGGGGCCGTATTGCGCGTTGCGGTGCTCCTGTCCGCCTGCCGACAGGCAGGCGATGGTGGTGCCGTGGTAATCGCGGTGGCGATAGAGGATCTTGGACTTCTTGCCGCCGTGGTGCCGGTGCGAGATCTGGCGCACCATCTTGAAGGCCTTCTCGTTCGCCTCGGACCCGGAGTTGGCATAGTAGACGCGCGACAGCCCCGGCATCTTGGCGATCAACCGTTCCGCGAATCGCGATCCGGGGATCGATCCGGCGGATTGGGCGAAGTAATTCATCTTGACCAGCTGGTCGCGCACCGCATCCGCGATCTCGACGCGGCCATAGCCGACGTTGACCGTCCAGACGCCGCCCGAGACGGCATCGAGGTGTTCCTTGCCCTTCTGGTCCCAGACACGCATCCCCTTGCCTTCGACGATGATGCGGGGGTCGTTGGTTTCCAACGGCTTGTGCGGCAGCAGGTGATGCCAGACGTGGGCGCGGTCCGCCTCGACGATGGCGGACATGTCGTTTGGGGTCAGGGTATCCATGAACAACTCCGAAGGGTGGGGCGGGATCGGGCGGCAAGGCGCGCGCGGTTCCTGCGTGGCCGATATGAGTGGATTTGCCCACCATTGGTCAAGAGCGGATAGGGCCAGCGGCGGCGCGGCGCTAAGTCCAGATGGGCCGCGCTGTTGCGACCTGCGATCCGCCGCTCCTATGGTTCGGGGTGCCTGAGCCTTTGCCGTCCCCGTAAAAGGACCCCACCGTGACCGTAGCCCTGAACCCTACAGTCGGTTGCCGCTTGTCGGCCGGGTCGCGTGGAATCGGACGGGCCTTTGACGCGCAGCTGTCGGAAGCGTCCTGCACCCACAGCGGGTCAATGCCAAGGGGCGTTGCGGAATTGATGCTTTTTCAGGCAGCATATGGGCCAAGATGTCACATTCGCGGGCATATGCATAGAATTCAGGCCATCGATACGGACCGCAGATTGCGGGCGCGGTGGCCTGTCAGGTTGATGGCGCTAACGGCTCTGCCGCAGGTGCCTCATCCGGGCGGGTTTCGGCCCGACCCCCTCCCCGTCGCAGAACGGGGGCAACAATGGCACGAGTTCAATCGCGCCGATCCTCAACATGGAGTTTACGCACAATGCTGAAGAAAACACTCGCCTCGACGGTTGCGGCCGTGACGATGCTTTCGGGTCAGGCGGTTCTCGCCGACGCCCACCTCGAAGAAATCACGGTTGCCTACTTCCTCGAATGGCCGATGCCGTTCCAGTTCGCCAAGGTGAACGGCACCTACGAGGAAGAGATGGGCGTCGCGATCAACTGGGTCGCCTTCGACACCGGCACCGCGATGTCCGCCGCCATGGCTTCGGGTGACGTGCAGATCTCGGTCAGCCAAGGCATCCCGCCCTTCGTCGTCGCCGCCTCCGCCGGTCAGGACATCAAGGTCGTCGACGTGGCCGTGTCCTATTCGGAAAACGACAACTGCGTCGTTGCCGAAGCGCTGGAGATCGACAAGGATTCGGCCTCCGAACTGGCGGGCAAGCGCGTCGCCGTTCCGATCGGCACCGCCGCGCACTATGGCTTCCTGAGCCAGATGAACCACTTCGGCGTCGATGTCGGCTCCATGGAAGTGGTCGACATGGCCCCCGCCGAAGGCGCGGCCGCGCTGGCACAGGGCAGCCTCGACATGGCCTGTGGCTGGGGCGGTGCGCTGCGCCGCATGAAGGAGCATGGCAACGTCCTGCTGACCGGTGCTGAAAAGGAAGATCTGGGCATCCTTGTGTTCGACGCCACGACCGTTCCCGCCAATTTCGCCGCCGAGGAGCCCGAGCTTCTGGCCGCCTTCCTCAAGGTGACGGCCGACGCCAACGCCATGTGGAACGCGGGCGGCGCCGACGCCGAGGCCATGTTGCCGGTCATCGCGCAGGATGCGGGCATGGACGTCGAGGCCACCAAGGCCACGATCGACACCTTCGTCTTCCCCTCGGTCGAAGAGCAGCTGAGCGCCAAATGGCTCGACGGTGGCGCAGCGACCTTCATGGGCGGCGTGGCCGAGGTCTTCGTCGGTGCGGGGTCCATCCCGTCCGCCCTCGACAGCTATGAGGGAACGGTTGACGCCGGACCGCTGTCGGCTGCGTCCAGCATGTGATCAGCCCCCTTTCGGGGACACCGCCCGGGGCAGGTTCGCCTTGCCCCGGGCGCGATAGATACAATCAGACTACAACTTACGGGGGGTCCAGGGATGACCGGACTATCCATCGAGAACGTCTCGATGCGCTTCGACCTGCCGAATGGCAGCTTTGTCCAGGCGCTCCAGAATGTCTCGCTCGACCTGAAGGCGGGGGAGTTGATGTCGGTGCTCGGCCCCTCGGGCTGTGGCAAGACAACGCTTCTGAATATCGTCGCGGGCTTCCTCGCACCGACCGAAGGCCAGATCGTCCTGAACGACCACAAGGTCATCGGCCCTTCTGCCGAACGCGGCATGGTGTTCCAGCAGGGCGCGCTGTTCGAATGGATGTCGGTGCGCGAGAACGTCGAATTCGGCCCCCGCATGAAGGGCGTCCCGGTCGCGGAGCGGCGCGAGGGGGCGGACCACCTGTTGGATATCACCGGGCTTGGCGCCTTCAAGGACAAGGCGATCTACGAACTGTCGGGCGGGATGCAGCAGCGCGTGGCCCTTGCCCGTTGCCTCGCCAATGACCCCGACGTGATCCTGATGGACGAGCCGCTGGGCGCGCTCGATGCGCTGACCCGCGAAAAGATGCAGGGTCTTGTCCTGAAGCTCTGGAAAGAGACCGGCAAGACGATCATCCTGATCACCCACTCGGTCGAGGAAGCCCTGCTTCTGGGTGAACGCCTGATCGTGATGGCCCCGCGCCCCGGCCGGATCCACCGCGAATATCGCCTGCCGTTCGCCGAAGCCGGCGTCAACATGGACCTGCGCGAGGTCAAGAAGGACCCCGAGTTCGGCCGCACGCGGGAAGAGATCCTCTCCATGATCTGGGAGATGGAAGAAGAAATCATGGGCCGGACGGAGAACGCGTGACATGACCGGAATCGTCCTGCTGGCCCTTTACGTGGCCCTGTTCATCGCCGCCATGCTGATCGTGGGCCTCGTGTCCCGCCGAACGCAGCGCAAGGATTTCACCTCGCTCAAGACCGTGACCTTCGGAGACGAGAGCGCGGTGCGTCCCAACCGGGCCGCCTCCGTCATCTCGGTCGTGGTGATCTTCCTGCTGTGGGGGGCCTTCACCGGGTCGGTCATCACGCCGATCCATGTGCCCGGTCCCTTTACCGGCGAAAGCGGCTTTACCTACACGGCGCAGAACGCCACCGGTCAGACCGATGATGCCGAGGTGCGGTTCATCGTGCATCCCCTCGGCGAGGAGCCTGAGACGCCGATCGTCGCGCCGGGCGACGGCTTTGCCAAGAACGATGCCGGTGTCATCGCGACCTATCGGTCCGACCTGTTCCGCGTGATGGCCAACGACGAAGGCGACGACCTGACCGTGATCGCCGTCAACGGACAACCGATCGCGGCGGGTGAGACGGTCGACTTTGGCGATGGCGAGGTGACGATGACGCGGCGCGGGTCGCTGAACGTGACACCGTCGACCGGCTTTCAGATGGAATCGATCTGGCTGCCTGCCCCGGAGGAGGTCGCAGGCGCGTTCTTCGACATCCTGACGAACGGGTATCAGAACTTCGGCTTGCACGAACATCTCGGCTGGTCCCTGATCCGGGTGCTCGCGGGGTTCGTCCTCGGGTCCATCGTGGGGATCCCGCTGGGCTATGCGATGGGTCTGTCGGGATGGTTCCGGGGCTGGTTCGATCCGATCGTGGAATTCATGCGCCCGGTGCCACCCCTTGCGCTGATCCCGCTGGTGATCATCTGGTTCGGCATCTGGGAAAGCGGCAAGATCGTCCTGCTGTTCCTGGCTGCACTATGGATCATGGCGATTGCCGCACGGGCGGGTGTTTCGGGCGTGAACATCACCAAGGTGCACGCGGCCTATTCGCTGGGCGCCTCCAAGACGCAGATCCTGCGCCATGTCATCATCCCCAACAGCCTGCCGGAAATCTTTACCGGCGCCCGCGTCGCGATGGGCGTCTGCTGGGGCACGGTCGTCGCGGCCGAGCTTGTGGCCGCGCAGAAGGGCGCGGGCATGATGATCATCGCTGCGTCCAAGTTCCAGCTGACGCAGATCGTTCTGATGGGGATCATCCTGATCGGCATCATCGGCTATGGCATCGACATCCTGATGCGCAAGGCCGAGGATTTCCTCGTCCCGTGGAAGGGGCGCAGCTAAGTCGCGGGACGATCACGACTATTGCCAAACGCGCGCCGGGAAACCGGCGCGCGTTTTCGTATCGGCGGTCACGGGGCACCGTCGAAGGCGCGTGGTTCGGGGATTGCCCCCCTGTTTCAGGGGATCGAACGGCGGTGAAGGTGGCGGCCGCGATGCCTTCCTCTTGACCGATCGCGTTCGGCGTGGGCCACTGAGCCCAGTGGTCAGACGCATGGCACGGGGGGACCGATGAACAGCCAGGCAACCTTTCGGATGGGGCCCGCCCTCGGCACGGCGATCGCGATGGTGCTGGCGGCGATCGCCGCCGTTCTCGTGACATGGGCCGCCCTTTCGCAGCCGTGGCTCGGTCTCGACAAGGTCATCGGCGGTGAGGGGCCCGGCATAGCGATTACCGGCACGGCCCCGACCGGTCCGGCCGCAGGCGTCGATGGCACACGCCTTCTGTCGATCGAAGGCGCCGACGGCACGCAGCTGACGCTCAGCGCGCAGGACGCGCTGGAAGAACCGGATGTCCTGCCCACGCATGCCGCGATGGCCGCGCTGTTTGCGCATCAGGGGCAGATCCACGACATGCTGACCGGCGGACCGGTTACCCTGCGCACCGATGCCGGCGAGTTTGTGGTCACGCCACGCGACAGCAGACCGTTTGGCAGCCTGCCGCTGATCTTCTGGATACAGGTTTTCGTCGGCATGGCACCGATCGTGCTTGGCGGCTGGGTCGTCAGTCTGCGCCCCCGCGATCCGGCGGCGTGGCTGTTTGCCATGGCGGGTCTGGGCCTTGCCCTGTCTGCGATGACGGCGGCGTGGTATTCGACGCGCGATCTTGCGGTGCCGGAGGCGGGGTTCGCCGCCGCGTCGCATGTCAACATGTTCGGGTCGCTGCTGTTCGGGGCCTGCATGACCTCCATGCTCTGGAGCTACCCGAGGCGTTTGTTGCCGGGGTGGACGATCTATCTGCCGCTGGCGGTGTTCTTCCTGTGGTACCTGGGCAACCCGCTGGGCCTTTGGTCGGGGCGGGCAACCGGGGCACATCTTGGCACGGCGGTCGAGATGGCCTGCATGACGCTGGGCCTGCTGGCACAGATCTGGGCGGCGCGAAAACAGCCCAAGGACCGTGGCATCGCGTTGTGGTTCGGTGCTTCGATCCTGCTCGGGTGCGGCGGCTTCATCGCCCTGATGGCGATACCGGGGGCGCTGGGCTATCCTGCGGCCCTGCGGCAGGGGCACGCCTTTCTGCTGTTCCTGTTCGTCTATGTCGGGCTGGCCATCGGCGTGGCGCGCTATCGCATGTTCGACTTGGGCGACTGGTCTTTCCGGCTGTTCTACTACGCGGGCGGCGTTGCCTTGCTGTTCGCGGTCGATGCCGCCCTCATCTCGGCCATGTCGCTGGAGGCCGTGTCGGCATTCAGCGCGTCACTCCTGCTCGTGGTGGTGCTGTATCTGCCGTTGCGCGATCAGCTTGCCAGCCTGCTGCGCAAGCGCAGGCGCGTGCCCGACCTGAGCGATGCGGTCGTCGCGGTGGCCCTTGCGACGAACGCGGATCAGCGCAGCGAACGGTTCGATGACATGCTGACCGATGCCTTCGCCCCGCTGGCCATCGACCTTGCCCCCGCTGCCGTCGACAGGCCCGTTCTGGTGGACGAAGGGGCGGCGATGGATCTGCCGGGGCCGGGGGGGCTGGCCGCGCGCCGCCTGCACTGGACGCGGGGCGGGCATCGTCTCTATGCGCCCGACGATGTCGCGCGGGCGACGCGTCTGCTTGCGGCGATCGAGCGGTTCGACAAGCTGGCCCTTGCCCGTGACCGCGCGGTCGAGGAGGAGCGGGCGCGCATCGACCGGGATGTGCACGACAACATCGGCGTGCAGCTGCTCGGCGCGCTGCATTCCGACAACACGGAACGCAAGAACGCCCTGATCAGACAGACCCTGACCGATCTGCGCAACATCGTGGCCAATACCAAGGTCGATGACGCGCCCCTGCGCGATGTCGTGGCAGACCTGCGTGGCGAGATCGGATCGCTCTACGATGCAGCGGGCATAGGGTTGAACTGGACGACCGGCACGTTGCCGCAGATGACCATCAGCGCCAGCATGGCCGCGACCCTGCGCGCCGTCCTGCGCGAAGCGACGGGCAATGCCCTGCGGCACAGCGGGGCCGAACGGGTGGCCGTTGTCGTCGAGGGCACGACCGCGGGCCTTTCCGTGACGGTCGAGGACGACGGTTCCGGCATCAGCGCGGCAGCCGTCCGCGGGAATGGGCTTGATAACCTGACCCTGCGCGCGGCGGCCATCGGGGGCATCTTCGACATCAGGTCGACCACCCGGGGCACGCATCTGTCGGCCTATCTGCCATTCGACGCGGCGCCTGCGCTGCCTTTGGCGGGGGAATGATCGCATGCGCAACGCCCTGATCGTCGAGGATATTGCCGAAACGCGCCTGTGGTTGGGCGGGCTGATCGCCAATGCGTGGCAGGGGTGCCAGATCCTCGATGCCTCCAACCTCGCGACGGCGCGCAAGATGCTGGACCGCCCTCTGGACCTTGCGATCATCGACCTGAACCTGCCCGACGGCAGCGGTCTGGACCTGCTACGACAGATCAAGCGGGACAGGGGGGGCGTTCTGTGCGTCGTCACGACCGTCATGGCCGACGACGCGACCGTGGTATCGGCGCTGTCCGCCGGGGCGGATGGATATCTGCTCAAGGAAAATCCGGCCGGGGTTCTGACGCGGCAGCTGCGACAGCTCAGCCACGGGATGCCCGCCCTGTCGCCGTCCATCGCGCGCCGGATCATGGATCATTTTCGCCTGACCGGCCCGGTCGAGGTCGAGGCGCGCCTGACGGATCGGGAGCGGGAGGTCCTGGCCCTGATCGGGCGCGGTCTGCGCACCGCCGAGGTCGCGACCGAGCTTGGTCTGGCCGAAACCACGGTCGCCGGATACATCAAGGCCGTCTATCGCAAGCTTGGTATCTCCAGCAGGGCCGAAGCCTCGTGGCACGCCACCCGGATGGGCCTGCGCCTCGAGGAATAGACCCGCTTCGGCGCGGGGCGGTCAGGTGCTGCGACGGTTGCGGCGCAGGGTCAGCCAGACAAGCGCCCCGCCAGCAAGGAACAGGAACGGCGCCATCGCGAAGTTCACCGCATTCCAACCCGACACCGCATCCGCAGCCGACCCCATCAGTCCGCCCGAGGACAGCGACGCAAGCGTCACCATGCCGAACACCAGGGCGTCGTTCAAACCTTGGATGGTTCCGCGTTCCTCCATCGAATGACTGGACGTCAGAAGGGTCGTGGCGCCGATGAACCCGAAGTTCCAGCCAAGGCCCAGCAGGATGAGAGCGATATAGAAATACGGCAGGTCGGTTCCCGACAGCGCGACGATGCCCGCCGCGGCCAGCATCGCAAGGCCTGTGGCGATGATCCGGGTGGTTCCGAAGCGCACGATCAGGTGCCCGGTGAAAAAACTGGGCGCATACATCGCGATGACGTGGAAGGTGACGATGTTGGACGCATCCGACACCCCGAAACCGCATCCGACGACCGCAAGGGGGGTGGAGGTCATCACGAGGTTCATCAGCGCATAGCTGACCATGGCGCAGATGATCGCCACAAGGATCGCGGGCGAGCGCAGCAGCTCTGCCCGGCTGCGGCCCTTGGGGGCATCCTGCGCGGGTTTTGCAGGTGTCGGAATATCCAGCAGGAAGAACAGCCAGACCCCGACCGCATTCAGCCCGAGAACCGCGCCATAGGTGGCAAGAAAGGGGATGATCGTCGCCGTTTCGGTTCCAGTCACCACGAAGCGCGCAACGAAGGCCGACACGAGGCCGCCTGCCATGACATAGCTGATCGCCTTGGGGCGGAAGGCATCGCTGGCCGTATCCGTCGCGGCGAACCGGTAGAAGCCCAGCGTCGACATGAAGATGCCGGTCAGGTAGGCGCCGACGAGGAACAGCCCGAAACTGCCCCACAAGAGGGCCAGCATCGAGATTCCGGCCCCGAGGGCCCCGGCCAATGCGCCCAGCACGAAACCGAACCGCCGTCCGCGCGCCTGCATCAGGGGGCTGATCCACGGTGCTGTGGTCATCGAGCCGAACACGATCAGCGAGATGGGCAGCGTCGCCAGCAAGGCAGATGGCGCCAGCGTCAGGCCGATCAGCCCCGCAACGGTGAAGTTGATCGGCAATTGCGCCCCGAGAAGGGCCTGCGCGACGACGAGGACGAGGACATTGCGTTTCGCACGGGCGTCGTCGGGCGGTGTGTTGATGCTGGTGACGGTCATGCGACGGGCTTACGCCCCCCGCCGGCCCCGCGTCCAGTGTGTGATTGTCACGCTACAATCCGCCGGTGGCATCCCGCGGGGCGATCAGATGGGCGAAAGACCCCGCTGCCTGTCCCATGCGCAGACCCATCGCGGGCAGGGGCGCATCCTCGGCGTCCGTGGCGGTGAACAGGGGCGGGCCATCCGCGAGCAAGGTCGTGGCATAGTGGAACTCGTGCCCGCGCCACGCCCCCGGCATCGGGCCGCCCTCTGCGACCAGTTGGCGATAGCCGAGGTGCAGCTTGCGGCTGGCAAAGGACGTCTCCAATCTCAGAAGGCCCGCCATGGCGTGGCGCTGTCCATCCGCATCGATCAGCCCGTCGCCCATCACCATGTAGCCACCGCATTCGCCATAGACGGCGCGGTCCTTCAGGGACGCAAGAAAGACCGCGCTGCCCGCGATCCGCCCGGCATGCAGTTCGGGGTATCCCCCCGGCAGGATCACCAGATCGGCGTCGGGCGCCGGCTCGTCACCGAGCGGAGAGAAGGTCACGATCTCGGCCCCCGCCGCGCGCCAGCCATCGAGCAGATGGGGATAGGCAAAATCGAAGGCCGCATCCTGCGCCAGCGCAATCCGCTGCGCCGGGGGGGGCAGGGGCGCGCGCGGTACGGCGGGCAGGGCGCGGGCCAATCCCGTCAGGGCATCGAGGTCGATGCTGCGCGCCATGACGGTCGCTGCGTGGGCGAGAAACGCCTCCAACGTCGGGTGTTCCCGCGCCTGCACGAGGCCAAGGTGCCGCGACGGCGTGGACAGGGCCGGATCGCGCGGCACCGCGCCAAGGACTGGCAGGGGACAGGCGGCGCGCAGCATCGCCTCGTGCCGCGCACTTCCGACACGGTTTAGGATGACGCCCGCGACCTGCACATCGGGATCGTGATGCGCAAAACCCGCCACGAGGGGGCCGATGCTCTGCGCCATGCGTGCCGCATCCACCACGAGGACCACGGGCAGGTTCATCTGGCGCGCAAGATCCGCGACCGCCCCCCGCCCGTCGGGCGGCGCGCCGTCGAAGAGGCCCATCGCCCCCTCGATCAGCATCAGGTCCGACGTGGCGGCAAGGCCCGCGATCATCGGCGCGCCCATCGCCCAGGCGTCGAGGTTGACGCAGGGCGCGCCACTGGCCGCCTCGTGAAAGCGGGGGTCGATGTAGTCCGGTCCGGATTTCGCGCCCCGAACCGCATGCCCGGCATCGCGCAATGCGCGCAGAAGGCCCAGGGTTATCGTGGTCTTGCCGCTGCCCGATGCCGGGGCGGCGAGGATCAGGCCCGGCATTCGGACGGGCCGCGTCGCATGGCCCGGTGGTGACAGGCCGAAAGACGCATCACGCGCTTTCGGCCGGACGCGCCCGGCCAAGCGGGTCGAGGTTGCGCGGAGCCTCTCCCCCGGCCATCGCCTGCCAGTCGAGGGCCTGGCGCAGATTGACGGCCTGACCGATGCAGATGATGGCAGGTGGCTCCAACCCGGCGGCCTGGATATCCGCCTCGACCGTCGCGAGGGTCGTCTCCACCGTGCGTTGATCGGCAAGGGTCGCCGTGGTGGTGACAGCCACGGGTTCCGATGAGCTGCGCCCCGCATCGATCAGGCGCGCGGCGATCTGGCCGATATGCTTCATGCCCATGTAGATCACGATGACCTGCGATCCCATGGCGATACCCGCCCAATCGAGCGCCGTGGGCGCGGCGCCCGTGTGGTCATGGCCCGTGACGAACGTCACCGACTGGTTCACATCGCGGTGCGTCACCGGGATGCCCGCATAGGCAAGACCCGCGATACCCGCCGTGATACCCGGCACGATGCGGATGGGCACGCCGTGCTGCACGAGGGTCTGTGCCTCCTCTCCTCCGCGTCCGAATACGAAAGGATCGCCCCCCTTCAGGCGTAAAACGCGCTTTCCCTGTCGCGCCAGATCGACGAGGCGCAGCGAAATGTCGCGCTGCTTGGCGGAAGGTTTTCCCCCGCGCTTGCCGGCGTATTCCTTTTCGGCCTGTGGGGCCCAGTCGAGGATGCCGTCCCCGACCAGCGCATCATAGACGATCACGTCCGCCTGACGCAGGGCGTTCAGGCCATGCAACGTCAGAAGGCCGGGATCACCCGGTCCGGCACCGCACAGCCAGACCCAGCCGCGTTGGAGTTCCGGCCAGTCATGAGGGGGAAGGGAGTCTGTCATCCCCCTTCGTTACTGTGGACGCGCGGGCAGGGGAAGGTGGCGCGCGACATGGCGAGGGCCATTGGCGGCACGCGGGTCCCGTGGCATGCAGGGCGTCATGAGCGAGACGCCACCCCTTCGCCGTGGCTGGACCACGGGGGCCTGCGCCACCGCCGCGACCCGCGCGGCGGTCGAGGGGTTGTGGACGGGGCGTGTGCCGCAGGTGGTGACGATCACCCTGCCACGCGGGCAGAGACCCGATTTCGCCATTGCCGATGCTGCCACGGGCAAGGGCTGGGCCGAGGCGGCGGTGATAAAGGACGCAGGCGACGACCCGGACGTCACGCACGGCGCGGAAATCCGCGTGCGGGTCAAAGCATCGACCGGGGGTGTGGTGTTCCGCGCGGGTGAAGGTGTCGGCATGGTGACCAAGCCGGGCCTGCCGATCGCGGTGGGGGAGCCCGCCATAAACCCGGTGCCCCGCCTGATGATGGACGGTGCGGTGGCCGAGGCAGCCGGTCTGTTCGGTCGCACACCGGACGTGGAGATCACCGTCAGCATCGCGGGCGGTGCCGAGATTGCGAAACGCACGTGGAACCCGCGCCTTGGGATCGAAGGGGGCTTGTCGATCCTTGGCACCACGGGGATCGTCCGGCCATTCAGCTGCGCGGCATGGATCGCATCGATCCACCGTGGCGTCGACGTGGCGCGGGCCGATGGCCTGCGCCACGTCGCCGGCTGCACTGGTGCCACCAGCGAACGGGTGGTGCAGGCCCTGCACGACCTGCCGGATCACGCCATGCTGGACATGGGCGATTTCGCGGGTGGGATGCTCAAGTATCTTGCCCGTCACCCCATCGACCGGGTCACCGTCGGCGGGGGTATCGGCAAGCTGGCGAAGCTGGCGCAGGGCGCGATGGACCTGCACTCGGGTCGGTCGCAGGTGGATTTTGCGTGGCTGTCCGATCTTGCGGGGCAGGATCTGACCGACTGCAACACCGCCTTGCAGGCCGTGACCCGTGCCCCGGCGCTTGCTCCCGCCATCGCCCTCAAGGCGCAGGGCCGCGTTGCCGCGATGATCGACGCCCGGGTCGACGTGGTCGTCATCGACCGCGCCGGCATGATCCTTGCCCATGCGAGGTAAGGTCCTGATCCTTGCCGGAACGGCCGAGGCGCGGGCCGTCTGCGCCGCCGTGTCAGACAGGAACGTGGTGGCATCCCTGGCCGGCAATACCCGGCGCCCCGTCGATCTCGGCGTGCCGATGCGCGCGGGGGGCTTTGGCGGTGCGGATGGCTTTCGCGCCGCATTGGCGCAATGCGCCGCCGTTCTGGATGCGACCCATCCGTTTGCCGCCCATATGTCGGAACGGACCGCCCGCCTGTGCCGGCAGGCGGGCGTTCCACACCTGCGGTTGACGCGCCCGGCGTGGCAGGGGCGGCCCGGCTGGATCCACCATGGAACGGCCGATTCCGTGGCCGTCGCCCTGCCCTACGACGCACGCGTCTTTCTGGCGGTGGGACCGGGGTCGGTCGCGCCGTTTCTGTCCGGTGGGGCACGCCTGTGGTGTCGCCGCATCGACCCGGCGGCGAACCTGCCCGGTCTGTCGTGGATCGTCGGGCGCCCGCAGAACACCCCCGAGACAGAGGCCGCCCTGTTTCGGGACCTGCGCATCACCCATCTGGTCACGAAGAATTCCGGCGGACATGACGCCAAGCTGGATGCCGCCGACCAACTGGGCCTGATCGTGCACATGATCGACAGGCCGCCTGCCGTGGAAGGACGGGAAACCCATGACATTGCAAAGGCCATCGCCTTCGTCCGCGAACACGCCGCCCCCGGGCCGGATCATTCACGGGGATGAAGACGTCGCGGAAGGGGCGGCATGGCTGGCCGCGCGGGATCCGCGTTTTGCCCATGCGCTGACGCTGACCGGGCCGCTGCCCCTGCGTCGGCGCGATGACGGGTTCGGCGCGCTGTTTGCCGCGATCGTGGGGCAGCAGGTCTCCGTCGCGTCGGCCCGCGCAATTCTGGGCAGGTGCGAGGCGGCGGGGCTGCATGCGCCGGACGGCACGGCCTGCGCGACGGAGGAGGAGATGCGCGCCTGCGGCCTGTCGCGGCAGAAGATACGCTATGCCAAGGCACTGGCCGAGGCGGACATAGATTACGTTGCCCTGCGAACGGCCCCGACGGACGAAGTCGTTACCACCCTGACCGCCGTCCCCGGAATCGGAACATGGACGGCCGAGATCTATGCGATGTTCAGCCTTGGCCATGCGGATGTCTTCGCCCACGGCGATCTTGCCCTGCAGGAAGGCGCGCGCATGCTGTTCGGTCTGGATGCACGCCCGAAAGAACGCGCCATGCGCACGATGGCGGCGGACTGGTCGCCGTGGCGGGCGGTTGCGGCGCGGCTTTTGTGGGCCTACTACGCCGTGGAGAAACAGCGGGAGGGCACCCTATGAGCCTTAACTACGAGCGGCGCGGGCCGGACACGGCAAAACGGCTGGTCGTGTTCCTGCACGGATATGGCGCGAATGCCGCCGACCTGATCGGTCTGGCCGACCCTCTGATGCCACATATGCCCGACACGGCCTTCGTTGCCCCCGACGCGCCCGAGAATTGCCTTGGCGCGCCCGGTGGGTTCCAGTGGTTTCCGATCCCGTGGATCGATGGCTCCTCGGAAGAGGAATCGATGGCCGGAATGGACCGCGCCGTCGATGACCTGACAGCTTTCTTGCAAGAAACCATGGACCGAGAGGGCCTGACGGCGGCCGACACGGTCCTGTACGGGTTCAGCCAGGGCACGATGATGGCGCTGCACGTTGGTCCCCGGCGCGACGATGCCCTGGCCGGGATCGTTGGTTTTTCCGGCCGGATGCTCAAGCCCGACACCTTGGCGGAGGAAGCCCGGTCCAAGCCGCCGGTCCTGCTGGTGCACGGCGACGAGGATGAGGTCGTACCGGTGCAAAGCCTGCCCGAAGCCGCCGAAGCAATGGAAGCCGCCGGTTTCGAGCGTGTCTATGCCCATATCATGAAGGGCACGGGACATGGCATCGCGCCTGACGGATTGCAGGTGTCGCTGGCCTTCTTGCGGGATGTCTTCGGTCTGGATTGATCGGCATGCCTGCGGCGTGACAGATGCCTTGCCGGGCGGTTCAGGCCGCCCGTCCGCCACATTTCCCGGACTGGTCTTCGACTGTCGAAAACCTGTTACAGGGGTGCGCTAATCCGACGCTGTATTTGGATACTTGTCTGGGGATGCTCCCCATATATAGTCCACAGCGAGAGGGCCGCGCGCCCGAGGGCCGGGCGGGTCGCTCTCCGATCAGGGAAGCGAGTGCATGACCGCCTTGACTGAACAGAAGACACAGGAATTCCGAACCGATTTCACGCGGGAGCCTGCGGGTCTGCGGCATTTCCCGGCCCTTGTGCTCAATGCCGATTACCGCCCGCTCAGCTACTATCCGCTGTCTCTCTGGCCGTGGCAGGACGCGGTGAAGGCCGCGTTCCTCGACCGGGTCGATATCGTCAGCGAATACGACGAGGTGGTGCGATCCCCCACCACCACCATCCGCATTCCGTCAGTCGTCGTTCTGAAGGATTACGTCGCGCCGCAAAAGAAGGTCGCGTTCACGCGCTTCAACCTGTTCCTGCGCGACGAGTTCAGCTGTCAGTACTGCGGCTCCAAGGGGGATCTGACGTTCGACCATGTCGTGCCACGGGCATCGGGCGGCATCACCAGCTGGGAAAACGTCGTCGCGGCCTGCGGATCGTGCAACCTGCGCAAGGGGTCACGTTCCTTGCGGCAGGTTGGGTATCATCTGCGCAAACCGCCGCGTCAGCCCGCCGCATCCGAGTTGATGAACACCGGCCGCAAGTTCCCGCCGAACCACCTGCACGACAGCTGGATGGATTTCCTGTACTGGGACGCCGAACTGGAGGCGTGACGCCCGTCGCGCCGCGCGCGCGTCGCAGCCCCCGCAAGGGGACGGGGGTGTCCGCCGCGGCACGCCCCTCATGAGACCTTATATGGCCCTGAGCGCTAGACGAGGTCGGGCGCGGCGCCCAGGCGTTTGGCGAGGCCTGCAACGGTCAATCCCTGCACGATGATCGAGAACAGGACGACCATGTAGGTGGCCGTCAGCATCAGCGGCTTCCATTCGTTTTCCGGCAACGCCAGGACCAGGGCGACCGAAATGCCCCCCTTCAGTCCGCCCCACGTCATGATGCGGGTAATGCCGTTTTCGAGGTTGGTATCAAAGGGCCGCAACAGGAACACCGGCACGACGACAGCCGAAAAACGCGCCAAAAGGTGCAGGACGATCGCGCCGAGACCCGCAAGCAGAAAGCTTGCCTCGAAGGCGATGGCGAACACCTCGATCCCGATCAGCAGGAAGAGGATGGCATTCAGGATTTCGTCGATCAGGGTCCAGAAGGTATCGACATGTGCGCGCGTCTCGTCGGACATCCCGTATTTCGATCCGACGTCACCGATCAGAAGGCCCGCGACCACGGCCATGATGGGCGCCGATACATGCAGCCAGACGGCAAGCTGGTAGCCACCGAAGGCCAGCGCGAGGGTTATCAGAACCTCGAGCGGCGGATCGTCGATACGGCGCATCACGCGGAACGCCCCGAACCCGAGGACCGCGCCAAGGGCCGCCCCGCCGAACGCCTCCTGTGCGAACAGCAGGGCCGCACCCGACAGGCCCGTGCCGTGCGCGTCACCGGTCGGAAAGGCAATCCCGACGAGGACAAGGAACACGACGTATCCCACACCATCGTTGAACAGCGATTCGCCCGCGATCTTGGTTTCCAGCGACTTCGGCAGGTTCGCGGCCCGCAACACGCCCAGCACCGCGACCGGGTCCGTGGGCGAGATCAGCGCGCCGAAAACCAGCGCGATCAACAGCGGCGCGCCGGTGATCCAGCTGAACCCGACACCCGCGATGGCTGTCGACAGGCCGACGCCGATCGTCGCCATCAACAGCACCAGCAGCCATTCGCGCTTCAGGTCCGCGACCTTGACGTGCAGGGCGCCCGCAAACAGCAGCAAGCCCAGCATGCCTTCCAGAAGGGCCTCCGAAAACTCGATGTCGAGGACGAGGGCGCGCAGTTCCTCCTCGATGGTGAGGGCGGGAAATACCCAGTCGGTGGCGATCACCCCGAAACTTGCGACCAAGGCCACGATCAGGATGCCGATGGCGGACGGGAGTTTCAGGAACAGGTAGTTGATCGCCCCGAACGCCGCGGCGGCGACCAGCAGCAGGGATGCAAGGCCAAGAATGTTCATGCGGTAATATCCTGTCGTGGAATGTCGAAACCGGGTGGGGCCAGTTCGAACCCGTCAAAGCGAAACCCGGGCGATACCGTGCAACTGACAAGGGACCAGTCCCCGGTGCTGCGGGCGGCCTGCCAGTGACCGGCCTCGACCACCGCCTGAAATGTCAGGTCGCGCCCAAGCGTGACGTCATGGGCGGGGCCATCGTCGGTCGCGCTGCGCGACAGGGTCAGGGGCGCCCCCGCATGCCACAGCCAGATTTCGGCGGCATCGACGCGGTGCCAATGGCTGACCTCACCTGCACGCAACAGAAAGTGGATCGCCGTTCCGGCGGGCCGAACGCCCGGGGCCGCGTCGGCTACCCATGTCTGGCGATACCAGCCGCCTTCGGGGTGCGGCGACAGGTCGAGGGCAGAGATGATGTCATCGGCTGTCATGTCGGCTCCGTCGTCTTTCCGTCACGCCACAGGATGTACAGGCCGGTCGCGATTGTCACGGCGATCCCGGCAAGGGCGAGGCCATTCGGCCAATCGCCGAACACCAGAAGGCCGATGATCGCGGCGACCGGGATTTCCAGATACTGCATCGGCGCGAGCGTGGATGCGGGGGCATGGCGCAGGGACCACGTCATCAACAGGTGCGCCGTCGTCCCCAGAAAGCCCATGGCCAGAAGCGAGGGGAGGGCGTTTCCAATGGGTGCGAGGTCGGTCAGCCCGCTGCGCGGCAGGATGGCATAGGCCACCCCAAGCCCGACAATCGCCATCACGCCGGAGGATGCCTGCATCGCGATGGGGTCCGCCTCGCGGGCGATGCGCCGCGTCACGAGGATGAACACCGCGAACACGACGGCCACACCCAAAGGATACAGCACGGCCCAGCCGACGGCGGCGAAGGATGGCTGCATCACCATCAACGTGCCCAGAAAACCGATCCCGCATGCCGACAGACGCCGGGGGCCGACCTCCTCCTTCAAGACGATATGGCCCAGCAACAGCAGGATGAACGGCATGACGAATGCGATGGCGATGGCATCGGCCAGCGGCAGATAGGTCAGCCCCGTCGTCATCAGCCAGATGCCCGCGATCTGCAGCACGGTGCGCAGGGCCGTCAGGCGCCAGCCCAGTACCGTCATGCGAAAGCTGCGCCGGGTCAGCACCACCAGCGCCGTCAGAACCACGCCCTGAATGATAAAACGGACCCAGACCAGCTGCAGCACGGGAAAATCCATCGCGAGGATCTTGCCGAAAGCATCGCTCATCGGGGCGAGGGTGCAAAACCCCAGCATCAGCAGCATGCCCAGCGCAGGGCGATCCGCCCCCGTGATCGGGGTTGCCACCCTCATGCCAGCCGCCGGTGGCATGCGACCCGGACGTGCCGGCACGACCGGGTCGTGCGATGGGACTTACGCAAACGCGTCGGCTGCGTGGTTCGACCGCAGGCCGATGGCACGACCGTCATTCCGCTGCTCTGATCGAACTGCGCTGTGCTCATGGTGAAAGCGCCCCGCAGTCGCCGGATTGTTGGGTATGGAGACCGGTGGCGACGCCCGAGGCGGCACCACCGGTCAGGTCGATCACCCGCGCAGGATGGAACGACCGGCATAGATTGCCGTCTCGCCCAAGGCTTCCTCGATGCGGATCAACTGGTTGTATTTGGCCAGCCGGTCCGACCGCGCCAGCGACCCGGTCTTGATCTGGCCGCAGTTGGTGGCCACGGCGAGGTCGGCAATGGTCGCGTCCTCGGTCTCGCCCGAGCGGTGGGACATCACGCAGGTCATGCGGTTGCGGTGGGCAAGGCTGACTGCCTCCAGCGTCTCGGACAGGGTGCCGATCTGGTTGACCTTGACCAGCAGGGAGTTGCCGGCGCCCTTTTCGATGCCGTCCGCCAGACGTGCGGGGTTGGTCACGAACAGGTCGTCGCCGACCAGCTGAACCTTGCCGCCCAAAGCTTCGGTCAGGGCGACCCAGCCGTCCCAGTCATCTTCGGACATGCCGTCCTCGATCGACAGGATCGGATAGTCGCGCACGAGGGCCGCGAGGTAGTCGACGTTCTCGTCCGAGGACAGTTTCTTGCCCTCGCCCGACAGGTCGTAGACGCCGTTCTTGTAATATTCCGTCGCCGCGCAATCGAGGGCGAGGAAGATATCCTCACCCGGCTGATAACCGGCCTTCTCGATCGATTTCAGAACGAAATCCAGCGCGTCGCGGGTCGAAGACAGGTTCGGCGCAAAGCCACCTTCGTCGCCGATGCCCGTGGACAGACCCGCGGCCGACAATTCGCCCTTGAGGGTGTGGAACACTTCGGAGCCCATGCGCACGGCTTCGGCGATGCTGGTGGCGGACACCGGCATGATCATGAATTCCTGAATGTCGATCGGGTTGTCGGCGTGTTCGCCGCCGTTGATGATGTTCATCATCGGCACCGGCAGAACGCGGGCCGAGGTGCCGCCGACGTAGCGATAGAGGGGCAGGGCGCTGGCGTCCGCGGCGGCCTTGGCCACGGCCATCGACACGCCGAGGATGGCGTTGGCCCCAAGACGGCCCTTGTTGTCGGTGCCGTCGAGTTCGATCATCGCGCCGTCGATGGCCTCCTGCTCGGTCGCGTCGAAGCCTGCGATGGCATCCGCGATCTCGCCGTTGACGGCCTCGACCGCCTGCAGCACGCCCTTGCCCTTGTAGCGGGACTTGTCGCCATCGCGCTTTTCGACCGCCTCATAGGCACCCGTGGATGCGCCCGAGGGGACCGCCGCGCGGCCCATCGTGCCGTCTTCCAGAAACACGTCGACCTCGACCGTGGGGTTGCCCCGGCTGTCGAGGATCTCACGGGCATGAATATCGGTGATGGTGAACATCTGGAAGCCTCCGGGGGTCGGATGATAAAGTCAGTTGCCCTGTAACGCGTGGCGTTTCGCTTTGGAAGCCGCGCGGTGCACCTTGGCCTCGCGCAGGAGAGTGAAAACACCGGCGCCGATCACGATGGCCACCCCGACGAGCGTCCAGAAATCGGGCGACTCCCCGAAAAAGACGGTCGCGACGATCAGGGCGAACATCATGCGGCTATAGCGAAACGAAGAGACGATCGCCATGTCACCCATTCGCGTGGCGGCAACGATGATGACGTATCCGATCATTCCGACCGCAACGCACAATCCAAGAATGCCGATCTGCGACAGGTTCGGCGCGATGACGGGCAGACCCTGAACCCCTTGAAGCAGAAGGCCCACGGGCACCAGCGATGCGAAGGCAAGGAACGACAGGCGCAGGCCGGACATCGTGGCGGGGACCGCGCGGGTCGACAGATCGCGCCCCGCAAGTCCCAGCATGCCGCAGACGGCCAGAAGGGTCGTCGCCTCGAACCCTTCGCCTGTCGGGCGCAGGATGACCAGCACGCCGGCGAAACCGACCGCGATGGCCGCCCAGCGACGCCAACGCACCTGCGCGCCGAAGAACAGGACGGATCCCAGCGCCACCAGAAGCGGCGTGGCCTGAATGACGGCCGAGGCCAGCGCCAAAGGCACTACCGCCAGCGCGGAGACGAAGAACAGGGTGCCGATGGCCTCGAACCCCGTGCGCGCCATGATCGGACGGGTCAGATAGGCGGATGTCCAGAGCGTCTGCCCAGTCGCGCGAAGGTATGCGGCAAAGGCCAGCGTTCCGCCGAGGCCCAGCATCCAGACGATCTGCGCGGGAACGAAACTGTTCGACAGGCCCTTGATCAGCGCGTCTTCAACCGCGAATGCGGCCATCGCCAGGGTCATGAACAGGGCGCCGCGGATCGTGTCGGTCATTGCGCGCGGGTTTCGTGAAGAACGGCGATGACCGCGGGCGCGCCGCACCCGTCAGCATGTCGAGTTGGTCGGGTGTCAGCGGCTTGCCCAGTGCCAGGCCGCAATGACCGCGCCGCGACCACCGCACCTCCGCCTCCAACGTCAGGTTGAGGGCCCGCAAGCCGACGATCGCCTCCTCCGGCAGGCCAGCCTTGAAGAAGATCTTCATCCCGTATCGCGAGACGTCGAGTATCTTTGCTGTCGTTTCGGACCCGTCGTAGCAGACGGTGATCTGCATCGTGGATCGGAATCGTTCGGGGCGGTCTGTCATCGCGGTCCTCGCTGACGTCTGCGACGACACCTAGCGCGACAACAGTTAAGGGTTCGTTCAAGTGCGTGCCGCGACCGAAGGAATGCGTCACGTCTTGCGCACCGCGAACAGTTCCAGCCTGTGACCCTTGAGGGTATAGCCCAGCCTTTCGGCGATCTTTTCCTGCAGGGCCTCGATCTCCGCGTCGACGAACTCGATGACCTCCCCGGTCTGGACGTCGATCAGGTGATCGTGATGCTCGCGCTCGGCGTCTTCCCAACGGGCGCGGCCGTCGCCGAATTCACGGCGTTCCAGAATGCCGGATTCCTCGAACAGGTTGACCGTGCGATACACCGTCGCCAACGAGATCGACGCGTCGAGCGCGACGGCACGGGCATGGATCGTCTCCACGTCCGGGTGGTCGGTCGCCTCCTCCAACACCTGAGCGATGATGCGGCGCGGGGCCGTCAGGCGCAGGCCATTCGCCTCGCAACGTTCCAGGATCGTGGGTGTCATGCCGCCTCTCTAGCGGCGCGGACGCGGCGCGTCCATCAGGTGCCGCAGAATGTCCGTGTTACCGCCTGTTCAGGCGTGGCCGGCGCGCGATAGGCGGCGTTGTCCGTCGTTTCGTGCCACGGGTCCTGCAATACCTCGGTCAGCTTGCGGAACGGCGCGAAATCACCGGCGTATCCGGCCTGGATCGCCTCCTCCACGCGGTGGTTGCGGGGGATGATGGCGGGATTGGCGGTCTGCATGACGCCCGCGTCGGGTGCCGCGGCCAGCCACCGCGCGTGCCAATCCTTCATGCGCGGGTTGTCCGCCAGACCGGCCGGAATGGTATCCGGTGCCGTGGTCAGCGCGCGAAAGGTGTTGGTGAAATCCGCCTCGACCTCGGACATGATGTCGAGCAATTCCATCCCGAGGCGGACATCCCCGACGCCGATCTTGGCCGAGATCACATCGGCCCATTCTGCGGCATAGAGGTCGCGAAACCCGTCCAGAACCTCGGTCGCCTCTTCCACGGCAGCCTCGCGCGGGCCCATCAGGGGCAGCAGGGCCGTGGCCAGCTGCGCAAGGTTCCAAAGCGCGATGTCAGGCTGATTCTGCCATGCGTAGCGCCCCTGCGTATCGATCGAACTGAACACGCGGGCGGGGTGATACCCTTCTTGAAAGGCGCAGGGACCGTAGTCGATCGTCTCGCCGGAAATGGTCATGTTGTCGGTGTTCATCACCCCGTGAATGAACCCGAGGCCCATCCAACGTGCGACAAGGCGGGCCTGCGCGGCCATCACGTGGCGCAAAAGGCCCATCGGCCCTTCGGCGTCGGGGGCATGGCGGGCAATCGCATGATCCAGAAGCTGGCGCAGCGCGTCTTCATCCTCGCGCGCGGCAAAGACCTGAAAGGTGCCGACCCGGATGTGGGATGCTGCAACCCGCGTCAGCACCGCACCGGGCCGCGGCCCCTCCTGTCGCAGGACCGTATCACCGGTCAGGGTCACGGCCAGCGCGCGGGTCGTCGGCACCCCAAGCGCATGCATCGCCTCCGACAGGATATATTCGCGCAGGACGGGCCCGAGGGCTGCGCGCCCATCCCCCATGCGCGAATAGGGCGTCGGGCCGGAGCCCTTGAGTTGCACGTCCCAGCGTTGTCCGGCGACGACATGTTCGCCCAGCAGGATGGCCCGCCCATCCCCGAGCTGCGGCGACCAGCCGCCGAACTGATGCCCGGCATAAAGCTGTGCGAGGGGGGCTGCCCCGTCCGGGATCCGGTTGCCCGCGAACACATCCGCGCCATCGCGCAGCAGGGCGGCATCCACGCCCATCTCGGCCGCCAATGCGTCGTTCAGGATGACAAGCTGCGGGTCGGAGACGGGCGTCGGCGCCATCGCCGTATAGAACCGGTCGGGCAGGCGCGCATAGCTGTTGTCGAAGGTGAACATGCGTCTTCCTCTGGCCACAAATACCGCGGGGTCCGGGGCTGGCCCCGGCCTAGCCCAGTCGCGCCAGACGTTCGGTCAGCAGGGCAAAGAACCCGTCCGCATCCACGTCCCCGATGAACAGCGCATTTGCCGGACGGTCCGTGACGCGCCACCAATCCGCAACGGTCATGCCGCGTGTCAGGGGGCTGTCGACCTCGATCTCGACGTTCACGTCGCGGCCGGAAAAGAGATTCGGGTCGATCAGCCAGGCAATCACGCAGGGGTCATGCAGCGGGGCGCCCGCACTGCCGTATTTTTCCTTGTCGAACCGTTCGAAGAAATCGGTCCAGGCCGCGACCATGCGCCCGACCTCGGTGCCAAGATCGCGGAACGCCTGAACCCGTTCGGCCGTCGTCAACGCCTTGTGCGTCACGTCCAGCGGGTGCACGACCAGCGGAACGCCCGCGGCGAAGACCTCCTTCGCGGCCTCCGGGTCGACGTATATATTGAATTCGGCGGCTGGCGTTATGTTGCCGACCTCGAAATAGGCACCGCCCATCAGGACGATCCGCTGCACCCGCTCGATGATGTCGGGGGCACGGCGAAAGGCGACGGCGATATTCGTCAGCGGCCCAAGCGGGCAGAGCGTGACGGTGCCTGCCTCTTCGCGGCGCAGCGTATCGATGATGAAGTCGACGGCGTGGGCGTCCTGCAACGGCATCGTCGGATCGGCCATCTGTGGCCCGTCGAGGCCGGTCTTGCCGTGGACGTGTTCGGCTGTGACAAGGGTGCGCGCTATGGGGCGGTCACACCCGGCAAAGACCGGAATGTCGGGCCGTCCGGCCAGTTCGCAAACGATGCGCGCATTGCGGGCGGTCAGGTCGAGCGGAACATTGCCGGCCACGGCGGTGACGCCGAGAACCTCCAGCTCGGGCGAGGCGAGCGCGAGAAGGATCGCGACGGCGTCGTCCTGACCGGGGTCGGTATCGATGATGATTTTCTGTGTCATGGGGGTACAGCACACGGGTCGGAGGGAATTGTCCAGCATGACCCGTGTGCCGATTTCGGTCCGCGCCGAAAATACATCCGGCGCGGATCGGGCATCAGCCGTCGAAGTCGACTTCTTCGACCAGTTTCAGGGCGTCGGCACGATAGGATGCCACCTCGGTCAGGTCCGTCGTATCGGGCGTCAACGAGCCCCAGCCTGCCACGAGGTCGGAGGGCGCGGTGCCCGGCGCGACGGGATATTCGTGGACGACGTTTGCATAGATCTGCTGCGCCTCGGGCGAGGACAGGTATTCCATGAACGCCAGCGCCTCTTCCTCGTTGGATGCGCCCTGGGTCATGGCGACGCCGGAGATGTTGACGTGCGTGCCTTCGCCATCTTCGAAGGTCGGGAAGGCGATGCGCACCGAGTTGGCCCACTGCGACTGCTCCGGGTCGGCCAGCATGGCGCCCATGTAGTATGTGTTGCCCAGCGAGATGTCGCATTCGCCGGCCCAGATCGACTTAACCTGCGCGCGGTCATTGCCTTCGGGCGACTTGGCGAGGTTGGTCTTGACGCCCTCCAGCCACGTGCGGGTGTCGTCGATGCCGTTGTGGGCAATCATGGCCGAGACGAGGCCGATGGTGTAGACATGCGTGCCCGAGCGGGTGCAGATGCGACCGGCCCACTTCGGATCGGCCAGATCCTCGTAGGTGGTGATCTCGCCTTCGCCGACGCGTTCCTTGCTGGCATAGACGATGCGTGCACGGGTGGTCACGCCATACCAGTGGCCTTCATCGTCGCGCATCGCGTCGGGGATGTTCGCCTCCAGCACGTCGCTGGACACGGCCTGCGTCACGCCTGCGGCCTTTGCCTCGGCAAGGCGCGAGATATCGACGGTGAAGATCAGGTCCGCAGGGGAGCGGGGGCCTTCGGCAACCAGACGTTCGGTGATGCCATTGTCGATGTAGACGACGTTGGCGTTGTGGCCCGTTGCGGCCTCGAACCCATCGACCAGCGGCTGCATCAGCTCCGGCTGACGATAGGAGTAGACGTTGACTTCGCCCGCGAAAACGGGCGCGGCAATCGTCAGGGCGGTGGTTGCGAAAATGGCGGAACGAAGCATCGTGGCCTCCTTGCGTTAGGTTCGCGCCTGTATTCCCGAGTATTTTAGTCGGGTCAATCCCGACATTTTTACTATGGCAATTTTTCGGCCGCTTTCACCGCGGTCCACATCGCATCCATTTCGGCCAGATCGGACTGTGCGGGGGTGCGCCCGTCCGCGGCCAGCCGGTCCTCGATTGCGGCGAACCGGCGGCTGACCTTGGCGTTCGTGCGCCGCACCGCGGCTTCGGGGTCGACGCCGAGATGGCGGGCAAGGTTTGCCATGACGAACATCAGATCCCCAAATTCATCCTCCATCGCATCGGGATCGGCCTTGTCGCGCGCCTCGACCAGTTCGGCCGCCTCTTCTGTGATCTTGGCCAGAACGTCACGGGTGTCCCCCCAGTCGAACCCCACGCGGGCCAGCCGATTCTGAAGTTTCACGGCCCGCGTCATGCCCGGCAGTCCCAGCGCCACGCCATCGAGGGTGCGCCTTGCGCCTTCGCCGGCGCGCTCGGCCGCCTTGACCGCTTCCCAATCGGCGACCTGCTGGGCGGCGGACTTGTCCCGGCTCTGATCGCCCCAGATATGCGGATGACGGTCGACCATCTTCTGCGCCACCCGGTCCGCAATCGAATGAAAATCGAAGCGACCCTGCTCGGCCCCCATGCGTGCGTGATAGACCGTCTGAAGCAAAAGATCGCCCAATTCGCCCTCCAGATCGGACCACGCCCTGTCGCCCCCGCCCGCAAGCTGCGTGATCGCGTCGGCGACCTCGTAGGCCTCCTCGATCGTGTAGGGCGCGATGGAGGCGAAATCCTGCGCTATGTCCCAGGGGCAGCCATCGTCGGGGTCGCGCAGCCGATCCATGATTGCCAGCAGACGCGGCAGGCCGCCGCCCGGTGTCGTGCAAAGATCGTCGTTGTCTGCCATCCCGCCCCGTCCTGTCGCTTCGGTCATTGCACGCCCCTTCGGTTTCGCGTCATCTGCCCCTGACCTGCAGGAAAGGACAACCCGTGCCCGTGATCAATTCTATCGCCGCGTTGGAACCCGACATGCGCGCTTGGCGCCAATGGCTGCACCGCCACCCGGAGCTTCAATTCGATCTGCCCCGGACGGCCGCCTTCGTGGCGGACAAGCTTCGGGAGTTCGGTGTCGACGAGGTGCACGAGGGCATCGCCACGTCGGGCATCGTCGCGATCATCGAAGGGCAGGGGCCGGGGCCGACCATCGGTCTGCGCGCCGATATGGATGCCCTGCCGATTCACGAGGCATCGGGTGTGCCCCACGCCTCCGAGACGGAGGGCAAGATGCATGCCTGCGGGCACGATGGCCACACCACGATGCTGCTGGGCGCGGCCAAGTACCTTGCGGAAACGCGCAATTTTGCCGGTCGCGTCGCCCTGATCTTTCAGCCGGCCGAAGAAGGCGGCGGCGGTGGCGAGGTCATGGTCGAGGCGGGCGTGATGGACCGTTTCGATATCGGCCAGGTCTATGGCATCCACAACGCGCCGGGCTTCGCCGAGGGCCATTTCTTCACCACGCCCGGTCCGATCATGGCGGCGGTCGATACGTTCGAGATCACGATCACCGGCAAAGGCGGGCATGGCGCCATGCCGCATGATACCCGCGATCCGATCGTCGCCGCCCTTGGCATCGGCACGGCCATCCAGACGATCGTCAGCCGCAACAACTTTGCCTCCGACGATCTGGTCGTGTCGATCACCCAGATTCATACCGGATCGGCGGACAACATCATCCCCGAGACGGCCTTCGTCGGCGGCACGGTGCGCACCTTCGATACCCACGTCCAAGATATGGTCGAACGGCGGCTGGCCGAGATCGTCGCCGGGCAGGCAGCCAGCTATGGCGTCACGGCCACCTGCCGCTATGCGCGCGGCTATCCCGCGACGGTGAACGACCCGGACAAGGCGGCACTGGCCAGCAAGGTCGCGGCGGATGTCGTCGGGGCCGAGGCCGTGACCGGCGACACCGGGCGGCAGATGGGGGCCGAAGACTTCAGCTACATGCTGAACGCGCGGCCGGGCGCATACCTGTTCCTCGGGTCGGGGCCGGGGCCGGTGCTGCACCATCCGCAATATGACTTCAACGATGCGATTGCCCCCATCGGGGCCAGCTTTTTCGCGCGCATGGTCGAAACGGCCCAGCCCCTGACCTAGTCGGGGGCCACGAGCGATCTGGTCAGATGATCGCGCAGCGCCTCCGGCGTCCAGCCGGCGGCGCGATAGCTGGCGATGGATCGGGCATCGTCGCGCTTGGCAAGGCGCTTGCCCTGTCCGTCGCGCATCAGGGCGTGGTGGTGATAGGTTGGCGTCGGCAGGCCGAGCAGGCGTTGCAGCAGGACGTGAATGCGCGTGGCATCGAACAGATCGACGCCGCGCACCACATGCGTGACGCCCTGCGCCGCGTCGTCCAGCACGACGGACAGGTGATAGGATGTCCCGAAATCGCGCCGCGCGAGGACGATATCGCCGATGGTGGTGGCATAATCGGCCCATGGTGTGACGACCGGCCCCGTGCCGGGCAGGCCCGTTTCCTGAAAGGTCGGCGGCGCATTCCCGTCCAGCAGGCGCAGAACGTTGCGTACCGACAGGCGCAGATGGTGCCCGTCCCGTGATCCGCGGGCTGCCCAAGAAACCGGGTGACAGGTGCCCGGATAGATCGGGCCGTCGGGGCCATGGACCGGCTCCACCCCTTCCTGCGGCGCGCCGAGGGCTTCGACGATGTCGCGCCGGCTGCACACGCAGGGATAGAGCAGATCGCGATCCCACAGATCGCCGAGCGCGGCGTCATAGGCCGCCATGCGATCCGACTGCCGCATCGGCGGCGCATCCCACGTCAGGCCCAACCATGCCAGATCATGCAGGATCGCCTCTTCCCATTCGCGCTTGGAGCGTTGCCGGTCGATATCCTCGATCCGCAACAGGAAACGTCCACCGGCCGCGCGCGCCATGTCATGGGCACAGATGGCGGACAGGGCATGCCCGAGGTGCAGCGGCCCGGTCGGGGACGGGGCGAAGCGGGTGATCATCCGACCAGCGCTCAGAGCCGTGACAGGACGTAGACGGTGGATCCCATCGCGCCCTCGGTCCTTGGCAGATGCGGGCCGTATTCCGCCCAGAGCAACCGTGCCAGACCATCGGCCTGAACCTGCGCCACCGCGTCGAGATAATCCGAGGTGACGAGGGTCGCGTCGTTGTAGCTGAAGACGAGCAGCGCGCCGCGTGTCAGCTGTGTCAGAACCGCGTCCAGCATGTCGGCAGGTGCTGCGCCAAGGCTGATCACGCCGGTTGCGATGACGGCGCCATAGCCCGCGACCTGGGGGGGCGCCTCCGGATCACCGATGACGAGGTTCCGGTACAGGCCCTTGGTGCGGGCCTGTTCCAGCATTTCGGGCGAGATGTCGGTGCCGTCGACCGTCGCGAAACCTTCGGCCTGCAGGGCTGCACCCGAAAGCCCGGTTCCGCAGCCGAAGTCGAGAACCGGCGTCGTCGTATCCGGCAGATGCGCCCGGAGCGCCGACGCAACGCGGGCGGGCGTGACATAGCCCGCCGCGTTCACGTCCTCTTCGTAGGTGTCGGCCCAGTCCGCGTAGATGCGCCGTGTCTCTTCCACCGAGCGGGGGGCCCAGAGGCCGGGTTTCATCGGCCGGCCCGTCATTCCGCGGCGGCGCGCAGGCCCAGCCAGTCGGTCCATGCGGCCTTGGCCCGGTCGGTATACATCTTGTAGCGCACCTGCCGTCCGCGCCGCCCGCCCTTGGCGTCGACGGGGGGAAACAGGCCGAAGTTGACGTTCATCGGCTGAAACGATTTCGCGTCGGCCCCGCCGGTGATGTGCGTCACCAGCGCGCCCATGGCGGTCATCTCGGGCACGGGGGGCAATGCCTGCCCCTGGATTTCGGCGGCGGCCATGCGCCCGGCAAGCAGGCCCATCGAAGCGGATTCGACATAGCCCTCGACTCCGGTGATCTGACCCGCGAAGCGCACGTTGGGCTGGCTGCGCAAGCGCATCTGCTCATCCAGCAGGGTCGGCGAGTTGATGAAGGTATTGCGGTGGATGCCGCCCAGACGCGCAAAGGACGCGGACTGCAGGCCGGGGATCATTCCGAACACGTCCTTCTGGGCGCCGTATTTCATCTTCGTCTGGAAACCGACGATATTGTACAGCGTGCCCAGCTTGTTGTCGCGGCGCAGTTGCACCACGGCATAGGGCTTGTTGGTCGGATCGTGCGGGTTGGTCAGGCCGACGGGCTTCATTGGACCGAAGCGCAGCGTTTCGCGCCCGCGTTCGGCCATCACCTCGATCGGCAGGCAACCGTCGAAGTAGCCCGCCGTCTCGCCTTCCTTGAACTCCGTCTTGTCGGCGGCCAGCATGGCATCGATGAACCCCTCGTACTGATCGCGGGTCATCGGACAGTTGATGTAGGCAGTGCGCTCGTCCTCCGTGTCGCCCTTGTCATAGCGCGACTGGCGCCATGCGATATCCATGTCGATGGTATCGGCGTGAACGATCGGCGCGATCGCGTCGAAGAACGCAAGGCTGTCCTGTCCGGCCTCCGCGGCGATCGCCTCGGCCAGCTTGCTGCCTGTCAGGGGGCCAGTTGCGACGATCCAGTGTCCGTCACGGGGCAGGTCGGTGACCTCCTCATCCACGACGGTCACGAGGGGATGCGACCGCAGGCGTTCGGTCACCGCCTCGGCAAAAGGGTCGCGGTCCACGGCAAGGGCCCCGCCCGCGGGCAGGCGGTGGGCATCCGCCATCTCCATGATCAGACTACCGGCGGTCCGCATTTCCCAATGCAGCAGGCCAACGGCGTTCTGTTCGTCGTCGTCCGACCTGAACGAATTGGAACAGACCATTTCCGCGAGCGAGCCGGTGCGGTGCGCAAAGGTGCCGACCGTGGGCCGCATTTCATGAATGACGACGGGAACGCCGGCGGTCGCCGCCTGCCACGCTGCCTCGGACCCGGCCATGCCGCCGCCGATGATATGAAGAGATGTGCTCATACCCCGGTCATAGCCGCGACGGCCCCCCGCGAAAAGGGCCACCTGCGTCGCAGACCGCGCGTCAGCCGGTCGCCGCCACGCGGCACAACCAGTCCACGACGGCACGCAGGGTTTCGTCCGACTGCCGCGTTTCGTGATACGTGATCCACAGTTCGCTGGGCAGTTCGTTGTCGGGCAGGTCCGCAACCACCAGGTTGTCCTCGGGGCGGACCATGAAGTCAGGCAGGGCCCCGGGCAGCCCCGTGGTGGTGACCATGTGGTGCACCAGCGTCATCTCCTCGACGCGGTAGCGTGGCGTCTCCGCCGCATCGGTATAGATCTGGCGCAGGATGTCGTGATCCGGATACCGCAGGGACATTCCGATCCACTGACCATCCAGCTTGTGGTCCGCGCCGTGATAGACGCGCAGGGCATAATTCCGGAACTTCCGGGCCTTGAGGCGCCCGCCCTCGGGCCGTCCGATGCGTACCTGGATATCCGCATCCCCGAGGCCCTGCGCAAACACCTTTTCCGTCAGCGTCATGTTCACCTGCGGCATCGTTTCCGACAGCTCGTGCATGCGAGGCAGGGTATAGGCCTGATGGACCGCAGGCGGCGCAGCCACGTTCAGATGAATGCTGCCCGCATCGCTCCCGGCCTGCAGGCGGCCGACCTCCCAGCGTAGTGTCTGATCGAACCCCTCCGCCATTTCGGCGAGGCGTTTGGCGGCAGGGGTCGCGACGAAAGTCTGCCCGCGTTTTTCAAACAGCGGCGTGTCCAGATCGCCGCTGAGACGTTCGATCCGCCGCGACACGGTCGCGACATTGGTGTCGAGATAGCGCGCGGCGGCGGACATCGTCCCATGCCTGCTCATGGCAAGCACGAATTTCAGGTCGTCCCAATTGTCGAGAGTCATTACGTCCGCCCACACATCGTGCCGTCGCACTACTGCCGCCAAACTAGGCGGCAGTCTAGAAATGCGCAATGGCGTCTTTGCAGAATGCAAGGGGTGTGTCTGTCGGGGCTCAGGCCGTTTCCGTCCCCCCGTCGTCCGTCGCGACGTCTTCCTCGGCCTCGGCAACCCGTGCGACCGAAACGACCTTTTCCCCGGAACGCGTATCGAACACCCGAACGCCACCTGCGCTGCGCGATCGGAAACTGATGCCATCGACAGGACAGCGGATCGACTGTCCGGTGGAAGTGGCGAGCATGATCTGATCGTCCATTTCGACCGGGAAGGCGGCGACGATGGCACCGCCACGGGCGGCCTTGTCCTGCGCGCTGACACCCATGCCGCCGCGACCGCGCACGGGGTAGTCGTGCGACGACGACAGTTTGCCGGCCCCGGCTTCGGTGATGGTCAGGATCAGGTCCTCGGCCGCGGACATCTCGGAATAGCGCTCGGTCGAGAAGTCGGGATCGGCGGGTGCATCCTCCTCCTCGCCCTCGGCCTCATCGGCCAGACCGGCCATCGCGCGGCGCATCTTGAGGTAGGCTGTCCGTTCCTCGGACGTCGCATCGAAGTGGCGGATCACGGCCATCGACACGACGGCGTCATCCTCGCCCAGCTTGATGCCGCGCACGCCGGTCGATGCACGGGAGTTGAAGATGCGCACGTCCGTCGCCGGGAAGCGGATCGCACGGCCCGACCGGGTGACCAGCATCACGTCAACGTCGTTGGAGGCGATGCGAGCATTGATCAGCGACCAGCCTTCGGATTCGCCTTCGAACTTCATGGCGATCTTGCCGTTGCGCATCACGTTGGCGAAATCGGACAGCTTGTTGCGGCGCACCGTGCCCTGATTGGTGCAGAACACGACCTGCAACTCGTCCCAGTGATCCTCGTCGCGGTCGATGGGCATGATCGCGGCGATGCCCGTGCCCGTCTGGATCGGCAGCAGGTTGACCAATGCCTTGCCCTTGGCCGTCCGCCCACCCTGTGGCAGGCGCCATGTCTTGAGCTTGTAGACCATGCCATCGGTCGTGAAGAACAGCAGCGGCGTATGCGTGTTCGCCACGAAAAGAGTGGTGATCACGTCCTCTTCCTTGGTGGTCATCCCCGCCGTGCCCTTGCCGCCCCGCTTCTGCGCGCGGAACTCGGCCAGCGGCGTGCGTTTGGCATAGCCGGAGGCGGTGATGGTCACGACCATCTCCTCACGCTCGATCAGGTCCTCATCGTCCATGTCGCCGGACCAGTCGGTGATCTCCGTGCGGCGATCGACGGCGAACAGGCTGCGCACTTCGCGCAGCTCGTCCGAGATGATCGTCAGGATGCGCGCGCGGGAGCCGAGAATTTCAAGGTATTCTTTGATCTTCTTGGCCAGCTCTTCCAGCTCGTCCGTGACCTCCTTGACGCCGATCTGCGTCAGGCGTTGCAGGCGCAGATCAAGGATGGCGCGGGCCTGCGTTTCCGACAGGTTGTAGGTGCCGTCCTCGTTCGCCTTGTGGGTCGGATCGTCGATCAGCGCGATGTATTGCAGGATGTCCTGCGCGGGCCAGCGACGTTCCATCAGCTTCTGACGCGCCTCGGCGGCATCGGCAGAGGCGCGAATGGTGCGCACCACCTCATCAACATTCGACACGGCGACGGCCAGACCACACAGGATGTGCGACCGCTCGCGCGCCTTGTTCAACTCGAACGCGGTGCGGCGGGCGATGACCTCTTCGCGGAACGACAGGAAGGCGGTCAGGAACCGGCGCAGGGTCAGCTGTTCCGGGCGCCCCCCGTTCAGGGCCAGCATGTTGCAGGCAAAGCTGGTCTGCATGGGCGTGAAACGGAACAACTGGTTCAGGACGACCTCGGCGGTGGCGTCGCGCTTCAACTCGATGACGACACGCACGCCGATCCGGTCGGATTCATCCTGCACGTGGGCGATGCCCTCGATCCGCTTTTCCTTGGCGGCCTCGGCGATCTTTTCGATCATCGTAGCCTTGTTGACCTGGTAGGGCACCTCGTCGATGACGATGGCGTAGCGGTCCTTGCGGATCTCCTCCACCCGCGTCTTGGCGCGCATGATGACGGACCCGCGCCCTTCGAGGTACGCTTTGCGGATGCCGGATCGACCAAGGATGATGCCGCCGGTCGGAAAGTCGGGGCCGGGGACGTATTCGATCAGTTCCTCGGACGACAGGTCCGGGTTGTCGATCAGCGCAAGGCAGGCGTCGATGACTTCGCCCAAGTTGTGCGGCGGAATGTTGGTGGCCATGCCGACGGCAATGCCGCCCGCGCCATTGACCAGCATGTTCGGGAACCGTGCGGGCAGGACCGCAGGCTCCAGATCCTTGCCGTCATAGTTGGGCACCATGTCGACGGTGTCTTTTTCGATATCGGCCAGCAGGAAGGCGGCGGGCTTGTCCATCCGCACCTCGGTATAGCGCATGGCCGCCGCGTTGTCGCCGTCCATCGATCCGAAGTTGCCCTGACCATCGAGCAGGGGCAGCGACATGGAGAAATCCTGCGCCATCCGCACCAGCGCCTCGTAGATCGCGCTGTCGCCGTGCGGGTGGTATTTGCCCATCACGTCGCCCACGGGGCGCGCGGACTTGCGATAGGACTTCTCATGCGTGTTGCCGGTTTCATGCATCGCGTAAAGAATGCGCCGATGCACAGGTTTCAGGCCATCCCGCAGGTCCGGGATCGCACGGCTGATGATGACCGACATGGCATAGTCGAGGAAGGAGGTCCGCATCTCGTCGATGATGCTGACCTGAGGTCCGTCATGCGCCATGACGACACGGCCCGGGCCTTCTTCTTCGTTTTCAGGGGTTTGCGGATCGTCGTTCATCGGAATCTCCGGCCCGTGGTTCGGGTCTATATCTCGTTGAGAGACGTTGTAGCACCCACTTCATATGGGCTCAACGCCCAGCAGGCGCTTGCATTGGCAGCCAACCGCCACATCTGCCAACAGATTGTTTTCATTGACTGTTAAGCCGGTCGTGGCAGGCTGGGAGTCCGGGGCGCAAAGACCCCGCCATGAAAGGAGCAGCCATGACAGATTCCCCGCAGTCCGAGACGGAACTGCTGCTGAAGGGATATGGCCTGACCACGGCCGAGATGTTCTATCACATGCCCGACCACCCGCATGTCATCAACACTTTCGTCTGGCAGGACTACGACCTCGCGCCGGACCATCCGCGCCTGTTTCGTTTCATCGAATACTGGGGGCAGGAGATCGAAGGGCCGCTGCACTCCGTCCGCTTTGTTCACCGCAAGATGATCGCCCCCGGCGAATGGCGCAACGTGCAGGGTGAATTCACGATCCACTAGACTGCCTTGATCGCAGCGTCAGGTCGCGCGCCGCGCGGCGATGGCCCAGATGATCGCCAGCCCAAGGGACAGGACGGCGTTCCAGCCGGCCATTGTCAGGCCCAACTGCCAGACGATGTCGTCACACATGACCACGGTGTCGACGATGTCGGTACTCAGCAGGTCCGTGCCAGAGAAGCCGCCAAGGTCGCTGCCGCCGCCCGTGCAACTGCTGGGGCCGTCCCACCACTTCTGTTCGACCCCTGCATGGTAGACACCGATACCCGACGTGATCAGCGCGGAGACCCCGGCAACGCCGGCCATGATACGCGGGGCAATGCCCGCCAGCGCAAGCACGCCGAACAGGATCGCCGCGGCATGTGGCCAGCGCTGCCACAGGCACATCGCACAGGGGGCATATCCGAACGCCTGGAACAGGAAGGCACCGCCGAGGGTGGCAACATGGCCAAGGGTGGCGAGGACGGTCAGCTGCAGGCGGGTCACAGGTATCTGATCCCGAAAAGGCCACCGATCAGCAGCACGCAGAACACGGTGAACACGAGGCCCAGCCGACGTTCGATGAAATCCCGTATCGGCGCGCCATAGGCCCACAGCAGGCCACCGACGAGGAAGAAGCGCAGGCCGCGGGCAATGATCGACGAGACGATGAAGACTGGCAGGGACAGGCCGGTCGTTCCCGACAGGATCGTGATGACCTTGAAGGGAAAGGGCGTCACGCCGGCGATCAGAACGGCCCAGGCACCGTAATCGTTGTAGCGTTCGGTGAAGGCGGAGAAGCTGTCGGCCTTGCCGAGCGCGGTCAGGATCGGCTCGCCCAACGTCTCGAAGGCCAGCGCGCCGATGGCATACCCGGCAAGGCCGCCAAGAACGCTGGCCACGGTGCACACGCCCGCGATCAGCCATGCACGATGGGGGGCGGCAAGGATCATGGGGATCAGCATGACGTCGGGAGGGATGGGAAAGACGGAACTTTCCACGAAACTTACCAGCGCGAGCGCCCAGAGTGCACGCGGGTGGCTCGCCATGGCGAGCGTCCAATCATAAAGACCTCGGATCATGGATGTCCGGTCACATGGAACCCGGGCGGGGTCAAGCCGGTTCGGTTCATAGCACGGGCAGGAGACGCAGATGCGATGGCAGGGTCGGCGCGGTAGCGCGAATATCGAGGACCGGCGTGGGTCCCGGCGTGGTGGCGGGGGCATGGCCGGGGGCGTCGGCGGTGTCGGCCTGATCGCGATCCTGTTGATTGGCTGGTTCTTCGGGATCGACGTGTCCCCGTTCCTGTCCGACGGTCAGCAGAGCGCCCCCAGCGAACAGAGCCGGTCGATTTCGGCGGCCGAGCAGCGCGAGGCGCAATTCGTTTCCGTCGTCCTTGCCGATACCGAGGAGGTCTGGGCCGAGATCTTCCGCCGTCAGGTCGGTGAGCCGTATCGCCCCGCAACACTGGTCCTTTTTTCCGAGGTGACGTCCTCGCCCTGTGGTGGCGCATCCGGGGCGACGGGTCCCTTCTACTGTCCCGCCGACCGCAAGGCCTATCTCGACACGGCGTTCTTCACCACGCTGGAGGATCGGCTTGGCGCAGACGGAGATTTCGCCGCCGCCTATGTAGTTGCCCACGAGATCGCGCATCATGTCCAGAACGAGCTGGGCATCCTGGGGCAGGCAAATCGCATCCGCGCCCAATCCAACGAGATCGAGAGCAATGCGATTTCCGTCAGGATCGAGCTGCAGGCGGATTGTTTTTCCGGAATCTGGGCCCGCTATGCCGAGGAACGTTTCGGCAGTGTCGAGCCCGGCGACCTGCAGGAGGCCGTGAACGCCGCACGCCAGATCGGGGATGACACGCTGCAACGCAGGGCAGGGCGCGTCCCGCAGCCGCATACCTTTTCGCATGGCACGTCCGAGCAACGCGCAAGGTGGTTTCAAACCGGCTACGAGCAGGCGGACATCCGCGCCTGCGATACCTTCTCGGCGCGCCAACTATAGTGCACACGAGCCGTTGACGGCGCCAATCGACGAATGTAGTGCCCTGCTCAGCGTTGCCCGTGTGGCGGAATTGGTAGACGCAGCGGATTCAAAATCCGCCGCCGCGAGGCTTGCCGGTTCGAGTCCGGCCACGGGTACCAACAACGCTGACAAAGCCGCCATGTGGCGCGTTTTCCAGTCTTAACGATTCGCCCCCACCGGCCGCCATTGTCGCCATCGTCGCGACAGCAGGTGCTTGTCATGGTTGCGTTCGGGGAAACACTGGATCCTTACCGTATCCTCATCGTGCCACATTTCGGTCTCCGAACCGGCAACAATGACGCGAAACCCGCCGCGGCCTTCGTAAGTGGTAAATTGGTGAATTGCGTCTTTTGCAGTGCATTCGTCGATTGCGCGCCGACCTTCCGCCCAGCAGGCCCCTGTTTTACTGTTTCCACATGCACGACAAGGAACATCTGGGGGCGCCTAAAAAACAGGCGTGTCTCCGGGTGGGCTGCCGCGGTCTCGTCACGATTAACTTAGTTGAGTAGTAACAGACTTTTACTGGTGTCCCATTTCCGCTAAAACTTCGTGCAAGCCCAACTGGGGGGCGATGTCTGCTGGCCACGGGGGCGGCCGCACAAGTGAGTGTCCTTTGGGGGGCGCTGCCGACGACGTGCGGGGTGTGGGGCTGTTTCGGCTGCACGCATCAGGTTCAAGAGAACCGTCACGTATGCTTGGCCTGCGTCCTCCAAATTGCCCTTGTTTGTGCGTCCGCCCGCCGCATCCGCGTCATCGTCTTCCGGTAGGTGTCTTGCAGGACCGAACGGAGGTGCCGTCATGGCAGCCACGACGCAAACGCCCACGATATCGATCGCACTGACCCCGGTCAGCGCAAATCGCGGGCTCGTGTCCCGTTCATTCACACTATCTGCCGGTTTGCCGCGCGGCGCGCGCGCCACGGCGCGGCATGGGAGCCTTTAACGATGACCAAGACTTTGATCGACTTCAACGACCTGGATGCCGGCACGATCGTAGACGGGCAGTACACCTCGCAGGGTGTGACCATCTCCAGCCTCAATTCCTCGAACCCGGCGATGATCTTCGACGCCACGCAGGATCCGAATGGTCCGGTCAGCGGTGGGGACGACGACCTGCTGAACGCGGATGCCGGGGGTATCCTGATCGCCTCGGAAGACGGCGACAGCAGCGACCCGGATGACAACGCAAGCGGCGCCTGCTTCCGTTTCGACTTCGAATCCACGTCGACCGTCAACTCGATCACCATGGTCGACATCGAGCGTGGCGCCACGATCAAGGTCTATGACGCGGACGGCAACCTGCTTGAGCGTTTCTGCCCGATCACCCGCGACGGTGAGTTCAAGGACTTCGACATCAATGTCGAGGGCGCATCCTACATGACGGTCGTCATCAACGGCTCGGGCGGGGTCGACAACCTTGCCTTCACGCCCGAAACGGCCCCTGACGGCGTGGTGAACGGCACCGCCGCGGGCGAGCTGATCGATATCGACTATGTCGACAGCGCGGGCGACCAAATCGACAACGACGACGCGCTCGGCGTCGAAGGCACCACGGGTGACGAAGACCTCGTGCTGGCCGGTGGTGGCGACGATACCGTGTACGCTGGCGTTGCCGACGACATCGTGCGCGGCGAAGACGGCAACGACGAATTGTATGGCGAAACCGGTAACGACACGATCGAGGGCGGTGCCGGCAACGACACCGTGATCGGCGGACCCGGCAATGACGTGCTGGACGGTGGCGACGGCAATGATGTCATCGGGGGCGGGTCGGGGAACGACACCGCGACCGGTGGTGAGGGCAACGATCGCCTTGTGATGGGGGCCGGCGACGACGCCGCGAACGGCGACGGTGGCAACGACACCCTGCTGGGCGAGGCGGGCGACGATACGCTGCTTGGCGGCGGCGGCGACGATTCCGTCGAAGGCAACGCGGGCGACGACCTGATCTACGGCGACAACAATGGCGGCGGCGGTGACCCGATCTATGGTCCGCGCGAAAGCTTCAACTGGTCCGAGGTGTCGGGCTTCGGCAACGGTGTCGCGGCCTCGGGCGCCAGCCAGAACACCGGCTCCGTCGACGTGACGTTCACCACGACGGGAACGTCCGGCCGGGCGACGAATACCTTCGATACCGCTGAAAGCGACGTGGACGGCATCGACTCCGGCTCCGAAACGATCAACGCGAACTCGAACTTCAACTCCGACCTGCGCGACAACGGCGACAACAGCAGCTTCGAGTTCGGCTTTTCGACCGCCGTCAAGGACGTGTCCTTCAACATCACCGACATCGACGGCAACAGCCTCGTGACCGTGCGCGCCTTCGACGAGAACGGCGACGCGACGGACGTCGTTCTGGACGGTGGCTCCAAGGTCACCGTCACGGGCAACGTCGTCGACAGCAACGGCGGCTATGCCCCCGACTCGGAAGACGACTATTCGGCCACCGTGTCGATCGCAGGCCCGGTCAGCCGGATCGAGATCCTGCACGAGCAGGATGCCAACGGCGCCAGCGGCATCAACATTACGGACGTGTTCTTCGACCCGATCATCGGCTTCACGGACGCCGAGGGCGGCGATGATATCCTGCTGGGTGGTGAAGGCGTCGACACGATCTTCGGAGAAGGCGGCGACGACACCATCGACGGTGGCGAGGGCGCGGACGACCTGTCGGGTGGCGATGACCAGGACGTGTTCGTCAACATCTCGGTCGGTGACGTGATCGATGGCAACGAAGGCGGCAACGATTTCGACACCCTCGACCTGACCGGCATTGCGGCCGAGGTCGACTACGATGAGACCAACGCCGAAAACGGCACGATCTTCTTCCTGAACGCGGACGGGGATCGCACCGGTGAAACGGCGCAGTTCTTCAACATCGAGAATGTCATCGGCGCGGCCAACAAGGACCCGATCGTCAAGGATGACACGGTCACGGTGGACGAGGACGATACCGTCACGATTACCCCCCTGGCCAACGACAGCGACCCGGACGGCGGCACGCTGACCATCACCGGCTTTACGCAGCCGGACAATGGCACGCTGACCGACAATGGCGACGGCACGTTCGAGTATACGCCGAATGCCGATTACAACGGGTCCGACAGCTTCACCTACACCGTGTCCGACGGGCAGGGAGGTGAAACGACCGGCACCGTGAACATCGGCGTCACGCCGGTCAACGACGACCCGGTCGCAAACGACGACAACGGCTCTGCCGTCGAGGACGGCGGCGCGGTCGTGGTCAACCTGATCGGCAACGACACCGACGTGGACGGCGACACCCTGACCATCGACAGTTTCGGGCAGCCGGCAAACGGAACGGTCGTCGACAATGGCGACGGCACCGTCAGCTACACGCCGGACCCGGACTTCAACGGAGAGGACAGCTTCACCTATACCGTCACGGATGGAAATGGCGGCACGGATACGGCCACGGTGACCATCACGGTCGATGCCACCGCCGACCCCGATGGCATCGTCGACGGTGAGGACTCGGGCGAAGAAATGCTGGTCGGTTATGACGACAGCAACGATCCGACCGACGGCGGCGGCGACCAGATCACCGACGATGCCGATGTCATCGAAGGCAACGGTGGGGACGACACCATCGAAGCAGGCGGCGGCAGCGACACCGTGTCCGGCGGCGAAGGTGACGACGTCATCGACGGTCAGGATGGTGACGACAGCATCACCGGCGACGATGGCGACGACGATCTGACCGGCGGCGACGGGTCCGACACCATTCAGGGTGGTGAAGGCAACGACACGATCGTTTCCGGCGACATCGGGCGGCCCGATATCGGCTATCCCGGCCTGTTCCCCGCGGACGATGACACGGAAAACGATCGCGACAGCGTCGATGGCGGTGACGGCGACGACAGCATCCGTACCGGTGATGACCGCGATACCATCACGGGCGGTGACGGCAACGACACGATCGATGCCGGCCTCGACGACGACGACGTTCAAGGCAACGACGGTGACGATTTCATCATTGGCGGCGAAGGGAATGACACGATCCTTGCCGGTGGTGGCAATGACACGGTCTATGCCGGTCTGGACCCCCGCTTCCCCGACGCGTTGAACATCATCGACGAGCCGGGTGCCAACAACGGCGATCTGGTCGAGAACAACGGCCTCGATTTCGTCGATGGTGGCGACGGTGACGACCTGATCTTTGGTCAGGACGACGACGACACGCTGGTTGGCGGCGCTGGCAACGATACGCTGGACGGCGGCATCGACGAGGACCAGCTGTTCGGCGGCACCGGCGACGACAGCCTGATCGGCGGTCAGGCCAACGACACCCTGCAGGGTGAAGATGGGGATGACACGCTTGACGGTGGTGACGGCGATGACAGCCTTTCGGGCGGTCTGGGCGACGACAGCCTGTCGGGCGGTGACGGCAACGACCTGCTGGAAGGCAACGGCGGCGACGATACGCTGGACGGTGGCGCAGGTGACGACAGCTTGTCGGGCGCGGCCAACGACGATGTCCTTCTGGGGGGTGACGGCAATGACACCCTCACCGGCGACGGTGGCAACGACCTGATCGACGGCGGTGCGGGCGATGACCTGATCCGCGCCGGCAAGGGCGATGACACGGTGTTCGGCGGGGCTGGCAACGACTCGATCTCGGGCGGTCAGGACGGCGGCGCCGACAGCCTGTCTGGCGGAGATGACCGCGACGTCTTCACGCGCGTCACCTCGGGCGACCACGTCGATGGCGGCGGCGGCGGGGATGACTTCGATACCCTGGATCTGACCGGATCCGGCGTCGATTTCATCACCTATACCTCTGCCGATCGGGAGGATGGCATCGTCACCTTCCTTGATGGTGGCACCGCCAAGTTCGAGGAGATCGAGAACGTCATACCCTGCTTCACCCCCGGCACGCTGATCGCGACGCCGAACGGTGAAGTTCCTGTGGAAAGCCTGACCGCCGGCGACCGGGTCATCACCCGTGACAATGGCATTCAGGTTCTGCGCTGGACCGGGGCACGCAAGATGGCCGCCGCCGAAATGGTGGTCAACGAAGCCTACCGCCCGGTGATGATCCGCAAGGGTGCGCTGGGCCACGGCCTGCCGGAACGGGACATGATGGTATCGCCGCAGCACCGCGTCCTGATCTCGAACGACGAGACGATGCTCTACTTCGATGAGCGGGAAGTGCTCGTCGCAGCCAAACACCTGGTCGGCCGTCCGGGGATCGAGCGGATGGATGCCTGCGAGACGACCTATGTGCACGTCATGTTCGACAACCACGAGGTCATCCTGTCCGACGGTGCCTGGACCGAAAGCTTCCAGCCCGGTGATCAGACGCTGAACGGTCTTGCCGATGCCCAGCGCGAGGAGATCCTGGCGATCTTCCCCGAACTGGCCAATCAGGAAGGGCGCGCGGCCTATACCGCGGCCCGTCGGATGCTCAAGCGTCGCGAGGCCGAGCTTCTGGTCAGGTAACAGGCAGGTCTCGGGCCGATTTCACACCGGATCGGTATGACAGACGGGGGGGACGGGTGACCGTGCCCCCCGATCTGCATTTGTGGTCGGGGGAAAAAGTGGTAACTCCCGAATGACAAAGACACGCGCGGAGGGATCATGCGGCGCTGGCATTTCTATGTAATGGGTCTCATCGCCCTCGTTTTCGGCACCCTGTCGATGGCGGAATATATCCTCGTGTCCTACGGGCTGACCGCTGGATGGCTGACGATGTATCCGCAGGATCAGCTCGACTGGTTGGCCGGGCTGCCGAACTGGGTTCACGGTGTCTGGGCGGTGCAGGCGACCTTGGCCCTTGTCGGGTCTCTTTGCCTGTTGGCGCATCTGCGGCCCGCTGTCTGGATGCTGGGCCTGTCGTTCATCTCGCTGCTGGTGCTGTATGTCTGGGCCATTCTGGTCGCATCGCCGACCCTGATTGCGCTTGTCGGTGGCGGGTGGCTGACATGGGTGACGCTTGCTCTCGTCGCGGCGCTCAGCTTCGTGATCTACCTCTATGCGCGTCAGGAAAAGCAGGTGGGCGAGGTCCTTTGACCCCGCTTGCCGCCGTCTGGCGGCGCTGTTAGGTCATCCCGACCGTAACAGTCGGGTATTTCTGATACATGCAACCGGGACTGCGCACGCAAGGTTTGATCCGCCATCTGGGCGGGCGGAATGTCGTGGACGGAATCGACCTGTCGGTTGCTCCGGGTCAGGTGACATGTCTGCTGGGGCCGTCCGGATGCGGCAAATCGACGACATTGCGCATCATCGCAGGCGTCGACCGGCAGGACGCCGGGACAGTCTGGCTGAACGGGGCTGTCGTTTCGGGCGGGGCGACACATGTGCCGCCGGAACAGCGGGGCGTTGGCCTGATGTTTCAGGACTTCGCCCTGTTTCCACATCTGACGGTCGCCCAGAACATCGGCTTTGGCCTGCCGCGCGATGCCGTATCCGGTGCCCGTGTGCAGGAATTGCTGACGCGTGTGGATCTGGCGGGATACGACGACAAGCACCCGCATGAGTTGTCCGGCGGAGAGCAGCAGCGCGTGGCGCTTGCCCGCGCCTTGGCGCCGCGCCCGCGCATCATGCTGATGGATGAGCCCTTCTCGGGCCTCGACAACCGGTTGCGGGACGAAATCCGGGATGCGACCCTTTCGGTTCTCAAGGAGGAGGGGACGGCTGTCCTGCTGGTCACGCATGAACCGGACGAGGCGATGCGCATGGCCGACGAGATTGCGCTGATGCGGGATGGCCGCATCGTGCAACAGGCGGCCCCCTACAATATCTACAACACGCCGATCGATCCGGCTGCGGCCGCGTTCTTCAGCGATATCAACTCGTTGCAGGGGGTCGTGACGGGCGCGCTGACGGACACGCCATTCGGCGCATTCCTTGCGCCCGGTCTGGACGACGGGACCGTGGTCGATATCGTTTTCCGGCCCCAACACGTCCGTCTGGATTTCGACCGACAGGGCCATGGCCCGAACCCGACGCCCGCCGAAGGCACGCCCGCGCGCGGAACGGTGGAGCGTGCCCGGTTCATGGGGAAGGAAAGCCTTGTCGAGTTCGTGATGGACGATGGGACTTCGCGGATCACTGCGACGGTACCAGCCGTGTTCCTTCCGAAGGTCGGAACGGTGATGTGGCTGTCCATCCGGCGTGATCGCTGCTTCGTGTTTCCGCAAAGCTGAGCGGTGTCACACGGCAAAGGCCGCCCGTGGGCGGCTGTTGTTTGCAGGAATTGAGGCGGCGTATCGGGGTCAGCGGCCCCAGGTGCGGACCACGCCGCAATCGACATGCGTGAAGTTCGAGCCGGAGTACCGACCGACACCGCCTGCGCCACAGGATGCCGCCGCACGCGAGACCTGACTGACCGAACGCGAGGACAAGCGGAGGTCGGCGGCCTGACCTTGCAGGTGCAGCGAGTTGCGCGCGACGCCGCTGGACCGCGAGCGCAGCATGGCGTTCGTCGCGGGTGAGCGGTAGCCCGACAACAGCAGGAACGGCTCCGACGCATCCACGAGGTTGTGGGTCGCGGCAATGATGTCCACCGTGCGGTTGTCGATCTGCTTGACTTCGTTCCGGCGCCAGTCGCGGAAGAAGAAGTTGATCTCCTTCAGGGCGTCGGTCACGTAGCGACCCTCGACCCAGTAGATCGTGTCCATCGTCTCGCCGGTTCGCGCGTTGTGCATCTTGATGCGACGAATATCACCGCCACCGCGCAGGAACCCTGCGGCTTTGGAATACGTTGGTGCAGCAGCAACAGCGGTTGCGGCGAATGCACCCAAAAGCCCACGACGCGATAGCCGTGGTCCGTCCGTCATTTTCAGATCGGTCACTTATAGCCCCATTCATCTGTCCGGACCGTCTTCGCGGCCTCAGTTGTCTCATCCCCATGTGACGATATCCGTTTGACACAGGGCGCCCGATTCTCGAACGCTAAGCCGTGGATCCCGAAAATTGAGCAGAAAACCGCCAAACCGTCGGGTTTCGTCACAGGTGTGGCCTGCCTGTTACTGTGGGTTGGGTAACGCCTCGGAATTACGGATTCGTGAATGGACTCGGGGTTGCAGTCCCTTAGGGTCTTTTCGACCGGTTTATTGTGGAAGATTTTCATGGCCTTACATCGTTCCCTGACGGCTCTTGCGCTTGTCTTCGCACTTGGTGTTCCGCAGGCTGTGACCGCAGCGCCCCTCGTGACGCCGATGCAGCAGGCCGTGGCGCAGGCGGCCAGCGAGGATGCGTCGATCGCGGCGTTCTATCGCGATCGTGATTTTGCGCCGATCTGGATGGGGGAAGGGGCCGAACATCGCCGCGCCGCTTTCCTGTGGGCGCTGGATGCCGCAGACAACCACGGCCTGCCGGCCGGGCGTTACGATGCGGCCACCATCCGCGCGGATTTCGCCGCCGCATCCACGCCCGAGGCGCGTGGCGCGCTGGAGGTGGAGATGACGCGCAGGTTCCTGCGTTATGCGCAGGACGTGAGCAGCGGCATTCTCGATCCATCGCAGGTCGACAGCACGATCAAGGTCGAAGTGCCCAAGCGCGACTGGCTCGAACAGATCACGCAGTTCACCGAGGGCGATCCTTACGTCTTCGTGCAGGGTCTGTGGCCGACGTCGCCTGCCTATACCCGGTTGTTGCGCGAAAAGCTGAGGCTGGAAGAGATCCGCGCCGCCGGTGGTTGGGGGCCGACTGTCGGGGGGGGCACGCTGCGTCCCGGTTCGACGGGTCGCCACGTGGTCGAGCTGCGCAATCGGCTGATCCGGATGGGGTATCTTCGCCGGTCGGCGGTGGCTGCCTATGATGCGGCGCTCGAAAGCGCGGTGCGCGAGTTTCAGATCGATCACGGTCTGACCCCGGATGGCGAAGCGGGGGCTAGCACCCTTCAGGCAATCAACGTCTCTCTCGACGACCGGATGGCGCAGATCGTCATCGGGCTGGAGCGTCAGCGGTGGATGAACAAGCCGCTGGAAGACCGCCATATCCTCGTGAACCTGGCCGAACAGCACGCCTATGTCGTCGACGAAGGCAAGGTGACCTTCGACACCGTCGTCGTGGTGGGCGCTGATACCCCGGATCGCCGCACGCCGGAGTTCAGCCATACGATGACGCATATGGTCATCAACCCCTATTGGCATGTTCCCCGGTCGATCACGGTCAACGAATATCTGCCGGCGCTGCGCCGTGGCGGGGCCCGTCACCTGGAGGTCTATTCCCGGTCGGGCCGCGTGAACCGCAACAACATCAACTTCAGCCAGTACACCGCGGCAAACTTTCCGTTCAGCCTGAAACAGCCGCCGGGCCCGCGCAATGCGCTTGGCCGGGTCAAGTTCATGTTCCCGAACAAGTACAACATCTATCTGCACGATACCCCTTCGCGGAACCTGTTCAGCCGCGACCTGCGCACGTTCAGCCATGGGTGCGTACGGGTCGGGCGCCCGCTGGAGCTGGCCTATCATCTGCTCGCACCACAGTCGGAGACGCCGAAGGACGATTTCGACCGCATCCTGCGTACGGGGAACGAGCGTCGGGTCAACCTCGACGATCCGATCGGCGTGCATATCGTCTATTGGTCCGCGTGGGTCACACCGCTCGGGCGCGCGAATTATCGCGGCGACCCATATGGCCGTGACGCCAAGTTGCTGCGCGCGCTGCGCGATGCCGGGGTGGAACTGGACCGACAGCGCAGTTAAGTCCCCCTGAGGGGCGACGCACGCCCGCGGGGAAGTCTGATGTTCACGCTGCAAGAGATTGCCGACACCTTGGGGCGACCCGTTCTCGGCGATGGGTCCCTGACCTTCAACCGCGCGGCCGAGCCGTCATCGGCGGGTGTCGATGACCTCGCGCTGGCGATGTCGCCCGCCTATGCGGAGGCCCTGACACAAGGACGGGCCCGTGCCGCCATCCTGTGGGATGGGGCCGATTGGCAGGCGATGGGGCTGGCCGGAGCTGTCACGGTTCCGCGCGCGCGGCTTGCCATGGCGGGCATCACCTCGGCGCTGGATCCCGGTCCGGACATGGGGGTCGGTGTCATCCATCCGACCGCCATGATCGACGAATCCGCAACCCTCGGGGCCAATGTCTCGATCGGGGCCTATGCGATCATCGGGGCCAATGTGACGCTCGGGGATGGTGCCCGTCTGGGCAGTCACGTGACCGTGGCCAACGACACGCATATCGGGACCGATGCCCTGATACATCCGCGCGTGACCATCGGCAGCGGTGTGACCATCGGTGACCGCTTCGTCTGTCAGCCCGGCGCCGTGATCGGGGGCGACGGTTTCAGCTTCGTCACCGAGCAGGAGTCGGGCGTCGAAAAGGCCCGTCGCAGCCTGGGTGATCAAGGGGACGTCGTGGAACAGCCGTGGGTGCGCATCCATTCCCTGGGATCCGTGACGATCGGGGACGATGTCGAGGTCGGGGCAAATGCCACCATCGACAAGGGCACGGTTGCGGATACGCGCGTCGGTCGCGGCACCAAGATCGATAACCTCGTGCATATCGGTCACAACAACAGGATCGGCGAGGATTGCCTGATCTGCGGTCAGGTCGGCATGGCCGGTGGGTCGACCATCGGGAACCGCGTGGTGCTGGGCGGGCAATGTGGGGTCAACGACAACATCACCATCGGCGACGACGTGGTCGCCGGGGGCGCGACCAAGATCTTTACCCGCGTGGCGTCGGGGTCGGTCATCCTCGGCTATCCGGCGGTCAAGATGGACGCGCATGTCGCCAGCTACAAGGCGATCCGCCGTCTGCCCCGCATGGCCGAACAGCTGGCGGACCTTCGCAAGACTGTCGCAAATCTGGTGCAGGGCAGGGGTCATGAAGACTGAAGACATTCGCAGCCGCGTACATGCCATTCTCGCCGAACAGGCGATGATCGATCAAACCGACGTCACCGATGCGGCCAGCCCTGCCGATCTGGGGATCGACAGCATGGGCGTGGTCGAGGCGATCTTTGCCATCGAGGAAGGCTTCGACATCACGGTGCCGTTCAACGCGAACGAGCCTGGCAAATCCGCCGAATTCGATATCTCGTCGGTCGGCGCGATCGTCACGGCGGTCGAAGGTCTGATCGCGCGGCAACGCGGCTGATGCGGCGTGTCGTCATCACGGGGGCGGGCACGGTCAACGCCCTTGGGGCGGATGTGCCCGAAACCCTCGACGCCATGCGCGAGGGGCGATGTGCGATCGGGCCGCTGGACATTCCCGACGTGGACCGTCTGACCATACGCATCGGCGCGCAGGTCCATGATTTCGACGAGGGTGCGCATTTCAACCGCCAGCAGATCGCGCTGTTCGACCGGTATACGCAATTCGCGATCCTTGCCGCGCGCGAGGCGATTGGCCAGGCGGGCCTGACGTTCACCGGCGAAACGGCGGCACGGGCCGGTGTCGTTCTGGGCACATCGGGTGGGGGCCTGAACACGCAGGATCAGAATTATCGCGTCGTCTACGAAGAGGGGAAGAACCGTGTTCATCCCTTCGTCGTGCCGAAGCTGATGAACAACGCCGCCGCCGCGCATGTCAGCATGGAATGGAACCTCAAGGGCCCGTCCTTCACCGTGGCCACGGCATGCGCCTCGTCGAACCATGCCATCGGTCAGGCGTTTCAGTTCGTCCGCTCCGGCATGGCGGATGTGATGGTGACGGGCGGAGCCGAAGCGATGCTGTGCTTTGGCGGGGTCAAGGCGTGGGAAGGCCTGCGCGTGATGTCGCGCGACACCTGTCGACCGTTCTGCGCCACCCGGTCCGGTATGGTGCAGGGCGAAGGGGCGGGCATCTTCGTGTTGGAGGAATACGAGCATGCGCGGGCGCGGGGTGCCGATATCCTGGCCGAGATCGCGGGCGTCGCCATGACCTCGGACGCATCCGACATCGTCATGCCGTCCCGTCAGGGGGCCGAACGTGCGATGACCGGGGCCCTGCGGGACGCGGGCCTGAACGCGTCGGACATCGGATACATCAATGCCCATGGCACCGGCACGGCGGCCAACGACAAGACGGAATGCGCGGCCGTGGCGCATGTGTTCGACCGGCATGCGGATCGTTTGGCGATATCCTCGACCAAATCGATGCACGGACATTGCATCGGGGCGACCGGCGCGATCGAACTGCTGGCCTGTATCATGGCGCTGCGCGACGGGGTGATCGCCCCGACGGCGAACTGGCAGGAAATGGACCCGGAATGCGCGCTGGATGTCGTGCCCAACATTGCGCGCGAAACACGGGTGACGGCCTGCTTGTCGAATGCCTTTGCCTTTGGTGGCATGAACGCGGTTCTGGCGTTGCGCGCGACGTGAACGACAAAGGGCGCCCCGATGGGACGCCCCGTGACCACGCCATGTCGGTCCGTATCAGTTTGCGACCGTCACGGCCTCATAGCCGGCGGTAAAGCCCGTCAGGGACATGGTCAGGTCAGCGGCCTGATCGGGGGCCTGGGCGGGCACGACGCGAATGATCGCCTTTGCGCCGCGGCGCATGCGGGCGATGTCATCGGCCTGAAAGCCCATGCGCGCAAAGCAACCGGTCGTGTCGCAGAACGCAAACGGATAGCGGCGCGGCTCATTGCTGTCGATGGTCACGGTGACCTGTGCGGTCAGCAGTGTCTGCAGCGGTGTCACGATCGTCGCACCGGCAACGATGTCGCCACCGTCCGGCAGGTCGAAGATATTGATGTCAGCGGTCGGGTTCCCGGACTGATCGCTCAGCCGCTGGAACATCTGACAGGGATCTTCCTGACCTTCGGGCGCTTCGAGGCAACGCACCTCCCAGTCGCCATGCTCCTCGCGAACATAGATGTTTGGACCGGTGTTGGCCTGTTGAACCGGCTCGCCGGTCGACAGGACAGAGGCGGCGGCGTCATCCGCGCCGGTCGTCTCTTCGCTGGTCTCGGTCGTCGGCTCTGCCGTCGTTTCCGTTGTGGTTTCCGCGTCGGCGTCCGTCGTCTGGGCGGTCGCCACGCCCGGCACCGTTGCGATACCGATCAGGGCGGTCAGGGCCAGGGCAGGGGCCAGGCGAAGGGAAAAACGGGTCTGCATGTCGATCATCACGGCACACCTTCTGAAGTGGATTTGCGGCCCGTCTAGCATCTTTGCACAGCGGGGGCAGGGGGATTTTCCGTCTGTCCCGCCTGCATTCCACGAGCGGCGACAAACTGCTGATCAAAAGCAGAAAAGGGCCCGTGAGCAGGCCCTTTTCGGTTTTGTTTATCTCCCCGTCGGACTGGCCGACTTGTTATGAAGCGGAGCCTACGCAGCGCCACGAGAGGCGTCAACATCCTATTTTGATGCGATGGTGGCAGGGGTCCGGCCATTGTCCGAGGTTCCGTGCCCTGCTCGTAAAAAAGGACCGCGCGGGTTCAACGCCGCGCGGCCAGTCGACAGGGAGGTTGGCAACAACGCGGACTGTGCGTCGCCGCCGGGGTTTGGTATCGCAGACGAAGGTTAATTCGACGCTAACGGAACGGGGCGCGCTGCTATGGGTGATACGGGCATGATTTTCGCGGGCGGCGGTGGCGACGGCTATGCCACGCCTCAGAACCTGCGGCTGGACTATGCCAACCGCCACGGCCTGATCGCCGGGGCCACTGGTACGGGTAAGACGGTGACCCTTCAGATCCTTGCGCAGGGATTTTCCGACGCAGGCGTGCCGGTGTTCCTGTCGGATGTGAAAGGGGACCTGTCCGGAATGGCCAAGGCGGGGTCCGAGGATCACAAACTGCATGCACCCTTCATGGAGCGCGCGGAAACCATCGGCCTGTCGTTGCGGTATCGCGCCTGTCCCGTCACGTTCTGGGATCTGTACGGGCAGGCGGGTCATCCGGTGCGGACGACCGTGTCCGAAATGGGCCCCCTGCTGCTGGCCCGCCTGATGGACCTGACCGAGGCGCAGGAAGGTGTCCTGAACATCGCGTTCCGCGTTGCCGATGAACAGGGGCTGGCCCTGCTGGACCTCAAGGACCTGCAGGCTCTGCTCGTCTGGACCGGCGAAAACCGCAAGGACCTGAGCCTGCGCTACGGCAATATCTCGACCGCATCGGTCGGCGCGATCCAGCGGCGCCTTCTGATGCTTGAGGATCAGGGTGGCGCCAATCTTTTCGGAGAGCCTGCGCTGGCCCTGTCGGACATCATGCAGAAGGACAGCGATGGCCGGGGTCGTGTCAACATCCTTGCGGCGGACAAGCTGATGGCAGCGCCACGCCTTTATGCGACGTTTCTTCTGTGGCTTCTGTCGGAGTTGTTCGAACAATTGCCCGAGGTCGGCGACCCGGACAAACCCAAGCTGGTGTTCTTTTTCGACGAGGCCCATCTGCTGTTCGACGGCGCGCCGCGCGCCCTGGTCGACAAGGTGGAGCAGGTGGCGCGGCTTATCCGGTCCAAGGGGGTTGGCGTCTATTTCGTGACCCAAAGCCCGGACGACATCCCCGAGGATATCCTCGGACAGTTGGGGAACCGCGTGCAGCATGCCTTGCGTGCCTATACCGCCAAGGATCGGCGCGCGTTGCGGCAGGCGGCGCAGAATTATCGCGAAAATCCGCGTTTCGATATCGAGGACGCCATCCGCGAAGTCGGCGTCGGAGAGGCCGTCACAAGCCTGTTGGAACGCAAGGGCATTCCGGGCGTCGCCGAGCGGACGTTGATTCGTCCGCCCGCCTCGCAACTGGGCCCCATCACGGAGGAGGAACGCCGGGCGGTCATCGCGGCATCCCCCTTGTTCGGTCGCTATGAACAGGAGGTTGACCGCATCTCGGCCTTCGAGGTTCTGCAAAAGCGCGCCGAAGACGCCGCCCGCGCGGCCGAGGAGGTCGAGGCCGCCGAGGAAGCGGAAAGCGTCGTCACACGGGAATACACTGCCGGGCGCCGCTATACCGGGACGCGGGTGTCCCGATCCACCGCCAAACCGCGCAAGTCGCGCGGTGACAGCATCGGCACGACCTTTGCAAAATCCGTGGCGCGCCAGCTGGGCACCGGGACCGGCCGTGCGTTGGTCCGCGGTGTTCTTGGCGGTCTGTTCCGGGGGCGTTGATGGATCTGCGATTGGCCCGGCCCGATGATGGACCGTCGCTGACGGCGATCCAGTCGGATGGATTGGCGGGGGGGCAGGCGTCCTTTCGCGAAGATGCGCTGGACTGGACGGAATTCGAGGCCGGTTTCGATCACCTGCTGGTGGCAGAGGATGCAGGCCGCGTTCTGGGTTTTGCCGGCTGGGCACCCACCTCGGCACGCCCGGTCTATGCAGGTGTGGTTGAGGTCAGCACCTATGTCGCCACGACGGCCGTCGGTCGCGGTGTCGGTCGGGCGCTGTTGTCACATGTGGTAGCGCAGAGCGAGGTGCAGGGTATCTGGACGCTCGTTGCACAGATCTTTCCCGAGAACGAGGCAAGCCTCGCCCTGCATCGGTCCTGCGGGTTCCGGGTCGTGGGCACGCGCGAACGGCTGGGCCGAATGCCCTACGGTCCGATGGCGGGTATCTGGCGCGACGTGGTGATGATGGAAAGACGCGCGCCCTAGGCGCGCGTCATCATTCCCATTCGATCGTGCCCGGCGGCTTCGAGGTGATGTCGTAGGTCACCCGATTGATGCCCGCGACTTCGTTGATGATCCGTGTCGCCGTTTCGCCAAGGAATTCATGGCTGAACGGATAGTAATCGGCCGTCATGCCGTCCACCGAGGTGACCGCACGCAGGGCGCAGGCATAGTCGTAGGTGCGCCCGTCGCCCATCACGCCGACCGTCCGCACGGGAAGGATCGCCACGAAGGCCTGCCAGATCTCGTCATAGAGGCCATGCTTGCGGATCTGGTCGATATAGACCGCATCCGCCTGGCGCAAAATATCCAGCTTGGCGCGCGTGATCTCGCCCGGACAGCGGATGGCGAGGCCGGGGCCGGGGAAGGGGTGGCGCCCGATGAACGACGGCGGCAGGCCGAGTTCGCGACCAAGTGCGCGCACCTCGTCCTTGAACAGCTCGCGCAGGGGTTCGACCAATTTCAGGCCCATCTTTTCGGGTAGGCCACCGACGTTGTGGTGCGATTTGATCGTCTCGGATGGCCCGCCGCTGAACGACACCGATTCGATGACATCCGGGTAGAGCGTGCCCTGCGCAAGGAAGGCGGCGCCCTCGATCTGGTCGGCGTATTTCTGGAAGACATCGATGAACAGCTTGCCGATGATCTTGCGCTTGGTCTCCGGATCGGAGACGCCCTCAAGCTCACCGAGGAACAGATCCTGCTCCTGCGCGTGGATGACGTTCAGGTTCATGTTGTCGCGGAACATGGCGACGACTTCGATCGCCTCGTCCTTGCGCAAGAGGCCATGGTCCACGAACACGCAGGTCAGCTGATCGCCGATCGCCTCGTGCAGAAGGGCGGCCGCAACGGAGGAATCGACCCCACCGGACAGGGCGCAGATGACCTTTGCATCGCCGACCTGTTCGCGGATCGCCTCGACCGCCTGTTCGCGGTAGCCGGCCATCGTCCAGTCGCCGGAGAACCCGGCAATGCGCACGAAATTCTCGAAGAACTGTCCGCCCTTGGGGGTATGGTGCACCTCGGGGTGGAACTGTACCGCATAGAAATGTCTTGCGGGATCAGCGGTTACGGCAAACGGCGCGTTCGGCGACGTGCCGAATACCTCGAACCCCGGGGCAAGGCGGCTGACATGGTCGCCATGGGACATCCAGACCTGTTCGCGGCCCGTGCTGTCGGGGCCCGTGAACCAGCCGTCCAGCAACGGCAGCGATCCGGCGGGGGCAACATGCGCCCGTCCGAACTCGGCCGTTCCGCCACCGCCGGAAATCTTGCCGCCCAGAACCTCACCGCCTAGCATCTGCATCATCACCTGCTGGCCATAGCAGATGCCAAGGACGGGCACGCCCATCTCGAACACTTCGGCGGGGGGGCGCGGAGAGCCTTCGTTCACCACGCTGGCCGGGCCACCGGACAGGATCACGGCCTTGGGCGCGAAATCCGACAGGAACTCAGAGGTGACCGATTGGAAGGGATGAATTTCGCAGTAGACGTTCAACTCGCGCAGGCGTCGCGCGATCAGTTGTGTGACCTGACTGCCAAAGTCGATGATGAGCAGACGCTCGTGATCCGGGGTGATATCCATGGGCAGGCGATTACGCGCCTCTTTGCGGTCTGACAAGGTGGGCCGATCATGTCGTGTTTCGCCCGCCGTGGCCGCATCCGTGCGATGTTCGCGCGAATGCAGGGGATAAAGCGGAAAAAACCCGGCAGAGGAGCGTGGCATGGTCGAAACGGCGCGTAGAAAGCGAGGCGGCGGCGGGGCTGCTCGTCGGGCGGAACGGACATCGACGAAGGTCACGGTTGCACCGACGATTCGCCGTAACATTCCGAACTACGAAGTCCTCGGGGAGGAGGCGCTCGCGATCATCGAGGCGAACGCCGAGACCGTGCTTGCGGACATCGGCGTGGCGTTCCCTGAAAATCCGGCGGCCTTGGAACGCTGGCAGGATGCCGGGGCGCAGATCGACGGGGATCGCGTGCGCATCCCGCGTGGGCTTGCGCGCAAACTCTGTGCGACCGCGCCGTCATCGTTTACGCAGATCGCCCGCAATCCCGACCGCAACGTCGAGATCGGCGGCCGGAACCTCGTTCTGGCACCGATCTATGGTCCGCCCTTCGTTCGCGATGCCGGTGGTCGCCGCTATGCCACCATGGCGGATTTCGAGACATTCGTGAAACTGGGGCATCAGTCTCCGTGGCTGCACCACTCTGGCGGCACGGTTTGCGAACCGACGGATATTCCCGTGAACAAGCGCCATTTCGACATGCTGCTGGCGCATATGACCCTGACGGACAAACCGTTCATGGGATCCGTCACGGAGCCGAGCCGGGCGCGCGATTCGATCGAGATGTGCGACATCCTTTTCGACCGGGGGGATGGCAAAGGCCTCGACGGGCGCACGGCGCTCGTCTCCCTGATCAACATCAACTCTCCTCTGACGCTGGATTCGGTGATGATGGGCGCGTTGGAGGAATATGCCCGCGCCAATCAGGCCTGTATCATTTCCCCGTTCATCGTCGGCGGGGCGATGGCGCCCGTGTCGGTAATGGGCACGCTGACGCAGGTTCTGGCCGAGGTCATGGCGGGAGTCGCCTACAGCCAGTTGGTCCGCACGGGGGCGCCGGTCATCTTCGGGGCCTTCGTGACGTCGATCGACATGAATTCGGGCGCGCCGACGTTCGGCACACCCGAGGCGGCGCAGATCACCTATGGCGCCGGTCAGCTGGCGCGCCGCATGGGCCTGCCGTATCGCAGCGCGGGGTCGTTCTGCGGATCGAAGTTGCCGGACGCCCAGGCCGCCTACGAAACCGCCAACAGCCTGAACGCAGGGCTTTTGTCAGGCGTCAACTTCATGCTGCACGCCTGCGGTTGGCTGGAAGGTGGGCTGGTCGCGGACTTCGAGAAGTTCGTGATGGATGCCGATCAACTGGGCATCCTGCACAAGATGGCCGAAGGCGTTCCGATCGACGAGAACGCACAGGCCATGGGCGCAATCGAGGAAGTGGGGCCCGGTGGGCACTATCTCGGCTGCGCGCATACGCAGGCGAATTATCAGACGGCGTTCTGGCGGTCGACGCTGATGGATTACAAGCCATTCGAGACCTGGCTGGAAGACGGCGCGCGGGACACGCGCACCCTTGCCGGTATTCGCAAGGACGCCATGCTTGCTTCCTATGAGGAACCGGCGATGGACCCCGCCAAGCGCGAGGCCCTGTTCGCCTATGTTGCCCGGCGCAAGGCAGAGATGCCGGACGCCAACATGTGATCCCCGATCAGGAGGCGCGGAAGGCCCGCGCTTCGGCCAGCAGGGCCACCAAGATATCCACATGACGGGCAAAGCTGTAGGTGGTGGCGCCCATGCGGCGGCGCTTCTCCAGATCGGCCTCGATCGGGAGCAGTTTCTCCAACGCGGCCCGCGCCGTCGGCGGAATTGCGACCCGCAGCATGCGACGCAGATCACGGCGCCTCTGATAGGCCTCTGTTCCGCAGTTCGCCGCATCCACCAGCAGGCTGGGGCGGCGCAGATCATTCAATTCGCTGGTTATTTTGCACATCGAAGAGCCTTTGAGTTCAGTTTGCCTAAGTTTCGCCACAATGACCGATGTGCAGGCCATGTTGCGTGAAACCGGGGTGCAGCGTACGCCTGTGACTTCATGTTTACGATTTGGAAACAATTGTGCTGTCCACGTGCACAATTAACTTATTGGTAACCAATCGAGGGTGAATTGGCGGAGTTTTCCACAACTCGCCGGAGCTTTGATGTCCCCCCCTTCCGCTATCGAAAACGCGGTTTCCCAGTTTCCGGATTGGGTCCCACAATCGGTGCGCACCTACGTGGATCATGCCTGTGTGGGACGGCCCTTGCGGACTGTCGCGCAGGATCGGGGGTGTGCCGCATCCACGGTTTTGCGTCAGGTCCGCAGGATGGAGCAACGGCGTGACGATCCCCTTGTGGACGACATGATTGAGCGGCTCGCAGAAGTCGCCAAATCGGGCAACAGCCCCAAAGATACGAAGGAACACTCCGCGATGTCAGCCATGCCGCAAAGCGCCGCCCTCGTCGACGATGCCACCCTCAACCGCGAGGCTAAACGCATTCTCCGCCGCTTGTGCGAGGCCGACTCGTTTCTGGCCGTGGGGCAGGGGATGCCGCAGGCCGCCGTCTTGCGTGGTGCCGGCGAGGTGCCCACACGCACCGCCACCCTGCCGCGCAACGTGGCGCAGGCCTTTGTCCTGAAGGACTGGGTTTCCTGCTTCAAGGCAGGGCGGATCACGCGCTACCGCATCACCGAGGCGGGGCGCGCGGCGCTCAAGCGGCTGTTGGGTGAAGACCTGAAGCAGCGCGTCGAAGCCCGCGGGATGGCGGAGTCGCCCAGCCCGTTTCTGACGCAGCACATGCAGATGGAGGACCGCGTAGTGCCCGGCCCGGCGGGAGAGGAACGCCTGCGCGTCAACCTGGCGGAATCGCCGTTGGGCGCCTTGGCGCGCAAACGCGACAAGGATGGCAAGGCCTTCCTGTCGATGGATCTGGTCGTGGCCGGGGAACGCCTGCGCGAAGATTTCGAGCGGGCACAGATGGGCCCACGCGTTGGCCAGAACTGGGACCGGTTTCTGACCGCCGGCGGACGCGGGCAGATGGCGTCCGGTGATCCGCTATCGGGCCCCGAAGATGCGCGCGCGCGCGTGTCCGATGCCCTGCGCGCCCTCGGGCCGGGGTTGGGCGATGTGGTCCTGCGGGTCTGCTGTTTCCTCGAAGGCCTTGAAGCGGCCGAAAAGCGCATGGGCTGGTCGGCCCGATCCGGCAAGATCGTCCTGCGGATCGCCCTGCAGCGCCTGAAGGACCACTACGACGGGCTGCGGTAGGGCCGCGTGCCGCTAATCGTGTGAATGAATGTCTGCATAGTCCTGCGCCGCGAACTTGCCGATCCAGATATAGCGATTGGCATGTACCAATTGCGCAAGGAGTATGTGAATCCTGTCATGCGGATAGAACAGCGTGATCCGTTGTTTCGCGCTGTCGTATTGGGGCGGGGATGGCGCGCGATCCTCGACAAATTGCAACAGGGCGCTGGTTACATCCGAACTGGGCGACGGATGGCCGGTCACGATGATTTCCGTTCGGTTTTCGACGGGTCGGGACTGGGTCTGAAAGTTTGAGGAAACAAGAGTGTAGCTCGACACGATCAGGATCTGGCGCCCGCTTTCGGGCAGGCCCCTCGTTTCGTCCAGAACCCGAAGCTGGCTGTCGATCTTGTCGGCGATAGGGTCGTGCATGCTCACTGACTTGATTCCGCCTTTTGAGAACTGACAGACAACATGCAAAAGGCCCGGTCGTGAATGGACCGGGCCTTTCCTGTTTCCGATGTCTTCAAGGACCTTAGCGGTTCTCGACCTCGACATAGTTCCGCTCGGTCGGGCCGGTATACAGCTGACGCGGACGACCGATCTTGAGGGCCGGATCGGACAGCTGCTCTTTCCACTGGGAAATCCAGCCGACGGTGCGCGACAGCGCGAAGATCGGCGTGAACATCGACGTCGGAAAGCCCATCGCTTCGAGGATGATGCCCGAATAGAAGTCGACGTTCGGGAACAGCTTCTTCTCGGCGAAATACGGATCTTCGAGGGCCTGACGCTCCAGCTCCTTCGCGACCTGAAGGATCGGGTTGTTCTCGACGCCCAGCAGTTCCAGAACCTCGTCCGCGCTTTCCTTCATCACGGTCGCGCGCGGGTCGAAGTTCTTGTAGACGCGGTGGCCAAAGCCCATCAGGCGATAGCTGTCGTTCTTGTCCTTGGCGCGGGCAATGAACTCGGGGATGCGATCGACCGTGCCGATTTCCTTGAGCATCTCGAGGCAAGCCTGGTTCGCGCCGCCGTGTGCGGGCCCCCAGAGACAGGCAATACCCGCCGCGATGCAGGCGAACGGGTTCGCGCCGGACGACGAGGCAAGGCGCACGGTCGACGTGGATGCGTTCTGTTCATGATCCGCATGCAGCATGAAGATCCGGTCCATCGCGCGTGCAAGGATCGGGTCGACAACGTATTCTTCGGCCGGAACCGAGAAACACATGTTCAGGAAATTCGACGCGTAATCGAGGTTGTTGTTCGGATAGACAAACGGCTGACCGACCGAATACTTGTAGGCCATCGCCGCAATCGTCGGCATCTTGGCGATCAGGCGGAAGGACGCGACCTCGCGCTGCCACGGGTCATTGATGTCGGTGCTGTCGTGATAGAACGCCGACATGGCGCCGACGACACCGACCATGGTTGCCATCGGGTGTGCATCGCGGCGGAAACCACGGAAGAAGTTGTGCATCTGCTCATGAATCATCGTGTGCTTGGTCACGGTGGTTTCGAACAGCTCCAGCTGCGCGGCGGAGGGCAGTTCACCGTAGAGCAGGAGGTAGCAAACCTCGAGGTAGTGCGACTTTTCCGCAAGCTGACCGATGGGATAGCCGCGGTGCAGCAAGACACCCGCATCCCCGTCGATATAGGTGATCGCCGAGGAACAGGCAGCCGTCGAGGTAAAGCCCGGGTCATAGGTAAAGACATCCGCCTGCCCATAGAGCTTGCCGATATCGATGACGTCGGGGCCCGCGGTGGGCGAATGGATCGGCAACTCATAGCTTTCCCCGGCAATGCTCAGGGTCGCGGTCTTGTCAGTGTCTGCCATGGTGGTCCTCTCGTCCAGGGGTGGGCGGGTCACCCCGTCATCCCGTTGATGTTGCACAATGTTGTGCTGACTATATCAGGGGATCAGCTGGTCTGCGCCCCCGGTTCCAAGGCCGCGTCGCCGAGGCGGCCCAGAGTTTCTTCCCGTCCGAGGACGAGCATCATATCAAATACGCTGGGGGTTGCCGTTCGCCCGGCCAAGGCCGCCCGAAGCGGTGCGGCCAGCTTGCCAAGGCCGAGGCCCTTTTCCTCTGCCAGTTGACCGACGATCCCCTCCAATGCGTCCCGCGTCCAGCTAGCAGTTTGCAGGTGCGGCGTCAATTCATTCAGTATACCACGGGATACCGGGTCGAGGGCCTTGGCTGCCTTTTCGTCTGCCTCGACCGGGCGTGTGACAAGGGCGAACCGGGACCGATCGATGATCTGTCCAAGCGTCTTGCAGGCCTCCTTGACCACGGGCACCGCAGGCAGAAGGGCGTCGGCATCAGGCATGGGCCGCCCGTCGCGGGGGGCGAAATCGATAGCAGCCGCAACGATATCGGCATCCGCCATCGCCGAAAGATGCTGGCCCGAGATGTTCTCGAGCTTCTTGAGGTCGAGGCGCGCGGGGGCACGACCGATACCGTCGAGGTCGAACCACTCCAGCGCCTGTGCGTCGGTGAAGAACTCGTCGTCCCCGTGGCTCCACCCGAGGCGCGCCAGATAGTTGCGCATCGCGGCCGCCGGAAAGCCGAGCGCGGCATATTCCTCGACACCGGTTGCGCCATGACGCTTGGACAGCTTCTTGCCGTCCGCCCCGTGGATCAGCGGGATGTGCGCCCAGACCGGTTGCGGCCAGCCCATCGCGTCGAAAATCTGTGCCTGACGCGCGGCGTTGTTCAGGTGATCGTCACCGCGGATCACATGGGTGATCCCCATGTCATGGTCGTCGACAACGACCGCCAGCATGTAGGTCGGCGTGCCATCCGCGCGCAAAAGCACCATGTCGTCCAGCTGATCGTTGCGGAACGTCACGTCGCCCTGCACCGCATCCGCGATGACGGTTTCACCACTGCGCGGGGCGCGCAGACGGACGACGAAGGGGGCGTCGGGCTGATCGGCCTCCGGCACGTCGCGCCACGGGGATTGGAACAGCGTCGATCGCCCGGCGGCGCGGGCCTCCTCGCGGAAGGCCTCGATTTCATCCTGGCTGGAATAGCACCGGTACGCATGCCCCGAGGCAAGCATCTGATGCGCGACCTCCGCATGGCGGTCGGCGTTGTCGGCCTGACTGACGGCATCCCCGTCCCAGTCCAGACCCAGCCAGCGCAGCCCGCCATAGATCGCTTCGGTCGCCTCGGGGGTGGAGCGTTGCTTGTCAGTATCTTCGACCCGCAGCAGGAACTTGCCCCCCCGGGCACGGGCGAACAACCAGTTGAAAAGGGCGGTGCGGGCGGTGCCGATGTGCATGTAGCCTGTGGGCGACGGGGCAATACGGGTGACGACGGGGGCTGACATGCGGGCGGGTCTCCGGGACGGTCTGAGGGCTGTTTGTCAGGCGACGGTTAATGTTTTGTAAACCATCCGCCGCCATCCTCGTTCGGGGGTTCTATGGACCTCTCGGACGGAGGACAAGGATGCACCAGGCGCAGGTCACGCAGGGTCCGCTGCGCGGTGTTCCCCTCCGGATGGTGCAGGCATGCCAGGGTCTGCGCGGACGGCGCCTGCCTTTCGTGGCGGTTGCCTTCGGAACGGGTGTCGGCCTGTACTTCGCCTTGCCGGTGGAGCCGTTGGCCTGGCAGGCGGCCGGGCTCGCTATCTGCGCCATGACCCTGTTTGCGGTTGCCTATGCCTGCCGGGATGGCGCCGGCGTCATTGCCTTGCTGATGGCCGCCCTCGTCTGCGGTCTGTTGTCCGGTATCGCGCGCACCGCCGTGGTTGCCGGCCCGGTGCTGGAGTTTCGCTACTACGGTTCCGTGGAAGGGCGGGTGGTGCATATCGACCGTTCAAGCTCCGGGGCGGTGCGGTTGACGTTGGATCAGGTGCGCCTCGACGGGATCGCGCCGGATGCGACGCCACGGCGGGCGCGTGTTTCGCTGCATGGGCCTGACCCCGAGACCGTCGCGCCCGGCGATCAGGTCATGACCACCGCACATCTGTCCGGGCCGAACGGTCCGACCGAACCCGGGGGCTTCGATTTTCAGCGTCATGCGTGGTTCCTGAAACTGGGCGCGATCGGCTACAGCCGCGTGGACCTGTTGCGTACCGCTCCCCCGGATCGGGGGCTATCGGTCGCGATCGCCCGGTTGCGCACATTGGTCTCTGACGGCATGCGGGCGCGTCTGCCGGGGGTTCAGGGCGAGGTTGCGGCCGCGATCACGACCGGCGACCGGTCCGGTCTGCCCGACGACGTGGTCGATGCGCTGCGCGCCTCCAACCTTGCACATCTTCTGGCAATTTCCGGCCTGCATATGGGTCTGTTGGTGGGTTTCGTGTTCTGGGCGGTGCGGGGCGGGCTGGCCCTGTGGCCCGCTGTCGCCCTGCGCCATCCGACGCGGGCATGGGCGGCGGCCTGCGCCCTTCCGTTTGCGATATTCTACCTGTTCCTCTCCGGCGGATCAGTGGCCACGCAACGGGCATTCGTGATGGCCGCCGTGATGCTGATCGCGATCCTCGTCGGACGGCGGGCCCTGTCCTTGCGGTCGGTCGCGCTGGCCGCGATCCTCGTCCTCGTCTGGCGACCGGAAAGCCTGACGGGCCCCGGATTTCAGATGTCCTTTGCTGCGACAGGCGCTCTCGTGGTGGCATTCCGCGGTCTGGCGCCACTGCGTCACCATCATCGATGGGGGGCGTGGTTCACGGGATGGCGCGGAGGTATCCTCTCCCTCCTGATCTCTTCGATCGTCGCGGGGGCTGCGACCGCGCCCTTCGCCGCGCTGCACTTCAACCGCGTGGGACAGTTCGGTGTCCTCGCCAATCTGCTGGCGGTCCCGGCCATGGGCATGCTGGTCATGCCGCTCCTGCTGCTCGGGCTGCTGCTCTGGCCGCTTGGCCTCGGGTTGGAGGTCGCGCCCTTCTGGCTGGCCGGTCAGGGGATCGCGTGGATCATCGGTGTGGCGGAATTCGTGGCCGGCCTGCCGGGATCGGTCGGACATGTAAAGGCGCCCGGTCCTGTGGTCCTGCCATTGCTCGGGCTCGGCATGGCGGTCCTCGGCTGCACGGTGGGGCGCGGGCGCTGGCTTGCGCTGTCGCTTGTTGTGGTGGCGGCAATGCTCTGGTTGCGCAGCCCACGACCGGACGTCCTCATCGCGTCGGATGGCAGGGTTGTCGGTATCATGACCGCAGAAGGCCGTCAGTTGAGCCGTGACGAGGGCGCCGCCTTTGCCGCGATGAACTGGCTGGAAAACGACGGCGATGGCGCAAGCCAGTGGCAGGCCGCGTCCCGTCGTGGCGTGCCTCCGGATCTGCCGGAGATTGTCGCCCTGCGCGGGAAGACCGGGCTTGATGCTGCGCTGAACCGATGCGCGACCGAGGCGCTGTGGATCGTGACGCCGGTGCGTGTCGAAGCACCCTCCGGCCAATGCCGTATCTTCGATGAGCGCAGCCTGCGCGAGACTGGAGCACTTGCGATCACCAAAGCCGATCCGGATGGCACGATCACGATCCGTACGAGCGCCGAAGGACAGGGGCGGCGCCCGTGGACACGTGCCGGACGCGAATCGGTCGAGTGATCGACCGGCGACCGGAACGTCGTATCCTTGAACCCGTAACGGGGCTGGCCCCTCAGTAGCTGCGGATCAGGCCGACCAGACGTCCCTGCACGCGCACCCTGTCTTCGGGCAACATGCGGGTTTCGTATGCAGGGTTCGCAGCCTCGAGCGCGATCATCCCCTTGGATCGACGATATCGCTTCAGGGTCGCCTCCTGATCATCGACGAGGGCCACGACGATGTCGCCGTTGTTGGCGGTGCCCTGTTCACAGATCACCACGACGTCGCCATCGTTGATGCCCGCGTCGATCATCGAGTCGCCCTTGACCTCCAGCGCGTAATGTTCGCCACCGCGTTCCAGCATCTGACCCGGAACGGCCACATGGCGTGATACTTCGCTGATCGCCTCGATCGGGACACCGGCGGCGATACGCCCCATCAGCGGCAGTTCCCGCGCATCGATCTGAACGGAACGTGCCTCTGCGGGTGGGTCGTTGGGCTTGTCCCCTTCGATGATCCGGGGCACGAAGCCGGTGGACGCCGCCATGTCATCTGGCAGGCGCGTGATCTCGATCGCGCGGGCGCGGTGCGCCAGACGCCGGATGAAGCCCCGCTCCTCCAAAGCCGTGATCAGACGGTGAATGCCGGACTTGGACCGCAGGTCCAGCGCGTCTTTCATTTCATCGAAGGAAGGTGGGACGCCGTCCCGCTGCACCCGTTTGTGAATGAACGCCAAAAGATCGCGTTGCTTTCGCGTGAGCATGTCCCAGTCCCCATTCCTTACGGTGTGATCCTATTTCGTTCTATGAAAGTTCCGGTTTTGTGTCAACCGGATGGATCGCTCTTTGGAACACTGACCGTCCTTCGTTTAGAAAGGGTTAATGGGGCAGCGGGATGCAGAGGACCGTATCACCGGCATTCCGGGCCGGATCATGGGGTGGCCTGACAACCAGCGTATCGCAGGACGCGAGGACCGACAGCAAGCTGCTGTCCTGTTGTGGCGCCACGCTGACGCGCCCGTCCTTCCCCATACTGGCGCGCATGTAATGGGCACGCGGGCCGTTCGCGCCGATCGCATGGGCAAGGGAGGCCTGCAACGTGTTGTCCGTGTCAGGCCGGTGCAGCATCCGCGCGATCATTGGCCTGATGAACAACAACCCGCAAACCATTGCCGACACGGGATTGCCCGGAAGGCCGACGATCGGCATGTCGCCGATCCGGCCAGCCATCAGCGGCTTGCCGGGGCGCATCGCGACCTTGTGGAACGCCATGTCCACCCCGCGCGAACGCAAGACCTCCGCTATCAGATCGTGGTCCCCGACCGACGCGCCGCCGATTGTCACCAGAAGGTCAGCGCCGGTGGCAAAGTCCATCGCGGCGTTCAGGCTGTCGCGCGTGTCCCGCGCGATCGGCAGAAGCCGCGTGATCGCGCCCATGCCGTCGAACATGGCGGCAAGGCCATAGCCGTTCGATGCCGTGATCTGGCCCGCAGACAGGGCCTGTCCGGGCGCGCGCAATTCGTCCCCGGTCATCAGGATCGCAACGCTGGGGCGGCGCACGACGGGAACGACACCGTGGCCCATCGCCGCCAACAGGGCGATATCCCGCGCGCCAAGGGGGCCCGTCGGATGATGGGGCATTCCCTTGGCGAAATCCCCCGCCGCTGGCCTGATGTGGCGTGCGTCATCGGGATTGGACCGCAGGGTTATCCGATTGCCGTCCCGGTCCACATCCTCCTGTATCAGGACGCGTTTTGCCCCTTGGGGCAGGACCGCGCCCGTGAAGATGCGGACGGCTTGCCCCTGCGCGACGGCACCGACATGGGGATGGCCGGCGGCGCTTTCGCCCATGACCTCGAACGTCTGACCCGGATGACATGTATCGGCCGCAACGGCATAGCCGTCCATGGCCGAGGCGGCGAACGACGGCTGATCATGCAGCGCAAGCAATGGCCCGGCCAGCGTGCGGTTCGCGGCGGCGCGCAGTGGCACCGTCTCGACCGGCAGAGGTGTCGCCAGACCCAGCAAGGCGGCACGCGCCTCTTCGACCGAGATCACGGGGCCTTCGCCTGCCAGTCGCCGGACTTGCCACCGGTTTTCGATACCAGCTGAACCGGACCGATCACCATGTCCTTCTGCGCCGCCTTCAGCATGTCATAGATCGTCAGGCAGGCGACGGAGACGGCGGTCAGCGCCTCCATCTCCACGCCCGTCTGGCCGGTCGTTCCGACGGTGGCCGTGACGGTGAGACCCGGCAATTCGGGCGCAGGCGCGATGTCGATCGACACCTTCGACAACGGCAGGGGGTGGCACAGGGGGATCAGGTCGGCGGTGCGTTTCGCGCCCATGATCCCGGCAAGGCGGGCGACACCTGCAACATCACCCTTGCGCGCCGTGCCTTCGGTCACGATCGCGAGTGTTTCGGACGACATCGAAACGCGGCCCTCGGCCACGGCAATGCGGTCGGTCACGGCCTTGCCGGACACATCGACCATATGCGCGGCGCCATTGCCGTCGAAATGTGTAAGGTCCGTCACCGAAGCGCCACCAAGGGCCGCGCCAGAAGCTTGCGCGTCGCATCCGTCACATCGTCCTGACGCATCAGGCTTTCCCCGATCAGGAAACACCGCGCGCCATATTGCGCCATGTCCGCCAGATCCTCGGGTGTGAACAGGCCACTTTCCGAAATCAGCAGGCTGTCCTCGGGCGCGTGCCGCGACAGGTCGCGCGTGACGGCCAGGTCGGTCACGAAGGTGTTGAGATCGCGATTGTTGATGCCGAGCAGGGTGGAGGACAGCAGGGATGCGCGCTCCAACTCCTCCTGATTGTGGACCTCGATCAGGGCGTCCATGCCCCATTCGGTCGCGGCGGCTTCCAGTTCGGCGGCCTGCGCATCCGAGACGCTGGCCATGATGATCAGGATACAATCGGCCCCGAGGCTGCGGCTTTCGGCAACCTGCCATGGGTCGTACAGGAAATCCTTGCGCAGCACCGGCAGGTCGACTGCCTCGCGCGCGGAAACCAGATAGCTGTCGTCGCCTTGAAACGAAGGACCGTCAGTCAGCACGGAAAGGCAGGTCGCGCCGCCGAGGGCATAGGCCTCGGCGATGGCGGGCGGGTCGAAATCGGCCCGGATGAGGCCCTTGGACGGGCTCGCCTTCTTGATTTCGGCAATCAGGCCATAGCCGGTCGGCGTCGCGGCGCGGAGCGCGTCACCAAACGGGCGAACGGTTGGGGCGGCGCGGGCGGCCGCCTCGATCGCTTCCTGGCCGCGCTCGGCCTTGCGGGCGGCCACGTCTTCCAGCTTGTAGGCCTTGATCTTCTCGAGAATGGTGGGCGTTGTCATACTGCCTCCGCGGTAAGCTGGGCCAAGGCCTCGACCTTGCCGATGGCCGCACCCTCATCGATGGATTTCGCGGCCATGGCAACACCGGACGGCAAATCCGGTGCGACGCCCGCCACCACGAGGGCCGCCGCCGAGTTCAGAAGAACGGCGTCGCGATAGGCACCGGGCTTTCCGTCGAGCAGGGCGCCGAAGGCCTCTCCGTTCTCGGCGGGTTCGCCGCCGAGGATGGCCTCGAACGGATGGGTCGGCAAACCAGCGTCATCGGGCGTGATCTGACGTTCGGTGACCGTCCCGTTTTCCAGAACGGCGATCGATGTCGGACCGGCGATGGAAATTTCGTCCGTCCCGTCATGGCCGTAGACCAGCCACGCGACGTCCGACCCCAAGGCGCCCAGAACCTCGGCCATGGGACGTATCAGCTTGGGGGAAAACGCGCCCGTCAGCTGACGTTTGACGCCGGCCGGATTCGTCAGGGGGCCGAGGATGTTGAACACCGTCCGGGTCCCGAGTTCCCCGCGCACCGGCATGACATGCCGCGTCGCAGGGTGGTGCATCGGGGCCATCATGAAACAGATGCCGACGTCCCGCAGCGCCTTTTCCGCGACCTTGGCGCCAACCTGAACGTTGATGCCCATCTGTGTCAGGACATCCGCCGCACCCGATTTCGAAGACAGGTTGCGATTGCCGTGCTTGGCCACGGGCACGCCGCAACCCGCGACGACGAAGGCCGTGGCCGTCGAGATGTTGAGCGTGCCCTTGCCGTCGCCGCCCGTGCCGACGATGTCCATCGCGTTCGGCGGTGCGGCGACCTTGTTGCAACGCGCCCGCATCGCCGCGGCCGCGGCGGCGATCTCATCCGTTGTCTCGCCCCGCGTGCGCAGCGCCATCAGCAGACCGGCGATCTGCGCAGGCGTGGCATCGCCGTCGAAGAAGGTCGAAAAGGCCTGCGTCGCCTCGTCCGACGTCAGGGGACGATCGGGGGCAACGTTCAGGATCGGGCGCAGATCGGTCATGCTGCCACCGGCATCATATCGAGGAAATTCTTGAGCAGCGCGTGTCCATTCTCGGAGGCGATGCTCTCGGGGTGGAACTGCACCCCATGTATCGGCAGGTCACGGTGGCGCAGGCCCATGATCGTGCCATCCGCCAAGGATGCGTTCACCACCAGGTCATCCGGCAGGCTGTCACGCTCGACGATCAGCGAGTGATAGCGCGTGGCGTCGAATGCCGACGGCAGGCCGGCGAATACGCCCGTCCCGTCGTTTTCCATACGGCCCAGTTTGCCATGCACAATGTCCGCGGCGCGCTCCACCTTGCCACCGAAGGCTTGGCCGATCGCCTGATGCCCCAAGCAGACTCCCAGCAGGGGTGTGCCCGTTTCGGCGCAGGCGTGCACCATCGGCAGGCAGATGCCCGCCTGATCCGGATCACAGGGACCGGGGGACAGCAGGACGCCCGCAGGCCTCAGGGCCATCGCGGCCTGCACATCCATTGCGTCGTTGCGGACCACCTTCACCTCGGCGCCCTGTTCGGCGACATAGTGCACGAGGTTCCAGGTGAAGCTGTCGTAGTTGTCTATCAGCAGGAGCAAGCCTGTCCCTCCTCGGGGGCCATCGGGGGTGCCATGCCGGGCACGTGCGGGCTATACATGCCCAAGGCCCGGGGGCAGGGTCAAGGCGGCGCAGGACAGGTCGGGGTCAATGGGTTACGAAACATCGAAGGGAACGCGCATGTGGCGGGGGCTTTTGGTCGGCGCGGGCAGTGGCGCGGTGTTGTCTGGCTTGCTTGTCGGGGCCGTATCCCTGCTGGCACCCACACCGGGCCAGATCGATTCCACCCGTATTCCGGTCGCGCCGCAGATGGGCGCAGCCGAGGATTCGGCCCCGAAAAGGCCCGAGGGTCTGCCGCGCGAAAGCGGTCTGCAAGTCACGGTCGGCGAGGTTGTGCCGACCGCCACGGTCGATGTCGTCGCCGATGCGACCTCCGAGGCCTCCGCCGATGAGACCCCGGACGAGGCGCTTGCCCTGCCGGCGGGCAGTCAGTTCAACCTGCCCCCCGTGGATCAGGAACCGATGACCCCCGGTGCGGACGCCGTTTTGCGCACCGATGTCACCATCGTGCGCCCGGACCCGGATGTGCCGACCGACGCGCCCGCCCCCGATACCGCCACCGCGTCCCAGCCCCAGCCGGGCAGGGCGATCGCATCCGTCACGGCCCCGGCCGCGGGCGATGCGCCTGCGCGGCCCGCCACCGTCAGCGAAGGCGCGCCCCAAACCTTTCGCGAGGTCGAGACGACGGTGGTCGAGCAGGAAATCATCCTTGCCGCGCCCGTGGAAACCGTCGCCGCCCCGCCGTCGCAGGACCCTGACGTGCCCGAAACCGGGCCGACGTCGCAGCCCCCGACGGACCAGGAGGCCGAGTCGCCGGCCGAGGAGAGCGAGGAAACGAACGCCGAAGCCGACGGGCCGGTGGTGCTGGTCACCGACCCCGTCGTCATCGAGCGGACCGAAGTGGAGGAAGAAGAGGCGCCCTTCATCATTCCGCGCCGCATCGTCCTCGACAGCGAGCGCGCGGCAGAGGATGCGACGGGGGCGGAGGCAGGTGAGACCCCCGAGCCGGCCATCATCGCCAATGCGGAACCGTTTTCGAACCCCCTGGATCTGCCGCTGTTCTCCATCATCCTGATCGATGATCCATCGACAGGCATGACGCGCGACAACCTGCTGGCGTTCGATTTTCCGGTGACCTTCGCGGTCGATCCGACCGCGCCGGATGCGGCCGAGACGATGCAGTTCTACCGTGATGCGGGGCACGAGGTCTTGATGCTGGCCACGGGCCTGCCGGTATCGGACGCCCCGCAGGATATCGAGATCGCCCTGACCGGCGCGCTTGCCGAGATGCCGGGCGCCGTCGGTATCCTCGATCGCGAGGACGGAGGGTTTTCTGGCAACCGCGAGGCGCTGTCCGCGCTGTTGCCACCGATGGCGGAGGTTGGGCTGGGTCTTGTCACCTATGGCGGCGGGCTGAATTCGGGCGTCGCGAACGCCCAGCGCGACGGCATTCCGGCAGACAGCCTCTATCGTGTCATCGATGCGGACGGAGAGCGCGCGCCCGTCATCACCCGCTATCTTGACCGGGCAACCTTCGAAGCGGCGCAGGACGGGCGTGCGATGGTTGTCGGGCGCACCTCGCCCGATACGGTCACGGCGCTGTTCTCATGGGCGCTCGGCCGGCGGTCCGAGGCGGTCGCCGTGGCGCCTGTCAGCCATTTGCTGCGGGCGGCGATCGACGGGTAGGGCTTCGCGACGAGCGTGCCGTCAACCTGTCGTCTGCGGAAGATCGATCTGGGCGACCTGTTCGGAAATGGGCTCCACCGCCAAGGGATGCGTCTCGTGGATGTGGTCCTCGGGCGCGCCGATCGGACGCCACGCCCGGTTCTTGTAGAGTTCCAGCGCACTGAAATGCGCCTTGTAGCTCATCTTCGGAGAGCCGGGGACCCAGTATCCGAGATAGACATACGGCAGGTCGGCTTCGCGCGCGATCTCGATATGGTCGAGGATGATCTGCGTCCCGAGGCTGTCCTGCGGGAAGTCGGGATCGTAGAAGGAATAGACCATCGACAGGCCGTCATCGAGGACGTCCGTCAAGCAGACGGCGCGCAAGGCGGAGCCGGAAGCGGCGTCACGCTCGACCCGCGTGTCCGGCTTGGCCGGATCGCTGGCGTTACGGTCGTCCCAGTATTCGATCACACGGGTGCGGATCGGGGTCTCCTCGATCATCGCGGCGAACTCGAAAATGTCCATATCGGCCATCCCGCCCGTCGCATGGCGCGTTTCGAGGTAGTGGCGGAACAGCTTGAACTGCGCCTCCGTGGCCCAGGGTGATGTCACCTCGCGCCGCAGATGAGCGTTGCGTTTCAGGACCTTGCGCTGTGACCGGTTGGGCGCGAAATCCGCGACCCGGATGCGCGCCGACAGGCAGGCGGTGCAATCCGCACAGCTGGGGCGATAGAGGACGTTCTGCGACCGGCGAAAGCCCTGCTTGGACAGTTTGTCGTTCAACTCGGCTGCGCCGGATCCCTGCAATGCGGTAAACAGTTTCCGCTCCCGCCGCCCATCCAGATAGGGACAGGACTGCGGTGCCGTCACATAGAATTGCGGCGTCAGCGGCAGACTGTGGCGCATAGGAGAGAACTTTCTTGAGGACCATGTCGGAGCCTAGCTACCACCCGAGTCAGGTCAACGAAAAACGGCAACGATCGGCAGGGATTGGCGGTGACCTGCCTCGCAAACGGAATCAATCCGGGCCATAAAGCCCGGATTATCCACAAATTCGACAGTTCTTGTAAGGGTCAGGACGGGCGGTTGATTGCCGCCGATCCAAGGATGAGGTCCGTCAGGCTCTGCCTGCGGTCGGTCACGAACATCGCGGCCAAGGATGCCAGGGCGGGCAGGACGAAGGCCATCGACGCATAGTAGCCGAGGACATGGATCGCCGCTGTCGTTCCGTCAAAGCGGTCGCCCTCGATATCACGCAGTTCGATCCCCATCAGGCGCATGCCCCAGGTCGCGGACCGGTTCGACAGGCTGGCGACGCGGTACAGGAAGCCGGTGACGAGAAAGGTGATCGGCCACAGGAACCAGCCAATCGACAGGGTGGCAAGGCCGACGAGAAAGGTGAAGACGGTGATCAGCGTCACGTCGATCACCCAGGCCACGGCACGCTTGAACAGGATGCCGCTGTAGAATTCGGGGGCGCGGACCGGGTCCGGCAGGGCGGTGGGTGCGGCGGTATACGTCATGTTCTAGGTGGGCTTTCTCAATGACTGGAAGGGCATGTCGGAATGGTGGCTCGGCGCGCCCCATGATCGCGGGGCGCGCCGGTGGGATCAGGTCTCGACCGGAGAGTCGGTGTCCGGCTTGCGCTTTGCGCGTTCGTCCATGAACTGGTCGAACTCGGCCTTGTCCTTGGCTTCGCGCAGACGGTTCAGGTAGCTCTGGAAGGCTTCCTGCTCCTCCTCCAGCCGGCGCAGCATGTCGGCCTTGTAGCTGTCGAAGGCCATGTTGCCGGACGACCGCATGCGCGTCATCGCGCCACGGGCACGGGGGGAACAGGACATCGGGGAATTGCGGCCGGAAAACATGCGTTTGCTCCAGATCATGTAAGCGAGAAGGGCGAGACCAACGGGCCAGAAGAAGATAAACCCAAGGACCATCGTGGCGATCCAGGCGCCCTTGCCGCGGGCGTCGAGCCACGCTTCGGTACGGGTAAGCCAGTTACCGGAGGTCTCGGGGCCGGAATAGGCATGGGACGGTGTCATCAAATTCTCTCCTCATTGGTTGATGTGAATGTCTTTCACATGATCAGAGATGGGAAGGCGAAAGGGGCCTGACAAGAGGGTCCTCGAAAAAAGTTAAAGGGATTTACATAAGATTCGTTCGGCCTGACACGCGGCATTACCGCGCCGGAAATCCGGGGCGGTGATGCGATACACTGCATGACAGATGGTTCGCGGGGTCAGGTGCGCATCCGGCGCCGGGGGTGGTTGCGCTCCGCAGGCGTCAGTAGCCGCGCCAGATCCAGCCGCCACCGAATACGCGGGTGCTGTCCATGTCGTAGAACACGCAGGCCTGGCCGGGCGAGACACCCTCCTCCGGGGTGAGGAGTTCGACCTCGGCCAGACCGTTCGCCTTGGGTCGCAGGATCGCCTCGCGCGGGGGACGGGTCGACCGCACCTTGACGCCGATATGCCATTCCTCGCGGGCGGACAGCGGCTCATCCCCAAGCCAGTTGATTTCGCGCAACGGCACCAGCCGGGTCGACAGGGCCGACTTCGGGCCCACGACGACTTGCCGCGTCTCGGGGTCCAGCTTGACGACGTAAAGCGGCTCGGACAGGCCGCCGATGCCAAGGCCGCGGCGCTGACCGATGGTGTAATGGATCACCCCGTCGTGCCGGGCCAGTTCACGCCCGTCCATATCCACGATGGCGCCGGGCTGCGCGGAGTCGGGGCGCAACTTTTCGATGACAGCGGCGTAATCGCCGTTCGGCACGAAGCAGATATCCTGACTGTCGGGCTTGTCGGCAACGGGCAGGCCGTATTTCGCCGCCAGGGCCCGCGTCGCGCCCTTGTCGGGCAGGTGTCCCAGGGGGAACCGCAGGTAGGACAGCTGCTCATCGGTGGTCGAGAACAGGAAATAGGATTGATCGCGCACCGGATCGGCCGCGCGGTGCAGCTCCGGCCCGCCGGAGCCTACCTTGCGTTGGATGTAGTGACCGGTGGCCATGCAATCGGCGTCCAGATCCTTGGCCGTTTCCAGCAGGTCGCGGAATTTCACCCGCTCGTTGCACCGGATGCAGGGCACGGGCGTGGCACCGCCAAGATAGGCGTCGGCGAACTCGTCGATGACGGATTCCCGGAAGGCGTTCTCGTAATCGAGGACATAGTGCGGAAAGCCCATCGTTTCCGCGACCCGGCGGGCATCATGGATGTCCCGGCCGGCGCAGCAGGCGCCCTTCTTGGCCAGCGCCGCACCGTGGTCATACAGCTGCAGGGTGACGCCGACGACGTCGTAGCCTTCCTCGGCCAGTTGCGCGGCCACGACCGAGCTGTCGACGCCGCCGGACATGGCGACGACGACACGGGTGTCGGCAGGGGCCTTGGGCAGGCCGAGGGAATTCAGGGTCGTATCGAGGGGCATGTCGTATCTCCGACGGAGGTTGCCGCCAGATATAGGAAAATATGACCTATTCTCAAGGTCCAGCTTCACCCTCGTTTAACGACCCGAACCACAAACAGAGGTCGCAAGAAAAACAGGAGGTGGCGATGTTTCTTAGGAAGGGGCCGGGTCCGCGTGTCGTGACGCTGCCCGATGGGTCGCAGATCACGCGCGCCGACCTGCCGCCAAGGGGAACGACGCGCTGGGTCGCGCGGCGCAAGGCCATGGTCGTCATGGGGGTCGAATCCGGCCTCATCACGCTCAATGAGGCGATCGAATGGTATGATCTGTCCGAAGAGGAATACGCAGGATGGGCGTCGGCGATATCCGCCCACGGGACGGATGGCCTGAAAACCACACTGATACAACAGTTTCGACAGTCCTGAGTTGTAAACCCGGATCGGCCATTTCACAGTAACCAGAAGTTAACTATTTCAGGCAAAGGTTGGCCTACACCTCAGTACCTCCGGGAGAAGGCCATGCGAATCCTGCTCGTCGAAGACGACCCCACCACCTCCAAGAGCATCGAAATGATGCTTGGGAGTGCGAATCTCAATGTCTACTCTACGGACATGGGGGAAGAAGGGATCGATCTTGCCCGACTATACGATTACGACCTGATCCTGCTCGATCTGAACCTGCCTGACATGACGGGCCATGACGTCCTCAAGCAGCTGCGGATGTCGCGGATCGAGACTCCGATCCTGATTCTGTCGGGGTCCGATGACACGGAAAACAAGATCCGCGGCTTCGGATTCGGGGCCGATGACTACATGACCAAACCGTTCCACCGGGATGAGCTGATCGCGCGCATCCATGCGATCGTGCGCCGGTCCAAGGGTCATTCCCAGTCGGTGATCAAGACCGGCACGGTCGAGGTCAACCTCGACGCAAAGTCGGTCGAGGTCGAAGGGCGCACCGTCCATCTGACCGGCAAGGAATACCAGATGCTGGAGCTGCTGTCCCTGCGCAAGGGGACGACCCTGACCAAGGAGATGTTCCTCAACCATCTCTACGGCGGCATGGACGAGCCCGAGTTGAAGATCATCGACGTCTTCATCTGCAAGTTGCGCAAGAAATTGTCCGAAGCCACGGGCGGCTTCAATCATATCGAGACGGTATGGGGGCGCGGCTATGTCCTGCGCGATCCGCAGGAAGCCTCCGAAGAAAGCCGCGGGCTGATCTCGGCCTGACCGCGATCGGCCCCGGTGTGCACGGAACGCCGCTCGGGCATTGTCCGGGTGGCGTTTTTCATTGTTCCGTATCCCCCATGTCATTCATCATGGATGGGCCGAGCGTCATCTGACGCAACTGGCCGTTCACCGACTTGCAGGCAGAGATCGTCCGCCATCGGGGTCGGGCTTGCAGGATACGAGAAGGGCCCTTGTATCCTTCAGCAACCATACATGTCCCGCCGGGGGCGTAACGACGCGAGCCAGGGCCAACCCCACCGCGCAAGCAAATGGTCCATCCTGACCGGATTGCCGGGGTGGCTGCAATCTGAAGGGCAACCTGGCGCTCTGCCGAAACCCCATTCACAGGGTTGGAACGACAGGCCTCGTCCCCGTGGCCGGGTTTGCCGACCTCACCGCCCGCACGTAACAAGGATCGCACGGTCATCGGTGTCGACGCGGAAGCGGCGGGGGCAATTCGCCGACGGAATCACTGGCAACGCTGTCACGCGGCCCATATCACCCGTAACCAGAACCAAGAATGAGGGTACCGTGACGCAGTCCGAGACCGACATAGCCGCGTTGACGCAGGACACGGCGCGCGACGAACTGGCGCGCCTGGCGACGGTGCTGGCCGATGCCAACGCGGCCTACCACACCGAAGACGCGCCACGGATCAGCGATGCCGAATACGACCGCCTGAAACGCCGCAATGCCGCGATCGAACAGGCGTTCCCCGATCTGAAACGGGACGACAGCCCATCGGATGTGGTCGGCGCCGCGCCTGCGGAGGGGTTTGGCAAGGTCGCCCACGAAGTCAGGATGCTGTCGCTCGGCAATGCGTTCGATGATGCGGACGTGGCGGAGTTCGACGCCCGCATCCGTCGGTTCCTGGGCCTCGAGGCCGGCGCGGATCTGACCTACACGGCCGAGCCCAAGATCGATGGCCTGTCGCTGTCCGTCCGGTACGAAGGCGGTCAACTGGTGCGCGCCGCGACGCGGGGCGACGGTGAGACGGGCGAGGATGTCACGACAAACGCACGAACGATTTCCGACATCCCCGAGACGGTTCCGAATGCGCCCGACGTTCTCGAGGTGCGGGGCGAAGTCTATATGGCGCATGCGGATTTCGCCGCGTTGAACGACCGCCAAGCGGCGGAGGGCAGCAAGGTTTTCGCCAATCCACGCAATGCGGCTGCCGGCAGCCTCCGGCAGCTGGATGCGTCGATCACCGCTGCGCGTCCGCTGCGGTTCTTTGCCTATGCATGGGGCAGCCTTTCCGAACCGCTGGCGGACACGCAACATGCCGCGCTTGGCCGTCTTGCGGACATGGGCTTTTCGACCAACCCGGAAACCGCGCTGTGCGAGGGGCCGGAAGACATGCTTGCGACCTATCGCGCCATCGCGGCACGCCGGGCAGAGTTGGGCTATGACATCGACGGCGTCGTCTACAAGGTGAATGACCTTGGCCTGCAAGGGCGGCTGGGCTTTCGCTCGACGACGCCACGCTGGGCCATCGCGCACAAGTTCCCGGCCGAGACGGCTTGGACGCGGCTGTCTGGAATCGATGTTCAGGTCGGGCGGACCGGCGCCTTGTCGCCGGTGGCCCGCCTCGACCCCGTGACCGTTGGCGGGGTGGTCGTCAGCAACGCGACCCTGCACAACGAGGATTATATCGCCGGGCGCGACGCCAAGGGGCACCCCATCCGCAATGGCATCGACCTGCGCGTCGGGGACCGCGTGGAAATCTATCGCGCGGGGGATGTCATTCCCAAGGTGCGCGATGTCGACTTGTCCGCGCGCCCCGAAGGAACGACACCTTTCGAAATGCCGCACAGATGCCCCGATTGCGACAGTCCGGCCCTGCGCGAACCCGGCGAATCCGTGCGTCGCTGCACCGGTGGGCTTGTCTGTCCCGCGCAGCGCGTTGCCCGCCTCAAGCACCTTGTGGGGCGGTCTGCTCTCGATATCGACGGCCTTGGCGACAAGGAGATCGAGCGCTTTCACGACCTCGGCTGGATCCATGCCCCCGTCGATATCTTTCGGTTGCAGGCACGCTATGGCACCGGGCTTCAGACGGTTGCCAACCTCGAAGGCTGGGGCGAAACCTCTGCCACGAACCTCTTCGATGCGATCGAGGCGGCGCGCACACAGCCGCTGGCCCGTGTTCTGTTCGGCCTTGGCATTCGGCATCTGGGCGAGGTGGCTGGCCGCGATCTGGCCCGCCATTTTGGCAGCTGGGATGCCTTGGCGGCTACCGTCGACGCAGCCATCCCCGCAGCGTCCTGTCACCGGGCCGCTGCCGAAGCGGAACTGGCGGAGCGTACGAAGGCCGAAGACGAAGGCCGCCGGGCGCGCCTGTCCGACGCGCGTGCCCTGGCGTGGGCCCCGGTCGAAGCGCCTGCACGTGCGGCGTGGGACGATCTGGTCGGGATCGACGGGATCGGCGCGACACTGGCGCTGGCGTTGTGCGATGCATTGTCTGCCCCGCAGGAACGCGCGGCGATCGACGATCTGTTTGCGGCTCTGACCATCGAAGCGCCGGAACCCACGGCCGAGGAAAGCCCGGTCGCCGGCAAGACGGTCGTTTTCACGGGATCGCTTGAAAAGATGACTCGCGCCGAGGCCAAGGCCACGGCCGAATCCCTCGGGGCGAAAGTATCGGGGTCGGTTTCGTCCAAGACGGATATTCTCGTGGCCGGGCCGGGCGCGGGGTCGAAGGCCGCCAAGGCGGCGCAGCTGGGTATCGAGACGCTGGACGAAGATGCGTGGCTTGCCCTGATCGGCAACGCATGACCGGACGGCCGGAACCCCTGTTCCCGCTGTTCGCGGGGTTGGAGACATTGCCCGGCGTCGGCCCCAAAACCGCGCGGCTGTTCGCCAACATGGCGGTCGCGGCCCCGCGCGACCTCGTGTTCACCTTGCCGGTCGGTGGCGTTGACCGTGCGCCGGTTGCGTCGCTGCGGGATGCCGTTCTGCCGGGTGTCGTCACCATTGCCGTCACGGTCGTCCGCCACGTTCCGCCGGCGCAGCGGGGCCGTCCCTATCGGGTCGAGGTGTCGGACGGGGCGACGACCTTTCAGGTGATTTTTTTCCGCGGCTCCGCCGACCTGCACGAACGGCTGCTGCCCACGGGGCAGCGGCGCATCCTGTCCGGCAAGGTGGAGCTGTATGACGGCGTGGCGCAGATGCCGCATCCCGACCACATCCTGACCGAAGGCGAGGCATTGCCAGCCTATGAGCCGGTCTATCCCCTGACCGCCGGGATCACGGCCAAGATGATGACCAAGGCGGTCGCGGCGTCCCTGACCCGCGTGCCTTCGTTGGCAGAGTGGATCGATCCCCAGTTGATGGCGGAACGCGGCTGGCCCGGGTTCGGCGCGGCCTTGGCAGACGCGCATCATCCTGACGGGGCGGCGGACCTTTCGCCCGGCGCGCCCGCCCGACAGAGACTGGCCTATGATGAGCTGTTTGCCCACCAACTGACCTTGGCGCTGGCGCGGGCACAGGACCGGTCAAGGCCCGGTGTGTCGACCGTGGGGGACGGGCGTCTGCGCCGCAAGGTTCTGGCCGCATTGCCCTTCACCCCGACGGGCGCGCAACAGCGCAGCGTCGATCAGATCGCCGACGACATGTCCAAGCCGCGCCGGATGAACCGGTTGTTGCAGGGCGATGTGGGCGCGGGCAAGACGCTTGTCGCCTTGATGGCGCTGCTGACGGCCGTGGAATCCGGGGGGCAGGGCGTTCTGATGGCGCCGACCGAGATCCTGGCCCGCCAGCATGCGGCGGGTTTGCGCCCGCTGGCCGATGCGGCGGGCGTCGTGCTTGCCTTGCTGACCGGCCGCGACAAGGGGCGGGAGCGCGAGGCAAAGCTTGCCGCGCTGGCCCGCGGGGATATCCATATCCTCGTGGGGACCCACGCGGTCTTTCAGCGCGATGTCGCATTCGCCGATCTGCGCCTTGCCGTGATCGACGAACAGCATCGTTTCGGCGTTCGACAGCGCATGTTGCTGGGCGAAAAGAACGCGGCTTGTGATGTTCTGGTGATGACGGCAACGCCGATCCCCCGGTCCCTCGCATTGACGCAATATGGCGACATGGACATCAGCATCCTTGACGAAAAACCGCCCGGCCGCACGCCCATCCAGACGGCTACGGTGCCGGTTGCGCGGATCGATGATGTCGTTGCGAAGCTGCGCGCCGCCGTGGCCGAGGGGCGGCAGGCCTACTGGGTCTGTCCGCTGGTCGAGGAATCCGAAGTTGTCGACACGACCTCCGCCGAGGAACGTTTCCGCAGCCTGCGCGCCGCCTTGGGCGAGGGCAGGGTCGGACTGGTCCACGGTCAGATGCCGCCCGCCGAAAAGGACGCCGCAATGGCGCGTTTCGTCGCCGGCGAGACGAGCGTTCTGGTCGCGACGACCGTGATCGAAGTCGGCGTCGATGTCCCCAATGCCTCCATCATGGTGATCGAACGGGCTGAAACCTTCGGTCTGGCACAATTGCATCAGCTTCGCGGCCGTGTGGGGCGTGGGGCGGCGGCCTCGACCTGCCTTCTTCTCTACAAGGCACCGCTGGGCGAAATCGCAGAGGCTCGGCTGCGCATCCTGCGCGAAAGCGAGGACGGGTTTCGCATCTCGGAAGAGGATCTGGCCCTGCGTGGGGCAGGGGACGTGATCGGCACGGCGCAATCGGGCCTGCCCCGGTTTCGCATCGCGGATCTGGAACGGCAGGCCGGGTTGATGGACGTGGCCAGCACCGATGCGCGTGCCCTGTTGACCCAGGACGCCGATTTGACGGGCCCAAGGGGGCAGGCGGCACGCATGTTGCTATGGCTGACAGAACAGGATCGTGCCCTTCGGCTGTTGTCCGTTGGCTAACGGAAACCCTGTTTGTTCTCATTTGTTCTAATAAAGTTCTTTACAGGCTGTTTCCGGTATGAGAACAAAAGAACAACAAGAGCAGCGAGACAGGTGACCAGATGGCCCGCAAGATCAAGGACAAGATTTCTCAGTTCGAGCGTGAACCCTTGACCGACGTCCTTGGTGGCGTCTGGCTCGTGACCCTCATGCTGAGCTTGCTGCACCTGCCCACGCTGATCGCCTGATCCGCTTTCGTTCCTGACCCCGTTTCTGCCCGCGTCCTGTTTGCAAGTCACCTTCGGTCCGATCTTCCCCATGTCCGACCGATTGCATATCCGGGTCTGCCCCCCGTGATGTGTGACCAGCCCGAGGCCTCTGACACCTCGCGGCGACTGCCCGGCAAACAGCGACGCCCCCTCTCCGCCGCCTCCGACATTCGGAGTGCGGCGGTTTTTTTTAATGCCCGGCCCCCGTGCGTAAGGGGGCAGGGGTCACCCCCTTTCGGCGGCTTGCGACCGGCAACCGATACGCAGGCCCCCCCAATGGCGGCCATCGATCATGATCGGGGCAGAGACGTCCTTCATCATCACCACGCCTTCGGATCCCATGTCGCGTCGATAGACCTGCATCAGAAAGGGCGCGCGGTTGGCCCCGGCCTTGGTGCCGGTCCGGTCGCTGAAGATGCGGCGATTCCGGCAATGCGCGGCGTTCCACGCGGGGTCATCTGACGGCCTGTGCGAGAACTTGAGGTTATGCGTGGGGATATAGCCGTTTCGATCGCAGATCGCGCAAAACGTGATGGACGGGTCGAAGGTCAGCGCCTCTTCCAGGATATCCTGAACCACTTGGTCGGTGAAACCGGCGAATGCCGTGTCATGCTGCACCGGGTCCGTGCCGCGGATCTCCCTGTATCGGAAATCGAACAGGGCCCTCTGATCGATGAGGCCGCGGCGCATTCCGTCGCGCATCGCTTCGCTGACCCGATGTGCAAGTGTCTGCGTGTAGTCGATGATCCGCCGATCCGGTCCACCATCGTCGATCTGCACGGACCGCTGCAGCAGCGTCTCGCAAAGATCCATCATCTGGCTGGACCGAAGCCGCGCCTCGCCAACCTCCTGCGCGGTTTCGCGAGACGACCGGGACAGCGCATCATAGATCGGCTCCGCCCTCGTGTTGTCGTGATCGAGGGACAGCATCGATTGTTCGAGCTTCTCGATCTGATTGCGCGCTTTCGTCATGTCCGCCGCGATCCCCTCGACCACCCGGCGTGTCTCGAGCGCGCCTTCGACGCCACTCTTGAAATCCGGGGCATAGAGTTCGGCATCCTTCCGCATGCTGCGGGTCCATTCCTCCAGGGATGCGATGCTGTTGGACACGCCCCCGGCGGCATCTGCCGTCTTGCGCGACAATTCGTTGATCGCCTCGGCAACGATCGCGAATCCGCGCCCCGCATCACCGGCGCGGGCCGCTTCGATCGAGGCATTCACCGCAAGAATGTTCACCTGTCTTGCAATACGGGCGATCTGTCCGTTTGCGCCGACGATGTCGCCAAGCGCGGCTTCCAGACTGTAGGTTCGTGCAGAGATGGCGGTGCCCCATTCGGCCATGCGGCGAAAACGGTCGGTATTGGCCGCAATGGATTCCATGCGTCCTGCGGCGGCATCCTCTGTCTCCTGCGCGGTGCGGGACAGAACGGAAATGCCGTCATTGACGGCCGTGATGGCATCGCTGATCCGGGTCGCCGCATCGCGCAGGGTCGCCACGTCGGCTTGCGTGACCGTCGCCTTTTCGTCGATCGCATCGATGAACGCGGCAAGATCGAACACCATGTAGCCGAGCGGGACGATATCTTCGGTCAGTGTCGATTGGCCGCCGGTGACAGGCCGTCCGACGGTGGGCCGGTGCGGATGGGCTGACATGAACAAGGCTCCGACGCTGGGATGCGCCGGGCCTAGCATCCATTTGCTACCAGAGGATTAAGTGGCGTCGTGCAGCGCCTTGCCAACGCTTTCCAGCGCTTCGACCGTCGCGTCCAGCGCAAGCAGGATGGATGCATGACGATTGCCATAGTCCCGCGCGGGGGTCAGAACCTCGAACCCGGCGAAGGGGGCGTCGGGCACGGGTCCGTCCTGCTTGAGCATCGCGCGCAACTGGTCGCGGCCATGGCGGACCTCGTCCAGACCCAGCCCGATCATCTCCTTGCCCGAAACCGAGGCCGAAGCCTGGCCCAAGGCGCAGGCCTTCACGTCCTGCGAATAGCCCGTGATCCGACCGTCCTCGCAGGTCAGCGATACGGTCACCGTCGATCCGCAGAGCGGCGAACGTTTGCGCACCACGGCATCAGGCGCCGTCAACGGGTCCGTTGCGGGCATATCGGCGGCCAATTCAAGGATGCGGCCAGAGTACAGCTTGATAAGATCGGCGTCCGACATGCGCTTCCTTTCACGTCTCTCGACGCCTAGGTAGCGTTGCGACCCCCGGATGCAAAGGTGCTGCCCCGTGACATTTGACCCCGCCAGCCTGACCTACGATTCAAACGGCCTCATTCCCTGTATTGCGCAGGACGCCGAAAGCGGCGAAGTCCTGATGATGGCATGGATGAACGCGGAGTCCGTCTCGCAGACCCTGTCGACCGGGCGCGTGACCTATTGGTCCCGATCGCGCCAATCCTTCTGGATCAAGGGGGAATCCTCGGGGCACGTGCAGAAACTGATCGACCTGCGTGTCGACTGCGATCGCGATTGCCTGTTGGCGATTGTCGATCAGACCGGCCCGGCCTGCCACACGAATCGCAGGGTTTGCTTCTATACCTCGGTCGTGGATGGCACCGAGGTCGAGTTGATGTCCCCCGAGGCCTGACCTTGCGCAGGTCCCGCCCGCGCAGACATGGGGCATATCGCCGCCGACAGGGGGGATCTCCCGCTCCGATACTTGAATTGTTAGCGCTAACGGTGCATTGAGAAGAAAAAGGAGGCCGTTCATGCCGCTGCACAGCCGAATCGACGAAATCACCGACATCATTCGCGAACGTTCCCGCCCGACGCGGGATGCCTATTTGACCCGGATGCGGGCACAGGCGCAGGAAGGGCCGCGTCGCGGCCACCTCGAATGCGGCAACCAGGCCCACGCCTATGCCGCGATGGGCGATGCCAAGGACGCGCTCGTGGCCGAGCGGACGCCGAACATCGGTATCGTGACCGCCTACAACGACATGCTGAGCGCACATCAGCCGTTCAAGGATTACCCCGACCGCATCAAGGCCGCGGCGCAGGCCGTGGGCGCAACCGCACAGGTCGCGGGCGGGGTTCCGGCCATGTGTGACGGCGTCACCCAAGGTCAGGTCGGGATGGAGCTTTCGCTGTTCTCGCGCGACGTGATCGCGCTGGCCGCCGGTGTGGCCCTGTCGCACAACACGTTCGATTCCGCGCTCTACCTTGGGGTCTGCGACAAGATCGTGCCCGGCCTCGTGATCGCGGCGGCCACCTTCGGCTATCTGCCGGGCATCTTCGTGCCCGCCGGGCCCATGGTCTCCGGTCTGCCGAACGAAGAAAAATCGCAGGTCCGCCGCGACTATGCCGAGGGCAAGATCGACCGAAAGGCCCTGATGGCTGCTGAAATGGCCTCCTACCACGGGCCGGGGACCTGCACGTTCTACGGAACCGCGAACTCCAACCAGATGCTGATGGAATTCATGGGGCTTCACCTGCCCGGATCCTCCTTCATCAATCCGGGCACGCCGCTCCGCGATGCGCTTACCGACTATGCGGCTCAGCGCGCGACCGAGATTACGGCCCTTGGCAATGCCTACACGCCGGTCTGTGACGTTCTGGATGAACGCGCCTATGTGAACGGCCTTGTCGGCCTGATGGCGACGGGCGGGTCCACGAACCTCGTGCTGCACCTGATCGCGATGGCCCGCGCCTCCGGCGTGCAGCTGACCTGCGCCGACTTCGACGCGATCTCGGATACCGTGCCACTTATGGCGCGCGTCTATCCCAACGGCCTTGCCGACGTGAACCATTTCCACGCCGCGGGGGGCCTGCCGTTCATGATCGGTCACCTGCTCGAGGCGGGTCTGCTGCATGACGATGTCGCGACCGTGGCCGGAACCGGCATGGTGGCCTACGCGCAGGAGCCGAAGCTGTCCGGCGATCGCGTGACATGGGAACCCGGCGCGCGCGAAAGCCTCAATGACAAGATCCTCAAGACGCCCGACGCGCCCTTCGCCAAGTCCGGCGGCCTGCGTCAGGTCAAGGGCAACCTCGGCCTTGGTGTCATGAAAATCAGTGCGGTAGCACCCGAACTTCATGTCGTCGAAGCCCCGGCGCGCATCTTCCACGACCAGCAGTCCGTCAAGGATGCCTTCCGCGCCGGCGAGTTGAATCAGGACGGTGTGATCGTCGTGCGCTTTCAGGGGCCGCGCGCCAACGGCATGCCGGAACTGCACGGCCTGACCCCGGTCCTGACCGTCCTGTTGCAGCGCGGGTTCAAGGTCGCGCTGGTCACCGACGGCCGCATGTCGGGCGCATCGGGCAAGGTGCCTGCCGCGATCCATGTCGCGCCGGAGGCTCTGGACGGCGGTCTGATCTCGAAACTGCAGGACGGGGATGTCATTCGCGTCGATGCCGCCGGCGGCAAGCTGGATGTCATCACCGAAGGTGTCGAGGATCGCGCCGCCGCAACACCGGATCTGTCCGGCAACAGCCATGGTATCGGACGCGAGCTGTTCGAAGTGTTCCGCGCAACGGCCGGTCGGTCCGACGAAGGGGCCGGGGTGGTCGTCTGATCCCCCGGTGGCCTTCCCGGCTTCTTTGCTCCTATAAGCTCTCAAACCAGACGCCAGCCAGAGGCACCACACCATGACCCCCGAAGACCAATCCAAAGCCGCCCGTGACATCGCCGCCAAGGCGCCGGTCATTCCCGTCATCGTTCTGGACGATGTCGACCACGCCCGTCCCCTGGCCGAGGCGCTGGTCGCCGGTGGCCTGCCGGCGTTGGAAGTGACGCTGCGCACGCCGGTCGCGCTGGATTGCATCCGCGCGATGGCCGATGTGCCGGGCGGTATCGTCGGGGCAGGCACGCTGCTGACCCCGGCCGACGTCAAGGCCGCCAAGGCGGCGGGCGCGATGTTCGGTGTGTCGCCGGGTGCGACCGATACCCTGATCCAGGCCTGCATCGACGAAGACCTGCCACTGCTGCCCGGCGCCGCCACGGCGACTGAGGCGATGCTGCTGCTGGAGAAGGGCTTCGACATGCTGAAGTTCTTCCCGGCCGAAGCATCCGGCGGGGCACCCGCGCTCAAGGGCATCGGCGCGCCGATCCCGCAGATCTCCTTCTGCCCGACCGGCGGCGTGACGCCGCAGAACAAGGCGAGCTATCTCAGCCTGCCGAACGTCGTCTGCGTCGGCGGCAGCTGGGTGGCGCCGAAGCCGATGATGGTGGCGGGCGATTGGGCCGGGATCGAGACTCTGGCCCGCGACGCCCGCGCCTGAAGTCAGGCAGGCAGGGCCCCGCATTTGGCAGGGCCGATCAAGCGCAGTTCATGGCGGCCGTCAGGCCGCCATTTCCTTTGCGACCGACAGGATCGTGGTCAGGGCCGGAATCAGACGTTCCTCCGGCTGTGTCAGCGCGACGCGCAAATGCCCCGCCGCGGCCTTGCCAAAGCTGTCGCCCGGCATCACCGCGATATGATGCGCCTCCAGCAGATGTGCCGCGAAATCGAAGGCCGACATCCCGGTCGCGCGGATATCCAGCATCAGATACATCGCCCCGCCGGACGGGATCACGCCGACGACCGACTGCTCTGCCAATACCGCAAGGCAGGCATCCCGCCGGGCAAGGAAGGGTGCCGCGATCGCGGCCTCGAACGCATCCCCTCGTGACAGGGCGAACTCCGCCGCGTCCTGGATGAAGCCGGGCACGCCATAGGTCGTATGCGTCACCAGAACGATCAGGTCCGCAATCGCCGCCTCCGGCCCGATCAGCCAGCCTATCCGGCTGCCGGTCATGGCATGGCTTTTCGACATGGAGCCGACGACGAAGCAGCGTTCGGCCATGCCGGGCAGGGCGCGGGGGCTGACGTGCGTGCCCGACCAGACCTGCGTGTCATACACCTCGTCCGAGATCAGCCACGCGTCGTTCGCGGTCGCGAATTGCGCGATCTGATCCATCGTATCGGCGTCATAGACCGCGCCCGTCGGATTGCTGGGCGTGTTGATCAACAGGGCATCGGCGGGGCCTGCCGCCTCCAGGGCGGCGCGGCGCGGCTGGAACCCGTCTTCGGGCCGGGTGGGCACGGGCACGGGCGTGCCCCCCGCCGCGCGGACGGTGCCGGGATAGGTGGCGTAATACGGGTCGGGGAACAGGATGCGTCCACCGGGGTCGATGCACGCCATCGCCGCGGCGAACAGCGCGGCCTGTCCGCCCGTCGTCACCAGCACATTGTCCCGCGTGGTCGCCACACCGGTGCGCGTCGAAACCCGGGCCGCGATCGCATCGCGCAGGCCATCTGTCCCCGCGATCGCGGCATAGCCGGTGTGCCCACCACGCGCCGCCGCATCCATCGCGGTCAGAATCGCCGGATCGGTGCCGATATCATGGTCGCCAACCGTCAGATCGGCCAGGGAAACGCCTGCTGCGCGCATGGCGCGGGCGCGGTGAAAGATGGCCCAGCCATCGTCGCCACCGGGGGCGAGGGTGCGCACTCTGTTTGAAGTCTGTGTCATGGCCGCACCGGACACCTGCGACGCGCCCTTGTCAAACGGTTGCGACGGGGTCCGCCGTCGTGCTACCGCCGCGTCATGGAACGCGTGACCTGCATCATTTGCCACTGTCCCGCCCGCTGAGATGATCGGCGGGCCCCGGTGGCCTGCGAGATCGCACCCCGGCCACCCCCCGCCACCGACGATGAGGAGAGACCGGATGGACCGGCCCCAGATGCGCCTGCGCAATTCGATGACCCGGACGGTGGTGCCGTTCGTCCCGCTCGATCCCGAAAACCTGCGCCTCTACCTGTGCGGGCCTACCGTCTACGACCGCGCGCACCTCGGGAATGCGCGCAACGTGATCCTGTTCGACCTGCTGTTCCGGCTGCTGCGCCATGACCACGGCGCGGACCGCGTCACCTATGTGCGCAACTTCACGGACGTGGATGACAAGATCAACGCACGGGCCGCCGCCACGGGGCGGAGCATTGGGGACATTACCGACGAGACGATCGGCTGGTATCACGCCGACATGGACGCGCTGGGCAACCTGCGCCCCACGCATGAGCCGCGGGCGACGGAGTATATCGCCGAGATGATCGCGATGATCGAAGGGTTGATTGCCTCTGGCCACGCCTATGCCGCCGAGGGGCATGCCCTGTTCTCGGTCGACAGCTTCGCGGAATACGGCAAGCTGTCGGGGCGGTCGGTCGACGACATGATCGCCGGTGCGCGGGTCGAGGTCGCGCCCTACAAGCGCGACCCGATGGATTTCGTCCTGTGGAAACCGTCTGACGCGGGCACCCCCGGATGGGACAGCCCGTGGGGACGCGGGCGGCCGGGCTGGCATATCGAATGCTCGGCCATGTCCAAGGCGCTGCTGGGCCCGTCGTTCGACATCCACGGTGGCGGCAACGACCTGATGTTCCCGCACCATGAGAACGAGCTGGCGCAATCCTGCTGCGCCGATCCGGACGCGGGGTTCGCGCAGGTCTGGCTGCACAACGAGATGCTGCTGGTCGAAGGGCGCAAGATGTCCAAGAGCCTTGGCAACTTCTTCACCGTCCGCGACCTGCTGGACAAGGGCGTGCCGGGCGAGGTCATCCGCTTCGTCTTCCTGTCGACGCATTACTCCAAGCCGATGGACTGGACCGACGCCAAGGCGCGGGAGGCGGAGGGGACGTTGCGCAAATGGCGCGCGATGGCCGCGGACGGCGGGACACCGGACGCGGCGGTCCTGACCGCGCTGCGCGACGATCTGAATGCCCCCGGCGCGATCGCGGAGCTTCACCGGATTGCGAAGACGGGCGATGGCGCGACACTTGCGGCTTCGGCGGCCCTGTTGGGGCTAAATATAGAGAAAATAGTTAATTCGCGAATTGTTCTGGATGGAGTTACGGTAATCGCGAGTTTAGCGGTTTCGCAACCGCAAGATGATGTCAGGGCTGTAGTCAGAAAGTGGTCAGAATTCCGGGATAACCGCGAGTTCGTAGCGGCTGATCATATTCGGAAGGCACTATTAGAGCTTGGGATGAGTGTTCGTGTCACGTCGGCTGGCCCTGAAGTCGAGATAAGTAGATCATATGACGCGTCTAAACTGAAGGGTTTGCTGTGAGCGGGGAGGGGGGGCAGCCCCCCGCGTCCGCGACGCCCCCCCGAGGTATGTCCGAGCAGAGGAAGGAACGTCTCTACCTCTACGACACGACCTTGCGTGACGGGCAACAGACGCAGGGGGTGCAATTCTCGGCCAGCGAAAAGGCCGAGATCGCGCGGATGCTGGACGATCTGGGTGTTGACCACATCGAGGGCGGTTGGCCCGGTGCCAACCCGACGGACAGCGAGTTCTTCGAACATGCGCCCAAGACCCGCGCCACGATGACCGCCTTCGGCATGACCAAGCGGGCCGGGCGGTCGGCCGAGAATGACGATGTGCTGGCCGCTGTCCTGAACGCGGGAACGCCCGCCGTCTGTCTGGTCGGCAAGACGCATCCGTTTCACGTCGATACCGCGCTGGGCATCACGCTGGACGAAAACCTGGAAAACATCCGCGCCTCCATCGCGCATATCGTGTCACAGGGGCGCGAGGCCCTGTTCGACGCAGAGCATTTCTTCGACGGCTACGCGGACGATCCGGCTTATGCGCGGGCCTGCCTTGCCGCCGCGCTGGACGCGGGTGCGCGTTGGGCCGTGCTGTGCGACACCAACGGCGGGACGATGCCGGGGCGTATCGCCGAGGTGATCGCGGCGCTGGACCTGCCGGGCGATCACCTGGGCATCCACACCCACAACGACACCGAACAGGCGGTTGCCGCTTCGCTGGCCGCGATCGAGGCGGGCGCGCGTCAGGTGCAGGGCACGTTGAACGGGTTGGGCGAACGCTGCGGCAACGCGAACCTGACGTCCCTGATCCCGACACTGCTGCTGAAAGCGCCCTATGCCTCGAAGTACGAGATCGGGGTGACGCGGGACAAGTTGCCCGGCTTGCTCAGGGTTTCGCGGCGGCTGGATGACATTCTGAACCGGGTGCCCCGGCGCGAGGCGGCTTATGTCGGCGCCTCGGCCTTCGCGCACAAGGCGGGGCTGCACGCCAGTGCGATCCTGAAGGATCCGACGACCTATGAACACGTCCCGCCCGAAACGGTCGGCAATCAGCGCATCGTGCCGATGTCGAACCAGGCCGGGCTGTCCAACCTGCGCAAGCGGTTGGGGGACGCGGGCCTGCCGACGGACGACACCGAAGCCCTGCGCCGCATCCTGGAAGAGGTGAAGAGCCGCGAGGATGCGGGATATTCCTACGACGGCGCGCAGGCGAGTTTCGAGATCATTGCACGCGAGGCGCTGGGCCTCTTGCCCGATTTCTTCGAGGTTAAGCGCTACCGCGTCACGGTGGAGCGTCGCAAGAACAAGTACGACCAGATGATCTCGCTGTCCGAGGCGGTCGTCGTGCTGAAGGTGGATGGGGAAAAGAAGCTGTCCGTTTCGGAAAGCATGGACGAGACGGGGGGCGACCGCGGGCCGGTCAACGCCCTGTCGAAGGCGCTGTTCAAGGATCTCGGCCGCTATCAGGAGGCGATCGACGATATCCGTCTGACCGATTTCCGCGTTCGTATCATGCAGGGCGGGACCGAGGCCGTGACCCGGGTCATCATCGACCACGAGGATGGGGAGGGCCGTCGATGGTCCACGGTCGGCGTATCCCCCAACATCGTCGACGCCAGTTTCGAAGCCTTGTTGGATGCCGTGCGATGGAAGCTATGTCAGACGCTATGATTGCTTTCCTGACTGTCCCTTCCGGCCTGACGGGTGATGACGCTGGCATGACGGGCCGCGCAGGCCGTGCGCTCCTGCACGGGGCGCGCCCGACATGACCCTGATCGAAGATATCGCCGCCTGCGCCGGCATCGTCGAGCGGGGCGATCCCGACCGCTTCGCCGCCGTCATGGCCGCGCCCATCGCGCAGCGCGAGATGCTGTTCCCGCTCTACGCCTTCAACGTCGAGGTCGCGCGCGCGCCTTGGGTCACGCAGGAGCCGCTGATCGCGGAGATGCGCCTGCAATGGTGGCGCGACGCGTTGGAGGAGATCGGCGGCGCAGGCCCGGTTCGGCGCCACGAGGTCGTCACCCCGCTGGCTGCGGTCCTCGATGCCGAGGGCGCGCGGACCCTGGATACGTTGATCGAGGCACGGCGCGCCGACATCGACAAATCCGCGCCCGAGGGGGGGCGCGCCGGCCTGATCGCCTATCTAGACGCGACGGCCGGCACCCTGCTCTGGACGGCCGCGCGCCTTGCCGGTGCCGGCGAGGAAGGCGCGATCCGGCAGGCGGGGCGCGCGCAGGGTGTGGCGGCCTATCTGACGGCGGTGCCCGACCTGATCGCGCGCAGCCATCACGCCTTGCCGCACGGCGACCCGGTCGAGGAGATGGCCGCCCTTGCGGATGCAGGTCTGACCGCCTTGGACGAAGCGCGCGCCACGCGCATGTCGCGACCCGCGCGCGGTGTGCTGACGGTCATGGCGGGTGTGGGCCCTGTCCTGAAAGCGGTGCGCAAGGATCCGGAGACGGCGTTGTCCGGTCTGGTGCGGCCTGTCGGGCTGACCCAGTCGCTGCGCCGGGCGCGTGCCGCGCTGCTCGGCCGGTTCTGAGGTCGGGCCCGATCAGGCCTTCTCGGCCCGCAGATAGCTGCGCATGCCGTAGATGAGGGGCGTGCCCGTCTCGGCGACGCGGACGGCCCGCACCGCACCGATGATGACGTGATGCGTCCCGATCAGGTCGACAGCCTTGATTTCGCAATCGAAGGCCGCAAGGCCGGGCAGGGCGGGCGCCCCGGTGTGCAGCCGCTCTGTGGTCAGGCCGTCGAACCGTTCGGCGCCCTGCGCCCCGCTGCGGCCTGCGAAGGTGTCGGCGATGGCCTGCTGCGATGCGTCCAGAACGTTGATCACGAAACACTTGTTGCGCAGGATCGGGTCGGCCGCGCTTGCGTCCTTGTTGACGCAGACCAGCATGGTGGGCGCCTCGCCGTCTGCGCTGACGCTGGTCATGGCCGACACGGTCACGCCTGCAAGACCGGCGGGACCATCGGTGGTCACCACGCTGACGGTGGCGGCGGCCCGGCTCATCGCCTGGACGAAATCTTCGCGCAATTGTTCCATGCAGCGCATCTAGCCGATGCTGCGCCCGTGTCGAGAGGCAATGGGCTTTCATTTGTCGTGCAAGCTGCGCTAGCGATGCAGGGTCAAGAAGGAGTCGTTGATGGCACTGCAGGATGCACGGGACCAGGTAGACACGGGCTTCACCCGATCCGAGGCGAAGGGACTGGCTTTCGAGAACGCCTTCGGCGGCGCCACGTCGGCGTTTCGCAGGCGCTATACCAAGGATCTGACGGGGTATGATCTGGCGATCACGGGGGTGCCTTTCGATCAGGCGGTCACGCATCGTCCGGGCGCGCGGTTCGGTCCCCGCGCCATCCGCGAGGCCAGCACGCTGCAACCTTTTGATCCGCCATACTACTGGGACTTTTCCCCGTTGGACGAATTCGCGGTCGCGGATTACGGCGATTGCGGGTTCGATTACGCCAAGGTGACCGAATTCCCCTGCGCCCTGCGCAACCATATCCGCAGCATCCTGGAGCAGGGGGCAGGCTGCCTGACGATGGGGGGCGACCACTATGTCAGCTTTCCGATCCTTCAGGCCCACGCCGAGAAATATGGCCCCCTGTCCCTGATCCAGTTCGACGCCCATTCCGACACATGGCCCGATGACGACATGAGCCGGATCGACCATGGCACGATGTTCTACAAGGCCGTGAAGACGGGGGTGATCGATCCCACCACCTCGGTTCAGGTGGGCATCCGCACGGTCAATCCGGACACGCTGGGCGTGACGACGATCGACGCGCGCGCCGTGCACGAAGCCGCGCCCGGCGAGGTCGCGCGCCGCATCAAGGACGTCGTGGGCGATCGCAACTGCTATGTCACCTTCGACATCGACTGCCTCGACCCGGCATTCGCGCCGGGCACGGGAACGCCCGTCTGGGGCGGTCTGTCGTCGGGGCAGGCGGCGGCGATCCTGCGCGATCTGGCGGGCATCAACATGGTCGGCGGCGACGTGGTCGAGGTGTCGCCGCCCTACGACACGACCGGGGCCACGGCCATCGCCGGCGCGCATGTGCTGATGGAGCTGATGTGCCTGTGGGGGTGGACGCGCAGGACGTAGACCGCGCGCCCCGACCGAAATCGCGCCGCCCGATGGAACGGGCGGCGCGTGTTGTCAGGCGTCGACTTCGAGGGGTGTGTCATCCGTCACCGGCAGGGACGGATCGCCATGGTCACCGGTCTGCAAGGCACGGCGAACGCCCGCTTCGTAGTCGGGATGCACCTTGCCCAGAACCGCCAGCCAGCGTTCCTTGACCGCATCCGATACCGGGGCCATGCCGCCGGCCATGTTCTTGTGCAGGCGGTCACGCTCCGCATCGTCCATGACCTCGCTGTAGAGGGCGCGCGGCTGAACGTAGTCCGCCTCGTCCTCCAACTGCTTGTGGCGGGCGATGATCGCATCGGCGTCGATCTTCATCGGCGGCTCTGCCACCGTCTCGTCGGCGACGGGGCCGTCGTACTGGTTCGGCTCGTAATAGGCGTTCGGGTTGCCGAAATCGTTGGTGAAGAACCGCATGGAGCCATCCTTGTGGTAATGGTTCACCTTCGCCGCGCGCGGGGCGTTCGGCGGCAGCGCCTCGTAATGCGTACCGATCCGGTAACGGTGGGCATCCGCATAGGCAAAGATGCGCGCCTGAAGCATCTTGTCCGGGCTGAACCCGATGCCGGGCACGACGTTGTTGACGTTGTAGGCGGCGTTCTCGACCATCTGGAAGTAGTTTTCCGGGATCGTGTTCATCTCCAGCTCACCGACCTCGATCAGTGGATAGTCGCCATGCGGCCAGACCTTCGTCAGGTCGAAGGGGTTGTAGGGCACCTTTTCGGCGTCGGCCTCCGGCATGACCTGCAGGTACATCGTCCACTTCGGGAAATTTCCCGCCTCGACCATGTTCCACAACTCTTCCTGATAGCTTTCGCGCGTCTGCCCGATGATCTCGGCGGCCTTGGCATCGCTGTACCATTCATTGCCCTGCTGGGTCTTGAAATGGAACTTGACCCAGTGACGCTCTCCCGCCGCGTTCCACATCGAGAACGTGTGACTGCCGTAGCCGTTCATGTGTGCCGGGCTGCGCGGGATGCCGCGGTCCGACATCAGTATCGTGACCTGGTGCACGCTCTCGGGCTGACCCGCCCAGAAATCGAACATCGCTTCGGGGGAACGCATGTTCGTCTTGGGGTGGCGTTTCTGCGTGTGGATGAAATCCGGAAACTTGTAGGCGTCGCGCACGAAGAAGATGGGGGTGTTGTTGCCCACCATGTCCCAGTTGCCCTGCTCGGTATAGAACTTCAGGCTGAAGCCCCGCACGTCCCGTTCGGCGTCCGCGGCACCGCGTTCGCCCGCGACGGTCGACCAGCGGGACAGGACCTCGGTCGTCTTGCCGACCGCGCTGAACATGTCGGCGCAGGTATATTGCGTGATGTCATGTGTGACGGTGAACTTGCCCTGAAGGCCCCAGCCCTTGGCGTGAACCGTCCGCTCGGGGATACGTTCGCGGTTCTGGTGTGCAAGTTTCTCGAACAGGGCGTGGTCTTCGACCAGCAGGGGTCCGCGCGATCCGGCGGTCTTGGAGTTCTCGTTCGTGGACAGCGGGGCACCCGAGGTGCTGGTCAGGCGTTCGGCCATGGTGTCTCCGTATGCAAATGTGGTTCCGCGGAAAACGCACTATTGGCGCGCCAGTTCCCGAAACGGGCCGATTTCCCTGCGACATCCCGGCCGCGGCACTGGCAGCGGGGCGCCGAAGCAGCTATCTACGCGGAACAGACAGGAGGGTTCCCATGCCGCGCGATCTGAAAATTCCCGAGCAGCGCCACCCCGAAAAGGCGCGCCGCCCTGACAATCCGCAGCCGAAGAAGCCGAACTGGATCCGGGTGAAGGCCCCCGTGGGTGATGGCTACAAGAAGACCGCCAAGATCATGCGCGAGCACAAGCTGGTCACCGTCTGCGAAGAGGCGGGGTGCCCGAATGTCGGCGAATGCTGGTCGCAGGGGCACGCCACGATGATGATCATGGGCGAGGTCTGCACCCGCGCCTGCACCTTCTGCAACATCGCCACGGGCAAGCCACCCGAGGCGCTGGACGTGTTCGAGCCGGGGCGCGTCGCCGATGCCGTTCAGAAACTGGGCCTGAACCACGTCGTGATCACCTCCGTCGATCGCGACGACGTGGAGGACGGCGGGGCCGAGCATTTTGCCCAGACGATCCGCGCCGTCCGCAAGCGTGCACCGGGCACCACGATCGAGATCCTGACCCCCGATTTCATCCGCTGCGCGCCCGAGGCGCTGGAAGTCGTCGTCGCGGCCAAGCCGGATGTCTTCAACCACAACCTCGAAACCGTTCCCGGCCTCTACCCGGAGGTTCGGCCCGGTGCGCGGTATTTCCATTCCCTGCGCCTGTTGCAGCGCGTGAAGGAGTTGGACCCGACGATGTTCACCAAGTCCGGCATCATGGTGGGTCTGGGCGAAGATCGTCAGTCGGTCATCCAGGTCATGGAGGACATGCGCGCCGCCGACATCGATTTCCTGACCATCGGTCAGTATCTGCAACCCACGCCCAAGCACCACGCCGTCGACCGGTTCGTCACCCCGGAAGAATTCGCCTCCTACGAGAAGGCGGCCTACGGCAAGGGGTTCCTGATGGTCTCCGCGACACCGCTGACGCGGTCCAGCTATCATGCGGGCGACGACTTTGCCCGCCTGCGGGATGCCCGGTTGAAAAAGCTTGGCCACGCTTAACGGGCCGCAGGGCGCGGATCGGGGTTGCCGCAACGATGTGGCAACCCGTCGGCTTTTCGAAAAGCCGAAGAAATCCCGTCAGGGACGCGGCGGAAGCGCCTTCAGATAGGCGGCGATCGCACGCCTGTCCGCCTCGGTTGTTTCGGCAAGATTGCGGACAACCGACACCATGTGGCCACCGACGCTGTCGAAGTCGGGCGTGAAACCGTCGTTCAGGTATTGGGCGATCTCGTCCTGCGACCAGGTCAAGGTGGCCGGTGTCAGGCCGGGGACCCGCCCAGACCCGCCCGGGTCCGGCGCGCCGGCCATCCACTGGCTGCGGTCCAATCCACCCAATGCGGTGCGGGGGGTATGACACTCCGCGCAATGGCCCAGCGCCTCGACGAGGTATCGACCGCGCAGCACCTCCGGATCGTCCGCGTCGACCTGAAACCCATCCTGGGCGAATAGCGCCTTCCAGACGCCGACGCCGCTGCGCAGCGAAAAGGGAAAGCCCACATCATGGCCCGGCGGCACTGTGTCGGCGGCCGGCAGCCCCTGCCAGAAGGCCCACAGGTCCGCGATATCCTGCGGCGCGGCAAGCGCATAGGCGGTATAGGGAAAGGCGGGATAATAATGCGCGCCTTCGGGGGACACGCCGCGTTGCACCGCATTCGCGAATTCCGCGAACGTCCAATCGCCGATCCCCGCCTCCGGATGGGTGGAAACGTTGGGCGCGACGAAGGTGCCGAAGTCGGAGGGGAACCGTTGTCCACCGGTCAGGATCAGCCGAGCCGCACCTTCCGCCCCGTCCGCCGCATGGCAGGAGGCGCAGCCAGCGACCCAGAACACGTCCTCGCCCCGCGCGGCATCGCCAGGCAGCCCTGCGATGCTTTCAGGGGGAAGGGGGGTGGCGCGGGTCAGCCAGATGACCGCGCCCCCGCCGATCAGGACCAGGGCCGAAACCACGAGGACAAGACGACGCATGATCGGGCCGTTCAGTTGGCTGAGGCCCGGTAGGTGTCATGACAGGTTCCGCAGGTGCGGCCGACGCCGCCCAGACCGCCCCTAAGGGCATCGAGGCCATCCCCGGCAACCCCCTGCAGGGCCACGGTCGCGGTGCTGAAATCATCCCATGCGGCATCGAAACCGGCGCGATCCTCCCAGATTGCGGGCAGGGCGCGGCTTTCTTCGTGACCGGCCGTGTCCTCGGGCCACAACAGCGTCTGGGAGATCATGCCAATGGCGGCAAGGTTGTCCGCCGCCTCCTGCGCGGCGGCAGCATCATAGTCGATATTGCCGCGCGCCATGTTGCCGATCACGCCCATGTGGACGGAAATCAACTGCATCTGTCCCTTGCGCGCCGCGATTTCCGCCGGGGTTCGCGCGTGGCTTGCGGCAAATCCGGCGGCGGCAACGCCGGTGATCGTGGCGGTCAGGATGGCAAGGTTAGACAGTTTCATGGCGCAGCTCCAGGGTGGTTTGCTGCATCCGATTAGGCGCGGCATCCTGCCGCTGCGTCAACCGGCTTTGTCCGTCTGCGCGAAAACGTGACGTCGCCGCGGTCAGGCGTCGGGGTTCGCGGCGCGCCAATCGGCCCAGTCCTCGGGCGTATCAAGGTCTGTCAGGGCATCGCGCGCGGGCAGGGGCACATGCGTGACCTCGTGATCGCGCAGAAGGCGGCGGGCCCCTTCGTCACCGGTCAGATCTTGCAGCGCCGCAAACAGGCTGCGCGCGAAGATGACTGGTTGACCGGGCGTGCCATCGGCCCCCGTGGCGCGCAGGATCCCGGCGGTGCTGTTGCGCCATGCCGTGATCAGCGTCCAAAGATCGTCGCCCGTCACCTCGGGCATGTCGGCCAGCACGACCATCATGGCATCCGCCGTGCAGGCCGCGACACCCGCGCGAAGCGAGGCGGACATTTCCCGCGCCTCCACCTCGATCAGCCGTGCGGGTGTGTCGCCCAGCCATGCGCGGCGCGAGGTGTCGCCTTTTGGCAGGACGACCGTCACGTCAGCACAGGCGGCACAGGCCATGCGCACGACCCGCAGGATCAGGGGCGTTCCGGCGACCGGCTGCAACAGCTTGTCATCGCCCCGCATGCGGGACGACGCGCCGGCAGCAAGGATCACGATGGCGGGTGCGGGTCTCATGCCCTGCTTCCTACGCAGAGGGGGCGAGAGTTCAAGTGTCGATGGTTTCCGGCGCGTCGTTCGCATCGGGGGCAGAGGGGGCGCTGCCCCCGGCCTGCGGCCCCCCCGGGATATTTGCGGGAACAAAGAAGGGGGGGCGTTAACCTTAATATGCGGTTGATGGCACGGCCCGTGTCAGCCGCGCTGGCGTGCGCCGTTGGCATCGAATAGCGGTGCATGCTGCGGTTTTGCCGGGCGCAGTTCGTCGAGGAGTTCGATGGCCCAGTTGCCATCGCTGGCCGCGTGGGACTTGTCGACATAGCCCAAGGCCATCGAGACACCGCTGTGATGCGCATAGCCGCCCGAGGTGACGAAACCGACACGTTCGCCATTCAGCCAGATCGGCTCATCCCCGATGACATCGGCATCCGTCGTCTCGACCGTGAAGCCCATCAGGCGCAGGGCGCCGCCGGTGTCGCGTTCGGCCAGCGCGCCGTCCTTGCCGACGAAGGCCGCGTCCTTGGAATAGGCGACGAAGCGGTCAAGGCCGGCCTCGACGGGCCCGTAAAGCGGGCGGTATTCGCGGGCCCAGCCGCCGTAGTTCTTTTCCAGCCGCATGGAGTTCAGCGCGCGCAGGCCGAAGGGTTTGATGCCCAGCGGTTCCCCCGCCTGCATCAGCAGGTCGAAGATGCTGCGTTGGTATTCCGGCTTCATCCACAGCTCGTAGCCGAGGTCACCCGTGAAGCTGACGCGCCCGACGATGGCGGGGGCCAGCCCGACATTCATGTGGCGAACGGCCATGAAGCGCATAACCTCGTTCGACATGTCCTGACCGGTCACCGCCTCCATCAGGGCGCGCGATTTCGGGCCAGCGATGGCAAGGCCGACCATGCCGAGGCCGATCACCTCCAAGGTGACGGAGCCGTCCTTGAGCATGAACTTCTCGAACCAGCGGGTATAGAACACCTCTGCCATGCCGGACCCGGCGAGGAAGAAATCCCCCTCGGCGAGGCAGGAGATGGTCAGGTCGCCCTGTATCTTGCCGTCTTCCTTCAGCATCGGGGCGAGGGCCATGCGGCCCGGCTGGGGGATCTTGCAGGCAAACACCCGGTCCAGGAAATCGCGCGCGCCCGGCCCGCGGACAGCGAACTTCGAGAACCCCGACGTCTCCATGATGCCGACCCCGTTGCGGCAGGCATGCACCTCGGCGGCGACATGGTCGTGGTCGGTCGAGCGGCGCCAGCTGAACACGTCGCGCGTGTCGTCGGGCGAGAACCACAAAGGTGCCTCCAACCCCCAGCTGTCGCCCATCTGCGCGCCCATCCCCAGCAGCTTGTCATAGATCGGCGTGGTCTTGTGGGGCCGCGCGGCGGGCAGCTCCTCGTTCGGGAACTTGATCGAGAACCGGCGGGCGTAGTTTTCCTGCACCTTGGGGTTGGTATAGGCCAGCGTCGCCCAATCGCCGTAGCGCGCCACGTCCATCGCCCAGACATCGAAGCCGGGATCGCCGTCGATCATCCAGTTGGCGAGGCTCAGCCCCACACCGCCCCCTTGGCTGAACCCCGCCATGACGCCGCAGGCGGACCAGAAGCCGGGCAGTCCCCGGATCGGGCCGACCAGCGGATTGCCGTCGGGGGCGAAGGTGAAGGGGCCGTTGATGATCTGCTTGATGCCGGCGTTGGCGAAGGCGGGGAAATGCTCGAACCCGACCTCCAGCGAGGGCGCGATGCGGTCGATGTCGGGTTGCAGCAACTCGTGCCCGAACTCCCACGGGGTTTCGCGGACGGACCATGGCACGCAGGCCTTTTCGTAGGTGCCCATCAGCATCCCGCCGCGTTCCTGTCGCAGGTAGAGTTCCCCGTCGAAGTCGACGGCGTGGATGACCTCCTTGCCGGTGGTCGCATTGACCTCGGCCACCTCCGGCATGTCCTCGGTCAGCAGGTACATATGCTCCATCGCGAGGATCGGTATTTCCAGCCCGACCATGCGGCCCACTTCGCGCGCCCACAGGCCCCCGGCGTTGACCACATGTTCGCAGGCGACGTCGCCCTTGTTCGTGTGCACCGTCCATCCGCCGGAGTTGCGGGTGATGGCTTCGACCTTGGTGTGGGTTTCAATGCTGGCGCCCAGCTTGCGGGCGGATTTGGCATAGGCATAGGTCACGCCGGAGGGATCGAGGTGGCCGTCCACCGTCGTCTCGACCGCGCCGACGAACTTGGACGGGTCAAGCAGGGGCATCAACTCATGCGCGCGTTCGGGGGTGATGATCTCGGCGTCGATGCCTTGCAGGCGGCCCTTGGCGACGGTCGATTTCAACCAGTCGAAGCGATCTTCGGTCGAGGCGAGGAGGACCCCGCCGGTCATGTGAAAACCGGTCGCGTGACCGGACAGCTCCTCGATCTCCCGGTAGAGATCGATGGTGTATTTCTGAAGCTTGGCGACATTGGGGTCGCCGTTGATCGTGTGGCACCCGCCCGCCGCGTGCCATGTCGACCCGGAGGTCAGCTCGGACCGTTCCAGCAGAAGGACATCGGTCCAGCCACCCTTCGCGAGGTGATAGAGGACGGAACACCCGACCACACCGCCGCCGATCACCACCACCCTTGCCGTATCCTGCATCGCCCGTCTCCTGTCTGATGGGATCAGGCTATGACACGGCCCCGCCAGCACGCGCCGCGTAGCGACGGGCAGAGGTCGTTTTTCGTCGTTCCCGTGGGTTGCGGGCCTTGCGATTGCCCCCCGTTGCACCCGATCATGCGCACGGCCAACAGCGGAGGCACCATGACCATTCCATACCTCGACGCGGCGGATCTGATCGCCCTGAACCTGTCGCAGACGGAGGTGGTGGACGCGATAGAAGCCACCATTCGGGGCGCGGAGGCCGGACGCGTCTGGGCCGCGCCCAAGGCGACGATCATCCCCGGGGATTCGCGCTACATGATGGCCGCGCTGGCCGCGATGGACGGGCCATCGCACCTGGCGGTCAAGATGGTCGTTCTGAACCCCGAAAACAGCGCCAGGGGCCTGCCACAGATCAACGGTCTCGTGACCATGCTGGACAGCGTGACGGGGCGGCCACTGGCCATTCTGGACGGCAACTGGATCACGGCGGTGCGCACCGCCGGTCTGAGCGCCACGGCGGCCCGCCACATGGCCCGGCCCGATGCGGCCGTCGCGGGCTTTGTCGGCTGCGGGGTGCAGGCGATCAGCCACCTCGATGCCTTTGCCGAGATGTTCCCACTGCGGGACGTGGTCTATTTCGGGCGTGGTCAGGCCAACAAGGACAAGTTCGCCGCACATGCCACCGCGCTGGGCCTGACCGCCACGGCCTGCGATACGGCAACCGAAGTCGTTGCCGGTTCCGATCTGCTGGTGACTACCGTGACGCATACGGGCGGCGCGGACCCGTTCCTCGACGCCGCGGACATGCCGCCCGGTGCCTTCGCCGCCGTCGTCGACCTTGCCGCGCCGTGGCACCGGAACAGTTTCGGGGTGCTGGACCGCGTCGCCGTGGATGATCTGGTCCAGGAAAGGGCGATGGAGGCGAAGCTGTGCGACCCCGATCACATCCACGGTGACCTGTCCGGTCTGGTCCTTGGCACGACGGTCGGCCGCGCATCGGAAGCTGACCGCACGGCATTCGTGTTCCGGGGGCACGCCTTGGGTGATCTTGCCCTGTCGTCCCTGTGCCTGACGCGCTATCTAGATGAAAAATAGATCATTCGGGTGAACGACCGTCCGCGACGACGGGCCAGTGGAGACAGGGACATGAGCAAGATCGAATCCGTGGACGTGCGTCTGTTCCACATCCCGCTGGCCGAGGTTCTGGTGGATGCCAAGCACGGCGATCACCATCATTTCGAACTGATCACCGCGACCGTGCGGTTGGACGACGGGTCCGAAGGCACGGGGTATACCTATACGGGTGGCAAAGGGGGGCACGCGATCGCCGCGATGATCGAACATGATCTGGCCCCCTTCCTGATCGGCCGGTATGCCGCCGACGTCGAGGCGATCTACGAAGAGATGCAGTGGCACGTCCACTACGTCGCGCGCGGCGGAATCGCGTCCTTCGCTATTTCCGCGGTCGATATCGCGCTTTGGGACCTGCGCGGCAAAGCGCTGGGTCAACCGCTCTGGCAGATGGCGGGCGGGGCAGGTCAGACCTGTCGCGCCTATTGCGGGGGCATCGATCTGGGCTTTGCGCTGCCGAAACTGCTCGACAACGTTCGCGGGTATCTTGCGCGCGGTTTCGAGGGCGTGAAGATCAAGGTCGGCAAACCGACCCTGTCCGAAGATGTCGCCCGCGTCGCCGCCGTGCGGGATCTGATCGGGCCGGATGTCGCCTTGATGGTCGATGCCAATTACGCCATGTCCGTCGATCAGGCCATCGCCGCCGCGGAGGCGTTTCGCCCCTTCGACCTGATGTGGTTCGAAGAGCCGACCATCCCGGACGATTATGCCGGCTATGCGCGGATCTCGGAACAGACAGGCATGCCCCTTGCCATGGGCGAAAACCTGCACACCATTCACGAGTTCGGCTATGCCTTCGATCAGGCCGACCTTCGGTTCATCCAGCCCGACGCATCGAACTGCGGTGGCATCACCGGGTGGCTTCAGGTCGCGCGCATGGCCCGCGACTATGGCCTGCCTGCGTGCAGCCACGGGATGCAGGAGCTGCATGTGTCACTGGTCGCGGGGCAGCAGAACGCCGGCTGGATCGAAGTGCACAGCTTCCCCATCGACAGCTATACCATTCGGCCGCTGGTGGTGGAAAACGCCCGCGCCGTCGCGCCCGATACCCCCGGCATCGGTGTGACCTTCGATTGGGACAAGCTGGAGGCGGCCAATATCCTCGTCCCCCGGTTGCAATCCCCGCACCTGCGGACCGTCATGTAACCCGGGCGCGACACGACCGGATCGGCGTCCGATCAGATCGCCGTGACCCTTTGCGAGATACGGCCAAAAAGGTCGGTGCCGTCCGCGTCGGTCATCCAGATGTCGACCTGATCGCCCGGCGTCAGGAACGGCGTCTGCGGTGCGACATGCAGGATCGTCTCGACCGTCCGCTGCTCGGCGATGCACGAATATCCGGCGCCGCCCAGGGCGACCGGTGCGCCGGGGCCGCCGTCCGCCGCGCGGTTCGACACGGTCCCGGACCCGATGACCGTCCCGGCGGGCAGGGGGCGCGTCTTGGCCGCATGGGCGATCAGCGTGCCGAAATCGAAGGTCATGTCCTCGCCTGCCCGGGCCCGTCCGAACGGCACCCCGTTCAGATCCACGCACATCGTGCCGTGCAACTTGCGTCCGTCCCAACCCGACAGGGCATCCGGCGTCACGGCAAAGGGGGAACAGGTCGACGGGGGCTTCGATTGGACGAACCCGAACCCCTTGGACAGCTCATCGGGGATCAGCGTGCGCAGCGAGACATCGTTGATCAGCATGATCAACCGGATCGCGGCCGCGGCCTCATCCGGTCCCGCGCCGCGAGGCACCTCGCCGGTCATGACGGCGACCTCCGCCTCCATGTCCATGCCCCACGCCGGATCACCGGACAGCGCCGCGTCATGGGGCGCGAACACCGCACAGCCCTGGTACATCAGAGGGTCCGTCCAGAACCGCGGCGGCATGTCCACGCCGCGCGCGCGACGCACCAGATCGACATGGTTCACATAGGCGGATCCGTCGAGAAACGTATGACTACGCGGCAAGGGCGCAAGCAGGCGTGTCAGCGGCTCCGGCGGGCCCAAGGCATCGCGGCCCCCTTCGAGCCAAGCCATCATCGACCCGCAGGCAACCGGGCGACAGGTGTCGCCACTCACGACGACAAGGCGCCCCTGAGGCGTGCCGTCATCCAGACTTGCAAGTTTCATGGGTGCCCCCGCGCGATCCGGACCTTGGGGGTCCGGGGGCGCAGCCCCCGGTTGGTCGTGCGACGCAGTCGCGCGAAACCCCTCATTTGCGCCCCGGCGTGCCATCGAACAGCTTTGGAAGATCTTCCCAGCAGTCGATGTAATCGTCCTGCAGGGGGGCCTCTTCGGCGGCAAACCGGGTCAGATGCTGCGGAAATCGCGTCTCGAACATGAAGGACATCGTATCCTTTAGCTTTGCTGGCTGCAGGTCCGCATTCGACGCCCCTTCGAACGCCGCCCGGTCCGGGCCATGGGGCAGCATCATGTTGTGCAGCGACAGGCCGCCGGGGACGAACCCCTTGGGTTTCGCATCGTAGATGCCGTGGATGTTGCCCATCAGCTCGGACATCACGTTCTTGTGGTACCATGGCGGGCGAAAGGTATCCTCCGCCACCATCCAGCGGTCGCGGAACAGGACGAAATCGATATTGGCGGTCCCCTCCACCCCGGATGGCGCCGTCAGAACGGTAAAGATCGACGGGTCAGGATGGTCGAACAGGATCGCGCCGACCGGGCAATAGGTCCGCAGGTCGTATTTGTAGGGCGCGTAATTGCCGTGCCATGCCACGACGTCCAACGGCGAATGGCCGATCCGTGTCTCGTGGAATTGTCCGCACCATTTCACCGTCACCGTCGAGGGGACCTCCCGATCCTCGAAGGCGGCGACCGGTGTCTTGAAGTCCCGCCTGTTGGCCATGCAATTGGCCCCGATCGGGCCCCGCTGCGGCAGGTCGAAGGCCTGACCGTAGTTTTCGCACACGAAGCCCCGGCACGGCCCCTCTCGCACCTCGACGCGGTAGACCAGCCCACGGGGCAGAACTGCCACCTCCTGCGGGTCAAGGTCGATCACGCCCAGTTCCGTGCAGAACCGCAGGCGCCCTTCCTGCGGCACCACGAGGAGTTCGGAATCGGCCGAGTAGAAATAGGCGTCCGTCATGCTCTCGGTCACCAGATAGACATGCGCCGCCATGCCGACCAGCGTGTTGACGTCGCCCGCCGTGGTCATGGTGCGCATGCCCGTCAGCCACGTCACGGGCGCGTCCCCATGCGGCAGCGGATCCCAGCGGTATTGCCCCAGCGAGGTGACATCGGGGATGACATGCGGCGCCGTCTGCCAATGCGGCAGGTCGATCCGTCGGAAACGATGCGTATGTCTGACGCTAGGCCGGATGCGATAGCACCATGTCCGTTCGTTCCGGTGACCGGGGGCCGTGAAGGCCGTGCCGGACAATTGTTCTCCGTAGAGGCCATAATCGCATTTCTGGGGGGAGTTCATCCCCTGCGGGAGGGCATCCGGCAGGGCCTCCGTCTCGAAGTCGTTGCCAAAGCCGGGCATGTAGCCGTCGTTCGGCCCCCCGGGGCCGGGCGCGCGGGTCAGGCCGGATGCATGTGCCCTGTCGTCGATACCTCGCAATTCGTCCGTACATCGATATTGGTTGATTTTGTAACCAACAACGCCGGATCCCCGATGTCCCACCCGTCCGATTTCGATCTGAGCCGTTTCACGCCCTACCTTCTGAACCTTGCCGCCGAGAACACGGGCAAGTCGTTTCAGCGCACGTATCGCGACCGTTACGGGATGCTGCGCACGGAATGGCGCGTTCTGTTCCACCTTGGCCGCTACGGACCGATGCGGGCGCGTGACATCTGCGACCGGGCACAGGTGCACAAGACGAAGGTCAGCCGGGCGGTCGCGGCCCTGAGCGACAAGCGCTTTCTGACCCGGACGACGCGGGACGATGACCGGCGCGAGGCGATGCTGTCGCTTACCAAGGCCGGAGAGGCCGCTTTCAGGGATCTGATCGGGGCGGCATGGCAGTTCGATCAGGACCTGCTGGCACCGTTTTCCCCGCAGGAACGCCGCATCCTGATCGCCTGCCTGACGCGTCTGGCCGGCCGTTCTGATGATGTCGATGCGATTTAGTGCGGCCCGAGACCCTGCCATCATCGATCTGCGGCCTATCTGCACTGGCATGGCCGGCAAGATGAGACGCAAGGGCGACCTGCCCACCAAAACCTGTGCCACCTGTGGCAAACCCTTTGCATGGCGCAAGAAATGGGCGGCCGTGTGGGACGAGGTGCGCTATTGTTCGGACCGATGTCGGTCGGCGCGTCGCGGAATCGGTAAGGAAAACTAACCAATCCTGTTGCCGATAGGAAACTTTGGCGTTAATCCGCTCCTGACACTTTTGGGAGAGACCTATGACGCGCATCGACAAATCCGGCTTGTCCGTCGCCGCATCTCTGGCGGAGTTCATCGACACAAAGGCACTGCCCGGCACGGGCGTCAACCCGGAGGCCTTCTGGTCCGGTTTTGCAGAAATCGTCGGTGACCTCGCCCCGAAGAACGCGGCCTTTCTGGCCGAACGCGAAGAGATCCAGACCAAGATCGACGACTGGCATCGCGCGCGGGCCGGTCAGGCCCATGATGCGGATGCCTACAAGGCGTTCCTGCAGGACATCGGCTATCTTGTCCCGGAAGGCGAGGATTTCACCATCGAGACGACGGGCGTCGACCCCGAGATCGCGCATATCCCCGGACCGCAGTTGGTCGTGCCGATCACCAATGCGCGCTATGCGCTGAACGCGGCGAACGCGCGCTGGGGCAACCTGTATGATGCGTTCTACGGAACCGACGCGATCGGCGACCTGCCCGGCGGCAAGGGATATGACGCCGAGCGCGGCGCCCGTGTCATCGCCAAGGCCAAGGCGTTTCTGGACCAGGCGGTCCCCCTAGCCTCGGGCAACTGGTCGGACCTGTCCGACGTGGCGGGGGCCAAGCTTGCCGCCCCGGACCAGTTCATCGGAACACGCCAGTTGGATGGCGCGCCCTGCTACCTGTATGAAAACAACGGCTTGAAGGTCGAAGTTCGCGTGAATCCGACGGGGGTCATCGGCGCAACCGACCCGGCGGGCATCGATTCCGTCTGGCTCGAATCCGCCCTGTCCGCGATCATGGACTGCGAAGACTCCGTCGCCTGTGTCGACGCCGAGGACAAGGTCGGCGCCTATTCGAACTGGCTTGGCCTGATGCGCGGGGATCTGACCGAAGAGGTCACGAAGGGCGGCAAGACCTTTACCCGCGCCCTGAACCCCGACCTCACGTTCGACACGCCCGACGGGGGCACCGTGACCGCCAAGGGCCGCGCGCTGATGCTGATCCGGAATGTCGGCCACCTGATGACGAACCCTGCGATCCTTTTGCCTGATGGGTCGGAAATTCCCGAAGGCCTGATGGATGCCGCCGTGACGACCCTGATCGCGATGCATGATCTGGCGCGCGAGGGGGGCAATTCCGTTGCCGGTTCCGTCTATGTGGTCAAGCCCAAGATGCATGGGCCCGCCGAGGTCGCCTTTGCGGACGAGATCTTTACCCGCGTCGAAACCCTGCTGGGCCTGCCTGCAAACACGGTCAAGCTGGGCATCATGGATGAGGAGCGTCGCACCTCCGCCAACCTCAAGGAATGCATCCGCGCCGCCAGATCGCGTGTGGCCTTCATCAATACCGGGTTCCTCGACCGCACGGGCGATGAGATCCACACCTCGATGGAGGCGGGCCCGATGTTGCCCAAGGGCGAGATGAAGGCCACGCCGTGGATCGCCGCCTACGAGGATCGCAACGTCGATATCGGGCTGGCCTGCGGCCTGAAGGGTCGCGCACAGATCGGCAAGGGCATGTGGGCCATGCCCGACATGATGGAGGCGATGCTGGAGCAGAAGATCGGCCACCCCAAGGCCGGTGCGACCTGTGCATGGGTGCCGTCGCCCACCGCCGCGACGCTGCATGCCATGCACTACCACAAGGTCGACGTGCTGGCCCGTCAGGATGAGCTGGCGGCGGGCGGGGCACGCGGCACGCTGGACGATCTGCTGACCATCCCGGTGATGGAGGGGCGCAACCTGTCCGACGACGAAGTCACGGCAGAGATCGAGAACAACGCCCAGGGGATCCTCGGCTACGTCGTCCGCTGGGTCGATGCGGGCATCGGCTGTTCCAAGGTGCCGGACATCAACGACGTCGGCCTGATGGAGGACCGCGCCACCTGCCGTATCTCGTCCCAGGCGCTGGCCAACTGGCTGCACCACGGTGTCATCACCGAAGAACAGGTCCACGCGGGCATGCGCAAGATGGCGGCCGTGGTCGATGGGCAGAATGCGGATGATCCGACCTATACGCCGATGGCGCCGGACTTCGACAGTATTGCCTACAAGGCTGCCGAGGACCTGGTCTTCAAGGGGCGGGTACAGCCGTCCGGCTATACCGAACCGGTTCTTCATGCGCGTCGCCTCGAACTGAAGGCGGCAGGCTGACCCAAACTTCAACGGGTGGGGGATGTGCCCCCGCCCGACACCTACAAAAGGACAGACCATGACAGAGATTACATGGGATCAGGCCCGCACCATCATCGGGACCGCCATCACCAAAGGGCGCGACATGGGGCTGAAGCCGCTGTCCGTCGTGGTTCTGGACGCGGGCGGTCACGTCAAGGCGTTCGAGCGCGAGGACGGGGCCGCGCCCGGTCGCTTCGCGGTTGCCCACGGCAAGGCCTATGGTGCGGTCATGCTGGGCATGGCCGGTGGGGCGCAGATGGCCCGCGCAGAGCAGCAGCCCTATTTCATGGCTGCGGTCAACGGCGTGTACGGGGGACAGGTCATTCCGGTGCCGGGCGGCATTCTGGTGCGCGACGTGGCGGGCGCCGTGATCGGGGCCGTCGGCGTGACCGGTGATACCTCCGACAACGATGCCGAGGTTGGTCTGGCCGGGATCGCGGCCGCCGGGTTCGCCGGCGAGGCCTGAGGGCCCTTACGAAGCGTGGTGGTCGGGTGCCGCTTATTGCGGCCCGACCCCGCAGGACTGCCCTTTGCGTGGGCGGTCCCTAGACCGTGCGCAGACGCATGGTCGTCTGTGAATATCCGAGGCTGGTGGCACCGTCGCACAATAGCTAGTGTGCGACCAACCGGAGGATAGTCATGCGCCCGACCGTCGGCATCATCTCGAACCAGTTTCTGATCAACGACCAGTATCCGGCCCATGGCAACGGTGCGATGAACACCAATGCCATCGCCCACGTCTCGGACGCGATCGCGCTGACGTTTCCAGGCGACCCCAAGGTGTCGCGGGTGGATGAGTTGTTGGAGGTGTTCGACGGGTTTCTGTTCACCGGCGGCCGTCCGAACGTCCACCCCGAGGAATACGGCGAGGAACCGACGGACGCCCACGGCGCGTTCGACCGCGACCGTGATCGCGTCGCCCTGCCACTGATCCGTGCCGCGGTGGAACGGGGACAGCCGGTTCTGGGCGTCTGCCGCGGGTTTCAGGAAATCGCCGTGGCATTCGGGTCGACCCTGCACCCCGAAATACGCGATTTGCCGGGGCGGATGAACCACCGGATGCCGCCCGACGGAACGCTGGAGGAAAAGTTCGCCCTGCGGCATGAGGTGCGCTTTGCCCCCGGTGGCCCCTTCGCCAGCCTGATGGGGTCCGACGCCGTACAGACGAACACGCTGCATGGGCAGGGGATCAAGCAGGCGGGCCCCCGCGTGCGTATCGATGGTTGGGCCCCCGACGACACGCCCGAGGCGATCTGGATCGACGGGGCACCCGGTTTCTGCATGGCCGTGCAATGGCACCCCGAATGGAATGCGGCCGCGGACCCGGTATCACGGCCCCTGTTCGAGGCATTCGGCGACGCCTGCCGCGCCTGGCGTGCCGGACGGAACATGCCCCTTCGCCAAGCGGGATGATGACGCCGGAAACGGCCTAGCCGTAGGTTTCCAGCATCCCGAGCAGATGCTCGTAGGTATCGATCTCGGACACGGGTTTGTCGTGGCGCCAGCGCAGCATGCGCGGAAAGCGCAGCGCGACGCCTGACTTGTGGCGGGTGCTTTTCTGAATGCCCTCGAAGGCGATTTCGAACACCTGTTCCGGGGGCACCTGGCGGACCGGGCCGAACCGCGCCAGGGTATTCTTGCGCACCCATGCGGTAATCTTGCGAAACTCCGCATCCGTCAGGCCGGAATAGGCCTTGGTGAACGGCACCAGTTCATTGCCCTTGGCCACCGCGAAGGTGAAATCGGTATAGAGGTTCGCGCGCCGCCCATGGCCTGCCTGTGCATAGATCATCACGGCGTCGATGGTCAGCGGCTCCAGCTTCCATTTGTACCAATCGCCTTTCTTGCGACCCACGTGATAGGGCGATGAGGCGCGTTTCAGCATCAGCCCCTCGGCCTGCGCGTCGCGGGCGGTGGACCGGATCCTTGCCAGATCCTCCCAGCTGTCGAATGGCACGACGGGTGACAGCATGACGGGCGCGTCCGCCGGTACCCGGCTCAGCATCGCCTCCAACCGGGCCCGGCGGTCCGCGAAGGGCAGGGCGCGCAGATCCTCTCCCGCGACTTCCAACAGGTCATAGGCGCGCAGAACGGCGGGTGCTTCGGTCAACAGCGATTTCGGCACCGTCTTGCGCCCGATCCGCTTTTGCAACGCGGCGAAGGACATCGGCTTTGCGCCTTGTGCATCCCACGCCAGCACTTCGCCATCCAGAACGGTGCCGTCGGGCAGGTAGTCGAGCGCGCGCGCAAGTTCGGGGAAGCGGTGCGTCATCAACTCCTCCCCCCGCGACCACAGATGGTGCTGCCCTCCCCGCAGGATCAGCTGACCGCGAATGCCGTCCCATTTCCATTCCGCGATCCAATCCTCGGGGGGGCCAAGCTCCGCCACGTCGCCCTCGACCCCGTAGGCAAGGCAGAATGGGTAGGGACGGCTGAGGTTCGCCTCGGGGTCGGGGGTCAGGATCAGGGCATCGTAGCTGGTCGTTTCCGGCGTCCAGCTGCCCATCAGGCGGTGGGCCAGTTCCGCCTCGTCGATCCCGGTGGCGGCAGAGAGCGCGCGGGTCATCAGCTTCTGACTGACCCCGACCCGGAACCCGCCCGTGATCAGCTTGTTGAACACGAACCGTTCGGCCCCCGAAAGCCGGTCCCACGCATCAAGGACAGCGGCCTTCTTCGTGTCGTCGTCGGCCTTGGACAGGGTCCGGATCTCGGCAATCCACTGTGTCAGGCTGCGCGTGCTGTCCTGCGTCGGGGGCGGCAGGACCAAATGCATGGTCTCGGCCAGATCGCCAACCACGTCATAGCTGGCGCGGAACAACCAATCGGGCAGGCCCGCGCGCTCCGCGGCCCATTCGGCAAGACGGTTGGCCGTCACCGTGCGCTTGGGCCGGCGACCGGACAGAAGCGCGATCGTCCACAGGCGGTCGTCCTCGGGGGCCTCGCGAAAATAGGCCGCAAGGGCATCGGTCTTGGCCTTGGTCTTCGTTGTCTGGTCAAGCGCGGTGAACAGCGCCGCAAACCGGTTCATGCGGTCGTTCCGAGGATATGGTTCGCGATGCGGCGGACGCCCGCGTTCGCCGCGTCCGACCGCCCGGCGCTGACGTGGTAATCATGGGGAACGTCCGCTTCGCGGTGAACGGTGACCTTGGTCCTGCCGCGACGCAGGTGCGCGATCAGGGCGTTGCTGTCGCCTTCCAAGACCTCGCGGCGGGCGAGTTCGATATGCACGGGCGGACAAGCCGGAAACGGCACGGTCAGGGGGGATTGCCGGGGGTCCGTGCCGGGGGCATCGCCAAGATAGGCCTGTCGACAGCGGCGCAGGAACGCACGCGGCAGCAGCATCTCGTCATCGTCATCCGGATCGGCGCGGTCGGCCCGCAGATCGACGGCGGGCGAGATCAGCGTCACGCTTTGGGGGGGCATGTTCCGTTCCACCGCATCGCGCAGGACCATCAGGGCAAGGTTGCCCCCCGCGCTGTCGCCACCAAGGTGCAACGGGCGCCCGGTGGTGTCCGCGATTGCGCGCGCGACGGAGATACAGTCGTTCACGGCGGCGGGCCATGGATGTTCGGGCGCAAGGCGATAGCGCGGGCACCACACCTCCATCCCTGTCGCCAGTGCCAGATGGTCGGTCAGGGCGGCATGGGTATCGGGCGAGCCCAGAACGAACCCGCCGCCATGCAGCCAGAGGATCCGCCCCCGCGCGCCCTTGGGCCGGGAAATCCGGGTCCGCACCCCGCCGATCGTGCGCCACCGGGTTGGCAGCATCGGGCGATGCGTGGCCAGACGCGCCTGCAGGTCGAACAACAGGCGATGCACCTGAACGGGCAGGGGCAGGGCCAGAAGAGGCCGGTCGATATAGCGCGCGGAGTAGCGCTGCATCATGTCGAAGGTGCGGCTCATGTTGCCTGCTCCTCTTCGCGGTCAAGTTGTTCGCCCTCGAACTCGGTCTGGACGATCCCGGCGTCGTACCCCTGTTCCTCCAACCACTGACGGAACGTCGCGGTGTAGCCATGGGTTGCAAAAATCTTTTCCGCACCGGTTTCCGCGATGGCCGTGTTCAGCCCGGCCCAGTCCGCATGGTCGCTGACCACGAACCCGCGATCCGCCGCACGCCTGCGCCGCACACCCCGCAGGGCCATCCAGCCGCTGGCAATGCCGGTCGACACGGGGCCGAAACGGCGCAGCCAGGGACCGGCCAGTGCGGATGGGGGCGCGATGATCAGGGCGCCGGGATGTGCCTTGATGTCGAGGTCGGGCGTCACGCGGATGGTATCCGGCAGGGACAGACCCTGCGCGCGCAGCACCGCATTCGTGTTCTCGACGGCACCATGGGTCAGGATCGGACCGATATCCGGGTTGACCATGCTCATCACCCGCTGTGCCTTGCCCAGCGAATAGGCGCCCAATGCCGCGTGCTGTCCGCGTGCGCGGCAGGTTGCCCACCATTCGTTGATGTCGGCGGCCAGCATGGCCTCATCCTGCCACGCGAAGACCGGCAGGCCGAAGGTGCATTCGGTGATGAAGGCGTGACAACGCACCGGTTCGAACGGTTCGGACAGGGCATCGGCCCCGACCTTGTAGTCGCCCGAGACGACCCAGACCTCTCCACCGTGTTCGACGCGGATCTGTGCCGAACCGGGGACATGGCCCGCGGGATGAAAGCTGACCCGTGCATCGCCGATCTGACGCACCTCGCCATAGGCGATGCCTTCCAACGTGATGTCGCCCAGCCGGTGACGCATGACAGGACCGGCCGCATGTGTCGCAAGGTAGCGGCGATGACCGTCACGGGCATGATCGGCATGCCCATGGGTGATCAGGGCGCGGTCGACCGGACGCCAGGGGTCGATGTAGAAGTCGCCCGCGGGGCAATAGATGCCATGTTCGTGGAATTCCAAAACCATGTCCGAAGGATAGGGCAGGCGTGCCCCTTGGCGACAGGGAATTGGCCCGCGCTGTCATGGCGATCTGAAATTCGTCGGATACGCGATCAGGAATCAGGTTTGGAATTGTGTGCGCAGCCCTCTCAATCCTCGGGCGCGAGCAGCGCGATTTCGCCGTCTTCCTCCATCCGGCGTATCTCGGCCACGATGACGGACATTGCCTCCTCGGTCTGTTCGGCGGGCACATTGGCCGTGTCGGCGATGTCTTCGCGCATCTGGTCTGCAAGTCGGGAGGATATGGACGCCAGAAGAAATTCGCCAACCGCGCTCAACTCGTCGGGGGCACCGGCAATCGCGGTAACGACGACGGCGTTTTCGACGCCGCGCAACACCCGTGGCACATCCCGAGGAGACAGCCGGGCGGGAATATTTTCGTAGCTGAAGACCGCGGCCCTGACACGGGCAGCAAAATCCGGGTCGGTCGTATCCAGACGGTCGAGGATCGACTTGCGCACCGTAGACGTCGCCGCGTTCAGGATGTTGCCCACGCGCACGACGGCGTCGCTGTCGAAGGCGGCAATGGCACGGGCGTCCGACTGCCGGCCCAACGCGTTGCCGATCCGGGATACCGCGTCCGGGGTGACATCCTCCGTCCGGCCGAAAGCGGCGGCGATTTCGTCTGCGCGTTCCGGTGGCAGGCGTCCGATCAGGGCGGCGGCCTTGCTGGCGGGCAGCTTCGACAACAGGATCGCGCAGACCTCGCTCGTCTCGCCTGCCATCAGGTCCTCGATGACCGCATCGTCCAGTGTCGCGATGCCGGACCACGCAGCCTCGCCCAACCCGCTGACATCGCCCCCGGTCTCGGCAAGCACCGCCTCGACCACATCTAGGGACAGGCGTCCGTCCAGCGTCGCAAGGATGCTGTCCACCTCCCTCGGGAAATGCAGGCCGATGCCGTCGAGTTCCGAGGCAAACTCCGCCACTGTCTTGGCCAGCGTCTGACGGTCGACAAACCGCAGGGAGGCCATTTCACGGACAAGGCGCCGCTGCTGATCCTTCGGAAGCTTGCTGATCCCCGGATCCGCCCCGCCATTCACCAGCAGGCGGATGATGACCGCCGCTTTCTGACCTTGGGTCAGGGGGCGACCGGACGTGGGGAGCGAGAAATCAGGGCTGTAACTGGTCATGGCGTCGGGCATGGGGATCCGTGCAAGGTTTGCACCTGTCTGCCCGACGCGTCTTAACAAATGCTTTCGCGCGGCGTGCCCCTAGTGCGAATACCCGCGACCGGTGCGGATCGCATCGGCAAGCGACGTTTCCGCCCAGGTTTCCCGACCGCCGGCCTGCCGTATCATCGCAAGCTGCTGGCGGGCGGCGGCCGTGTCACCGCGTTCGGCAAGGGCCTGGCCCAGGTAGCTGCGTGCGAGGATGTAGTCGGGGTCGATCGCCAGCGCGGATTCGTAGAGCGCGCGGCCCGCGTCGAAATCTCCGGCCTTGCGCGTCGCAAAGCCGCGCAGGGTCAGAACCTCCGGCGTGTTCTTGCGGGTGACATGCGCCAGCACATCCAGCGCATCCCGAGGTCGGTCGAACGCGGCCAGTTCGCGGGCGGCGTCGATCCGTGTAGCATCGTCGAGGCGGCTTTCCTGCGCATCGACACAGGTCTTGGTCTCGGCATCATAAACTTGTGCGCCGGTGCAGGTTTGCGTCGTTTCGGTGGGGGTAGGCGCCGTGCTGCCTGTCCCTGCGGCAAGGGCCGCCACCGGAGAGGCAATCAGAAGGGTCGCAAGGCAAAGCATGGGGCGCATGGAGGATCCTTTCGCAAGATGGCATGCGAAAGGATGGGGCGGTTTCCGTCGGCGTCCAGAACCGATTGCCTTTGCGGTCAGGTTACAGGCCCGCCGTTTCCTCGGCACCGATCATCAGGTTGAGGTTCTGCACCGCCGTACCGGATGCGCCCTTGCCAAGATTGTCGAGCACGGCCACGACCGTCACGCGCCCTGCACCGTCGCCCTGAACCGACAGGTGCAGCTTGTTGGTGTTGTTCAAGGACTGCGGATCGATCCGGTCGCCTGCGTGAACGACCGACACGAACGGATCGCCCGCGTAGAAGGTGCGCAACGCGGCCTCGATCCGGGCATGTCCGGCAACGCCACCGGGCAGGAGGTCCGCGTGCAGATGCAGTTGCACGGCCATGCCTTGGGCAAAGTTCCCGACAGCCGGCTGGAACAGCGGTTTGCGGTCGAGATGCGAATATTCCATGATTTCGGGCACGTGCTTGTGCCCCTGCGCCAGCGCATAGAGGAAATGATCCGGCACGCGCCCGGCCTCGAAATCCGCGATCATGGATTTGCCGCCGCCGGAGTACCCCGAGATCCCGGTCAGGACCGTGCCGTGGTCGGCGGGCAGAACCCCGGCCTCGCGTAATGGGCGCAGAATGGCGATGGACCCCGTAGCATAGCAGCCGACGTTCGCGACGCGGGCGGCCTTGGCGATCCTGTCGCGCTGACCGGGCAGTTCGGGCATCCCGTAGGTCCAGCCGTCCGCAACCCGGTGTGCGGTGGACGCGTCGATCAGGCGGGTGCCGCCGGCCAGGGGAATGGCGGCGCGGGCGGCATCATCCGGCAGGCAGAGGATCGCCACGTCGGCGGCGGCGAATGCATCGCGGCGCGCGGCCTCGTCCTTGCGCTGATCCGGGTCGACGGAGACCAGTTCGATATCGGCGCGTGCCGACAGTCGGTCGCGGATTTGCAGGCCGGTCGTTCCGGCCTCGCCGTCGATGAACACTTTTGTGGGCATGGTGCGGCCTCCTCGTGACGCGTACGTCGGAAATAGGCGACCAGCCCGAGCCTTGCAACCGGAGGCGTGACCACCCCCGGTCGGATCCGCATTCAGGACAGGATGTCGTGGCCCATCTGTTTAAAAAGGTCGACGTAATCCAGCAGGACCCAGTTTTCGGCAATCCGGCCGTCGGCACAGCGATAGAAATCCATCACGCGCAGGGTCAGCGCGCGTCCCGTCGCCTCGACACCAAGGTATGGGCCACGGTGCGTCATTGTCATTGACGGCCATCCGGAAACGGCCGCGTAATTGCCGTCGCCGATCCGACAATAGTGATTGCCGCCCTTGCGATCGGGAAAGGCCGTCAGGAACGCATCGCGGTGGTCGGCCACGAAACCGTCCCAGCGATGGTTGGATCCGATGCCGCCGGGGCCATACCACATCATGTCATCGGCCCAGGTGCCGCCTTCGCCGGTCTGCGCGGCACTGGCCCGCGTGACCGGGTCATAGACATGCAGCGCACCAAGCATGCGTTCCACGAGGTCGAGGCTTGCGCTGCCGCCATCGGGGTTCGGGCAAACACCGTCGTGGGTCGCGGGACCGGGGAACAGCATTTCCGTACCCAGGGATACGGAGAAGGCCTGCCGACCCGCCTGTCGCATCAGGTCGGGCAGATCCATGATGATGCGGCTCTGTGTGATCCGCCCGTCGCAGCCCAGCCGGTGAAACTCGCCACTGCGCAGGAACGCGAGGTGGCCGGAGGGCGCGACCCCCCAGAGCGACGCGGTGTGGGTGCCGACGTAATGCGTGACGCAGGCAACCCATCTGCCGCCCGTGTCGCGGCGGTTTTCGCCGCCGATCACGATCTCATCGCGGCGCTGCACATGGGGCAGGGCGGCACGCAGCGGCAGGATGACCCGCTGCACGATGGCATCGCGGCCGACAATCGTGCCCAGCGGGGCCATCATGTCCCAGACCGCGTCCGGGTCGAGAATGGCCTCGGCGGCTGCCTTGGGGTCGGGGTCTGTCAGAAGGCGCGCCAGGCCTTGGCGAACAATCGCACGGTCGTCTGTCATTCCATCACCGGAAATTCGGGCTTGCCAGTTGCGCAACCGGACGGCTAGCGTCTTTGCAAGCGTATGCAGTGCGGCAGATTACGGATGCCGCGCAGCGTGGCAAGCGGGTTCTGGCGGGCATCAACCGCAAGTCCGCACCGCGAAATCGGATGACCGGGAACAATCCGGCGCCGCTACATGATCACGAACAGGGAGTTCACGATGCTTATGAAGAAACTGGCCCTTGCCGGGGTGATTGCGATGATGGGGTCGACCGCGATGGCGGCCTGCGCGTTCGAGAACGAGGTCGAGGTGAAGTCCCTTTCGGCCGGGTTCGAGGCCTGGAAGGCCGTGACCGATGCCATGGCCGAATGCGGCATGGTGCAGGCCGAGCTGGATCAGGAGTTTCGGACGAAGCAGCCCGCGGCCTTCGCCGCTGATCCCTCGCTCTATGCGCTGGGCGGTGTGTCGAACGGCACGATCACGCCCCTGCTGAACGAGGGGACGATCCGACCGCTGGACGATCTGGTCGCCAAGTATGGTCAGAACCTGACGCCGAACCAGCTGATCCAGATCGATGGTCAGGTGATGGCCGTGGCGATGATGGTGAACACCCAGCACCTGATGTACCGGACCGACATCTTCGAGGATCTGGGGCTGGAGGTTCCCAAGACCTATTCCGAATTGCTGGCCGTTGCGGCCACGATCCAGGAAGCGGGCGTCGTCGATTATCCGCTGGGCGCGACCATGAAGTCCGGCTGGAACCTCGCGCAGGACTTCAACAACATGTTCGTCGGCTTCGGCGGCACCTTCTACAACGACGACAGCACGCCGAACGTGAACACCGAAGCAGGGCGCCAGGCCCTCGTGATGATGTCGGGGCTGACGGAATTCATGGACCCCGAATACCTCGTGTCCGATTCCACCTACGTCCAGCAGCAGTTCCAGCAGGGCAAGATCGCGATGGCGAACCTCTGGGCTTCGCGCGGGGGGGCCATGGATGACGAGGCTGAAAGCCAGGTCGTCGGCCTAGTCGGGTCCGCCGCGGCACCCACGGCGATGGACGGCGGGTCGCCCGCCACGACGCTTTGGTGGGACGGTATCGTCATCGCCAAGAACATCGATGACGCCACCGCCGAGGCGGCTTTCCGCGTCGCGATGGAAGGTCTCGATTCCGAGATGGTGAGCGCGAACAACGACGATGCGATCTGGCTGGTCGAGGGTTACCAGCCCTCGGCAATGGCCAGCGGCGCCATCGCCACGGCCACCGCGCAACCCGCGCCACCAAGCTATCCTTCGACCAGCCAGATGGGCCTGATGCACACCGCGCTGGGCAATGAACTGCCTGCGTTCTTCACCGGTGACGCGACCGCGGAAGAGGCGCTCGCCGCCGTGGAAGAGGCCTATACGGCCGCAGCCCGCGAAGCCGGTTTGCTGGAATAAGCCCACCCGCACGGCCATCGACGGGCCGCCTCCCTTGCGGGGGGGCGGTCCTTTTCTTTGGTGGACGGGCGAAAGGTGCTACCGTGCTGCACGTTCAGCCCGCATCGGAAAGGACCAGACATGTTCGAGATTACCAAGAAGGGGCCATCCCGCGTCGACATCACGATCGCGGGCAAGATCGACGCGGAAAAAATGCGCGCCGGTCTGGATGCCCTGCTGTCGCAGAGCGAGGGGATGTCCGGTGGGGCGATGCTTTACCGTATTTCCGATTTTGCCATGCCGGATTTCTCGGCCCTCGTGGTCGAGATGCAGCGGCTGCCGCAATTGTTCGGCCTGCTCGGACGGTTCTCTCGATGTGCCGTCATCTCCGATGCGATGTGGTTGCGCACCGCCGCGCAGATCGAGGGGGCGGTTCTGCCCGGCCTGAAGATCAGGGCATTCGACACCGACGACATCGACGATGCCGAGGCCTGGTTGGCCAGAACAGGCTGAGCTCCGACATCGACAGGACAGGGATGCGCCCGTAACGGCGTTTGCCATGCGGGAAACGGGGGCCGGGTCGAATCCGGTCAGGTTGCCGCATGATAGGGCAGACCGGGTAACGCCGCGGGTCTATTTCGTCGACCTTCCGGGGCGCGTCGCACAAACCGGGTGACAGGCGATGACTACGTATGCAACGCTTGCCTCACTGGGACGCGGGCTTGGGGGTTGGCGATGAAGTTCAAGACATTCGCGATGTTCGTGGGGCCATCGGTCTTTCTGATGCTGCTGTTCATCGCCTTCCCCCTCGTGACGGTGTTCCTCAACTCGTTTCAGGTGACGCAGCCCGTCTTCACCACGCAGGAGGTCGAGACCTGTTCGGCCGGGTTTCTGGCTCAGACCTGCGTGACCGAGGTCAAGACGATCCCGGTTCTGGATGACGCGGGCAAGATGATCACCACGACGGAATGGGTCGGCTTCGCGTCCTACGCCAATGTGCTGGGCGGGGAGCGTTTCCTGAATGCGCTGCCGTCTTTCGACATCGGCGCAATTCTTCAGATCGATTTCTGGAAGGCCCTGCGCTTCACCCTGACCTTCACCCTCATCACGTTGCCCTTCGTCCTCGGGGTCGGCCTTGCCATTGCGGTGGTCGTGAACAATGCGACAAAGGCCGTGAAGGGCCCGGTCATCTTCATCTCGCTCCTGCCGTTCATCATCACGCCGGTCATCGGGGCGCTGTCGATCCGGTGGCTGTTCTATGGCGACGGCATCGTGACCGTCTGGCTCGAGGCGCTGTTCGACACCGACCTCAGCATCGCGGCGAACGGTGTGGCGATCGAGTTCCTGATGATGTTCTACCGTGTCTGGCACGTGGCACCCTTTGCCTTCGTCATCTTCTACGCGGGCCTTCAGACGGTGAACCAGGACACGCTGGAATCGGCGGTGATCGACGGGGCCTCGCGCTGGGAACGGTTGCGCTATGTGGTCATCCCGCACCTGATGCCGCTTATCGTCTTCATCACGCTGATCCACCTGATGGACGCCTACCGCGCCTTCGAGGAGGTGATCGGCTTCTCGTCCGAAAGCTATCGCATCACGCTGCAATACTTGACCTACGATTACCTGACACCGGACGATGCGGGCAACCGGGCGGTGTCGTCGGCCAGCGCCTCGGCAATGCTGACGATGATCGGGGTCGTGGTGCTACTGGCCGCCCCGCTGCGCCGGACATGGCGCGACCACAGGGGGGCGTGATCACGATGCCCCTTGCCCCCGTGCCCGCAGATCAAAGGACCTGAGCCGATGTCGGACGCCTCCATCCCGCGCGCGATGCGCCAGCCTTTGTCCCTGAAGATCGCATCGAACGCGTTTCTGCTGGCTTGGCTCCTGCTTGCCGCCTTCCCGCTGTTCTGGGTTCTGACGATGTCGTTCAAATCGCCGGTCGACGCGTTCTCGTCCTCGGCCTGGGACGTCCTGATCGGTCCGCGCACCCTGTCGGACGGCAATGGCGTGTCCGTCGTCGATATCGTGCTGGCGATCGCGCTGGCCTGGGGGGGGATCAAGGCGGCGACGCGCTGGTTGATGCCGATGGCGTCGGGCGAGGGGACGGCGCAGCGCATCTTCAGCTGGGCGGTGATCGCCGTCGGCTTCGGCGTGCTGTTCGTGATCGGGTTCTTCTTCGTCCTGCCCGTGGTGGCCGCCCCGCTCGAGGCGTTGCTCGGCCCCTTGGGCAAACCGGTGCTTGGCCTGACGACACAGCATTATCAGGCGGTCTGGGTCGAGAATGCCTTCTACGAGAACTTCAGGAACTCCATGATCGTCACCGTCGGTGTCGTTTCGGTGTCCCTGACGGTCGGAACGCTGGCGGGCTACGGGCTTGCGCGCTCCGGCTCCACCTTCGCGTTCTGGATCCTGATCATCGCGCTGATCTTCCGGGCCCTGCCGCATTCGGTGCTGGTCGCCGGATACCTGCCCGTGTTCATCAACTCGGCCGAGATCCTGTCTCCGATCCTCGGGGAAAACGCGCCCACCCTCTATGGTCAGCCGCTGGCGGTGATCGCGGTACTCGTGTCGATCAACCAGCCCTTCACGATCTGGATGCTGCGGTCGTTCTTCCAGAACATCCCGGTCGATCTGGACGAAAGCGCGCGGGTCGACGGATGCACGCATTTTCAGGCGTTTCGTTGGGTGATCATGCCTGTCATGTGGCCGGGGGTCATCACCACGGGGCTGTTCAGCTTTCTGCTGGCCTACAACGATTTCCTCGTGACATCCCTGCTCCTCGATGCGTCGAACCAGACGATGGTTCCGGCGATCGCGGGCTATTTCAACCGCGAGACGACGACGACGGATCAGGTCGAGGCCGTGGCCGCGGCGGTCAGCATCACCGCGCCGCTGTTCCTGCTGGTGATGATATTCCAGCGGCAGATCGTATCGGGCCTGACCGCCGGGGCCGTCAAAGGGTAAGACCCTGCGAGGCGGGGCCTTTTTCCGGCGCACGAGGTTCCGCCCGGGGGCGATCCTGCGGTGAAACCTCTTTTCAGGGGCGGGCAGGGGGCGTAAGCGGGTGGAATGCGTATTCTGTTTCTCGGCGATGTCATGGGTCGCGCCGGCCGTTCCGCCATCACTGATCGTTTGCCCGGCCTGCGGACCGACTGGCAACTGGATGCCGTCATCGTCAACGGAGAGAACGCCTCCTCCGGCAGGGGGCTGAACGCGGGGCAGGCCAAGGCGCTGTTCGAGGCCGGTGCCGACGTCGTGACGCTCGGCGATCATGCCTTCGATCAGAAGGACATGATGCAGGCGATTCAGGCCGACGCGCGGATCCTGCGGCCGATCAACTATGCCAAGACGGCACCTGGGGCCGGTGCGCGTATCTTCGACATCGGCGGACGCAAACTGCTGGTCGCGCAGGTCCTTGGACGTGTGTTCATGTCGCGTCAGTACGACGACCCGTTTCACCCCATCGACACGATCCTCAAGGCCCACCCCCTCGGGCGGTCGGTGCAGGCGATCCTGATCGACATGCATTGCGAGGCGACCTCGGAGAAGATGGCCATGGGCCATTTCTGCGACGGGCGGGCCAGCGTGGTGGTGGGCACGCACACCCATGTGCCGACCGCCGATGCGACGATCCTGCCCGGCGGAACGGCGTATCAGACGGACGCCGGCATGTGCGGCGATTATGTTTCCGTGATCGGCATGGAAAAGACCGAACCGCTGCGCCGGTTCGTCACCGGCATGACCAAGGACAGGTTCGAACCCGCCGCGCAGGAGGCGACGCTTTGTGGTTTGTTCGTCGAAACGGACGATGCGACCGGCCTTGCGACGCAGGTCGCGCAGGTCCGGGTCGGGGGTCGTTTGTCGCAATCGGGTCCGACGTGAAGCAGGACCGGTGTGACGGGGCCATGCGATCGTTGACCGCGTGGCTATGCATGCGCCGGCCGGTCCGCTCGCCCGGTCCGAGGTCATCGGCGGTTCACCCGGTGCAGGTGGGCGCGCGATGACGTGGATCGACCTGCCGCAGGCGGCGCAGGCGTGGATCACCATCGCCACGCTTGCCGTCATGCTGGTCCTGTTCGTACGCGAAACCTATCCGACAGAGGTCGTGGCCATGGCGGGCGCGACATTCCTGCTGATCATCGGGATCCTGCCTTACGACATGGGTGTCGCGGTCCTGTCCAACCCGGCACCATGGACCATCGCGGCGATGTTCCTGCTGATGGGGGGGCTGGTGCGGACCGGTGCACTGGACTGGTTCACCCGCTTTGCCGAAGGGCGTGCCGCCACGCAACCCCGAATGGCCATCGCGATGTTGATGGGGTTCGTCCTGATCGCCTCGGGGTTCGTGGCGAACACGCCGGTCGTCGTGGTGATGATTCCGGTCTTCGTGAAACTCGCGAGTTCGATGAAGCTTGCCCCGTCCAAGCTGCTGATCCCGCTCAGCTATGCTTCGATCCTCGGGGGGACCATCACCCTGATCGGCACATCGACGAACCTGCTGGTCGACGGCGTTGCCCGTACCCGCGGGTTGGAGCCATTCACCATCTTCGAGGTCTCGCCCCTCGCCATTCCGGTGGCGATTGCCGGCCTGCTGTATCTCTATTTCTTCGGCCGGCACCTTCTGCCCGAGCGGACGTCGATGGCGGCGATGCTGTCCAATCGCAAGGGGGCCAAGTTCTTTGCCGAAGCGGTCATTCCGGCCGAATCGAACCTGATCGGGCGCGAGGCGCTGGACGTTCAGCTGTTCCAGCGAGAGGGCGTCAGGCTGATCGACGTGGTGCGCGGTGACGCGTCGCTGCGGCGGAACCTGTCGGATGTCACGCTGGAGGTCGGGGATCGCGTCGTTCTGCGGACCGAGATGGCCGAACTGCTGACCTTGCAGCGCAACAAGTCCCTCAAGCGACTGGACCAGGTCGGCGCCGTCGAGACGACGACGGTCGAGGTTCTGATCACCCCGGATGCGCGGCTTGTGGGTCGCAGGTTGGGCGCGCTGCGCCTGCGGCGGCGCTATGGGGTCTATCCGCTTGCCCTGCACAGGCGGGACCGCAACATTTCCGGTCAGCTGGACGAGGTCGTCCTGCGCGTCGGCGACACCCTGTTGCTGGAGGGCGCGCCCGAGGACATCAGCCGCCTTGCCCAGGACATGAACCTTGTCGAGGTGAACCAGCCGACCGAACGCGCCTATCGTCGTGAACAGATATGGATACCCGTCGCCGCCGTGGCGGGCATCGTCATCCTGTCGGCCATGGGGATGGCCCCGATCTTTGCCTTGGCGATCATCGGTGCGGTTGCCGTTCTGCTGACGCGCAGCGTCGATGCGGACGAGGCGTTTGCCTTCATCGACGGGCGTCTTCTGGCCATGATCTTTGCCATGCTGGCGGTTGGTGCCGCGCTGGAATCATCGGGCGCGGTCGAGATGATCGTGACCGCGATTGCCCCCCTGTTGGCCGATCTGCCGCCCTGGGGTCTGGTCCTTGCGGTGTTTTTGCTGACCTCCACCCTGACCGAGGTCGTGTCGAACAATGCGGTAGCCGTGGTCGTCACCCCCGTGGCCATCGCCCTTGGCCAATCCCTTGGTGTCGATCCGCGTGGGTTGGTCGTCGCGGTGATGGTCGGGGCCAGTTGTGCCTTTTCCACACCGATCGGATACCAGACCAACATGCTGGTCTATGGTCCGGGCGGCTATCGGTTTACGGACTTTGCTAAAGTGGGTATCGGCATGAACGTTCTTGTCGCCTGCGTTTCGGCGGCCCTGATTCCCGTGATCTGGCCGCTCTAGCCGATCAGCAGAAAATTCGGAGGTGCCCGATGCGCCCAGCTTTCCTTTTGTCCTTGCCCCTGTTGGCAGCCGCATGTGTGCCTGTCATCGACGAGAGTGTCTCGGCCACGCCCGACGGCACCCCGTCGGGTGAGGCCCGCATCGTTAGCGTCGTGGCCGCGCCCAGCCGGCTGACCATCCGGCTTAGCGATGGTGCCCGTTGCGTGTCGCAGCGCCCCGAAGGGGTTCCGGGCGGCTGGTCCGGCGTGACGGCGGATTGCGGGTATCAACTGCCATACACGGTGACCTTCGTTCGGGGCGGCAGCAGCGCGCGTTTCGTGATCGAGGATCCGACCGGCGTGCCGCAGGGCCCTGATGGGCAGCCGGGTCCGCGGGCCGAGGTGTTCGTCACCGACGTCAGCGGTCAACGCCGACTGTTCGTATCGCCCCTCGGCCCGAACGTCCGGTTCGAGGAACAGCCCGCGGGCTAGGCCCGTCGCCCCGCGTTATTCGCCTGCCAGAAGCAGGCGATCCCGCTCCTTCGGGGGGGCGGGGCTGCGACCGGCGGGGGCGCTGCGACCTGCGCCCGCCAACGCGGCAAGTGCGTCATTCAGGCGGCGGCTGGCCGCGGGCGACCCGGTCGCATCCAGCACCGAGCCCGCGAAGATCGCTTGAAGCCACGGGCGGTTCATTCCATCCAGCTTGCGCAGCACATTGGCCTGCCAGACCGGATCACGGTGCCGCGCGCGCCACAGCTGCGCCCACCGAAGCGGGGTAAGCGCGCCGCTTTCCGCCCCCGCGACGAGGCGGTCGAGAATTCCCATCGCTTCCAACCGCGCGGCAAGGCGACCGCCGCCGTGGGGCGCGCGTAGATGCGTGATATGGGGGCCGCGAAACAAGCTCGCATGCATCGAATCGCGGATTTCGGTCGGATCGCTGATGACGAACACGCGGCCTGCGCCCTGCAACATGTCCGGCGCATAGCCGTAGCGCGGGCCGAAAGCGATCGCCCGGTCCCGCCGGAAGCGCCGTTCCCAAGGGGTGATGTCCGGGTCGAGCGTCGCGTAGGGTGTCACCAGAAAGACGGTCGCGCCCGGCGCCGCAAGGCTGAAGGCCGCAGCCGCATAGCCGCCCACGCCCGCACCGGCGAAGATCACGCTGTCGAAATCGTCGAAGAAACCTTCATCCGTCAGATCGTCGAAAAACGCGATCACCTCGGGGGCGCGAAACCATGTGCGTCCCTTGGACAAGACGGTCAGGGTGGACCAATCGCGTTTGCCCGCAAGACCGGTCGACCATGGCAGGTGGTTCTTGCGCGCGGTAACGCCCGCCGCCGTGTCGAATTCCACCAGAAGGGTCGCACCCAGCGGGCGGAACAACGCCTGATGGGCCGTTCCAAGATCACGCAGCCATCCCGCTTCGCCCGCGGCATGACGCAGGGCGGTCTGGGCGGAATTTGTCGATGTCTCGGGCTGTGACATGGGCGATCCTTGGCGGGCAGTGGCGTCGCCCCCACGATACAGCCGAATCCCCTGACCATCTGGCATAAAATCGCCCCGATTCCGGATTAATTGCGTGACGTCAGCGGGCATTCGCGCCCGGTTGGCTGTCAATCAGGCGACAGGCCGCCGATTGTTAACCTATATTTCGGACGCGGGGACGGGGCGTTGATGTCAGACCAATCAAGAGGCGCGCCCCGCGTTGCCGTCGTGACCTGTCTGCGGGACGAGGGGCCCTTCATCACCGAATGGGTCGCCCATCTGCGCGGGCTGGGCGTGTCGCGCATCCTCGCCTTCAGCAACGATTGCACCGACGGGACGGAGGCCGTTCTCGACGCACTGAGCCCCGCCGGGGTCGTGCATGTGCCGCAGGGAACGGTGCGCGGGTTGGCCGGGCCGACGCCGCAGTGGCGTGCATTGCGACAGGCGTGGGATCATCCTGCGTTGGACGGGTTCGACTGGCTGCTGCATCTTGATGTCGACGAATTCATCGCCCTGAATGGCCCCCGCACGTTGGCAGAACTGATCGCGAACTGCGGGGCGGCGCAGGCGATCGCACTGCCTTGGCGCCTGTTCGGTTGCGATGGGCGTCTGACACCGGGGCAGGGCATCACGCCCGAGCGGTTCAGCCGCTGCGCCCCGGTGGACATGGTGTTCCCGGCGCTCGGCTCGTTCTTCAAGACCCTGTTCCACCGGGATGGCCCGTTCACCGGTTTCGGCGTGCACCGACCCGCGCAATCGGCGCCTCCGGCCTTTGCCGATTGCACCGGCGCCCTGAGCACGGATCTGGCAGAGAGCCCCGCCCGTATCCTGCATCCCCCGCGTCAGGTGTCGGGCGGGCTGGTGCAGTTGAACCACTACTCGACCCGGTCGATCCATGAATTTCTGGCCAAACGGTTGCGCGGATTGCCGAACCGGACCGACAAGGCAATCGACCTGACCTATTGGATCGAACGGAACTTCAACCAGGTGCCTTGTGACATGATCGCGCCCCAACTGCCCGAACTGCACGCGACATTGGCCGATCTGCGCGCTCTGCCCGGCGTCGCGACAGCCGAGGCGCGCGCCCGCGACTGGCATGCAACGCAGTTGGAGACCGTTCTCGCGTCGGCCGAGGGCGCGCACCTGTGCGGTCGCCTGGTCCTTGCAGGCGGGTCCATCGCGCCGGACCCCCGGCTGGGGCGCGCACTCTTGAGACAGGCCCAACTGGCCGGACGGGACGCGACATGATCGAAGAGCGAAGCCTCGGTGCCGATACCGTCGAGGGTGTCCGTATTCTTGATGTTCTGGACGAAGGGGCGCGCGAGGACGGAACGCGCGATGTGCGCCTGTTTCTGGGGCGGGGTGTCGCGCCGGACCGGATCGTGGCGCGCAGCGGTCTCAGGCCCGTGTCCATCACGTCGGTCGGCAAGTCGCTGATGGTGCGGGGCATCTGGGACGGTCGGGGCGATTCCGTTCCCGTTCCGCTTGACGGTGCGCAAGATGCAGTAGTCGCCGTACAGCCGGAGCCGGAGCTGTTCGCACGCCTCAACGTGGCCATGGCGACCCGGAATGGCGAAACGCCCGAAACGGTCGCCGCATGGCTGACGCATCACGCGCGGCACCACGGTATGGAGGCCGCCTTAATCCTCGATCGCCGGCGCCCGGACGAGGCCCCGCTGGCACCCGCGCTGCGCCGCTTGCTGGACCGTGGGGTCGCGGGCCTGCAACGGGTGGTGGTCGTTTCCGCGCCGCATCCACTGGGCGCGCGCAAACCGTCGGAACGGCACGTCTATGGCGCACCGGACAGCCCCGGCAAGGACCGGATGGAGGTGCCCGCGAACGATCCGTGGACCGCGCCATTGGCCGATCTGATCGTGCTGGAGGCACTACGCTGGCGCTTCCTGACATTGGCACGGGGCGTCGTGTGGCTGGACCTGTGCGACATGCTGGCCCCGGCGGCGTCGGGACACCGCGTGTTCGACAAGCTGGAACAGGCAGACGCGGGCGTCATCCCTCTGATCGGGCGGCGCGTCTATCCATGGCGTGTGCGCAAGGGACAGCAGCCGGCGTTCGGTGACCATGTCTGCGACCTGTTCGACGAGGCGGGCGGGCATCGCCGGTGGGCCTGCGCGCCGTCCCGGATCCCTGCGGATGCGCCGTTCCGAATGGTCCGCATCGGCAACCTGCAACCCGAACCACGGCACGCGGTCTATTTCTATCGCGCCATGGCCCTGCGCGTGACCGAAGGCGGCGACCTGCCGCTTGCTCCGAAGGCGGGGCTCATCCTCGACGATGATCTGCTGCGGTTGTCCAAGGGCGTGTTCGCGCACAACCCGGTGCTGCCCCCGATCAGCGAAGGGGCGGGCGGGAAGCTGCCTGCCAGTGTTCCGGGGCGCACGGCCATCGTGACCTGCATGCGCAACGAAGGCCCCTATATCCTCGACTGGATTGCCCATCATCGGGCCATCGGGGTCGACGACTTCCTCGTCTACACGAACGATTGCACGGATGGCACGGATACCCTGCTGGACCTGTTGCAGGATGCCGGTGTCCTGCAACACCGCGAAAACCCGTTCCGACAGACCGACATGAAACCCCAGCACGCCGCCCTTGCCGCCGCCGAGGACGAGGCGATCATGGCGCGGGCCGGGTGGGCCATCTGCATGGACGTGGACGAATACCTGAACATCCATGCGGGTGAGGGGACGCTGCGCGATCTCTATGCCGCGGTGGGCGATGCCAACATGATCTCGGTCACGTGGCGCCTGTTCGGAAACGACGATCTGGACCAGTTCGCGGATCAGCCGGTGACGGAACGCTTTTCGCGTTGCGCCCCGCATCTGATCCGCAAGCCGCATCAGGCCTGGGGATTCAAGACGCTGTTCCGCAACATCGGCCTCTACAAGAAGATGGGCGTGCATCGCCCGAAGGGCCTGAAGCCCGACCTGTGGGAACAGATTTCGTGGGTCAACGGCTCCGGTCGCCCCATGCCGAACGAGATGCTGCGCAGCGGCTGGCGATCGACGACCGAGACCTACGGCTATGACCTCGTCACGCTGAACCACTACGCGGTGCGCGACGCCGAGAGTTTCCTGGTCAAGCGCGACCGGGGCCGGGTTAACCACGTCGATCGGGATCAGGGGCTTGGCTACTGGTTCCGGATGAACAACAACGCCGAGATCGACACCTCCATCCAGCGTCGCGCCGTCGCCACCGGGGCGGAACGGGACCGCCTGACGGCTTTGCCGGGGGTGGCCGCGCAGCATGACGCCTGCGTCGCCGCGCACCGTGCCAAGATAGCCGAACTGAAACAGGCACGGGCCTTCGCGGCGTTCTACGACAGCATCACCTCGGACCGGATGAAACGCCTGAGCCGGATGCACGCGCATTTCGGGGCGAATGTCTTTCTGGCGGGGCCCGACTGCGTGCCCGACGACATCGCAGGCAGCACCCCGCCAAAGGACTTCTTCTTTACCGTCGAGGACGTGGACGACGCCTCGCACTAGGCACGGGCGCCATCCGCGGCCTCAGCCATTGCAGATTTCGCGCAGGGTCAACCACAGGGTATCGTTCAACGCGGGCACCATGTCCGAGGGCGTCACCGTCCCGACCGGCTGGCCGGTCGCCTCCGCATAGGGGGTCCAGGCGATGCCGGACGCGGCGAATGCGGTTCGCAGGTTTTCCGCCGGCAAAAGCGCCGGTGCATCCAGAAGGATCCCCTCGACATAGCTCGTGATTTCTTCGTCGGTGACGTCACCTGCCACCATCAGCCGGATCAGGTCGACCGTGGTCAGGCTGCGCAGGAAGGACACGAGGGGCGGCGCGTCCGCGGCGGTCACGGCGGCGGCAAGCAGGTGCCCGGCCACGACATCGGGATCGTCCTGCGTGACCAGCGGCGTGTCCGACAGCACAAGCACCCCGCCCGGCAGGGCGAGCGCGGGCTGGGGCAGGTCGCGCAGGACGGCAAGACGCGCCGGCGTCGTCGGCAGGACGCGCGACCGCAGCGTCTCCAACGCCTCGTCCCCTGTAACGGTGCGGCACGGCGGCCCCGTCAGCAGCGTGAGTTCCGACAGCATGCGGTTGCCGATGTCCTGTTGCTGCGATTGGGGCAGGATCCCCGCCGCCTGATCGCGCAACGCGTCGGGCAACCACATGAGCAGAAGGCCAAGTCCCCCGCCGACCGTCAGACCCGTCAGGATCCGGCGCAGGCGGCCCGGGCGCTGTCGACCGCGGGCCACGGCGTCGACCACCCGGTCGAGGGCCGCGACCATCTCCGGTTCGGTGATCTCCAACTCCTCGTCGGCGCGGCGCGCGGGGGCATAGCGCGCCGGGTCGCGTCCGGGGTTCAGGCGTATCAGCGCGGGCAGGGACCAATGGGACAGGGCGCTGCCACTGCGGTCCTGCACCACCAGTTCGGCTTCCCCGATCGAAACATAGACTTCCTGCCGCTGTGCGCCCGCCTCGGGGCGCCACAGTCCGGTTGTCTCAAGCCGTTCAATGCCATCGATTGCTGTCAATGCGTGCTCTCACCGGTATCGCCGTCCATCGCCTTCGCGCGATCCCGCAGGACGAATTTCTGGATCTTGCCTGTCGATGTCTTGGGCAACTCACCGAACACGACGGACTTCGGCGTCTTGAACCCGGCCAGCCTGGCACGAACATGCGCTATCAGTTCGGCCTCGGTCACATCGGCGCCCGGCTTCAACTCTACGAAGGCGCAAGGCACCTCGCCCCATGTCTCGTCCGGGCGGGCCACCACGGCGCACAGGTCGACCGCATCGTGATGCATCAGGACGCCCTCAACCTCGACCGAGCTGACGTTCTCGCCGCCCGATATGATGATGTCCTTGGCCCGGTCGGCGATCTGCACGTATCCGTCAGGGTGTTTGACGGCGATGTCGCCTGACCGGAACCAGCCGCCGCGAAACGCCTCGGCCGTGGCCTCGGGGTTCTTGTAGTAGCCTTTCATCACCGCGTTGCCGCGCATCGCGATCTCTCCTTGCGTGGTGGCATCGGCGGGCACGGGCGCCAGCGTGTCGGAAAACACGTCCAATCCCTCCATCATCGGAAAGGCGACGCCCTGCCGCGCCCGCAATGCCGATTTCGCCGCCTCATCCAACGTATCCCATTCTCCGGGTTGCCAGATATTTTCGGACACATGCCCGTATGTTTCGGTCAGGCCATAGACATGCGTGACGTTGAAGCCAAGCGCCGCCATCTTGGCCAACGTCGCGGCAGGCGGAGGCGCGCCTGCGGTAAAGACCTCGACCGTCTGGTCGAAGGCGCGCCGTTCGGTGGCATTGACCAGCATGTTCAGAACGATCGGCGCCCCCCCGAAATGCGTGACGCCCTCGTCCGCCAGCGCATCGAAGATGGCCGCCGCCGATATGTCGCGGCAGCACACCACCGTTCCACCGACAAGCGGCATCATCCAGGAATGGCACCACCCGTTGCAGTGGAACAGCGGCACGATCGTCAGCAGACGGGGATAGAGCGTCAGGCGCCAGCTGACGACGGTGCCCATCGTCATGAGGTAGGCGCCCCGGTGATGATAGACGACCCCCTTTGGCCGCCCCGTCGTGCCCGAGGTATAGTTCAGCGCGATACTTTCCCACTCGTCCTCGGGCATGTGCCAGCGATGGTCGGGGTCCGCCGCCTGCAACAGGTCGTCATAGACAGGGTGCCGCCCGCTGGCCGGGTATCCGGCCACCGGGTCCGGCACCTCGATCAGGGTCGGGGGCGTATCCAGCATCGCGGCGGCCTTTTCGGCCAGGGGGATGAACTGGCTGTCGGCCAGAACGACCTTCGCGCCGCCGTGGTCGAGGATATAGGCCACCGTATCCACGTCGAGCCGGGTGTTTATCGTGTTCAGGACCGCGCCGCAGGCGGGGACGCCAAAGCTGGCCTCGACCTGCGCGGGCACGTTCGGCAACAGGGTCGCCACGACGTCGCCGGGCGCCACGCCAAGCGACACGAGCATCGCGGCCTGCCGGGTCACACGGTCGCGATACTGTGCATAGGTCCAGCGGTCGTCGCCATAGATCAGTGCCGCGCGGTTCGGCCAGACCTGCGCCGCACGATTCAGGTGTGACAGGGGGGTCAGCGCCACGTGGTTTGCGGCGCATTTGTCCAGTCCCGCCTCGTCCTTCAGCCAGCCCATGCGATACCCTCCCCGTATTGCGAATGCTCCTGCAGCCCGCGATAGTGCAGCGACCCACCGGGCGAGGACAAGAGTTATGCAGAACAATCCCCTCGCCGCAGCGGGTGTCATCCTGACGGGCATGGCCGTCATCGGGTTCATCGACCAGTTCGTTCAGGTCATCGCCCGGCAATCCAGCCTGTGGACCTTTCATATCGTGCGCGGCGCGATGATCTGGGCGCTTGTGCTGTGCTGGCTGTTCGTGACGCGGCGAAGGTTGCGGGTGGTCAACTGGCGGGGGGTGATCGGGCGGTCCGCCATCATCTCGGCGGCCATGATCATCTATTTCGGCGCGCTCGGGTTTCTGCCTGTCGCACAGGTGGCCGCCGGGCTGTTCACCGCGCCGATCTGGATCCTGATCTTTTCGGTGGCGTTCTTCGGCCTGCGGATCGGACCGGTGCGGATTGCTGCCGTTGCGGTCGGCTTCGGCGGGGCGGTCATGGTGCTGTCGCCGGATGCCTCCGCGATTTCTCCGCTGTTGTTCCTGCCGGTCGTGGCGGGGGCCTTCTACGCCGTCGGTGCGATTGCCACGCGGGAATGGTGCGGGGACGAGGGTGCCATCGTCCTGTCGATGGGCATCTTCACCGCGATGGCGGTCTGGGGCCTTGGCGGGGTGGCGGTGACATCCCTGCTGGGGGTGGAGGGGGCGGGGTTCCTGACGCGCGGCTGGGTCTGGCCGACACCGCAGGTCTGGGCGCTCTGCGCGCTGCAGGCGGTCGGGTCCCTGCTTGCCGTGCTTTTGCTGACGCGCGGCTATCAACTCGCCGAGGCATCGCTGGTGTCGATCTTCGAATATTCCGTCCTCGGGTTCTCGGCCTTCTTTGGCTGGCTTGTCTGGGGGGATACCATGGGGCCGCTGGGCGTGCTGGGGCTTGGCCTGATCGCGGCTGCGGGCAGCATGATCGCCCTGCGCGGGGAACGGGGGGCCGCCACATGATCGTCTCGCCCGGTCGCGGCTATGTCTTCGTCCACATTCCCAAGACGGCGGGCACCGCTATGTCGCTGGCGTTGGAGGCGCGGGCCAAGGCCGACGATATCCTGATCGGTGACACGCCCAAGGCGGTGCGGCGACGGGGACGCCTGAAAGGCGCGCAGGTGGCGGGCCGTCTGTGGAAGCATTCGAAACTGTCGGATATCGCGGGGCTGCTGCCGGCAGGGGTTCTGTCGACCCTGCGACCCGTGACCCTCGTGCGCAATCCGTGGGATCGCATGGTCAGCTATTATCACTGGCTGCGTGTCCAGACATTTGATCACCCCGCTGCGGTCGCGGCGAAATCCCATGATCTGAGGGGGTTCCTGTCCGATGTTGACGTGGCGACCGGGCTGCGCCGCAATCCCTATGCGTCCTACGTCGCCGGCGGAGCGGAGCCGATCTTCATCCGGCTGGAGGCGTTGGAACAGGATCTTGCCCCGTTCGAGGCGCTGCTGGGCTTTTCGCTGTCCCTGCCGGTGACGAATGTTTCGGACCGGATCATGGATTGGCGCAGCTATTACGACGCTGAAACGCGTGACATGGTTGCGGACCTCTGCGCGCAGGATATCGCGCAATTCGGCTATGCCTACTGACGCAAGGTCCAGATCTCTTCGGTCGACAGACCACGCTTCTGCTGCATCACGACGGTATTTCCGCGCAGATACAGGTGTTTGCAATCCGTCTCGACGGTGATCCCGTCAAGACGGGTGCGGTGGCACAGCGCGCCGTTGTTCCAGACCCAGCCCCCCGTCACGGTGGACCGGTCCTTGCGCCCGGCGATCCCGCCGTTGCCCGCAAAGACGAGCGTTCCGCCAAAATCGTCCACAAGGGTGCGATCCGCGATGAAGTTGCGAAAGGAATGTTCGCTGGCGATCCGCGTAAAGTCGAGCGCCGAGGCGGCGCCCGACATCATCACGAACGCGATGGTAAGTAGGGTCAGTCGTTTCATTTCCCATGTCCCAGTCGGTAGGGGGGCTGCACGGGCCATCCTGCGCCCCGTTTCGGGCAGGATGGTGAAACACTGCGGACCGTTTTGGGAAACGATCGGGGCACCCTTGGGCGGCTCCGTGTTCCTTCGCCAAAGTTCGGGGCCGGTTGGTCATCGACACGGATGGCCATGGTCGGCGCGAAGGCTTGCCCCCGCGCCGATCATGATTGCGTCCGCAGACCTCAGGCGGCCGCCCGTGCCGTTTCGCCGTAGAACGTCTGTCCATCTTCGGCCATCTGCCGCAGCAGGGCCGGGGTGGCGAACCGGGCGCCATGTGCCTCGCTCAGCCGATCGCAGGTTTCGACGGCCCAATCGGCGCCGACGATGTCCAGCCAGCTGAAGGGCCCGCCGGACCAGGGCATGAAGCCCCAGCCGAGGATCGCGCCGACATCGCCTTCGCGGATATCCTCGAGCACGCCTTCCTCCAACGCGCGGACTGCCTCCAGAACCTGGGCAAAGATCATCCGGTTCTGAACCTCGTGCAGATCGGGCTGTGCCTCGGCATGCGGATAACGAGTGGACAGCTCGGACCACAGGCCCTGGCGCTTGCCCGCCGCGTCGTAGTCGTAGAAGCCCGCGCCGTTCTTGCGGCCCAGCCGTCCCGCGTCGGCAAAGGCGAACAGCACCTCGTCGACGGCACCGTCCGGATAGGCATCGCCCATCGCGGCGCGGGTCGCCTTGGCGATCTTGACGCCCAGATCGATGGAGGTTTCGTCCACCAGTTGCAGCGGCCCCAGCGGCATGCCCAGAAGTTTGGCGGCATTCTCGATCAGGGTCGGGTTCACCCCCTCGGCGACCATGCGGATGCCTTCGTTGATGTAGGGGATGATGCAACGGTTGGCGTAGAAGAAGCGCGCGTCGTTCACCACGATGGGCGTCTTGCGGATCTGGCGCACGTAGTCGAGCGCCTTGGCAACCGCCCGGTCGCCGGTCTGCTGACCCTTGATGATCTCGACCAGCATCATCTTGTCCACGGGGCTGAAGAAGTGGATGCCGATGAACTGATCCGGTCGCGCGCTGGCCTTGGCCAGTTCGGTGATGGGCAGGGTCGAGGTGTTGGTGGCAAAGATCGCATCCTCGCCCACGACCGCCTCGACGGCCTTGGTCATCTCGGCCTTGACGCCGACATCCTCGAACACCGCCTCGACGATCAGGTCGCAGTCCTTGAGGCCTTGCAGATCGGTCGTCGCGGTGATGCGGCCCAGCACTTCGGCCTTCTTCGCCTCGGTCACCTTCTTGCGCTTCATCCCCTTGTCGAGGATGCCCTCGGAATAGGACTTGCCCTTGTCGGCGGCGGCCTGATCCCGGTCGATCAGGACGACCTCGATACCCGCGTTCGCGGAGACATAGGCAATGCCCGCCCCCATCATGCCCGCACCGATGACGCCGACGCGTGCGACCTTTTCATCGGCCACATCCGGACGGTTGGCACCCTTTTCAAGCGCTTCCTTGTTGATGAAGAGCGACCGGATCATCGCCTCGGACGAAGGGTTCATCAGGACGTGGGTGAACCACCGCGCCTCGATCTTCAGCGCCGTGTCGAAAGGCACCAGCGCGCCCTCGTAGACGGCCGACAACAGGGCCTTGGCCGCCGGATAGACGCCTTGGGTCTTGCCGTTCACCATCGCCGACGCACCGACGAAGGTCATGAAACCGGCCGGATGGTATGGCGCGCCGCCGGGCATCTTGTAGCCCTTCGCGTCCCAGGGTTTCAGGATGTCGGCATCCGTCGCCGACAGGACCCAGGCGCGGGCGTCGGCCATCGGGTCGGCACTGACTTCATCCACCAGACCGGCGGCCTTGGCCCTTGCAGGGTCCGACAGCTTGCCCTCCAGCAGGAAGGGCGACGCGGTCATCGCGCCCAGCTTGCGCACCAGCCGCGTCGTGCCGCCCATGCCGGGGAAGATGCCGACCATGATCTCGGGCAGGCCAATCTTGGCCTTCGGATTGTCGGCGGCAAAGATGCGGTGACAGGCCAGTGGAATCTCGAACCCGATGCCCAGTGCGGTACCCGGCAGGACGCAGGCCACCGGCTTGCCGCCCTTGTTGGTCTTGGGGTCCATGCCGGCGCGTTCGATGCGTCGCAGAATGCCGTGCGACTTCATCAACCCGTCCATCAGGCCCTGTGCCGGGTCGTCGCCGGACATCGCCTTCATCTTGGCAATGACGTTCAGGTCCATGCCGCCGGCGAAGGTGTCCTTGCCCGACGTGATGACGATGCCCTTGACGGCATCGTCGGCCAGGGCGTCGGTGACGCAGGCGTCCAGATCGTCCCAACCTTCGAGGCTGAGCACGTTCATCGATTTGCCGACAACGTCCCAGGTGATCGTCGCAACGCCGTCGGCGTCTTTCGTCAGAGTGAAATCGGACATCACATAGCCCTCTTGATCGAAGTTACATTGGATACGGGTGCCGCATTGATGCTGATGTCGGCATTCCGGATCTCGGCGACGACATCCCCGCCAAGCCAGATGCCGTCGACAAAGTGCAGCGTCAGATGCGTGCGGAACGGGGGCAGAAGCTCCGTCGCGCCGCGCAGGATATAGGTGGTATGCACGCCGTGGATACGGTTGCTGGTCTCGAACTCGGCCTGAATGCAGATCCTGTGAAAGGCCTGTGCCCCCATCGCCGTCAGGTTCTCGCGGAACGCGCGGCTGCAGGCGACGGAATCCTCGGGCACCTCGTTGAACGTGTCCTTGGCCGCAGTCCGCATCCGGTAGGGATACTGCATCCGCGTCGCGTAGGTGGCGTAGTCCTGGTTCCACATCAATTCCGATGTCTCGTCCAGAAACGCCTGATAGATCGGTTTCGCGTCTGCCATCCGCTCAGACCCTTTCGATGATCGTGGCGGCACCCATGCCGGAGGCCACGCAGAGCGTCGCAAGACCGACTTCGCGGTCGGCGCGCTCCATCTCGTCGAGCAGGGTTCCGATGATGATCGCGCCGGATGCGCCGAGCGGGTGCCCCATCGCGATGGCGCCGCCATTCACGTTCAGCTTGCCGTGGTCGACATCGAACGCCTGCATGAAGCGCAGCACGACCGACGAGAACGCCTCGTTCACCTCGAACAGGTCGATGTCCGAAATGGACATGCCGTTGTCGGCAAGGATCTTCTCGGTGACCGGAACCGGGCCGGTCAGCATGATGGTCGGGTCGGTCCCGATCTTGGCCGTGGCGCGGATGCGGGCGCGCGGGGTCAGGCCCCAGGCCTCGCCGAAGGCCTTGCTGCCGATCAGGACGCCGGCGGCCCCATCCACGATACCCGAAGAGTTGCCTGCGGTGTGAACGTGGTTGATGGCCGCAAGGTGCGGGTATTTCATCAGGGCGATCTTGTCGAAACCGGGCATCACCTCTCCCATCGCCTGAAACGCGGGGTTCAGACCACCGAGGCTCTGCATATCGGTCTGTGGCCGCATGTATTCGTCGTGGTCGAGAATGGTCAGACCGTTGATATCCCGCACCGGCAGGATCGAGCGGTCGAAGCGGCGATCGTCCCACGCGGCTTTCGCACGGCGCTGGCTTTCAGCGGCATAGGCATCGACGTCATCGCGGCTGAACCCGTATTCGGTCGCGATGATATCCGCGCTGATACCCTGCGGCACGAAATAGCTGTCCATCGCGATCGACGGGTCGACGGCCACGGCGGCACCGTCGCTGCCCATCGGCACGCGGCTCATGCATTCCACGCCACCTGCGATGTATCCTTCACCGGCGCCACCACGCACCTGGTTCGCGGCAAGGTTCACGGCCTCCATCCCGCTTGCGCAGAAGCGGTTGATTGACAGGCCGGGGATGCGTTCGTCGAGGGAGGAGCCGAGCACGGCGGTCCGCGCGAGACAGCCACCCTGTTCGGCGACCTGGGTCGCGTTGCCCCAGATTACATCCTCGACCGCGTGCCCATGCAGGCCGTTGCGATCGGCAAGACCGTCCAGCACCTGCGCCGACAGGCGCGCGGCGGTGACTTCGTGCAGGGCGCCGTCCTTGCGGCCCTTGCCGCGGGGGGTGCGGATGGCGTCGTAGATATAGGCTTCGGTCATCGGGGTCTCCTTACAGGCCACGATCGGACGGACGTCCGGGCATCAGGTCATAGGGGTGTTTCCAGCCGGGCAGGGCGCTGATGCGGTCCAGCCAGGCGTCGATATTTGGCCAGTCCGCGCGGACGAAGCCGAAAGGTTCGGGATAGTAGAGATAGCTGCAACAGCTCATGTCGGCGTTGGTCAGCCCGTCCCCCACGATCCAGTCACGGCCCGCCAGATGCGCGTCGAGCGTGGCATAGGCATTGGCAAGACGGCCCTTGTTGAAGGCGATCACCTCGGCGGGGCGTTTGTCTTCGGGCAGGAAGTTCATCAGGAACCGGGTCATGCCGGCCTGACTGCTCAGCTTGTGATTGTCCCACAGGGTCCAGCGCAGCACTTCGTACCGCGCATCCCCCTGTCCGCCGAACAGGCCGGTACGGTCGCTGATCCACTGCTGGATCGCGCCCGACTGGCTGAGCGTGAAGTCCCCGTCGACCAGAAGCGGGGCCTCGCCCATGCCATTGATGGCGCGCCATTCGGGGGTGCGTGCCTGACCGCCGAAGAAATCAAGGAACACCGGCTCCCACGCGAGGCCGGACAATTCCAGCGCGAGGGCGGCCTTGTAGCTGTTCCCGCTCTCGCCGAAGCAGTGCAGTTGAATGGTCATGTCACGCGCCCTCCCTGACGTGTGGATCTTCCCATGTTCGACGGCGGTCGGGGATCTTTGCCCCCGTTCCTTCCGAAATGTTCTGCGGCCGGGATGATCCCGCCCCTGCGGCGCCCGTGGCGACACCAGTCACCGCATCACTACGGCCCCAGCAGCCCGGCCGTCCTGCCGGATGCACCGGGGGATCAACCCGGAACATCCTTCTGCGCGCGGCGTTCCAGCATCTGCCGATGCAGGTTCAGCCGATGCGGCAGGTTTTCCCGATGCATCACGCTGTCGAGGTTCTCGAACAGGAACGACAGCGCCTCACCTTCGTCGAGACCGGACTCTTCCGCGAACTTGCGAAGCCGACGATAACCGGCTTCGGACATCTGCGCTGGAAAACGTCGGGTCAGGCGTTGGGGTCTGGGCATTGCGGCCTCTGTCCTGTTCGAATGGCAGGTCTGGCGCGGACGAACCGCGCCAGATGCTTAGAACGCGCTGGCCTTGAGGGCCATGACAGTTTCCGGGCCGGTCTGGATCCGCGACAGGTGCATCGACGTGGCGGGCAACTGCCGCGCCATGTAGTAGCGACCGGTCGCGATCTTCGCCTCGAGGAAGTCGCGGTCGGCGCCGTTCTCTTCCAGCTTGCCCATGGCGGCCTTTGCCATCCGCGCCCACATCAGGCCAAGACAGACGTGACCCATCATGTGCATGAAGTCATACGACCCGGACAGCGCCGCATTCGGGGACTTCATGCCGTTCTGCATGAAATACATGCCCGCGGCCTGCAGATCCTTGGATGCGGCCTTCAGCGGTTCGATGAACCCCTTCATCGCTTCATCCTCGGCGTTGTCCTTGCAGAACGCCTTGACCATCTCGAAGAATGCCATGACGTGCTTGCCGCCGTCCTGCGCCAGCTTGCGACCGACGAGGTCCAGCGCCTGAACGCCGTTGGCCCCTTCGTAGATCATGGCGATCCGGGCGTCGCGCGCGAACTGGGACATGCCCCATTCCTCGATGTAGCCGTGGCCGCCATAGACCTGCTGCGCCGCCGTGGCGTACTCGAATCCCTTGTCGGTCAGGAACCCCTTGATGACGGGCGTCAGCAGGGAGATCAGGCCGTCGGCGTCCTTGTCCTCGTTGCGGTGGGCGCGGTCGATCATCTGCGCCCCCCAGAACGTGAAGGCCCGCGCGCCTTCGACGAAGGACTTCTGATCCATCAGGTTGCGGCGGATATCGGGGTGCACGATTAGGGGATCGGCCGGGCCTTCGGGGTTCTTGACGCCGGTGACGTCGCGCCCCTGCAGGCGGTCCAACGCATAGGCGAGGGCGTTCTGATACGCGATTTCGGCCTGCGCATATCCCTGAAGACCCACGCCCAGACGTGCCTCGTTCATCATGGTGAACATGGCGCGCATGCCCTTGTGCTCCGCACCCAGCAGATAGCCGGTCGCCTCGTCGTAGTTCATGACGCAGGTGGAGTTGCCGTGGATGCCCATCTTTTCTTCGATCTTGCCGACCGACACGCCGTTGCGGGCGCCGAGGTTACCCTCGTCGTCGACCATGATCTTCGGCACGATGAACAGCGAGACGCCCTTGATCCCCTCGGGCCCGCCGGCAATCTTGGCCAGCACGAGGTGGACGATGTTGTCTGCCATGTCGTGATCGCCGGCAGAGATGAAGATTTTCTGTCCGGTGATCTTGTAGCTGCCGTCGTCCTGCGGCTCCGCCTTGGTGCGCATCAGGCCGAGGTCGGTGCCGCAATGCGGCTCCGTCAGGTTCATGGTGCCCGTCCATTCACAGGTCACCATCTTGGGCAGCCACTTGGCCTTTTGCGCGTCGGTGCCATGCACGTGGATCGCGGAATAGGCACCGTGGGTCAGGCCCTGATACATGTTGAAGGCCATGTTGGCCGACGACAGGATCTCGCCCACGCCGGTCTGCATCAGATAGGGCAGGCCCTGGCCGCCGTATTCCGGATCGCAGTCCAGCGCCGTCCAGCCACCTTCGCGGACCTGATCGAACGCCGCCTTGAAACCGGTCGGGGTGCGCACGACGCCGTTTTCCAGCACACATCCCTCGGTGTCGCCCACGGCGTTCAGCGGGTGCAGAACCTCGGACGCCAGCTTTCCCGCCTCTTCCAGAACCGCGCCGGTGAAATCGCGATCCATCTCGTCATAGCCGGGAATGTCCTGCTCGGATGCGCGCAGCACATCGTGCAGAACGAACTGCATGTCTTTGGTGGGGGCGGTGTAGCTTGGCATGTCGTCTCCTCCTGGGATCGCGCGGGCGATTGATCGTATGGGGGGCTTCTCCTTCCCCCCGCAATTTCGTCAGCCGGCCTTTCGGGGTTGCATCTGGGCGAGCATCTTCTCGCCCCACCGCAGCTGTTCCTCCAGGTCGGCAATGGCCGTATTCAGGTCGTCGCGCTGGCGGACCATTTCGGCCAACCGGTCACGACCGATCTCGAACGTCCGGGCAAGCTGTGTGAACTGACCATCACCAAGATCATAGAGATCAAGGAGTTGGCGAATTTCCTCGAGCGAGAAGCCGAAGCGTTTCCCGCGCAGGATCAGTTTCAGGCGCGCCCGGTCGCGGCGTGTGAACAGACGTTTCTGGCCTTCGCGATGCGGGAACAGCAGCTCCTTCGCTTCGTAAAAGCGCAGTGTCCGAGGGGTCACCTCGAACTCGTCGCACATTTGCCGGATCGTCATCAAAACATCTGACATCCTTATGTCTTCCTCAGGTTCGTTTCATTCTGGCGCTCGGCCGAAATGCAAACCTGAGGCAGGCAATACAAGAAAGGATTACGTTGACGTAAGTTCGACGTCACGTCACTTTCTCGTTGACGTAACTTCCCGTCGCGTCAATCGGGATCGGCGCACGAAAGTATCATCCGGCGGCCCCTCAGCGTATAGATATTTGACATGCATTCACATGCGTTCGCAAAGGCGCGGGTACCTGTGCGAAGACGCTTTGCATTCAGGTTCCGGTGTTCAGATCATTGCGCACGTTGTCGCGCAGGGAGGCCAGTTCATCGATGGCTTCCTTTATGTGGCGCTGGCGTTCGGCCAGTTCGGCCAATTGCCGGTCGGCCAGCTCGATCCAGCGCTCCTTCTGGACGCGCCCCTCGGGGTCGGCATCGTAGAGTTCGAGCCATTGACGGATTTCCTCGAGGGAAAAACCGAACTTCCGCCCCCGCAGGATCAGCGTCATGCGCGCCACGTCGCGGGGGCCATACAGACGGGCCCGGCCATCCCGCCGAGGCGCCAGAAGTTCGATGTATTCATAATGCCGCAGCGTCCGAGGCGTGACCTCGAACTTTGCACACATCTGTTTAAAGTCGAGCGTATCCGTCATCGGCATCGTCCTCCCGCGCGCAAGGTCGCACGAGGTCGCCCGGTATGTCCATCTTGTCTCGGGGGCATTCGGCGGGGGGTTGCCGGGGGCAGGGGCCTGCGGCAAGGGTGATGCATGACACAAACGCCGCCGTCCGTCCCGCCCGAGACAGCCGCCCGAAACCGGGCCGCCCATCAGTTCATCGCGGCCCTGCCGCATTGCGCGGCCCTGTCGATGCAGGTCGAGGAAGTCGCCGCCGGTGTGGCGGTGATCTCGATGCCCTGGTCCCCCGATCTGGTGGGGGATCCGGCCACGGGCGTCATTCACGGTGGCGCGATATCCGCCCTGATGGACACCTGCGGCGGCGCGGCCGTGCTGTGCCACCCGACGGCCCCCCTGTCGACGGCGACGATGGATCTGCGCATCGACTACATGCGCGCGGCCAACCCGAGGCAGCGCATCACCGCCCGCGCCACCTGTCATCATGTCACCCGATCCGTTGCCTTCGTGCGGGCCGAGGCGTTCGACGAAGATGGCGAGGGGCCCGTGGCCGTGGCCAACGGGGCCTTCACGCTGGACCGGGGGGCATCGGCATGAAGCGGCCCGAGCCTGTTCAAGTCATCAAGCAACGGCGGGACAGCGCCCTGCGGGCCCTCGTCGATGGCGTGCCCTACATCCGGTTCCTCGGGATCAGTTTCGATCGCCGCGGCGATGAACTTACGGGTGTGCTGCACTACGACGACAAGCTGATCGGGAATCCGATGCTGCCCGCCCTGCACGGTGGGGCCACGGCGGCCTTTCTCGAGGTGACGGCCATCGTCACCCTGTCATGGGCAATGCTGTGGGACGATCTGGAGGCCGGCCATATCGATGTCGACGCCCTGTCGCCCGAAACCCTGCCGCGCGTGCCCAAGACCATCGACATCAGCATCGATTACCTGCGCGCAGGATTGCCGCGCGACGCCTATGCACGTGCGCGGATCAACCGGTCGGGCCGGCGCTATGCCTCCGTCCACGTCGAGGCATGGCAGGACAATCGCGATCGCCTGTTTGCACAGGGAACCGGCCATTTCCTGATGCCGCGCCGCGACGGGTGACACCGGACCTGACGCATCGCCGCATCCTGCGGATCGCGATCCCCGTGGTATTGTCGAATGCGACCGTGCCGATCCTTGGCGCGGTGGATACCGGCGTGGTCGGTCAGATGGGGCAGGCGGCCCCGATCGGGGCGGTGGGCGTCGGCGCGATCATCCTGTCGGCCGTCTACTGGATTTTCGGCTTCCTCAGGATGGGCACGACGGGTCTGGCCGCGCAGGCCATCGGCGCCGACGACAAGGTGGAACTCGTCGCCCTGATGTCTCGGGCCCTGCTGATCGCGGGGGCCGCTGGTTTGTCGCTGATCGTGCTGCAACCTCTGCTGTTTGCCGGGGCCTTCGCCATTTCGCCCGCCGAACCGGCGGTAGAGGAACTGGCCCGCGACTACATGCAGATCCGCATCTGGTCCGCCCCGGCGGCCATCGCGGTCTATGGCATCACCGGCTGGCTGATCGCCCAGGAACGCACGGCCGCCGTCCTCGTGGTTCAGGTCGCGATGAACGGGATCAACATCGCGCTGGACCTGTGGTTCGTGCTTGGCCTCGACTGGGGTGTCGAAGGTGTCGCCATCGCGACCTTCATCGCGGAATGGGGGGGCGCCGCGCTTGGGCTGTGGTTCTGTCGCGACTTCCTGCGCGTACCCGGTTGGCGCGATCCGGCGCGGGTATTCGACGGGGCCCGGCTGCGGCGCATGGCCGTGGTCAACACGGATATCCTGATCCGGTCGGTCCTGTTGCAGGCGACATTCGTGTCGTTCCTTCTATATGGGGCAGATTTCGGCACCGTGACCCTCGCCGCCAATCAGGTCCTGCTGCAATTCCTGTATATCACGGCCTATGCGTTGGATGGCTTTGCCTTCGCGGCCGAAGCCTTGGTCGGTCGCTATTTCGGCGCCGGTGACCGGGCGCGTCTGCGTCGCAGCGTCATCATGACGGGGGCCTGGGGCGTGGCGACGGTTCTGGGCCTGTCGTTGGTATTCCACTTGGCGGGGGGCTGGATCATCGACCTGATGGCCAAGGCCCCCGAGGTGCGGGACGCCGCGCGGCAGTATCTGCCGTGGATGGTGATCACGCCGCTTCTGGGGGTCGCGTCCTGGATGCTGGACGGTGTGTTCATCGGGGCCACACGCACAAGGGACATGCGCAACATGATGGTGATCAGCTTCGTGACCTATTTCGTGGCCGTCACCCTGCTGGTTCCGCAATACGGGAATGACGGCCTGTGGATGGCGCTGCTCGTGTCCTTCGTCACACGCGCCGTGACCCTCGGCGCCCGCTATCCGGCGTTGGAGGCGGCGGCAGGCCGGGCAGAGTGACGCCGGACAGTACCATCGCGCCATTTGCCCTGTCCAAACGCACGGTCAGCTTCGGAACAACCTTGGGCGGCTCGGATCGGGAAAGGGGGCACAGGCCGCCGATCGGGGCAGGGGAAATGGCAGAGGCGGTGGGATTCGAACCCACGAGACGCTTTCACGCCTGCCGGTTTTCAAGACCGGTGCCTTCGACCGCTCGGCCACACCTCCGACGCGGCTTCGCTACACGCAGGAAGGTGGTTCGGCAAGGGCGAGCGGTGCATCACCGGACAGCATTGCGCGTGTCATCGTTTCGTTACAGCGCGGCAGTAGGGCGGCGGTGAAATACAGGGGAATCGCATGAAGGTCTTTCTCAACGGTCTGGGCCGTATCGGCAAACTCGTGCTGCGCGACCTGCTCGAAACCCCCGAAGGGATCGAGATCGTGGGTGTCAACGATGCGGCGGGGGATGCGGAGCAGCACGCCCTGCTGCTCGAATTCGACAGCGTGCATGGCCGGTGGTCGCGGCCCGTCCGCGCCGAGGGCGATGTCCTGCTTGCCGGCGACAGCCGCCTGCCGTTGACGGCCCATCGCCGGATCGAGGACCTGCCGCTTGACGGGGTCGACATGGTTCTGGATTGCACCGGGGTCTTCAAGACCGGCGACAAGGTGCAGCCCTACTTCGACGCAGGCGTGCCCAGGGTCGTGGTCAGTGCTCCGGTCAAGGATGGCGATGCGTTGAACCTCGTCTATGGTGTCAATCACGATCAGTATGACGGATCGCAGCGCCTGCTGACGGCGGCAAGCTGCACCACCAATTGTCTTGCGCCGATCGTGTCGGTCCTGCGCGATGCCTTCGGGATCAGCCACGGCAGCTTCACGACGATCCACGACGTGACCAACACCCAGACCATCGTGGACCGTCCGCACAAGGACCCCCGCCGCGCGCGTTCCGCCCTGATGAACCTGATCCCGACGACCACCGGATCGGCCAAGGCGATCATGCAGATCTTTCCCGATCTGGAAGGGCGTCTGATGGGACACGCCGTGCGCGTGCCGCTTCTGAACGCGTCGCTGACCGATTGCGCGTTCGAGATGGCCCGCGAGGTGACGGTCGACGACGTCCACGCCGCATTCCGCGCGGCCGAGGCGGGCGGGATGGCCGGCATTCTCGGGGTCGAGGATCGTCCGCTGGTGTCCTGCGATTTTCTCAACGACCGGCGCAGCGTCGTCATCGACGCGCCGTCCACCGTCGTCGTGCAGGGCACGCACCTGAAGCTCTACGCCTGGTATGACAACGAATTCGGCTATGCGATCCGCATGGCGGATATCGCGCGCATGGTTGCCGCGGCGTGACCTCGCTTCGCGGCTATGCGGCGGTCACGGGGGCCTATTGGTCCTTCATGCTGACCGATGGGGCGTTGCGGATGCTGGTGCTCCTGCACTTCCACACGCTTGGCTTCACGCCGCTGCAACTGGCTTGGCTGTTCGTGTTCTACGAGATCGCGGGCATCGTGACGAACCTGACGGCCGGGTGGCTGGCGGCACGGTTCGGCCTTGCGTTGACACTGCACCTCGGGCTCGGGCTTCAGGTCGCGGCGCTCGTGGCGCTGACCCGGCTGGACCCGGCATGGGCCATCGGCACCTCCGTGATCTTCGTGATGCTGGTGCAGGGCGCCTCCGGCGTGGCCAAGGACCTTGCCAAGACGGCCAGCAAATCCGCGGTCAAACTGCTGGCGCCGGACGGGGGGCTGTTCCGCTGGGTCGCCGCGCTGACCGGGTCGAAGAATGCGATCAAGGGGATCGGGTTCTTCGTCGGTGCCGGTCTGCTTGCCTCGGTCGGGTTCGAACCTGCGCTGTGGATCATGGCGGGCGTTCTGGCCGTCATCCTTGTTGCGGTTCTGGCATTCCTGCCGGCGGATCTGTCGATGCGCGACAAGGGGGCCAGGTTCTCGCAGGTTCTGTCGAAGGATCCGCGCATTAACTGGCTGTCGGCGGCGCGCATGTTCCTGTTCGGTGCGCGGGATGTCTGGTTCGTGGTCGCCCTTCCGATCTGGCTGTCGTCCTATCTGGCCGCAGACGGGGACGAGGCGGCGGCCTTCTATGTCACGGGTGCCTTCATGGCGTCCTGGGTGATCGGATACGGCGCCGTGCAGGGGTTCACGCCCAAACTGCTGCGCGATGGCACCGTGCCCAAGGCGATCACCGCGGCGCTGGTCCTTGCCGGAGTCGCCGCATTGGTCGCGATCCTGAACGCCGTGGCACCGCAGGTCGCCTGGCCCGTGCTGGCCGGCCTGCTGATCTTCGGTGCGGTATTCGCGGTCAACTCGGCGCTGCATTCCTTTCTGATCCTCGAATTTGCCGGTGTGAAACGCATCACGATGGACGTCGGGTTCTATTACATGGCGAATGCGGGCGGCCGTCTGCTTGGCACGGTCATGTCGGGGCTGTGCTATCAGGTAGGGGGCCTGCCGCTGTCACTCGGGGCATCGGCGGCGATGGTCCTCGTGTCGGTTCTGGCCCTGACCCGGATACCGGAGCCGGTTCGGACGGTCTGACGACGGCTCACATTCGCGTGGCCCGTGTTGCCATGACGGGGTCATCCGGGGCAGGTGGGGACACCAATCCCAAGGCAGACCCTTTTCCATGCTCGACGCCGCCGCCCGCCGATTGATCGACCCGCCACTGAACGCGGTCGGACGCCGGTTGGCGGCGCGGGGCATCACGGCCAACGGTGTCACCCTTGTTGGGCTGGCCCTCGGCATTCTTGCCGCTGTCACGATCGCGCTCGGGGCGGCGGGCTGGGCGCTTGTCCCTCTTCTGGCATCACGGCTCGCGGATGGTCTGGATGGGGCCGTGGCGCGTGCGACCCGCAAGACCGACTTTGGCGGATACCTCGATATATGGGCGGATTTCCTGTTCTATGGCGCCGTGCCCTTCGCCTTTGCGCTGGCCGATCCGGCCAATGCCACCGCCGCCGCGTTCCTGTTGCTGTCGTTCTATGTCAACGGCACCTCGTTCCTCGGCTTTGCCGCGATGGCAGGCAAACGCGGTCTGGAAACCACGGCGCAGGGATCCAAGTCCCTCTATTACTCATCCGGCTTGCTGGAGGGGACGGAGACGATTGCCTTCTTCGTCCTTCTCTGCCTTGCCCCGGCATGGTTCGTGCCGCTGGCCTTCGGGTTCGGCGTGCTATGCCTCGTCACCGCAACCGCGCGCGTCCTGAACGCCCGCAACATCCTGACCGATTGAAGGAGGCCCGATGCGCCTGCCGCTGCTTGCCACACTCGCCCTGACGACCCTGCCTGCCTTCGCGCAACCCGACCCCGCCGACTGGCCCGCCGTTCTGGCCGAGGCCGATGGCCAGACCGTTTATTGGCACGCATGGGGCGGGTCGACGACGACCAACGATTTCATCGCGTGGATCGGTGAACAGGCGGCGGAAAAGGGCGTCACGCTGGAACACGTCAAGCTGGCCGATACCGCCGATGCGGTGGGCCTTGTCCTGTCGGAAAAGGCGGCGGGCAAGGATACCGGCGGCGCGGTCGACCTCATCTGGATCAACGGCGCCAACTTCGCCTCCATGAAGGAGCAGGACCTGCTGTTTGGACCCTTTGCCGAAGACCTGCCAAACTGGCAGTTCGTCGACGTGGAGGGGAAGACCGTCACCACCGATTTCACCGTGCCGACCGAAGGCTACGAATCCCCGTGGGCGATGGCGCAGGTCGTCTTCATCCACGATGGGGAACGGTTGCCGAACCCGCCGCCCTCCGCGCTCGAACTGCTCGAATGGGCGACGGCGCATCCCGGCCGGTTCACCTTTCCGCAGCCGCCGGATTTCCTTGGCACGACGTTCCTCAAGCAGATGCTGATCGATCTGGTGGCCGATCCAGCCGTGTTGCAGGACCCCGTCGGCGATGACTACGACGAGGTGACGGCGACCCTCTGGGCGTTTATGGACGCGCTGACGCCGGTGCTTTGGCGTCAGGGCCGGGCCTATCCCCAGACCGGGCCGCGGCAGCTGCAACTGATGAACGACGGCGAGGTCGACATCGCGATCAGCTTTTCACCCGGAGAGGCGACGGCAGCCATCGCGAACTTCGAACTGCCGGATACCGCCCGCACCTATGTCTTCGACAAGGGCACCCTTGGCAATGCGTCCTTCGTGGCGATCCCCTTCAATGCGAATGCGGCGGCAGGGGCGATGGTCGTGGCGGACATCATCCTGTCCCCCGAGGCGCAGCTGCGCGCCCAGACGCCCGATATCCTGGGCTATGGCACGGTTCTGGCGATGGATAAGCTGAGCGCAGAGGACCGCGCCGCGTTCGACGCGCTGGACCTTGGCGTCGCGACCCTGTCGCCCGCCGAACTGGGCCAGGCCCTGCCGGAGCCGCACCCGAGCTGGGCAGAGCGCCTGTCGGCCGATTGGGTCGCGCGCTATGGTGTCGCCGACTAAGGTGCTGCGCCCGCTGCCGCTCCTGACGGCCGGTGTTCTGGCCGGGCCGGTTCTGCTTGGCCTGTTCGGAACACTTCTGCCGGCTTTCGGGCTGGGGCCGTTGGGGCCCGGATTGCGCCTGTCCGCCTTTGCCGCGGTACGCGATTGGCCGGGGTTGGTCGATGCGATGGCCGTCTCGGTCACCTCTGGCGTCCTGTCGACCATCGGGGCCCTCGCCATTGCCAGCCTGATCCTTGCGGGCTGGCACGGCACCGCGGCGTTCCGGTGGCTGGAGCGGCTGCTTTCACCGCTTCTGGCGGTTCCCCATGCGGCGGCCGCCCTTGGCCTTGCCTTTCTGGTCGCCCCGTCGGGGTGGTTGATGCGTTTGCCCGCACTGGCGCTCGGGTGGGACGTGCCGCCCGATCTTCTGATCGTGCAGGATCGGCACGGGCTGACCCTGACGGCGGGGTTGATCGCAAAGGAATTGCCGTTCCTCCTGCTGATGATGCTGGCGGCCCTGGGGCAGGTCGATCAGGCGCGGCGCATGGCCGTCGCGCGCAGCCTTGGGGCCGGCCGTGTCGCGGCATGGTTCAAGGCGGTCTTTCCCGGCGTCTATGCGCAGGTCCGTCTGCCAGTCCTCGTGGTGCTGGTCTATGGCATGACCAACGTGGACGTAGCGACGATCCTCGGGCCGAACACACCGCCCAGCCTGTCGGTTCAGGTCACGCGCTGGATGCTGGACCCCGATCTGGGTCAGCGGTCGGTCGCGGCGGCGGCGGCGATGGTTCAGGGCGGCCTCGTCCTCATGGTGCTGGCCGGGTGGGTCGGGGGCGAACGGGTCACCGCCTGTCTGGGGCGTCGATGGATCTGGTCGGGGCTGTCCCTGCCCGAGGGGCCGGCCCGCGGCCTTGGCCTGATCCTTGCCACCGTATCGGCCATCGCGGTGCTGGCCGGAATCGCGGCGCTGGCCTTGTGGTCGGTCGCCGCAGGCTGGCGTTTTCCGGATCTCGCACCCGATGCCCTGACCCTGCGCAGCTGGTCCCGGTTCGGCCCGGAAATGACGATGGTCGCCGCCTGCACCATGGAGATAGCAGCCCTGTCGACCCTGATCGCGGTTCTGTTGGCGATCGGCTGCCTCGAGGCTGAACACCGGTTCGGCCTGTCGGTCGGCCAGCGGGCGCTGTGGCTTCTGTATCTGCCCCTGCTGATCCCGCAGGTCGCATTCCTGCCCGGCCTGCTGTTGATCCCGGCGACCATCGGCAACGGATATGAAATGCCCATGGTCATCTTCGGTCATGTCATCTTCGTACTGCCCTACGTTTTCCTGTCGCTGTCGGGGCCGTTCCGCGCGTGGGACGGACGGTTCGCGCGTGTGGGCGCCGGGCTTGGCGCCTCGCCGGACCGTGTGCTCTGGTCGTTGCGGATGCCGATGCTGCTTGCCCCGGTTCTGACGGCGGCGGCGGTGGGCATGGCGGTCAGCGTGGGCCAGTATCTGCCTACGCTGCTTTTGGGGGGCGGACGGGTTTCGACCCTCGCGACCGAGGCGGTGGCACTGGCCGCAGGCGGTGATCGCCGCGCCATCGGCGTCTGGGGGTTGGGCCAGACGGCGGCCGCGTTCGGGCCGTTCGTCCTGGCCCTCGCCATTCCGGCCCTTGTTTTTCGCAATCGTCGGGGGCTGCGTCATGGATAGCGGGCTGGTGTTGGACAACGTGCGGATCACCGAAGGCGCGCGCACACTGCTGTCCGTGGATGCGGTCATCGGACCGGGGCAGATCGTGACCCTCATGGGGGAAAGCGGGGCGGGGAAATCGACCCTGCTGTCGTGCATCATGGGGCATCTGCCATCGATCTTCCGTGCTTCGGGCCGCGTTCTGCTGGATGGGGTGGACCTTGCGGACCATGCGCCGGAGGCGCGGCGCATCGGCATCCTGTATCAGGACCCGCTGCTGTTCCCGCACCTCGACGTGGCCGCGAACCTCGGCTTCGGGCTGCCGCGTGGCGGTTCTCGGGGCGAGCGGCGCGCGCGTGTCGTCGCGGCCCTGTCGGACATCGGGCTGGACAATTTCGCGGACCGCGATCCGGCCACCCTGTCCGGCGGTCAGGCGGCGCGTATCGCACTGATGCGCGTCCTGCTGTCCCAGCCGCGCGCCTTGCTGCTGGATGAGCCGTTCTCGAAACTGGATGCCGACCGGCGGGACCAGATGCGCCGTCTGGTGTTCGACCGGGCCCGCGCCGCCGCGATCCCGGTCCTGATGGTCACCCATGACGCCAGCGATGCGGCCGCCGCCGATGGGCCAATCCTGCGGCTATAGCTATACGCGCTTGCGCCGCCGTCCCTTGGACGCGGTATTGAAGCTGACGTCGGGCAGGGGGCCCAGATGGGGGAAGGGCGCGGTCGCATGGGGGATCGCGTTGGCGGCCACGAAATGTTCCTGAAAGCGGGGGGCGACTGCCGTCTCGACCTTCTGGATGCGGCGCACCAATCCTTCGATCCGGTCGCGCATCGCCACCGAACACAGCGCCATGCGCGCGCCATGCCCCGCCGCGTTGCCCGCCGATCCGACCGCATCCAGCGGCGCGTCCGGGATCATGCCCAGCACCATCGCATGCTTGGGCGAGATATGCGCCCCGAAGGCCCCGGCCAGCGTGACCTTGTCGACCGTGTCGATCCCGACCTCGTCCATCAGCAGACGCGCACCGGCATAGAGCGCGGATTTCGCAAGCTGGATCGCCCGGATATCGCTTTGGGTCACAAGGATGCGGCGATCGCCGTCGTCCCACAGAACGTAGGAATGCGTCCGCCCCTCGACCACACAGCGGGGCGTGCCCGTCTGTTCGGCAGATCCGATCAGGCCATTCGCATCCAACAGGCCCGCGAGGCGCAGCTCGGCCACCGCCTCGATGATGCCGGAGCCGCAGATACCGGTGATGCCGCTGTCCTTCGTGGCCTCCGCGAATGCCGGATCGTCGGACCAGACCTCGGACCCGATGACGCGAAAACGCGGCTCCTTGGTCACGGGGTCGATCTCCACCCGTTCGATGGCGCCGGGGGCCGCGCGTTGTCCTGCGCTGATCTGCGCACCCTCGAACGCGGGTCCGGTGGGCGACGAACAGGCCAGCAACTTGTCACGGTTGCCCAGCAGGATCTCGGCATTGGTGCCCACATCCACGATCAGGGTCATGGCGTCGCCCTGATCGGGCGCCTCGGACAGGGCGACGGCGGCGGCATCGGCGCCCACGTGGCCCGCGATGCAAGGCAGCACGTAAAGCCGTGCACCGGGGGCGAGGGCGTCCAGCCCGACCTCCCGCGCCTCCAGCCGCAGGGCGTCTGAGGTGGCCAGCGCAAAAGGCGACTGGCCCAGTTCGACCGGGTCCACGCCCAGCAGCAGGTGGTGCATCACCGGGTTGCAGACGATCACCGCCTCGACGATGTCGCCCATCGCGGCGCCCGCTTCGGTGGCCAGTTCGGTGGCCAGTTCGGCCAAGCCCTCGCGCACGGCGCGCGTCATCTCCACGTCGCCGCCGGGGTTCATCATGGCATAGCTGACGCGACTCATCAGGTCTTCGCCGAAGCGGATCTGCGGGTTCATCACGCCGCCGGACGTCAGAACCGCGCCCGTGGACAGGTCGCACAGATGCGCCGCGATGGTGGTGGAGCCGAGGTCGATCGCCAGCCCCAGCAACGGATCGGTGCGCAATCCGGGATAGATGGCGGCAATGCTGTTCGTCTGGTGGTTCACCGCGACGGTCACCTGCCACGCGCCTTTGCGCAGCACCTTCTGCAGGTCGCGCAACAGGGGCATCGGCAGGGTCAGGCCGGTGATGTCCCATTGCACGGCCAATGCCTCGCGCAGACGTTCGAGATCGCCGGAGGGCGCGTCCATGTCCGGCTCCTCCACGGTAACGAAGTAGAGGCGCGTGGACGGGTCGAGCGTGATTTCCCGGTCGGACGCGGCTTTGCGCACCACCTGCCGGTGGACCTGGCTGCTGGCGGGCACGTCGATGACCACGTCGCCCTGCACCGTCGCCTGACAACCCAGCCGCCGACCGGGGGCCAGCCCCCGCTTGTCGTCATAGCGTTGCTCGACCGCATTGAACGGGGACAGGGCATCCGCATCCACCGTCACGCCCAGCTTGCTGAACGACCCCGATCCCGGCTGCACCTGGCACTTGGAGCAGATGCCCCGCCCGCCGCAGACGCTGTCCAAGTCTACGCCAAGCTGGCGCGCGGCGGTCAGGACGGGGGTGCCCGTCGGGAACTGCCCCCGCTTGCCGGAGGGCATGAAGATGACGTGATGATCGCTCATGAACTGCGCCTTCTATCGGGGTTTCGGGGGGCTGCGCGGGTCAGGCCCGCCGCCGCCCGCCGCGCCGCCCGCCGGACCGTGCCCCCGACGCCTTGGCGGCCTTGGCCGCCTCGGCGAAGGTCGCGCCTTCCTTGACCGCGTCGAGGACGCGGGTGAACCCGATCCAGTTGCCGCCGTTGGGGTCGTGGTTCATCAGCAGGTTGGCGGCGTGAATGGCCTCCATCTCCTGGCTGCGAATGGGGTTCATGATCGCACTGGTCATGCCCGCGCCGATCGCCATGGGCAGGAACGCCGCGTTGACGCCGTGCCGGTTGGGCAGGCCAAAGCTGACGTTGGACGCGCCGCAGGTCGTGTTGACACCCAACTCGTCGCGCAGGCGACGGACGAGGGTGAACACCTGCTGCCCGGCGGTCGCCATCGCGCCGATGGGCATCACGAGGGGGTCGACCACGATGTCATGGGCCGGAATGCCGAAATCGGCTGCGCGTTCCACGATCTTTTTCGCGACGGCGAAACGGACCTCCGGGTCTTCGGAAATGCCGGTGTCGTCGTTCGAAATGGCGACGACGGGCACGTTGTATTTCTTGACCAGCGGCAGGACGAGTTCCAGCCGCTCCTCCTCCCCGGTGACGGAGTTCAGCAGGGGGCGCCCCTCGGCGGCCTCCAGCCCGTTTTCCAGCGCGCCGGGCACGGAGGAGTCGATGCACAGCGGCACGTCGACCAAGGCTTGCACCCGCTCCACCAGCGCCTTCATCAACGCGGGTTCGACGAAGTTGTTGTCCGCGTACCGCGGATCCTCGGCCATCTTGTTGGTGAACACCGCGCCCGAGTTGACGTCGAGGACCATCGCCCCGCAGGCGACCTGTTCCAGCGCGTCCATCTCGACGGTGGAGAAGTCGTCCAGCTCCAACTCGGCGGCAAGCTTCTTGCGGCCTGTCGGGTTGATGCGTTCGCCAATGACGCAGAACGGCTCGTCAAAACCGATGACGACGGTCTTTGTCTTGGATTCCAGTACGGTGCGGGTCATTCTTCATCCTTGGAATGGGTTTCGAGCCACGTGGCCGACGCCTTGATGCCGCCCAACGGGAAAACGTGGACAGAGGCGATATTGAAGTCGGGGTTGGCCGCCTTGTGCGCGGCCAGCTTGGTCAGAACCTCCGTCGGCTCGAACGGCAGCAGGAGCTTGGTCACATCCGCCGCGCGCCGTTGCAGCACGCGCAGGGACGGGCCGACGCCGCAGGCGATGGAGAACTTGATCAGGGTTTGCAGCTTTGCAGGCCCGGCCACGCCGATATGCACCGGCAGGTCGATCCCCGCCGCACGGATTGCATCGGCCCATTCGATGACCGGCTCCGCCTCGAAGCAGAACTGCGTCGCGATGGCCATCTCCGCATCGGTGCGTTCAGAGAATTTCTGTTTCCACGCAAGGGCATCCGAGACGTTCTTGATCCCGCCGTCGGGGTCGATGTCGCGGTTGCCTTCGGGGTGGCCGGCGACATGCAGGCGGGCGAACCCCTCGAAGGCGCCGGACGACAGAAGGTCCATCGAGGTCGCGAAGTCACCAATGGGCTCGGCCACGCCGCCCGCGAGGATCAGACCTTGGTCCACGCCCGCTTCGCCCCGGTAGCGCGCGATCCAATCGGTCAGGGTGGTGCGGTCCTTGATGATCCGGGCGGGGAAATGGGGCATCGGCTCCATCCCCTCGGCGCGCAAACGGGCTGCCGTGGCGACCATCTCGTCGATCGGGGTGCCATCGATATGCGCGATGTAGACGCGCGTTCCGCGCGGCAGGATGGCGGCGAAGTCCTCGACCTTCGTGGCGGTGCGGGGCATCACCTCGATCGAGGCGCCTTGCAGAAAGGCCGCAAGCTGTGCGTCGTGCGGTGGCGGCGACGCCTCCTTGCGCTTGAATCCGAGGATGGCCATCACGCGTCGTCCTTCTGTTCGGTGCCACCCGCCATGGCGACGGCGCGCAGGCGGTCCGGCGTCCATGCGGCCTCCAGCTCGGCGGCGCGGGCGGCGGCGGCATCGGCGTCGGGTGCGTCGACGTCGCCCTCGGGCACCTTGCGCCAATCCGCGAGGTAGGCATCCGTTTCCGACGCGCCGGACCGCATGGCGGCGCGGTCGATCGCCTGTTCGAAACGTTCGGACAGCTGCACCTTGGCAGCGCGCCGGCCTTTGCCGGCAAGGACCTGGGCGGGAATATCGCGCCAGTAGACAACGGTAATCTGGGCCATGACATCTCCCGCAGTGAGCCTCTGACGAGATATAGGGACGCCGTCCCCGGATCAGATGCTGTTTATCGACTTCGCCGCGTCTGATGGCGACACGCGTTGCATTCGCATACGGCAGGGCGCGCCCCTCCGCGAGGGGGGGCGGTTGTCGAATCCTTCAAGTTCATCATGAACAAACCTTGCCGGATGCCCCTTGCGGGCGCTACCCTGTCATCAACCTTACATACGGAGGCACTGATGCCACCGGACCACCCGGTCGACCGTGACCGCATGCCAGGACGCGCGCGCCGCGTGTCCGGCGTCGCGCAGGTCGCCAAAACACATGACGCGCGCCCGGATCCTGCCGAACTTTATGCCGCGCTCGATCTGGGGACGAACTCCTGCCGGATGCTGATCGCCCAACCCAAGGGCGCGCAGCTTCACGTCGTGGACAGCTTTTCCAAGTCGGTCCAGCTGGGCAACGGGTTGGAGCAGTCGGGCCGTCTTTCGCGATCCTCGATGGCGCGCACGATCGGCGCGCTCAAGATCTGTCGTCGCAAGCTGGAGTTGCACGACGTTCGCCGCATGCGCCTCGTCGCGACCGAGGCGTGCCGCAGGGCCACCAACGCGACCGAGTTCATCAAGCTGGTCGAGCGGGAGACCGACCTCGTCCTCGAGATCATCGAGCCGGAGGAGGAGGCGCGTCTTGCCGTCGTGTCTTGTGCGCCGCTGGTCTCGGCCAAGACGGAACAGCTTCTGGTCGTCGATATCGGTGGCGGATCGACCGAATTGGTCTGGATCGACCTGACGCGCGTGCCACGTCACGACCGCGCGCGGGCCATCATGCGCCTGCATTCGGGGTTTCAGCCGGGGGCGGGCGATCCGTTCCCCGCCGCCAAGGTCGTCGACTGGATCAGCATCCCGCTGGGGGTTGCCACCCTCAAGGATCAGTTCCGCGATGTGACCGACGACGCCGCGCGCTTTGCCCTGATGTCCTGGCACTTCGAGGAATGCCTGCAGGAGTTTTCGCCCTACGAGGACGCCGAGGGCGACAGCGACCCCGGCTTTCAGATCGTCGGCACCAGCGGCACGGTCACGACGGTCGCGGCGACGCACCTGAACCTGCGCCGCTATGACCGCAACAAGGTCGACGGGTTGCGCATGACCACGGATCAGATCGACCGTGTCATTCGCGGCTATCTTGCGCTTGGCGTGGAAGGTCGGCGCAATGATCCGCGCATCGGGCGCGACCGGCATTCCCTGATCATGTCGGGCGCCGCGATCCTGCAGGCGTTGTTGCGGGTCTGGCCGACCGATCGCCTTTCGGTGGCGGACCGCGGTCTGCGTGAAGGGCTGCTTTATGCGCAGATGTCCGCGGATGGTGTGTTGGACGATGGTCCCTACTGACGGTCTTTGCTAGGGGACCTCTCTGGAGATTCCGCCAAAATCTCCTCTACGGGTCTGGAGTTTTCGCGGAAAACTCGGGAAAGACCTTTGAACGAAGGGTCTTGCGATGACGAAGCCACCGAAAAACACCTCCGGACGCGGACAGCGGGACCTGACCGTCAAGGTCAAGACCGCCCGTGGGCGCAGGCTGTCGTCCAAATTGTGGCTGGAACGGCAGTTGAACGACCCCTACGTCGCCCGCGCGCGGGCCGAGGGGTATCGTGGCCGCGCCGCGTACAAGATCATGGAACTGGACGACAAGTATCGTTTCCTCGTGCCGGGGGCGCGCGTGGTCGACCTTGGCTGCGCGCCCGGCGGGTGGCTGCAGGTTGCCGCACCGCGCATCAATTCCGATGGGTCGCGCACGAACAAGAAACAGGGGCGTCTGATCGGCCTCGACCTGCAGGAGATCGACGGCATCTCGGGTGCCGAGATCCACGTTCTCGACTTCATGTCCGAAGGGGCCGACGACAAGGTCAAGGAATGGCTGGCCGGTGAAGCGGACGTGGTGATGTCCGACATGGCGGCGTCGTCCTCGGGGCACAAGCAGACCGACCACCTGCGCATCATCAACCTGTGCGAGGCGGCGGCCGAGCTGGCCTTCGACGTCCTCGCCCCCGGCGGCACTTTCGTCGCCAAGGTTCTGGCCGGCGGGGCCGAGGGGGATCTGCAAAAGCAGCTGAAGCAGAATTTCGAGAAGGTCGCGAACGTCAAACCGGGCGCAAGCCGGTCCGACAGTTCCGAAAAATTCGTGGTCGCCCAGGGGTTCCGAGGGCGACCACAGGGTTAATCCTTCGGCGCTTCGTTGCCGCGGATCGGCTTTGCGCGCTGTTCGTCGATGGCAAAGTCGTCCTCCGCGGCCGCAGGCACATCGTATTTCGTCTTGCCGTCGCGGGGCTTTTCCTGCGCCTTGCTTTCACCGAAGTGGTTTTTCTTTTCCGGCTCGTCGGGATCCGGCGAGGCGGGCATGGGCTGTTGCCCGTCGGGGTTGGCTTTGACCATGGTCATCTCCTTTCCCACCAAACGCATGGGACCGTGATTGGGTCCGGCCGCGTCAGTTTGGCGCGATGATGCTGATCCCCATCGCGAGAATGCAGGCCCAGCCCAGCAGGAAGATCACCGGTCGCAGCGGAAATCCCGCCCATCCGGCAATCATCCCCACGGCATGCACCACGCGCAGCACGAAGAACGCGGCACAGGCCCAGACGGTCACTGTGGTGCTGATCCCGGCGGCATTCGCAATCAGGACGAGGGCCAGCATCGGCAGGAACTGTTCCAGCAGGTTGAGGTGCGCGCGATGCGCCCGGTGGACCCAAGCGCGCATCTGCGATTGCGCCGGCGGACGCTTGAACGGGTCGCCCCGGTCGGGTGTTTCCGGCTCCGTATTGATGCCGACGATATAGGGTATCCACAGCGATCCGGCGAGGATTGCGGTCCAGGTCATCCACCACAGTTCCGGGGTCATGCGCCGTGCCCCCCGATGCGAGTGGGTTCGCCCGTTTCCAGCCATGTCTTGAGGCCCGCGACCAGACGTTCCCAACCGTCGGCGTATCCTCCGCCACCTTCCGGGATGTCGTAGTGTTCCAGCGTCAGGGCGCAATGCGGCCCCTCCGGCGCGATGATCCAGACAAAGCGCGACACCGGGATATCGGGGGCCCACTGGGGCGCGAACTCCGCCTCGATCCGGGTCTTCGGCGTGCGGGCGGTTTCGCGACAGATCAACATGTCCGACCCATCGGGCAGTTTGTAGACGATTGCGTCCCCGTCACGCACGGCGTCGGGCGTATAGGGATGATAGTTCGCGGCTGCATCCGCATCGGTCAGCGCGGACCAGAGGGCATCCTGACTGCACCGTATGAAGGTGCGCAGCACGTAGTCGGGTTTGGCGGTCATCGTAATATCCTTGTGGGTCAAGTCGCAGGGTTGGTGGGCATCTTCGATGCATCGTTGAAAAGCTGACGGGTGTGTCGGTTGTGTAAAATGTCAGATCAGCGCCCCCATGCCCGTCATCCGCAGAGGGGTTCCCGTTTCGATCCAGGTCTTGATCGCGGCGGCCCAGCGGGCCCAGGCCAGCGCAAGCGCGGCACCGGGGGACAGGCGTCCGCCCAGATCGAAATGATCGATGGAGAAGCGGCAGCACGGCCCGTCAGGCGTGATCGACTGCACCACGCGCGAAGGCGTCGAACTGTCCGGACGCGGGGGCAGGGTCATGACGAGGCGCGTCTCCGCCACCTCCTCGACGATCTGCCAGGCCACGGGGGCGGACGAGCGGCCAGTGTCGAATACCATCGCGTCTCCATGCCGTCTGACGTCGGTCAGCTGCGGCTGCCAGCGGGCGATCCGCACCGTATCTGTCACCGCCGCCCAAAGGGTCGCCGCATCGCAGGCGATGAAGGTCGTCAGCGAAAAATCCGGGTCCTGCGGTGCCGATGCCTCCAACCGGGCGCGCAGATCGCGCAGGCCACGCACCGCCGGAGCAACGCGGAACGGTTCGACCCAGCGGGCCATCGCATCGGCGAGGGGCATGGCGTTGAGGTAGTGATGCGTGAAGCGGCCGCGCTTGACGCGTGTGATCAGGCCCGCCTCCTCCAGCACCTTGAGGTGTTTTGCGACCCCAAAGCGGGACAGGGGCAGCGTGGCCTCCAGCTCCGACAGGGTCTGACCGTCAGTTTGGCGCAGGGCGTCCAGCAGGTCGCGTCGGGACGGGTCAGCAAGTGATTTGAAAAGCGAATCCATACTGAATATTTAGGTGACCCAATAGTCACCTGTCAATATATGTGACTAACGAGTCACCTGACGGGCAATCCCCTTGCATGTCCCGCCGGTCCAAGGTGATCTGCGCCGCATATCCATCGGAGGCACCCATGCAGACACTCGAACGCAACGGCCGCACCCTTGCGTTTCACGCATCCTCCGGTCGGGGGCCGACGGTCGTGTTTCTGGGCGGATTCAAGTCCGACATGGGGGGCACCAAGGCCGTCGCGCTGGAGGCCTGGGCCAAGGCACGGGGGCAGGCGTTCCTGCGTCTCGACTATTCCGGGCACGGGGACTCGGGTGGGCGGTTCGAGGATGGCTGCATCGGTGACTGGGCCGACGATGCGCGCGCCGTGATCGACCATGTCGCACCGGGACCGGTCGTGCTGGTCGGGTCCTCCATGGGGGGGTGGATTTCCCTGCTGCTCTCCCGCGACCTTGGTGCGCGCCTTGCCGGGCTTGTCACGATCGCGGCGGCCCCGGATTTCACCGAGGACGGCTTCTGGGATGGCTTCGATGACGCGCAGCGCAGGGCCATGATGACGGACGGGCAGGTCGCCTTGCCGTCCGAATACGGCGATCCCTACATCATCACGCGGCGCCTGATCGAAGATGGACGGTCCCGCCTGGTATTGCGCACACCACTGCCGCTGGCCTGTCCGGTGCGGTTCCTTCAGGGCACGGCGGATGCGGATGTCTCGACCGAAACGGCCTTGCGCCTGTTGTCCCATGCCAAAGGGCCGGACATGCGGCTGACGCTGGTCGATGGTGCGGATCACCGTTTTTCCACCGACGATTGCCTGCGACTGATCGAACGCAGCGTCGAAGAGGTATTGTCCCGCATCGCGGCTTGACCGGCGTCCGGCCATGGCCCGATAACCCTGCAACCCAAAGGGGCAGGAGGGGCGGGCCATGGCAATTCTTCGTATCGTCGTGACGATCGCGCTGATCCTCGGCGTCGCGATCGGCGCGCTGTGGCTGATCGGTCCCTACGAGGAGGTCGACCGCAAGATCGCCTTCGACGCCGAGATCATCCCCGAGAACCTCGACGGGTGGCTTGCGGATGCCGAGGCGCAGGTGCTCGACCTGCGGCCCGGTGCCGCCAAGCGAATCCTGTGGGCAAACGTGCCCGGACGTCGCACGGATCTTGCCATCGTCTATATCCACGGGTTTTCCGCCGACCTCTGGGAAACCCGGCCGGTGCCCGACCGTGTGGCGGAAAACCTCGGCGCGAACCTGTTCTACACACGGCTTACCGGTCATGGCCGTGACGGGGCCGCCATGGCAGAGCCCGATGCGGGCGACTGGCTGGAGGACGTGGCCGAGGCCATGGCCGTGGGGCGCAGGCTGGGCGATCGCGTCGTCATCATTTCCGCGTCGACCGGTGGCACGCTGGCCTCCGTCCTTGCGGCGGATCCGGCGTTTGCTGCCGAGCGCGAGGGATTGGCGGGCATCGTCCTAATCTCGCCCAACTTTCGCGTGGCCAACCCGATGAGCGCACTGCTGTCATGGCCCGCCGCACGGTACTGGGTGCCCTTCCTCGCGGGTGAGACGCGGTCGTTCGAACCCGAGAACGCGCGTCACGCGCAGCATTGGACGACATCCTATCCGACCGTTTCCGTCCTGCCGATGCAGGCGCTGGTGGATCATGCGGCAACGTTGAACTGGGCCGCGACAGAGGTCCCCGCGCTGTTCTATTTCTCGCCCGAGGATACGGTCGTCGACCCGCAGGCGACGGCTGACGTGGCCGCGCGGTGGGGCGCGCCCGCCACGGTCGAACGCGTCGATCTGCCCGAAGGCGACGACCCCAGCCATCACGTCATCGCCGGTGACATCCTGAGCCCGGCGCAGACGCCGGATGCCATCACACGCCTCACCGAGTGGATCGGCGCCCTCTGACGCCCGCCTGACGGGTTTTTTGCAAGCGTATGCAAAAAGCCATTGAGGGAATCCGCCCCGCGCGCCTATCGTGTCGCAACCGAAGGGGGGATCATCATGGCAGAGCATTTGAAGACCGCGAAATCCGCAGGGGCCCGCGCCGAGGATGACGCACGTGTGCGTGCATCGGTCGAAGCGATCCTTGCGGATATCGAGGCGCGGGGCGATGCCGCCGTGCGCGCCCTGTCCGAGACATTCGACAACTATGCCCCCGACAGTTTCCGCCTGTCGCAGACACAGATCGATGCGCTGATCGCCGAATTGTCGGACCGGGAGCTGGCCGACATCAGGTTCGCACAGGAACAGGTCCGCAACTTCGCGCAGATACAGCGTGACAGCATTAAGGACGTGGAAGTCGAGACGATGCCCGGCGTCATCCTCGGGCATCGCAACATCCCCGTGCAAAGCGTCGGCTGCTATGTGCCCGGCGGCAAGTTTCCCATGGTGGCAAGCGCGCATATGTCCGTCGCGACCGCCAGCGTTGCGGGGGTGCCGCGGATCGTGGCCTGCACCCCGCCGTTCAAGGGCCGCCCGAACCCGGCCGTGATCGCCGCGATGCACCTGGGTGGCGCGCATGAGATCTACGTCCTCGGCGGTATTCAGGCGGTCGGTGCGATGGCCATCGGCACCGAAACGATGGAGCCCGTGCACATGCTGGTCGGTCCGGGAAACGCCTATGTCGCCGAAGCCAAGCGGCAGTTGTTCGGGCGCGTCGGCATAGACCTGTTCGCGGGGCCGACCGAAACGATGGTGATCGCGGATGACACCGTGGATGCAGAGATCGTGGCCACCGACCTGCTGGGGCAGGCGGAGCATGGCTACAATTCGCCGGCGGTCCTGTTGACCACCTCGCGCCGCCTTGCGGAGGAAACGAAAGAAGAGATCGCGCGCCTGCTGACCATCCTTCCGACGGCGGATACGGCGAAGGTCTCGTGGGATGATTACGGCGAGATCATCCTGTGCGACGACCACGACGAAATGCTGGCCCAGGCGAATGAAATCGCGTCGGAGCATGTGCAGGTCATGACCGACCGGGACGATTGGTATCTGGACAACATGCATTCCTACGGCGCGCTGTTCCTTGGCCCGCGCACCAACGTGTCGAACGGGGACAAGGTGATCGGAACGAACCACACCCTGCCGACGAAGAAGGCGGGGCGATATACCGGCGGTCTTTGGGTCGGCAAGTTCCTCAAGACGCACAGCTACCAGAAGATCACGACCGATGAGGCGGCAACGCTGATCGGCGAATACGGGTCGCGTCTGTGCATGCTCGAAGGGTTCGTGGGCCATGCCGAACAATGCAACGTCCGCGTCCGCCGCTATGGCGGCGTCAACGTGCCTTATGGCGAGGGCGCGCCCTATCGCGATGCCGCCGAGTAACCGGGCCTTCGGGGGCATCGAGCCCCCTGCGCCCCGACGAGAGGCGCTGCCTCTCGTGCTCTCCGGGATATTTCGGGAACAAAGAAGGGAAGCCGATGGGCGTGTTTGATCCGAGGGATGTGTCGGTTTCGCAGTTGGCGGGCGGGATCGACAGCGCGGCGACCGTGCATCTGTGTCATCCCTTCGGCGATGTGACGGGAGGCACCGGGTTTGCGGATGTGGCCTTGAAACCGCTTTGGGCGGCAATCCCGGATTGTGAGCGGCGGGTCCAGATCTCGTTGACCGGCGCGGACGCGGGTGGGCAGGTCTGGCTGGGGCAGGCGGGGCACTACAGCGGTCGGATGGAGGGGGCATTTCTGGGAATGCCGCCATCCGGGCGTTTGGTGTCGCTGCGGTTTCACGAGTTCTATCGCGTCGAGGACGGGCAGGCCGTCGAGGCGCAGGTGATCTGGGATTTGCCGGACCTGATGTTGCAGCTTGGGGTCTGGCCCATGGGACCGGCCCTTGGCGCGACGGGACGCGTGCCGGGACCGATGACGCAGGATGGCCTGCGCATTTCTGGTGATGGGGCCGCCGCGATGCGGGTTGTCGGCGACATGCTGGACCATCTGCACCTTTCACCACAGGGCGAGGAGGCGATGCAGCTGCCGCGGTTTTGGCACCCCCGGTGCAGTTGGTATGGTCCGGGTGGCATCGGCAACATCCGTGGCATTCGCGGGTTCAGGGACCACCACCAGATCCCGTTTCTGGACGCGATGCCGGATCGCCGGGGCCACGTCGACAAGGGACATTTCTTTGCCGCCGGAAATTACGTCGGCTTTACCGCATGGCCGGGCATGTCGATGCGGGTCACGGGCGGCGGATGGCTGGGCATTGCCGGAGCAGGGCAGGCGATCACAATGCGCTCGCTCGATTTCTGGCGGGTCGAGGGGGATCTGATCCGCGAAAACTGGGTCACGGTCGATCTGTTGCACGTATGGGATCAGTTGGGCGTCGATGTGCTGGCGCGGATGCGCCAGCTGCTTTGACACGCCCCGGTCAGGGCCACAGCATTACCAGACCCACGACCGCCAAGGCCGAGGCGACCCATGCCGCGGCCATCACGCGACCATCGCGGGTCAACAGCGCCACACCGAACAGCACGATCACGGATGTCGGAATGGAAGAGGCGAAGGGCACCAGTTCCAGAACCGGGACCGTCGCGCAGAATGCCAGCACGGCCAGTGCGGCAATGTTGTGCGCCACACCGTCGATCAGGAACAGCATGTGTTGCCCAAGGTGCCGATCCGCCCATTTCGCCGCAGGTCGCATCTTCGACACGGCGGTCGACATCTTGTCCGATGAAACCGACCTGCGTGACAGGAAACCGGGCAACCACAGGCAATCACGTCCGAACAGGATCTGGACCGCGAAGATGGCCACGATCGTCGCCAGAACCGTCGGAACCCCCGGTATGCCCCCGATCGGTGTCAGTTCCAGCGCGGCCGGCAGGGCCAGCATGGCGCCGGTGGACCGGTGGCCCAGTTTCGACAGGATGGATCCCACGTCGACGTCATCCTGATCGTCGGCGAGACCTTGCAAGGTATCGAGGATTTCGGACGGTTTGGTCATCAGGCCCCCCGCCGACAACAGGCCGGCTGTGCAGTTTATAGTCTCGGGCAAACGCGTCACTGCCGCCATGGTTCAAATATTGGCCTTGATCGTGACCGCCCAAGGGTGTCTGCATAGGTATGCAGAGAACCGAGGCCGCCATGTCCCTACCCGAAACACCGTCATTCCGTCTTGATGGCCGCCGTGCCTTCGTTCCGGGTGGCACGCGGGGTATCGGCCTTGGCTGCGCCGTGGCCCTTGCGGGGGCGGGTGCACATGTCGTGGTGGCCGCGCGATCACCCGATGGCGTCGCCGAGGCCGTGGCGGCCTTGCGGGCGGCGGGTCATTCGGCCGAGGGCGTGGTTCTGGACGTATCGGACCTTGACGCGATGCGACAGGTCATCGCCACCCATGGCCCCTTTGACATCCTGTGCAATTCCGCTGGCATCGCGCGCCATGGCCCTGCCGCCGACACGACGGCGCAGGACTTCGACGCGGTGACGGGCATCAACCTGCGGGCTGCGTATTTCATGGCCCAGATGGTCGCCGAGGGCATGACCAATGGCGGATCGATCATCCAGATCAGCAGTCAGATGGGGCACGTTGGCGGGGTGGATCGCGCCGTCTATTGCGCGACGAAACACGGGGTAGAGGGGATGACCAAGGCGATGGCCATCGAATGGGGCCCCCGCAGCATCCGCGTCAACACGATCTGCCCGACCTTCATCAGGACCCCCCTGACCGCACCGACCTTTGCCGACCCCGAACGGCGGGCGTGGATCGAGGACAAGATCAAGCTGCCCCGTATCGGCGAGGTCGAGGACATCATGGGGCCGGTCCTGTTCCTTGCATCGGATGCAAGCGCGATGATCACCGGAACGTCGATCCTCGTCGATGGCGGATGGACGGCGGATTGATGCGACGGTTTTCCGGGAAAAGGACCGATTGAATGGCGCGCAAGGTCACATCCCTCGACGTGGCACGCGTCGCCGGTGTCAGTCAGTCTGCCGTCAGCCGCGTCTTCACCAAGGGCGCCTCGGTCAGCCCGGCAATGGAAAGCCGCGTCCGCAAGGCGGCGGATGACCTCGGGTATCGGCCCAACGTCCTCGCGCGCAGCCTGATCACCGGGCAATCCCGCATCATCGGACTGGTCGTGGCCTACATGCACAACCCGTTCTTTGCCGATGCGGTCGAACGATTGTCCCACGCGTTGCAGGCCGAGGGGTATCACCTGTTGATCTGGACGGTGGGGAACTCCGACGTGGATCTGGACCGGGTCGTCGATGATCTGATGGATTATCAGGTCGATGCGCTGATCGCGGCCTCCGTCGACCTGTCGGGCGCCCTCGTCGAGAAATGTGCGGCTGCGGGCCTTCCCGTCGTGCTGTTCAACCGCGGGATCACGGGCGATGGCCTGTCCGCGGTCACGTCCGACAATCGCGCGGGCGGGCGCCGCGTGGCAGAATTCCTGCTGGCCGGGGGGCATGAGCGGATTGCCCATATCTCCGGCTGGCAGGGGTCCTCCACCGGGCGGGACAGGGCCCAAGGGTTCGCCGACGCATTGGCCGAAGCGGGCCACGGCGTGTATGCGCAGGCCGATGGTCGGTACGACCGCGATACATCGGCAGGGGCGGCGCGCGACATGATGCGGCGGTCCGATCCGCCCGATGCCATCTTTGTCGGCAATGATTACATGGCCCTGTCGGTCATGGACGTTCTGCGCCACGAGATGGGCCTGTCGGTGCCGGACGACGTCAGCATCGTCGGCTATGACGACATCGCGATGGCGGCCTGGCCGTCCTACGACCTGACCACCCTGCGACAGCCCGCGCGCCGCATGGTCGACGCCACCGTGCGAGAGGTGCTGGCCCAGATCGGCACGCCGGGTCGCCAGGCGCAGAAAATCGAAATCGACGGACCGCTTGTGGTGCGGTCCTCGGCACGTTTGCCCCAAGGACACAGCGAATGACCTTCTCCAACCGATGGAAAGACCTGCCCGACTACATCATCGGGATCACCAAGGAGATCTGGGAGGATCGCGGCATCGCGACCCTGCACGAATATTATGCCCCGGATATCGTCGTCCGGTCCCCGGCCTCGGTCGTGATCGGCAACCAGTCGGTCATCGGGGCCACGATGGCGACGCTGGCCGAATTTCCCGACCGCACCCTGCTGGGCGAGGATGTCATCTGGTCGGGCGAAGGGTCCGAAACGGGGTGCCTGTCGTCCCATCGCCTGTTGTCGACCGCGACCCATGCCGGGGATGGCGTCTATGGGGCGGCGACGAACAAGCGGTTGACCTATCGCATCATGGCCGATTGCCACGTGCGCGGCATTGCCATCGATGACGAATGGCTGATCCGCGATCAGGGCGCCATCGTGCGACAGCTTGGCTGGACCCCCGAAGCCTATGCCGCCGACCTGATCGAGCGGGAAGGCGGACGCACCGCCGCCGTGCGCCCCCTGACCCCCGAGAGCGACCGTGCCGGCCCCTATCAGGGACGGGGCAACGACAATGCGTGGGGCGGAAAGCTTGCCGAGCTTCTGACCCGCATCATGGGCGCGGATCTGCGCGCGATCCCCGAAGTCTACGACCGCGCGGCGCAACTGGAATATCCCGGCGGCGTCACGGCCCATGGCCCCGGATCCGCAGACGGGTTCTGGATGAAACTGCGCGCGGCCTTTCCGGACGCGGAGTTCAGGATCGACCACGTCATCGGGCGCGAGGATCCGATGATGCCGCCCCGCGCCGCCGTGCGGTGGTCCCTGTGGGGCAAGCACAGCGGATGGGGCGGTTTCGGCGTGCCGAGCGGCGCGATGGTATACGTCATGGGCATCACCCACGCGGAGCTCGGCCCCTGGGGCCTGCGCCGCGAATGGACCGTCTATGACGAGACCGCCATCTGGAAGCAGATCCACCTCGGCGCGCCGTGACGCGCGCCCCGTCGTCTCGCCCTTGCGCCCGCCGTTCCACACATTCTCGAAAGCCCAAGATACCATGACCTCCGCCCCCACGATCGTGCGCTACGGCGCGTTGAAACCCTGCAAGACCGCCTTCATCGACGCCCATACCCCCGGTTCGAACCAGAAGGAGAACTTCACCATCATCGGCGGCGGGGTCAGCGAAAGCGCGGATCAGCACGTCCACATCACGACGCCCCATGGGTTCAACATCGGCGCGGCGGGGCAGCCGCCCAAGTGCCGCAACTCGCTGCATTCGCATCGCACGGCCGAGGTGTTCTTCGTGCTGTCGGGGCGCTGGCGCTTTTTCTGGGGCCGCAACGGCGATGCGGGCGAGGTTGTGCTGGAGCAGGGGGACATCATCAACATCCCCACCGGCATCTTTCGGGGATTCGAGAATATCGGAACCGATTACGCGATGATCATGGCGATCCTCGGCGGCGACGACGCGGGCGGCGGCGTCATCTGGGCCCCGCAGGTGATCGAGGACGCGCGTGATCACGGGCTGGTTCTGGCCGAGACGGGCAAGCTCTATGACACCAAGGCCGGGCAGGCCCTGCCGGACGGCGTCGCACCGATGCCGACCCTGACCGAGGCGGAACTGGCCGACTACCCCGAACTGTCGCCGATGCAGGTCGTTGGTTGGGGCGTGCGGCGGTTCAACGATCTGATGGCACTGGCAAACCCGAAACCCTGCAAGGTGATCGGCGCCGAAGGGATCATTCGCGACAAGCCGGGGTTCGAAGTCGATCTGATCACCCGCGCCTCTGCCACCGATACCCCGCACAGCCACGACCGTCCCTCCGTCCTGATGCCGGTGCGGGGGCACTGGCGGGTGACCTGGCCCGGTGGCGAGGATACGCTGGCCCCCGGCGACACGGCCTCCATCCCCGCGGGTCTGTCCCATGCCGCCGTGCCCGCGATGGAGGGGGAGGCCGCGCTCTATCATATCGTCGGCACGGACGATCCGGCCGGGCCGTCGATGCTCTGGTCCTGATCGCAGGTCATCCTGCCTGCGCCGGACAGGCATCGCCGCGTTCGAAACATGCCTACGGGGATCACCCCGTGGCGCCCCAACCTGCACCCGTGAGGAGGAACAGATGACCATCAAAGTCACCCATGTCGGCAGCTTGCCGCGCACTCAGGAAACGGTGGATTTCATCTTCGCCCGCGAGCAGGGCAAAGCCTATGACCAGGCGGCCTTCGACGCGCAGATGACCGCGGCCGCGTCCGAGACGGTGCGTCGCCAGGTCGAGGCCGGGATCGATGTCGTCTCGGACGGTGAGACCAGCAAGATCAGCTATGCCACCTACGTCAAGGACCGCTACACCGGCTTTTCCGGCGACAGCCCGCGCAATGCCCCCGCCGACCTGAAACGCTTTCCGACGTTCCTGAAGCGTCTGGCCGAGGACGGCGGCACACCCAAGTACGCGCGCCCCATGTGCACGGGCGAGGTGCGGTCCAAGGGGCAGGCGGAGTTGCAGACCGACATCGCCAACCTCAAATCCGCGATGGCCGCGCATGGTGCCGCCGAAGGGTTCATGAACGCGGCCAGCCCCGGCGTCATCTCCCTGTTCCTGCAGAACGATTTCTATCCGACGCGGGACGAATACCTGGCCGCCCTGTCCGACGCGATGCGCGAGGAATATCGCACCATCGTCGATGCGGGCCTGTACCTGCAACTGGATTGCCCGGACCTTGCCCTGTCGCGGCACATGCTGTTCGCGGACCTGTCGGACGCGGAATTCCTGAGGATCGCGGCGACCCATGTCGAGGCCCTGAACGCGGCCCTGACCGGCATCGACCCGTCGCGGGTGCGCGTGCACATCTGCTGGGGCAACTACGAGGGGCCGCATGTCTGCGACATCGACATGGACACGGTTTTCTCGACGTTTCTCGGCGTGAATGCCGCCCAGCTGTTGTTCGAGACGTCGAACCCCCGCCACGCCCATGAATGGCAGGTGTTCCGCGACCGCAAGGCGGAGATCCCGAACGACAAGATCCTCGTCCCCGGCGTCATCGACAGCACGTCGAACTTCGTCGAACACCCCGAGGTGGTGGCCGAGCGTCTTGGCCGCTTCGCCGATATCGTCGGCGCCGACCGCGTCATCGCCAGCAGCGATTGCGGCTTTGGCACCTTCGCGGGATTTGGCGCGGTCGACCCGGACATCGCCTATGCCAAGCTGCGCGCCCTTGCGGATGGAACGGCGCTGGCCAACGCGCGGCTGTAGCGCGCGGCCAAGGGCGTCAGCGGCGCACGCTGCGACGGTTGCGCGCGCCTTGGACGGCGATCGTGCGGATACCGGCCAGATCCTGCGTCGACAGGATCGTGCCGGCCAACACCTCGCGCGAGGGCTGCGTGCCCGCAGGGCGCGGGTTGATGGGGGGCAGAATGCGGAAATCGAACAGCGCGACGCTCGGGTCGTCGGTGGGCATCCGCACCAGCTCCGCCTCCCAGAAGCCCTGGGTCGGGGGCAGGCCCACGGTCGATATGATCGCCCCGCTGGGCGTGGCGGCCACTTCGAGCGACAGGACCTGATCGATGACGGGCTGACTCGTCTCGGCGCGGGCCTCGGCCACGGCTTCCGACGTGCTGGACCCGAACCAATTGACCGGGTTCAGGCGCGACTGACCCAATCCGCATCCCGTCAGGGCCACGAGGCCAGCGATCATCACAAATTTCCGTCCCGGATTCATCCTGTCCCCCGCCGCGCGTTTGATGGTCATGGGGCTAGCCCATCGTGCCGCGCTTGGGAAGCGGGTGGACGTCGCCCCAGCCGCCGCCTACCTGAGGGGCAACAGCATTCATGGGGGCATCATGGCACAGGACCGGTTCGAAGATCTGGTGGAGACGTTTGAATTTCTGGACGACTGGGAAGACCGGTATCGGCATGTCATCGACATGGGAAAGGCGTTCCCGCCGCTGGATGACGCGCTGAAGGTGCCCGCAACCAAGGTCGATGGCTGTGCCAGCCAGGTGTGGCTGCACCCGCGGATCGAAGGCGAGGGCCCGGAGGCGACGTTCGACTTCGACGGTGAATCGGACGCGATGATCGTGCGTGGCCTGATCGCAGTGCTGCACCAGCTTTATGGCGGGGTATCGGTGGCAGAGGTCGGGCGTATCGATGCGGTGGCCGAGATGGGGCGCCTTGGCCTGAACGAACACCTTTCGTCGCAGCGGTCCAATGGCCTGCGCGCCATGGTGCAGCGCATCCGCGAGGTTGCCGCCAAAGCCGCCGCCTGACGAATCTTGCCTGACGGGTCGTGCGCGGCTAGCATCGGTGCACAAGCCGAAAGGACTCTTGGATGCGTATCGCACAGATCCTGACCCTGCTGTTTCTGGCATTCGGCGCGACGCAGGCGCGCGCCTATGATCAGCTGGCCTATTACATCACGACCATCGGGCCCGAGGATCTGCGCAATTCGCGTGGCGCGCGGCTGGGCAGCCCGGCCGCCGTCGTGCAGCAGGACCGGGCGAATTATCACAGGTTCGGGATCCGACATGCGGGGGACGAATGGGACCCGGTCTTTTCGGACCGCGGCCTGCGTGCGATGATTCCGGCCGCCGTTCAGGTTTTCGGCGCCTATCACGGCGAGATGGAGGCGTTGATGCAGTCGGGCCGCCCGTTTCGTATCGGTGTCTTCGTCTGTGGCACGCCCCGACAGGTGCAGAACGTGTTCGTCCTGACGCCATCGATCGGTGATTTTTCCGGGTGCTTCTGAAAAAAAAGGCCGAGCATTCAGCTCGGCCAAGTCCAACAGGGAGGTGAAGGGCGCAAATGCGTCCTTCGAAGGCCAAATTAATACGCACAGTGCCACCCGACAAGGCACAATCTAAACCGATCGGTGCAACTCCGCTATGCGATTTGTGCATGGCTCAGGAGGCAGCGGCCCCTTGGCGCGACTTGCGATAGGCGACTACCTCTTCCAGCACGAAGTCGCGGAACGCTTCGATCCTGCGAGAGCCGCGCAGCTCCTCCGGGAAGGCAAGGAAGACAGGCACCTCGGTAGATTCGATTGACGGCAAGACCCTAATAAGGTTGGGGAAATCCTGCTGCAGGTAGTCGGGCAAAAGGCCGATGCCAAGGTCGCTGAGGACGGATTGCATGACGCCGAAATAGTTGTTCACGGTCAATGTGCGCCCGATCTCATAGGTCATCAGTTCACGCACCAGCGTGGCGCCCGCACTGACCTGTGTCGCGCCCGCCTGCTGACAGATCAGGCGGTGGGTCGACATGTCGTGCAGCGTTTTGGGGGTTCCGTTTTCCGCCAGATATGCAGGGGTCGCGAACAACTGCATCCGGATGTCCATCAGCCGCTTGCGCACGAGGTCGGCCTGCGACGGCTCCTTCATGCGGACGGCAACATCGGCCTCGCGCATGGGCAGGTCGAGAACGCGCTCCTCCAACATCAGGTCGATGTTGAGGTCCGGGTATTTGGCGTAGAGCTTGGGCAGGCGCGGGGCCAGCCAGATCGAGCCGAACCCGATTGTCGTCGTCACCCGCAGGTTGCCGAAGACCTCCTCCTCGGTGTCGCGGATACGGGCGGAGGCGGCGTCGAGACGCTTGGTCATCGACTGCGTCGCGTCGAACAGCAATTCACCCTGTTCGGTCAGGATCAACCCGCGCGCGTGCCGGTGGAACAGCGTCGTGTCCAGCGACTCCTCCAACGCGCGAATCTGCCGCGACACCGCCGATTGAGACAGGTGCAGGATATCGCCCGCATGGGTCAGGGACCCCGCGTCGGCGACGGCGTGAAAAATGCGCAGTTTGTCCCAATCCATCACAATTCTTCCAGCAAGGGGCTCCTCCCTTCGCACACCACATAAGTGAAGATAACATGTAATGGGATAGAAAACCCTTCTTAGGTCATAAATTATGACCTATATTCCTTCTCGGGAGGATTTCACCATGCGCCAGGACGTTTCACTTTCGGACAGGTACGACCTTGAAAAGGAACAGGTTCTTTTGAACGGCACTCAGGCGCTCGTGCGTCTGATGCTGATCCAGAAGGAGCGTGACAGGCGGGCTGGGCGGAATACCGCCGGTTTCGTCACGGGGTATCGCGGCTCGCCCCTCGGGGCGGTCGACATGCAGATGACCCGCGCGGCCAAGGTATTGGCGCCAAACGACATTACCTTCCGTCCCGGCCTGAACGAGGACCTTGCCGGTACCGCCATGTGGGGCACCCAACAGGCGGAATTGCGTGGCGAAGGGCGCTACGACGGCGTTTTCGGCCTCTGGTACGGCAAGGGACCGGGGGTGGATCGGTCCGGTGACATGATGCGCCACGCCAATATGGCGGGCACGTCGCCCCATGGCGGCGTCCTGATGGCGATGGGCGACGACCACACGGGCGAATCATCGACCACCTGCCACCAATCCGACTGGGCGCTGGTCGATGTGCACATGCCCGTCCTGTCCCCCGCCGGCGTGCAGGAGATCCTTGATTTCGGCGTCTACGGCTGGGCCCTGTCGCGGTACGCCGGGGTCTGGGTCGGCCTCAAGACGATGAAGGACACGGTGGAGGTGACCTCCGTCGTCGATGGGCGGCCCGACCGGATGTCCTTCGTCACACCCGATTTCAAGCTGCCCGAAGATGGGCTGAACATCCGCCTCAACGACCACTGGATCCCGCAGGAGGAACGCCTGCTCGGCTATAAACGCTGGGCCGCCGAGGCATTCAGCCACGCCAACAGGATGGACAAGCGGATGCACGGCAAGCCGGGGGCGAAGATCGGCTTCGTGGCGGCGGGCAAGAACTGGCTCGACCTCGTGCATGCGATGGGCCTGCTGGGGCTGGACGAGGCGGAATGCCAACGTCTGGGCATCACCACCTACAAGGTCGGACAGACCTGGCCGCTGGACGCCAAGGGCCTGCACGACTGGGCCGAGGGCCTGGACCTGATCGTCTGCGTCGAGGAAAAGCGCAAACTGATCGAGGTGCAGGTCAAGGAGGCCATCTTCGACGACCGCCGGGGTCGCCGCGTCTATGGCTATACCAAGGGCAATGGCGAACGCCTGTTCCCGCAGGCCTATGCGCTGGACCCGACCGACATTGCCGCCAAGCTGGGCGGCATCCTGAAGGAGGAAGGGCGCGGCACCGATCGAATCGAGGTGGGCCTGGCCCGCATCGCCGAGGCACGGCGCGCCGACAATGCCTCCGACATCGCGGTGCGCACGCCGTGGTTCTGCTCCGGCTGTCCGCACAACACCTCGACCAAGGTGCCCGACGGGTCGCGCGCGGGGGCGGGCATCGGATGCCACGTCATGGCGCTGTGGATGGACCGTTCGACCGAAGGCTACACCCACATGGGGGCCGAGGGCGTGAATTGGGTCGGGGAATCGCTGTTTTCCAAGCGCAAGCACGTGTTTCAGAACCTTGGCGAGGGGACCTACAACCACTCCGGCATCCTTGCGATCCGGGCGGCCTTGGCCGCGGGCACGACGATCACCTACAAGATCCTGTACAACGACGCCGTCGCCATGACCGGAGGTCAGCACAACGAGGGCGATCTGGCGCCTGAGCAGATCGCGCGGGAGCTTCTGGCCATGGGGGTCAAGACCCTCGCCGTCGTCTACGACGAGAAGGAGGAGGTGGACCGCGCCAAGTTCCCCTCCGGCCTCGACTGGTACGAACGCGAGGAGATGCCCGCAGTGCAGGCGCGCATGGCCGAAGTGGAGGGGGTCAGCGCGATCCTCTACATCCAGACCTGCGCCGCCGAAAAGCGCCGCCGCCGCAAGCGGGGGCAGTTCCCCGACCCGGACAAGCGCATCTTCATCAACACGGACGTCTGCGAAGGCTGTGGCGACTGCGGGGTGCAATCCAACTGCGTCTCGCTCGTGCCGGTCGAGACGGAGTTCGGAACCAAGCGGGCGATCGACCAGTCCAGCTGCAACAAGGATTACAGCTGCGTCAAAGGGTTCTGCCCGTCCTTCGTGTCCGTCGAGGGCGCGACACTGAAAAAGCCGGAGACGGTGGCGCTGGACCTGCCCGACCTGCCGGATCCTGTGCTGCCGACTATCGACGGCACGTGGAACACGGTCATCACGGGCGTGGGCGGCACCGGGGTCGTCACCATCGGCGCGGTCATGGCGATGGCGGCCCATCTTGATGGCAAGGGTGCGGGCATGATGGAAATGGCCGGCCTTGCGCAGAAGGGCGGCGCGGTCGCCCTGCACGTGCGACTGGCCGAAAAGCCGTCCGACATCAGCGCGATCCGAGTCGCCCTGGGTGAGGCGGATGCCCTGATCGGCGGCGACCTTGTCGTCAGCGCGGGGGCCAAGACGCTGGCCCTGACCGCGACGGGCCGCACCGGCGCCGTCGTCAACGCGCATGAGATCGTGACCGGCGATTTCACCCGCAACGCGGACTTCAAACTGCCCGCCGACCGCCTGCGCCTGACGCTGGAGGCGCGGCTGCGCGACCGGCTGTCGATGTTCGATGCCTCGGCGCTGGCCGAGAAACTGTTGGGGGACACGATCTTCTCCAACATGATGATCCTTGGTGCTGCGTGGCAGCGCGGCCTCGTCCCCCTGTCGCGCGACGCGATCCTGCGGGCGGTGGAGCTGAACGGTGCGGCGATCGAGGGGAACCAGCGCGCCTTCGACCTTGGCCGTTGGGCCGTCGTTCACCCGGCGGAGGCGGCGGATATGCTGGCCGACAAGCTGGTGGCCCTGCCGCAGACGACCGAGGCCCGGATCGAGGCGCGCGCAAGCCATCTGCGCGCCTATCAGTCGGGCCGCTATGCCCGCCGCTATACCCGTATGCTGGACGGGATCGCGGACGAGGGGGTTCGTGAGGCGGTCGCCAAGGGCTATCACAAGCTGTTGGCCTACAAGGATGAATACGAGGTCGCGCGCCTGCTGCGCAGCACCCGTGACAAGGCGCTGCAGGCGTTCGACGGTGACCTGAAGCTGACCTATCATCTGGCGCCCCCGATGCTGACCAAGACGGGATCGGATGGCCGCCCCGCCAAACGCGCTTTCGGTTCATGGATCGAGCGGGCCTATCCGCTGCTGGCCAAGGGCAAGGTTCTGCGCGGCACGCCCTTCGACCCCTTCGGTCGGACCGATGAGCGGCGGATGGAGCGCGCCCTGATCGCGGAATACGAACGCGACATGGCCGAGGTTTTGCCCTTGGTCACGGACACGACCCGCGACGCGGTTCTGGCTTTGGCCGAACTGCCCCTGACGATCCGGGGATTCGGCCCGGTAAAGGAGGCGAACGCACGGCAGGCGGCAAAGCGGCGGGAGGAACTGCTGGCCGTCATCCGCGCCGGTGGCACGCCGATGTCGCAGGCGGCAGAGTAGGATCGTATCGGCGGCCAGCCCGCCGATACGCCGACCGGTGACAGGGTTCAGGCCTTGCGAACCGTGAATGCGGTGTCGGTCGCGCCTTCGAAGGTGTGACCGGCCTCCGCGCAGAAATGCGGCACATCCACATGCGCGGCGGGATCATCCGCCAACAGGCGCACGCGCGCACCGCTCGGCAGATCCATCATCCGCTTGCGCAGACGCAGGACGGGCAGGGGGCACAGCAACCCCAAGGCGTCTACTTCCAGATCGATATCGTCGGACATGCGGCACCTTATTTTTGCCCTGCGCATCTGCCATCATGGCACGCAGAAGGGCAAGACCGTGAAGGATTTGGAACCAGACATGACCGTCCGTCGCCGCCGCGTCCTGTATATTCCGGGCTATGACCCGTTCCATCCGCGCCGGTATCGGGAGCTGTATCGCAAGGAAGGCGCGGCACAGGCGGCCGTTTCCGGCTATGCCCTGACACAGGCAAAGGGGGACACCGCCTATTCGTGGCAGGTTACGGCCCAGATGGACGGCGCCGAGGTGGAGGCAGAGGTCGAAGTCCTCGTCTGGTCCGACATCGTGGCAAACTCCATGTCCCGGTCCATTCCGGCGACGTATCTGCAACTGATACGCACCGCTTGGGCCTACATCGGAACGGGGGCTCTGTTCCGCCTGATGCGGTTGCGGCAGGGACCGGTAATTGCGGCGCTCTATCCGATTGTCGTGCTGCTGGTGCAGCTGGTCGTCGCCTGCCTTGTCGGATGGGGGGCGGCCCTGATCGTCGACTGGGCCGTTGGCGGCTGGGTTGGCGCGCTGCTCGGTGTTGCCGTCGCACTGTGCCTGATCACGGTCGTTCTGCGTTGGTTCAAGGCCAAGGATCCCAGGATCTTTGCCTATTACCTGATGCACGACTACGCGTTCTCGGCGCGGTGGCGTGGCGCCAACCCGCCCGAACTGGAGGCCCGCATGGCCACATTCGCGGACCGCATCGCCGAGGCGGCGCTTTCGGACGTGGACGAGGTTCTGGTGGTCGGCCATTCGTCGGGCGCGCATCTTGCGATATCGGTGCTGGCCGACCTGATCAGGGCGGGGCGCCTGCCTGCGGGCAAGGTTGCGTTCCTGAGCCTTGGTCACGTCGTTCCGATGGTCAGTTTCCTACCTGAAGCCAATCGGTTGCGGGCCGATCTTAATGTGATGGCGGCACAGGATTTCGTCGCATGGGTGGATGTCACCGCGCCAGGCGATGGCTGCGCCTTTGCGTTGTGCGATCCGGTGGCGGTGACGGGCGTATCCCCGAAGGAACAGCGCTGGCCCCTCGTGATTTCGGCCGCCTTCACCCAGACGCTGTCGGACCGTCAGCAGCAGGAATTGAAACGCCGCTATTTCCGCCTGCATTTTCAGTATCTCTGCGCATTCGATAACCCCGGCGACTACGACTATTTCCGCATCACGGCGGGGCCCGTGACCCTGCGACAGCGGTTCGCGGGGCGCGCGCCCAGCCCTTCGCGCCTGACGCGGCCGATCAACACCTTCACCGACATGGCCGCATGACCCACCCACCCAAGCCGGAGCCGCGCCCGGACCGCGTCAGCCTGCTGGAATACGGGCGGCGGTTTCGACAGGATATCCTGTCCGCCCAGCCCGCGCGCCTCTACCGGGCGTGGATGGCAGAGTTCCGGACACCGTTCTTTCGCAGTTTCATGATGAATGATCCCGCGTTGATCGAGCTGGTCCTCAAGGATCGGCCGGACGATTTCCCCAAGTCGGACCGCGTCCGCGAGGGGCTTGCCCCGCTGCTCGGGCGGTCGGTTTTCGTCACCAACGGCGAGGAGTGGAAGCGCCAACGGCGGATCATCGACCCTGCCTTCGGCAAGGGGCGCCTGAGAGAGGCGTTTCCCGCGATGAAGGACGCGGCAGGCGCCATGATGTCACGCATCGCCCCGGGCGTGCAGGAGGTGGAGGAGCTGGCCAGCTACGCCGCGGCCGACGTCATCTTTCGCACGTTGTTCTCCGTCCCGATCGAGGATGATCTGGCCGCCCGCGTCTTTCATCAATTCCGCGCCTATCAGCGGACGCAGCCCCTGCTGAACGTCTCGGCCCTGTTGCCGCTGCCCCGGTGGCTGCCGCGCCCGCACAGGCGGCGCACGCTGGATGCGGCACGGGCCATTCGGGGCGCGATCACGGCCCTGGTCGATCGACGTGCCGAACAGATCGCCGCGGGGGATGCCCCCGACGATCTGGCCACCAAGATCATGACCTATCCCGATCCCGACACCGGCCACCTGTTTTCGCGCAGCGAGATGGTCGATCAGGTCGCGATCTTCTTTCTGGCGGGGCACGAGACATCGGCTTCCACACTGGCTTGGGCGCTGTACCTGTTGGCAACGCATCCCGAGGTGCAGGAACGCGTGGCCGCCGAGGCGCCGGCGAACTGGGCGGATTTTGCCATCGGTGACCTGAGCCGCATGCCGCTGACACGCGATGTCTTTCGCGAAACCCTGCGCCTTTACCCGCCCGTGCCGATGATGGTGCGCGAAACGACCCGGGACGAGGTGTTCAGGGGGCGCAATGCGAAGAAAGGCGCGCAGATCGTGCTCAGCCCGTGGCATCTGCACCGGCATGAACGGCTATGGGACGACCCCGACGGCTTCGACCCCGACAGGTGGGGCCGCGACAGCACGACAGAAAGCGCGCGCAAGGCCTACATTCCATTCAGCGCGGGGCCGCGCGTCTGCACCGGCGCGGGCTTTGCGATGGCGGAGGGCGTCCTGCTGCTGTCCCGCGTGGTGCAGGCCTATCGTCTGGACGCCGTTGGCCCGGCGCCCGTGCCCGTTGCCCATCTGACCGTGCGCGCGCGCGACGGCATCCACCTCAGGCTGACCCCGCGCGGGGATCGATAGGGGGAGGCGTGTTCCGCCCCGCGCATCGTCGGATCAGGTGCCGCGATAGGGTTCGACGTATTGCAGAGCCATGTCCCACGGAAAGAAGATCCAGGTATCCTGGCTGACGCCGGTGATGAAGGTGTCGACCATCGGTTCGCCCTTGGGCTTGGCGTAGACGGTGGCGAAATGCGCCTTGGGGTACATGCGCCGCACGACTTCGAGTGTCTTGCCGCTGTCCACGAGGTCGTCGATCACGAGGACGCCGGTGCCGTCGCCGACCATGTCATCCTCGGGGCGTGACAGGACCTGTGCCTCGCCCTGGGACTGGTGGTCGTAGGATTTGATGCTGATCGTGTCGACGAGGCGAATGTCCAGTTCCCGCGCGATGATCATCGCCGGGGCCATGCCACCGCGCGTGATGGCGACGATGGCCTTCCAGTGACCGTCGTCCGGGCCCTTTCCATCCAGCCGCCATGCCAGCGCGCGGCTGTCTCGATGGATCTGGTCCCAGCTGATGTGGAAGCCTTTTTCGTGTGGCAGTTTTTCGGACATGGGACAGACTCCTACGGCAGGGCGAGGCGGATACCGAGAAGGCCAAGCACGCCCCCCAGCATCCGGTCGAGTATGGTTTTGAAGCGGACATATGCCGCGCGCGGACGCGGCAGGGAAAACAGGCGTGCGACGAGGATGTACCACGCCGCCTCGACCCACAGGACATTCAGCACGATCAGGGCCTTGGCAGCCCAGCTTGCGTCCGACGGCACGAAGCCGAGAAACACGGCCCCGAAGAAAACCGCAGGCTTGGGGTTCGCGAACATGGTCAGAACCCCCAGTCTGATCGCCGACAATACCCCGCGCGGGCGGTCGGCATCCGCTGCGGGCAGCGGATCCGCGGCGTGGCGCCACATCATGATGGCGATCCAGATCAGGAAAAGCGCACCACCGACACGCAGGATCGTGAACAGCATCGGCACGAGGTCGAACAGGATCGTCAGGCCGACAAGCGCCGCCGTCGCCCAGATCGCAGCGCCGATTCCGTAGCCGAGCGCAAGGCCAAGGGCAGGGCGCATCCCTTCGGCGGCCGCCACGCGCAGCGACAGTACGAAGGACGGGCCCGGCGATATGGCTGCCAGCAGGTGGACAAGCGCCACGGTCGCGATGGCCAGCGCGGTCATGACGTCACCAGCAGGCGAAGGCCCAGCCCGCCGAGGATCAGCGCAGTCGCCTTGGAAATCACGGGCTTCATCGCAAGATAGCGATCCCGCACGATTGCGCGGTTCAGAAGGGTCGCCAATGTCGCATAGACGGCCAGTTCCAGCAGCATGTGGTTCACGGTGATCAGGGCCATCGCAGGTCCGGACAGACCGGGCGGGAAGATCACAAGGAGGACGCCGGCGGAGAACAGGATGCTCTTGGGGTTGCCGAGGTTCAGAAGAACGCCGCGCAGAAAGGCCTGCCGCGACGGGGTCGGCACCGCCGTCGCCACGGGATCGGACGCCGTGCGCCAGGTGTGGACCGCGAAGGCCAGCACGAGGAAGGCGCCCCCGACCTTCAGGATCGTGTAGGCCAGCGGGAAGACGGAGAAGAGGGTTTCCAGCCCGAGCAATGCCGCAAGCGTCCAGAGGCCGGCGACGACGGCCAATCCGGCCCCGGTCACGATTCCTTCGCGGCGGCCACCCCGCAGGCTGGCCTGCACGCACAGAACGAATGCGGGGCCGGGCCCGGCGACGGCCACCAGCAACGCGACATTGAATGCCAGCAGATGCGCGACCGTCAGCCCGTCCATCAGGTGGGCTTCTTTTCCAGCGTCATGTCGGGCGCGTCGGGGTTTTTCATCCCGACGACATGATACCCGGCGTCCACGTGATGAATCGTGCCCGTAACCGCCGAGGACAGGTCAGACAGAAGATACATCGCGGATTTGCCTACCTCTTCCTGCGTGACCGTCCGGCGGAGGGGCGAATTGTTCTCGTTCCACTTTAGGATATAGCGGAAGTCGCCGATCCCCGATGCGGCCAGCGTCTTGATCGTGCCCGCCGAGATCGCGTTGACGCGGATGTTGTCCTTGCCAAGGTCCTCGGCCAGATACTGAACGGAGGATTCCAGCGCCGCTTTCGCAAGACCCATCACGTTGTAGTGCGGCATCACCTTTTCGGCGCCGTAGTACGACAGCGTCAGGGCCGAACCGCCGTTCTTCATCATCTTTTCCGCACGCTGCAGGACCGCGGTAAAGGAGTAGACGGAGATGTTCATCGTCATCGTGAAGTTGTCGAGCGATGTGTCGAGATACCGGCCGCGCAGTTCGGACTTGTCCGAGAAGCCGATGGCATGGACGATGAAGTCCAGAGAATCCCAATGCCCAGCCAAGGCTGCGAACATCTCGTCGATGGATGCGCCGTCGCTGACGTCGCAAGGCAGGACGATGTCCGACCCGACCTGCGCGGCCAGGGGGGCCACGCGCTTCTTGAGCGCTTCACCCTGGTAGCTGAATGCCATTTCCGCACCCTGGTCGTGGCATGCCTTGGCAATGCCCCAGGCGATGGATTTGTCGTTGGCAAGCCCCATGATGAGCCCGCGCTTGCCTGCCATGATCCCCGACATGTCTTCTCCAGTCCGTTGGCACATTGCCTTGCGTTGCGGGTGGCTTTAGGCGATTGCCGATAGTGCGGCAAGGTTTACGAGGGGCAGAGTCTGATGGCAGCAGATCGAACCGGTATATTTGCAGGCGCTGATCCCTTCAGTCTTGCGCAGGAATGGCTGACCGAGGCGACCCGGACCGAACCCGAGGACCCGAACGCCATCGCCCTTGCCACGGTCGATGCGGACGGCCTGCCGAACGTGCGCATGGTATTGCTGAAGGAGATCGAGGCTGATGGCTTCGTCTTCTATACGAACTTCGAAGGCACGAAGGGGCAGGAACTGGCGGCGCAGCCGAAGGCGGCTTTCGTCATGCACTGGAAATCCCTGCGCCGACAGATCCGGGTGCGCGGCCCGGTGGAACTGGTCGATGATGCGCAGGCGGATGCCTATTACGCGTCGCGCAGCCTTCAGTCACGGCTGGGTGCCTGGGCATCGCAGCAGTCGCGCCCCCTCGATAGCCGGGCTGCGTTGATGGCCAAGGTTGCCAAGGTGACCGCAACACATGGCACGTCCCCCGCGCGGCCCCCATTCTGGGGCGGGTTCAGGATTCGTCCCACGGAGATGGAATTCTGGGCCGATGGCCCATTCCGTCTGCATGATCGTTTTCGGTGGACCCGTGGTCATCCCGGTCAAGGGGAATGGAACGTTGCGCGCCTCAGCCCGTAGTGGCACTTTTGCCAAGGTTCGCGCATTACGTGTGGAAATGTGGCAATGCGTCATCTTTTACGCTAGGCCCTCTTGCCCTTTGATGCATGATCCCAGACAAATGGGGGCTCGATAAAATCGATTTTACCGCGTTTTAGGGAAGGTTTCGTCTTGAGCGGGTCTGATTCAGATAAAACGATCGACTCCGACGCGGAAGTCGTTCGGGGCCACGTCAAGTGGTTCGACGTAAGCCGTGGCTTTGGCTTCGTGGTGTCTGAACAGACAGACCGCGATGTCCTGCTGCATGTGAACGTCCTTCGCAATTTCGGACAAAGCTCCGTCGCGGACGGCAGTCCGATCGAATTGCGGGTGCAGACCAGTGACCGGGGATTGCAGGCGACCGAGGTGTTGAACATCCAGGCGCCCGAACCCGTCGAGTCGGCGTCCTTTGGGCAGGAGACGCCCGAATACCTGCAACCCGTTCCCGAGGGGCTTGCGTATCTGCCTGCGCGGATCAAGTGGTTCGACAAGGCAAAGGGTTTCGGCTTTGCCAATGCCTTCGGGGACGATGATGACATTTTCGTTCACATAGAGGTCCTTCGCCGCTTCGGTCTTGCGGACCTCGCGCCCGGGGAGGCAATCTGCCTGCGCGCGGTCGACGGGGCGCGCGGACAGCTGGCCCTGGAGGTGCGTCGATGGGAATTCTACAAACAGCCAAAGTGATCTGGCGCGCGGCGGCTGCGGTCGCCTTGTTGTCGCTGCCGGTTGCGGCCGCCGATTGCCGTCCCGACCGGGTCGACGTGCGCGGCGACTGGGGGCAGGTGCGGTTCCGTGTCGAATTGGCGCTGACCCCCGAAGATCAGGCCCGCGGCCTGATGTTCCGCGAAGACATGCCACGCCTTTCCGGGATGCTGTTCGTCTATCCCCGGACCCAGCCGCTGGGTTTCTGGATGCGGAACACGTTGATCCCCCTCGACATGATCTTCGTCGACGAGACGGGCGAGATCCTCAAGGTGCACGCCAACGCGCAACCGCATGACGAGACGGTCATCCTGTCCGAGGTTCCCGCACGCGCCGTGCTGGAGGTGAATGGCGGATTGGCCGAAACGCTGGGGATCGGTCCCGGTGATACGCTGCGGTCCCCGGCGATGCCGCAGGATGACGCGATCTGGGCCTGTGCGACTGAAAACTAGGCCTGTCCCCTGCATCTGAGGGCTTGTCCCCGGCGTGAAAGGGGTGATAGGCGCACGGCAGTCGGGGTGTGGCGCAGCCTGGTAGCGCACCTGTTTTGGGTACAGGGGGTCGGAGGTTCGAATCCTCTCGCCCCGACCATCTTTTGAAGATGACAATCAGACCCCCATCACGTCAGTGTTGGGGGTTTGTTGTTTCTTGCCCGTAAAAACGTTCGTTTGGATCTGCATCTATATCTGTTCGGGTTTGCGCCGGGACCTCTGCGCAAGTCTGCGGCATCTGCCGATTTGATGGGCAGTGTCCTTTGGATCAGCGGGCTGGCCGGGTGTGCTCTTTCATGTGTCGTTCGCGCAACGGTGTTGTCGTGCGCCAGGGTTCTGTCCACAGGCCCGATCGAGCGGGCGTGGCCGCAGGAAGGCAAAGGATATCGGGTTTTGCTTCGCCCGGTGCGTTGATGGAACGGGACGCCGAACGGGGCGGGAAAGCTATTCCGATTTCATCCCCCGATCGATCCACAGAACTTTTCAGGAGAATCGTTGCCACGTCCATGTGGCCACTCTAGGTAGTCTCCCTGTAGGCGGGAGCTACCAGATATGGTGGCACTCACACCCGCTTGAAAATAAGTGGCATCACGCTCCGACCTCGAGATACCGGACGCTCTCGCTATGTTAGCGGCGGGCTTCGGACCGGGCGGCACGCGTGATTGCGGTCAAAAAACGTGCAGCGGAGGCATGATATGCGCCTAGAACGGAAACTCACCCAAGCGGATCAGGACGCTTACGCGGCCCTCGCGTTCACGAACACCACGTCGGAGATCCGCAACCCGGATGGCACGATCGTGTTCCGCCTGGAGGCCGTCGAGATTCCCGAAGGCTGGAGCCAGGTTGCCTCCGACGTCATCGCGCAGAAGTATTTCCGCAAGGCCGGCGTGCCCGCGCGGCTGAAGGCCGTCCGCGAAAAGGACGTGCCGGAGTTCCTCTGGCGCTCCGTCCCGGATGAGGCCGCCCTGGCCGAGTTGCCGGAGGAGGAGCGGTTCGGCGGCGAGACGTCCTCCAAGCAGGTGTTCGATCGCCTGGCCGGTGCCTGGGCCTACTGGGGCTGGAAGGGTGGCTATTTCACCACCGAGGAGGACGCGCGCACCTATTTCGACGAGATGCGCGTCATGCTGGCCCGCCAGATGGGCGCCCCCAACAGCCCGCAGTGGTTCAACACCGGCCTGCACTGGGCCTATGGCATCGACGGCCCGGCGCAGGGGCACCACTACGTCGACCCGTTCACCGGCAAGCTGGTGAAGTCGAAGTCCTCCTACGAGCATCCGCAGCCGCACGCCTGTTTCATTCAGTCCGTCGACGACGATCTGGTGAACGAGGGCGGCATCATGGACCTGTGGGTCCGCGAGGCGCGCCTGTTCAAGTATGGCTCCGGCACGGGCACCAACTTCAGCCACCTGCGCGGCGAGGGCGAGGCGCTGTCGGGGGGCGGCAAGTCGTCCGGCCTGATGGGTTTCCTCAAGATCGGTGACCGCGCGGCGGGTGCGATCAAGTCGGGCGGGACGACGCGGCGCGCGGCCAAGATGGTCATCGTCGACATGGACCACCCCGATATCGAACAGTTCATCGAATGGAAGGTGATCGAGGAACAGAAGGTTGCCGCCATCGTTGCCGGGTCCAAGGCGCATCAGGCGCAATTGACCAAGGTGATGGAGGCCGTGCGCGCCTGGGACGGATCGCTGTCCGATGCGACCGACCCGGCGGTGAACAGCGCCCTGAAGGACGTGATCCGCGCCGCCAAGAAGCACATGATCCCCGAAGCCTACATCCTGCGCGTGCTGCAATACGCCAAGCAGGGTTACGACAGCATCGAGTTTCCCGTCTACGACACCGACTGGGATTCGGAGGCTTACAATTCCGTCTCGGGTCAGAACTCCAACAACTCGGTTCGCGTCACCAACGCCTTCCTGCACGCCGTCGAAAAGGACGCCGACTGGGAGCTGTTGAACCGTACCGACGGCAAGGTCGCCCGCACCGTCAAGGCGCGCGATCTGTGGGACAAGGTCGGCCACGCGGCCTGGGCCTGTGCCGACCCCGGCATCCAGTTCCACGACACCGTCAACGATTGGCACACATGCCCGGAAGATGGCGCGATCCGCGGGTCGAACCCCTGCTCGGAATACATGTTCCTCGACGACACGGCCTGTAACCTTGCGTCGATGAACCTGCTGAAGTTCCTCAAGGCGGGCGGCAGCTTCGATCACGATCTCTACATGCACGCGTCGCGCCTGTGGACCATCACGCTCGAAATCTCGGTCGCGATGGCGCAGTTCCCGTCCAAGGAAATCGCGCAGCGGTCCTATGACTTCCGCACGCTGGGCCTGGGCTATGCCAACATCGGCGGCCTGTTGATGAACATGGGGCTGGGCTACGACAGCCGCGAGGGCCGCGCCCTGTGCGGTGCCTTGACCGCCGTGATGACGGGCGTGTCCTACGCGACCTCCGCCGAGATGGCCGGAGAGTTGGGCCCGTTCCCCGGTTACGCCAGGAACGCCGACCACATGCAGCGCGTGATGCGCAACCACCGCACGGCGGCCAAGGGCAAGACCGACGGATACGAGGCGCTGGCCGTCAAGCCGGTCGCCCTCGACATCGCGGGCTGCCCGGATGCGCGCCTGACGGAGCTGGCCTCGGAAATCTGGGACGGGGTCGTCGAACTGGGCGCCAAGAACGGGTTCCGCAACGCGCAATCCACCGTAATCGCGCCGACCGGGACGATCGGTCTGGTCATGGATTGCGACACCACCGGGATCGAGCCGGATTTCGCGCTGGTCAAGTTCAAGAAGCTGGCCGGCGGCGGCTACTTCAAGATCATCAACCAGTCGGTGCCCGCCGCCCTGCGCACGCTGGGCTATGGCGAGGCGCAGATCGCCGAGATCATCGCCTATGCCGTCGGTCACGGCAGCTTGGGGCAGGCGCCGGGCATCAACCACACCGCGCTGATCGGTCACGGGTTCGGACAGGAAGAGATCAGAAAGATCGAGGCGGCTCTGCCGTCCGCCTTCGACATCCGCTTCGTGTTCAACCAGTGGACGCTGGGCGAGGATTTCTGCACCAAGACGCTGGGCGTGCCCGCGGCCAAGCTGAACGATCCGACGTTCGACCTGCTGCGCCACCTGGGCTTCACCAAGGCGGAGATCGACGCGGCGAACGACCACGTTTGCGGCACGATGACCCTCGAAGGGGCGCCGGGCCTGAAGGACGCGCATCTGAACGTCTTCGACTGCGCCAACCCCTGCGGCAAGAAGGGCAAGCGGTTCCTGTCGGTCGACAGCCACATCCACATGATGGCGGCGGCGCAATCGTTCATCTCGGGCGCGATCTCCAAGACGATCAACATGCCGAACTCGGCCACGATCGAGGACTGCAAGGCGGCTTACGAGCTGTCGTGGTCCTTGGGCGTCAAGGCGAACGCGCTGTATCGCGATGGTTCCAAGCTGTCGCAGCCGCTGGCCGCATCGCTGGTCGAGGATGACGACGAGGCCGCCGAGGTTCTGGAAACGGGCACGCCCGCCGAAAAGGCGCAGGTTCTGGCCGAGAAGGTGATCGAGAAGGTCGTCGTCAAGGAGATCGTCCGCTCGCACCGCGAGAAGATGCCCGAGCGTCGCAAGGGGTATACCCAGAAGGCGGTCGTCGGCGGGCACAAGGTCTATCTGCGCACCGGCGAATACAAGGACGGCCAGCTGGGCGAGATCTTCATCGACATGCACAAGGAAGGTGCCGGTTTCCGGGCGATGATGAACAACTTCGCCATCGCGATCAGTGTCGGCCTGCAATACGGCGTGCCGCTGGAGGAGTTCGTGGACGCCTTCACCTTCACCAAGTTCGAGCCGGCGGGCATGGTTCAGGGGAACGATTCGATCAAGAACGCGACCTCCGTGCTCGACTACATCTTCCGGGAACTGGCGGTCAGCTATCTGGACCGCGAAGACCTGGCGCATGTCAAACCGCAGGGCACCACCTTCGACAGCATTGGCGAATCCGAAGCCATGCGCGGCGAAGATGGCAACCTCGGTCCGGTGTCGTCGGCTGCCAGCAAGTCGTTGGAAGCGATCAAGTCGGTCACGTCCTCGGGCTATCTGCGCAAGCGCCTGCCCAGCGACCTCGTCGCCCTGCGCGGCGGTGCCGATCGCGTTGCGGCCGAGATCGCCTCCGGCGACGCGAAGGTGCAGGTCACGACGTCCGAAACCTCGACCGTCGCCGTCTCGACGGGCATCGACCTGCGCGCCAAGGCGAAGATGCAGGGCTACGAGGGCGAGGCCTGCGGCGAATGCGGCAACTACACGCTGGTGCGCAACGGCACCTGCATGAAGTGCAACACCTGCGGCGGCACGTCCGGTTGTAGCTGACCTGCGGGTCGGAAGGATGAGAAAGGCCCCGGAGCTTTCCGCTCCGGGGCCTTTTTCGTGCGGCTCAGGCCGAGAACAACGTCACCGCGCCAGGTGACCAGGACAGGCGTGCCTCGGCGCCGATTTCCAGGACCGGGCGGCCGAAGACGTTGCGCATGGAAATGCGGACGTTTCTGTCGGCCCCGTCCAGTCGAACGTCGTAGTAGGTCATGTCGCCGTAATAGACGACCTCGACCACGCAGCCCTTGGCCATTCGTTCGCTGGCCTCCTGCCCGGGGAAAAGCAGGGTCGCCGTTTCGGGGCGGAAACCTGCGACGGTGGGACCATCCGTGATCGCCGTCGATTGCAGGGCGGCGCGCGGCATGTCGCCAAGGCCCGCCACGGTAACGGTGTCGCCGGTGACGGAGGCGGGCAGAAAGTTCATCACGCCGATGAATTCTGCCACACGCTGACTGACCGGGCGACGATACAGCGCCTCGGCCTCGGCGATCTGGGCGACGTTGCCTTCGAACATCACGGCGATGCGGTCGGACATGACCAGCGCCTCCTCCTGATCGTGGGTGACCAGAATGAAGGTGATGCCGACCTGTCGTTGCAGGCGAATGAGTTCCACCTGCATCTGTTCGCGCATCTTCTTGTCGAGTGCCGAGAGAGGTTCATCCAGCAACAGGACGCGCGGTTTCAGGACCAGCGCACGGGCAAGGGCGACGCGCTGCCGCTGACCACCGGACAGGGCATGGGCGGCGCGCGCGCCGTATCCGCCAAGCCCGACCATCGCCAATGCCTCATCGACCAGCTTGTCGCGGTCCTGCTTCGGCACGTCCGACCGCTTGCGCAGGCCGAAGGCGACGTTCTGCGCGACGGTCAGGTGAGGGAAGATGGCGTAGGACTGAAACACCATGTTCGTCGGCCGCTTGTTGGGCGGCACTGTCGTCATGTCCTTGCCCGACAGGACGACGGTCCCCTCCGACACGTCCTCGAACCCCGCGATCACACGCAGAAGCGTGGTCTTGCCACAGCCCGATGGCCCGAGGAGGGAGAAGAACTCCCCTTGTCCGATATCGACATCAATGCCCCGCAGGGCGTGATAATCGCCGTAATACTTGTGAATACCGCGCAGACGGATCAGCGGGTCGCCCTTGGCGGGGGTGGTTGCGTGTTGGTTCACAGGAACCCTCCGGTATCTTTGGCGCCCATGCGGGCAAGGCCGCGGCGTCGGTTCCATTCAGCCAGCACGAGGATTCCGATCGAGACCAAAACGAGGATCGTGCCCAGGGCCATGACCACCGGGATCATCCGGGGAAACCGCAGCAGCGACCAGATATAGACGGGCAGCGTCGGGTCCGACCCCGTGAGGAAGAAGGCGATGATGAATTCGTCCAGCGAGATCGTGAAACTGATCAGCAGGGCCGCGACGATGCCCGGTGTCACAAGGGGCAGGGTGATCAGGCGGAACGTCTCGGGTCGGGTGCAGCCAAGGTCGATGGCCGCTTCCTCCAGGCTGGGATCGAGGGACTGAAAGCTGGCGTTCAGGATCGCGATGGCGAAGGGCGTGCAGATCAGGACATGCGCCGCGATCACCGTCCAGAGCGACAGGTCCAGCCCGAACATCCGCACCGCGACCACCAGCAACGACACCGCGACGATGATTTCCGGCAGGACGAGCGGCAGCATGATCAGACCCATCGCCGCCGCCTTGCCGGTGAATTGATAGCGGACGTTCGCGCGCGCCGCCGCAAGGCCCAGCAGGACCGAAAGAACGGAGGCGGTTCCCGCGACGAATAGCGAATTGACGAGGGCGGCGTGCAACTCTCCGTTCGTTCGAAGTTCGGCGAACCATTTCGTCGTTAACCCGTTCAGCGGAAACGCGATGACCGTGCCGTCGTTGAAGGCGAACACCGGCAGCAGAAGGATCGGCGCATAGAGGAACACCAGGAAGGCGATGACATAGCCGCGCAGCATTCAGCGCCCCCCACCGGACAGGCGCCGCGCGATCCAGACGGTCGCAAGCGCGATGACCGTCACGCTGGCCATGGCGATGATCGACAGGGTTGCCCCCATCGGCGCATCGTTGAGCCCGCCGAAGTGGGATTGGATCAGGTTCGCGATCATCAGGCCACCCGGCCCGCCGACCTGTGCGGGCGTGACGTAGTCACCGACGGTCGGGATGAAGACGATCAGAAGGGCTGCGATGACCCCCGGCATGGCAAGGGGCAGGGTCACGCGCAGAAAGGTCATGACGGCGTTCTCGCCCAGATCGCGGGCGGCCTCGAGCAGGCTGCGGTCTATCTTTTCGAGGGCCACGAAAATGGGAAGGATCGCGAAAGGGGCGAAGGCGTGGGCCAGGGTGATCACCACGGCATTCGCGTTGTAGAGGATGAAGGTCAGCGGCTCATCCACGATACCAAGGCCGGTGAGGGCCGAGTTGATGACGCCATTATACCCGAGCATCACCTTCCACAGGAAGATGCGCAGCAGGTAGCTGGTCCAGAACGGAATGGTGATCAGGAACAGCCACAGCGACTTGCGGTCCGCGCGGATGTGAAAGCTGACGTAGTAGGCGACCGGAAAGGCAAGGATCACGGTCACGCAGGTCACGACCCCGGAGATCACGAGGCTGCGACCAAGGATCGTCAGGTAGATGGGGTCGGTGAATGCGCGTGTGTAATTCGCGACCGTTGGTGTCCGGTCGATGGTCAGGTAATCCTGCGTCCAGAAACTGAACACGAGAACGGCCAACAAGGGCCCCGCCAGCAGGGCCATCGCATAAAGGAACGGCGGCGCGATCAACGTCAGCCCGCGTTTGCTTTCCTGATTCAACGACATCCCCCGAACCAACCATGCGCAGGATTGCGTCTGGCTGCGGCAGGGGCAAGCCGGAATGAGCAGCGGCTCAGGATTTCGCGCGTCCGATGGGGGGATCTGCCCGCAAAGCGGGCTTTGCCTTGGCGTCCTGCGGGGTGGCGGCAACCGGCGGGGGCGGGGCCATGCCGGTGCGCGCCACGGGGGACGTGGGGCGCCCTGCGGCGCGCTTCGCCTCGGCCTCCATCATCTGGCGCATGGCAAAGGTGTCACGGGCGGTCGAGACCTGCGCCCCCGCGCCGACGGTCAGGGCCACGACGAGTAGGCCGCCTACGGCAAGCCCCCCGCCCGTGCCCATCAGAACAGGGTCCCCGGAATAGAAGAACAACCCCCGGACAGCGATCCAGCCACCGAAGAACAGGACGGCCCAGCCGCAGATGGCGACGAGGAACAGGGCCACGCGGGAGAAAGGCGAATACATCACGCCACCTAGATGCCAGAATGGTCGGCCGCCGCAAGGGGCGGCGAATCAACAACGCACCGGCCGACAGGCATGTCGGTCGGATGTGCCCAAATGTTGTGAGAGTGAGGTGACCCCGGCGGCGTTTACGCCCCGAGGTAGCGGACCGTCACCACGGGGGTATAATTCTCGCCGAAACCTTCCGGCTGCAACGTGATCGTCTGACCGCGCAGCAAGGTGTTTCCGACGATATCGTCCATCGACAACACCGATTGTCCAACGCTTCCCGTCAGATAGCCCGCCGTCATCGTCATGCGCAGCCGCCCGCCGACCGAGAACAACCCCTGAAGATCGGTGTAGTTCTGACCGCTGGCCTGATCGCTGATATTGAGAACGGAGAGTTGACCGCGCACGGCCCGAACTGTCACCTTGGCCAGTTCGCGCAATTTCGGGGTCGAGCCATCGGGCTCCAGCCCGACGCGCAGACGGCTGATGACGATCTCGTAGCGACCGTCGAAGGCGTCAGTGCGAATCGCGTCCGTCACCTCGTCTTCGAGGCGGGTAGACCGCGGGCGTGTAACTGTGTTGCAGGCTGCCAGAAACGGGACGGCCAGAAGGGTCGTCACCAGAAAACGGCGCTGCGGATTGGGCGTCTGATCGTCAAAAGCCATGTGCCGAAACCGTCCGCTTTTCGAGGTCTTGAATAGCATAGGGCCACCACATGGATGGCCCCACACCAAATCGTGTAGCTTAACGCTTCGAGAACTGGAAGCTCTTACGGGCTTTCGCCTTGCCGTACTTCTTCCGCTCGACGACGCGGCTGTCGCGGGTCAGGAAACCGGCTGCTTTCAGGGCACCGCGCAGGCCGGGCTCATACAATTGCAGCGCTTTGGAAACACCGTGCTTCACGGCACCGGCCTGACCGGTCAGACCGCCGCCCTTGACGGTGGCCATGACGTCGAACTGACCTTCGCGATCGGTGATCTCGAACGGCTGCTTGAGGATCATCTGCAGAACGGGACGCGCGAAATAGGCGTTCACGTCCTTGCCGTTGACGGTGACCTTGCCGGAACCGGGGCGGATCCAGACGCGGGCGACCGCGTCCTTGCGCTTGCCCGTGGCATAGGAACGGCCCAGCTCGTCACGAACGGGTTCGCGGGGAACGGAGGTGTCCAGCAGGACCTCTTCACCGGCGGAGGCGGCACCGGAGGTGTCGACGGCGCCCTTGAGGTCTTCGAGGGAGTTCAGTTGCTCGGCCATGATCAAGCGCTCCGTGTGTTCTTGGGGTTCAACGCCTTGACGTCGAGGACTTCGGGCGACTGGGCTTCGTGCGGGTGATCGGCCGACGCGTAGACGCGCAGGTTGGTCATCAGCTGACGCGACAGCTTGTTGCCCGGCAGCATGCGCTTGACGGCCTGCGTCAGGACACGCTCGGGGTACTTGCCCTCGAGGATCTGACCGGTCGTGCGCGACTTGATGCCGCCCGGATACCCGGTGTGCCAGTAGTTTTCCTTGTCACGCTTCTTGCCGGTGATCTGAACCTTGTCGGCGTTGATCACGATGACATTGTCGCCCATGTCCATGGACGGCGTGAAGGTGGCCTTGTGCTTGCCGCGCAGGCGCATGGCGATGATCGAGGCGAGGCGACCCAGAACCACGCCTTCGGCGTCGATCAGGATCCACTTCTTGTCGATCTGGTCGGGGGTCATGGTGAAAGTTTTCACGGCCCAATTCCTATCTGATCGTGGAAAGACGGTGGGGCGACTGCCCCGGATGCGCGGCTTATATAGCCGTGGCGGTCGGCGTCAATGCGCGTCATCTTGGGAAAATCGTTGTTAAACAACGTGTTGTCATTGGGGTTTAATTTTACCCCACACCACTACACGCCCAAACCGTCCGCAGGTTGGTCCAACAGGTCGCGGAGTCGCTGAATCGCCGCCCGGAAACTGGTCAGGGATACGCCGGTGTTGATGGCGAACCTCACGCAGTGGGGCGCGTTCGCGTCCCGGCCCATGTATTCCTCGGCCGCGCGCAGCTTGATGCCCGCTGCCTCTGCCGCACGGCAGAAACCGGAGGCGCGCCATCCGCTCGGCAGGGTCAGCCACAGGAACGAGACATCCTGCCGCCATGCCAGATTGTAGCCGTCCAGGATCTCGGCGGCCGCGGTGACATATGTGCTGACGACTTCGCGGGTCTCGGCCATCAGGTCGGGTAGGTCCGGGTGGGCCAGCAGTTTGGCGCACAGATCGCTGATCGGTGTAGCCATCCCGAACGAATTGTATTCCGCCACCCGGCGCAGGGCGAGGCGCCGGTCACGCGGGGCGATCGCGAAGCCGACCCTGAGGGCAGGGGTCACGGTCTTCGCGATGGAGGATATGTGCCACGTCCGCTCCGGCGCCAGCAGGCGATAGCTGGGCGTGTCGCAGCGCATCATCTGATAGCAGTCGTCTTCGAGGATCTGGATGTTGGTGGCCCGCGCGACGGCCACGATCTCGCGGCGGCGCGATTCGGGTGTTGCCGTGCAGGTGGGGTTGTGAACGCCCGGCGTCGTGCACAGCAGTTGGACATCGGTCTGTCTGGCCGCCGCCTCCAGCGCTTCGGGGATCAGGCCGTGTTCGTCCATCGGAACGGTCAGGATCTCGGCGCGCAGGGTTTCGGCCATGCGGCGAAAGCCGGGATAGGTCAGCTCCTCCAGCAGGACCACGGGGCGGCGCCCGGTCAGGACGGCCTGCATGATCAGGGAAATGCCGTGCTGTCCGCCATGCGTCAGGGCAATGTCGTCGGAATCGATCGGGCCCAGCAACGGATCGGCGAGAAACTGCTGCGCCGCCTCGCGGGCGGCACGTTCGCTCTTGTGGCCGGGATAATGCATCATTCCCGACGGCGGGGCTTCGGCCACCTCGGCCAGCAGCGACCGGATCAGGCGGGCCTGCCCGACAGACGGCAGGTGAGGCGACAGCAGGTTCACCTCGTAGCTGTCCCCACCGGTCAGATGCGGGGTCGAATCGACCTCCAGCGTCTGGAACTCCTGATAGATCGGGGCAGGGCCGCGCGCCTCGGCAACGAAGGTGCCCCGGCCCGTCTGAGCGACCAGCACCCCGCTGTCGGTCAGGCGCGCGTAGGCCCGTGCGATCGTGCCGGGCGTGACCCCGATCTTCCACGCAAGATCCCGCACGGGCGGCAGGCGGGTGCCGGGGGGCATCGCGCCGCGCGCGATCGCATCACGCACCGCCGCCTCCAGAACCAGGTACTTTGGGCGGCTGTCGGCACCGAAATCGACCTGGATGATATTCGTATCTGTTATTGTACCCATGACAATGTATCGCTGGATTTGGGGATGGTTGAATTGTATCTATTGATCGTAGCTTAAACGCTCGATTGTATCAATACAAACTGCAACGCACATACCGAAGGTTCCGATCCCGAAAGGATACATGTCATGACCGCCCTCGCATTCGACAATCCCGCTTTCAACGCCCATGCCGTCGCTGCCCGTTCGCCGCTGTCGCAGCTGGCGATGTCCTTCGCGGTGACCGTGTCTGTCTGGGAGATGCGGGCAAAGACGCGCCGTGCCCTGAAGGATATGGACCCCGCCTTGTATGGTGATATCGGGCTGACCACCGCCGAAGTCCTGCGTGAGGTCGCCAAACCCTTCTGGCGGGGCTGAACCGCCGACCCTGTTCTCTTCCCCCCTGGGGCCGGATCGCGACAGCATCCGGCCTCTTTTTTATTGTATCGATACGTTTGGCGGAATGGAGTACGTCAGCGAGGCGCGCGCAACCGGCGCCTGCGACCCTTCGGACCGCAGCAGGCAATCCCCGACGGCCAGAACGCGCCCCAGCTTCAGCAGACGCGCCTCGCACAGGATGTCGGCACCCGCCGCGGGTTTGCGCATGAAATCGATTGAACAATTCGTCGTGACGGCAAGGGCGACCGGTCCGAGGCGGGACAGGATCGCCAGATATATCCCGACATCTGCAAGGGCGAACATAGACGGGCCCGACACGGTGCCGCCCGGGCGCAGGTGACGGTCGGCCACCTTGAGCCGGACGATCAATCCGCCCTCGTCCACATGATCGATGACGAAATCCTCCCCGACCTGAGGGAAATCGCGTGCCAGAAAGGCCTCCAGTTCGGGCGCGGTCATCTTCAACATTGCAAATTCCCCTCTGTCTTCGCACCCTTCCCTAACGACCGTAGGGGGGATCGCAAATGTCCGATATTCTGTTGCGCGGCGACGCGGGGGGAATCACGACGCTGACGTTGAACGACCCGGGTACGTTGAACGCCCTGTCGGATGAGATGCTGTCGGCCCTGTCGGATGCCCTGACCGACATCGCGGCGGGGGACGCGCATGTCGTCGTGATCGCCGCCGAGGGCAGGGCGTTCTGTGCCGGTCACCACCTGCGGCAGATGCAGGCCATGCGCGGGGCCGAGGATGGCGGGGCAGCGGCCTTTGCCGATCTGTTCGATCGCTGCTCGCGCGTCATGACGCAGATCCGCGACCTGCCGCAGCCGGTCATCGCGCAGGTTCACGGGCTGGCCACCGCCGCCGGATGTCAGCTTGTCGCGACCTGCGACATGGCGATCGCGGCAGAGGACGTGAAATTCGCGGTGAACGGGGTCAATATCGGGCTGTTCTGTTCTACGCCGATGGTCGCCTTGTCGCGCAACGTGCCCAGAAAGCAGGCGATGGAGATGTTGACAACCGGCGCGTTCCTGTCCGCCGCCCGCGCCGCCGAGGTGGGCCTGATCAACCGCGCGGTGCCCGCCGACCGGCTGGTGGCGGAAACCCGCGCGCTGGCCGAGGTGGTCGCAAGCAAGCTGACAACGGCGCAACGGATCGGAAAAGGCGCCTTCTATGCCCAGTTGGAAAGGCCGCTGGACGAGGCCTATGCCCTGACCCGTGACGCGATGGTGGCGAACCTTGCCGATGCGGACACGGCAGAAGGGATACAGGCCTTTCTGGAAAAACGCGCGCCGCGCTGGACATGAGGCGGCCCTTTCCGCACAAGGCTGCGGAGTTTACGGGGCTTGTCACATGCGCATCTTGATCACCAACGACGACGGCATCTCTGCACCGGGCCTCGAGGTGCTGTCCGAAATCGCCGCGACGGTTGCCGGCGATGACGGTGAGGTCTGGTGCGTGGCGCCCGCGTTCGAACAATCGGGCGTCGGGCACTGCATCAACTATGTCAAACCGTCGATGATCTCGCAGTTGGGGCCGCGTCGCTTCGCCATCGAAGGCAGCCCGGCCGACTGTGTTCTTGCCGGGATTGGAGAGTTGGTGGACGGCAAGGTCGACCTGATCCTGTCGGGGGTGAACCGGGGCAACAACGCCGGTGAGAACACGATGTATTCCGGCACGATCGGGGCCGCGATCGAAGGGGCGTTGCAGGGCATTCCGGCCATTGCGATGTCGCAGTTCTATGGCCCGCTGAACGTCGATCTGGACGACCCGTTCGATGCCGCGCGCATGCATGGCGCAGGTCTGGTTCAGCGTCTTCTGACCGATGCGCCGTGGGGTGGTGACACCTACAAGCTGTTCTACAACGTCAATTTTCCGCCCGTGCCCGCGCGTCTGGTCAAGGGCACGGCCGCCGTGGCGCAGGGGTATCGCGGTGACGGGCGGATGCGGGTGCATCCCCAGACCGCGCCTTCGGGGCGCAAGTATCTGTGGATCGGCGGATCGGCGCAGGGTGAGCGCACGGCCCCCGGCACGGACGTACGCGCCAACGTCGATGGATGGGTCAGCGTCACACCGATGCGGTGCGACCTGACCGACCGCGCGGCGCTGGACGATCTTCGGGCGGTGCTGCCCGATTACAAGGACTGATCCCCGATGACCCCCGAGGAGACGATGCGCCTGCTCGTGACGCTCCGCTCGCGCGGGGTGACGGACAGCCGTGTCCTGACGGCGATGGAGCGGACGGACCGTGCGGATTTCGTGTCCGACACGTTCAAGGCACGCGCCTACGAGGATGTGCCCCTGCCCATCGCCAGCGGTCAGACCATAAGCCAGCCATCCGTCGTCGGTTTCATGACGCAGGCCCTGAACGTTCAGCCGCGTGACAAGGTCTTGGAGGTCGGGACCGGCACCGGGTATCAGGCCGCGATCCTGTCACATCTGGCGCGGCGGCTCTATTCGGTGGAGCGGCACCGCGCGCTGGCCCGCATCGCGACGGCCACGCATAACCGTCTGGGCCTGACGAACATCACCGTCATTTCCGGGGACGGCAGCCACGGTCTGCCGGAACAGGCGCCATTCGACCGCATCCTCGTGACCGCAGCCGCCGAAGACCCCCCCGGGACGCTGTTGGCACAGTTGCGCGTGGGGGGTAGCATGGTGGTGCCGGTCGGCGTATCCGACCATATGCAGCAGCTGGTCATCGTCACACGCACGGCTACCGGTTATGACCATGAGGATCTGAACATGCCGGTGCGCTTCGTGCCACTGGTCGAAGGGGTCGAACCCGGCTGAAGACCGGGTCACCCGAAACTGGGCAGGACGGAGGGACAGCGATGTCCGCAGGATTTTTGGCGACCCGAGGTGCAGGCGCGGTGGTCGCGATGGCCATGTTGGCGGGATGCAATGGGGCCTTGTCCGAACTGGACTTGGATCTGCGCAACAATGCGCCCGGGGGGCTCGATACCTCCAGCGCGGCGCGGCAGGCGGCTGCCGACCGACCAAGGCCCGATGCGAACGGTCTGATCACCTATCCGAACTATCAGGTGGCTGTGGCACGGCGCGGCGATACCGTCACGACCGTGGCGACACGCATCGGGATCGCCCCGGAGGAACTTGCCCGCTTCAATGGCCTCCAGGTCGACTCGCCCCTGAACCGCGAGGCGGTGCTGGCCTTGCCCCGTCGCGTCACCCCCGGCAGCAGCGCCGCGGCAAGGCCCGACATCACGCAGATCGCGGGCGCCGCGATCGACCGCGCCGATGGCGCGGCCCCCGTTGCGACCGTCGCCGTGCAGGGCGGGCAAGAACCCGTGCGCCACCGCGTTGCGCGTGGCGAGACGGCATTCTCCATCTCGCGCCTTTACGGGGTCAGCCCGGCCGCCCTTGCGGAATGGAACGGTCTCGACAGTGATCTGAACGTGCGCGAGGGGCAGTACCTTCTGATCCCGCTGGTGATTTCGGACAGTGGTGCGGCGGAAATCGCCACGCCGTCGCCCGGTGTCGGCACGCAAACCCCCGTTCCCCCATCGGCCAGTTCGGCCCTGCCCGAAACGGTGGAGGAAGCGGTGCTGCCGGCCAGCCCTGACCTCGACCAGTTTCGGACCGAGGCCAGCGCGGCACCGGACCCCGAACCGGCCGTCACACCCGCGGTCGAGGTAGCAAGCGAGCCGTCCGCCTTGCGGCGCCCGGTGTCCGGGGACGTCCTGCGCCCGTTCTCGTCGCGCAACGAGGGCGTCGATTTCCGCGCGGCCGAGGGCAGCGCGGTATCCGCCGCCGCCGCCGGGACGGTGGCCGCGATCACGCGGGATACCGATCAGGTTCCGATCCTCGTCCTTCGGCACGAGGGGGGGCTGCTGACCGTCTATGCGAACATCAAGGACATTCAGGTCAAGAAGGACGACACGGTCCGCGCGGGCCAAAGGCTGGCCAGTGTCGGCGGCGGCGATCCGTCGTTCCTGCATTTCGAGGTGCGTCGTGGTTTCGATGCCGTCGATCCGGAACCCCTGTTGCGCTGAACGGCACCGCACGGACAGTCTGTCGCCCCTAATGTGCGCGCCGGTGCTTTTACATCATGGCGGCAGTGCGTAAGTAAGGGACAGGGTAACAGAGGCATGGGCCGGAACAGGTCCGACTTTTTGGGAGTTTGAGAAATGCTCAACAACATCGGCCTGCCAGGCCTTCTTCTTATCGCCGTCGTCGTGCTCGTCCTGTTCGGGCGTGGCAAGATTAGCTCTCTCATGGGCGAAGTCGGCAAGGGCATCACCGCCTTCAAGAAGGGCGTCGACGATGGCGGCAAGGATGACGATGCGGCTCTGGCCGACGGCACCCCGCGCGACGTCACGCCGGAAACCACCGAAAAGGACAAGGTCTGAAACCTGTCTGAGACGGATCGGGGGCTGACCTGATGTTCGATATCGGCTGGAGCGAAATGCTCGTCGTGGGCGTGGTGGCATTGATCGTGGTGGGTCCAAAGGACCTGCCGCGCATGTTCCGCACCTTGGGGGAATTCACGGGCAAGGCGCGCCGCATGGCGCGCGAATTCCAGTCCGCCATGAACAAGGCGGCTGACGATACCGGCGTGGGCGACATCGCGGGCGACCTGCGCAAGGTCGCCAACCCCAAGAAATACGGGATCGACAAGATCAAGGAAGCGACCTCGGACCTGAAGGCCTGGACGCCGGACGACACGACCGGTCCGGCCACCCGCGACCTTGCCGAAAAGCGCGCCGCCGCCAAGGAAAAGATCGCCGAAAACGCCGCCCGGATGGCAGAGGAGCGCAAGCTGCGCGAGGCATCCGAAGCGGCAGAACTGGCCGATGAACCGGACCTGATCCCGGATCCGGCGGCCCCTGAACCTGCGGCATCCGCAGCGGAAAGCACCAAGGCATGAGCACGACGGACGAGATCGAAGACAGCTCCGCCCCGTTGATCGAACACCTGGCCGAGCTGCGCACCCGCTTGATCCGGGCGGTCGCCGGGTTCCTGATCGGTATGATCCTGTGCTTCACGGTCGGCGAACAGATCCTCGAATTCCTGCTTGGCCCGATCGAGGCGACGATGCGCGCCCTCGGCGACCCCAATCCGCAGATGATCTATACCGCCCCGCAGGAGTATTTCTTCACCCTCGTGCGTGTCTCCGTGGTCGGTGGTCTGATCGTTTCCTTTCCGGTGATCGCCCATCAGCTCTGGCGCTTCGTCGCCCCCGGCCTCTACCGCAACGAGAAGAACGCGTTTCTGCCGTTCCTCATCGCATCGCCGCTGCTGTTCACGCTGGGCGCGGCCTTTGCGCATTTCGTGGTCGTGCCGCTGGCGATGCAGTTCTTCCTTGGTTTCGCGGACGTGCGTCAGGTGATCGTCGATGCGATCCCGACCGAGGTTCCCGAAGGGGTCACGATCGTCGCGCCCGACCTTCCGGTCGTCCCGCAGGCGGTGGAGCCGGGGGGAATCGCCATCACCTTCGCGGGCAAGGTGAACGAGTCGCTGGACATCACCCTCAAGATGATCGTCGCTTTCGGTCTGTGCTTTCAGCTGCCGGTGTTGCTGACGCTGATGGGCAAGGCGGGGCTGGTCTCGGCCGAGGGACTTGCCTCGGTTCGCAAATATGCCGTGGTCGGCATTCTGCTGCTGGCCGCGCTGGTCACGCCGCCGGATGTCATCACGCAGGTCATTCTGTTCGTCGTGGTGTTCGGCCTCTACGAGGTGTCGATCTGGCTGGTTCGTTGGGTCGAGGCATCGCGCCTGAAACGGATGCGCGCCGAAGGCCTGTTGGATGAGGACGAAGACCTTTGAGTGACCAGATGTTGCAGCGGATCGCGGAGGCGTTGGAGCGTCTTGCCCCCGCACCGCAGGCGGCCCCGGATTTTTCTGCATCGGCTTATGTCTGGGACACGTCGCCCGACCGCCTCGTGCCCGTCGATCGGGTGAACCGCATTCCGCTGAACCTGCTGCTGGGGATCGATCGGGCACGTGATACCCTGTTGGAGAACACGCGACGTTTCGCGGAAGGCTTGCCTGCGAACAACGCGCTGTTGTGGGGTGCGCGTGGCATGGGAAAATCAAGCCTCGTCAAGGCGATCCATGGCGAACTTGAAGCGACCGGCCTCAAGCTCGTGGAGTTGCAGCGCGAGGACATCCAGACGGTCGGTCGCCTGCTGTCGCTGTTGCGCGACGCGCCGCACCGGTTCGTCCTCTATTGCGATGACCTCAGCTTCAGCCACGATGACGCGGCCTACAAGTCGCTGAAGGCGGTTCTGGATGGGGGGATCGAAGGGCGACCGGGCAACGTGATCTTCTACGCCACGTCGAACCGCCGCCACCTGATGCCCCGCGACATGATCGAGAATGAGCGCGGATCGGCCATCAACCCCGCCGAGGCGGTGGAGGAGAAGGTCTCTCTCTCCGATCGTTTCGGCCTCTGGCTTGGCTTCCACCCGTGCGATCAGGATGCCTATCTGGCAATGATCCGGGGCTATTGCGACGCCCACGGCCTGCAGATCACGGACGATGCCCTGCGCGCCGAGGCGATCGAATGGCAGGCGACACGCGGGTCGCGATCGGGTCGTGTCGCATGGCAATTCTTCACGGATCTTGCAGGTCGTCACGGCATCGCGGTCTGACTGCCTTTTTATTCGGCAAATGGCGCCGGGGAAGGGCCTGATCGCCCTTTCCAATGGAAAAATCCCATCATAGGCTTTTTGCTGGAACGGCCCGCGACAGGGTCGCCAACAGGGAGACGACAATGAAAAAGCTGCTGCTGGCTTCTGCCGCCACGCTTGCCACCACCGCCGCATTTGCCGACGGTCATTCGCCCGCCAAGCTGGGCATCATCCTCGGGTACACGGGCCCGATTGAATCGCTGACGGGCCACATGGCGGCCGGTGCGGAACTGGCCATCGCCGAGGTGAACGAAGCCGGCGGTGTTGCCGGTGGCATCATGCTCGAAGGTGTCCGCGGCGATTCGACCTGTGTGGACGCCGCTGCCGCCACCGCCGTGGCCGAACGCCAGATCACCTCCGACGGTATCGTCGGCATCATCGGCGGCGACTGCTCGGGCGTGACGGGGGCCATCCTGTCGAACGTGGCGATTCCGAACGGCATGCCGATGATCTCGCCTTCGGCGACCTCGCCCGCGCTGTCGACGGTCGAAGACAACGATCTGTTCTTCCGCACGGCGCCGTCGGATGCCCGCGAAGGTCAGGTCATGACCGAGATCCTGCTGGAGCGCGGCTTCGACTCCGTCGCGCTGACCTACACCAACAACGACTACGGCAAGGGTCTTGCCGACGCGTTCCAAAGCTCCTTCGAGGAAGCGGGCGGCGAAGTCACGATTTCCACCGCGCATGAAGACGGCAAGGCTGACTACTCGGCCGAAGTCGGGGCGCTGTCCGCTGCGGGCGGCGACATCCTCGTGGTGGCCGGCTACCTTGACCAGGGCGGCCTGGGCATCATCCGCTCCTCGCTCGACTCCGGTGCGTTCGAACAGTTCGTCCTGCCGGGCGGCATGATCGGCGCGTCGATCTTCGAAGCGCTCGGCACCGATCTCGAAGGCTCTTTCGGACAGATCGCGGGTTCGGATTCGGACGGCGCAGCCATTCTTGCCGAAATGGCGACGGAAGCTGGTTTCGACGGAACCTCCGCCTATACGCCCGAAAGCTATGACGCGGCGGCCCTGTTCGCCCTGGCGATGCAGGCGGCGGGTTCGACCGATCCCGCGGAATATGTCGGATCGATCCTGGACGTGGCAAACGCACCGGGGGAAAAGATCCTGCCGGGTGAGTTGGCCAAGGGCCTGCAGATCCTCGCGGACGGCGGCGAAATCGACTACGACGGCGCGACCTCGGTCGAGCTGATCGGTGGCGGCGAAAGCGCCGGTCGCTATCGCGAGCTGGAAGTCGTCGACGGCAAGGACACCACGGTCGGCTACCGCTGAATCGGATAGAATGACACAAGGCGGCCCCGGCATGACGTGCCGGGGCCGTTTCAGCAAGAAGGGCCCCCCATGATCGAGGTTCACGACCTGCACCGTCATTTCGGCGGTTTTCGCGCGGTCGATGGCGCCAGTCTCGCCATCAAGGAAGGATCGATCACCGGGTTGATCGGGCCGAATGGCGCGGGAAAGACGACGCTGTTCAATGTCATAGCGGGCGTTCTTAAACCGACCTCCGGGCGCGTCACGATGGCGGGCGAGGACATCACCGGCCTGCCGCCGCACGACCTGTTCCACATGGGTCTGTTGCGCACTTTCCAGATCGCGCACGAGTTCTCGTCGATGACCTGTCGCGAGAACCTGATGATGGTTCCGGGCGGGCAATCGGGCGAGACCCTGTGGAACACGTGGTTCGGGCGCAAACGCATCGCGGACGAGGAACGCGCGCTGCGCGCCAAGGCCGATCAGGTGCTGGAATTCCTGACGGTCGAACACCTTGCCGAACAGAAGGCGGGCCAGATTTCCGGCGGTCAGAAAAAGCTGCTGGAACTGGGGCGCACGATGATGGTCGATGCGCGCATCGTCTTTCTGGATGAGGTCGGGGCAGGCGTGAACCGCACGCTGCTCAACACCATTGGCGACGCGATCCTGCGCCTCAACCAGGAGCGGAACTATACCTTCGTCGTGATCGAGCATGATATGGATTTCATCGGCAAGATCAGTGACCACGTCATCTGCATGGCCGAAGGGCGCGTGCTGGCCGAAGGGTCGCTGCCTGAAATCAAGGCCAACGAACAGGTGATCGAGGCCTATCTGGGCACGGGGCTGAAGAACAAGGATGCGGTGGCATGACCGGTGGAGTGGAGCCGCGTGGCAACAAGGACGCCAGCATCGTCAACCCGCGTGCCGGTGGCACGATGCAGTCCGGGCATGCGCCGCAGGATCGCGCGCATACGGCGAATGCCTTCCTGATCGGGGACAGCATGACGGGCGGCTACGGCAGTGGCGCCGACATCCTGCACGATTGCACCATCGCGGTCGAAAAGGGCGAGATCGCCGTGATTGTCGGGCCGAACGGGGCGGGCAAGTCGACGGGCATGAAGGCCGTGTTCGGCATGTTGAACCTGCGCAAGGGCGGCGTGCGGTTGGACGGCGAGGACATCACCGCCCTGTCGCCGCAGGACCGGGTGGCCAAGGGCATGGCCTTCGTGCCGCAGACGTCCAACATCTTCACCTCCATGACGGTCGAGGAGAACCTTGAGATGGGCGCTTTCCTGCGGCGCGACGACATTCGTGGGACGATGGAGCAGATCTACGACCTGTTCCCGATCCTGCGCGACAAGCGGCGTCAGGCCGCCGGGGAACTGTCCGGTGGCCAGCGGCAGCAGGTCGCCGTGGGCCGTGCCCTGATGACGCAGCCGACCGTTCTGATGCTGGATGAGCCGACGGCGGGTGTCTCGCCCATCGTCATGGACGAACTTTTCGACCGCATCATCGAGGTCGCCCGAACGGGCATCTCGATCCTGATGGTTGAACAGAACGCACGTCAGGCGCTGGCCATTGCGGACAAGGGCTATGTGCTGGTGCAGGGGCGCAACGCGCATACCGGCACGGGCAAAGAACTGCTGGCGGACCCCGAGGTCCGGCGCAGCTTTCTGGGGGGCTAGAACATGCGTCCTGTCCTTCTTGCCGTCGCGCTGTCGATCCTGTCGACCGGGCCGTCCATCGCGGCGTCCCTCGTCTACGAATGTCGGTTCGAAACCACCTGTTCGGCGCATACCTGCACGCAGAGCGATCCAGCGCGTGACATGGTCTACAGGCTTGACGATGACGGCTCTGCCTGGTCCGTCAACCCGATCCGCGACCACGCCGTCACCGCCTCCGCCGGTAAGGGTGTCGTCAGCTTCGTGCAGGACGTCGCCGGTCGGATCCGGGCGACGACGGTCCTGTCGAACGGGCGCGCCGTCCATTCCAGCCATTCGGTCTTTCGCGAAGACATTGTCGCCATCCAGAGCTTCGGCTCCTGTCAGAAAACGGAGGCACTGTGATGGACCTTCTGAATGCATTCATCGTCCTGGCCAACTTCGTGTTGGTTCCGGCGATTGCCTATGGTTCCCAACTGGCCTTGGGCGCGCTTGGCGTCACGCTCGTCTACGGGATCCTGCGGTTTTCGAATTTCGCCCATGGTGACACGATGGCCTTCGGGACGATGGCCGTGATCCTGTGCACATGGGGCCTGCAGGCCGCCGGCGTGTCGTTCGGGCCGCTTCCGACGGCGTTGCTTGCATTGCCCGTGGGGATCGCCGCGGCGTCCCTGCTGGTGCTGGGCACCGATCGCCTGGTCTATCGCTTTTATCGCCGGACCAAGGCGGCGCCCGTGACCTTCGTCATCGCATCGCTTGGCGTGATGTTCGTGATGAACGGTCTCGTGCGGTTCATCATCGGTCCCGATGACCAGAGGTTCGCGGATGGCGAGCGTTTCCTGATCTCGGCCCGCGATTTCAAGACTTTGACCGGGCTGGACGAAGGCTTGGCGGTCCGCACGACGCAGGTGATCACGGTGATCGTCGCGATCGTCGTCGTCGCCTTGCTGTTCTGGTTCCTCAACAAGACGCGGACCGGAAAATCGATGCGCGCCTTTTCCGATAACGAGGATCTGGCCCTGTTGTCGGGTATCAACCCGGAACGGGTGGTGGTCTATACCTGGTTGATCGTGGCGGCCTTGGCGACCATCGCCGGCACGCTCTATGGTCTCGACAAGTCCTTCAAGCCCTTCACCTATTTCCAACTTTTGCTGCCGATATTCGCGGCCGCGATCGTGGGGGGGCTCGGGTCGCCGCTCGGGGCGATCGCGGGCGGGTTCGTCATTGCCTTCGCGGAAGTGACGATCACCTATCCCCTCAAGAAGGTGCTGGGATACGCCCTGCCGGAGGCATGGGAACCCGACAACCTCGTCCAGCTTCTGTCCACGGACTACAAGTTCGCGGTCAGCTTCATGATCCTTCTGATCGTCCTTTTGTTCCGGCCCACCGGATTGTTCGCGGGGAAATCGGTATGAATACGCTGCGTCCACGCGACCTTGCCCTGTTCGCCTTCGTCATCGTCCTGTTCGTGGCGACTGGCTTGCTGCAGTCATGGAACCTTACGCTGACGATCCTGAACATGGGCCTGATCTCGGCGATCATGGCGCTCGGGGTGAACATGCAGTGGGGCTATGCGGGCCTCTTCAATGTCGGCATCATGGGGTTTGTCGCCCTTGGCGGTCTGGGTGCCGTTCTCGTGTCGATGCCCCCGACGGGCGAGGCATGGGCCGTGGGCGGCGCGCGTGTTCTGGCGGGGCTGGCCCTTGGCGGCGCAACGGTCATCGCCGCGATCCTCGTCTGGTCGCGGATCACGCGCTATCGCGGCGTGGTCGTGGCCGTCATCCTGATTGCCGGCTTCTTCATCTTCCGGTCCGTCTTCGATCAGGGCGTGGCAGCGATCGAGTCTGTGGACCCCGCTGCGACCGGCTACCTTGGTGGTCTTGGCCTGCCCGTGATCCTGTCCTGGCCCGTTGGCGGTGCGTTGGCGGCTGGGGCGGCGTGGATCATCGGCAAGACCGCCCTTGGCCTGCGCTCGGACTATCTTGCGATTGCGACGCTTGGCATCGCGGAAATCATCATCGCGGTCCTCAAGCACGAGGATTGGATGTCGCGCGGCGTCAAGAACGTGATCGGCCTGCCGCGCCCCGTTCCCTATGAGATCGACCTTCAGAACTCCGAAGCCTTCGTGGCGCGCATGACCGCCTGGGGGTTCGACCCGGTGACGGCCTCGTCGATCACGGTCAAGCTGGGCTATACGGCCTTGTTCCTGGCGGTCCTCGCGATCCTGCTCTGGCTGGCGCAGGCGGCCCTTGCCTCGCCATGGGGGCGGATGATGCGCGCCATTCGCGACAACGAGGATGCGGCAGAGGCGATGGGCAAGGACGTCACCCGCCGTCACCTGCAGATCTTCGTGCTGGGATCGGCGGTCTGCGGCCTGGCAGGGGCGATGATGACCACCCTCGACGGACAGCTGACGCCGGGCACCTATCAGCCGCTGCGCTACACCTTCCTTGTCTGGGTGATGGTGATCGTCGGCGGGTCCGGCAACAATTGGGGCGCCGTTCTGGGCGGGTTCCTTGTCTGGTGGCTGTGGGTTCAGGTAGAGCCTATCGGCTTCATGATCATGAATGCCGTCACCGCCGGCATGGCCGATGGATCGTGGCTCAAGGGGCATCTGATCGACTCGGTCGCGCATATGCGGTTGCTGACGATGGGGGCGATCCTGCTGCTGGTGCTTCGGTTCTCGCCCAAGGGGCTGATCCCGGAGCGGTAGGCGCCGCCACCGGCGAACGAAAGAACCGGGGGGCTGTCAGGCCCCCCGGTTTTTTTTTCTGCGGTATCAGGAACGCCAGTGGCGCGACTATTCGGCGGCGGCTGTCGCGGTGTTCTGCGCCTCGATCTGGGCGGCGCGCTTCTCGACCTGTTCGACGATGTGGTCGACCATCTGGTCGTTGGACAGCTTGTGGCTCTGCTTGCCGGCCAGATAGACCATGCCCGCCCCGTTGCCGCCACCGGTGAAGCCGACATCGGTCATCAGGGCCTCACCGGGGCCGTTGACGACGCAGCCGATGATGGAAAGGGACATGGGCGTCTTGATGTGTTCCAGCCGCTTTTCCAGCGCCTCGACCGTCTTGATCACGTCGAACCCCTGACGCGCGCACGACGGGCAGGAGATGACGTTGACGCCCCGGTGACGCAGGCCGAGGGATTTCAGGATCTCGTAACCGACCTTGACCTCCTCCACCGGGTCCGCAGACAGGGAAACGCGGATCGTGTCACCGATCCCCATCCACAAGAGGTTGCCAAGGCCGATCGCCGACTTGATCGTGCCGGAGGTCAGGCCACCAGCCTCGGTGATGCCCAGGTGGATCGGTGCGTCGGTCTGTTCGGCCAGACCCTGATAGGCGGCGGCGGCCATGAAGACGTCCGATGCCTTGCAGCTGATCTTGTACTCGTGGAAATCGTTGTCCTCGAGGATGCGAATATGGTCCAGCCCGCTTTCGATCATCGCATCGGGGCAGGGTTCTCCGTATTTTTCAAGCAGATGCTTTTCAAGGCTACCCGCATTCACGCCAATGCGGATCGAGCAGGCATGATCGCGCGCGGCCTTGATCACTTCGGCCACGCGGGTGGCATCACCGATGTTGCCGGGGTTGATCCGCAGGCAGGCGGCCCCGGCCTCGGCGGCCTCGATCCCGCGTTTGTAGTGGAAATGGATGTCGGCGACGATCGGGACCGGGCTTTCGCGCACGATCTCCTTAAGGGCCTTGGATGACGCCTCATCGGGGACGGAGACGCGGACGATGTCGGCGCCCGCCTCGGCCGCCGCCTGCACCTGCGCGATGGTCGCCGCCACATCGGTGGTCAACGTGTTGGTCATCGTCTGGACGGTGATCGGCGCATCGCCACCGACGGGCACGTTGCCGACCATGATCTGACGGGATTTCCGGCGGTCGATCTGTCGCCAGGGGCGGATGGCGTGAAGGGACATTTGCGGCCTCGTCTGCGGATTACCCTACCGAGGTAAGGCCCCGCAGGGCGCGGCGCAACCGGTCACTCGGCCGTTGTGTCAGCACCCGGAAGGGCGGGTTCCGCCGCCAGTTCGGCCACGACGCGGGCGATGTCGCTGTCGTCCGTCAGGTCGGCAAGGGCATAGGTCTCCGTCACCAGCTCGGCCGAGATGTCCGTGGTCAGGACCTGTGCGCCGGGAGCGATGGGGCCATATGTCTGACCCGCGACGGAAAAGAAGACCGCGCCGGTGTTGCCGGTGCGCAGGGACACGGGGGAATCCGTTGCCGGGATCTCGAACGTATCGCCGGCGGCCAATTCCCGCTGCAACAGCTCCTGCCCATCGGCGGTGCGGACGCGGACCCATGCATTGCGGGCGGCCACGATCACGACGGCATCGGGCGCGGATGCCAGAACCTTGGGCGTGGTCGGACCTGCGGGTGTGTCAACGGTGGCGTCAACGGCCACGGCTTCGGCAAGGGCGCGGTCGATGGCGGTGCCGAAGGCATCGGAATCGGTGGTTGGCGTGGCCGAGGCGAGCGCCCCGGTCGTGCCCGGACGGATCGTCGCGATCGGCGCATCGCGCGCGGTCAGGATCGGCGCATCAAGGGCCTGGGGCCGGTACAGACGGGTCAGCGCATCGGACGGCGCGGGCACATCGACGCCAACAACCTCGGGCGTGTCGCTTTGCGCAAGGGTCGGGGCGAGGGGGTCGAGTTCCGCCACCAGTTCGGGCGCCTGTTCCACCGGCGCGACCTGCACGCGCTGAATCTCCTGCACGAGGGTCCAGCCACCGTAGCCGAGACCGCCGACCAACAGGGCCAGAACGGCAAGCGATCCCAATGCGCCGGGCTCGAACCCTGCGAAAACCGGTGTAGCCTTGTTGGCGAACGGATTGCCGGATCCCATCAACGGATCGACCGGCGCTGCGGCCTTGTTCTTCTTGGCCAAAGTGCCCGAGGCGACGGCACCAAGCGCGGGCAGGGGCCCAAGGCCCGTCTTGCGCGGAATTTCCGATTCCATCGGTTTGAGGGCCGAGATGCCGCCAAAGCCGGATTCCTCGCAGAACCGCGCGAACACGATCTCGGGGTCCATGGCGAGATAGCGCGCATAGCTGCGGACATAACCGGCGACGAAGGACTGACTGTCGAATGCGGACAGATCCGCGTTTTCGATAGCGGCGATGTAACTGGCGCGAATGCGAAGCTCCCGCTGCACATCCATGAGCGATTTGCCCAAGGTCGCGCGCTCTCCACGCATTTCGTCGCCCAGTCGCATCTCATAGGAATCGAAACCCCGATCAGGGCTCATGACTTTAGAGATGAATTTCGACTTACGGAAAAACATAAGCCTGCCCCTCGAAGATTGTGGTCGCGCCTCTTTGTGCGCGATTCCGTCTCGATATGGGCTCCGACTCCCCAGTCGTTACCCCACTGCCAGCCTTAGGCTAGCACCTATCGACCTACAATGCACGGTTTCAATCAACCTGCGGCTTGGGCACGATTTAGCGCACAATGCGACCACAGATCGTCCATCCCGCGCACGAGTGCGTCAATCATTGGCGGATTGTGCACGGGTGAAGGGGTGAAGCGGAGGCGTTCCGTCCCGCGTGGAACGGTGGGGTAATTGATCGGCTGCACATAGACGCCGTGGTCCGACAGAAGCCGGTCCGAGATCATCTTGCACTTGACCGGATCGCCGACATGGACCGGCACGATATGGCTGCCGTGGTCGATGATCGGCAGGCCGAGGCCGCGCAGGCGCAGCTTCAGGACGGCCGCGCGTTCCTGATGCAGATCACGCAGCGCCTGATCTGTCTTGAGGTGACGGACACTGGCCGCCGCACCGGCGGCGATCGCGGGCGGGATCGACGTCGTGAAGATGAAACCGGGCGCATAGCTGCGGATCGCATCGCACATGCGGGCCGAGGCCGCGATATAGCCGCCCATCACGCCATAGGCCTTGGCCAACGTGCCATTGATGATGTCCAGCCGGTCCATCAGACCATCGCGTTCGGCGACACCGCCACCGCGGGGGCCATACATGCCGACGGCGTGCACCTCGTCGATGTAGGTCAGCGCACCGAATTCATCGGCAAGGTCACAGATTTCGGCAATCAGGCCGAAGTCGCCGTCCATCGAATAGATCGATTCGAAGGCGATCAGCTTGGGCGCCTGCGGATCGTCCGCTTCCAGAAGCTCGCGCAGGTGGGCCAGATCGTTGTGGCGGAAGATGCGCTTGGCCCCGCCGTTGCGGCGCACGCCTTCGATCATCGAGGCATGGTTCAGGGCGTCGGAATAGATGATCAGGCCGGGGAACAGCTTGGGCAGGGTCGACAGCGTGGCGTCGTTGGCGATGTAGGCCGAGGTGAAGACCAGCGCCGCCTCCTTGCCGTGCAGGTCGGCAAGCTCCGATTCCAGTTCCTTGTGGAACACCGTCGTGCCCGAGATGTTGCGCGTCCCACCCGAGCCCGCGCCCGTCGCCTCGATTGCGTCATGCATCGCCGACAGAACGACGGGATGCTGACCCATCCCGAGGTAGTCGTTCCCGCACCAGACGGTAATCTCCTGCGTGGTGCCGTCGGCCTTGTTCCAGGTGGCGTGGGGGAATTGACCGCGGTGACGCTCGATATCGATGAAGGTCCGGTAGCGGCCTTCTTCGTGGAGGGCAGCAATCGCCTTGTCCAGCGCCAGCGCATAATCGGTCATACGGTCGTCCTTTTCGTGTGGGCCATCCCGCCCGTCGGTTCTTGGGCATGTAGTGCCCCCAACCTGTCGAGAACAGGTTACAGTTTGTCGCGCAAAGCGCCGGTCACTTCGCAACCGCAACGGTGCAGTCGCCCGCACCCGAGGCCGCGCAGGTCGAAATTGCCGCGGCACCGCCATCGCCGAGGCCCCATGCTCCGGTGCCCGGACTGATCGCAAGGGCCGCATTGGCACCCGCACGCCCGAAATCGCGGCCGTCTACGGCGCGACTGGCATCCTGGCTCAGCGTCAGGGCGCGGCCGGCCTCGTAGCGGCGCGGCGTCACTTCGGCCACAACCACACAGGCCGCACCGCCGGACCGCTTGTCGTTACACCCGGCAACCGCGGCGGCGCGCGCCGCCTGCAGGGAATGATAGTTGAACGCACCGGTCGAGGTATCCGCCTGCAGACCCGCATCGGGTGCAATCGCCAGCGCCCCGTAATACTTGAGCGATGCAAGGCGCGGCATCTCGCGCAGCGTGGCAAGGTCGAGATCGGACAGGGAAGGATGCTGCAGGATCGACATGTCCGAATTGCGGGTTCCGAACAGCTCCCGCTTGGCCGTCCTCTGGTCCGGCACATCCTGTGCCGAGGCTGGCATCGCCAGTGACATGGCCAGCAGAACCGGCGTCAGAAGGGATGTCGGGTTGCGCATCTGGGCCTCCGCGATTGTCGTCGTGCTGGGCGACTTAGCGCGAAACCGGGCATTTGCCCAGTGCGCTTGCGCAGATGGTCGTGCCGCGTCGGCACCTCTGGACACCTTCCACGACAGGGCGCACGTTCGCCAGCGAAACACTCCAACCCATAGGCCATTCGATGTCCGATCCGATCCCCGCCGTTCTCGACCGTCTGGATGCGGGCCAATCCGCCGCGCTCGACCGTCTGACCGCGCTTCTGCGCATCCCCTCCATCTCGACCGATCCGGCGCATGCGGGCGATTGCGAGGCGGCGGCCGACTGGCTGGTGGCCGAATTGACGGACCTCGGATTCGAGGCGTCGAAGCGGCCCACCCCCGGACACCCGATGGTCGTGGCGCACGGCGGTGCGGGGGACCGGCATGTCCTGTTCTATGGCCACTACGACGTGCAGCCGGTGGACCCGCTGGCCCTGTGGACGCGCGATCCGTTCGACCCGGTGGTCGAAGAGACGGCCAACGGACCGGTCATCCGGGCACGGGGGGCCAGCGACGACAAGGGCCAGTTGATGACCTTCCTCGAAGCCTGCCGCGCCTGGCGCGATGAGACCGGTTCGCTGCCCTGCCGGATCACGGTCCTGATCGAGGGGGAGGAGGAGTCCGGCTCACCTTCGCTGGTGCCGTTCCTGAAGGACAATGCCGAGGAGCTGCGCGCGGAGGTCGCGTTGATCTGCGACACGGGCCTGTTCGATGACCGCGAACCCACCATCCTGAGCAGTCTGCGCGGCCTCGTCGGCGAGGAGATCACGGTTACGGGCCCGGATCGCGATCTGCATTCGGGCATGTATGGCGGCCCCGCCATGAATCCGGCCCGCGTTCTGACGCGTATCCTCGGGGGGCTGCACGACGATGACGGCGCGGTCACGCTTCCGGGCTTCTACGACGGCGTGGCCGAGGTGCCGCAAGAGGTGATGGAGGGCTGGCGCGGCCTGAACTTCTCGGCCGAGGCGTTCCTTGGCGAGGTGGGGCTGGCGGACCTTGCCGGGGAAAAGGGGCGCACGGCGCTGGAGATGCTGTGGTCGCGTCCGACGGCCGAGATCAATGGCCTGTCCTCGGGCTATACCGGGGCGGGCTTCAAGACGGTTCTGCCGTCAGAGGCGCGGGCCAAGGTCAGCTTTCGCCTTGTGGGTGGACAGGATCCGGCCCGCATTCGGGAATCGTTCCGTGACTGGGTACTTGCCCAGATGCCCGGCGATTGCCGCGTGACATTCGCGGACCACGGGGCAGGGGCCGCAGCGACGATGACGATGGAGCATCCGGCCTTCGACGCCGCCCGCGATGCGCTTGGGGTCGAGTGGGGAATGCCTGCCACCCTGACGGGCGGCGCGGGGTCCATTCCGATCGCAACCCATTTCCAGACCATCCTCGGGATGGATTCGATGCTGACCGGGTTCGCCAAATCGTCGGACGCGATCCATTCCCCGAACGAGAAATACGACGTGTCGTCATTCCACGTCGGCGCACGATGCTGGGCACGGATCCTGGGAACGCTGGGCGGCTGAACGAAAATACCCCTCGCCCCGAGGGATCGGGCGAGGGGTATCGTCTGGCTGCATTCCGGGGCTGGGGAAGCCCCCGGTGTCAGCGACCCATATCAGTCGTTTTCGCGGCTCTCGGCATCGATACGTGCGAAGATGTCCGAACCATAGGTTGCCTGCGACTGAACCGTGGTGGACCCGTTCACACCGCGCAGTTCGTTGCGGTTGTCGGCGTCCTGGTTGAACTGACGGTAGGCTTCGTCGAACGAACCCGAACGGCTGGAGGCGGTGGAATCGCCTGCGACACCGCCGACGGGCGTGGCGCGTTCGTTCTTGCTGTCGATATCCTGGTTGAAGTGCTGGATCGCGGCCAGCGGACCGGCATTGACGGTCTGCGCGGTGGCGGCGCCGGACAGGCCAGCGGTTGCGATCAGGGCAGAAGCGATAAGCGTTTTCATGGTCTTGTTCCTTGTCTGTGCGCCCCGCGATTGTGCGCCGGGGCTGTTGGTCTCTGTGTGGCTTGGCATCATTGCCTGCCGATGAGTTGGATTTAGACCTGCCCCGACCCGCCTTCAATGAACGGAAGCGTGATAAAGAAGCGATAAGGGTGCGCCCATGCACATCCAGAAAGCCGCTTTGCACCAACTTCACCAACGCGCGAGAACGGCACACACAGGCGTGAAAACGGAAGGACTCCGGGGAACAAAACCGGGCGAAAGGTGTTCTGCGGTCGCTCTTTCAGGCGGACACCGAAGGCGCGCAGGTGCGTCAGGATTCGGCGGCGACCAACCCCAGACCGCGAAGATACACACCGATCCCCGCTTCCAGCAGATCCTCGGGCGGGAACGGCGTGTTCGCGCCCGGCTTGCCCCGCGCGAACAGCTCCACCACGCCGTGCGACATCGCCCAGATATGGGCGCTGACCATGGCCGCGGGGGGGCGGCGATCCTCGGGGATGTGGCGTGACAGGTTCTCGGCGGCCTGTTCCAGAACCCCCCGCGACCGGTTCACCGCACGGCTCAGTTCGGGCGTCGCATGGCGGGACAAGCCGCTTTCGAACATCGCCATGTAGTGACCGGGATGCTTGCGCGCAAAGGCAAGATAGGCCCGGCCCGTCGCCTCGAATGCCGACAGCGCCGAAGGCTGACCGGATTCGAAGGCATATTCCATCAGGTCGCCAAAGATCTCGTGGCCCTGAAGGGCGCATTCGATGATCAGGTCCTCTCGCCCCTCGAAATGGCGATAGACCGCGGCTGGCGTGACGCCCGCCTGTTTCGCCGCCTCCGACAGGGTAAAGCCGGTCGGGCCCTTTTCCTCGATCAGGGAAAGGGCAGCATCGACCAAGGCCTGTCGCAGGTTGCCGTGATGATAGCCGCGTTTAGGCACCGTTCAGCCAAAGCTCCGGCCCGCCGGCAATCGCCGGATCGATGATCAGCTTGCTGTCGTCCCGACCGGCATATTCGATACGGCACAGAACGGACCGAATGGTCTCCAACCGCGCGCGCCGCTTGTCGTCGGACCGTACGACCGTCCAGGGGGCGGTGGCGGTATGGGTGCGCTCGAAGGTTTCGTGGATCGCGACCGTATAGGCATCCCAGCGGGACAACCCCTCCACGTCGATCCACGACAGCTTCCAATGCTTGAGCGCGTCCTCCTCGCGGGCGAGGAACCGGCGCAGCTGCTCGGCCCGCCCGACGTTCAGCCAGACCTTGATCAACGTCGTGCCTTCCTCGACCTGCATCCGCTCGAAATCGGGGACCTGTCCGAAAAAGACCTCGCGCTGCTCCGGCGTGCAGAAGTCGAAGACATGTTCCACGACCGCCCGATTGTACCAGCTGCGGTCGAACAGGACCATCTCGCCGTGCGCGGGCAGGTGGCAGACGTAGCGCTGAAAATACCATTGGCCGGCTTCGCGGTCCGTCGGCTTTTGCAGGGCCACGACCCGCGCGATCCGCGGGTTCAGGTTTTCGCGCATCCGCTTGATCGTCCCGCCCTTGCCGGCGGCATCACGGCCTTCGAACACCACCGCGACGCGCGTCTTGCTGTCGCGCAGCCACGCCTGACACTTGACCAGCTCGATCTGAAGATCGGCTAGTTGCTCTTCGTAGTCGTCCTTTTCCATCCAGCGGTCGTAAGGAAAGTCATCGGTCAGGATGTCCTTCTTCGACCCCTCCTCGATGGCGCGGCGGATCTCCTCCGGGGCCGCGTCCTCGTAGTAGCGGGTGATGGCGGCGTCGAAGGGTTTTTCCATGGGGCGCGTCCTTTCCTCGGTCTGTCCTATATGGAGAGGCTGCGCGCGCACGGCCAGCCCCCCAACATCTGCCCCGCCGTTAGGGCGACGGGCCGGGGGCTACGCGGCGCCGTCGATGCGGTCGATCGCGTCGATGACGGCGTCGGGGTGCACATGATGCGGCATGTGGCCCGTACCCTCCAGCAGCGTCAGATTGGTGTGGGGCACGATCTGCTTGAACGGATGCGCGTGGACGGAGGCCGGGACGATCGTGTCGGCGGTGCCGTGCAGCCATTCGATCGGCAGGGTCAGGCCGGTATAGCGCGCCTGCATCGCGGTGATATGCGGCTTGAGGCCATTCACCTGCCGCGCATTTGCGCGCAACGACCGCCGCCGCAACGTCAGCTGCCCGCCGATATGGTCGAGATACCCGGTCGGCATCGGGTCGGGGCGAAAGATGGCGCGGGTGATGTCGTCGATCTTGGTGTCTGGCACCATCGCGGTGATCGCGGGCACGGCGACGGCCCCGCCGGGCGCCGAGGCGTTGACCGCATATAGCGGGCCCAAGCCGCCCTGCCACCGCATTGCCGCCGGCGCCAGCAGGACCAGCCCGCGCGTTGCATGGTCCAATGCCCAAGCCAGCGCGACGGCGCCCCCGAAACTGTGCCCCAGAACGATGGGCGCGCCATCGTCCGCGCGCACCGTATCGTAGGCGGCCGCCAGAAGGGCGGCCTGTTCCATCGGGCTTTCGGCGCGGGAGGTCCAGGCCGCGTCATAGGTCGGGTTCGTGCGCCCGGTATAGCCAAGCCCCGGACGGTCGATGGCAATGCAACGATAGCGGTCGCGCAGGCGCGGGATCAGGTCGAACGTCCATTCGCGCAGGTTGCCGGATGCGCCGTGGATCATCACAAGGTCCGGGCCGGTACCCTCGACGACCATGTGAACAGGCACGCCGCCGATGTCGTGGATCGTTCCGCTGGGGGGGAAGGCCGCTTCGGCCGCCGCCTCGCGCGCGGCGGCGCGCCGTGCGATGCCGCCCCCGATCAGCGCGGTCAGGCCCACCGATGCGCCACCCGCGATCAAGGCGCGCCGGGGCATCACAGCTGTTCGGTCGGACCGCCAAGCACCTGACGGTGCGTGCCGATCAGCGACATGTCGAACGGGGTCGTCTGATAGATCTCGTTGATCCAGTTCCCGTATAGAAGATGTGCGTGACTGCGCCAGTGGTTGACGGGCGCGCGGCTGGGATCATCGTCGGGATAATAGTTGCCGGGCACGTTGATCGGGGTGCCATTGGCGACGTCACGCTCATATTCCTTCTGCAGCGTGTCGCTGTCGTATTCGAAGTGGTTGAAGATGTGGATCGCGCGGTGGGCCTTGTCCTCGATCAGACAGGGGCCCGTTTCCTCGGACCCGAGCAGGACGCGCATGCCCGCGGCCTCCACCTCGTCGCGCCGCACCTCGGTCCAGCGCGACACCGGGATCACGCAATCGTCGGAAAACCCGCGCAGATAGGGGGAAGACGGATCCTCGTTCTGAACCCGGAAACAGCCGAAGTGCTTTTGCGGCAGGATGTGCTTGTGCACCTTGTGGAAATGCCAGGCCATCGCCATCCCGCCCCAGCAGACGCCGAAGGTGGAATGCACGTTGGTCTGCGTCCAGTCCATGATCTCGCGCAGCTCGTCCCAGTAGGTCACCTCTTCGAAGGGGAGGTGTTCGATGGGGGAACCGGTGATGATCAGGCCGTCGAACTTCTGGTCCTTCACCTCCTGAAAGGTGCGGTAGAAGCTTTCCATGTGCTCGGGCGCGGTATGGCGCGACTTGTGCTCCGTCATGCGGATCAGCGTCAGGTCGATCTGCAGCGGGGTCGCGCCGATCAGGCGGGCGAACTGTGTCTCGGTGGTGATCTTCATCGGCATCAGGTTCAGCAACCCGATGCGCAGCGCGCGAATGTCCTGCCGCGTGGCATCCGCATCCGACATCACCATCACACCCTCGGATCCGAGAACGTTGTAGGCGGGCAGGTCGCGGGGCAGGGTAATGGGCATGGTCGGTTCCGGTGTCGTGGGACGGAAGAGTTAGGCGCCCTTGCCCGCCCTGCCAAGGGCCGCGGACACAAGCTCGGTCACGTCATCGGCATCACGGACGCTCGCGACCTCGGCGGCGGTGGTCGTCACGCCCCAGTTCGCGGCCATCGCGGCATAGCGGGGGTGGCGTTCGGCGATCGCCGCCCCATAGGCGTGCACCGCGAAGGCGCGCGGGTCCACCGCATCCGGCGCGGTGCCGGTCATGTCGAGATACGCCTGCCACTGCTGTGCAAGGAATGCCGGGCGATAGCACATCGGCTTGGGGTCGCGGGCAAAGCGGTTGATCAGGGTCTGCGTATGGTCGGGCGTCCCTTCGATCCAGACCATGAGGGAGTTTTGCGACAATGCCGTCAACGCAGGGTCGGCCGGATCCTCCGGGTCCACGACCTCGCAGATGGATCCACCGGTGTCGCATACGAAATTGTCGTAGCCATAGATGTCCCGCGCCCGTTCGATGAAATGGGGCGTGTCCAGCAGGGCGTTGATCTCGGCGCGCACATGCAGTTCCTGCCGCCGTTCGTATTCGGCCATCGGCAGGCCGCCGCGCGCGGGATCGCCCGGTTGGCCAAGGTATGCCGACAGCGGGGCGAGGTTCCCGAAACTGATGTTGGAGCCGATGTAGATGCTGTCGGTGCGCAGAAGTTGCGCAAGGAAAGGCACGCGCATCGCCTCGCGCTTGAGGTTGTCGTTGATATGCTCGCCCATGTAGGCGGTGCCGATGCGGTAATCGATGGAGTAGTGGAACCACGCCCCGGAGTCGCGCAGGATCTGGCTGACGTGCGTCTTGCCAAGACCGGACATGCCAAAGAACGTCACCCTGCGGGAGGCGGCATCGCGCCAGTCTGATACGCTGTCGTAGAACATGGCCCCTCGCGTAGCCGTGGCCCCCGGCGGCGTCAACGGCGCATCAGCACCCGCAGGACGCGCCCGTCGATGATCAGAAGGCCCGCCACCAGCAGGCCAAACCCGAGGTAGACATTCGCGGACAGCACCTCGTCGCGCAGCCACGCGCCCAGCAGGATGGCAACCGGCGCGACCATCAGGGTGCACAGCATGGTGTTTCCGCTGCCGACCATGGCGAGGACGCGGAAATACAGAAGGTAGGCGACCGCCGTGGCGATGACGGCGTAATAGGCGATGGCCAGGATCGTATCGCCCTGCGTCGGCACGACGATCCCGTCGAGGGTCAGGGCCAGCGGGATCATGACAAGCGACGATCCCGTCAGCATGCCCGCCGCCTGCACCTGCGGCGACAACCCCGTCAGGCGCACGCGCGCCCAGACCGATGCGAAAGCATAGCTGATCGTGCCCGTCACGACCGCCAGTTGCGCAGCCGACCGCAGATCGAAGGACGCGAGGTTGTGCAACCCGATGGCAGTCGCCACCCCGAGGAACCCGATAGACACGCCGATTCCGCGGCGCCACGTCAGGTTTTCGTCGGCAAGCAGCAGCGCGGCCACAAGAACACCGAAGATCGCCGTCGCCGCGTTCAGGATGGAGGTCAGGCCGGTCTCGATGTGCAACTGGCCCCACGCCATCAGGAGGAACGGAAAGACGTTGTTGAGCAGACCCATCACCAAAAGCGCCCCCCATGTCCGCCAGTCGGACGGGACGGGCAGGCGGCGCAGGGCGACGTAGACCCACAGGATCAACGCGGCAACGCCCACCCTATAGGCGACGGAGGTGACGAACGGGATCTCGTCCAGCGCGACGCGGATCGAAAGGAAGCTGCCACCCCAGATCAGGGCTAGCAGGCCGAGTTCGCCCCAGGCGCGGGTGGTCATGTCACGGGTGCTCATGGCGACGGGCTACGGCAGGGGGCGGCGTCCCGCCACCCGTTTCCTGCGGTTTGGTGACCCGAACGAAATGCGCCCCGTCGATGGGACGGGGCGCTGTGCACGATCTGATGGATCGATCTCAGAACTTGTAGGCGACCTTCAGGCCGACGCCGACTGCGCTGCCGCCCGTGAAGCTGGCTACCGGCTGACCGCCGACACCGGCAAAGGCATCGCCGACCATGGTGTAGTTGACACCGCCGGAGATGTTCATGTTGCCCGAGGTGTAGCGCGCCCCGACCGAAAGACCGATCTGACCGTCGGTCGGCCCGAGGGGGGAAATGGTGGCCCCGCCGCCGTCCTTTTCGTAGGTGACCGAGGCGAGGCCGACCAGCGCGGGCGTGAAGCGACGCGCCACGCCGACGGTCCAGCGGTAGCTGTCGTCGATATTGGCAAGGTCCGCACCAAGCTGCGTCGGGATGACGTCGAAATCGTCCCAGTCGGTCCAGCGCATCGAGGCAAGCAGCAGCGTCTTTTCATTGATGCCGGTCTGGAAGTCGATGTTGACCGATTGCGGCGACTGGAACGTCAGGGTGCCGGGGATCGGCGTGCCGGCGCCAGCCGCGTTGAAGCCGAACCGTTCGGTCGCGTCGCCCGTGTGGGTGACTTCGGAATGGTAGGTCACGGCAAGGCGCAGCGCGATTTCGGGAATTTCATAGGCCGCACCGACGGTGACGCCCGCGCCCCAGCTTTCTTCGATTTCCACGTCGTAGCCGGTGAACCCGTTGACGCCCGGTGTCAGAAACTCGGTTCCCAGTGCGCTGACCTGCGCCCCGAGGGCCGCAACATTGCCGGCGCCACCAAGGGCCGCGGCCGCGGTCGGGTCGCCCAGCAGGGCGGCGCCCAGCGTGGCCGACGTCGTTCCCGCAGCGCTCGCCACGGATGCCACGCTCAGCGCGCGGGCATAGGCCTGACCGTTCAGGGCGACGGTGCCGCCCGCGCGTTCCGCGCGCAGGCCGCCGAACACGCTGATGCGGTCGGTGAACTGATACTTGCCGATGAAGCTGATGGCATCGGACGTCAGATCGGCCGTGGTGCCGCCGAGGTTCGAGGTCTGCGGCGTGTCGTTGTAAAAAATGTCTGCGCCGAACGGCTGATCCCCGATCACGGCATAGCTGAAGCGATCGTTCAGTTCGTTCGCGAAGCTCCAGCTGTAGGAGCTGTAGGAATTGCCGGCGTCATAGCTGCCGGTGCCGCCGCCCGTGTCGCTGCCCGTCAGGTTGGGGTTGACGTAGCTCAGGCCCAGCGACGCGGTATTCGCGTCATCGAAGACGGCCAGAACGGATTGACCGGAGCGGTCGAGACCACCGGCAAAGCCGGTACCGGCGCCAGCGATCGAAGCGACCGCAGCGAGTGTAAAGCGATTCATTTGATCCTCCCTAGATCGATGGCCTGTGAGGGGGCCACCACCGGAGTGCGCTCCGGCAGACGTGATACGTCGGCCCAGTAGTAAAAACCCGACCGCCGTAATCAAATCCGACGCAGCGTAACAAGACAGGAAAGCGGTGCGGATGCGGTCCGGGTTGCATCCACGCAACAGCAGGGCACCCTTCGCCCGAATGTCACACGGGTCTGGCCAATCGCAGGTTCGCCCAGGCCGCCGCCACGATCACGCCGCCGCCCAGCAGAATCAGCGGGTCGAGCGGTTCGGCGTAGAACAGGGCCCCGATCAGGGCGACGATCGGCAGACGTGCAAAATCCACCGGCATCACCGTCGAGGCGGGTGCAAGCGACAATGCGTTCGTCAGGCAGAAGTGCGCGCACAGGCCCGCAAGCCCGATCGTCACGACCCACGGCAGGGTCGACACGGTCGGCAGGGCGATGTCGCCGTCATACCCTGCGGTGATCAGGCCGAACACGAGTTGCAGCACCGTCAGCCAGAACAGGATGCCCATCACCGTCTCATCCCGCGTCAGGCGACGTGTCATGAGGTTGGTCAGCGCAAAGAACACCGCCGCAAGGCCCGCCCAGATCAGGCCTGTCTCGAAGCTGCCGGAAAACGGCTGGGCCACGATCAGCACCCCGGCGAACCCGATGGCCGCCACGGCATATTGCGCGGGCCGCACCCGCTCGCCAAGGATCAGCGGCGCAAGCAGTAGCACCCAGAGGGGGGACGTGAACTCCAACGCGAAAACCTGCGCAAGCGGCACGAGGGTCACGGCGAGGAACCAAAGGTTCTGTCCGGTGAAATGCGCCATGTTGCGCAGCACCTGAAACGGCAGGTTGCGGGTCGTGACCTGACCCATGCGCCCCGTCGCCATCCCGACGCCGATCACGACGATGACGCCGACCGCAGACCGGTAGAGCATGATCTCGAAGGTGTCATGCACATCCGCGACCGCGCGCCCGCCGATGGCCATGAAGGTGAAGGATGCAATGCTGCCCAGCATCCAGAGGGCGGCCAACAGGGTCGTCGACCGAACGGGGGAAGTCATTGCAGTCGCTTTCAGCAGGTCAGCTTTCGGGGGCCTGATAGACGCCTTGGTCCTTCAGCGCATCGATCACTTCCTTGGGCATGTAGGTCTCGTCGTGGCGGGCAAGGATTTCCGTCGCCACGAAGGTGCCGTTGATGAAGCTGCCGGTGCCGACCATGCCTTCGCCCTCACCGAACAGATCGGGCAGGACCCCGGTGTAGGTGACGGGCACGCTCGCCCCGCCATCGGTCACGGCGAATGTGACCGTCGTTCCGGCCCCGCGCGTCAGGCTGCCGTCCTCGACAAGACCACCGATGCGGAACACCTCGGACGGGGGCGGCGGCGCTTCGGCGACCTGACTGGGCGAGCGGAAGAAGTTGATACCATCGCGAAAGCCATAGCCGATCAGCGCGGCAGACCCGGCCAATGCCACGGCGGCCAGTGCGATCACCTGAATGCGGCGTGTCTTCTTGAGTGAACGCATGGTCGTCTTCTCCCTCAGGCAGCCTGAAACGTGATGCCCCGGCGCAGGAATTGCGTCGCGCGCGCGGACACCTTCTCCGGATCGCCGGTCGTCAGCATCCGGGACGTTCCGCCCGCTGCCATCGCCGGCCTGCGTGACAGGTAGTCCGCCAGGCTCTCCGCGACAATGTCCGCCTGACTGAACACCTTGACGTCCGCGCCCAGTGCCGCCTGAAACGCGTCTTGGACAAGCGGATAATGGGTGCACCCGAGGATCGCGGCATTGGGCGTCGGCATCTTGCGCTTGAGCGCGTCCACATGGGACCGCACGAGCGCTTCGGCCAGGATCATGTCGCCATCCTCGATCGCGTCGACCACGCCGCCGCAGGCCTGTGCCTCGACGTCGACACCGATGGCGCGGAACGCCAGCTCTCGCTGAAACGCACGGCTGGCCACGGTGGCGGGTGTGGCGAACAGGGCAACCTGATTGACGGCGACTTCGCGCGGGGGGGAATTGTCGCCCCAGTTGCGTTCGGTCATCGCCTCGATCAACGGAACGAAGACGCCCAGCACGCGCTTGCCTTCGGGGACGCCATCTTCCTGCATCCGGCGCAGGGCCGCGGCGCTGGCGGTGTTGCAGGCAAGCACGACAAGGTCGCAGCCACCGTCCCACATCGCCTCGACCGCGCGGCGGGTCAGGCGGTGCACGTCCTCGGACGTGCGCGTGCCATAGGGGGCATTCGCATTGTCCCCGTAATAGGTCACGGCAAGATCGGGCAGGCGCCGCGTCACCGCGTCCCACACCGTCAGACCGCCAAGGCCACTGTCGAATATGCCGACACTCATGTTGGTCGTCCTTTTCTGCCGGGCGTCATGTGCAGCCGGCCTTCTGGGTATCCCAGTCGAAGCCCAGCTCCGCATCGTCCCCACCGGCGGCATAGGTCCGTCCGCGCAGCCAGTCCATCAACTCGGACTGATTGCCGGGATGGGCGGCGATTTCCTGCGGAGAGATCGGCGTTCCCACCGACAGGCGCACGGGGCCATCCGTCCGGGCCCGGAATTCGCGCACGAACAGGCCAAGCCGAAGGGTCGAGTGCAGGTGGCTGGCCAGTTGGAACAGGCGCGAGTTCGCGCCCTCGAAATGAATGGGAACCACGGTCGCGCCCGATTGCCGGATCAGCTTGGCCGAGAACCCGCGCCAATAGGGATCCTTGGCGGGGCCGAAGGGCCGCGCGGGGGTCGAGACGGCGCCACCGGGGAATACGCCAACCGCGCCCCCACCGGCCAGATAGGCCAGTGCCGTCTTGCGCATCTGCAGGTTGATCGCCTGCGCGGCGCGCGTTTCGTCGAAATTCACGGGCAGGATCACGTTGGCAAGGTCTGGCGCGCGCAGGAACACATCGTTCGCGATGACCTTGAACCCGTCCGCGCCCCGTGTCCGCGACAACAGCAGCGACAGGATGAGACCGTCGAGAATGCCGTATGGGTGGTTCGCCACGACCACGACGGGTCCGGTCGACGGAATCATGTCCAGTGTTCCGCGCAGCACCTCCAGTTGCAGGCCGTATCTCTGGGCCATCTCCTCCCAGAAGATGGCGCCCTGGCCGATGGCCTGATCATACCCCTTGGCGCGCAACAACAGGCTGTGACGACCTGTCAGCGCCTCCAGCCCCCGCACGAGGAGCTTGCCGCGCCGGGTGCGCGCCGAACTGGCATAGGAGATGTCGCGAGCGATGCTGTGTTTCATGACATGATGGTGTCAGGGCCGACAGGCGGTATCAAGACACGCCCTGCCGGACGGGCAACGAAAAAGGCGCCCCGCGGGGCGCCCGATCATTTCGCGAAAGCCGGTAAGGCGATCAGACGTTCTTCGAGATGAAGTCGACTGCGTCACCGAACGTCTGGATGGACTCGGCGGCGTCATCGGGGATCTCGATCCCGAACTCTTCCTCGAATGCCATGACCAGCTCGACGGTGTCGAGCGAGTCTGCGCCCAGATCGTCGATGAACGAGGCGTTCGGAACGACCTTGTCTTCTTCGACGCCCAGATGCTCTACGACTTTCTTGCGGACGCGGTCCTCGATGTCGCTCATGTCTCTACCTCACTTCGGTGGCCATCTACGGCCGTTTCGATGTCCCTGTGCCCTTATAAGCGGGGCCGCTCACGTAGGTGTGAACGCCGGGCGACCGTTCAAGCCCCCCGATTTGTGCGCCGCCTATATCATGGGGGGCGGGGATGGCAAATCCTTTGTCAGGCGGCGGGCGCCGCCGTGCCGATGATGGCATCCACCTCGGTTTCCACACGCCAGGCCGGGTCGACGAAGGCGCTGACCTGCATGACGGTGATGACGGGGCGGATGTCGCGGAAGACCTCGCCGTGGGCGCGGGCCGCTTCCTGCCAGTCGGCTATGTCTGTCAGCAGGATACGGGTGCGCACCACGTCCTGCATGGAGGCGCCCGCCTCCTCCAGCGCGGTGCGCGTGATCTCGAAACAGCGGACCAGCTGGCCATAGGTATCCGTCGCCTCCGTCCCGATCGGGCCGGTGCCCGCAACCGCGACGTGGTTGCCCACGCGCACGGCCCGGCTGAAGCCCATGATCGGCTCCAGGTAGCTGCCTGAGGGGATGTTCCGCCTCACAGCATAGCCATCCCGCCGTTGACGTGCAGGACGGTGCCGGTGACATAGGCCGCCTCGGGCGACGCCAGATAAAGCGTGGCCGCCGCGATCTCGGCCGGGGTGCCCATGCGGCCCGCCGGGATCTGCACGTTGATCTTGTCCTTCTGGTCGTCGGTCAGCTTGTCGGTCATGGCCGTGGCAATGAAGCCGGGGGCGACCGCGTTCACCGTGATGCCGCGCGAGGCGACCTCGTAGGCCAGCGACTTGGCCATGCCGACCATGCCCGCCTTGGACGCGGCATAGTTCGCCTGACCCGGATTGCCGGTTGCACCCACGATCGAGGATATGTTGACGATCCGGCCCCAGCGCGCCTTCATCATCCCGCGCATGACGCCTTTCGACAGGCGGAATGCGCTGGTCAGGTTGACGTTCAGGACGTCCAGCCACTCGTCCTCCGACATGCGCATGAACAGGTTGTCGCGGGTGATCCCGGCGTTGTTCACCAGAATGTCGACGGATCCCATTGCTTCGGTCGCCTGCTTGGGCAGGGCGTTCACGGCATCTGCGTCGCCAAGGTTGCACGGCAGGACATGGGCGCGGTCGCCCAGTTCGTCGGCCAGTGCCTGAAGCGGGTCGACGCGCGTGCCCGACAGGCCGACGGTTGCCCCGGCCCCATGCAACGTGCGCGCGATTTCGGCGCCGATACCACCGGATGCGCCAGTGACGAGGGCGGATTTACCAGTCAGATCAAACATATCAGAGGCTTTCTTCAAGTGAATTTCGTGCATCGGTCACGTCGGCCGCCTGTCCGATCGCACGGCAGGCAATCGTCTTGTCGATGCGGCGTACCATTCCGGACAGGGCCTTGCCCGCACCGATTTCCCAGATCTCGGTCACGCCGGCCTCGGCCATCGCCTGCACGCTTTCCCGCCAGCGGACGGAGCCGGTGACCTGATCCACCAGCAGCGACCGGATGCGCGTCGGGTCCTGCACCGGGGTCGCGGTGACATTGGCCATCAGGGGCACGACAGGCGCATTCAGGTCCACGTCGTCCAGCGCGTTGGCCATGACGCGGGCCGCCGGTTCCATCAGGTCGCAATGGAAGGGGGCCGACACGGGCAACAGCATCGCACGCTTGGCGCCACGTTCCTTGGCGATGACCAGCGCACGCTCGACCGCATCCTTGTGACCGGAAATCACGACCTGCGTCGGGTCGTTGTCGTTCGCGGCCTGACAGACCTGACCCTGCGATGCCTCCTGCGCGACGGACTGGGCGTCATCGAATCCCATCCCCAGCAGGGCCGCCATCGCGCCGACGCCGACGGGCACCGCCGCCTGCATCGCATCGCCGCGGATCCGCAGCAGGCGGGCCGCATCCCCGAGGTCCAGCGCGCCAGCGGCCACGAGGGCCGTATATTCGCCCAGCGAATGACCCGCGACGAAAGCCGCGTCGCGCGCGACCTCGACGCCCTCGGCCTCCAGCGCGCGCAGCGCGGCGATGGATGTCGCCATCAGCGCGGGTTGCGCGTTGCGGGTCAGTTGCAGGTCGGCGGCCTCGCCCGACCAGATCAGGCCGGACAGGTCTTCGCCCAAGGCCGTATCGACCGCATCGAAGACGGCGCGCGCAGCTGGATAGGTTTCGGCAAGATCACGCCCCATGCCGATGGTCTGGGCCCCCTGGCCCGGGAAAACGAATGCGCGGGTCATGACCCCTCCCGTGAATTGCTGACCGCCCCCTTACGCCGCGGCGGCCTGCGCCTCAAGTCCGAGCCTGTCGCGCAGAGGCCTGAACAGACCCGGACCGGGGGTGGGCACGCCCGTCGGTTTGCCCGCCAGGTGACCTTTGCGCAGGGGGCCTGTGCGCAGGTTGGTCTATGGATTGCGCGTCCGGCTGCTATGGTCGGTCGGAACCGCCATGCCACCTTTCGGAGAGACGCCGATGACCGTCCAGACACCGCCCGCGCGCCGCACGGCCGCGACGAACACGACATCTGCCTATGGATGGGTCGAACGTGGATTCCATTGGGCCATTGCCCTGCTGATCCCGACGGCCATCGCGCTTGGCGTCATCGCGCATGACATGGCGTTCGACACAGATGCGGCCCTTGCGCGCAAGGCAATGCTGTTTTCCCTGCACAAGACGGTGGGCGTGACGATCTTCTTCGTTGCCCTTGCGCGCATTCTATGGGCCGCGAGCCAGCCGCGGCCGGCGGCGCTGCATCCGGAAAGGCGTGCGGAAACGGCGCTGGCGTCGCTGGTGCACTGGCTTTTGTATGGATCACTGGTCCTCGTGCCATTGCTGGGCTGGGCGCATCACGCGACGTCCGAAGGGTTCGCGCCGATCCTGTGGCCTTTCGGGCAATCCCTGCCGTTCCTGCCAAAGGATGCCGACCTGTCGGCCACCCTGGCCACCCTGCACATGGTGTTCGAACGCGTGATGGTGGCGGCACTGCTGTTGCACATCGTCGGCACGATCAAGCACAGCTGGGTCGACAGGGATTCGACCTTTCAGCGGATGTGGCGCGGTGTCGATCCCGGCCCGCTGACGGGGGCTGGCCGTCATCTGGCCCCCCTGGCCGGGGCCGTCGTGATCTGGGCTATGGCGCTTGGTGTGGGGCTGTGGCTGTCGCCGCACCCGGCCACGGCGAGCGCGACAGGTGTGGCCAGCGTCAGCGCCCCGTCCGACTGGACCGTGGAAGAGGGGACGCTGGCCATCACGGTGCAGCAATTGGGCAGCGCGGTCACGGGGACCTTCGCGGACTGGCAGGCGGCGATCGCCTTCGACGAGGCGCCGCGTGCGGATGGGTCGCTGGGCACGGTCGAGGTTGCCGTCGCGACGGGGTCGCTGACCCTCGGATCAGTCAGCGATCAGGCGACGGGGGCGGATTTCCTTGCCTCCGAGGCCTTTCCGCAGGCCGTGTTCGAGGCCGTCCTTTTGCCGGGTGGGGAAAACTATGTCGCCGAGGGCACGCTGTCGCTGCGCGGGGTCGAGGTTCCGCTGAGCCTGCCATTCACCCTGACGCTGGACGAGGGGCGGGCCACCATGTCGGGCGGCGTGACGCTGGACCGCAGGACCTTTGCCATGGGCGAGACCTATCCGGACGAGAGCAGCGTGGGTTTCGCCGTCGAGGTTTCGGTCGATCTGGTTGCGCGGCGCGATGAGTGACCGCGCGCCGGGGGCACGCGTTCACCTTTGCTTAACCGGTGCGTCCGCGCGTCTGTCCGCCTAACTTTTCGTTAACCGCTCGACCGAACCTTCGCCTTCTCTTGAACCATCAAAGGGGAGGCTGACCATGCAGACGGTCAGGTCCATTGCCGAACAGATCGTCGCCCGGGAGGGCGGCTATGTGAATGACCCCGACGATCCGGGCGGGGCCACGAATTACGGCGTCACTATCCATACGATGCGCCGCCTTGGCCTCGATCTGGATGGCAACGGGATCGTCGATGCCCGGGATGTGCGTCGTCTGACCCGCGCCAAGGCCACGGACATCTTCGTCGAGCATTATTTCGACCGCCCCCGCGTGTCGGACTTGCCTGAGGTTCTGCAGCCTTCGGTCTTCGACATGTACGTCAATGCGGGTGCCAATGCGGCGCGCATCCTTCAGAGGCTTCTGAACCGCATGGGACAGCGGGTGGCCGTGGATGGGGTTATCGGCCCAAGGACGATCGCCGCCGCCCGCGCCGCTGCGGATGTCGCGCCCCACCATATCGCCGATGCCTACGGGATTGCGCGGCGCAACTACTACTATGCCCTGGCGGACAGGCGCGCCGCGTCGCGCAAATATGCCCGCAGGCGGGACGGGGGCAAGGGTGGCTGGATCACCCGCGCCGAGGAATTCATCAGCCCGCGGTTTCACCTGAGCGCGGATCAACACAAAGCGAGGGTCGCAGCATGGGGATGATCGGGAATCTGGTGCGCGGGGCAGGGGGCGTGACCTCGCTGGGGGCGGCGGCAAAGGAGCTGTCGGAGGTGTTCGTTCCGAATGCGACCGCCATGCAATCGCTGGAACATGCGGCCCATCGCGCGGCCCTTGACCAACTGGGGGCCGAGTTCGCACGCAAGATGCGCGGACCGTTCGACAGCATCGTCGACGGGTTGAACCGGCTGCCACGCCCGTTGATGGCGCTTGGCACGCTGGGCCTGTTCACCTTCGCAATGGTCTCGCCCCCTGCATTCGCCGCGCGGATGGAAGGGCTGGCCTATGTGCCGGAGCCCTTGTGGTGGCTGCTGGGGGCCATCGTCAGCTTCTATTTCGGGGCGCGGGAATTGCATTACCTGCGCCGCCCCGAGCCTGCAGCCCCCGGCGCGCATTCAACCACCGTCTCGGCGTGGGCGCCGCCCGCCGGGGCCATGGACCCCGAGGCGCGGGCCGTTGCCGCATCGCAGGCGACAACGCCGCGCGTGGCCGAGGTTCTGGTGCATGCGGCCCCGGTCGAAAGGGCGGCGGATGCCACGGACAACCCGGCACTGGCGGAATGGCTGGCCAGTCGGACAACAACGTGATGCAGGCGTGACGCCGCACCCCATTGGCGGACTGCGGTCCGGGGTCTATACCCCGGACCATGATTATTGAACTCGGTCACTTCGCCCTGATCCTCGCCTTTGCCGTTGCCATCGCGCAGACGGTCGTTCCGCTTGTCGGGGCCCATTTCCGATGGAGCGGCTGGATGGCCATGGCGTCGCCCGCCGCGACGATTCAGGTGCTGCTGGTCGGGTTCAGCTTTGCCGCGCTGACCTATGCCTTCGTGACATCCGACTTTTCGCTCAAGCTGGTGGTTCTGAACTCTCACACCGACAAGCCGATGCTCTACAAGGTGTCCGGCGTGTGGGGGAACCACGAAGGCTCGCTGTTGCTGTGGGTTCTGATTCTCGCGCTGTTCGGGGCGGCTGCCGCGTGGTTCGGGGGGCAACTGCCCACGACGTTGCGTGCGCGCGTCCTTGGCGTTCAGGCGTCGGTCGGCGTGGCGTTCTATGCGTTCATCCTGTTTACCTCCAACCCGTTCGAGCGTCTGGCCGTGCCGCCGTTCAACGGCGAAGACCTGAACCCGTTGCTGCAGGACCCCGGCCTGGCGTTTCACCCACCATTTCTCTATCTCGGCTACGTCGGCCTGAGCATGGCTTTCAGCTTCGCGGTCGCGGCCCTTCTGGAAGGGCGCGTCGACGCCGCATGGGGCCGCTGGGTGCGGCCCTGGACGCTGGCCGCCTGGCTGTTCCTGACCATTGGCATCGCGCTCGGCTCCTGGTGGGCGTATTACGAGCTTGGCTGGGGCGGGTTCTGGTTCTGGGATCCGGTGGAGAACGCGTCCTTCATGCCCTGGCTGATCGCGGCGGCGCTGCTGCACTCGGCCATCGTGGTCGAAAAGCGCGAGGCTTTGAAGGCCTGGACGATCCTGCTCGCCATCCTTGCGTTCGGCTTTTCGCTGGTCGGCACTTTCATCGTGCGCTCCGGTGTCCTGACCTCCGTGCATGCCTTTGCCAACGATCCGGAGCGCGGGGTCTATATCCTTGCCATCCTCGGCATCTTTACCGGTGGCGCGCTGCTGCTCTATGCGTTGCGCGCCCCTGCGATGCAGGCCAAGGGCGTGTTCGGCGTCGTGTCGCGGGAATCGGCATTGGTGGCCAACAACCTGTTGCTGGCGGTCAGCTGCTTCGTGGTATTCATCGGCACGATCTGGCCCCTCGTGGCCGAAGTGGCCTTCGATCGGAAGCTGTCGGTCGGCCCGCCGTTCTTCAACGCCGCCTTCACACCCTTCGTCATTGCCTTGGCGGCGCTGGTGCCTCTCGGCTCCATCCTGCCGTGGAAGCGCGGGAATGGCGCGTTGTGGCGCAAGCTCATGCCGGTGGCCGTCCTGTCGCTGGCGCTTGCCGGACTCGTCTGGGCGATGCAGACGGGCGACTCGCTCGGCGGACCCTTGGGTGCGGCGCTTGGCGTATGGCTGGTGGTCGGTGCGGGCGTCGATCTGGCGACCCGGACCGGGCGCGGGGCCTTGGCCGACCGCATCGGACGCCTGCGCCGCCTGCCGGGGGCCGATTGGGGCAAGGCACTGGCCCATGGCGGGCTGGGCATCACGATCTTCGGCGTTGCCGGCCTGACCGCGTGGCAGCAGGAAGGGATCGAGGTTCTGGACATCGGCGACCGGATGGAACTTGGCCGCTACGAAGTCGTGCTGGAGGATGTCAGCCGAGTTCAGGGACCGAACTACATCTCGACGATGGCGCGCATGCACGTCTTCGAGGGCGGTCGGGACATCGGTGTCCTGCTGCCGGAAAAGCGTGTCTATCCGGTGGCACAGATGCCCACGACCGAGGCCGGGATCGACAGCGGGTTCACCCGCGACGTCTATGCCGTGATCGGTGATCCGCAACAGGGCGGTGGCTATGCCGTGCGCGTCTATATCAAACCCTTCGCCAACTGGATCTGGGGGGGCGCGATCATCATGGCGCTTGGCGGCATCGTTTCCCTGATGGATCGCCGCTATCGTGTGGCGGGGGGCGCGCGGCGCAAGAAGGCCGCGCCTGTCACCGGGGTGCCCGCGGAATGAGGGCGCTTCTGACCGCCGCCTGCCTTGCCCTGCTGGCAACGCCGGGCCTTGCCGTTCTGCCTGACGAGGTGCTGGACGATCCCGCGCTGGAGGCGCGGGCCCGTGATCTGTCGCAGGGTCTGCGGTGTCTTGTCTGTCGCAACGAGAGCATCGACGAAAGCAACGCCGAACTGGCCCGCGACCTGCGCCTTTTGGTGCGTGAACGGCTGGTGGCGGGCGATACCGATGCGCAGGTGATCGACTACCTCGTGGATCGTTATGGCGAATATGTCCTGCTGAACCCACCGGCAACGGGATCCACCCTGCTGCTTTGGGGGGCGCCGCTTGCCCTGTTGCTGCTGGGGGGCGGCGTGGCCGTCGCCCACGTGTCGGGCCAGAAACGCGCCCCGCAGGCGGCAGGCCTGTCGGAGGAGGAGGAGGCGCGCCTCAAGGCGATGCTGGACGACAGGTCCGACGGCTAGGCGGGCACGGGAATTGTTCCGTCAGGTCGTGCTTTCGTCCCGTGGCCACCCGGCCTAGGGTCGCGCAAACGAGGGAGTGGCCCATGGACTATGAGACGATCCGCCTGAGCATCCGCGACGATATCGCCGTGCTCCAACTCAACCGTCCGGACGTGATGAATGCCCTGTCGACGCAGATGCGGGCCGAGATCCTGCATGCGGTCAAGCATTCGGAGGCGAACGCCCGCGTTCTGGTGATGACCGGCAAGGGCAAATGCTTCTGCTCGGGGCAGGATCTGGGCGATCGGGCCAACATGAACACCCTCAATCTGGAGCGCACCCTGCGCGACGAATATGAGCCGATGCTGCGCGCCATCTTCGACTGCAAGATCCCGACGATCGCCGCGGTCAACGGGCCGGCGGCGGGCGCCGGGGCGAACCTTGCGCTGGCCTGCGACGTCGTGATCGCGACGCAGAGCGCGGTCTTCCTGCAGGCGTTTACCCGCATCGGCCTGATCCCCGATGCGGGCGGCACCTATTGGTTGCCGCGTCAGATCGGCACGGCCAAGGCGATGGGGGCCGCTCTGTTCGCCGAACCCGTCACGGCGCAGCAGGCGAGCGACTGGGGCATGATCTGGGAGGCCGTGGCCGACGACCGCTTTGCCGAGGTCTGGAACGAGCGTGCGCGACACCTTGCCTCGGGGCCGTCCCTCGCCTACGCGGCCGTCAAGACGGCCATTCGGGGCAGTTTCGACAATACGCTGGACGATCAGCTGGCGTTGGAGGCGCAATTGCAGGGGCAGGCCGGACAGACCCGCGATTTCAAGGAAGGCGTCCTGGCCTTTCTGGAGAAGCGCCCGGCCAGTTTCGAGGGCCGCTAGCGCCAATCCGAGACTGACCGTGTCAGCACCTTGCCCCCGGTCGACTGTGCGTCGTATCAGGCGCCAAATGCCGGGAGATTGCACCGATGGAATTGCGCCGAGTTGTCGTGACAGGACTGGGAATGGTGACGCCGCTTGCCTGCGGCGTCGAGGAGACGTGGCGACTTCTGATTGACGGGCAGTCCGGCGCGGGAACCATTTCCCGCTTCGACGCCAGCCACCTGTCCACCACCTACGCCTGCGAGATACCGCGCGGCGACGGGACGGACGGGACCTTCAACCCCGACGACTGGATGGCGCCGAAGGAACAGCGCAAGGTCGATGACTTCATCCTGTACGGGATGGCCGCGGCGGTTCAGGCCGTCGAGGACAGCGGCTGGACCCCCGGCGAGGAAGGCAAGCTGCGCACCGGCGTGATGATCGGATCCGGCATCGGTGGTTTGCAGACCATCGCGGAAACGGCTGTCCTGCTCAAGGAACGGGGGCCGCGCCGCGTTTCGCCGTTCTTCATCCCCTCGGCTTTGATCAACCTCGTGTCCGGTCAGGTCAGCATCCGCTACGGCTTCAAGGGCCCGAACCACGCGGTCGTGACGGCCTGTTCGACAGGCGCGCATGCCATCGGCGATGCGGCCCGTCTGATCATGCTGGGCGATGCCGATGTCATGGTCGCGGGCGGCGCGGAAAGCCCGATCTCCGAGATTGGTGTCGCGGGCTTCAACGCCTGCAAGGCCCTGTCCACCAAGCGCGGCGATGATCCCAAGGCGGCCTCGCGTCCCTATGACGAAGACCGGGACGGTTTTGTCATGGGCGAAGGGGCCGGTGTCATCGTGCTGGAAGAATACGAGCATGCGAAGGCGCGCGGAGCCAAGATCTATGCCGAAGTCCGGGGCTATGGCCTGTCCGGCGACGCCTATCACATCACGGCCCCGTCCGAGGATGGCGAAGGTGGTGAGCGGGCGATGCGCGCCGCGCTGAAGAATGCCGGGATGGAGCCGGGGCAGATCGACTACATCAATTCGCATGGCACCTCGACGATGGCCGACACCATCGAGCTGGGCGCCGTCGAGCGGGTGTTGGGCGATCACGCGCCGAACGTCACGATGTCGTCGACCAAATCGGCCATCGGTCACCTGTTGGGGGCTGCCGGATCGGTCGAGGCGATCTTCTGTATCCTCGCGCTGCGCGATCAGGTCGCACCGCCGACCCTGAACCTCGACAACCCTGCGGTATCGCCGAAGGTGTCGCTTGCGCCGAACGCCGCCGAGAAGCGCAAGATCGATGTCGTGCTGTCGAACTCCTTCGGATTCGGCGGTACGAACGCGACGCTCATCATGTCGAAGCCACGTTAACTTCTGATTGGAACCCTCTGATGTGGAAACATATCGCGGCCAACGCCCTGACCCTTGGGATCGTGCTGATCGCCTGTCTGGCGGGGGTCATCCAACTGGGCAAGACACGGTGGGCCGAGACGGGACCATTGACGGAGGCGACGTTCTTCGAGGTGCCCCGCGGCGCCACCCTGAACCGGGTCAGCGAGGATCTGGCGGAAAAGGGGATCGTCAGTTCGGACAGCATCTTTCGCCTTGGCGTGAAATACGCCGAGCGGGACGATGAACTGAAGTTCGGCACCTACGAGATTCCCGCCGGTGCGACGATGCCGGATGTGCTGGATATCATCACGGCGGGCGGGCCCTCGGTTTTCCCGTATACCGTCACCTACCTTCTGCGCGCGAGCGGACCCGAGGTGCGTGTGCGCGAGCGAGTGCCGGGTCAGGAAACTGCGGTTGAAGTCGCGACATTCGAGCCGGGCGTCGATGCGGTGCCCGACGCGTATACCGCGCTTGTCGACAGCGGCGTGCCGATCACGTGGCGCGTGTCGGTCGCCCCCGGTCTGACGTCGTGGGAGGTTATCGAAGGCCTGAAGTCGGCCGATTTCCTTGAGGGGGCCGACGCGTTGGAGGTTCCGCCGGAGGGGGCATTGGCGCCGGACACCTATGACGTGGCGCGCGGGTCCGACGCGGGCGATGTGGTTCAGCGGATGCGTGTCGCGCAGGAGCGGGTGCTGGCGGAGGCCTGGGCCAATCGCGTTCCCGGCCTGCCGATCGAAACCCCGCAGGAGGCGTTGACCCTTGCGTCGATCATCGAGAAGGAAACCGGTGTCGCCGAAGAAAGGCGCCTGGTGTCCGGCGTGTTCATCAACCGTCTGAACCAGGGCATGCGCCTGCAGACGGACCCGACGGTGATCTATGGCATCACGCGCGGGCAGGGCGGGCTTGGGCGTGGTCTGCGCCGGTCGGAACTGGACCGGGAAACGCCCTACAACACCTATCGGATCGATGGGCTGCCGCCGGGACCGATCGCCAATCCGTCCGCCGCGGCGATCCGCGCGGCGATGGATCCGGAGGACACGAACTACATCTTCTTCGTGGCCGACGGGACGGGCGGGCATGCCTTTGCCGAGACGCTTGCGGAACACAACCGCAACGTTGCCGAATGGCGCGCGATCGAAGCCGCACGGGACGCAACCAGCGCGAATTGATGTCGGACACGAAAAAAGGGGCGGATGATCCGCCCCTTTCCTTTGTTTGCAGGTCGTTCTGCGATCAGCGCTTGACGACCGCGATGTCGCGGGAGTTCGGCGCCATGATGACAACCTGACCGGCGGCATTCGTGAACGCGTAGTTCGTGCCGGCAACCGGCGTCAGGTCCATGTCGATGGGCTGTGCCAAGCTCACGACTTCGCCGTTCTGGATGACGACAGGGTCGAGGCTGGCGGCGTCGGTGAGGACGGCATCGGCGTCCGTCGGGCTGACCATTGCGGCGCGGTCGATCAGTTCGTTGTCGGTGGTGACGGCACCGTTTTCGTAGACGACGCCCGATGCGATCGGCGCGACGGCCTGGGCGAAGGCGGCGGGGCTTGCGGCGAACAGCGTCACGGTGGCGGCGGCAAGGATTCGATTGGTCATTGTGAACCTCATTTCTTCTGGTTGCTGACTGTTCTGTGCGACAGCCGCTGTATGGAGAGAGAAGGTTCGAGCAGGTCGATTTGTTCCACAGCTTGGCGATGAATCTTGCGCGGGGCCATTCCTGGCGCTGCAAGCCATTATAAAGGCTGGTTTTTGCGGTTTTCAGGTGCGGTGCCACAGGCGGTATGGGCACGGGATCTGTCAGGCCACCACGACGGCAGAAACGAAAAAAGGCGGCCGAAGCCGCCTTTTCAGTAGGATCGATCGGGGTTCAGTTCTTGGTGACGTTGATCGAGTTGAAGCGCGAAGCCTGAATCACGATCTGACCGGCATCGTTCGTGTAGGCATAGCGGCTGCCGGGAACGGGGGTCAGGTTCATGTCGATCGGCTTGACGTCGCTGATCACGCGGCTGCCGCGAATGATGACCGGACCGGTGCCCGCGGTGTCGGTCAGCACGATCGGCTGAGCGAGCGCCGGAGTGGCGACGAAAGCGGTCGCAGCGATGAGGGCGAGGGCAAGGTTTTTCATGTTTCTACTCTAGTAAGATGGTTCGAACCGGAGGAAATCTGCTGTTCGATCATTTGTGATGATCAGCGCCACTATCCCTGTTTTTCGGACAAGTCTACAAAAATCAGCGCGTGTCAAACAGATAATTTTCACAGGGAAATTTTGAAATTATTGTTTGAAAACAGGTAGGTGAAAGTAAATGTTGAACTTGGTCAAATAGGTAGTTGACCCACCGAACGCTCAAAATCATGTTTAGGTCAAGCTGGAAGAAATGGGCGAGGCGCGAAGACGGGACTGACCCGGATTGGCGCCTTTTTCGTTTCTGTCGTGCGGACCGGGGAAACCTGCACGGGAGCGACTTTGTGAAGATTGACACCAAAACGACGGGCCGGAGCGACGTTTCGGAACGGCTGGACTCGCGCGCTGCATCGGCGCTGCGGAGCATGGAGACGCTCCGGGATGTATTGGACCGCAAGGTGGCGGAGCTGGAGCAGGCTCCGGTCGACGGGCTGAAACCCGACGACCTGCTGCGGTTGCAGCGCGAACTTGCAAAGGCCGTGACGTTGGCGGTCGAACAGGAAGGGAAGGTGGCGGATGCCAGGCGTGACGCAAGCGAAGGAGACGGGCTTGATCTGGCCGGTGCGCGGGCTGAAGTCCGGCGCCGTCTCGATCTGTTGCTTGAGCGAGGCGGAGCGTGACCGGTTCATCGACGGGCTGAGCGACAACGCCTTGGCGGCCTTGCCGTGGTTGTTCGATTTCTGGGCCTTGGATCACCAGGTTCCCCCTGCAGGGGATTGGCGGACCTGGGTCATATTGGGGGGGCACGGCGCGGGGAAAACCCGCGCCGGTGCCGAATGGGTGCGCAGTCAGGTCGAGGGCGCGCGTCCGCGACAGGCAGGGGCCGCACGGCGCGTGGCGCTTGTCGGTGAGACATACGAACAGGTCCGGGACGTGATGATCGAGGGGGACAGCGGGATTCTGGCCTGTTCCCCGCCGGACCGGAGGCCAATCTGGAAGGCTGGGCAGCGGAAGCTGGTCTGGCAGAACGGGGCGGAGGCGCAGGCGTTTTCCGCCCATGACCCCGAGGCCTTGCGGGGGCCGCAGTTCGACGCCGCATGGGTCGATGAGCTGGCCAAGTGGAAAAGGGGGCAGGAGACATGGGACAACCTGCAATTCTGTTTGCGCCTCGGGTCCGATCCACGGGTGTGCGTCACGACGACGCCGCGCAATGTCGATGTGCTCAAGGATCTGCTGGCGCGGCCCTCGACGGTGTCGACCCACGCCCCGACCGAAGCCAACCGCGCTCATCTGGCGCGCGGCTTTCTGGAGGAAGTGCGGGCGCGATACGAGGGCACGCGATTGGGGCGTCAGGAACTGGACGGGATGCTGCTGGAGGACATGGAGGGCGCGTTCTGGACCACGAGCGGGTTGGACGGCATCCGGGTCGACAAGATGCCCGAGGCGTTTGACCGGGTGATCGTCGGGGTGGATCCGGCCGTCACTTCGGGCGGCGCATCGGATGAAACGGGGATCGTCGTCGTCGGCGCCGTCACGAAAGGGGCGCCCAAGGATTGGCGGGCCTGGGTGATCGAGGACGCCAGCGTCTCTGCCGCGTCGCCCACCGAATGGGCCGAAGCGGTCGCCGATGCCTATGCCCGGCACAACGCGCATCGCGTGGTCGCGGAAGGCAACCAAGGCGGTGAAATGATTGAAGCCGTCTTGCGGCAGGTCGCGCCGCTTGTGTCCTATCGCAAGGTCACGGCGCGGCAGGCGAAAGGCGTGCGCGCCGAACCGGTTGCGGCCTTGTACGAGCAGGGACGGGTGCGTCACGGGCGCGGCCTGTCCCGGCTGGAGGATCAGATGTGCCGCATGGGAACCACGGGGTTTCAGGGCCGCGGATCGCCGGACCGGGTCGATGCGCTGGTCTGGGCGATGTGGGAGGCGATGCTGGACCCGGCGCGCATGCGAACGGGACCGCGGATGCGGGTTCTTTGAAACGGACGAGACGGGCGCCCCCAGAGGCGCCCTTTTTCATGGGCAGATGTGGAAGGACGCGGGATGTTCGGATTTGGCAAGAAGGACGGTGGCCCGGCGGAGGCGAAAGCCTCGGCCACGGGACGGGTTGTCGCCTGGGGCACGGCGGGCCGGTCGGTCTGGTCGCCGCGTGATACGGGAACGCTGGTCCGGTCGGGGTTCAGCGGAAACCCGGTCGGCTTTCGGGCGGTCAAGTTGATCGCCGAGGCAGCGGCCGCTGTGCCCCTGGTGTGTGGAGACGGGCGCGCACGGTTCGACGTGCATCCTGTTCTCGACCTGATCGGGCGTCCGAATGGGGCGCAGGGGCGGGCCGAGTGGTTCGAGGCGCTGTTTGGTCAGCTGCTGTTGTCGGGCGACGCGTATGTCGAGGCGGTTGGTAATGGCGGCCTTCCGGCAGAGCTTCATGTGCTGCGATCGGACAGGATGTCCGTTGTTCCGGGGACAGATGGCTGGCCCGTAGCCTATGATTATGCCGTCGGAGGCCGGACGCATCGGTTCAAGGTCGCTGACCTGTCCCCGGTTTGCCATGTCCGGTCGTTCCATCCGCAGGACGATCATTACGGCCTGTCGCCAATGCAGGCGGCGGCAAGTGCCGTGGATGTGCACAACGCCGCATCGCGGTGGTCGAAGGGTTTGCTGGACAACGCGGCGCGTCCGTCCGGTGCGATCGTCCATCAGGGCGAGGCCGAGTTGTCGCCGGATCAGTTCGATCGCCTGAGCATGGAGTTGGAAGCCAACCATCAGGGCGCGCGCAATGCCGGGCGGCCGATGTTGCTGGAAGGGGGGCTTGACTGGAAGCCGATGGGCTTTTCGCCCAGCGACATGGAATTCCAGAAAACCAAGGAAGCCGCCGCGCGGGAGATCGCGACCGCCTTCGGTGTGCCGCCGATGATGCTGGGGATACCCGGCGACGCGACCTATGCAAACTACGTCGAGGCAAACCGGGCGTTCTATCGCCTTACGGTTCTGCCACTGGTGGGCAAGGTGGTCGAGGCGCTGTCACACTGGCTGGGCCTGCACGCAGGTGAGACGCTGCGGATCGAGGCGGACCGTGACCGCGTGCCCGCCCTTCAGGCGGAGCGGGACGCGGAATGGGGCAGGATCGCCAAAGCCGATTTCCTGACCCCGGACGAAAAGCGGCGGATGCTGGGCCTTCCCCCGTTGGAGGGCGCATGAGTGGGCCGAAAGCCGGTGGTTCGCGATTTCTGTACGCTCCGTTCGATGCGGCAAATGCACGGATCGAAGCGAACGAACGGGTATTGGAAGAACGTTGGGACGCGCTGACGTTTCGATTGCAACAGATCGAAGGGACGCTTGACCGGCTGGAGCGGCGGCTATGGCTGGCGGTGATGGGCGTCGCCGGGGCCGTCCTGGCCCAAGGCGTCAACTATCTGATTTCACTGTAAGGGGGGCCTTCATGGGGCTGGAAAAGAAGTTCGCGCACGGGACAACCCCCGTGCGGCTGGAGGAGGGTGCCCGCATCACGGGCTATGCGTCGTGGTTCGGGATCGAGGACACGGGGCGCGACGTGGTCGAGGCGGGCGCCTATTGCGACAGCCTGGCGCGCTGTGCCGCCGAGGGGCGGGGCATCAAGATGCTGTGGCAGCACGACCCGGCCGTCGTGATCGGCGTCTGGGACGTGGTCCGGGAGGACAAGCGCGGGTTGTACGTCGAGGGCCGCCTGTTGCCCGGCGTCGAGAAGGCGCGCGAGGCGGCAGCCCTGATCGAGGCGGGGGCGCTGGACGGGCTGTCCATCGGATACACGGTCAAGCGGGCCGTCAAGGATACTCAGGGGCGCAGGCTTCTGAAGGAGCTGGAGCTTTGGGAGGTGTCCTTGGTGACGTTCCCGATGCTGCCCAGCGCGCGTGTGGGGGCCAAGGCGGACCCGATGCGTGACGTGGCGCGGGCGCTTCGCGCCGCGCGTCTGGAACTGGCGCGCGACTGATGCCGCCGATCATCCATCAAGAGGAGAGACCGATGAGCCATGACGGCGTCGGGGAAGTCACGGAAGCGCTGGCCGGTCTGGTCAGCGATTTCAAAGGCTTTCGCCAGAATATCACCCAGAAGTTGCAGCAACAGGAAGAGCGCCTGAACATGTCCTACAAGTCCCAACGTCCCCAGCTGGAAACCGTAACCGACGCATCCGTCCCGCACCAGAAGGCGATGGATTCCTATCTGCGGTCCGGTGACGATGACGGGCTGCGCGCCCTGACCCTGTCGGGCAAGTCGATGAACACGGCCGTCGCTGCCGAAGGCGGCTACCTCGTCGATCCGGCCACGGCCGAGACGGTGCAGTCGGTCCTGTCGTCTTCCGCGTCCTTGCGCGCCATCGCATCGGTCGTGAACGTCGAGGCGACGTCCTACGACGTGCTGGTCGATCATACCGAGATGGGGGCAGGCTGGGCATCCGAGAACGGGTCGATCGTCGAGACGGATTCGCCCCAGTTCGACCGCATCTCGATCGCCTTGCACGAATTGTCGGCCATGCCGAAGGCGTCCCAGCGCCTGCTGGATGATGCGGCGTTCGATATCGAGGGCTGGCTGGCCGGACGCATTGCCGACAAGTTCGCCACGTCCGAGGCGGCGGCGTTCATCGGGGGCGACGGGATCGACAAGCCCAAGGGGTTCCTGACCTATCCTGCGGTCGACGAGGCGTCCTGGACCTGGGGCAGCCTTGGCTATGTCGCGACGGGTGCGGCCGATGATTTCGACACGTCGCAGCCGGCGGATGCGATCGTCGACCTGGTCTATGCGCTTGGTGCGAAATACCGCGCGAACGCGGCCTTCGTCATGAACTCCAAGACCGCGGGGGCTGTCCGCAAGATGAAGGACGCCGACGGCCGCTTCCTGTGGACCGACAGTCTGACGGCGGGGCAATCGGCGCAGCTGATGGGGTATCCGGTGCTGATCGCTGAGGACATGCCCGACATCGGGACGGATGCGGTGGCCATCGCCTTCGGGGATTTCGGCGCAGGCTATACCATCGCGGAGCGGCCCGACCTGCGCGTGCTGCGCGATCCGTTCAGCGCCAAGCCGCATGTCCTGTTCTATGCGACCAAGCGGGTCGGCGGCGACGTGACGGATTTCGCGGCGATCAAACTGCTCAAGTTCTCGGTCGTCTGAGGCATCCGGCCCCTGAATGGGGCTGATATCCCCGGGTCCTTTCGAGGGGTCGGGGTGACGGGGCCGGCAGGTCTCCGGCTTGGTCCGCACGCGCGGCGTGCCGGTTCCGTCATTTCCAATACTCATACTGCGGAGGACCCCCGATGGTTCTGATGGTGCGTGATACTGAAGCGCTGGTCGATGCGGCGTTGCCTGTCGCCCGGTTGACGGCCCTGATGCGGTTGCCCGAAGGATACGCCGCCGTTCCCGGACAGGAGGCGCGGTTGCAGCAATGCCTGCGCGCCGCGATCCAGTCGGTCGAACGGCGGACCGGCAAGATCCTGATCGCGCGGGAAGTCGTGTTGCAGGGGACGGCAGGCGGCGACGACCGGCTGAAGGTGCCGGTGGCACCGGTGTCCGATGTCATCGAGGTGCAGCAATCGGTCAACGGGACCAGTGCGGCGATCACGGGGGCGACGCTGTTCGATGATCCGCATCGTCCGACCCTTGTCCTGCCGCGTATTCCGTCGACCGGTACGCCGATCGAGGTGCGGGTCATGGCCGGTTGGGGGGCATGGGACGCGGTGCCGGCACCGCTGGCGCAGGCCGTTCTGATGGTGGCCCAGGCGCTGGATACGGGCACGACCGATGATCTGATGCCGATGGTCGAGCAACTGATTGCCCCGTGGCGGCAGCGGCGGATCGGGGGGATGGCATGATGGCGCGGGCGTTCACGCGGCGTCTTGTCCATCTGGTCCCCGAGCGGGTGTCGGATGGTGCGGGCGGGTTCACGACGCTTTGGCAGGAGCGTGGCGCGATCTGGTGTGCCATGCGGATGCGGTCCGGTGATCTGAAAACGACGGAGTTCGGCCGGACGCCGCGCCTGCGTGTCCGGATCACGACCCATGCCGTCCCGCAGGACCACGCCGCGCGACCGTGGCCGGGACATCGTCTGGATGATGGTGCGCGGTCCTTCGTGGTCGATGCGGTGCAGGAAAGCGAGGGCGCCGGGCGGTACCTGACCATTCTGGCGACCGAGATGACCGAGCAGGAGGACGCGCCATGACCTATGCCCTGAGCGATGGTCTGCAGATGGCGGTCTACAGTCGCCTCGCGTCCGATGGGCCGCTGGACGATTTGGTGTCCGGCGCGGTCTTCGATGCGGTGCCCCAGATGGCGCCGGATCTGTTCGTGGCGTTGGGGCCCGAGCAGGTCACGGATCGATCCGACCAAAGCGGCGACGGATCACGCCATGACATGATGATCAGCGTGGTGACGACGCGTGGCGGTTACATGGCCGCGAAACGCGCGGCGGCGCGCGTGTCAGACAGCCTGCTGTCCGCCGACCTTGTTCTGACGCGGGGGCACGTCGTGTCCATGCGGTTTCTGAAGGCCCGTGCACGGCGGGACGAGGGCGAAGGCACCCGGCGCATCGACCTGTGGTTTCGGGCGCGACTTGACGACGACAATTCCTGAGGAGTGGATCAATGACAGTTCAAAGCGGCAAGGATCTTTTGTTGAAGGTCGATCTGGATGGCACAGGCGTCTTTGCCACCATGGCAGGCCTGCGGGCGACGCGCCTGACGTTCAACGCGGGGTCGATCGACGTGACATCGCTGGACAGTTCCGGCGGTTGGCGCGAGCTTTTGTCCGGCGGTGGGGTAAAGACGGCCTCCATCTCGGGCTCTGGCGTGTTTCGGGACGCGGATACGGACACCCGGGCCCGGCAGTTGTTCTTCGACGGGGAAGTACCCGCATTCCAGGTCATCATTCCCGACTTCGGCGTGGTGCAGGGGGCATTCCAGATCACCTCGCTGGAATATGCCGGAAGCCATGATGGCGAGGCCAGCTACGAAATCTCGCTCGCCTCGGCCGGCGAGATGACCTTCACGCCGCTCTGATGGGGGATGGCAACCCGTTTGCGGGTGAGGTGGCGCTGACCCTGAACGGGGAGCGCCGGGTTCTGAAACTGACCCTTGGGGCGTTGGCGGAACTGGAGGCCGGGATGCGGGCCGACAGCCTTGTGGCGTTGGTCGAGAGGTTCGAGACGGCGCAGTTTTCGGCCCGTGACGTGATCGCGCTTCTGTTGGCCGGCTTGCGAGGCGGGGGGTGGGAGGGGACGTCCGCGACCCTCGTGGATGCGGATATCGAGGGCGGGCCGCTGGAATGTACCCGCGTTGCGGCCCTGTTGCTCGGGAGGGCGTTCGCGTTGCCCGGCGCATGAGCGATGCGACGTTCGACTGGCCCGCCCTGATGGCCGTGGGGATGCGGGGGCTTGGCCTTGCCCCGCGTGATTTCTGGGCCCTGACCCCGGCGGAGTTGGCGTTCCTGCTGGGCCATGGTGACGGAAAATTGCCGATGGATCGCGCGGGGTTGGAGGCCTTGGCGGCCCGCTTCCCCGACAGCATGGGAGATGAAGGATGAGTGACAACGATCTTGACGGGTTCGAGGAATCCGTCGCCGCGCTGGAGGCGCGGCTGGGCGGGGGGCACAACGTCGTGTCGCGTTTCACCGCCGAGCTGGGGACATTGGAAGGTCAGATGCTGTTCACCCAGAAGGAGGTGAAGAAGCTGTCGACGTCCTTTGGCAGCAGCCTGAAGCGCGCGTTCGACGGTGTGGTGTTCGACGGCATGAAGCTGTCGGACGCGTTGAGCGGTCTGGCGAAATCGATGGTCAACGCCGCCTACAACACGGCGATGAAACCCGTACAATCCGCCTTGGGCGGCGCGCTTGCGAATGGGGTTAACACGATCCTGCCGTTTGCCGATGGCGGCACCTTTGCCCAGGGGCGCGTGATGCCATTTGCACGCGGTGGCATCGTATCGTCCCCGACCACGTTTCCCATGCGCGGGGGCACCGGCCTGATGGGCGAAGCCGGGCCCGAGGCGATCATGCCGCTGACCCGCGGCCCGAATGGGCGGCTTGGTGTCGAGATGCAGGGCGGCGGTGGCAGCGTAAACGTCACGATGAACATCTCGACCCCGGATGCCGCCGGGTTCCGTCAGTCGCGCAGCCAGATTGCCGCCGAAATGTCCCGCGCCCTGGCGCGCGGTGCCCGTAACCGTTGAGGAGAGCGGCCCATGTCCTTTCACGAAATACAGTTCCCGCCGCGCCTGTCGCTGGGCAGTGTCGGCGGGCCGGAACGCCTGACCGAAGTGGTCGCGCTGGCAAACGGCTTCGAGGAGCGGAACACGCCCTGGGCCCATTCGCGTCGCCGTTATGATGCCGGTGTGGGAATGCGGTCGCTGGACGATATCGCCGATCTGATCGCTTTCTTCGAGGCGCGGCGCGGACGATTGCACGGGTTTCGTTGGAAGGACTGGTCCGATCACAAATCCTGTGCGCCGTCGCGACAGCCCCGGTTCGACGATCAGGTCATCGGGATCGGCGACGGCGTCACGGAGCGCTTTCAGCTGAGCAAGACCTACGTGTCCGGGACCGAAAGCTATCGCAGGCCGATCGCGAAACCGGTGCTTGGGTCTGTTCGTGTTGGTATTCAGAACGATGAACTGAAGGACACGATCCACTACACGGTCGATGTCGTCAGCGGGGTGGTGACATTCGAAACCGCCCCCGACCTGGGCGTCGATGTCACCGCGGGGTTCGAGTTCGACGTCCCGGTGCGGTTCGACGCGGATCTCATCCAGACATCGGTCGCGACCTTTCAGGCGGGCGAAGTGCCGGATGTTCCCGTCGTGGAGATCCGGATATGAGCGCGCTTGCAGACCACATGGGCCCCGGGATCACGACGGTTTGCCGGGCTTGGGTTTTGCGCCGCGTCGACGGCCGTCTCTATGGCTTTACTGATCACGACCGGCCTTTGACGGTCGATGGCGTGCCCTGTGTTGCGTCCTCGGGCATGGCGGCGGGTGCCTTGCAGCGGGCAACCGGTCTGTCGGTTGACAATAGCGAAGCCGTGGGTGCCCTGAGCCATGATGCCATTACCGAGGCCGATCTGCGCGCCGGGAAATGGGATGATGCGTCTGTTACGACCTATCTCGTGAACTGGGCCGCGCCGGATGCGTTCGAGGTTCTGTTTCGCGGCACGCTCGGCGAGGCGAGCTGGGGGGAAGGTGCCTTTTCGGTCGAGCTGCGCAGCCTGTCCGAAGCGTTGAACATGGTGCAGGGGCGCGTCTATCAGGCGCGTTGCGACGCCGTTCTGGGGGATGGGCGGTGCCGGCGCGACCTGTCGGATGAGATCTTTACCGTCGACGTGCTTGTGGATGCTGTCGAGGACAACCGCGTCCTGCACCTGCCTGTGCTGGACCTTTATGCGCCGAAGTGGTTCGAGCGTGGCCTTGTGACCGTTCTCGATGGTGCCTCGGAAGGGGCAAGCGGACGCGTCAAGACCGATCGTGTGAAAGACGGCATGCGGCGCGTCGAGCTTTGGTCAGCCTTGCGGGATGGGATCGAACCCGGCAACCGCATCCGCCTGCAGGCCGGTTGTGACAAAACGCATGGAACCTGTCGTTTCAAATTCGACAACCTGCTCAACTTTCGAGGATTTCCGAACATTCCCGGCGAAGACTGGCTGATGGCCTATCCGACATCCACGTCGGTCAATGATGGTGGCAAGCTATGAGCGTGATCGTGCGGACCGCGCGGTCATGGATCGGGACACCGTATGTGCATCAGGGGGCCGTGCGCGGTGCAGGGACCGATTGCCTGGGGCTGATCCGGGGCGTCTGGACGGCGGTCTACGGGGCGGAGCCGGAGGCAGTGCCGGCCTATACGGCCGATTGGTCGGAGCCGCAGAAGCAGGAGGTCCTCTGGTCTGCGGCTGCGCGGCATATGGTGCGTGTTCCGCCGGGGCGCGCGTTCATTCCGGGTGAATGCCTACTGTTTCGAATGCGGGATGGGGCGGTTGCAAAGCACCTCGGAATCCTGAGCCGCGCCGGGGATACCCCGGCGTTCATCCATGCCTATTCGGGTCATGGGGTCGTCGAAAGCGGCCTGTCGGCCCCTTGGGTGCGTCGTATCGCGGCGCGCTTCGATTTTCCCGCCACAGACGACCCGGAGGTTTAATCCATGGCTACTTTGGTTCTTGGAGCAGCAGGCGCCGCTATCGGCGGGAGCCTTGGTGGATCGGTCCTGGGTCTGAGCGCAGCCGTCATAGGCCGCGCCGCCGGTGCGACCGTCGGGCGGATGATCGATCAGCGCATTCTGGGAACCGGGGCGCAAGCCGTCGAACACGGGCGGATCGACAGGTTCCGTCTGACAGGCGCGTCGGAGGGGGCCGCGATCCCGCGGGTGGTCGGCCGTGTGCGTCTGGGCGGGCAGGTGATCTGGGCCACGCGGTTCAGGGAAATGCGCACCGTATCCGGGGGGGGGGGCGGCAAGGGGGCTGCGCCTTCGGCACAGACGACCAGCTTCAGCTATAGCGTCTCCTTGGCCTTGGCCCTTTGCGAGGGAGAGATCACGCGGGTCGGACGGATCTGGGCCGATGGATCCGAGATTGCGCGAAACAGCCTGAACCTGCGTGTCTATCATGGCCGCGAAGATCAGCTGCCCGATGCGCTGATCGAAGCGGTCGAGGGGCACGAAGCAGCGCCCGCATTTCGCGGCACGGCCTATGTCGTGATCGAGGATCTGGACCTTGCCCCGTTCGGCAACCGTGTCCCGCAGCTGTCCTTCGAAGTTGTGCGTGCGGCGGTTGCGGATGGGCAGGTCGGTGGCATGTCCGATGTCGTGCAGGGGGTCGCGCTGGTGCCCGGCACGGGGGAATACGCCTTGTCGACGACGTCGGTGCATTACGAACAGGGTGGCGGGGCAAGGGATTCCGCCAACGTGAGCACCATTCAGGACACGTCCGACTTCAACGTCTCCATCCGCGATCTGGCCGAGGAGATGCCAAACGTCGGTGCCGCGTCCTTGGTGGTGTCGTGGTTCGGCAATGATCTGCGATGTGGTCACTGCCAACTGCGCCCCTTGGCCGAACAGGCGGAAGCAGAAGGTGTTCCTCATACCTGGAGGGTGAGCGGGTTGGACCGGGCAACTGCGGGTGCGGTGCCGGTATTGGAGGACCGACCGGTCTATGGCGGCACACCGTCGGATATATCCGTTGTCGAGGCCATCCGCGACCTGACAACGCGGGGGATCGATGTGACCTTCTATCCCTTCATCCTGATGACGCAACTTGCGCAGAACGGTCTGCCTGATCCGTGGGGAGCCGAAGAGCAGGCCGTTCTGCCTTGGCGGGGTAGGATCACGACGGAGCAAGCGCCGGGACAGCCGGGAACGACGGATCGCACCGGATCGGCAGACGGCGAAGTGGCCGCGTTTTTCGGGGCTGCTACGGCGGATGATTTTTCCGTCGAGGATGGCGCGGTGGTGTATTCCGGTCCCGAGGAATTCAGCTATCGCCGCTTTATCCTGCATTATGCCGCGCTCTGCGCTGCGGCGGGCGGGGTCGAGGCGTTTTGCATCGGGTCTGAGATGCGATCCCTGACCCGGATCCGGGGCGCTGGTGATACCTTTCCGGCAGTGGCCGCGCTGGTCGAACTTGCCCGTGAGGTTCGTCGACTTCTTCCTGCGGCCAAACTTGGCTATGCGGCCGATTGGTCCGAGTATTACGGATATCACCCCGCCGATACGGGGGCCGTCCATTTCCATCTCGATCCGCTCTGGTCCGCCGAGGAGATCGATTTTGTCGGCATCGACAACTACATGCCGCTTTCTGATTGGCGCGACGGGGATGATCATCTGGACGCGAAATATCGGAGCATCCAGAATCTTGAGTATCTGAAGGACAATATCGAGGGCGGGGAAGGGTTCGATTGGTATTATCCAACGCCGGAGGCGCGCGCGTCGCAGAGGCGTGTGGCCATCGAGGATGGCGCCTACGGAGAGCCGTGGGTCTATCGCTACAAGGACCTGAAGGCGTGGTGGGAGAACGCGCATCACGAACGCGGCCCTGACGGTCGAAGTGCAGTCCCAACGGCCTGGGAACCCCGGTCGAAACCGATCCGCTTTACCGAGTATGGCTGTGCGGCGGTGGACAAGGGCACGAACCAGCCAAACAAGTTCCTTGATCCGAAGTCGTCTGAATCCAGCCTGCCGCATTTTTCGAATGGCCGGCGGGACGATGCATTGCAGATGCAGTACTTGCGGGCCATGAACGACCACTGGACGGATATCGCGAACAATCCCCGGTCGGAATCCTACGGCGGGCCGATGATCGACATGGCCCATAGTTTTGCCTGGGCGTGGGACACACGCCCTTGGCCCGCGTTTCCCGATCTTCTGTCGTTCTGGAGCGATGGCGTAAATTATCAGCGCGGGCATTGGATCAACGGGCGTTCTGCCGGGCAACCCCTCGCCACCGTCATCGCCGAAATCTGCATGAGGCATGGGCTGACGGATTTCGACGTAAGCGAGGTGTATGGCGTCGTGCGTGGATATGTCGCCCAGGATGTGCAGACCGGGCGCGCGGATCTGCAACCTTTGATGTTGGCCTATGGCATTGACGCCGTTGAGCGAGAGGGAAAGCTGTGCTTTTTCATGCGCGCGAACGCCAAGGAATGGCGTGTCGCCAGCGAAGACATGGTGCGCGAAAAGGACGCTGTCGTATCCTATCAGCGATCGCCCGATGCCGAAGTATCCGGTCGTGTTCGTGTCAGTCATATCGATGCTGCCGGCGGATTCGAAACACGGGTGGGCGATGCCGTCCGGCCCGGTGAAGGTGTCTTGCCCGTGGCCGAGAGCGAACTGCCCCTGTCGCTGACAGCCGGTGAGGGGCATGCGCTGGCCGAACGGTTCCTGTCTGAATCCCTCGTTGCACGAGACACGCTGCGCGTCTCGTTGCCGCCGTCAAACCGGTCCGTCCAGCTGGGCGATCATATCAGTCTGGACGTCGGTTCGGACCGATGGCGCGTAGATCGCGTTGAAGACGTCGGGCACCGCCGTCTGGAAGCGGTGCGGGTGGAGAAGTCGGTTTTCGAGCCGAGCGACGCCGTAGAAGATGGGGCCGGCGCGGTCCGACCGCTCGCGGCTCTGCCGGTGCAGGCCGTGTTTTTGGACCTGCCCCTGCTGACCGGGAACGAGGTGCCCCATGCGCCTTATCTCGCGATTTCGGCCCGCCCATGGCCCGGCTCGGTCGCGGCCTATGCATCGGTGGAAGATGCAGGCTATCGTCTGAATACGATCATCGATGGCCCGTCGGTCATCGGTCGGACCCAAACCGTTCTAGAGGCTGCAACGCCTGCGATCTGGGATCGGGGGCCTGAATTGATCGTGGAAATGCAAGGCGGTTCGCTGAGTGGTGTGTCCGACCTGGCCTTGCTCTCCGGAGCCAATGCACTGGCAATCGGCAATGGCAGCATCTCGGGGTGGGAGATCTTGCAGTTCCGGGACGTCCGCCTGATCGACAACGGTGTTTGGGGGTTGTCCATGCGGCTACGCGGGCAACGGGGGACTGATAGTGTTATGCCGGTGTCGTGGCCGATTGGCAGTATAGTCGTTCTATTGGACGGTGCTATCGATCAGATCGATTTGACGACGGATGCGGTCGGATTGGAACGACACTATCGTATCGGTCCTGCCCGGCTGCCGCTCGATCACGAAAGCTATGTCTACCGAACGGCGGTGGCAGGGGCCGAAGGATTGCGCCCCTATGCCCCTGCACATTTTCGGGTCAGGCAACACGCAGGCGAATATCGCTTTGACTGGATCCGCCGATCCCGTGCCGTAGGAGAGGCGTGGGGCGCGGCGGATGTCGCGCTCGCCGAGGCGACTGAGGCGTATCGCCTTCGGTTGCTCCGCCTGGATGGAACCGTCGCGTTCGAGACGGAAACGCCAACCGCCAGTCTTTCGATATCAGCCGCAGAGTTTGCTTCACTTGGGTTTGGCGAGGCAGGGGGGACGGCGACCGTTGCGCAACTGTCTGATACATATGGAGCCGGACATGAGTCCACAGTCACTTTTTGACATGATCACGGATCCTGATTTGCGCGGTAGGCCCATCCGCACTAAGTGACGGAGGACACGACGAGGACGAAAGCCATGACCCTTCCGAAAAGCAGCGTGAGATCCGTCGACTTCGTCTGGGAGCAGACGCGGCAGGAGGCGATGGTCGCAATCGAGGAAGAGCCGCTGCTGGGCGGTTTGATCCATGCCTCGGTCTTGCATCACGACTCGCTCGTGAAGGCATTGGCGTATCGGTTTGCACAGAAGCTGGCCTCGACCGAAATGAGTGCCCAGCTTCTGCGTGAGGTGTCTGACGCGGCCTACGAGGCTGACAGCAGTCTGGTGCAAGCGGCGCGGGCTGACATCGTCGCGGTTTACGAACGCGATCCAGCGTGCCACCGGTTCCTGCAACCCTTGATGTTTTTCAAGGGGTTTCAGGCCATACAGGCATATCGGATCGGAAATTGGCTGTGGCGAACGGGGCGCAAGGACCTGGCCTATTTCGTGCAGATGCGGGTTAGCGAAGCCTTCGGCGTCGATATCCATCCGGGCGCGAAAATCGGCCGGGGCATCATGATCGATCACGCGCATTCCATCGTGATTGGTGAAACCGCGGTGGTCGGAGACAACGTGTCGATGCTCCATTCGGTCACCCTTGGCGGAACGGGCAAGGAGGACGATGACCGTCACCCGAAGATCGGCGAGGGTGTTCTGATCGGGGCAGGGGCCAAAGTGTTGGGCAATATCCAAATCGGCCATTGCAGCCGCATTGCCGCCGGGTCAGTCGTCTTGTCGGATGTTCCGCCGATGAAGACAGTTGCCGGTGTTCCGGCAAGGATCGTCGGGGAGGCGGGTTGCGCGCAGCCCTCTGTCACGATGGATCAGCTGATAGGCATACGCGGATCAGAAGACTGACATGCACCTTGAGAGAAGGGCCACGCGAAAGGCGTGGCCCTTTTTTGTGGCCCTATCAGGCCAGCATCACCATCGGGTTTTCCAGATTCTCGGCAAGCGCCTTGAGGAAATCCGCACCCAAGGCCCCGTCGATCACACGGTGATCCACGCTGAGGGTGACCGACATCACGGTAGCTGCCGTGATCTCGCCGTCAGAACCGATCACCGGCTTCTTCACACCGGCGCCGACCGCAAGGATCGAGCCATGCGGCGGGTTGATGACAGCATCGAAGTTGTCGATCCCGAACATGCCGAGGTTGGAAATGGCGAAGCTTCCACCCTGATATTCGTGGGGGGCGAGCTTTCGGTCGCGTGCCCGGCCAGCGAGGTCCTTCATCTCCGCCGACAGGGCCGACAAGGATTTCAGGTGCGCATCCTTCAGGACGGGTGTGAACAGGCCGCCTTCGATGGCCACGGCCACGGCAACGTCGGACGGCTTGAGTTTCAGAACCCGATCACCGGCCCAGACGGCATTCGCATCCGGCACCGCCTGCAAGGCCAATGCGCCGGCCTTGATGATGAAGTCGTTCACCGACAGTTTGACCCCGCGCCCTTCCAGCTGCTTGTTCAGCTGGCTGCGGAACTTGAGCAGGGCATCCAGCTGGATATCGCGACGCAGATAGAAGTGCGGAATGGTCTGTTTTGCTTCCGTCAGGCGAGCCGCGATCGTCTTGCGCATCCCGTCCAGCTTGACCTCTTCGTACTCCCGACCCTCGTACATCTTGGCCACGGCCTCGGCGCCCATACCGGCAGGCATCGACGGCTTCTGTCCTTCGACGGCAGTCGCTTTCGGGGCCTTGGTGGCCTCGGCTGCCGGTTTGGTCGCACCGGGTTGCGCAGCTTCCACGTCAGCCTTCACGATCCGGCCGCGAGGTCCGCTACCGGTGATCTGGCTGAGGTCGAGACCCTTGTCCGCGGCAATGCGGCGGGCCACGGGCGTCGCGAAGATACGCTCGCCCTTGTCGGCAGCTGGGGGTGCAGACGGTGCCTTGTCCCCGGCCGCGGCTTCGCCGTCACGGCCATAGCCTTTGGCGGGCGCGACCTCTTCCGGTGCTTCGGCCGGCGCGGCGTTGCTGGACGAAGTCGACGATGCGCTATCGATGGCGGAGGCGTCTTCGCCCTCCTCCAGCAGCACGGCGATGGGCGAGTTGACCTTCACCCCTTCGGTGCCTTCTTCCACGAGGATCTTGCCAATCGTGCCCTCGTCGACGGCCTCAAACTCCATCGTGGCCTTGTCGGTTTCGATCTCTGCCAGGAGGTCACCAGAGGATACGGTATCCCCCTCCTTGACCAGCCATTTCGCAAGTGTCCCTTCCTCCATCGTGGGGGAGAGGGCGGGCATCAGGATTTCGGTTGCCATATCTCGGACCCCTTAACGGTAGGTGACTTTTTTGACGGCTTCGACGACCTCGTCCGTGGTCACCAGTGCCAGCTTTTCGAGGTTGGCGGCATAGGGCATCGGAACGTCCTTGCCGGTGCAGGTCACGACGGGAGCGTCGAGATAATCGAACGCACGCTGCATGATGGTCGACGCCATGTGATCGCTGAAGGATGCGACGGGGAAACCTTCCTCGACGAGGATGCAGCGGTTCGTCTTCATCACCGATGCCAGCACCGTGTCATAGTCGACGGGACGCAGGGTCCGCAGGTCGATGACCTCGGCTTCGATGCCGTCGGCGGCCAGCTTTTCGGCAGCTTCCAGCGCGTAGGTCATGCCGATGCCCCAGCTGACGATGGTGACATCGCCGCCTTCCCGCCAGATCTTCGCCTTGCCGAATGGCACGGTGAAATCATCCAGCTTCGGCACTTCGAAGGACTTGCCGTAGAGGATCTCGTTCTCGAGGAAGATGACCGGGTTGGGGTCACGGATGGCCGTCTTCATCAGGCCTTTGGCGTCCGCTGCCGAGTATGGCATCACCACCTTCAGGCCGGGAATTGATGCATACCAGGCGGCATAATCCTGACTGTGCTGCGCGCCGACGCGGGCGGCTGCCCCGTTGGGACCACGGAACACCATGGGCGCGCCCATCTGGCCACCGGACATGTACAGCGTCTTGGCCGCCGAGTTGATGATCTGATCGATCGCCTGCATGGCGAAGTTGAAGGTCATGAACTCGACGATCGGCTTGAGACCACCAAAGGCCGCGCCGACGGCGATGCCGGTAAAGCCGTGCTCGGTGATCGGCGTGTCGATGACGCGCTTGTCGCCGAACTCGTCCAGCATTCCCTGGCTGATCTTGTAGGCGCCCTGATACTCGGCGACTTCCTCGCCCATCAGGAAGACATCCTCGTCGCGGCGCATTTCCTCGGACATGGCGTCGCGGATCGCCTCGCGGACGGTCTGCGTCACCATTTCGGTGCCTTCGGGCCAATCGGGCGAGGCGTTAGACTGCGGCGCGGGTTCCTCATCGGCTACGCGGGCGGCGGCGGGGGCGGGCGTTGCCGCTTCCTCCTTGGCGTCCTGCGACGGGGCCTCTGACGTGGTGGCGATGTCGTCCGCGCTTTCGCCATCTTCCAGAAGGACCGCGATGGGGGAGTTCACCTTCACCCCTTCGGTGCCTTCGGCGACGATGATCTTGCCGATCGTGCCTTCGTCCACGGCCTCGAATTCCATCGTGGCCTTGTCGGTTTCGATTTCGGCAAGGATGTCACCGGATGCAACGGTGTCGCCTTCCTTGACCAGCCATTTCGCGAGCGTGCCTTCCTCCATCGTGGGGGAGAGGGCGGGCATCAGGATTTCGGTCGCCATTTACACGGCCTCCTGCGGAATTTCGTCTGCATAGATGTCGGTCCACAACTCTTCGAGCGCGGGCTCCGGGCTTTCCTTGGCGAACTCGGCCGAGGCGTTGACCACGTCCTTGATCTTCTTGTCGATCGCCTTGAGGTCTTCTTCGGTCGCGTGATCCCCGGTCAGCAGCATCTGGCGGACCATCTCGATGGCATCCCGCTCCTCGCGCATTTTCTGAACCTCGTCGCGCGTCCGGTACTTGGCCGGATCCGACATGGAGTGACCACGATACCGATATGTCTTGATCTCAAGGATATAGGGGCCTTCGCCCGCGCGGCAGGCGGCAACGGCCTTCTCGCCGGCGGCCTTGACGGCAAGCACGTCCATGCCGTCCACTTCCTCACCCTTGATGCCGTAGGCCACGCCACGCTCCCAGTAGGACGGCGAATGCGTCGACCGCTGGGTCGAGGTGCCCATGGCATACTGGTTGTTCTCGATCACGAAAACACAAGGCAGGTCCCATAGCTTGGCCATGTTGTAGGTTTCGTAGACCTGACCCTGGTTGGCGGCACCGTCGCCGAAGTAGGTGAAGGTGACGTTGTCATTGCCCTTGTACTTGTCGGCGAAGGCAAGCCCGGCGCCGATCGGTACCTGTGCGCCGACGATGCCGTGGCCGCCGTAGAAATGCTTCTCCTTGGAGAACATGTGCATCGAGCCGCCCTTGCCCTTGGAGTATCCCCCTTCGCGGCCGGTCAACTCGGCCATGACGCCGTTCGGATCCATTCCACAGGCCAGCATGTGACCGTGATCGCGGTAGGAGGTGACGCGCTTGTCGCCTTCCTTGGCCGCAGCCTCCAGCCCCACGACGACAGCCTCCTGTCCGATGTAGAGGTGGCAGAACCCCCCGATCAGACCCATCCCGTACAACTGGCCGGCCTTCTCTTCGAAGCGCCGGATGAGCAGCATGTCACTGTAGTATTGAAGCAGGTCTTCCTTGGAGACGTTGGGCTGGGCCTTTTCGGGCGCCTTGCGTGTGGCCATGGGTGAGCTTCCTCCGGTCCAAAAAAACGTTCAACGTTAAACGATCTGGTAAACCAGTGGCATGCAAAACGCAAAGGCACAAGGTCCGGTCCGGCCGATCCGGGCAGATGGTCGCGGATAAAAGCAGACGGGGCAGGTGGATGCCGTCCGTCTATTCGATGACGATCTCATCGACACGGGCAACGCCCAGAACGATCCGCGCCCGTTCATCCAGCAGATCGAGGTCGAGGTAGTTGTCCGACAGGCGGCGCGTGCGGTCCTGCATGCGCGTGACCTCGGAGCTCAGCATCGAGAGTTCGGCATCGAGCACGGCGCGTTCCGCCTCCAGCTCCACCCGCCGAAAGACGCCATATTCGCCCTGGACAGCGGCAAAGGCGAAGTAGCCCCCGAACCCGAACAACGCGACGGGAAGGATCAGGCCATAGCCCGGTGTCTTGCGCTTCATCGACATAGTCCTGCTCATGCGGCCTCTGACGGGCCATTCTTGCGTCGACTATGTCATGCGCAGAACGCCGAGGGAATCCCCTCGGCGTTGAAATCATGGTCTTGTGTGGCGCGTTGCCTTGCCGACACGCCTGATCGTCGGATCAGCCGGCGACGGATGCGGCGCGAATGCTCTCGATCGTGCGGCCGAGTTCGCTGTTGAACGTCGCATCGTCCTGATCGTCAGACAGACCTTCGGTCAGGGCGCGGCTGAAGCTGGCGATGACACCGCGGTTGCGGGACAGGCGGGCGTTCGCCTCATCGCGCGAATAGCCACCCGACAGGGCCACGACGCGCATGACCTTGGGATGATCGACCAGCGGCGCATAGAAGCCGTCTTCTTCGGGCAGCGTCAGCTTCAGCATGATTTCCTGCCCCTCGGGCAGGCCGTCCAGATGGCGCAGGATGGCATCGCGCAGAAGGCCCTCGGCGGCGGCCTTGTCGGCGATGCTGATCGTCACCTCGGGTTCGAGGATCGGGATCATGCCGTGGGACAGCACCTGATTGCCGACATCGAACTGCTGCGCGACGATGGCCTCGACCCCATTGGCATCTGCGGCACCGATGACCGAACGCTCCTTGGTGCCGAACACGCCCTTTTCCCGCGCGCGTTCCAGCGTCGCATCCAGATCGGGCATCGGCTTCATCAGTTGGACGCCCTTGGACGGTTCCTCCAACCCCTTGTCGATCTTGAGGAAGGGGACGACACCCTTCGTTTCCCAAAGATACGTGGCCGACGGGGCGCCCTCGAAATCGCGGTCCATCGTCTGTTCGAACAGGATGGCGCCCACGACCTTGTCGCCCGTGAACTCTGGCGCGCGCACGATGCGGGCGCGCATGCCATGGATCAGGTCGAACATCTCCTGCTCGCCGGAATAGCGGTCTTCGGTGATGCCATACAGGCGCAGGGCCTTTGGCGTGGATCCACCGGATTGGTCAAGTGCGGCGATGAACCCCTGTCCGGCGCGGATCTTGGCGGCTTTGTCGGTCTGGGTCATTCATGCTCTCCGGTGGAAATGTTTGTGAGCAATTGAGTAGTTTGCGTCCCATACTGCCGCAAGGGACTGGTTGCGCTAACGGTCGCGCAAGGGCCCGCTATCTTTGTCGTTTCGCGTCCCTGTGCGGGGCCGGGCAGGGCGGTGCCCTCCGGCATGGATGACCGGATCCCCCAGGAAGATCACGAACCCCGCCCCCGGTTGCCGGGGGGCGGGGCCTTGTCATCCGGCGTGGTTCAGGCGGAAAGGGCCGCGACGCCAGGCAGTTCCTTGCCTTCCATCCATTCGAGGAACGCGCCCCCGGCGGTGGAGATATAGGTGAAATGCTCGGCTGCCCCTGCCTGGTTCAGGGCGGCGACCGTATCGCCCCCACCCGCGACGGAGATCAGCTTGCCCGCGCGGGTCAGGTCGGCGGCGTGGCTGGCCGCCGCGTTGGTCGCCGCATCGAATGGCGTCATCTCGAACGCACCCAGCGGACCGTTCCAGATCAGCGTGGCGCAGCCGTCAAGGACGGTTCGGATATGGGCGACCGAATCCGGTCCGGCGTCTAGGATCATCTGACCGTCCGGCACGTCTTCGACCTTGACCGTCGTGACCGGGGGATCGGCCCGGAACTCTGCCGCGCAGACGACATCGCGGGGCAAAAGGATGGTGCAGCCTGCGGCCTCGGCCTTGGCGATGATCTCGCGGGCCGTATCCAGAAGGTCATGTTCGCAAAGGCTCTTCTTTACGTCGAAACCCTGCGCGGCGAGGAACGTGTTCGCCATGCCCCCACCGATGATCAGATGCTGCACCTTGGTGACCAGATTGCCGAGCAGGTCCAGCTTGGACGACACCTTGGCCCCACCGACCACGGCGGCGACGGGGGGCTTTGGAGTGCCGAGGGCGGCCTCGAGTGCGGTAAGTTCCGCCTCCATCAGACGTCCGGCGCAGGCGGGCAGCTTGCGGGCAAGTGCGTGCGTCGTGGCATGGGCACGATGCGCCGCCGAGAATGCGTCGTTGCAATACACATCGCCGATCGAGGCGAGACGTGACGCGAAACCGTCATCGTCTTTTTCCTCGCCCGGATTGAAGCGGACGTTCTCGAACAGAACGACATCGCCCGCCGCCATGGAAGAGACGGTGTTTCCGTAATCGCCATCGGCGAATGTCACCTCTGTTCCAAGGGCCGCGGACAAGGCGGGAACGACCTGCCGCAGGGACATGTCGGGCACGACCTGTCCCTTGGGGCGGCCGAAATGGGCCAGCAGGACAGGCTTGCCACCCTTGGCGATGATGTCCTTCACCGTCGGAACGATGCGGTCGATCCGGGTGGTGTCGGTGACACGCCCGTCCTCGACGGGCACGTTGATGTCCACGCGGGTCAGGACGACCTTCCCGTTCAGGTCGATATCGTCGAGCGTCTTGAAGGCCATGTTCGTCTCCGGATTGGCACGTGTTTGCGCCTTCCTACCCGTGGATCGGCGCGGGTGGAACCGTTTCGCCACCCTTCTGTTCAGGCCCTCCTATCCTTTCGAGAGCAACCCTGCCCGGACGCGCCGGCCAGTATCCGCCCGCGGGGCGTCCCCTTGGGCGGGGGGGCCGCTAAGCCAAGGCGGCAATCACTGGTAACGCGGAGTCCCCCATGACCATAGCGACACTCACCGGCCCGAGGGTCACATTCATCGGCGAAAACGCCGGGTTCAAGAATGCCGTCGGCATGTACAAGATCGCGGAGGACGGCACGATCGGCGACGTTCAGCTGCTGTTCTCGAATGCGTCCTCCGTCGATGCGGGCGGAACCCTCGTCGATGGCGAAAGCGCGGTCGCGCTCGACGTTGAGGCAGGGGACCGGCTGGGCTTCTTCGTCATGCCGGATGCCTTCAGTCTGAACCCCGAAGCCGTCTTCGAGGCCGATCGCTACGAACTGCGCGACTGGGGCGGCAGCACCGCGAACGCCTTCGAGGATTCGTCCCTGCGCCTATATGCAATTGACGACACGACCGGCGAGTCGACGCTCGTGCAGTCGCGCTGGAACGATGCCACGTGGCATCTCAACCACGACCGCGCCGCCGGGCTGGAAATGAACGCCGATGGTCTGTCGCACGCAAGCGGCGTCCTGGAATACGACGGCAGCGTCACAATTGGCTTTTCCGACAGCTACGGCGGTGGGGCCGCGGATGGTGTCCTGCTGAACGTGAACCTTGCCGGCAGCGGTGCCTACATCGAAAGCAATACGCTGCTGACGGATGCGCCGTTCATGTCGTCCCTGCCAGAGGGCCTGCCGCAGGTTGCGCCAGCCGTGCGTGAAAGTGCGGACCTGCCGGATGTCGACGGTGAGGCGGATCTGGGCGACAGCGGCATTGCCGTTCCGTCGACCGTCACCTTCATGGGCGAGGGCGCGGGTTATCAGAACACGTTCGGCATGTACAAGATCGCCGAGGACGGCACGATCGAGGATGTCCAGATCGTGTTCGCCAACGCGTCAGCACAAGGCAGTGGCGGGGATCTCATCGCAGGTGAAAGCACCGTCGTGGTCGATGCCGCATGGGGCGACGACCTCGGGTTCTTCATCCTGCCGAACGGGTATGGCCAGAACAGCGACAAATCGGTCTTCGAGGCCGACAGCTATGTCTTTCGCAGCTGGAGCGGCATGGAAGCCAACATCTATCACGACACGGGTCTGCGCCTGTTCGCGGTCGATGCCGACACCGGGGTCGAGACGTTGGTCCGGTCGAACTGGAACGCCAGCTGGCACATGCACCACGACCTCGAAGCAGGCATCGACGTCAACGTCGACTACCAGGATCACCTGCGCGGCGAGTTGAAATACGACGGCAGCGTGACCGTCGGCTTCGAGGATATCTACGACGGGGGCGACCGTGACTTCGATGACGTGATGTTTAACATCAACCTCGGCGACAGTGGCGCGACGATCAACGACTCCGGCATCTATGATGGCACCGACCAGAGCGAAGCCGGATGGTCCTCGCCCGATGGCGAGGCGGCGAAGGCAAAGGTGACGTTTCTGAGCGAGACGGCAGACTATCGCAACACGCTGGGCATGTACGAAATCGCCGAGGACGGCACGATCGGCAATGTGCGCATCGTTTTCGCGAATGCCTCGATGGTGGACGACGGCGGTGACCTCGTGGTCGGCCGGTCCAGCGTAGACATCGACGTGCCTGCCGGTGCGCAGCTCGGCTTTTTCATCCTGCCGGACGGATACACGCAGAACGCGGACAAGAGCCTGTTCGAAGGCGACAGGTTCTACCTGCGCAACGCCGAGGGACAGATCGGCAATGTGCAGACGGACAGCAACCTGAAGTTGTATCATGCCAACAGCGTCGGGCAGGAAACCCTCCTGCACGGCCGCTATGGCAACACGACCTATCACGCGACCCATGATCCCGCGCAGGGCATCGGCATGAACGCGGACGGCAAGGATCACGCCTTGGGCGAAACGCTCAGCGCGAACCGCGTTGTTCTGGGCTTCGAGGATATCAAGGACAATGGCGACTGGGATTTCGACGATGTCGTCATCGAAGTCGATCTGGCGGGAACAGGGGCCGAGGTGGTCGATCTTGGCCTGAAATCCGAGGCCGACGCCGAGCGCAGCAAGGTCGGCTGGTTGTTCGAAACCAACGACGATGTCTTCGACATTCAGCCGTGGCTGGGTCTGAACGACCGTCTGCACGCCAGCGAGGGCAACGGCACGATCGACGGCGAGGAGGGCGACGACCTTCTGCTTGGCGGGGCCGGTGGCGATGACCTTACCGGCAGCGACGGGGACGACGTCCTGCTGGGCTATCAGGGGGATGATACCCTCGATGGTGGGGCCGGCGTCGATCAGATGAACGGTGGAACGGGTCGTGACGTCATGTCCGGCGGGGCCGGTGACGACCACATCTGGTCCGGCGCCGGGGCTGACGACGTGCGGGGCGGCGACGGCGCGGACAAGCTGTGGGGCGGCGCGGGTCACGACATCCTGTCCGGCGACAACGGGGACGACCGCATCTATGGCAACAAGGGCGCCGATACCCTGCGCGGCGGACAGGGATCCGACACCATGGATGGCGGCGCAGGTGGCGATACCTTCGTGTTCGCAGCGGACGATCTGGACGGGTCGACCGATTTCATCCTCGGCTTCGATGTCGAGGGGACGGATCGCGATACCATCGATCTGGCGGACCTCGGCCTGCTGGCCGAAGGTCAGTCGGTGTCCGATTGGCTTGCCGCCAACTCCGAAGTCACCGACGGCACGGTGTCGCTGAACCTTGGGGGCGGCCGTCTGTCCATCGGCGGGATCGAGGCGACGCAGGCTGGCCTGGACCTGCTGGAAAACGCCCTCGTTGCATGAAAAAAGCCCCCGTCGCAGCTTGCGGCGGGGGCTTTCGATGTGACCCGGGAGGGGCGGAGCGATCCGCCCCGTACGTCAGATCAGTTTGCCCATGGCAACGGCGGTGTCGGCCATCCGGTTGGAGAAGCCCCACTCGTTGTCATACCACGACAGGATGCGGACAAGCTTGCCACCGTCCATGACCTTGGTCTGATCCATGTGGAAGATCGACGAATGCGGATCATGGTTGAAGTCGACGGAAACCAGCGACTTGTCCGTATAGCCGAGGATCCCCTTCAGCGGTCCGCTGTCGGCGGCGGCGCGGACGGCGGCGTTCACCTCCTCGACGCTGGTTTCCTTGGACGCGGTAAAGGTCAGGTCCACGACCGACACGTTCGGCGTTGGCACGCGGATCGCGACGCCGTCCAGCTTGCCGTTCAGTTCCGGCATGACCAGTCCGACAGCCTTGGCGGCACCGGTCGAGGTCGGGATCATCGACAACGCGGCGGCGCGGGCGCGATACAGGTCCTTGTGCATCGTATCCAGCGTCGGCTGGTCGCCGGTATAGCTGTGGATCGTGGTCATGAAGCCACGCTCGATCCCGACGGCGGCGTGCAGCGTATGGGCCACCGGCGTCAGGCAGTTAGTCGTGCAGGACGCATTCGACACGATCAGATCATCGGCCGTCAGGGTGTCATGGTTGACGCCGTAGACGATCGTCTTGTCCGCATCCGTGCCGGGGGCAGAGATCAGGACGCGGCTCGACCCGTTGTCGAGATGGGCCTGACACTTTTCCTTGGACGTGAAGATGCCGGTGCATTCCATCACGACGTCGACATCCGACCACGGCAGGTCGGCGGGATTGCGGATGGCCGTGACGCGCATCTGCCCGCGGCCCACGTCGATCCAGTCGTCGCCCGTGGTGACGGTTGCAGGGAAACGGCCATGCACACTGTCGTATTGCAGAAGATGCGCGTTGGTCTCGACGGGCCCCAGATCGTTGATCGCGATCACCTCGATATCGGTGCGACCCGACTCGATAATGCCGCGCAACACGTTGCGCCCGATGCGACCGAAGCCGTTGATTGCTACCTTGACCATGAAATCCTCCGGCAAATGACTGCGGTGTCTTGGCGGCAACGAGGCGTTACCGCTAACAGTTCCGAGGTCGCGCTAGCACGGCAGAACCCCACACTGCAACATTCACCTCCGCTAGCGCCAGATGGCGAGGGTTTCGATCAGGTCGAACAGTTTGCGCGCCAGAAACAGCAGGCCCTCGCGTTCATTGAACAGAAGGTCGGCGGTCACGAAGGCGACGATGATCAGGGCAAGCGTCAGGGCGGTCTTGTGGTTCATGGGGCGACCATCGCAGGCGCCCCGGCCAATGCAAGCCCCGACCCGACCGGCGCGCCGCCCGAAAGGCAGAAGGGCCCGACCGCATGGTCAGGCCCCGGACATTCTCGCGAATGGTGCGGATCTCAGATCAGGCGTCCCATATGGCCCGCAACGTCCGCCATGCGGCACGAGAAACCCCATTCGTTGTCGTACCATGCCAGCACGCGCACGGTCCGGCCGACGACCTTGGTCTGATCGGGGGCGAAAATGCTGCTGTGCGTCGTGTGGTTGAAATCGATGCTGACCTTCGGGGCGGGGTCATAGGCAAGGACGGCCCCCATGTGTCCGGCGGCGGCCTCTGCCATGATCTCGTTCACGTCGGCCACGGTCACGTCGCGCGCTGCCTGGAACGTCAGGTCGACGGCGGACACGTTCGGCGTCGGCACGCGCAGGGCGGATCCGTCGAGCTTGCCGTCCAGTTCGGGCACGACCTCGCCGATGGCCTTGGCAGCACCGGTCGAGGTCGGGATCATCGCCATCGCGGCGGCGCGGGCGCGGTAGAGGTCATCGTGCCGCCGGTCCAGCGTCGGCTGATCGCCGGTGTAGCTGTGCACCGTCGTCATGATGCCGCTTTCGATGCCGATGGCGTCGTTGAGGACCTTGGCCACCGGGGCGAGGCAGTTCGTCGTGCAGGACGCGTTGGATGCCACGTGATGATCAGGCGTCAATTCGCGGTGATTGACGCCATAGACGACGGTCTTGTCGGCCCGTTTGGCCGGGGCCGACACAAGCACGCGCTTGGCCCCACGCGACAGGTGGATGGCGGCGGCGTCGCGGTCGTTGAATTTGCCGGTGCATTCCAGAACGACATCCACGCCGTCCCAGTCCAGTTCCTCCGGGTTGTAGGTCGACATCACGTCGATGGGCCCCGCGCCCAGATCGATGGTGTTGTCCTTGACGCGGACCTCGCCGCCGTAGCGGCCATGGATGCTGTCGTAGCGCAGAAGATGCGCATTGGTCTCGATCGGGCCGGTCGCATTCATGCGCACGACGGCGACATCGTTGAGCGCCGCGCTCACGATATGTGCAAGGGTGCAGCGGCCGATGCGGCCGAACCCGTTGATCCCGATCGTCACCGTCATCGCTCTCTCCTCGCTGCGCGTTGGCCTTGGGGGCGGTATAGACGCGAAAGGCGACCTCACAATGTCAAAAAGGTGTGCGATCGCATACTGTTAGCGTTAAACCGCGATGGTGGCGGTAACGGTTAACGCTAACGGAGGGGAACGTTCCGTCCGGGACCTGCGTTGACGAGCGATGCTGACCGCTGTCTTTGTGCAGGCAGCAATACGGATTCGGCAGACGGGGCATTGGCATGAGCGGACTTCTGGCACTTCTCGACGACGTGGCGGCCATTGCCAAGGTCGCCAGCGCCTCCATCGATGATATCGCCAGCCAGGCGCTCAAGGCGGGCAGCAAGGCGGCCGGCGCCGTGATCGACGATGCCGCCGTGACGCCGAAATACGTGCATGGCTTCCAGGCGGCCCGCGAACTGCCGATCGTGTGGAAGATCGCGCGCGCCAGCATGTTCAACAAGATCGTCATCCTTCTGCCGATCGCGATGCTCCTGTCGACCTTCGCGCCTTGGCTGATCCCCTATTTCCTGTTGCTGGGCGGGTTGTACCTGTGTTTCGAGGGGGCGGAGAAAGTCTATCATTGGCTGGTCCCCCATGACGATCTGAGCGTGATCGACCCGGAAACGACCCCCCTCGATGCCACTCACCTCGAGGAGCAGCGCGTCAAGGGCGCGATCAAGACCGACTTCATCCTGTCGGCCGAAATCATGACGATCATCCTCGCCAACATCGACGCCGGCAGCGAATGGTGGTTCGAGGCGATGGTTCTGGGGTTTGCCGGTCTGCTGATCACCGCAGCTGTCTACGGGGCCGTCGCTTTGATCGTGAAGGCGGATGACGTCGGTCTTGCAATGGCGACGAACGGGCGTCTGGGGGCAACCCGAGCCGCGGGGCGGGCCATCGTCAAGGGCATGCCGGGTTTCATGAAGGCGCTGACCATCGTCGGCACGGCGGCCATGATCTGGGTGGGCGGCAACATCGTCGTGCATGCGGTGGGCGAAATCGTCTGGCACGCGCCCTACGACCTGATCCATGACATCGCCGTCGGTGCCGCCGCGATGGTTCCTGCGGCGGCTGGTTTCGTGGAATGGCTGGTGACGGCGGTGCTGGATGGGATTGTCGGGCTGATCCTCGGCTTCATCCTGATCCCGTTGGTTGGCCTGGTCCCCTCGAAGGACAAGTCTGCGCACTAGGCAGGTGTGGGCGAAGGCGTTTTCGACAGCAGCCGCACGCGCGCGTCCGGGCCACGCGGATCGACGGTGTATGCATTCAATCGGTTGCTGAAATATGCGTGCCAGTCGCCTTCCGGCAGATCGGTCTTGGAAACATCGTGTCGCTGTTTCATCCGCTGGGCGAACGCCTGAACGGTCATGCCCGTCCGGGTCGATTGGCCTTTCAGGGTTTCAAGTATCTGGTCATCGAGTTTGCCGCCCGTCGCCTCGGTAGTGGGCGCCAGTTGCTCGAAGGTCGAACAGGCGGTCCGGTATGCTGCGGGCGTCTTGGCTTCGCCAAGGCCAAGCACCGTCACGCCCAGACGGCACAATGCGCGGACCAGATGGACGAAGTCACCGTCCGACGATGCCAGAACGACAGATCTGATCCCATCCCGCAGAACCAGTTCCATGGCCTCCACGCAGAGCAGCAGGTCGGTTGCGCATTTGCCGGTGCCGCTGTGGACGACCCGAACACCGGGCCGCCCCTCCCACCCTGTCAATTGATGGGCATTGCCATAGACATGGAACACGGCGAGATGCCCCGCGGCGCGGCCTTGTTGACGGATGGCCGGATGATGCGCCGGCCCCAGGTTTTCGCCATCGACAAGGATGGCGACCCGGTCGCTTGGGCGGAATGGGTCTGGCAGGGTCATGATGCAAGCGTTGCAACCAAATCCGGCCATATCGTGACCTGAAACGAAAAAGGCGCGCCGGTTTCCCGGCGCGCCATGAATTGAAGATGTCCGACAGGATCAGATCAGGTCGCGCGCTGCCTTTGCCACGGCTTCGGCCGTGATGCCGTAATGTTCGAACAGGACGTCTGCCGGCGCCGAGGCGCCGAAACCGTCCATGCCGACGAACGCGCCCTTTTCGCGGCGGCCCCGCTCTCCGTACAGCCACTTGTCCCAGCCGAACTGAGTGGCCGCTTCGACGGCAACGCGCACCGGACCGGCGGGCAGGACCTTCTTGCGGTACTTCTCGTCCTGCTGCTCGAACAGCTCCCAGCAGGGCATGGAAACGACACGTGTGCCGATACCGTCCTGTTGCAGGATGTCGCGTGCCTTCAGCGCGATTTCCACCTCGGATCCGGTGGCCATCAGGATGACCATGCGCTTCCCCTCGGCCTCTGCGAGGATGTAGGCGCCCTGTGCGGTCAGGTTCTTGTTCGTGAACTCGGTCCGCACCGTCGGCAGGCCCTGACGCGTCAGCGACAGAACGGACGGCGTCCGCTCGGATGTCAGGGCAAGTTCCCACGCCTCGGCCGTCTCGACGGTGTCGGCGGGACGGAAGACGTTGGTGTTCGGGGTCGCCCGGCTGATCGCCAGGTGTTCGATCGGCTGGTGCGTCGGACCGTCTTCGCCAAGGCCGATGCTGTCATGCGTCATCACGTAGGTGACGGGCACACCCATCAGGGCCGACAGGCGCATCGCGGGGCGGGCATAGTCCGTAAAGCACATGAACGTCCCGCCGTAAGACCTTGCACCGCCATGCAAAGCCATGCCGTTCATCGCGGCGGCCATACCGTGTTCGCGAATGCCGTAGTAGACATAGCGCCCCGAGCGATCCTCGGGCGAAAACGTTCCCATGCCCTCGGTCAGCGTGTTGTTCGAGCCGGTCAGGTCCGCCGATCCGCCGATGGTTTCGGTCATGATCGGGTTGACGACCTCCAGCACCATTTCCGACGACTTGCGCGTCGCGACCTTGGGCGCGCCTTCGGCGACCTGACGCTTCAGCGCCTTGATCGTCGCCGAGAGGCGGCGCGGTGCCTCACCGGCCAGGGCCCGCTCGAACTCGCGCTTCTTGCCACCGCCAAGCGCGTCGAAGCGGACTTCCCATTCGGCGCGTGCGGTGCTGCCACGGGTGCCGATGGCTTCCCACTCCGCCTTGAGGTCGGCGGGGATCTCGAATGCCGGGTGATCCCAGCCGTAGGCCCGCTTGGTCGCCGCAATCAGGTCGGCATTGGTCAACGCGCCATGTCCCTTGGACGTATCCTGCGCGGAGGAGCCGATGGCGATATGCGTCTTGCAGGCCACCATCGTGGGCTTCTGGCCCTTCTTGGCCTGCGTCAGTGCGGCGTCGATCGCCTCCGGGTCATGGCCGTCGACTTCCAGAACCTGCCAGCCGGCTGCCTTGAAGCGGCCGACCTGATCGGTGGTGTCCGATAGCGATACCTTGCCGTCGATCGTGATGCCGTTGTTGTCCCAAAGCACGATCAGGTTCGACAGCTGCTGACGACCGGCAAGGGCAATCGCCTCGTGGCTGACACCCTCCATCAGGCATCCGTCACCTGCGATGACCCATGTCTTGTGATCGACGATCTTGCGGCCATAGCGCGCGCGCTGGATCTCTTCCGCGATGGCAAGCCCGACGGCCGTCGCGATGCCTTGGCCAAGGGGCCCGGTCGTGACCTCGATCCCCGGCGCGTGGCCGTATTCCGGGTGGCCTGCGGTGATGGCGCCCAGCTGCCGGAAATTCCTGATCTGTTCGATCGTCATCTCCGGATAGCCGGTCAGGTGCAGCAGCGAGTAGAGCAGCATGGAGCCGTGGCCTGCGGACAGGACGAACCGGTCGCGGTCCGGCCATTCCGGACGGGTGGCGTCGAACTTCAGGTGCTTTTCGAACAGCACGGTGGCAACGTCGGCCATGCCCATCGGCATGCCCGAGTGACCGGAATTGGCAGCGGCCACGGCATCCAGCGTCAGGGTCCGGATCGCGGCGGCACGGCGCCAGTGACCGGGATGCGCGGCGCGCAGGGCGTCAAGATCGGGTGTTTTGGCGTCATCGCTCACGGGGCAGGCCTCCGGCAGGGGTAAAACGGGTTCGCGATGTGTTAGCAGGCTGGCCCCCATGTGCAAGCACGGCGACAAGGGGCAGGGGCGTGGGGCCTTTGACAAGCGCCGCCGCTTGCGGTCGAATAGCGCAAACACCCGGACAGAGGGATCGAGGATGGCAGAGCAGGCGGAGTTGGACGCAACACTCGCACGGTTGGAGGCCGCATTGGCGGCCGCCACGCGCGAGATGACGGCCGCACAGGCAATACCGGACCTGAGTTCGGAACTGGACGAGGTGCGCGCCGAACTGGCCGTGGCGCAGGAACACATCAAGACGCTCGAGGCGGATCTCGACGCGACGCGCGCCAGCGTCGATCACGCCATGGCCCGCGCCGAGGAGGCCGAGGCCGCGGGGGCGGATGCCGCCAAGGACGCGGAGGCACGCCTTGCCTCGGCCACGTCGCGCGCCGAGGCCGCCGAGCAGGCGCTGTCGCAGGTGCCCGAACCCGCGGGGCCCACCGCGACCGATCAGGCCGAGGTGGACCGCCTGCGCGATGCGGTCACGAAATTGTCCAAGGCGCTGGATGACGTGCGGTCCGGCGCCGAGGGGGCCATGGATGCAAGCCTGAAGGCCGAATTGGAAACGCTGCGCGCCGCGCGCGATCTGGATCTTGCCGAGATGCAGGCGTTGCTGGCCGAACTGGAACCCATGTTGGAGCGTGCACATGCCTGATATCACCATCGAAATCGGCGGCCGCGCCTTTACCGTCGCCTGTCAGGATGGCGAGGAAGGCTATCTGACCGCGGCATCGGAACTGCTTAACCGCGAAGCGCAGACGCTGCTCTCGGCCGGTGCGCGGCTGACGCAGGAACGCATGCTGCTGCTGGCCGGCCTCATGCTGGCCGACAAGTCGATCTCGGCCGAGGAGGAACTGCGCACGATGGACCGCCGCCTTGCACAGCAGTCCAAGCTGCTCGACGAGATGCAGTCCCGACCCGAGCCCGAACCCGTCGAGGTCATCAAGGAAGTCGAAGTCGTCAAGGAAGTCGTGAAGGAAGTCCTCCCTCAGGACGCGATCGAACGGCTGGCCCGGATGGCCGAACAGGCCGAGGTCCTTTCGGCCCTCGCAGCGGACCGAAAGGCGGGCTGATCCGTCAGATCAGGTCCAGCAGGCGGGCGGCCTCCGACATGGGGGTCGCCAGAAGGCTGCGATCTTCGCCGGGATGGAACCGCGCCCGGACGGCGGTGGCCATCGGCCTTGGCGTCAGAAGATGGATGCGCGGTGCACGATCGGTCGTCGATTCCTGCTGCCATGCCTCGACCATGGCACGTTGGGCGGCCTTGGTCGCCATGTAGGCGCCCGCGAATTTCAGAGCACGGTCGTCATCGAAGAACACTGCCGTCCCGCCGCCGGACGCCTGAAGCAACGGCGCGACGTAGGGAATCAGCCGGGACAGGGCCGTGACATTGGTGTTCACCGTCTTCGCCATGTCCTTTTCGTTCACCATATGCGCGGGCGAGAGCGGCGGCGTGTGGACCGCCGCATGCAGCCACAGGGGCAGGGCGCCCCACCTGTCATGCAGGCCCCGGCACAGATGCTGCATCGCACCCGCATCGGTGATGTCCATCGGGGCGAGGGTCGCCTGTCCTCCGGCGGCCTGAATGCGGTCGTCGAGTTCTTCGAGCGCGCCTTGCGTGCGCGCGACGGCAACGACATGGGTGCCGCGTGCGGCCAGGGTTTCGGCAAGGGCGGCGCCCAACCCGCGCGACGCGCCGGTGATCAGGGCAAGGGGGGGATAGGTGTCCATCAGAGCCTCCGTTTCGCGCTGCGGTCGCACGTCCTGTTAGCGGGATCAAGTTGACAGCCCCCGCGCCCGCGCGGAAAAGGCAGGGACAGACATGCAAAGATCCTTGAGGAGATGCAGATGACCCCGACCCTTACGGCCCCCGGGCAGGCCCTGGCCCAACTGTCCCTTGCCAAGCAGGCCGCGCTTGTTCTGGCGAGCACGGTGGTGATCGCCATCGCCGCTCAGGTCAGCGTTCCCTTCTTTCCGGTGCCGATGACGCTGCAGACACTCGCCATTCTGGGTGTCGGCTTTGCGCTTGGCGCACGCCTCGCCACGATCACCCTGATCACCTACCTCGCCGAAGGTGCCCTCGGCGCGCCGGTCTTCGCGAACTTCGGCAATGGTGCCGCGCTTGTCGGCCCGACCGCCGGTTTCCTTTTCGGTTTCGTCGGCCTTGCCTTCCTCGCCGGTCTGGCGACCGATCGCGGGATCACCGGTCCGGTGAAGCTGTCGCTGGTCGGTATGGCCGCGTCGCTGGCGCTTTATGTTCCCGGCCTCGCATGGCCGATGGGCGTTGCCGGTGCGATGGGTCTGTCGGTCTATGGCGCCGACCTGTCCTTCGCTGCTTTGGCTGACGTCTTCATGGTGCCGTTCCTGATCGGTGACATGGTCAAGGCCGTCATCGCGGCGATCCTCGTTTCGGGCGGCCTGTCGATCTTGCAGGCCCGCAAGTCCTGAGCCGGACAGACGTTCACCCGACTTCAGGGGGTCGCCTTCGGGCGGCCCCTTTTCGTTTCATCAAGGCGGGCGACGGCGGATTTGCACATCCCGAAGGGCAGCCATTTGCACCCCTCGCAAAGCGTATCCAGATCATCGGGCACGACATGCGCCGCAACCCTGTCCAGACATTCGCCCCACGTCAGCCTGTCATCCGGTGAAACGCCAAGCTGCGCACCGTGCCTGCTGTCCAGATCTTCGATGAACTGCCCCTTTTCGCAGCCTGCATCGCGCCGCCGGGGGCAGGGCGCACAGATCGCGTCCGCGCTGTCGGTGATCAGGATCATCGTCGCCTCGCCACCATCCGCGCGCAGATGCTGATTCACGATGTTGCCCATGTTGGCGACAAAGGCATCGCTATATCCCTCGCCCTCGAAGCCGAGGGAGCACAGGATGTGATGGCGGCGCAGGCGGATCAACATGGGGCACGTGATGCCCCAGACATAAGCCACGGAGCAACAAAAATATTTTACTGAATTACGGACCGGTGGCGTGTGGCCACCGGATCATTCCGCGGCCTTCAGGCGGAAACCACGCTGCAGCTGATCCATCGGCTCGACCGGATATTCCCCCGAGAAGCAGGCGTCGCAATACTGCGGGGCGGAGGGATCGCGCCCCTGCGCCTCGCCCACCGCGCGGTAGAGGCCATCAAGCGAGATGAAGCGCAGCGAATCGACACCAAGGTGCGCGCGCATCTCCTCCTCCGACATCGTGGCCGCCAGCAGCTTTTCACGCTGCGGCGTATCCACGCCATAGAAGCAGGGCCACGCGGTGGGCGGGGATGCGATGCGGAAGTGCACCTCCTTGGCGCCCGCATCGAGGATCATCTCCTTGATCTTGCGGGACGTCGTTCCGCGCACGACGCTGTCATCGACAAGGATGATCCGCTTGCCGCGCACCAGCGCGCGGTTGACGTTCAGCTTGAGGCGCACGCCCATGTTTCGGATCGACTCGGTCGGTTCGATGAAGGTGCGGCCCATGTATTGGTTGCGGATGATTCCCATGGCGTAGGGAATGCCGGATTCGAGGCCATACCCGATCGCCGCCGGCGTGCCGCTGTCGGGGACCGGACAGACCAGATCCGCGTCGACCGGCGCTTCCTTGGCCAGTTCCCGACCGATCGCTTCGCGGGTGGAATAGACGGACCGTCCGCCAAGGATGCTGTCGGGGCGGCTGAAGTAGACGTGTTCGAAGATGCAGAAACGCGGGCGCTTCGCCTCGAAGGGACGATGGCTGACGACGCCCTCGGCTTCGGAGATCACGACCATCTCGCCCGGTTCGATCTCCCGCACGAACTCTGCACCGATGATGTCCAGCGCGCAGGTTTCCGAGGCCAATGCCCATCCGTCGGCCACCCGCCCCAGCACGAGGGGGCGCACGCCGAGGGGATCGCGCACGCCGATCAGCTTCGTGCGCGTCATGGCGACGACGCTGAACGCCCCTTCGACGCGGCGCAGGGCATCCTTCATCCGCTCGGGAATGTTGCGCTGAAGGCTGCGCGCCATCAGGTGAATGATGCATTCGGAATCGCTGGACGACTGAAAGATCGAACCGCGTTCGATCAGCTCACGCCGCAATGCCTCGGCATTCGTGATGTTGCCATTGTGCGCGATGGCGGCACCGCCCATCGCGAATTCTCCGAAAAACGGCTGAACATCCCGAATGGCGGTCGCGCCCTTGGATCCGCTGGTCGAATAGCGCACGTGCCCGATGGCAAGCGAGCCGGGCAACATGTCCATCGTGTCCTGATCGGTGAAGTTGTCGCGCACGTAACCGAAGCGCCGGACGGAGTTGAAACCCTGTTCCGGGTGGTGGACGACAATGCCGCCTGCTTCCTGCCCGCGATGTTGCAGGGCATGCAGGCCTAGGGCGGTAAAATTGGCCGCTTCAGCGACGCCAACGACGCCGAAGATGCCGCATTCCTCCTTCAGCTTGTCGTCATCGAACGGAGTGCTGTGCCAGTGGCCATCGGACATCGGATACGATTCCTTGAGAGGACTGAGGGGGTCGCCCCCCCATAGAGCGTGGCGAGTCGCGTGTCACCCGTCTGTCATGAAACGGGGAACGCGATCATGTCCCTGCCGACACGTCGGCCCGGATGCGATCAGTTCGCTGTCGCGGCAGGCAAAGTCGAGTCGACGGTGGTCGTGGGCGCGCCGCATTCACCGACAAGGGCTTCGTAGCGCGACAGGATCCAGCCGGGCGCATCCTCGGGGATCTGTTCCTCGATACCGCCTTTGGCCCGACCGAAGATGGCGGCCGCGCGGCTGTTCTCGACCTCCGGGATGCCCTCGTTCACGATGACCCGGTCGTAGACCACGAAGGCCACGGCAATCAGAAGAACACCGCGCAAGACGCCGAACAGGAAGCCCAGACCCTGATCCACCGCGCCAAGCGCCGAATGCCGCACGGCCTGGCTGAGCAGCGGGGTGAAGAAACTGGTCAGAACCAGCGAGAGCGCGAAGACCAGCGCGAATGCGGCGATGACCGCCAATTCGCAACTGTCGCCAAGTACTTCACCAATATACGGAATTTCCCGGACCAGCGGCTCGGCTGCCCCGGCGAAGGTAAAGGCGAGAACTGCGGCGAGAACCCAGCCGGCAATCGCCATGGCCTCGCGGACGAGACCGCGCGAGAAAGCCAGGATTGCCGAGACGACGATGACGATGGCGGCCCCGCCGTCGACAATGGTGAAACCTTCCATGTCTTCCCCTTGTGTCGGACCGGATGGCCCTGCCGCTCCGTTCGGGTCGAGGACCCCGGAGGTCAAGCTGCGCCGAAAACCTCGCCCACCAGGGTGGTCAGGTCGGGCAGCAAGCGCAGGGCCATTTCCCCTGCATCCCCCGTCTTGCACCCCTTGGGCGCCATGGCGGCGGTAAAACCAAGTTTCGCCGCTTCTTTCAACCGATTTTCCGCCTGTGCCACGGGTCGAAGCGCCCCGGACAGCGAGAGTTCACCGAAAACCACGGTTTCGGGGGGAATTGCCGCATCTTCACGCGCCGACAGAAGAGCACAGGCAACGGCCAGATCCGCCGCCGGTTCGTTGATGCGGATACCACCGGCGACGTTGAGATAGACATCCAGCCCCTGAAACGAAATCCCGGTCCGCGCCTCGAGAACGGCGAGGATCATGGAAAGCCGGCTGCCGTCCCACCCGACGACCGCGCGGCGGGGTTGGGACAACTGACTGGGCGCGACGAGTGCCTGGATCTCGACCAGAACCGGGCGCGTGCCCTCGACCCCGGCGAACACCACCGACCCCGGGGCGGGGGCATCGCGATCACCGAGGAACAGGGCCGATGGGTTCGCCACCTCCGCCAGCCCTGCGCCGGTCATCTCGAACACACCGATCTCATCCGCCGGACCGAAGCGGTTCTTGACGGCGCGCAGGATGCGGAACTGGTGCCCGCGCTCTCCTTCGAAATAAAGGACCGTATCGACCATGTGTTCGACGACGCGGGGGCCCGCGATCTGTCCTTCCTTGGTGACATGGCCGACAAGGATGACAGCCGTGCCATGGCGTTTTGCGAAACTGGTCAATTCCTGCGCCGACGCCCGCACCTGACTGACGGATCCGGGGGCGGCGTCGACCGTGTCGACCCACATCGTCTGGATCGAGTCGATGATCGCGAGGGTGGGTTTTTCCGCCTCCAGCGTCGTCAACACGTCGCGCAGATTGGTCTCCGAGGCCAGTTTGACGGTCGCATCCCCCAGCCCCAGACGCTGCGCCCGCATGCGAACCTGTGCTGTTGCTTCCTCGCCCGAGACATAGACCACCGATTCCCCGCCACGGGCAAAGGCCGCGGCGGCCTGAAGCAGCAGCGTCGATTTGCCGATGCCCGGATCGCCGCCGACAAGGGTGGCCGAGGCCGGCACGAGGCCGCCGCCCAGCACGCGGTCCAATTCGCCCATGCGCGACAGGGTGCGGGGGGGCGGCGCCTCCTCGGTCTGCAAATCGGTCAGGGCCATGCGACGTCCCTTGGCGGTGCCAAGTGACTTCTTGGATGGCCCCTGCGACAGGGGGATCTCTTCCTGAATGGAGTTCCATGCCCCGCAACCATCGCAGCGTCCCGACCATTTCTTGTGGACGGCGCCGCATTCGGTGCAGGCGAATTGAGTAACCGGTTTTGCCATGTTCTCGTTTTGATCTTTGCGAGGGGCAATGGCAAGGGGCATCGGACCGGGAAAGGCCCGATACCCGTCATGCGTTCCGGTTTACTCGGCGGGTGCGGCCATCGCTTCGCCGCCATCGCGGCGGGTCGTGCGGCCGAGGCCCACGACGTTGGCCGGGCGGTCGTGACCGGTCAGCTTCAGGGCATCGGTGACTTCGGCCAAATCCTTCTGCAACCGCTCCAACTGCTTTTCAGCCATGCTTTCCTCGACGGAAACGGCCTGCATCCAGCGTTTGATCTCGCTGACGGTCGCCTGTGCCATGGAGATCTTCTGACGGTAGTCCTCGACCTCCTGCTGGCGCTGGCGCAGGAAGGATCGTGCGCGCTCCACCTTCTCGTCGGTATAGATCTGCGCCAGCTCCCGGCTCTCGACGGACATCTGCGCAGCGATCTGCAACACGTCGTGTTCCAGCGAAGCAAGATCGGGATGCTGCCGCATCCATTCTATCCTGTCCCGCATGGCATCGAATTCGCGGCTGAGCTGAAAGGCACCGTCGCGATCGGCCTGATGGACGTATTGATAGGCTTGCGCCACGTCCGCCATCGAAAGGTGGAAATCGCGGTTCGTGACTTCCAACCGGCGGACCCGTGCGTTGGACGGCAGAAATCCGGCCAGCACGATCAACAGAAGCGTTCCGCCGATCTGGGCGAACATGCCCGCGTTCACGACGGATTCACCACCCAGCGAGACAGGCAATTCTATCCACGGCAGATATCCGAAAACAGCGGCACCGGTGGCGACTGTCGCCCCGACCGCTGCGAGGACCAGAACAAAGGTGCTCAGTTGTTGCACCAGACTTGTGACGACATTCATGTGCCGTGCAGTATTGGTCATCGCCAACCCCCATTATGGCAAAACGTTTTGGGTTTCTTGGCTGCTCGACCAACGTTTAGCAGCTTTCCGCCTATACGACGCATAACTTTGCCGAAAAGTTCCAAATTTTCTGGAAACACTTTGTGAAGCGGCAAAGGGATGGGGGATGCGACCGGACTATCCGGCCGGAATCAGATCGCGGAGCCGCGGTAGCGCCGCTGATACCGATGGCCCAGAGATGTCAGCATTTCATAGCCGATCGTCCCGCAGGCCTGTGCCAGTTCGTCGACATTGTGATGCGGTCCGAGGACCGACATATGCGTCGGGTCACGGTCGAGATGAGAGATGTCGACAGTGATCAGATCCATGGAAATGCGTCCGATCGCCGCGCAGGCAACGGGCCCGGCCATCAGGAACATGTCCGGCTGCAACGACCGGGGCAGGCCATCGGCATAGCCCCCTGCAACGGTCGCAACCCGTGTCGGGGCCTTCGCGGTCCAGCTGGCGGCGTAGCCGACGGTCTCGCCGGGTTCGACGTCGAAGCAGGCCACTACCGGCAGGTCCAGCGACACGACCGGTTCGGCCTTGGCAAACGGCAGGCCGCCGTAAAGGCCGATACCGGGCCGCACCATGTCGAAATGATATTCCGGCCCCAGAAGCGTCCCACCCGTCGCGGCCAAGCTGCGCGGGATATCCAGTCCGTCCGTCATGTAGTGGAACGCCGCCAGCTGTCTTGCGTTCTGATCGCTGTCGGGAATGTCCGAGCTGGCAAGATGCGACATCAGCAGGACGGGATCGGCGGCAAGGACCAGTTCGGCTACGGCCTCCCACTCCGGCTGCTTGAGGCCGAGGCGGTTCATGCCCGTGTCGAGTTGCAGGCCGAAGGGATGGTTCGGCAACGTCTCGAAGTGGCGGGTGATCTGTTCGATGGAGGTCAGCATCGGCACGACGTCGGCGCGATGCAGGGTCGGCGTGTCATCCGCCATGTGCCCATAGAACGCATAGATCCGCGGCTCCGGCCCGAGGGTCCGGCGCAGGGCCAGACCTTCGTCAGCCGTGGCCACGAAGAAGGCCCGCACGCCTTCGGCGATCAGGCGCGGTGCCACCTGTCCAAGGCCCAGCCCATAGGCATCCGCCTTGACGACGGCGGCCGTCTCGCAGGAGACGCCCGACAGACGATCGAGCGCCCGCCAATTGGCAGCCACGGCTTCGAGATCGATATGGAGGGTTCCGGTCGGCATCGTGGCGGGTTCATGGGACGGCGTGGCCCTCAGGTCAAGCGTGACCGTGTCATGACGGGTCTATCCGCGGTCCTGCCAGGGTTTCACGAGGTTGCCGAAGCGCGTGAACCGTCCCTCGAACGACAATTCGACAGTGCCGATGGGGCCGTGACGCTGCTTGCCGATGACGACCTCGGCCTTGCCATGCACGGCCTCCATCGCGGCCTGCCATTCGGCCATCTTGTCCAGCTGGTGATCGCCCGGCTTTTCGCGTTCCTTGTAGTATTCCTCGCGGTACACGAACATCACGACGTCCGCATCCTGCTCGATCGAGCCGGATTCGCGAAGGTCCGACAACTGCGGGCGCTTGTCTTCCCGGCTTTCGACCTGACGCGACAACTGGGACAGGGCGATCACGGGGATGTCCAACTCCTTCGCGATGGCCTTCAAGCCTTGGGTGATCGCCGAAACCTCGTTCACGCGGCTGTCGCCCTTGCCGGGTGCGGTGACCAGCTGAAGATAGTCGATGATCAACAAGTCCAGACCATGGGTCCGTTTCTGCCGCCGTGCCCGTGCTGCCAGCTGCGCGATGGGCAGGGCAGGCGTGTCGTCGATATAGAGAGGGCAGGATTCGAGCGCCTTGGCCGCCTCGACGAAGCGGCGGAACTCGGCCTCCGTCATGTCGCCCTTGCGGATCTGCTCGCTGGGCACCTCGGATGCCTCGGACAGGACACGGGCGGCAAGCTGCTCCGCCGACATTTCGAGGGAATAGAACCCCACGACGCCACCCTCGACCGCGCCATCGCGGCCGTCATAGGTCGTGCCGCGCTTATAGGCCTTGGCCACGTTGAACGCGATGTTCGTCGCCAGCGAGGTCTTACCCATCGACGGACGTCCGGCGAGGATCAGAAGGTCGGACCGGTGAAGGCCGCCCAGCTTCTTGTCCATGTCCACGAGGCCGGTCGAAATCCCGGCAAGCCCGCCGTCGCGTTGATAGGCGGCATTGGCCACGTCGACGGCCTGCTTGATGGCGGACAGGAACGACTGGAACCCGCCAGACGACTTGCCCTGTTCGGCAAGGGAATAGAGCTTGGATTCCGCGTCGATGATCTGTTCGCTGGGCTCCTTGTCGACGGTCACATCCGTCGCCTGTGCCGCGATATCGCGCCCGAGGTTGATCAATTCCCGCCGCACGGCAAGATCGTAGATCATCTGCGCATAGTCACGCACCGCATAGGCCGCGACCGCCGATGCCGCCAGCGCCACAAGGTACGACGGCCCGCCCAACGCGGCGAGGCCTTCATCGTCTTCGAGGAACGGCTTCAACGTCACCGGCGAGGCCAGCGCGTTCTTCTGGATGCGCGCGGCGCAGATCTCGTAGATGCGGGCGTGGACGGGGTCGTAGAAATGCTCGGCCCGGATCACACTCGCCGCGCGGTCATACAGGTCGTTGTCCGTCAGAAGCGCGCCCAGCAACTGCTGCTCGGCCTCGACGTTGTGGGGCAGGGTGCCATCTTCGGCCGCGGGGATACCCTGATCCAATCGCATGATCTCGTTCATCGCAAATCCCCATGTCTTGATACCGTCATCTTACCGCCTGCAGGGCGGGGGCGACAATGTTCCCGGCCTGTGGATACCGGGAGTAACGCGCGGCTGAAACGGCAAACCATTGTCCGGACGCAGAAAAAATCCGGCCTCCGGTCTGCATTGTCATGGCGCGCCCTTGCCGGGCCCGCCCGGCCGTCGATCAGGCGCCCTGAGCCGCCTGCCAGCCCCGGGGATCGGTCAGAAAGGCCTCGACCCCGGTCAGCGTCTCCGCATCGAAGGCCGCGCTGTCCTTGGCTTCGGCCAGAACGTCCCACCACGTGCACAGCGAATGCAGCGTCACGCCGTGATCGCCCAGGGTCTTGGTAATCTCCGGGAAGATGCCATAGCTGAAGATGACGCCGGTATGCGCACAGGTGGCGCCGGTGTCGCGGATGGCATCGACGAACGACAGTTTGGAACCGCCATCGGTCGTCATGTCCTCGATCAGAAGGACGCGCTGGCCTTCGGTCATGTTGCCCTCGATCCGGGCATTGCGGCCATAGCCCTTGGGCTTCTTACGCACATAGGACATGGGCAGGGCCATGCGTTCCGCGACGAAGGCGGCAAAGGGAATGCCCGCCGTCTCGCCGCCCGCGATATTGTCGAACGCCTCGAACCCCGCGTTGCGCATGACCGTCACGGCCAGGAAATCCATCAGCGTGGCGCGCAGGCGCGGATAGGAGATCAGCTTGCGGCAATCGATGTAGGTCGGGCTTGGCAGACCACTGGCCAGCTTGAACGGCTCGCGCGCGTTGAAATGCACGGCCTTCACCTCCAACAACGCGCGGGCCGTCAGACGGGCGATCTCTTCTGCGGGGGGATAGGACGTGGGGATCATGTCGTGCGCTTTCGATGAATCAGGTGACGTGCCAATGCAGCGGATGGCCGGGGTCGAACAGGGTCACGGTCTGCCCATGCCCTTCGATCCGGTCGGGCAGGGACAGGGCCGCGCCCCGGGTCAGGGTGATCCTGTCCTCGTTCGGGGCCAGACCATAGTGCGCCGGACCGTGGAGCGAGACGAACCCTTCCAGCCGGTCCAGCGCGCCCTCTTCCTCGAAGACATGCGCAAGGCACGACAGGGCGTGCGGTGCGGTAAAGCAGCCGGCTGCGCAGCAGGTCGCTTCCTTCGCATGCGTCGGGTGCGGGGCGCTGTCCGTGCCAAGAAAGAAGCGCGTGTCCCCGTTGGTCGCAACCTGTCGCAACCGGGCCTGATGGGTGTCGCGCTTGAGGATCGGAAGGCAGTAGAAGTGCGGCCGCATTCCGCCCGCCAGCATGTCGTTCCGGTTCGCCATCAGGTGCTGAACCGTGATCGTCGCGCCGGTGTTGTCGTTGCCTTGCACGAAATCCACGGCCTCGGCGGTGGTGACATGCTCCAGCGTGATCTTCAGCGCCGGATGCGCCCGGCGCAGCGGCGTCAGGGTGCGGTCGATGAACGTCGCTTCGCGGTCGAAGATGTCGATGTCGCGATCGGTCACCTCACCGTGGATGCACAGCGGAATGCCCGCCTCCTCCATTGCGGTCAGAACCGGCCGGACCTTGTCGAAATCGCGCACGCCGGACGCGGAATTGGTGGTCGCCCCGGCCGGATACAACTTGACCGCCGTGATGACGCCGGCGGCATGTGCGGCCACCACATCGGCGGGATCGGTCGCTTCGGTCAGGTACAGCGTCATCAGCGGACGGGCAAACCCCGCGGCTTGGATGCGGTCGCGATAGGCGGCGGCCTCGGCCCCTGTTACGACAGGCGGCACGAGGTTCGGCATCACGATGGCGCGGGCGAAATGGGCGGATTGCGGCGCCACGAGGCGCAGCATGTCGTCATCGCGCAGATGCAGGTGCCAGTCGTCGGGGCGGCGAAGGGTCAGGGTATCCATGTCGCGCGGCATAGCGCGGGGGGTGCCTGTTTGGCCAGAGGGCGGATGCTCTTTTGGCCCGGCGGGGGGCGTGTCATACCACGCGAAAACCACGGGTGGCTAAGGGGTGAACCATGTCCGACCTGATGCAGCGTGTCCACGGTGGCGCCTCGGTTCGCATGACGCGCGCAGGTCTGGCCGACCTGCGCCAGCGTGGCAGCGCCAAGGCGATGCTGCCGCGCACCGACGATCCCGACCCGGAGGTGGTGTTCCTGAACACGGCGGGCGGCGTCACCGGTGGTGACAGGCTGGACTATGCCCTGTCCGTCGGTGCGCAGGCCCGCGTGACCGGGGCCACCCAGACCGCCGAACGGGCCTATCGGGCCGTAGGGGACGATCCCGGCATCGTCACCACCCGGCTGTCCGTCGGCACCGGCGCGCGCCTCGACTGGTTGCCGCAGGAGGTGATCCTGTTCGAAGGCGCGCATCTGCGGCGTGTGACCGAGGTGGAGCTTGCCGGCGATGCGATGTTCCTCGGGGTCGAATCGGTCGTTCTGGGGCGGGCTGCCCATGGCGAGATCCTGCGCGATGCGCGGCTTGACGATATTCGCACCATTCGGCGTGACGGTCGCCTTGTCCATCAGGAACATCTTGCCCTGTCGGCGGATGCCCTGGCCGATGACGCGGCCCTTGGTGGTGCGCGGGCCATGGCCACGCTGACCCTTGTCGGGCAGGGCGTCGGCGACGCGCTCGGGCCGCTGCGCGATACGCTAGGGGCGGACGGACACGCCAGCGCCATGGACGGCCGCCTGATCGCGCGGTTGATGGCCGCGGACGCCGCACCGTTGCGTCGCGCGCTGATCCGCGCCATCGTGACCCTGCGCGGTCGGCCCGTCCCCCGCGTCTGGCAAAGCGATATCTGAGAGGGCGCGCCCATGAACCTGACCCCCCGTGAAAAGGACAAGCTGTTGGTCAGCCTCGCTGCGATGGTGGCCCGCAACCGGCTCGAACGCGGCGTGAAGCTGAACCATCCCGAGGCGATCGCGCTGATCACGGACTACGTCGTCGAAGGCGCCCGCGATGGCCGCTCCGTCTCGGACCTGATGCAGGCGGCCGCGCATGTGGTGCGCGCCGATCAATGCATGGATGGCATTCCGGACATGATCCACGACGTCCAGGTCGAGGCGACGTTTCCCGATGGCACCAAGCTGGTGACGGTTCATCACCCCATCCGCCCGGCGGAGCAGGCGGCATGATCCTTCTGAACCTCGTCATCGGCATCCTGACCGGCATGGCCGTTCCTCGCGTCGAGCGCGCGTTGAAAAGCTGGGCCGAATCGATCTGGCTTGGCAGGATGGGGATCTCGGATCACGAATTCGACCTTGCCGCCCTGCTGGTCATCCTGATGGCCGCGGCTGTCGTCTGCGCGGTTCTGGGCATCGACAGCTCTGCCTTCCTTCTGGCCTTGGGCGCACTTGTCGGCCTGTTCGGTAAACGTTTCTGGTCACGCATCATGCATCCTGGAGAAACCATATGATCCCCGGAGAGGTCCTGCCCGCGGCAGGTGATATCACGCTGAACGCCGATGCCGAGGTCACGACCCTCGAGGTGTCGAACACCGGCGACAGGCCCGTTCAGGTCGGCAGCCATTATCATTTCGCCGAAACGAATGGCGCTTTGTCGTTTGATCGGAACAAAGCGCGCGGTCAGCGGTTGGACATAGCTGCAGGCACCGCAGTCCGGTTCGAACCGGGGCAGACACGCCGCGTGCACCTCGTTCCCCTTTCGGGCGATCGGCGTGTGTTCGGGTTCAACGGTGTCGTGAACGGAGACCTGGAATAATGCTCGAACTGTTTCACCTGCAGATGCGCACCGCACAGATGATGGTCGAGGCGAATACCGTGATCGGCCTTCGGATGCTGGGCATGGCGGGGGTGCTGCCCTCGGACGCAGGTGAAACATCCCGCATGGTTTCGGAAAAGCAGAAGGCATTCGCGCGGGCCGGGGCCGCGGCCTCTGCCGCGATGATCGCGGGCAAGACCCCGTTGCAGGCCTACGGCCTTGCCCTGACGCCGATCGGCAAGACAACGCGCGCGAACGCCATGCGTCTGACCAAGCGCAAGATCGCATAGGGGCGCCATCACCGTGTGGCGCATAGGTGATTGCCACGCGTTCATACCCTGCTGAAGTTATAGGCAAACAGGCGCGATCCGCTCGGCGGGGCTTTGACAATCCTGCCCGTGCAGGGTCTGACTGGGGCTCGAATTCAAGAGCCGGAGCCGACGATGCCTGCCACCCTGTCCCGCCGCAGCTATGCCGACATGTATGGCCCCACCACCGGTGACCGCGTCCGCCTTGCCGATACCGAACTGTTCATCGAGGTGGAACGGGATCACACCACCTATGGCGAAGAGGTCAAGTTCGGCGGCGGCAAGGTCATCCGCGACGGCATGGGCCAGTCGCAGCGCACCCGCGCCGAGGGCGCGATGGACACCGTCATCACCAACGCCCTGATCGTGGACCACACCGGCATCTACAAGGCGGACGTCGGCCTGCGTGACGGGCGCATCGCGGCCATCGGCAAGGCGGGGAACCCCGATACGCAACCGGGCGTCGATATCATTATCGGACCGGGGACGGAGGCCATCGCGGGTGAAGGGCGCATCCTGACGGCGGGCGGTTTCGACAGCCACATCCACTTCATCTGTCCGCAGCAGATGGAGGACGGCCTGCACTCTGGCGTGACGACGTTCCTCGGCGGCGGCACCGGCCCCGCCCACGGTACGCTGGCCACGACCTGCACGCCGGGGCCTTGGCACATCGGGCGCATGTTGCAGGCGATGGACGCCTTTCCGGTCAACCTCGCGCTGTCGGGCAAGGGCAACGCCTCGCGCAAGGCCCCGTTGGAGGAAATGGTCCGCGCCGGTGCCTGTGCGATGAAACTGCACGAGGATTGGGGCACCACGCCCGAGGCGATCGACACCTGTCTGACCGTCGCCGACGACATGGACGTGCAGGTGATGATCCACACCGACACGCTGAACGAAAGCGGCTTCGTCGAGAACACGGTCGCCGCCATGAAGGGCCGCACCATCCACGCCTTCCACACCGAGGGCGCGGGCGGTGGGCATGCGCCCGACATCATCAAGGTCTGCGGGTTGGACCACGTCATCCCGTCGTCCACCAACCCGACACGGCCCTATACGGTCAACACGTTGGAAGAGCACCTCGACATGCTGATGGTGTGTCACCATCTCGACAAATCCATCCCCGAGGATGTCGCCTTCGCCGAGTCGCGCATCCGTAAGGAGACGATCGCCGCCGAGGATATCCTGCACGACATGGGCGCGTTCAGCATCATCGCGTCGGACAGCCAGGCGATGGGCCGCGTGGGCGAGGTTCTGATCCGCACGTGGCAGACCGCCGACAAGATGAAGCGTCAGCGCGGCCGCCTGGCTGAGGAGACGGGCGACAACGACAACATCCGCGTCCGCCGCTACATCGCGAAATACACGATCAACCCGGCAATCGCGCACGGCATCTCGACCGAGATCGGCAGCATCGAGGTGGGCAAACGCGCGGACCTCGTGATGTGGAACCCCGCGTTCTTCGGCGTGAAGCCCGAGATGGTTCTGGTCGGCGGCACAATCGCCATGGCGCAGATGGGCGACCCCAACGCCTCCATCCCGACGCCGCAACCCGTCTATTCCCGCCCCATGTGGGGCAGCTATGGCCGCTCGGTCGAGAAGGGCGCCGTCATCTTTACAAGCGCCGCCGCGGTCGAAGACGGTATCGAGGATCAGCTCGGCCTCGCCAAATCCCTCGTGGCCGTGAAGGGCACGCGTGGGATCGGCAAGAAAGACATGGTTCTGAATGACTTGACGCCCGACGTTGAAGTCGATCCGGAAACCTACGAGGTGCGGGCCAACGGCGAACTTCTGACTTGCGAGCCGGCGAGCGAGCTACCCATGGCTCAGCGGTATTTCATGTTTTGAAAAGTTGCCCCACGACCTGCGACCGTCGAAGGCGCGCGCAGAACGCCCAGTGGCAGTGCCCGTAGGGTCGCCACGAGGCGGGGGCGACGGCGGCGTTGCGATCAACGGACGCCGCGCCGACGCCGATCACACTGCGGCCGCCGTATCCGGTGCGCAAGGGGCATTGCCGGGTGGTCCGTCATCTTGCGACCCGTCCCATGTCCGGTGCCGCCACCCCAATCACGAGAGAAACGAGATGTCCGAAATACTTGAGCCGCCAGCCGTTATCCTCCTCGATCACCTCCACCACGCTGCCGACAGCATCCGGCTGGACTACGATGCGCGGCTGGTTCGTCGCAAACGTCTGATCACCGACGGGGGCAGGGCCGTGATGCTCGACCTTGCCGAGCTGACGGACCTCAGCCATTTTGCCGGGCTGCGCCTGTCCGACGGGACGGAGATCGCGCTGGAGGCGGCGGCGGAGCCGGTTCTGGTGGTCGAAGGCAATCTGCCCCGGCTGGCATGGCACATCGGCAACCGGCACACACCCTGTCAGATCGAGGACGATCATCTGATCATTCGGGACGATCATGTTCTGCGCGGCATGCTGGAAGGTCTGGGCGCAAAGGTCACGCCGGATACGCGGCCTTTCCGCCCCGAAGGCGGGGCGTATGGGCACGGGCGCACGATGGGGCACGATCACGGCCATGACCACTGATATTCTGCGACTGACGCAATGGTTGTCACCGGCCTTTCCGGTGTCGGGGTACGCCTATTCCCACGGGCTGGAGGCTGCGATGGCCAGTGGTCGCGTGCGGGACGCCGCCGGATGCAAGGCATGGGCTGAAACCGTCCTGCGCCATGGAACCGGTGCGCTGGATGCCTGGGTCATCCGGCAGACGATGGGCGGCGCCGATGCGGACGAGATGCGCGATTTGATCCATGCCCGCGCAGGATGCGCGGAGCGGTGGGAGGAAACGCACGCCATGGGCGCCGCATTCTGCGAGGTGACGACCGGCATGGGGGACGCACCGCTCGCCGACTTGCCATTGCCTGTGGCACTTGGTGTGCGCGCGCGGGGGATGGATGCCGAACTGGTCGTGACCCTATATCTGCAATCCTTCGCGGGGCAGATCGTCTCTGCCGCCACGCGGTTCCTGCCGCTGGGCCAGACCGAGGCGCAGGCCGTGCTGCGCGCCCTGCACACGGTCATTGCCGAGGTCGCCGCGAGACACCCCGTCGATCCCCCAGGCAACGCGGCCATCCTGCCGGACCTTGACGCTATGGCGCATGAAACCCTGCAACCGAGGATCTTTCGCACATGACCACCTACGAGGCCGGCAAGGCCCTGTCCGAACAGGTCAATCCGGGAATGGAGGATGCCCTGCGCGCCCGTTATGGCCATCTGGTCCCCGGCCTCGCCGAAGGCGTGGTCGACTGGGCCTACGGACGGCATTACGCCGATGAAACACTGCCCCTGCGCGACCGCTACATCGCCACCATCGCCGTGCTGACGGCGCAGGGCACGATACCGCAGCTGAAGGTGAATATCGCGGGTGCCCGGAAATCCGGTCTCAGCCGGGAGGAGATCGGGGCCGTCATCTGGCAGATGGCCCTGTATGGTGGCATGCCTTCTGCGATCAATGGCCTGAATGCCGCGCTGGACGTGTTTGCCGAGGAGGACGCCGAATGACTTCGCCCAATGGACCCCTTCGCGTCGGGATCGGCGGCCCGGTCGGGGCAGGCAAGACGACGCTGACGGAATGCCTGGCCCGTGCCCTGTCGCGCGACCTGTCGATCGCGGTGATCACCAATGACATCTACACGCGGGAGGATGCGGAATTCCTGTTGCGTGCGCAGGCCTTGCCCGCCGATCGCATTCGCGGCGTGGAAACCGGTGGTTGCCCCCACACCGCGATACGTGAAGACGCCAGCATCAATCTGGCCGCCATCGCGGATCTGCGCGGTCAGCATCCGGATCTTGATGTCATCCTGATCGAAAGCGGCGGCGACAACCTTGCCGCCACCTTCAGCCCCGAACTTGCCGATCTGACGATCTACCTGATCGACACCGCAGCCGGACAGGACATTCCCCGCAAACGCGGACCGGGTGTGACCCGATCGGACCTGCTGGTGATCAACAAGACGGATCTTGCCCCGCATGTCGGTGTCGACCTCGATCTTGCCCGCAGCGATCTGGAGGTCGCGCGCGCCGGGCGTCCCTTCGTCATGGCCGCCCTGCGCCAGGGCACCGGAGTGGAGGAGATCGTGGCCTTCATCCGTCGCGAAGGTGGGCTGGAAGAAACCGTGGCTGCCTGACATCCTCCTGACAGGATGCTGTCAGGAGGGCTGTGCGATCACCTCTCCATCGCCCCGACGTCCGGGGCCGTCACAGGAGAGCCGAGATGACCGAGAGCCATGATTTCGCCCCCGAGCCCGATGCCGCAGCCGCCCCGAATGCCGTCGTCTGGGCAGAGATTCCCGTGACCGACCTCGCGCGGGGGCAGGCCTTCTACGAGGCGGTGCTGGGCGTGACCATGAAGGCGGAACAGATGGGCCCGAACATGGCCGCCGTCTTTCCCTATGCCGGCGGGGCCGGTGTTTCGGGACACATCTACGAGGGCAAACCGGCAGGCGACGGTCGCGGCCCGACGGTCAGCCTGCTGGTGACCGACGATCTGACCCAAGTGATGGAGCGGGTCTGGACGGCAGGCGGCAAGGTTCTGGGCGAGGTGATCACCATCCCCTTCGGTCGGTTCTTCTATGCCACCGACCCCGACGGTAATTCGCTCAGCCTGTTCCGGGTCTGACGGCATGCGCCGCGCCGACCGTCTGTTCCGCCTCGTGCAGGTGATGCGCGGTGGCAAGCTGTGGACGGCGGCGCGGCTGGCCGAGGAGATGGAGGTCTCCGAGCGGACCGTCTATCGCGACATCGCCGATCTGATGGCGTCCGGTGTGCCGATCGAGGGCGCGGCGGGCGTCGGATACATCATGCGCGCAGGTTTCGACCTGCCGCCGTTGATGTTCACGCAGGAAGAGGTCGGCGCCCTCGCGCTCGGCGCGCGCATGGTGGTTGCCTGGGGCGGGCCGAAGATGGCGCGGGGCGCGCGCGATGCCCTGTCCAAGATCGAGGCGATCTTGCCGCGCCCAGAGGACGTCGACGATACGCTCGCCCGGATCGCGGCCCTTCAGACCGGAATGGCCACCGTCGATCGCACGCGGCTGGATGACCTAGACCGGCAGATCCGCGAAGGCCGCGTGGTCAGCATGGGGTATGTCGATGCCGCTGGCATCACGACAGAAAGACGCGTGCACCCTTTGGGCCTTTGGTTCTGGGGGCGGACCTGGACCTTGGTTGGATGGTGCGAAAAGCGAGAGGACTTCCGCATGTTCCGCCTCGACCGGATCGCATCGCTCGATGCCTTGTCCGAACGGTTCGAGCCGCATCCGGATCGAAGCCTTGCCGCCTGTCTGGCCCAGATGGAAGAACGCGAGGGACGCAAGCTGCCGCCCGATCCGCTGCGATAGGCTGGGTATGCTTCGCCCGTGCCCTAAGGCGTTGCGGCGGCATCATCTGTCCAGGATGCTGCCTTGCTGAACAGCCGCTCGAAATTCGCTTCTGTCGCGGCGGCAAAATCGGCGTAGTCGATGCCGAACACGTCGGCGCCCTTGCGCGCGGCGTGGGCCACGAAGGAAGGCTCGTTGCGTTTGCCACGATGCGGCGGCGGGGCAAGATAGGGGGCATCCGTCTCCACCAGCACCCGGTCCAGCGGCGCACCGGCGAAGATGTCCCTGACCTCCTGACTGCGCGGGAAGGCGGCGATGCCCGACATCGAGAGGTAGAACCCGAGGTCGAGCGCAGCTTTGGCCAGCGCCGGACCGGACGAGAAGCAATGCATGACGCAGGTATAGGGTCCTGCGCGATGCTCCTCGGTCAGGATGCGGGCCATGTCGTCGTCGGCGTCACGTGAATGGATGATCAACGGCAGGCCGGTTTGGCGGCACGCCTCGATATGAATGCGCAGGCTTTCCTGCTGCACCGCCTTGCTGTCGGCAGTGTAGTGATAGTCGAGGCCCGTTTCGCCGATGCCGACCATCTTGGGATGCCGCGCAAGGTCCACAAGCTGCTCGACTGTCGCCATCGGTTCATCCGCGGCGGACATCGGGTGCGTGCCGGCCGCCCAGAACACCGGGGCATGGGCGTCGGCAAGGGCGCGCACCGTCGGGGTCTGCCGCAACTTGGTGCAGATCGTCACCATCCGGTGGACGCCTGCCGCATTCGCGCGGCTCAGCAGGTCGGGCAATTCACCCTCGAACTGCGGAAAGTCGAGGTGGCAGTGGCTGTCTGTGATCATCGGTTCCATGATGCGCGACCTAGGCCCTGACGCCGCGCGGGGCAAGGGACAGAGGCACGCGCCTCAGACTGCGCGGGCCTGCGCGTCGATGCGGGCCAGTGCATCCCACACGATCGCAGCGGCATCGACGTTGACGGCCCGGGCGTGGCCCGCCCGATCGCCGATATCCTGTGCCAGCGCGGCCCAGGCCCGCGCCGCCCGATCATGGGGGGCCAGACGGCCCAGCACCTCCGCCTCGGGGGTCGGGGCATCGGCCGGGGGGCCCAGCAGACCCGCGCGCGCGGCGCGGTGCAGCAATCGGTCGATGGCATCCAGCGTCTGTTGCAGGCGTTCGGCACCGGCCTTGCCCGCGCAGGCATCCGCAAGACCGCGCGCCGCACCACGATCCATCTGGGCGCGCGTGAACAGATCGAGCAGCCGCCCATAGATCTCCGCCCCCCCGGTGGCGAGGGCAAGGGCCGCGCCCACGGATCCTTCGGCCAGCGCCAGTCGGGTGGGATCCGCCTGACCGCCCGCCTGCTCGACGGCGGCGGTCAGGGCATCGGGGTCCAGGCCGGTCAGCCGCAGAACCCGGCACCGGGACCGGATGGTGGGCAACAGGCGCGCGGGCTGATGCGCGATCAGCAACAGGGTCGTGCGGGCCGGCGGTTCCTCCAACAGCTTGAGGATGGCGTTGGCGGCATTCGGGTTCAGGTCGTCTGCGGCATCGACGATCACGACGCGGCGCCCGCCGGCGGACATGGAAAAGAACCCGCCAAGCCGACGCACCTCGTCCACCGTGATCTGCGTCGACAGGCGTTTCGCCTTCTCGTCCCACGGACGGCGCAACAGCATCAGGCCCGGCGCGGACAGGGCCCCAATCTGGCGCAGGGCAGGGTGATCCGGCGTCGGGTCGAGGGTCGTGGCCTGTGCCGACGGATCGGTCAGCAGAAACCGTGCGATACGCCAAGCCAGCGTCGCCTTGCCGACCCCGCGCGGCCCGGTCAGCAACCAGCCGTGATGCATCCGCCCCGTCGTCCACGCGTCAAGGAAGGCCGCCTCGGCCGCCTCCTGTCCGAACAGCTGAGGTGTGTCGCGCGGGTGCGGGGCGTCACCTGCGCGGTCGGCTTCGGGCAGGTCGTCGCTCATGCCTCGGCCCCGTGTACCGCAAGGATGGCATCGACGCGCGCGGCGACGTCCTCGGGCGTGCCACTGCCATCGATCAGGTGGACCCGACCCGGCAGATCCCGGGCAAGCGCCCGGAAACCGGCGCGCAGCTTGTGTTGAAACGGCAGGCCGAAATCCTCGAACCGGTCCTCACCCGATCTGCGGGCCAGACCACGCGACAGCGCGGCCTCGGGGTCGACATCCAGAACGAGGGTCAGGTCCGGTTCCCGCCCGATCATCAGGCTGTGCAGGCGGTCTACCGTGGCCCGCAGATCGCCGCGCGTCGCGCCCTGATAGACACGGGTGCTGTCGGCAAAGCGATCGGTGATCACCCAATCCCCCCGCGCCAAGGCCGGATCGATCAGGCGTTCGAGGTGGTCGCGGCGCGCGGCGGTGAACAGCAGCAGTTCCGTTTCGGCGGACCAACGACCGGGCGCGCCTTCGACCAGAAGGCGACGAATCTCCTCGGCGCCGGGGCTGCCGCCCGGCTCCCGCGTCCAGACGACGGGCTGGCCCCGGCTACCCAGACGCTCTGCCAGGTGTCTGGACTGTGTGGACTTGCCGCAGCCGTCGATGCCTTCGAACGAGATGAACATGCCGTCCCCTAACAGGGCCTGTGCCACCGGGAAAGATGCCCTGCGCCGCTGTCGTCCGGCATGTGCGTCATTGGTACCGCGTGCCGCAGCCTGTCCGCATCGCCCGCCCTGATCGGACCGGACCAAGCGGCCCGGCCTTCGGGGCATGCGATCACTCGAACCGGGCCAATGCGCTGCCCAGAACGGTCTCGGCCACCTCGGCCCCGGCGATCTGAATGCGCCGCCATGGTCCCGCGCGCGGCACATCCCGACCCGCGACAAGCGGAACATCAACCGACGGGATACCGGGATGCGCAAGCGTCAGCGTGCCAAGCCGATCCCCGGCGGCGATCGGTGCCTGCAGCGGACCTTCGTAGGTGATCGTGCCGGTCACCGCCTCGCGGCCCGTGACGGGCAGAAGAAGCGTCACCCCTTCGGCCGGGACAAGGTCGACGGAGGGAACTTCGCCCATGAAAACGTCGGCCTGCATCACCGCCTCGGTCGGGTCGTCCAGCATCGTTTCCTCGGCGAACTGGCGGAATGACCAATTCACGATCCGCTCCGATTCTTCGGCGCGGGCCGCCTCGGTCTCGAGGCCGGAAATCACGAAGGTCACGCGGCGATCGCCCTGCACGGCGCTGCCGACCAGACCATAGCCCGCCTCCTGCGTATGGCCCGTCTTCAGGCCGTCGGCGCCGATGCCGAGCCGCAGCAAGGGGTTGCGGTTGAACCTGTTGGAAGGAGAGCGGCCGTCGAACGCGAACTCCCGCTCATCGAAGTAGTCGTAGTACTCCGGGAATTCGGTGATCAGACGCTCGGCCAGAATGGACAGGTCGCGCATCGACATGACGTGACCCGGCTCGGGCCACCCGTTGGAGTTGCGAAACACGCTGTTCATCATGCCCAACTCGCGCGCGCGGTCGGTCATCATCGCGGCGAACCCATCCTCGGTCCCATCGGGCGAAAGGGCTTCGGCCAGAACGGCGGTGGCATCGTTGCCGGACAGGACGACGATGCCACGGATCAGGTCTTCGACCGAAACGCGATCACGGCTGTCGAGGAACATCGTCGACCCGCCATAGGCCGCGGCCGCCGTCGATACGGGCAAGGTGGTGTCCAGCGACAGTCGACCGTCACGCAATGCCTCGAACGTCATGTTCAGGGTCATCAACTTGGACATCGACGCAGGCGGCAACGGCACATCGGCGTTCTTGGACAGCAGGACCTGACCGGTATTGTGATCGACGACGATGGCCGAACCGGCCTGTGTCTGGAACTCCTGCGCCCAGAGGGGGGCGCAGGTCATCGTCAGGATCGCGAGAGTGGTGCGGAGCATGTGGCAGCTTCTCCGTGAGGGAATTTCCCCCGATATAGGACCTTAGCCCGAGACTGCATAGGCGTCGGTAAAGCCGAGCGACTTTGCCTTGCGGAGAACCGCCGCCCGGTCCGACGCGGTCATCGACGGACCGACGATCACGCGCCAGAACGTGCGCCCGCGGCTTTCCTGTTCCAACACGGTCGGCAGGACGCCCGCGTTGGACAGGGACGTGGCCGTGTCCCGTGCGTTCTGCTCGACCGAGAAGATGCCGATCTGGATGTAGGCGCGGTCCAGCGAGCCGGTGCGCGGCACCGCGCCACGAGCAGGCGTCGCGGCCACGCGCGGCGCGTCCAGCGAAGTGGCGGATACGGACGACGGTGCGGCGGTGCTGGCCATCTCGATATCTGCGTCCCCATCGAGGGAGGCCGGCGTCGGCAGCGGGGCGGGATCTGCGTTGCGCTTGCCAAAGGTCCGCTGGAACCAGTTCTGCCGCTTTGGCGCCGACTCCTGCGGCGATGCGGCGTCCGCTGCGGCCGTCTCGAAATCGTCGGTTTCGGGCGATTGCGATGCGATCGAAGCCGCGGCGGTCCTCTCCGGGACGGCAGCGGCGGCCTCGGGCTGCGCCGGGGTCTCGGGCGCGGCAGAGGCCTGGATGATCCGGTCTTCCGCGACGGGGGGCTGTGCATCGGCGACGGCGTCGGGTGCGCTGACCGTGGGGGCCGCGGCGGGGTCCGGCACCTCTTCGCGGCGCAGGGCAACGACATCGATGGTCGTTGGCGCACCGGCGATGATGCCCAGTGCCGCTGCCGCGTCGGACGACAATTGCAGGGCAGGGCCGGGGTTTCCACGTTCCCGCTTGAAAAGGGCGCCGATGACGAATTTTCCGTTGGCCTCATTCCGGATGATCACGCGTTCCGGGTCGCGCACATCGGGGGCGGCGACCCAGACGCCGCCAAGACTTGGCCGACCGTCCCACAAGGCGCGGTCGTTGGCCTGAAAGACCTCGGGCGCCTCGATGTCGCGTTCGATCAGCTGGACGCTGGTCCCCAGACCCGAGCCGCGGGTGGCATCGCTGCCCCCGCCGCCGCCGAAGGTTCCGCCCGGCTGACAGGCCGCAAGCAGTGCCAAGGCACCGGCGGACGTAAGAAGACGAATGGTGGTTTTGGGCGCACCTGCCCTTTGGAATGCCTGTCGCACTGTCCTGCGCCCCGTGCTCTGATACTGCCATGGCGGTTCGTTGATCGGACCTGCCTTGCGGGAACCATAGCGCAGTTCGGCAAACCTGTGAAGCCACTAGGGCCGCGACCCAACATCTTGGGGGATCGCCTCGAATATCTGTGACATCCGCGCCTTGATCTTGAAGAAGCCCGCGGTCGTGTGGGGCCATGCCGCCGCGTCCCATGCGCGCAACAGCTCCACGACAGGAATGCTCAGCGACGTGCGGATGCGGGCAACGGCATCACGGGCAGGCCCGACCGGCGTATAGGGCACGACCAGCTGTTGAAGGCCCGCCGTTTCGGCCCAGGCAACGACCGCGTCCGGGTCGTTCGTCACGGGCGCGCAGGGGCATGTGTCCGCGACGCGATCCGCAGCATCCTGCGCAAGATCGCGTGTAAAGCCCTGCACCCGGCTCGACACCGCAAGCGGCGACCTTTCGGACGGTGCCACGAGGACCGCGGCCGCCGTGGGGCGCAGACCACGCGCCAGCAGGAAATCAGGGTGCAGGTCATCTTCGGTCAACAGAAGACCCGTGGTCAGATCGTGCTGCCACTCCGCATCCACGGGCACGGGATCGGGCGCCGGATGGGCGGGCCCGTCCAATGGCGTGACCTGATCCTCGCGTGCGAGTTGATGGCCAAGGGTCGACGCGTCCCATCGGCCATCGGTATATTTCGCGATGTTCGATGCACGCGCACGATACACCTTGCCCCGCGTATGCAGGCCGCCAACCCATCGCCAAGACAGCGTATTGGACGCCGGGTCGCCGTCCAGAAGATGCCGCAGGAAGAAGTCCGCCCCCAATTCCCAAGGCAGGCGCAGGGTGTGCATCCAGATCGAGGCGAACCACATCCGCGCATGGTTGTGCAGATATCCGGTACTCACCAGTTCCCGCGCCCAATGGTCGAAGGGCGCGATGCCGGTGCGGCCTTCGCAGGCGTCCTCCCACGCGGCGCGCAAGCCGGATTCGACGGCCAACCGATTGCGACCGGCCGTGACGCCGGCACGGTAGTCGGCCCAAATTTGCGGACGCCGTTCCAGCCATCCCTTGAAGTAGCTGCGCCACATCACCTCCGACAGGAACTTTTCGGCCGTCGCGGGGGCATGGCGGTCGAGAACGGCGCGCACCACCTCGGCCTCCGTCACCGTGCGGTGGCGCAGATAGGGGGACAGGCCGCTGACGTGTGGATGGCCGGGCAGATCCGCGTTGCGGCCAGATGCATAGGCGCGGCCGGAGCGGGGGGCGAAACCGGCCAGACGGTCGAGTGCGGCGGCGCGGGTCGGTGTGGGGGAGTGTGTCATGGCCGACAGATAGGCGCGGTTGGCCATCCGGCATCCCCGGGCGGATGCCATACGCCCCCATTTCCCGCGCCCCTTCGTCGCAGGGCCGTTCACCGCAAATGCAAACGGGCGGCAGGGATAGGTCCCGCCGCCCGTCAGATCGTGGATGCCGCCGACAGATCAGCCTGCGGTTGCAGGCTCCTTCTTGGCCTTGTCTTCCGAGTGGATCAGAAGCGGCTTCACCTCGCGGCGAACGGCCTCCTCGTTGACGACGACCTCGTCCACCGTATCCATTCCCGGCAGCTCGAACATCGTGTCGAGCAGGATATCTTCCATGATGGAACGCAGGCCGCGGGCGCCGGTCTTCCGCTCGATCGCGCGCTTGGCAATCGCCGTCAGGGCGTCGTCCGTGAAGGTCAGCTGCACGTTCTCCAGCTCGAACAGGCGCTGATACTGCTTGACGAGGGCGTTCTTCGGCTGCGTCAGGATGATCACCAATGCCTCCTGATCCAGATCGGTCAGCGTCGCGATCACGGGCAGACGACCGACGAATTCCGGGATCAGGCCGAACTTGAGCAGGTCTTCAGGCTCCAGATCCAGGAACGCCTCGCCGACGGTCTTTTCGTCCGGTGCCTTGACGTCCGCGCCAAAGCCCATGGAGGAGCCTTTGCCGCGCTGCGCGATGATCTTGTCGAGACCGGCAAAAGCGCCGCCACAGACGAACAGGATGTTCGTCGTGTCGACCTGAAGGAATTCCTGCTGCGGATGCTTGCGCCCGCCCTGTGGCGGCACGGAGGCGACGGTGCCTTCCATGATCTTGAGCAGGGCCTGCTGCACGCCTTCGCCCGACACGTCGCGGGTGATCGACGGGTTGTCCGACTTGCGGGTGATCTTGTCGACCTCGTCGATGTAGACGATGCCGCGCTGCGCACGTTCCACGTTGTATTCGGACGCCTGAAGCAGCTTGAGGATGATGTTCTCCACATCCTCGCCCACGTAGCCGGCTTCGGTCAGCGTGGTCGCATCCGCCATGGTGAACGGCACGTCGAGAATCCGCGCCAGCGTCTGTGCCAGAAGCGTCTTGCCGCAACCGGTCGGGCCGATCAGCATGATGTTCGACTTGGCCAGTTCGATGTCGGATTTCCCGGCATGATCCAGACGTTTGTAGTGGTTGTGGACGGCCACCGACAGAACGCGCTTGGCGTGTTCCTGACCGATGACATAATCATCCAGAACGCCGCAGATCTCGCGCGGTGTCGGCGTCCCTTCGGAGGTTTTCAGCCCTGCGGCCTTCGTCTCCTCGCGGATGATATCCATGCACAGTTCGACGCATTCATCGCAGATGAACACCGTCGGACCGGCGATCAGCTTGCGCACCTCGTGCTGCGACTTGCCGCAGAAGCTGCAATAGAGGGTGTTTTTCCCATCCCCGGAGCTGTTGTTGGCCATGATCGAAGCCTCCTAGATGGCGACCCATGCCTGCGGGTGCCTTGCGTCGGGAGAGCCGTCCCGCGCGTTGTTTCCATCGTTTCCCGCCACCCTAGAAAGAACCCCACCGCGCCACAATGCCAAAAACCGTGCAGGGTTGTCGCGGGGCTGGATGGGGTTCGGGTGGGGTGCGGGCCTCCCGCGATTTCGTTGCAGGAGGCCCAAGGGTCGATCCCGGCGGGATCAGGCCTTGTCTTCGTCGCCAGCGGCGCCGCGGCTTTCGACGATCTCGTCGATGTGGCCCCAATCCTTCGCCTCCTGCGGCGTCATCCACGTGTCGCGGTCGAGGGCCGTGCGGACCGTCTCGTAGTCCTGCCCCGAATGCTTGACGTAGAGCTGGTAAAGCCGCTCGCGCGTCAGTTCGATGTGCTTGGCCGAAATCAGAATGTCCGAGGCCATGCCCTGCGATCCGCCGGACGGCTGATGCACCATCACCTCGGAGTTCGGCAGGGCGAACCGCATGCCCTTTTCGCCGCCGATCGCGATGACCGACCCCATGGATGCGGCCATGCCACAGACGAGAGTCGACACCTTGGGGCGGATGTATTGCATCGTGTCATAGATCGACAGGCCGGCCACGACGCTGCCGCCGGGGCTGTTGATGTACATGCTGATTTCCTTCGAGGGGTTCTCGGCCTCGAGGTGCAGCAACTGGGCCACAATCAGCTGGGACATGCCGTCGTGGACCGGCCCGTTCACGAAGATGATGCGTTCTTTCAGCAGGCGCGAAAAGATGTCGTAGGCCCGCTCTCCGCGGCTGGTCTGTTCGACCACCATCGGCACGAGGTTGTTCTGGAAATTGTCCACTGGATCTTGCATCTGCTCTCGCCCTCATATGCCCGTCCTGCGCCCGTCGCAGGATGCCTTGGGTCGGGAACCTATGGCGGGGCGACGGGGGCTTCAAGCGGATGCGGACATCTCGTGACATATCACCTGCGGTTGACCCGAGCGATGAAGGCTGGAATAGGATGTAAGCCATGACTTACGGAATGATCCTGACCGCGCTGGCCGATCCGACACGGCGCACCATCCTCGACCGGATGCGGCAAGGTCCCTTGCCCGTGGGCAAGATCGCGGAGCCTCTGCCGGTGTCCCGCCCCGCGGTGTCACAGCATCTGCGCGTTCTGGTCGATGCCGGTCTGGTCAGCATGACGAAGGACGGCCGCCGCAACCTTTATGGCCTCGTGAATGGTGGGGCCGGCCCCCTTGTCGACTGGCTCGGCGATCTGTCGGCAAAGGTCGAGCCGACGGCCGAGACCGGCCTTTCGCGCAGTGTCACCGTCCGCCTGAACCCCGCCGAGACATGGCAGTTGTTCTGCGAAGACCTTGCCCTGTGGTGGCCCGTTGCCGTGGTGTCCCTCTCCGCCCGCAGCGAGGGCGCCCTGCCTCAGGCCGTTACGACAGGCGCAGAGGACGGCGCCGTCTGGACCGAGGTGCTATTCGACGGGACGACGGGCACATGGGCACGCGTGACGGAGGTCGTGCCGGGCCAGCATCTGACACTGGACTGGCGCCTCGGGGCCGAAGACGGATCCGTCGTCACGGTCCGGTTTCAACCGGAGGGGGCAGGCACACGCCTGACGTTGACCCACGACGCGGACACACCCGAAATGGCGGATATGTGGGATCTGGTCCTGATGGAGCGCTTTGCAGCCTCGGCCGCGTCCAGCTTGTCGAACTTCTAGTCGCAAGTGATTAATATAGAACGCTAGCGCGCCCAGAGGTTCTCGCGCTTCAACCGGTTGCGAATGGCCTGTTCCTTGCGTGGCAGGTCATTGCGGTCGAACAGGGCACGCGCCTTCGCGCCCTTAGGCTGAAAGATGAAGCGCTTGAACGGCTCGTGTTCCTTGAGAACCTTCTTGATCGCATTCGGCTTGGCGGCGGCTTCGACCGCGTCGATCACGTGATCAGGTGCCGTCGCATACATCAGCGGCACGAAACGATAATGAAAACTGTGGCTTCCATCGAAATGGCCGTCCGCGATGCCACCTCTGTCACCGGGGCGCCCGCCGCCCATCGCCGCGACGACAAGTGGCAGGGCCGCCTGATCCAGCCATGGGTCCAGCGTCTGGATAGCGGCCTCGGGCGGCGGATCGTCGCGCAGCATGAGGGCCGCGTCGAGGAAGGCATGTCGAAAGGCCGCCGCATCCTCGGCAAGGAACCAGCCTGCGTTGAAATACAGGTACCGTTGCCAATGATCTTCGGGCCATGACAGGTCGAGCGTATCCGCAAGCCGCGTGCCCATGCGCGCATGAAGAGCGCCCCATATCGCCTTGTAATCAGGCCCATACAGCTCGATCTTCGGCCATGTATCCTCGCGCCGCATGCTTGCCGCGGGACGGGTGAAGTCGATCTCAAGGTCCGTCAGTTCGTCCGTGATCACGGTATCCGTATCGAAGAACACGAAGGGGCCATCCGGCAAGGCGCTCAACCCCTCGATCTTGTTTCCCTGTGGGTAGGACGCGCCGAAATGGCTGTTTTCAAACGGAACGATCTCCGCCCCCAGGGACAGCAGCAGGTCGCGCTGAGGCCCATTGGGGATGCGGGGATCGTCGGGCCATCGGCCCCCGGGCTGCGGCTCCGCCAAGATCAGGCGGCCGTCCCACCGGGGGGCGTTGTGCCGCAAGGTCGCGGCAAACAGGGCCGCCTCATGCATGAGACGGCCCGCCTGGCCCACGATCATGATGTTGAACGACATCGGATCAGGTCAGCCCAGTTCGGCAAGGCTGTCCAGTGCTGATTGAAGGACCGCGGCCTCGCCAAGGCGGGCGGCAAGGTTGGCACGGCTTTCCTCGACCACCTCGGGCGGGGCAGAGGCGGCGAACTTCGGATTGTTCACCTTGCCCTGCAAGCCCTTGATCTCCTTCGACAGCTTGCCCATCGACTTTTCAAGCCGGGCCCGTTCGGCGGCCACGTCGATAACGTCACCGAGGGGCAGCGCAAAGCGCCCGCCGCCTGCCGTTACGGCGATCGATCCCTTGGGGGCCTCACCCTCGGTCAGGCCGCTGATCCGGGCAAGGGCAGAGATCATTTGCGCATTGGTTTCATAGGCTTGCGCGGCGTCCTTCGTCCAGTCGACCGCGACGACCGGGATCTGGGCCGAGGCGGGGACGTTCATCTGCGCACGGGCGGAACGGATCGCCTCGATGAAGGTGATGACCCAACGGATTTCGCGTTCTGCTTCCGCATCAACGGCTTGCGCGGTGACATTCTCGGGCCATGTGCCGTGGACGAGCATTCCGTCGTGCCCGGTCACGGACCACAATTCTTCCGTGATGAACGGCATGAAGGGATGCAGCATCTTCATGCAACCTGTCAGGACCCAGCCCATGACAGCCTGCGTTTCCGCCTTGGCCTCCGACGCGTCGCCCTGCAGGATCGGCTTGGACAGTTCCACGTACCAGTCGCAGACGACGTTCCACACGAACCGGTAGAGTGCGGCGGCGGCGTCGTCGAAACGATAGGCGGCAAGGGCCGTATCGACCTCCTCCCGGCATCGGGCGAACTCGCCGATGATCCAGCGGTTGACGGTGGATGTGACATCGACAGGCAGGTCTGCGGTGCCGGCCCGAACGAAGTCGACCTCGTACATCTCCGCGAAGCGAACGGCATTCCAGAGCTTGGTGCCGAAGTTGCGGTAGCCTGCGATCCGCTGCGGATCGAGTTTCAGCGCGCCACCAAGGGACGCCATCGCGGCATTGGTGAACCGCAAGGCGTCGGCGCCAAATTCGTCGATCACGTCGAGGGGGTCGACGACGTTGCCCGTCGACTTGGACATCTTCTTGCCCTTGGCGTCGCGCACGAGGCCGTGGAGGTACACCTTCTTGAAAGGAATGCGGTCCTTGATCGGGGTATCGTCGGGCAGGACGGCAAGCTGCATCATCACCATGCGCGCGACCCAGAAGAACAGGATGTCGGTGCCGGTGATCAGCGTGGAGGTCGGGAAGTACTTGGCCAGTTCTTCGGTGTCGGCCGGCCACCCGAGAGTGCCCAGCGGCCAGAGGCCGGAGGAGAACCACGTGTCCAGCACATCGGGGTCGCGGAACGCCGGGATGACGGTGGTGCCTTGACGTTGGCGGATCATGCCTTCGGTTTGTGTGTCCAGCGCGGTCATGTCCTGCGCCAGAATGCCGATGGCCGCGGCCTCGTCGCTGACGAAGCGCACATCGGCACCATCATGCAGGGTGGCGATGCGGGCGCGGGCCTCGTCTTCGGTGGCTGCACAGATGGTCAGCCACTCGGTCCCGCCTGCGGGATCGAGCGTGTACCAGACGGGAACCTGATGGCCCCACCACAACTGGCGCGAGATGCACCACGGCTCGATGTTCTCGAGCCAGTGGAAATAGACTTTGCGGTCCGATTCCGGCACGATTTCGATCGTGCCGTCGCGCACGACATCCAGCGCGGGGCCGACGATCTGGGCGGTGTCGACGAACCATTGGTCGGTCAGCATCGGCTCGATCACGACCTTGGACCGGTCGCCGTAGGGCTGCATGATCGGCTTGGCCTCGACCAGCGGGACCAGCTGTTCCTCTTCCGTGCGCGCTTCGCCACCCTCTTCAGGCGCAAGCGGCGCCTTGACCGGGCCAAGGCGGGAATCGGTCTCGGGGACCATGACTGCGAGGCCCTCGGCGGTGATGTCGGCCACGACGGCGGCGCGCGCCTCGAACCGGTCCATGCCGCGATAGGCTTCGGGGACGAGGTTGATCGCGTCGATTTCGGCCTCGGACATTTCGGCCCCGTCGAGGATGGCCTGGGCCTTTGCGGCCTCGTCAGCGTAGGGCGCGCCGTCGGCGCGCATCGACGCGCGTGTGTCCATCAGGCGGAAGCAGGGGATGTTCGCGCGCTTGGCGACGGCGTAGTCGTTGAAGTCATGCGCGCCGGTGATCTTGACCGCGCCGGACCCGAAATGGCGATCGGGGTATTCGTCGGTGATGATCGGGATCAGGCGGCGCTGATCCTTGGGGCCGACGGGGATTTCACATAGCTGACCGACGATGGGGGCGTAGCGATCGTCATCGGGGTGCACGGCGACGGCGCCGTCGCCCAGCATGGTTTCGGGGCGCGTGGTCGCGATGGAGATATAGTCGCGCTCCTCCTCGAACAGGATCTCTCCGTCCTCGTCGCGTTCGGTGTAGGTATAGGTCGCCCCGCCAGCCAGCGGATACTTGAAGTGCCACATGTGGCCGGGGGTCTCGGTGTTCTCGACCTCCAGATCGGAAATCGCCGTCTCGAAGTGGGGATCCCAGTTCACGAGGCGTTTGCCACGATAGATCAGGCCCTTGTCGTACATCTCGACGAAGACCTTGATGACGGCATCGTGGAAGTTCTGATCGGTCGGATCCGGGTCGCCGGGGGCGCCGCCCATGGTGAACGCCTCGCGCGACCAGTCGCAGGAGGCGCCGAGGCGCTGAAGCTGACCGATGATGGTGCCGCGGGATTTCTGCTTTTGCTGCCAGACGCGGTTCAGGAAGGCGTCGCGGCCCATTTCCTGACGCGTGGGTTCGCCGTTCGCGGCCATGTCGCGTTCGGTGACCATCTGGGTGGCGATGCCCGCGTGGTCGGTGCCCGGCTGCCACAGCGTGTCGAAGCCGCGCATCCGGTGCCAGCGGACGAGGATGTCCTGCAACGTGTTGTTGAACGCGTGCCCGATGTGCAGCGACCCGGTGACGTTGGGCGGCGGGATGACGACGCTGAACGTTTCGGGGCGCGTGGCATTGGCACCCGCCTTGAAGTAGCCACCCTCGATCCACTTTGCGCTGATCCGGGCCTCGGCCTCGGCCGCGTTGAAGGTCTTGTCCATTGCCATCTCGGTCACTCCACCTGTCGCTTGAGGCCAAGTAACGTGGCGGGCGCGCAAGGGAAAGCCCGTGCACCCGATCGGCCCGGCCCGGCCGCCACAAGGGCAGGCGCGCGCCCTTCCGCCGCGGCCCCGTCACGGTCGGTGGGTTTGGCTGGACAGGCCCGACCGGCGGGTTAAGGTTCAGCGAGACGCATGTTTTCCCAGCGGAGGATCCCCCATGGAAAAGTTCGGCCTGAGCCAGTCCAACCGCCGGTCCGAAGACCCCCGCCTTTTGACGGGGGGTGGGTCCTATGTGGATGATCGCGCGCCGGTGGGGGCGCTGCACGCCTATGTCCTGCGCGCGCAGGAAGCGCATGGGGATGTGACGGTTCTGGACGTAAGCGACGCCGAGGGAATGCCCGGTGTCCGCGCCATCCTGACGAGCGAGAGTATCGAGGCGGACGGGCTGGACAACAGCTTGACGACCACCGCGGCGAAGAACCCGATCGACGGCGCGCGCGGGGTGACGCCGTTGCGGCCGATGCTGGCACGCGGGCGCGTGCGCTTCGTGGGTGAGGGGATCGCGATGGTGGTGGCCGACACCCTGGCACAGGCGCGCGACGCGGCCGAGGCCATCGTGGTCGAGATCGACGCCCTGCCGGTCAAGGTGGATGTCGCGCCGGGCGGGGCCACGATCTATGACGAGGCGCCGGACAACGTGGCCTATGTCTGGGAAAAGGGCGATGCGGCGGCGGTGGACGCGGCGCTGTCCGGTGCGGCGCATGTCGTCAAGCTGGAGGTGAACGACAACCGCATCATCGTCGCCTCGATGGAGCCGCGCGGCTGCTACGCAGAGGTCGTGGATGACCGGTTGCACATCTGCGTCAACGGGCAGGGGGTCTGGGGGACCAAGACCTCCGCCGCGCGCATCTTCGGCATCGACAAGGAAAGCGTGCGCGTCACCAACCCCGACGTGGGTGGTGGCTTTGGTATGAAGTCGATGGATTACCCCGAGACGTTCCTCGTGGCCCATGCGGCGCGCAAGCTGGGGCAACCCGTGCGCTGGATGGGGGACCGGTCGGAATCGATGCTGTCGGACAACGCGGGCCGCGACCTGATCCAGACGGCCGAGCTTGGCTTCGATGCCGATCACAAGCTGATCGCCTATCGGTCCACCAATATCGCGAACATGGGAGCGTATAATTCGGGCTATGCGCAGAACATCCAGTCGGACCTGTTCAGCCGGATCCTGTCGGGTGTCTACGACGTGCAGGACGTCTACATGAAGTCGACGGGCGTGTTCACGAACACCACGCAGGTCGATGCCTATCGCGGGGCCGGACGGCCCGAGGCGATCTATGTGCTGGAACGCGCGATGGATTTTGCCGCGAAGGAGCTGGGCGTGGACCGCTTTGCCCTGCGTCGCAAGTCGTTCATCAAATCGGCGCAGATGCCCTATCTGACGGCGGTGGGCGAAACCTATGACGTGGGGGATTTCGACCGCGTTCTGGCGCGGGCCGAGGTCGAGGGCGATGTGCCCGGTTTCGACGCCCGGCGCGCCGAGACGGAGGCGCGAGGCAAGCTGCGCGGTCTGGGCGTCTGCTATTACATCGAGAGTATCCTCGGCTCACCGGATGAGAGCGCGGAGATCGAGTTTTCCGCCGAGGGGCGCGTGAAGCTGTATGTCGGGACGCAGTCGAACGGGCAGGGGCATGACACGGTGTATCGGCAGTTCGTGGCGACCGATCTGGGCGTGCCGCCCGAAATGGTCGACGTGATTCAGGGCGACAGCGACCTGATCGCCAAGGGTGGCGGCACGGGCGGGTCGCGGTCGGTCACGGTGCAGGGGTCGGCGAACCGCGCCGCCTCCGACAAGGTGATCGAGAAGTTCACGCCCTTCGTCGCGGACACGCTGGAGGTGGACGAGGTGTCGTTCGACGACGGCCAGTGGCGCGCGCCGGGGTCCAACGTGGTGATGACCATGCTGGAGGCCGCGCAGGCCGCACGCGACGCGGGGCGCGATGACCTGCTCAAGACGCGGGAGTCCATCAAGCTGCCCGGTCGGTCGTTCCCCAATGGGTGCCACCTCTGCGAGGTGGAGATCGACCCCGAGACGGGGCAGCTGGACGTCGTGAAATACACCGTGGTCGATGATTTCGGCGTGTTGATGAACCCGATGCTGGCCGAGGGGCAGGTGCATGGCGGGGTCGTGCAGGGCATTGGTCAGGCGGTGACGGAGCACGTCGTCTATGACGAGACGGGACAGCTGTTGACCGCGTCCTTCATGGATTACGGGATGCCACGCGCCCTGGGCCTGCCGATGATCGCGTTCCATTCCGAACCGGTGCCATCCACGGCCAACGTCCTTGGCATGAAGGGCTGCGGCGAGGCGGGAACCGTCGGCGCCATGGCCGCGGTGGGGAATGCGGCGCTTGATGCGCTGTATCCGCTGGGCCTGCGCCGGGTGGACATGCCGTTCACGCCGTCCCGCGTGTGGGAGATGTTGCAGCAGGCGAAGGCGCCGATCGCTGCCGAGTAAGTTCAATATCTGGCGCCGCCTTCTGGAATGGCGGGCGGCGCGTGTCCGCCCGGTGGCCGGGGCACGGGCTCATGTCGTCCTTCTGGATGGCACGATGTCGTCCCTTGAGCCGGGGCGCGAGACGTCGATCGGCCTGATCTGGAAGATGCTCGAATCCGAGGGGCACGATTGTCTGTACTACGAGCCGGGGATCGAATGGCGCGGCCTGCGCCAGGCGCCCGAGGTGATGGCCGGTGTGGGCATCAACCGTCAGATCCGGCGCGCCTACAGCTATCTGGCCGAGAGCTATGCCGAGGGGGATCAGATCTTCCTTCTGGGTTATTCCCGCGGGGCCTATGCGGTGCGGGCGCTGGCAGGCATGATCGACCGTATCGGCCTTCTACGGTCGGACGCGGTCAGCGAAGCGCGGGTCCAGACGGCCTATGACCACTACCGCGACGCGCCCAATGACCCCGCCGCGCGCAGCTTTGCCGACAGGCACTGTGATCGAAAGACGCGAATCCGGGCTGTCGGGGTGTTCGACACGGTGCAGGCGGTCGGGATCCGATGGCCCGTCGTCTGGCGGCTGTTCCCGCATGTCCATGCCTTCCGGTCACACCGCCTGGGGCAAAGCATCGACTATGGATTTCACGCGATGGCCCTGAATGAAACGCGCAACGCCTTTGCCCTGGACCGATGGCGCACCCACGGCACACGCACCGCCACCGTCGAACAGGTCTGGTTTCGTGGCAGCCATGGCGATCTGGGCGGGCATCTGCTGGGATACGACGCGGCACGTCCCCTGGCCAACGTTCCACTGGTCTGGATGCTGGAACGGCTCAATGCCGTCGGTCTGACCTTGCCGGATGGATGGCGGGATCGATTCGAGGTGGACCCCGACGCACCTTCGGCCGGGAACTGGCGCGGCTTTGGACCGGTGTTCGTATCACGCGGCCGTCGCACCGTCGGTATCGACCCGAGCGAAAGCCTGCACCCAACGGCCAAACGCGACCGCGCCGCGGCAAAGCTGCGCACTTGGGCGGCGCCACTCGAACAGGACGATCAGCACGGATTGGAAGCGCGCCGCGCCGTATAAGGCCAGTCGCCCGGACGTGCCGACCCTCAGCTTAGGCGCCGGATGCGCAGTTGGGTAATGCGGTTCGCTTCCCGCGCGGCCACCTCGAAGCGGAAGCCATGGAAGCTGAAGACCTGACCGGCCGTCGGGATCGACTGTGCCTCGTGGATGACGAGGCCCGCGACGGTATTCGCCTCCTCGTCGGGCAGGCCCCAATCCGTCGCGCGGTTCAGGTCGCGAATCGTCATCGCCCCATCGATCATGATGCTGCCGTCCGCCTCGGGCTTGAGGATCGGATCCTCCGGCTGATCGTACTCGTCCGTGATCTCCCCGACGATTTCCTCGAGGATATCCTCGAGCGTGATTAGGCCCTGCAACGCACCGTATTCGTCCACCACCATCGCGAAATGCGTATGACGGCGCAGAAACTGACGCATCTGGTCGTCCAGCGTCGTGGTTTCGGGGATGAAGTAGGGGGGCATCATCACGGCGGTGACGTCGAATTTCTTGACCGCCTCCATGCCGCCGCTGTCGCCACGGACAAGTTCGTGAATGGCGCGCAACAGGTCCTTGGCGTGCACCACGCCGATGATGTTTTCCTGTTCGTCGCGAAAGACGGGCAGGCGCGTATAGCGCGAGTTCAGGCACTGATCGAGGATCGCCTCGGGGGCGTCGTCGGCATTCACCATCTCGATGTTCGAACGGTGGAGCATGATCTCCTCCACGAACCGCTCGCCAAGGTCGAGCGCGCCAAGCAGGCGATCGCGGTCTTCCTTTTCGACACCGCCTTCGGTGTGGCCAAGGGTGATCGCGCCGACGATTTCCTCGTGCGCGGACATGATCAGGGCGTCGGCATCGATATCCACGCCGAAGATCCGCAGGATCGCGCGGACAAGGGCGCGGACGACCCCCACGACGGGGCTGAAGACGCGGACGACCACGGCAATGACCGGCGCCACGCGCGCCGCGGCCGTTTCAGGGTTCGAAATGGCATAGGTCTTGGGCAGAACCTCGGCAAAAATCAGCACGAGGGCCGTCATCACGAGGGTCGCGACCGCCACCCCCTGTTGCCCGAAGAGAGAGGTGAACAGCGACGTCGCCAGCGACGCGGCAAGGATGTTGACGATGTTGTTGCCCAGCAGGACCGACCCGATGAGGCGTTCGTTGTCCTCGGTCACCGCAAGCGCACGGGTGGCCCCCGCGTTGCCCTTGTCGGACTGGCTGCGCAATTTGCCCCGTGACGCCGCCGTAAGCGCCGTTTCCGAGCCGGAGAAGAAGGCGGACATGGCCAGCAGGAACAGGATCGCACCTGCGATGCCCCAGGTCGCGCCCCAGCCCAATGTGATGACAGTTGTTTCCATGACCGGGTTATGGGGTGCGGCGCGGACCTGTTCAAGCGAGGAGAAATGTCTTTCGTCGAAACCAGTGTCTCGCGTCTATACGACAGGCGCGCCCCGTGGTCCTCAGGTGCGATCCGCCAGCGGATGATGCGTCAGGACGAGGTCGCGCAATCGACTTTCGAGGACATGGGTATAGATCTCGGTCGTCGAAATGTCGGCGTGGCCCAGAAGCGTCTGAATGACCCGCAGATCGGCCCCGCCCTGCAACAGGTGCGTCGCGAAGGCATGGCGCAGGACGTGCGGGCTGACCCGGTCGGCATCCAGACCGGCCTTGGCCGCCAATGCCTTTATCCGCCCATGAAACCAGACGCGGGTGACGTGGCCGGCCTTGCCGCGCGAGGGGAACAGATGCGTCGGTGGTGGTGCGCCCGTTTCGCTGCGGGCGCGGTCGGCCTGCACATCCAGATGCCCGAGCCATGCGACCAACGCGTCGCGGGCGGGCGGGGACAGGGGGACCATGCGTTCCTTGCCACCCTTGCCCCGCACGAGGATCATGCGCGGATCGCCCCGTGCCGCCGATATCGGAAGGGACACAAGCTCCGTCACGCGCATGCCCGTCGCATAAAGAAGCTGCATCAGGCAGGTGTCGCGCAATCGCTGCTCAGACGTGGTGCCCAGCGTCTCAGACGCCGACAAAAGCGCGTCGACCTCGTCCATCGACAGGGTCTTTGGCAGGGATTTGGGCTTGGACGGTCCCGAGATACGGATCGCCGGGTCGTCGCCGCGCAGGCCTTCCTCGTGGGCGAACCGATACAGACCCCGGATCGCCGCAAGGCGCCGCGCGCGGGTCGAGGGGGCAAGCCCCTCCGCCTCGCAGGCGATGAGGTAGCCTTCGATGTCGGACCGGCTGGCCGTCGTGACGTCGCCTGCGCGGGCCGCGAGATGGGCCGCGAAATCCTCGATATCACGGCGATACGCCATGAGGGAGTTCAGCGCGGCGCCCCTTTCAGCGGCCTGCGCCTCCAGAAAGCGGTCGAGCCAGTTCATGTCAGCAGAAGTTGCAGGGAAATCTGCCGCGCGGCATCCTGAAGCCCCACGGCACGGAACAGCGCGATGGCGTCCGCGATGTCCTGCGGATCGCTTTCCGCGCCCTCCGCTAGCAAAACGCCTGCGATCAGCAACGCCTCGCCCAGACGCCCGTTTGCCGCAAGATCCAGCAGGCGGTCCGGCGCGGTCCCGGTCAGGCCATCGGAGATCGCCTGTGGCAATACACCGGGCGGCGGCGGGGCGTCGAAGTCGCCCGATGCGATCGCCACGGCAAAGGCGTCATGGGGTTGCAGCGGGGACGGCAGGTTGCCTGCGGCGCGGGCCGCGTCCTCGTATTCCGGCGACAACAGGCCGACCCGCAGGGCAAGCACGGCCGCCGAAGGGGGCAGCTCCGCCGGCATCAGTCGCGCGCCGTAAAGATCCGCGAATGTCACCAGAAGATGGGCGGCGCGCATCCGGGCAACCGCGCCGGGCAGGGCGTTCGCGATCGCCTCCGACTGTCCGCCGATAAGCGCCGCATCCAGCCGTTGAATCGCGGTCGCCCGATCCCAGACGCCCCCCGAGGCCGCCGGTCGCCGTTCCGTATAAAGCGACAGCAGGCGGTTGGGGTCGAGCGATCCGACGCGGGTCAGCCGCTCCGCCGCCTCGATCTGGGCTTTCCAGCCGGTCGAACTGCGAAGGTCCGCGACCGCAAAGGCCAACGGCAGGTCGAGGGTCGCGGGTGTCTCGCCGATCCCGTCCAGCAGGCGAAAGGCCAACGGTGTCATCGGACGTGGTTGAATTGGTGGCGGCGCGCCTTCGAAGAGTTCTGGGTCGAGGAAATGCGCAAGCAGCGCGTCTTCCTCTTCGGTGATGGAGCCGATGGCCCGCCCGGTTTCCAGCGTCAGGGCCGCCGCCGCCCAGTCGCCCGTGCGCGACAGACAGAAGATGCGCGCGGGCAGGGTCGGGGCGATACCCGGGTTTGCCGTCATCGCGTCACAGGCACGGGTGTCGAACCCGGTCAGAAGCGAGGTATCGAACCACCGCTGAAACGCCGCCTGATCGGTGGCGCCCGCGCGCTCCAGCAGGGCCTGCGTCTGATCCAGCGCGCCAAACCGCAGCAGCGTGTCGATCCGCGCAAAGAACAACCGGTCAGGGTCGGTCGCGGCCCTTGGCGGGTCAAGTTCCGCCAGCAGCAGCATCTGTACCACGTCCTGCATCGCGGGCAGGGCATCGACGGGTTGGCGCGAAAACAGGTCCGCGATGCGGGCCGGTTCGCTGCCTGCGAAGGTGTCCGCCGGCAGGCCGGTCAACCGCTGCGACAACAGGCCGACGGCATCGCGGCGCGTCTGGCCAAGGGGCATCACGGCGATGGATGTTTCCGACAATGCGGTGGCCGGTGCCTCGTCACGCGGGGCCGGGCGGGTGGCTATCGAATCGCTGAGCCATGGAATCGCGGACAGCGGGGCATCCTGCGCATGGATGCCCCCCCCGAAAGCAACGCCGGCAACGAACAGGCCGGCCCCCAGACCGCGGCGCGGATCACCCCGCATCGATTTCGATCGTTTCGGTGACCGGCGCGGCCTCCGGCTCCAGCAGATAGGAATATCCGAACAGGCCAATGATCGAAAGAACCGCGATGATGAAGATGTACTTGAGCGCGCGAAACATGACCTGCCTGACCGTTCTTGTTTTGCCCATAGTGGCGGGCCGAGATATAGTTGGCAATCACCTGCGCAACAGGTCATTGAAGCGAAATGGAAGCAATGGGCGACAAGACGCCGGAGACGACGAGGCTGACGCGCCCCGTGGTCTTGGTCGGCATGATGGGAAGTGGCAAGACGGCCGTTGGCACGGCGTTGGCGCAATATCTGGGCGTGCCGTTCCGCGATACGGATGAGGCGCTGGTCGATGCCGCGCGCATGACCATCCCGGAGATCTTCGAACGGGACGGCGAAGCGTTCTTCCGCGCCCGCGAGGCCGAGGTTCTGCGCCGCCTGCTGACCCTGCCGCCGGGGATCGTGTCGACCGGCGGCGGTGCGTTCCTGCGCGCCGAAAACCGGGACGCAATAGCCGAGGCGGGAATATCGGTCTGGCTGCGTGCCGCCGAACCGCTTTTGTGGGCGCGTGTGCGCAACAAGACGACACGGCCGCTGCTGCGCACCGAAAATCCGAGGGCCACGTTGGGTCAGCTTCTAGCCGAGAGGGAGCCGGCCTATGCCAAGGCCACCCTCGTCGTGGATGCCGATCCCGCCTTTTCGATCGATGACATGGTGATGCGCGTCGCCGACACATTGCGCAACGCGGGCATTCTGGAGGGACCGCATGGCTGAAAAGATCGTACACGTGCCCTTGGGCGACCGCGCCTATGACGTGCACGTGGGAACCAGCCTGATCGCCGCCGCCGAAAACCATATTGCCCCGCTTCTTCGGCGAAAGCGCGTGTTCGTCGTGACCGAGGATCGCGTCGGTCCGTTGCACCTTGCTTCGCTGCGCGAAGGGCTTGGCGGCATTGCCTGCGAGGTTCTGGAACTGCCCGCGGGCGAGGGGACCAAATCCTGGCCCTATCTGACGCAGGTGGTCGAATGGCTGTTGGACGGGCGCTGTGAACGCGGCGATGTCGTGGTGGCCTTCGGCGGCGGGGTGATCGGCGATCTGGTGGGGTTTGCAGCCGCCATCCTGCGCCGTGGCGTGCGGTTCGTGCAGGTGCCGACGTCCCTGCTGGCGCAGGTCGATTCCTCGGTCGGGGGCAAGACGGGCATCAACACCCGCCATGGCAAGAACCTTGTGGGGGCGTTCCATCAGCCTTCCCTCGTGCTGGCCGATGTCGGCCTGCTGGAGACGATGCGCCCGCGCGATTTCCTTGCCGGATATGGCGAGGTCGTGAAATACGGCCTGCTGGGGGATGCGGCGTTCTTCGAATGGCTGGAGGCCCATGGCCCCGACCTGTCCCGCGATACGGAGCTTCGGATCGAAGCGGTGCGCCATTCGGTCCAGATGAAAGCCGACATCGTCGTGCGCGACGAGACGGAGCAGGGGGATCGCGCCTTGCTGAACCTCGGTCACACGTTCTGTCACGCGCTGGAGGCTGCAACAGGCTATGGGGATCGCCTGCTGCATGGTGAAGGTGTTGCGGTCGGCTGTGCGCTGGCCTTCGATCTGTCGGCGCGTCTGAACCTGTGCTCTCAGGAGGATCCGAGCCGCGTCAGGGGCCACCTTCAGGCGATGGGCATGCCGCGTGATCTGTCCGACATTCCGGGCGATCTGCCGGATGCGGAGGCGCTGCTGGATCTGATGGGGCAGGACAAGAAGGTGCTGGACGGCAAGCTGCGCTTCATCCTTGCGCGTGGTCTGGGGCAGGCATTCGTCACCTCCGACGTGCCTGCGGCGGCGGTTCTGGAAACGCTGCGTGCGTCGGGCGATGCCTTTCGCTGAAGGATGCGCGCCACGCCGATGACCGCGTTTGCGCAGGCCAATCGGGCCTGACCGGACCCGCCTTGGCCACAGGTGATCGGGGCACCTAGGGGTCCAGCAGGTTCTGCGCCCGTTTCAGAACGGCGACGCGGATGGCGGAGGCGAGGCCGGCCGAGACGCCCCGGTCCCGGTCGATGCGCGCGGCAAGGGCGTTCACCGAAACGCCTTCCTGCCGGGCCATCTCAACGAAGGCGACCCAGAACGCATCCTCCAGCGACACCGACGTGCGATGCCCGTGCAACGTAAGAGAACGTTTTCGCGGCCGCGCGTCGTTCATTCGCGCCGATGCTCATCCAGACGGCGCACCTGTTTTTCCACGGCGGCCGTATCGCGGGCCTTTTCGGCCTTGGTGCGGCCGAAGCGGGCGGCGTTTTCGTCGCCCTGCTTGCGTTTGGCCGCCCGCTCCCGGTCCTTGCGGGCGCGGGAGAGGGAGGTGATCTTGCTCACTTGGGGCCGATCATGTCTTCGGGGCGCACGACCCGGTCGAAGGTTTCGGCATCGACAAGCCCGAGGGCGATCGCCTCTTCGCGCAACGTCGTGCCGTTCTTGTGCGCGGTCTTGGCAACCTTGGTGGCGTTGTCATAGCCGATGGTCGGCGCCAGCGCCGTCACCAGCATCAGCGATTCCTTCATCAGCTTGTCGATACGCTCCACGTTGGCCTTGGTGCCCGTCACCATGTTGTCGGTGAACGACCCGGCGGCATCCCCCAGAAGCTGCATCGATTGCAGCACGTTGTAGGACATCATCGGGTTGTAGACGTTCAGCTCGAAATGGCCCTGCGACCCGGCCATGCCGACGGCGGCGTCGTTGCCCATGACGTGGACACAGACCATCGTGAGGGCCTCTGCCTGGGTCGGGTTCACCTTGCCGGGCATGATGGAACTACCGGGTTCGTTTTCCGGCAGGATCAGCTCACCCAGGCCCGACCGGGGGCCGGAGCCGAGCAGGCGCATGTCGTTGGCGATCTTGAACAGGCTGGCAGCCACGGTCTTCAGTGCGCCCGAGAACATGACCATCGCGTCATGGGCGGCCAGCGCCTCGAACTTGTTGGGGGCCGTGACGAAGGGCAGGCCGGTGATCGACGCGATCTCGGCCGCGACCTTTTCGGCGAAACCCTTGCGGGTGTTCAGCCCGGTGCCGACGGCGGTGCCGCCCTGCGCCAGTTCGTAGATATCGGGCAGGCAGGCCTCGACCCGCTCGATCCCCTTGGCGACCTGATGGGCATAACCGCCGAATTCCTGGCCCAGTGTCAGGGGTGTGGCGTCCTGCGTATGGGTGCGGCCGATCTTGATGATGTCCTTGAACTCATCAGACTTGGCCTCCAACGCGGCGTGCAGTTTGCGCAGGCCGGGCAGCAGGGTATCGCGCGCCATCATGCCGATGGCGACATGCATCGCGGTCGGGAAGGTGTCGTTGGACGACTGCCCCATGTTGCAGTGATCGTTGGGGTGGACGGGCGACTTCGACCCCATCTCGCCGCCGAGGATCTCGATCGCGCGGTTGGCGATGACCTCGTTGGCGTTCATGTTCGACTGAGTGCCGGAACCTGTCTGCCACACGACGAGGGGGAAGTTGTCGTCGAACTTGCCGTCGATGACTTCGCCGGCGGCCTGATCGATGGCCGGCGCCAGCGCCGCATCCAGATCACCGAACGACAGGTTGACGGCGGCTGCGGCCTTCTTGACGACGCCCAATGCGCGGATGATGGCAACCGGCTGGCGTTCCCACCCGATGGGGAAGTTCATGATGGACCGTTGCGTCTGGGCGCCCCAGTACTTGTCGGACGGTACCTCCAGCGGGCCGAAGCTGTCGGTCTCTGTGCGGGTCTGGGTCATGTCGGTCCTCGGGATGTCAAAGCGTCGGTCTGGCGTTTACCGCCCCCCGTCGCGCGCGTCTATCCGGGGGTTGGCGCTAACATGGCCTGCCGCGTCGGTTACTTGCGAAACTTGTCGAGGCTGACGATCTCGGCATCGCCGCGGGGGGCGTCATCCTCGGACGGAAGCTCGGCGAAGGGGGCTTCCTCGACCTCTTCGTCCGGATCCAGATCGTCGATGTCGTTTGCCGGTAGCTGCCGCTCCTCGAAGCGCAGACCGAATTCGACCGACGGGTCGACGAAAGTGCGCAACGCGTCGAACGGGATGATCAGGGGTTCGGGGCTGTCTCCGAAATTGAGCGTGACGGAGAACTTGTCGTCCTCCACCTCCAGCCCGTCGAACCAGTGTTGCAGCACGATGGTCATGTCGTCGGGATAGCGGTCGCGCAGCCAGTCGGCGATTTCCACCCCCGGATGATGGGTGTCGAAGGAAATGAAGAAGTGATGCTCGCCCGGCAGACCCTCGCGGGCGACCTGGCGCAGGATCCGGGCGATCAGGCCGCGCATGGCATCGTGCATCATGCCGCCATAATCGATGGTTTGCGATGTATCAGCCATCTGGTCCCCCGACGCTATGCTTGCACAAGATAGACCAGAGCCGGCGACGAGGGACAAGCCCCGCTTGCGGCGCGGGCCGGACCGGACGGCGGACTGGTGCATTTGCCGTCGACCTGCCCGCATGAGCGGCAGATTGCGACGGAAGTGCAAGGTGGGGGGGGAAGTGCAGGCTTCTGTTGCCAGGTGCCTGCGAACCCCGCCTTACGCGGCTAGGCGCAAGGACTTAAGTTTCGATGGTTAGGGTCGCTTACGCGGCCATCGCCATCGGAGCACGGTTGGTATTGGCAACTGTACAAATCGAACCGATAACGGTGGTATCTCACCGAGCGAAAGCTGGCCTCTTTAGACGTTCGTCGATCCTATTTCGACCCCATGGTCCCCCAATACAGGGATGTTGGTGGAGTCGCCGGGTACCGCCCCCGGGTCCGAGCCGCTTATTACAGGTGCGTTTATCGCCATAGTCCCCGAGGGGACACGAGACAGATAGCGACCGGCGCGCCCCGTTTCAAGGGGTTACGCGCCTTGCAGATTCAGGATGATGAGCGTCAGGCCGATCACCACCTCGCTGGCGAAGAAGCCCCATTTGCGCCGGGTGCGCCCATCGACCAGCAAGGACGTTCCGCGACCCAGACCGCCGCCCAGCCAGACGAAGCCGAGCATGGCGTAGGCGATGGGATGAGCCAGGACGAGCGCCGCAGCACCCGCCATGACGAACAGCGCGCCCGAGGCGGCACGCACCTCGGACATGCCCATCGTCGTGCCGGTATCGGCAAGGCCGACCTTCTGCATCGTCCACTTCGGCACGAGCCAACCGGCGGACCCGAACCCGATGGTCGCAAAGGCAAGAAGGACGTTGATGGTATCGACGAGGGTCATGGCACGCTCCGAACGGATGGGGGCGCGGGTTTGCGCCGTTCCCACCAGAACGGCAAAGGGCGGCCCGATGTTCCCATCGGACCGCCCCGGTGTTTCACGCGGTGCGCGGTATCAGAAGCCGGCCTTGATACGCTCGAACGTCTGGTTCTGCATTTCGCGCAGGTCGGACGGCATCGGCAGCTGCGCCAGGACAGGTGCGTCGATCGTTCCCAGGCCCGAGGCGATCAGCGCCTCTTCGCCCTGACCTTCCATCGCGGCCTGGTTCGACTGACCATAGCCTGCATCCAGCAGGGGCACCGTGGCGGATGGGTCCAGCATGGCGTTCACGAAATCATAGGCCAGATCCTCTTCGCCCTCGGCGTCGACCATGTTCACGTAGCCGCACAGCCAGAGGGACGACCCTTCGGCGGCCTCACGCTGGAACCCGATGGGGAAACCTTCTTCCGCCATTGCGGGCAGCGTCTCGTTCCATGCCCAGCTAAGCAAGACCTCGCCGGATGCCAGAAGCTGCGCCAATTCCGCCGGGTCGGTCCAGTAGGTGCGCAGGTTGCCATGTGCCTGACGCAGCCAGTCGGAGGCGGCCTCGAACTGTTCCGTGGTGGCGGTGGACCAGTCGGTCACGCCGGTCGCGAGGTAGGCCAGCGCATAGGCGTCGTCGACGTTGTCCGGCAGGGTCATGCGACCCTGATACTTCGGGTTCAGGAACACGTCGAGCGAGGCGACATCCTCGGCCGGAACCTCATCCATGTTGTAGGCAATCGCGGTGGAGCCGTAGTCGATCGGCAGGAAGAACACGTCGTCCGTATCCGACACGGCACGACCGGTCAGGTCGGTGCTCAGGTTCACCCATTCGGGGATGCGCGACGTGTCCCATGGCTCGACGATGCCCGATTCCACGAACTTCGTGACCGAGCCTGCGCAGATATGCGTCACGTCGGCCTTGAAGCCGGAAGACAGCTTCTGAAAGGCCTCTTCCTCGTCACCGAAGAACGCGAAATCCGGGCTGGAGCCGTGCTTTTCGACATACTGGGAATGAAACGCCGGATCCTCGAACCCCGCATAGTCGAACACGACCATGTCGGCGAAGGCGGGCAGGGCGATCAGGGCGGCGGCCCCGGTCATCAGGGTGGCTTTGACGTTCATTGGTCTCTCCCGTGTTGGACCGACTGTGGGACCGCACCTGTTCCGGCGCGTGTCCTGCTGGGGCGAACCTAGGCGTGCTGCGGCGCGGCGGCAAGCGGACTTCAGGCATGGCCGCGACGGATCCTGCCGCTGTGGAACAGCGCGACCATCACCCTTCCAAGCTGCGACAGGATATGACTGGCCTCTGCGCCGTCGCGGGCCCGAACGGCATTGGCCAGACCACGATACAGAGACAGGATCTGTGTCCGATCGCGGTCGCGATAGGTGATCATGTTCATCAGCGGTTGCATCGCCTCGATCGCGCCGGCCAGCTGATAGGACAGGACAGGATTGTGCGCGGCGTCGACGAAGGTGCGGTGAAACCCGACATCCGCCGCACAGAAAGCCACGTCGTCACAGGGGACGGACAGGCGGTCGATGCAATGCTTCATGGCCATGAGGTCGTCGTGATCGTGATTGGCGCAGACAAGATCCACGCAGGCCCGCTCAAGGGCAAAGCGCGCTTCGGCCGCCGTCTCGAAGTCGATGGCGTTCATCGACAACAGCAGGGTCGAGGTTGCGACGTGGCTGTCGACCGCCGCATCATATGTCAGACGATTGACGAAGGCCCCGCCCGCATGGCCGCGCCGCGTGCGGATCAGGTTGCGCGCGGCCAGCCGTTTCAGTGCCTCGCGCACCGTCGCGCGCGAACAGTCGAACTGGACGCCCAGCTCGGCCTCGGACGGCAGGCGATCACCGGCCATCAGGTCGCCATCGGCGATACGGGCGGCAATACGGTCGGAAATGTCGGTCGACAGGAGTTTGGGGGCGGTCACGCGATTTCCAATTGTCAGACATTTAATTGTCTGACATTCGATAGAAGAGAATCACGCACCGCACAAGCCAGCCGGGGAGGGACAGCTTGCGCCATCTGGCCCGAATGACCGCGCCGCATTGGCTGGCGCTTTATGCCGGCCTGTTGCTGGCGTGGATCGGTGTCTGGGCGATGTCGTCGCCGGGCGAATTCGCCACCATCCTGCGCGATCTGTGCATGACCCCCGCCGCGCAGGCGGGCCTGCCCGGATTGCTGGCCATGTGGTTGATCATGTCATCGGCCATGATGCTGCCGACCGCCATTCCCGCCTTCGCGACCCATGATCAGATTGCCGATGCCCAAGGCGTCGGTGGTGGCGCATGGCTGGTTGGCGGATATGCGGTCGTATGGGTCGGGTTTTCGGGCATTGCCGCGCTGACTCAGATGGCTGCGGCGCGCGTCGGCATAGCGGATGCGGTGTGGCTTGCCCCCGCCCTGTTGATCGCGGCCGGGGCCTATCAATTCAGCGCCCTGAAAGAGGCGTGCCTGTCTAAATGCCGCCAACCGCTGACCTATTTCATGCAGCATTGGGAGGAGGGACCGTGGCGCATGGGCCTGCGCCTCGGGGCGACCTGCCTCGGCTGCTGCTGGGCGTTGATGGCGCTTGGACTGATCGGCGGCACCATGTCGCTGGGCTTCATGGCGTTGGCGACCGTTTTGATGACGCTGGAAAAACTCACTCGCGGGGGCTTCGTGCCCTCCGCCATCGGCCTTGGCTGCCTTGCAGGCGCGGGCTTTCTGATCGGAGGATACCTATGACCAAGATTGCCGCACCGGTGGTGAGCAGCCGCCACCCCGAAGCCCGCCCCGCCGCCAGTGGCCAGACGCCTTGGGCGATCAAGGGTGAGCTGATCCTGAACTGCAACTGCACCGTGTTCTGCCCCTGCGTCGTGTCCTTGGGCAAGCACGCGCCGACCGAAGGCTATTGCCAGGCGTGGTCGGGCATTCGCATCGACGAAGGCCACTATGGCGACGAGGATCTGTCCGGTCTGAACGTCGGCCTGCTGCTGGAAATCCCCGGCCTGATGGCGCGTGGCAACTGGAAGGCCGCGGCCTTCATCGACGACCGTGCCAGCCAGGCCGCGTACCTTGGCCTGATCGAGATCTTCTCGGGCCGGGCCAAGGGCACCACGGGTCTGTTCAAGCTGCTGGTCAGCGAGTTTCTGGGCGCCGAGCGGGCCACGATCAGCTACGAGACCGAGGGCAAGACACGGCACCTGATGGTGGGCAAGAAGATCCAGGGCTCCGTCGTGCCGGTCAAGGGCAAGCGCCCGGACGAGGATATCGTCGCCACCAACACCGAATACTGGATGGGCTCCGACATCACGGTCGCCACCGCCACCAAGGGGCGCGTCCGCGCCTTTGGCCGCGTCTGGGATTTCGACGGCCGGTCCGCCGAAATCTGCCAGATCGACTGGTCCGGCCCGGAAGTTCCCCGGTAATGGTCGCGCTGGCCCGATCGAACCGGGTGCGCCGCACATGGTGGACCGACGCCGTGGATCGGGCGGGGTGCACCGCCTACACGGTCTATAACCGCATGTTGCTGCCCGCGTCCTTCGCGGGCACCGATGTCGACGCCGCACATCTGAAGCGCGCGGTTCAGGTCTGGGACGTGGCCGTCGAACGGCAGGTGGAGATCACGGGGCCGGATGCCGACACCCTGATGCAGCGGCTGACGCCCCGCGACCTGTCGCAGTTGCAGCCGAACCAATGCGCCTATGTGCCGATCTGCAACCACGACGGCGGCATGCTGAACGATCCTGTCGCGCTGAAACCGCGCCCCGATACATGGTGGGTCAGCCTTGCCGATGGTGAGTTGCGCCTGTGGATCGAAGGCATGGCCGAGGCGGGCGGCTACGGCGTGCAGGTGTTCGAGGCGGACGTGCAGCCGCTGGCCATTCAGGGGCCCCTTTCGAACGAGCTGGCCGCGCGGGTGTTCGGCGACAAGGTGCGGGAGCTGAAGTTCTTCCGCCACGACCGCTTTGCGTTCAACGGGACCGAGATGATCATCAGCAGGACCGGCTACTCCAAGCAGGGCGGGTTCGAGATCTATGTGGAGCGTCAGCAGGACGCCATGCCCCTGTGGGATGCGTTGTTCGAGGCGGGCGCCGATCTGGATGTGCGCGCCGGTTGTCCCAATCTGGTCGAACGGATCGAAGGCGGGATGCTGTCCTACGGCAACGACATGACCGATCTGGATACGCCGTTCGAGGTTGGTTTGGACAAGTACGTGCAAGTCTACGATTGCATCGGCGGTCCGGCCCTGCGCGACCACGTGTCCAACCGGCGCCTGATGGCGGTTGAGATGGGCGGGCCGATCCCGACCTGTGACCGGCGCTGGCCTATCATGCTGGGCGATACCCGCATCGGTGTCGTCACCTCGGCCGCTTGGTCGCAGGAGTTCGGCTGTGGTGTTGCGATCGGCATGGTCGATCGCCGCTGGGGCGCGGGCGAGGTCGTGGTGGTCGAGACGCAGGATGGGCCGAAGCCTGCGCAGTTGCGCGATAAATTCTGGCGATAGAAGAGGATACAAGATGACGTTCAAGGCATTGGTGGTCGATAAGGGCGAAGAGGGCACGTCTGCCTCGGTCAAGGACCTGACGCTGGACGATCTGCCCGCCGCCGAGGTGACGGTGGCGGTCGAGTATTCCACGGTCAACTACAAGGACGGCCTGTGCATCGGGCCGGGTGGCGGGCTTGTCCGGAACTATCCGCATGTGCCCGGCATCGATTTCGCCGGCACGGTCGAGACATCCGAAGATCCGCGCTATGCGCCCGGCGACAAGGTCGTTCTGACCGGATGGCGCGTGGGCGAGGCGCATTGGGGCGGCTATTCACAGAAGGCGCGCGTCAAGGCCGACTGGCTTGTCCCGCTGCCCGACGGGCTGACCACGCGACAGGCGATGGCGGTCGGCACGGCCGGTTTCACGTCGATGCTGGCCGTGCAGGCCCTGACCGACCACGGCATCAAACCGGGTCCGGTGTTGGTGACCGGCGCGGCCGGTGGCGTGGGGTCTGTCGCGGTCGCCCTGTTGGCGGCGATGGGGCACGAGGTTTCCGCCGTTACGGGGCGCCCGGAACAGGCCGACTACCTGAGGGATCTTGGCGCCACGCAGATCGTCGCACGCGAAGACCTGGCCGAGACGGTCAAGCGCCCGCTGGAGGGCGAAACCTGGGGCGGCTGTGTCGACGCCGTCGGGGGGGCGATGCTGGCCCGTCTGCTGGGGCAGATGCAATATGGCGCCTCTGTCGCCGCCGTCGGCCTTGCCGGTGGTGCGGCCTTGCCCGCCACGGTCATTCCCTTCCTGCTGCGTGGCGTGAACCTTCTGGGCATCGACAGCGTGATGCAGCCCTATGAGAACCGGCTGCGCGCGTGGGCCCGGATCGCCGAGGTTCTGCCGATGGACAAGCTGGAAGGGATGGTCGTGCCCGCCACCCTGGCCGATCTGCCCAAGCTGGGCAGCGACATTCTGGCCGGTCAGGTGCGCGGCCGTGTCGTCGTCGACGTAAACGCCTGATCCAACGTTACCTTGCGTCGCCCGCCCTCAGGCGTATCTTGGGGGTGGGCGGGTCGAAGGTTTGGTCTAACTGCCCCTTGTCAGGACGAGTGGCGGAGGCGACGTGTCAGCGATAATCTACTGGATGCGCCGGGATCTGCGCCTTGCCGACAATGCCGCGCTGACTTGGGCGGTGGCGCAGGATCGACCCGTCATCCCGGTTTTCCTGCTCGACGAAGTCGTCGAGACATGGGGCGCTGCGCCGAAATGGCGGCTTGGTCTGGGGTTGTCGGCATTCCGGGATCGTCTGGATGGCATTGGGTCCAAGCTGATCCTGCGACGTGGCGATGCCTTGCCGACCCTTCGGACCCTGATCGATCAGACCGGGGCGGATACGGTGATCTGGAACCGCCTGTACACCGCGGCGGAGCGGGAGCGGGATACCGCGGTGAAGGAGGCGTTGCGCGCCGACGACATCACCGCCAAGAGCTTTGCCGCCCATGTCCTGTTCGAGCCGTGGACCGTCGAGACCGGCAGTGGCAGCTATTACAAGGTCTATACCCCGTTCTGGAAATCCGTCCGCGACCGCGATCCCGGCGCACCGGAAACCGCGCCCGACGCCATCGAGGCGCCGCAGAGCTGGCCCGATAGCGACACGCTGGAAGATTGGAACCTTGGGCGCGCCATGCGTCGCGGCGCGGACGTGGTCGCACAGCATGTCGTCGTGGGAGAGGACGCGGCCCGCGACAGGCTGGACGATTTCATCGCCGAGAAAGTCGCCGATTACGACGCCGCGCGGGATCGCCTGCCCGAGGATGGCACGAGCGGCCTGTCCGAGAACCTCACCTACGGCGAAATCGGCATCCGCACCTGTTGGGCCGCAGGACAGGACGCATTGCGCGATGGGACGGGCGGTGCGGAAACCTTCCTCAAGGAGCTCGTCTGGCGCGACTTCGCCCACCACCTTGCCTATCACACCCCGCAACTGACCACGGAAAACTGGCGATCCGAATGGGACGCGTTCCCGTGGCGCGACGACAACGATCAGGCCGAGGCATGGCGCCGGGGGCGCACCGGGATCGAGGCCGTCGATGCCGGTATGCGCGAATTGTATGTCACCGGTCGCATGCACAACCGGGCGCGCATGCTGACCGCCAGCTACCTGACCAAACATCTGATGACGCATTGGAAGGTCGGGGCCGACTGGTTTTCCGATTGTCTCGTCGACTGGGATCCGGCGTCGAACGCGATGGGGTGGCAATGGGCGGCCGGGTCCGGTCCAGATGCGTCGCCGTTCTTTCGCATCTTCAACCCCGACACGCAGGCCGAGAAGTTCGATCCCAAGGGGCGGTATCGGACCCGTTGGATCGCCGAATTGCCGGGGCCGGAGCAGCAGGAGGCCCTCGCGTTCTACGATGCCATCCCGAAGGCTTGGGGTCTGTCCAGAACGGACGCCTATCCGGAACCGATCGTCGGTCTGAAGGAAGGGCGGGATCGTGCCCTCTCGGCCTACAAGCAGCGGGATGACGAAGATTAGGCGCGGGCGCCTTGCTCCAATTGTTAATGGGTGGTTTCGTGCCACAAACCGAACCACGGGGACCAAATGGACGTGATCACCAGCCTTGACGGGCAAACCGACCTGCCACGCTATTTCAGCGCAGCCTGGACGATGCTCAAGAACGCCAAGTCAGGGCGCATGGACGTCGTGCTGCCGGATGGCCGTCGGTTCCGCCACGAAGCGTCCGAGCCGGGCCCGGTCGGAGAGATCATCGTGCATGACCCCACGGTGTTCACCCGCCTCGTGCGCGAAGGCGATCTGGGCTTCACCGACGCCTATCTGGAGGGGCAGTGGAGCACACCCGACCTGATGGCGCTCTATGATCTGATCAACAAGGAAGGCGAAAGCCTGATACAACAGAACCGCGGGGTCATGGTCGCGCGCATGTTCGAACGTATCCGGTTCTGGTTGCAACAGAATTCGCGCCGACAGGCCCGCAAGAACATCGAAGCGCACTACGATCTGGGCAATGATTTCTACAGCCTCTGGCTGGATGACACGATGACCTATTCCGCGGGCATCTACGAAACCGGTCAGGAAAGCCTCGAGGCGGCGCAGACGGCAAAATATGCGTCGATCGTCGACCGGATGAACGTCGCCGCGGGCGAACATGTCCTTGAAATCGGGTGTGGCTGGGGCGGCTTTGCGGAATACGCCGCAAAGGAGCGGGGTTTGCGCGTCACCTGCCTGACGCTGAGCCCGAGCCAGTTGAAGTTCGCGCAGGAACGTATTGAAAAGGCTGGCTTGTCTGATCTGGTCGAGTTCAAGTTGCAAGACTACCGCGATGAAACCGGAACCTACGATGGCATCGCCTCGATCGAGATGTTTGAGGCTGTCGGCCAGCGATACTGGCCTGCGTATTTCAGCACGCTGCGAGATCGGCTGCGCCCCGGCAGGCAGGCATCGCTGCAGATCATCACCGTGCCTGACCGACGCTGGCATATCTATACGGGTTCCGTTGATTTCATACAGAAATACATCTTTCCGGGCGGGTTCCTGCCCGCGCCCTTCCGCCTGTCGGAGGAGATCGAGCGCGCGGGGCTGGAGGAAGGCAGTTCCCTGTCCATCGCAAAGGGTTACAGCCTGACGCTAAGGCGGTGGTTTGACCGCTTCAACGATCGCTGGGACGACATCGCGGCGCTTGGCTTCGACGACCGGTTCCGGCGGATGTGGAACACCTATCTGACGTCTTGCGCCGGGGCCTTCGAATACGACAATTGCGACGTGATCCAGATGATTGTCAGAAAGCCCAGTTGATGCCGACGCCCGCCAAGCTTGCATGCGCCATTCTCTTTGCCGCCCTGTCTTGGTGGACCGCTGAAACCATCGTCCGCGAAGCGTTGCCTGAAGGCGTGCGCGTCGGCCGGTTCCGGGAATGGGTCGCCCTTGCCGGTCTGCTGATCGGGTGGAAGATGATCGGGAGGACATGCTCGGGGCCGATGAACAAGGGCACGACGATCACCGTTGCGATCACGGCAGGCATCGGTGGCGCGCTCGTCCTGACTGTCGGGGGCGTGATCCTGCAGGGCTTCGTCGTGATGATCATCGAAAGTCTCGACCGCAAGTATACCGAGGTCGGGCAGGCCGCGACGGCGTGGATGGAATATACATGGGACAACGTCCTGTTGATCGCGGATCCGATCATCCTCGGCACGTTGTATGGCGGGGCGGCCGTGGTCGGCCTGATCGGCGGTATCGTCGGGCGGGTCACGCGATGACCCGGCTTTTCCTGTTTGGCACGCTGCGCTGGCCCGACCTGTTGAATGCCGTCGCGGGGCAGGACATTCCGACCATACCGGCCACCCTGCCGGGGTGGCAGGTTGCACGCGCGTCTACCGGTGACTGGCCCTTGCTGATCCCGGGGCAGCAGGCGGCCGAGGGTTTGCTGACCGATCCGCTGGACCCCGACGCACTGGGGCGCCTGAACTGGTACGAAGTCGCGTTCGGCTATGTGCCGGAGGTGGTGAATGTCATGGTAGACGGGGCCGAGGTTCCCGCCATGGTCTATCGGCACAACGATCCCGGCGGCGCATCGGGGCAGGGCTGGGATCTCGACGACTGGATCGCAGCGCATGGCGAAAGGACGCTGATCGCCAGTTCCGAAATCCTCCGCGCGGAAGGGCGCCTGTCACCCGATCAGATGATGGCGCGCCGCGGCGTCGTCCACGCGCGCGCCCACGGCGTCGTCATGGGGCGGGCAACGACGCGTCCGATCACGGTCGGCGGCGGCCCGGTTCTGTCGGACGTGACGGTCGAGGAAATCCGCTATCCCTACGACGGGTTCCACCGGGTCGAGGAATGGCTGCTTGATCATCCGCGATTTGACGGAACGCGCAGCGGCCTGATCGAGCGGGCGATCAGCCATGTCACCGATGCGACGACGGTCCTGCCGTATGATCCGGTGCGGGACCGCGTCCTCGTGGTCGAACAGATCCGCGTCGGTGCCGTGGCCAAGGGTGATCCCCGGCCCTGGATGATCGAACCGGTCGCCGGCCTGATAGATGCGGGCGAAACGCCCGAATCCACGGCCCTGCGCGAATGCGAGGAAGAGGCCGGCCTCACCCTGTCGGCCGCGGATCTGCATTTCGTCGCCCGCTACTACCCCAGTCCCGGCGGGCTGGCACAGGTGCTGCATTCCTATGTGGCGCTGGTGGATCTGCCGGATGACGCCGGCGGCCTTCATGGGTTGGAGGAGGAGGCCGAGGATATTCGCGCGCATCTCATCCCGCTCGACGATCTGGTCGCGATGATTTCCACCTGCGAGGCCGCGAACGCGCCTTTGATCGTTTCCGCACAATGGCTGGCCCTGCATCGCGAACGGTTGCGGTTGAACGGCTGACGGAGGGCGTCTAGGTCTCGGACAGAACATCTTCGGGGGCCCCATGACCATCCACGCAAATCTGGCCGATGCGATCGGCAACACGCCCCTGATCCGGCTGAACAAGGTTTCGGACGAGACCGGCTGCGAGATTCTTGGCAAGGCCGAGTTCATGAACCCCGGCCAATCCGTGAAGGATCGCGCGGCGCTGTTCATGATCCGCGACGCGGTGGCGCGCGGCGACCTGCGCCCCGGCGGCACCATCGTCGAGGGCACGGCGGGCAATACCGGCATTGGCCTTGCGCTGGTCGGGGCGTCGATGGGGTTCAAGACGGTCATCGTCATTCCCGAAACGCAGAGCCAGGAAAAGAAGGACATGCTGCGTCTTGCGGGCGCAACCCTGATCGAGGTTCCGGCCAAGCCCTATCGCGATCCGAACAATTACGTCCGCTATTCCGGCCGTCTGGCGGCAAAGCTTGCTGAAACCGAACCGAACGGCGCGATCTGGGCCAATCAGTTCGACAACACCGCAAACCGTCAAGCGCATATCGAGACGACGGGCCCCGAGATCTGGGACCAGACCGGGGGCAAGGTCGACGGTTTCATCTGTGCGGCCGGATCGGGCGGCACCGTGGCAGGCGTCGCGGCGGCGCTGCAACCCAAGGGGGTGAAGGTCGGCCTTGTCGATCCTATGGGTGCCGCGCTCTACAGCTTCTACACCACGGGTGAATTAAAATCCGAAGGCGGGTCCATCTCCGAAGGGATCGGGCAGGGGCGGATCACGGCCAACCTCGAAGGATTCACGCCCGATTTTGCCTGTCAGGTCAGCGACGCGGAGGCGCTGACCATCGTGTTCGACCTGTTGTCCGAGGAAGGTCTGTGCATGGGCGGCTCGACCGGGGTGAACGTCGGTGGCGCGGTGCGCATGGCCCGGGACATGGGGCCGGGACATACCATCGTGACGATCCTGTGCGACTATGGCACGCGGTATCAATCCAAGCTGTGGAACCCGGTCTTCCTGCGCGAAAAGGGTCTGCCCGTGCCGGGCTGGCTGGACACAGCCGGGCCGGAGGTCGTGTCGGTCTTTGAATGATGCGGCGTCTTCTTGCGGCCCTTCTGGTCACCTTCTTTGCGTCGTTGCCGCTTGCGCTTTCGGCGCAGGACGACGGCGTTCCGGCCGAATGGTCGATCGTGTCGAACCGCGCGGCGGCTGTCCTGCAATCGGGACAGGCGTCGGATGAGGCACTTGGCGCACTGCGCGCGGAACTTGTCGACTGGCGCGCGCGGTTTCAGGCCTTACGCGGCACGAACAGCGGGCGCATCGCAACGGTGCAATCGTCGCTCGATGCCTTGGGCGATCCCCCGGCCGAAGGGGAAAGCGAACCAGCCGAAGTGGCGGACCGCCGTGCGGAACTGACGGCCGACCTCGAGGTGCTGCAGGCCCCTGTGCGCAGCGCCGAGGTGGCGTTCAACTCTGCCGATGGCCTGATTGCGGAAACCGACGAGTTGATCGCGAACCGGGCCGCCGAAGCCCTGTTCCGCCAGGAGGCGGCGCCGTTGAACCCGGTGACATGGTGGCCCGCCGTCACTTCGGCGGGGGCGTGGTTCGTTGCCTTGGCGGATCAGACGGTGGCGCCCTTCGCGACGGCATCTTCCCGCGCCTACGTGCAATCGCAGGGCGTACAGATCGGCCTGTTGTTTGCCGTTGCGCTGGTGCTGCTGTTTCGGTCCGGCACGTGGCTGAACCGCCTTCGGGACCGGTTGGCGGTGCACGAAGCCACGAGTCCTATCGCGCGCCTTGGCCTGTTGGGCACATCGCTGGGGCGCCTTGCCCTGCCGTTGATCGGGCTGGTCGCCGCCGCGCGCATACCGCAGCTTATCGGCGCCGAGGGGCCCATCGTCGGCGTCGCTCTGGACGCGATTCCGGTCATGGGTGCGGCGATCCTGATCGCGCGCTGGCTATCGATGCAGGCCTTTCCCCTGCGGCCCGATACGCCGATCCTGTTCCCCGTCGCGGAAGACAACCGCGCCGAAGGCAGGTTCCATGCCGTTCTGATCGGTGTCCTGTTCGCCATGGCGATCGGGGTCGAGGCCATGGCCGAGGGCGACCCCGCGTCGGACGACTACCGGGGCGTGATCCACTTTGCCATCGCGGTGATGACGGGGCTCAGCCTGCTGCGTCTGGGACAGTTCTTTTTGCGGGAAGGCCTGTCGGCACGCGATGACGGGGATGGCGGTTTCTGGGCCCAGCTGATGCGCCTGACGGGCCGCATCCTGATGGTTGTCGGGGCGGTTTCCCCACTGATGATTGGGGCCGGATACGTGAACCTCGGCCTCGCGATCATGTGGCCCACGGTGATGTCCCTGTCGCTGATCGTGGTGATCGGGGTCGTGCAATCCGCCGTGTTCGACGTCTACGCCGCCGTGACCCGCCGGGCGGAGACGGCGCGGGATGCCCTGGCCCCGACGCTTGTCGGCTTTGCCCTTGCGGTTGCCGCGATGCCGTTGTTCGCCCTGATCTGGGGCGTGCGGGAACAGACCCTGCTGGAATGGTGGCAGGGGTTCCTTGACGGATATGCCATCGGTGGAACACGCCTGTCCCCGACCAGCTTTCTGACCTTCGCGGTCGTCTTCGCGCTCGGCTATCTTCTGACGCGGCTGGTCAAGGGCGTGCTGCGCACCAACGTCCTGCCGAAGACCAAGCTGGATACGGGCGGAACCAACGCCATCCTGTCGGGCACGAGCTATGTCGGGATCACGTTGGCTGCGTTGCTGGCCATCACGACGGCGGGGATCGACCTGTCCGGTCTGGCGATTGTCGCCGGTGCCCTGTCCGTCGGTGTCGGTTTTGGCCTTCAGACGATCGTGCAGAACTTCGTCAGCGGCATCATCCTGCTGATCGAACGGCCCATCAAGATCGGTGACTGGGTCGCCGTCGGCGGGATCGAGGGATTCGTGCGCCAGATCAGTGTCCGGTCCACCCGGATCGAGACATTCGACCGGCAGGACGTGATCGTCCCGAACGCCGACCTGATCTCGGGGGTGGTCACGAACTATACGCTGGGCAATGCGACGGGGCGCGTGCTTGTGCCCGTCGGTGTGGCCTATGGCACCGATACACGGCGGGTCGAGGCGATCCTGCGCGAGATCACCGAGGCGCATCCGATGGTCGTCCTGAACCCGCCACCGACCATCACCTTCGAAGGCTTCGGTGCCGACAGTCAGGATTTCCTGATCCGGGCGGTCTTGCGCGATGTCCTTTGGAAGGTCATCGTGAAATCGGAAATAAACCATGGGATCGCCGAACGCTTCCGCGAGGAAGGCATCGAGATTCCCTTTGCCCAGCGTGACGTCTGGCTGCGCAACCCCGAGGTGCTGCAACCCCAGTCGCCGGAGGGGCAGCCGGATGCCAAAGACCTGCCGGAGACGACATGACGACCGAGGCCCTGTTCCACGCCGACCCCTACCTCAAGACCGCGACGGCCGAGATCATCGCGCGCACCGAGGAGGGGGGCGTCGTCGTGGACCGGTCGATCTTCTACCCGCGCGGCGGCGGACAGCCGGGCGACAGTGGACGGATCGTCTGGGCCGGTGGCAGCGCGGAAATCGCCTCGACCGTCAAGACGCCCGACGGGTTGGGCGCGATCCTCGTGCCATCGGCGCCCGCACCGATGCCGGTCGAGGGCACGGAGATCGAGATGCTGCTCGACTGGGATCGCCGTCACCGCTTCATGCGGATGCATACGGCGTTGCACCTGTTGTCGGTCGTCGTGCCGTTGCCGGTGACGGGCGGACAGATCGGGTTGGAGAAAAGCCGGCTGGATTTCGACATGCCCGAGGTGATCCACGACCGTGATTTCATTCAGGCGCGCATGACGTCCTTCGTCGAGGGCGACCACCCGGTGACGGACACGTGGATCACCGATGCGCAACTGGATGCGAACCCGGGGTTGGTCAAGACCCTGACGGTCAAGCCCCCGCGGGGGGCCGGCAAGGTGCGCCTCGTCCGTATCGGGGCGGAGGAGAACCCCGTCGACCTGCAACCTTGCGGCGGCACACATGTGCGCAGCACGGGTGAAATTGGCGCCGTTCGCGTGGGCAAGATCGAAAGCAAGGGCCGCGCGAACCGGCGTATCTCCATCACGCTGGAGGGGTAGGGCGCCCCTATCCTTCGGTCCGCATTTCTGGCGCATGCGTATCAGCGGCGTCGTCATCGGCCGCCTTCGTTGCCGCATCGGTCGCCAGTTCGCGCAGGTGGATCCCCAGCAGGATCAGACCGGGCCAGAGCATGTATGCCTCGATCTCCACGTTCTCGCCAAACGACAACAGGATGATTGTCATCAGGATGCCCAGCGGCAGACGCCCGCGGGGATTGCGCGCGGCGTCGATCATTGCAACGCCCGTGTGCCAAAGCATCGGCACAAGCAGGGCGGCAAACCCGACAAGGCCCTTGACGAACAACAGACCATACCACGTATGATGGCTGCCGATCGGCATGTATTCGACGGCATGCGATCCCGGATGCACGGTGCCATGACCGAACCACATCGCCTCGTTCTGCCAGCGTTCGCTTGCGATGCGTTGCAGGGTTTCGCGAACACGGGTGCTGTCGGCGCGGGCGCCCTTGAAGGCGGAGACCGCGTCCTGCGCCAGGGACACGAGGGCCGTGCCGATGACCGCGAGTGAGGCCGTAAGGGCCGCGGTGACGTGCCATGCCCAGCCGCGCAGGATCAGCGGCATCATGCGCGGCGCAATCGTGCAGGCGACAAGGCCGACCAGCCCCATGCGCGACTTGGAGGCGAGGATCATCAGAACACCCGCCGCAACCCCGGCCAGCATCCATTTGCGGTCCTCCTCCTCCAGCGCGAACAGGACCATGACGACGCCCAACAGCGCGGCAAAGGGCGACCACGGGGCATAGAACTGCCACCGGGGGGTCCAGCTTGCGGGGTCGAAGGTATAGAAATAGACGCTGAAATATTCTGGCCCCGGACCGCCCACGGCCTTGAGAGGTGATGTGAAGATCCGCTCGGGCAATCCAAGGTAGGGCGCCGCCAGCAGAACAGGGGCCAGCGCCAGGGTCCATGCGCCGATCACGCATTGGCCCCGGATCAGGACCGCGCGTCGGATCGGCAGCACCGCGCCGATCAGGGGAAACAGCGCCAGCAGAGCCCAACCCTTGGCCCAGCCGATCGATGACTTGATCGTCTTCTTCAGGCCAAGTCCCCAATCGAGATGCCCGGCCCACAGCGCCACCAGCATGACGAACATGCCGATGATCCAGACCCATATCAGCGGTGGGATCGAACCGGTGGCCCGAAGGTCGTGCCGGATCGCCGGCCCGAGGTAGAGCGACAGGATCGCCAGCCCGCCCAGAACCCAGGCCAGAACCGGACCCACGACATAAAGCGCCCCGACAGCGTAGAACGGCCATGTCAGCGTCATGGCCTTGAAGATCATGCGTTCTGCCGGGTTGTTCGGGGTCATGCCGGAACACCGACCCCGTCCAGACCCGTCTTGCGGCCGGTCGGCGCGTTCAGAAGGCGACCGATCATCGCCGACCGCATCCAGCCCAGCAGCAGTCCCAGCAGCATCATGAAGGTCGCAGCGACCCCTGCGGCGATTGCCAGCTTGCGGTTCGGGGACGAGGGGCTGTCGGGCAGGGACGGGTTCTCCAGCACCTGCACCAGCGGATAGGACGCGTAGACATCCGACTTGGTCGACTGCGTGCGCGCGATGGCGGTCGCGAACACGGCTTCGGCCACCGAGAAGTCACGCTGCAGATCCTGCAGGCGGGCGGCGGCTGCGGCCAGGCCCTGTTGCCGGGCCTGTTCGTCCGTCAGACGGGCGGACAGCGTCGCAAGCTCCCGCTCGGCACCGGCGCGCTCGGCCTCCATCCGGACAAGCTGTGCCAGAAGGTCGGCACGGGCCCCGGCGGGGGCGAGGTCGAGCATTTCGAGTTGTGCCCGTTCCAACCCTGTCACGGCCCCGGCCTGTTGCAGGGCCGCCGTCGTGGCGGCCGAATGCGCGGCGCGCGCGGTCTGAACCTTGGGGTGGCCTTCGCCGAACTGGGACCGGGCCTCGGCCAATGCTGCGGCGTGGATGCCGACCTCATCCGTCAGGGCGTTGAACTCGGCATCCGCATAGAGCTTCAGCGTCGCCGCGGCGGCGCTGGCAGGAATGCCCAGGCTCGCTTCGAGGGCAAGGACGCTCTGGGTTTTTTCATCCAGCGTCGCTGTCAGATCCAGCACGCGGCTTTCGAGCATGCGGGTGGATTCGACGATGGCGTCGTATTGATCGGCGGAGATCAGGCCGCTTTCCTGTTGCAGGCGGGCGATGTCGGACCGGGTCGCCGCGACTGAGGTGCGATAGTCGTCGATGGCGGCAAGGCCGCTATCCTCGCGGGTCGTCTGCTCGTCCGAGCGCAGGGCGTCCAGTTCCGCAAAGAAGGCCGTCAGCAGGGCATCACCGCGGGCCTGTGCCTCCTCGGCGCTGCCGCCTGCGATTTCGAGGTGGATCAGGCTGGTCTGATCCACGAGGTTGATGCGCGGTTTGCCGAATTCCTGCCGGCTCAGCGCCATGGAGCTTGCGGCCGCCTCCAGAATGCGGTCGGCGCCGATCAGCCGCTTGTAGGTTTCGGTCGGGCTGACCGAATTGCTGGAAAACGCGGAGTTCGAATAGGACGAGGCCTGACCGATCCCGCTCAGGTTCATCGAGGCGGACGCGCCCGAGCCGGGCAGGATCAGCGACGTCGTGGATCTGAACGACAGGGGTGCGGTGCGCAGATAGCCGGTGATGGGTGCCCAGATCAGGGCGCCGCCCAGAACCGCGATGGCCAGATACCGGGGGAACCGCTTGGGGTCGCCGACACGACCCCCCATCAGAATGCGGCGCAGCGACAGGCGGGGCTTGCGCGGTGTCGAAATGGTTTGGCCGGAAAAGGTATCTTGCATGGTCATCGGGCGTCTCCTTTGCCCGTAAGATACGGTTAATCCGGCGGACAAGTCTTGCGCGCGCCCGGTCAGACCGATGGGACATTCGCGCATCCTCCTATCCGGGCGGATAGGTCAGAACAGGCCGGCCTCGCGCGCGATCAGGGCCGCCTGCGTGCGGTTCGTGGCGCCGACCTTGCGATAAAGCGTCTTCATGTGCAGCTTGACCGTAGGCTCGGAGATGTCGAGGTCGCGCGCGATCTCCTTGTTGGACTTGCCTTCGGTCAGCCCCTTGAGCATCTGCAGTTCGCGCGGCGTCAGCTTGTCCGCCAAGGGGTGCGAGGCGGTCTCCTCGGCGGCGGTCATGAAATCGATCGGGGCATATTGCTCGCCCATGGCCATGAACTTGATCGCGTTGATCATGGATTTCGCAGGCAGTGTCTTGGGCACGAACCCGGCGGCCCCGGCCTCCAGCGCCTGTTCGACGATCTCGCGGGTCGCCTCGCCGGACAGCAGGGCGACCCGCTGTCCGCCATCCATGTCCAGAACGCGCTTCAACCCCTCAAGGCGGTTCATGCCGGGCATGTTCAGGTCCAGAAGAACCAGGTCATAGGGATCCTCGGTCTCGATCAGCTTGCACGCCCCGGCAAGGTCGGCGGCGGTGCTGGTTTCGATGTCGCCCTGCGATTGCAGAAAGAGAACGACGGTATCGCGGAGCAGATCGTGGTCGTCGGCAATCAAGACGCGCATGTCTCTTTCCTAATCCTGGTCAAATGTCCTGTCCCCAATGGTTGCACGGAATGTCGGGCAATCACCAGACGGTCGCGCGGCACTTTTGGCTGAGGACCTGTCCGGTCGGATAGTTCGGCTGCCCAAGCGGGCGATCGTCTTAACCAAAGTCCCGATCCTCTGTCCGTTCGCTTCGTTGAGCGTAGGCGACCTGTTTGTCAGCTTTAGGGCAAGCACAGCCTATTCAGGGACTTACAAGATGACCTTCCACTTCGACACCGCCACCGCCGCCTTTGACACCGCTGCCATCACGTCGTCGCCACTGCCGACTGCGCATCTCCCGGCGCTGGATCTGAACCTTGTCGATGCCGCCGAGGGCGAGGTCATCGAGCATCTGTTGTCGGCCGGTCGCCGTCGCGCCTTCTTCATGAACGCCCATTGCTGCAACGTCCGCCGCAAGGACGAAGAGTATCGCCGCGCGGTCGCCGCTTGCGACGTCCTGCTGCCCGACGGGATCGGGGTCGAACTGGCCGCGCGGATGACCGGTCAGACGCTGACGGCGAACCTGAACGGCACCGACCTCGTGCCTGCGCTGTTGCGGCGGGCGGCGACGCTGGGCAAGTCGGTCTATCTGTTCGGTGGCAAGCCCGGCACGGCGGATGCGGCAGCCAGCAAGCTGATCCATACGATCCCGCATCTGCGGATCGCCGGGACGCGCGATGGCTATGACGGTGCGAAGGATGCCGAAGCCGTCATCGACGACATCAACGAAAGCGGGGCGGACATCGTGTTGGTCGCCCTTGGCGTCCCGATGCAGGAAATCTGGCTGCACCGGCATGCCGACAGGCTGGCCGCCCCCTTGACCCTTGGCGTCGGCGCCTTGTTCGACTTCCTGGCAGGGTCGGTCGTGCGCGCGCCGAAGCTGGTCCGTCGCGCCAAGATGGAATGGGTCTGGCGCCTGGCGCAGGAACCGCGCCGCCTGGCCCGTCGCTATCTTGCCGGCAACTTCACCTTCATGGCCCATGCGGCAAAGACCGTGATCGGTCAGACCTCCGTCGCGGGGTTTCAGCGGCGGTTCCTCGATATCACCCTGTCGGCAAGCGCTCTGCTGCTGCTGTCGCCGCTGCTGGTCGGAACCGCGCTGGCCATCGTGATGGACAGCCGGGGCCCGGTCCTGTTCCGTCAGACGCGGGTCGGGCAGGACGGCAGGACCTTTACCATGTTCAAGTTCCGGTCGATGTCGACGGATGCCGAAAGCCGTCGCGCCGCGTTGCTCGCGATGTCGGACCGGCAGGGCGTCTGCTTCAAGTCGCGCAACGACCCGCGCGTCACCAAGGTCGGCCGGTTCATCCGCCGCTTCTCGATTGATGAGCTGCCCCAGATCCTGAACGTCCTGCGCGGCGAGATGTCCATCGTCGGCCCCCGTCCCGCCCTGCCGTGCGAAGTGGCGGAATATCCCAAGCGCGCCCTCGGTCGCCTGGCGGTCAAGCCCGGCATCACCGGTGTGTGGCAGGTGTCGGGCCGCGCGAACATCGGCTTCGACCAGATGGTTGAAATGGATATCTCCTACGCTACCTCGCGGACGTTGCTTGTAGATATCATCTTGATCCTACGGACATTCGGCGCGGTCGCTTCGGGACGCGGCGCCTACTGACCCCGCCATCCTACCACAAAGGATGCAGCGTCCTATCCCAATGGATAGGGCGCTATCCCTCTGACCTTTAGGAGGTTGGCAATCCTCGTGGCATGTAAGGTTAAGAAACAAAGGATACCTCCCATGCTCCGTGCCCTCTCCCATGCCATGGCAGTCGTCGCCCTGTCCGCAACGCCGCTGCTTGCCGATGATCTTGCCGTTCCCGAAGGCGACGTGATCCTGACGGTGACCGGATCGCTCGACGTGACGAACGTCGATGACAGCGCCCAGTTCGACCTTGCCATGCTCGAAGACCTCGACATGACGACCATCGAGACCTCGACCATCTGGACCGAGGGCGAGAACAGCTTTCAAGGCGTTTCCCTGGCGGTCCTTGTCGATGCGCTCGGGATCGAAGGGACGACGTTGAAGGCAACGGCGATCAACGATTACGCGATCGAGATCCCGATGACCGATGCCGTCGAAGGCGGGCCGATCGTGGCCTACCGGATGGACGGAAACACCATGTCGGTGCGTGACAAGGGTCCGCTCTGGGTGATCTATCCCTATGACAGCAATTCTGACTATCGCACCGAAGTCATCTATTCCCGCAGCATCTGGCAACTCGACCGCCTCGAAGCGGTCGACTAGGCTCGGTGATGTAATCGCCGCCCGCTTTCGGGCGGCGAGGCAGGAGGCGACATGAATTCCAAACGCCATGGGCCGATGTCGCCAACACGCCTGATGATCGGGGTCATTCTGGCGATTGCGATATGTGGCGGCATCATCGCGATGTCGGTGAACGTCGTGCGCGATCTGCGCCTTCTGAATTCGGCCAGTTCCGACAACGTGCAATGGACCCTGTCGCAGGCCGAGGTGGAGTTTCTGGAATACGAACTCTACCTCGTCAGCGCCTTGCAGACCAGTGAACCCGATCTGGCGCTGGTGCGGCGCGAGTTCGACATCTTCTACAGCCGGGTCCAGACACTTCAGCAATCCTCGATCTACGAAGCGCTGCGGGCCGTGCCCTCCTTTTCGACGGAGCTGGAACGGGTGCAATCGTTCCTGCGAACAGCCGTGCCGATCATCGATTCCGCCGATGCGGATCTGATTGCCGGCCTGCCGGACCTTCTGCGCCTGTCGCAGGATATCCGTCCCAGCGTCCGGTCCATGTCCAATTCGGGCCTGAACTACTTCGCGCAGGATTCCGACGCCCGCAGGAACAATGTCAGCGTCACGCTGATGCAACTGGCCGTCGGCGTGACGGTCCTGTTGCTCGCGCTGCTGTTATTGGCGCTGTACCTGATGCGGCTCAACAATATCAACATACGCCGCCGGTCCGAGGTGATCGAAGCCAGCAAGCGCATGAACATCGTCACCAGCACCGCGTTGGACGCCGTCGTGGTCAGCAGCGCTGCAGGCTTCATCCTCGATTTCAACGCCGCGGCCGAGCAGATCTTCGGCTATACCGCCGAGGAAGCGGTCGGCGAAACCATGAGCGACATGATCGTGCCCGATCACCATCGCGCCGCGCATGAGGCCGGGATGGAACGGATGCGTGCCAACGGGGAAAAGCGTGTCGTCGGCAAAGGGCGCGTCAAGCTGGAAGCCAAGCGCAAGGGCGGCGAGGTGTTCCCATGCGAGTTGGCCATCCAGTCCGCCCAGACCGACGAGGGCGAGATCTTCATCGCGTTTCTGCGCGACATCTCCCACCGGGTGCGTGCGGAACAGGACCTTGTCGAGGCCCGCGACCGCGCCCTGGCCGGGGAAAAGGCCAAGACCGATTTCCTTGCAACCATGAGCCACGAAATCCGCACGCCGCTGAACGGGCTGCTCGGCAATCTGGCACTGCTGGAAGATACGCGGCTCAGCCCGCGGCAGGCCCGATATATCAAGAACATGGATACGTCGGGCAAGCTTCTGATGAACCATATCTCCGATGTCCTCGACATCACGAAATACGATGCTGGCAAGCTGCGCCTGCGTCCCGTGGCGATGAACATCAGCAACCTTCTGCAGGACATCATCGACAATCAGAGCGGTGCCGCCTCGGCCCACAACACCACGCTGAAATGGGGATGGCTCGGCACGCCCGCCGAATGGATCGAGGCGGACCCGGACCGGATTCAGCATATCCTGATGAACGTGATCGGCAACGCCGTGAAATTCACCCGCGACGGCAACGTTTCCGTCACCGCCGAGGTCGTCGATACCGGCGAGGCGCGGCCAGACCTGCGCATCTGCATCAGCGATACCGGCATCGGGATGGACGATACGCTGCGCGCCCAGATCTTCGACGACTTCATGACGGGTGACAGTTCCTATGACCGCGACACCGGTGGCACGGGATTGGGCCTTGGAATTGCCAAGCGGTTCGTCACGGCCCTCGGCGGTACGATCACCGTCGAAAGCGAAGTCGGCAAGGGCAGCATCTTCACGATCCAGTTCCCGATCGATCCGATCGAGGCCGTCGACACGATCGACACCAAGGGACCGCAGGACGCAGATGCGCGTGCGATGAACATCCTTCTGGTCGAGGACAACGAGATCAACCGCGTCGTCGCGCGCGAGATGTTGATGGCGGCGGGGCACACGGTGACGGAGGCGCAGAACGGGCGCATCGCGGTGGACATGGCCGAGGCGCAGCGCTTTGACCTGATCCTGATGGATATCAGCATGCCCGTGATGGACGGGCGCAGCGCGACCAAGGCCATTCGCGCGGGGCAGGGCGCATCGGCGACGGTGCCCATCGTGGCCCTGACCGCAAACGCCATGGCCGAGGAACAGCAGGCCTTCCTGAAGGACGGGATGAACGAGATCCTGACGAAACCCCTGACACGCGAGGGCCTGATGCGCGTGACCCGGGCCCATGTTCCGACGGGCGCAGCCGCCGCAGCCGATGTCCCGACATCCGCGCCCGCCGTGATGACCAGCCAGATCGCCGAGCTGCGCGACAACCTTGGTGATCAGATTGCCCAGACCCTGCTCGACCGTTTCGTGGGCGAAGTCGACGCGATGCTGGAGCATCTGGCCGCGCATGAGACCAACGGCATGAAGGACACCGCCGAGCACGCCCACCGCATAGCCGGCAGCGCGGCGGCGATGGGGGCCACGGATCTGCGTCAGGCGTTGATCGCGGTCGAGAACGCGGCAAAACGGGACGATGTGCCGGGCACTGCCGCGGCGATCGATGCCCTGCCGGATGTGTGGTCCAGAACGCGCCCCTTCATGCGGGCCGACCTGCATGGCGTCGCAAAGGACGCGTCGGACACCTAAAGGGCGGCTGCAATCCCGAGGACGCCAAGCAGGCGACCGACCTCGCCGACGTTCGTGATCGTGCTGTCGTAACAGGCAATCGAGTCGTTCGGCAGGACGAAGGGATCGTAGTCATCACGGTCGGCGCGCCGCAGCAGGTCTTCGATGTCCCGCTCGATCACGACCGAGATCCTGGTCACCGGATTGCGCGAAAACAGGACGGCGGACCGATCCGCACTGGTCGCACGGGCCCCGCCGACGCAGTTCGTATCGATTACGGCCTGCAGATACCGTGTGCCATATGGCACCTCTCGCACGTCGGTTCCGATCGCGGATTGCGCATTGGCCGTGGCCGGCTGCGTCAGGTTCGACAGGAACAGGGTCACGCCGGGCGGGCTGATCGGGCTGGGCCGCATAAGGTCTTCCTGAAAGCATTGTCTGCTTGGAACGGAAATCTCGTCGCCGGTCACCAGCATGATATCCACGGCATTGCGGCCTTCGAACACGCCGCGCATGTCCAGCCTGTAGAGCCGCCCGCTGCGCCGCACCTCCACTGCCGAGATATCCGCATCCGGGCGCACGCCACCGGCCGCCCGCAAGGCAGCCGACAGGTTGCGTCCCTCGGTCGAGGCACCAAGTGCGGCCTGCCTGCGGGCATCGACCTGATCGCCGTTCACGCCACCGATCTCGACGGCGCGCGGCTCGAACACCGCGCCGGACACGCCGACCGTCACCGAGGCGAGGTCAGCCACGCGCACCGAAATGCGGGGACGTTCGGCAAAGAAGTCATCGGCGATCAACTGCGCGGCGATGTCATCCTCGATGGCGCCGGTCGTGCGACCCTGTGCGAGGATCGGCGTCAGGAACGGCAGCTTGATGGTGCCATCGCGGGATACGACGTAATCGCCGTTGAACGTCTCGTCATCGCCAACCCTGATGTTCACAAGGTCGTTGCGGGTCAGACGTTCACCGCGCAGGGCCGTTGCGGCCAGGCCGTCGCCCTTGCCGCCGGCGCCGCCCCTGAAGGGCAGGCACTTGCTTGCGTTGATGGTCGCGGAACGCAGCGCCACGGCGTCACGCCGGCTGACATCCGGTGCACGGTATTGCGCCTGATAGCCGTCGCCGATTGCGATCGGCTCGAGGTTGTGGGGCGTATCGAACCCGGCGCAGCCGCTCAAGGCGAGACCGGCACACAGGACCGATCCGAATTTCACTGCCTTGGACATGGGTGTTCTCAATGCGTTGGCCTGAGGTTTCCACTTTCATAGGCAATCCACCCTGCATGGTCGAGAGCAGGTTTGCATGCGCGACCTATCCGAAGGGGTATGGGCCCACTCCGTTGCCCCTTTCACCCCTCCGGTGGGGGACGAGACAGCCTGAGCGTCCTGCCGTAGACCCGAGACAACGGATCAGATTGGAACACACGCCATGAGCGCCACGTCGCAGACATCACGCATCGCCCGCAACCTGTTCGCCTATGGCGCATCGGAAGCGGCTGCCAAGGCGTCGCGTCTGCTGGTCGTCGTCGTCGTGGCCCGGTCGCTGGACCTGAGCCAGATCGGCATGGCCGCGGCGGCGCTGGCGGCGGCCGATATCCTCAAGTCCCTGACGGAGAACGGTGTCGGCCAGCGCATCATCGCGGCCCGCAACGCCGAGTTGGCGCAGACATGCGCCACGGCGCATCGCATCTTCTGGGTCTGGTGCATTGGCCTGTTCTTGGCGCAGGCCGCCGTCGGCGTCGCGCTCTATCTGACCGGGGGCAGCCTCGAACTGCTGATCCTCATCCTTCTGCTGGCGGGTGAATACCTGTTCATGCCCGCAGGCCTCGTGCAGACGGCCCTGGCCATGCGCGCGGGCAAGCTGCGCCAGACGGCGACGATCGCCGGTGCGCAGAACGTCGGCGCCAACCTGATGTCGGCTGTTCTTGCGCTGGTCTGGCCGTCCGCCATCGCCCTGATCCTGCCGCGCCTGCTGACGGCGCCCTTCTGGCTGATCGCCATGCGCAGGCTGCACCCCTGGACCCGCGACCTCAGCCAGGGTCGCGCGCCGCTGCGCCCCTTCATCAGCTTCGGCTGGGCCGTTCTGGGCGTGGAACTGGTCAAGGCGATGCGCCTGCAGGCCGACAAGCTGATCGTTGGCACCTTGATGGGGGCCGAGGCGCTTGGACTTTACTTCATGGCATTCAACGCCGGTCTCGGGCTTGCCAATTCCTTCTCCGTCGCCTTCTCGACCGTCCTGTTCCCGCATCTGTGTGCCCATGAGGACAAGGGGCAGGCGCTGCGCCAGAGCACCGTTCTCGCCCTGTCGCTGATCACGCCCGCCGTCGTCCTTCAGGCGCTGCTTGCCCCGTACTACGTGCCGGTTCTGCTGGGGGACGGATGGACCGGGCTGGATCACATCGTGTCGATCCTGTGCCTCGTCGCCATTCCCGGCACGCTGTGGTCGGCCACCGCCGGTTGGCTGCGCGCCACGGATCAGGCCGCAAGGGAATTCTGGGTCACCGCACTGATGACCGTGGCACTCATGGCCAACACCGCGCTGCTGGCCTCGCGTGGCCTCGAGGCGGTCGCCACGGGATACGCCATCGTCGCGACCATCGTGATGGTCGGCGCTTCTCTGCCCGCATTGTCTTTGGCCTTTGGCCGCTCTTTCGCAAGGATCTGACCCATGACCGCATTCTCGATCATCGTGCCCTGCTACAATGCCGAAGCAACCATTCGTCAGACCCTCGACAGCCTGTGCGCCCAGACATTCTCGGATTGGGAGGCGATCTGCATCGACGATGGGTCCTCCGACAGGACGGTGGACCTGGTTCTCGACATGGCCGAGCAGGACGACCGCATCCGCATCGGCCCGAATTCCGGCAAGGGCCCCAGCCACGCGCGCAACTTCGGCGCCCTGCTGGCCAAGGGCGAGGTCTTTGCGTTCTGCGATGCAGACGATGTCTGGCTTCCGACGAAGCTGGCCGAACTGGCCCGGACCTTTACCGACCCGAACGTGGATGGTGCCTATGGCCAGATCGGCTTTTTTCACACCGATCCCCATGATCCGACCGCGTTTTCGACCGTTCCGGACGAGGATCTGACGATCGAGGGCCTTTTGGGGGAAAACCCGGTCTGCACCATGTCGAACGTCGCCCTGCGCGCGGCGGCCTTCCGGCGGACGGGCGGTTTCGACACGACGATGGTCCATAACGAGGACCTGGAATGGCTGATCCGTCTGGTCGGGGCAGGGGCCCGTATCATCGGATGCCAGACGTTGCAGACGATGTACCGCACCTCGGTCGGTGGGTTGTCGACGGATCTGGATGCGATGCTGGCCGGCCGGGCCCGCGCCATCCGGGCAGCCGAGGGGTTCGGCGTGCGCCCGACCGCGCGCAGCCACGCCATCCATCACCGCTATCTTGCCCGCCGCGCCCTGCGTCTGAGCGAGGCCCGCACCACGGCCCTGCGCCATGCGGTGACGGGGCTGCGCCACAGCCCGAAAGGGTTCTTCAGCCCGTTTCGCCGCGGCGCCCTGACACTGGTGGGGGCCTGCGGTGCCCTTGCCCTGCCGCGCACCACGCGCCAATCCCTGTTTTCGTGATCGTTCAGAAAGACCCATGACCATGACGCTCGCCTCCATCATCGTTCCCGCCTTCAACGTCCAAAGCACGATCCGTGAAACCCTGACGGCCCTGCTGGCGCAGACCTATGCGACCTTCGAGATCATCATCGTCGACGATGGATCCACCGACGCGACCCCGCGTCTGGCAGAAGAGTTCGCCCGCAACCCGCGCGTTCGCGTCGTGCGTCAGGCGAACCGCGGATTGGCCGGGGCACGCAATTCCGGCATCGCTGCGGCCCGTGGGGATTTCATCGGGTTCTGCGACGCGGATGATGTCTGGGAGCCGGAAAAGCTTGCCGTGCACGTCGCGCACCTGCAGGCAAATCCGAACGTCGGGGTCAGCTACTCCGGCTCGGCACTGATGGATGACGACAGCGTACTGATGGGCCAGGCCCAGCGCCCGCGCCTGCGCGACATCGACGCCGCGGTCATCTTCAAACGCAATCCGATCGGGAATGGATCCGCCGTCGTTCTGCGGCGCGCCGTTCTGGAGGCCATCGCCTATCGTCCGCGCCACGAAGATGTGCGCGACTGGTATTTCGACGAGACGTTCCGGCAGTCCGAGGACATCGAATGCTGGCTGCGCATCGCGCTGACCACGGACTGGAGGTTCGAAGGTGTCGAGGGCCTTCTGACGCGCTACCGCGTCAGCGCGGGCGGCCTGTCCGCCGCCACGGACCGACAGTTGGCCGCGTGGGAGCGTATGGTCCTTAAGCTCTCGCCACTGAACCCCGCGTTCTTCATCGTGAACACCCGGGATGCGCGGGCCTATCAGCTGCGCTACCTGTGCCGTCGGGCCGTCAGCGATCTGGATGCCCCCCGTGCCGCAACGCTGTGCCGGTCATGGATGGCACAATCCCGCGCGCCCCTGATCGAGGAACCGATCAAGTCGCTGGTCACCCTTGGCGCGACCGCCGCCCTTTCGATCCTCGGCGGGGCCGCCATTCGACAGGCCATGGGCCTGCTGCGTGGCCGTCGCGGCGCCGGTGCCATCTGATGGGACGTCCGCGCATTGTTCATCTGGTCGATGACACGACCGCCGGCGGGGTGATGCGGGTGCTGGATCACATCATGACCGCGCCGCCGATGGGTGAATTAGCGGATCACAGCCTGCAACGGATCGATCGCGGCAAGGTCAGTCTTGCCGGGATGGATGCGGATATCGTCGTCTCGCACCTTGCGGTCAGCTGGCGGGCGATGCCGATGTTGATGGCGCTGCGCCTTCGCCACCCGAACACCCCGCTCGTTCATGTGGAGCACAGCTATACCGAGGCATTCGTAGCGCTCAACGTCGCCCGCAAGGGACGCTTCGCGACTTTGCTGCGACTGGCCTATGGTCTGTTCAACCGGGTCGTGGCCGTCAGTCAGGCGCAGGGCGACTGGCTGGTGCGCAGCGGAGCCGTCCCGATGGCAAAGCTGGATGTCATCCGGTCCTGCGTCGACCTGTCGGCCTTTCGCGCGGTCCCGGCCCTCGCGACGCCCCCGCGGGTCATCGGGGCCATCGGGCGGCTGGACCGGCAGAAGGGTTTCGACACGCTGATCCGTGCGTTTCGCAACCTGCCGCAGACGGACATCGCCCTGCACATCTACGGCGAAGGGGATCAGGAGGCCGCATTGCGCGCGCTGGCCGGGGACGACCCGCGTATCCGCTTCATGGGGTTCAGCGCCGATCCGGTCGCCGCCATGGCAGCCGTCGACATCGTGGCGATGTCATCCGCATGGGAAGCTTACGGGCTGGTCGCGATCGAAGCCCTCGCGGCGGGGCGCGGCCTGTTGGTCAATGACATCGACGGTCTTGTCGATCACGCCCCGAATGGCGCGCAGACCGTCGAAGGCGGGACGGTCGCGGCGTGGCAACGCGCGCTGGCGGATGCAGTGGGCGATGCCACGCCGAAAGCGCCGTCGAAGCCGCGCAGCAGCCAGTTCCTCGAGGACGCATTCGTGGCAGGGTGGCGGGATCTTACGGCGCGTTTGTCACCGCGATAGGCGAAGGGATACCCCTTCGCGTCCGACCTGTCGCTACGTGGATCAAGGGGCAGGTTTCCGAGGCTATGTTCGTTGTTCCTTGCCTGCGATCCGGCAGGGGGTAGTCTGCGCGGCATGGGTCTGGTCACGTCTCTCTTTGCACGCAAGATGGTTGCGGCCGCGGGGCCGGATATCGACGCGGCGCGCCTATTGTCGGGCGCAGGGGTCGATCCGGCCGCCCCGGCGGACCCGCGGCAGATGATCCCCGCGACCGCCTACTACGACATGCTGGAACGCATCGCGGCTCAGATCGACGTCACCGACCTGCCTTTGCGAACCGGGGCCTCCATGCGGCTGGACGAATACGGGGCCTTGGGATTGGCCTTCAAGGCGGCCACGACGCTGGGCGCGTCCTTCGCGCGGGTCGAACGGTATGCACGCCTATGGACCAGCGTCGTGGAATACGAACTGCGCGCGCATCCGCGTGGGACGCTGTTCATTCTGCACCGTGCGAGTGAACGCCGACTTGGCCTGCGTCTGTCCAACGAGGCCACGCTGGCCAGTGCGGTTTCCATCGCCCGGCAGGTCAGCCCGGTCCCGGTTCATCCGCTGGAGGTTCGCGTGAGGCACCACGCGCCGTGCCGCGTCGACGGGCATCACGACTGGTTCGGATGCCCCGTCCGGTTCGATGCTGATCTGGACGCGATCCTGTTTTCGACCGACACCCTGGCCCAGCCGAATATCCTGGGGGACGAGGGGATTTCCCGTTATCTCGTGTCTCATCTGGATGCCGAACTGGCCCTTATCGATGACGCGGCCCCCTTGGTGCGCCGAACACAGGATGCAATTGCGCAATCGCTGAACGAGGGGACGCCCAGGATGTCCGATATCGCGCGGCAACTGGGGCTAAGCGTGCGGTCGTTCCATCGGCGTCTGTCCGAACAGGGGATGAGTTTTCAGGGTCTGACCGAACGGACCCGCCGCGACCTCGCAGAAGGGTTGCTGCGCGATGACCGCCATTCCCTTGCCGAGATTGCGTTCCTGACAGGTTTTTCCGAGCAGAGCGCCTTTACCCGCGCATTCAAGCGGTGGGTTGGCGTGACCCCGGCCCAGTTTCGCAAGGGGAACCGAACGGCCTGACACCATCCTTGGCGGCGATGGTCAAAGGGGTGGCAGGGTCGGTCAATATTCCGCGGCGCGGGGGCGGCTAGGCTGCGATGACCCCAACGTTCGGAGATATCCAATGCAGACCGATCCCGTTCTTGTCATCGGAGCGACCGGAAAGACCGGGCGCCGCGTTGCAGCCAGACTGCAGGCGATGGATTTACCTGTACGCCTTGGCGCGCGACAGTCGGACACCCCATTCGACTGGCAGGCGCCCGAGACATGGGCGCCCGCGCTGCGCGGCGCGCGCGCGGCCTACGTCACCTATTTTCCGGATCTCGCCTTTCCGGGCGCGGTCGAGAAACTGAAGGCGCTCTGCGCGGTGGCGAAAGAGGTCGGGGTTCAGCGCCTCGTCCTGCTGTCGGGGCGCGGTGAGCATCACGCGAAACTGGGCGAGGATGTGGTGCGCGCATCCGGCATCGGTTTCACGATCGTCCGTTCCGCGTGGTTTGCGCAGAACTTCTCCGAAGGCTATCTGCGCGCGCCCATCCTTGACGGGGTCCTGCCCATGCCGGGCGGAGGCATCGCGGAACCGATCATCGACATCGATGACATCGCGGACGTCGTGGTCGCCGCCCTGACGCAAGATGACCATGACGGACACCTCTACGAGGTGACGGGCCCGCGCCTGATGACCTTTGCCGACATGGCCCGCGTGCTGGGCGATGCGATCGGCCGTCCGATCCGACACATCCCGATCAGCTTCGAGGATTTCCACGCAGAGATCGCCAAGTCAGGCGATACCTTCGTCGCGGACGTGTTCACGGCAATCGCGCGCGAAACGCTGGACGGACGCAACGCCCACGTCAGCGATGGGGTAATGCGTGCGTTGGGTCGGCCGCCACGGGACTTTGCCGATTATGCCGGGACCGCGGCGGCGTCCGGCGCGTGGGTTCGTGCGGCGTGACCGTCTCCACCGGCCCCAGTTTCCCTGCCACCCATCCCACCCGCATACCAGAGGAGTCCGCGCAATGTCGCCGTTCATCCAAACAGCCTTGCAGGCGGCCGTGCTCGCCTATGCCGTGCTTGGCGGCGTCTTCCTTGCGTTCTCGGATTTCATCATGCGGTCGCTTGGCCGGATAGACGGGGCGGGTGGAATACAGACAATGCAGACGATCAACCGCGAGGTTTTCCGCTGGGTCTTCATGACGGTGTTCATTGGCATGGCGATCGCCTCGCTGGGCATTGCCGTGGTTGGCGCGGCCCATCTGTCGCATCCGTCCGGTGGTCTGATCCTTGGTGCCGCGCTTGCCTATCTGGTCGGCTGTTTCGCCGTCACGGTGGGTTTCAACGTGCCGATGAACGAAGCGCTGGCCGCGATGGACGTGGAGGACGCCGCGACCGGCATCTACTGGAATGGCACGTACCTGCCGCGTTGGACGGCCTGGAATACCGTGCGTGCGGTGTCTTGCGTGACGGCCGCCGCGCTCCTGCTGATCGGGGTGTCGTGGATGGCTACGCTGGATGCGACCGGTGCATCATGATCGGGCCGATCCTCGGGGTCAGACGACGACCACATTGCCCCGCTTGTGACCGCCATCCACGTAGCGGTGCGCCTCTACAAGGTCGGACAGCGGATAGGTCCGGCTGATCACCGGACGCAGGGTCTGCGCCGCGTGCATGGACAACAGTTGGGCAAGATGCGCCTTGAGCAAGGCCGGCTGCTGCATGCCGACGGCGGCGAACCGGGCGCGTCGTGACCCGACGACCCGCGTGCGCAGCATGTCGCGCAACACGGCCGACGACAGGACGGGGCAAAGATATTCGCCTCCATCAGACAGTTTCCCGCGCATGTCGGCAAATCCGCTGATGCCGATGGTGTCGAAGATGACATCGTAGCCGCCGGCCCGGTCCGGAATACCCTGCTGCGTGTAATCAACCACCTGATCCGCCCCGAGCTGGCCGAGGAACATGCGATTTCGGGGGCTGCAGGTTGCGGTGACACGGCATCCGGCAGCGGCGGCAATCTGAACCGCGGCGGAGCCGAGGCTGCCCGCCCCGCCAAGGATCAGGACATGCCGATCCGTTCGTATCCGGGCCACATGGTGCAAAAAGTGGTAGGAGGTCAGGGGCCCGTCGCACATCACGGCCGCTTCCTCATGCGACAGTGTCGCAGGCTTTTGCACGAGCATGCCGTCCTGCCCAACGCAGATATGGCTGGCGTTTGCGCCGAACTGCATGCCGGTCTCTCCGAACACGAGGTCACCTTGGGCAAAGCGCGTGACACCAGCTCCGACGGCGATCACCTCGCCGGAAAACCCCGTCCCGATCAGGTTTTGACGGGGGCGGCGCAGCCCGAGGAACAGGCGCGCGACCCAAGGCGAACCGGACCGCATCATGCCATCGGCGCGGGTGACGGCCGAGGCATGGATGCGGATCAGGACATCCGATGTCCTAACCGTCGGCATGGGCCGGGTAACGGGGTGCAGAACCTCGGGCGCGCCATAGCGTTCAATGCTCCAACCTGTGACAGTGGCAGGCATGGCCATCTCCTTTGTAGCAAGATGCCAAGCGGTCTAGAGAACGCAAAACGATACGGATATTGCCGCAAACGCTCCGCTGTGGTTCAAGATCGTTCCACATGATGGATTGGCGATCTCTACCGGCGTTTCTTGCCGTGGCGCGCGCGGGGTCCCTGCGCCGGGCGGCCGAGGAGACGGGCGGCACCCATGCAACGCTGCGCCGACAGATCGAGGGGTTGGAGGCTCAGCTAGGCGTGCGGCTGTTCCGTCGCGGCGCCGGGGGCCTTGCGTTGTCGGCGGCGGGACGCAAGTTGCTGCCGCAGGCGTTGGAGGCCGAGACAGCCTTGCGCCAGGGTTTCAATGCCGTGCGCGGTCTGGACGGCGAAGCCGCAGGCCGGATCCGCCTGTCGGTCGATCCCATGACGGCGCATTTCCTGTTGGCGCCGATCCTGGCCGAGTTCCTGTCGCTGTACCCGGATATCCAGATCGACATGAACCTGTCCTACGGCATTGATTCCATCGACAGGTTGGAGACCGATGTCTCCATCCGTCACGTCCGGGAGGTCACGGGGGACGCGGTGGGGCGCAAGCTGTTCCCCCTGTCGATCGGGGTGTTCGCCGCGCGTGACTACATCGACCGACATCTGCATGACGCAGGGCCCGGCGGGCGCGGCCTGACATGGATCGGCTATGGCGCCGTTCCCGAATTGCAGGCGATGATCGCCGCATCGCCGTTTCCCCACGCAGCACAGCGCCACAGCGTTCCCGACCCGGCGATGCATCTGCATCTGGCGCGGGCAGGGGTGGGCATGACCTTTCTGGCCGCATGGGTGCAAAGCGTCTTTCCGGAACTGCAACGCGTGCCGGGCACCGACCTTGATCAAAGCCGGTCGACATGGGTCCTGATCCGGGGGGACCTGAAACGCGTTCACCGGGTCCGGGTGTTCGTCGATTTCCTCTATGAAAGCCTGCTGGCGCGGCGCGCCGACATGATTGGTGACTGATGGGGCCGGGAATCGCCGTACCGGACCGGACGCGGGCATGGCGCCCCCCCCCGAAATGACGTGGCGGCCGGCCTGCGCCCGCGATCCGGAACCCGCTTGCAACCGCTGAGGCGGTCGCCCTACCCGTTGATGACCGCGCGATACGCAGGCGCCCCACCGTGCAGAACCCTGACCCCGGACCCGCAGGAGAGACCAGATTTCCATTCCGACCATCACCGAACCCGCACGCCAGACACCCGTCATCCACGAAACTGACGTTCTGGTCGTCGGATCAGGCCCCGGAGGGTTGGCTGCGGCCCTGGCTGCGGCGCGGTGTGGGGTGAACGTGACCCTGCTGGAACGCTTCGGCTGTTTCGGGGGCAACATCACCGTGGTCGGCGTCGAGGGGTTCGCGTGGTATCGCCACGAAGCCACCGTCGAGGCCGCCGGGATCGGGTGGGAGTTCGAGGAACGGGCCAAGGCGATGGGCGCGGCCGTGCCGGAAAGCCAATCGCTCAGCTACGAACTGGACAGCGAAGGCTTCAAGCTGGTTGCCGATACGCTGGTCGAGGAAGCGGGCATCCACCCCATGCTGCATCGGCAGTTTGTTGCCCCGATCATGCAGGGCAACGCCATCAGGGGCGTCATCGTGGAATCCAAGGCGGGGCGCGAAGCGATCCTTGCCAAACGGGTGATCGATGCGACGGGCGACGCGGATGTCGCGCATCGTGCCGGTGCGCCGACGCGCAAGACGCCGGTTGAAGACATGCAGGCGGCCAGCGTGATGTTTCACCTCGCGGGTGTCGACAAGGAGGCGTTCCTGTCGGGCGTCAGGAAGGATCCGCAGACCTACAAGGACTGGTCGTCCGGGGAATGGGTGGTCGAAACGGATGGCAAGGAAGACGACATGTTCTCGCCCTTCCTCGGCAAGCCGTTCGAACAGGCCCTGAAGGACGGCGTCATTCCCGCCCATCTCAACACGATCGGGGGCACGTGGGGCGCGCTGCACGACAGTGGGGAACTGACCTACATGAACCTTGTGCATCTGGCCGGTTGCGACGGCACCGATCCGGACAGCATGACGAGGTTCGAGATCGAAGGACGGCGGCAGGCGATGCACGCGATCGATGCGCTGCGCCGCTACACCGCCGGGTGTGACAAGGCGCGATTGCGTAACTTCGGCATGTCGATCGGAATCCGCGACACACGCAAACTGGACGCCGTCTACAACATGACCGAGGCGGATGTGCGCGGCGAGGCGCGTTTCGACGACACGATCGGCATCTATCCGGAGTTCATTGACGGTTATGGCGTCCTGATCATTCCGACGACGGGGCGCTACATGCACATCCCGTATCGGGCGATGCTGCCGAAGGGTGTCGATCATCTGATCGTTGCAGGGCGCGCCATCGGCGGTGACCGCATTGCCCACGCGGCGACGCGGAACATGGCGTGTTGCGCGGTGGCGGGGCAGGGGGCCGGTGTCGCGGCGGCGCTGTCGGTAAAATCCGACTGTGACTTCGACGAGGTGGATGTCACAGCGGTTCAGTCCGTCCTCGTCTCGCAGGGGGTTCGGATTACCTGAGACGTCCGGGTTCTGCACGGCGTCGGTTCGGTGCGGGCCAAATGGTCGCGCCGTCAGACGGCCGCCAAACTGTTGAAAACGGTTACCTGCCCCGGTCAGAACCGTGATAAGCCCGGCCGATCGGCGCGACACTTGATACGCCCGACCTTGCAAGGCCCGGTATGTCGAAATCATCGCGGGCGGCCTTGTCCCAAGGGGTCACTGTTCAGTGTCCCCGTCTGCGACCCTTCGGTTGCGAACTTTCTTTTTTGGGCGCAAAAAAAATAATCAAAAGGAAGTCGCCTGCGGATTATTGGAGCAGGTGAAACCGGTGTTCCGTCGGCTGTTGGCGCATGCATGGCCGACCCTCCGGGATCATTGTCTGATTGTTAACAATTGGATAGGCTGACCAAGCGGCTCCGCTCCGCCTACACCCAAGGCCTGGTATCGATTTGGCGCTTTCTCGAATTTTTACAAAAAGTGTTGAAAGTTAAATAAACGAAAGTAACGTGAACTTGCGTTCGGGTGGGGATTTCGCGCTTTCGTGGTGCAAACGGGGCGGATCTCAGCGGTAGGGCGCAAGCCGGTTCCTCAAGCGGCCCAACAGGAAAGGTAAAGAAATGAAACTCACGAGAAGAACATTCACACGGTCCATGCTGGCGGCGGGTGCGACCCTTGCGGCGCCGGGAATCGTCCGTGCGGCGGACAAGGAACTGGTCGTGATCAGCTATGGCGGCAAGCTGCAGGAGCCGCACCGCTGGCTGGCCGACAAGATGGAGAGCGAGGTCAGCGGCCTGACCGTGCGCCTCGTGCCCTCCGAAAGCCAGGACATCGTCGCGCAGATCAAGGCCGCGCAGGGCTTCAGCCCCTATGACCTGATGCCCAACGGAGAGCCGCCGCATCTGATCGCGCAGCGTGACGGATACATCCAGAAGCTGGACCGCGCGCGCCTTCAGAACGCGGACAACGTCGTGCCCGAGTTCTGGGACAAGTCCGGCGGTTTCGGCGTTCCGGCGACATTCTCGCTGATCGGTCTCGCCTATAACGAGGAACTGGTCGAGAACGCGCCGACAAGCTGGGAAGACATGTGGAACGAGGAATACGCAGGCCAGGTCGGCATCTGCCGGACGTCCTCGAACCTCGGGCTTGGCACGTTGGCGATGGCGGCCAAGATCTTCGGCGGCTCGGAAAGCGATCTGGAGCCGGGCTGGGCGAAGCTCAAGGAACTGGACCCCGTCGCAGGTCGCAGCCCCAGCATTCTGGCACAGATGCTCGAACGCGGTGAAATCGCGGTTGCGCCGCTGTGGAACAACGACGCCGCCGTTGCGGCCGCGAAGGGCCTGCCGATCAAGTTCGTCAAACCCGATCCCGGTCCGGTCGCGATCCTGTCGTTCATGTCCGAAATCACCGGCGCGCGCGATTCCGATCTGGCCTATCGCTGGATGGATGGCATCATCAGCACCGAGTACCAGGAGATGGCCGCGGACGCGCCCTATTACTTCGGCACGACGGTCAAGGGCGTCGCGGTGCCCGAAGCCGCGCGCCCCTACACGCCGTCCACCCCCGAGGAGGTCGCGGCCCTGCAAACCGTCGACTGGTCCGAGATCGTCAAGGTTCGCCCGGAACTGGTGGAGCGTTTCGACCGTGAATTCGCAATTTGATGCAACGCAGGGAGCGGTCGAGGCCGCTCCCATGCAGGCCGATATCCTGCGGCAGCCCGACGTGCTGCGGCAACTGGCCGAACGTCTGCCGGAGGTGGCGGCCTTCGTATCCGAAACCCTGCCGCCAAGGTTCGACGGGCGCCTCATCGCCTTTGGTAGCGGCGATGGCTGGTTTGCCGCGCGCAGCCTGACGGGGATGGGTGTCACGCCGGCTTCGGGGCTCGAGGTGCTGGGCGATGTCGGCCCTGCACCGCAGGCCACCGATTGCGTCGTCGCGATTTCGATGTCCGGCAACGTCGATCGCACGGTCGAGGCGGCGGAGCGCGCACAGCAGATCGCGGGCCGTGTCGTCGCCCTGACCAACAGTTCGGGTGGACGGCTTGCGGACCTCGGGTTGCCGAACATCAGCCTTCAATTGCCCGATGTCGCGCCCTTTCTGTGTGGCACGTCCAGTTTCGTGATGACCCGGGCGATGCTGGGGTTGCTTGCGGATCTGCGCCGCGGCGTTCCGCAATCGAAACTGGCGGCAGATCTGCGTGCCCTTGCCGACGGGATCGAGGAATGTCTGCCCCGCGCCAATCGCATGGCAGAGGCCTTCGCAAAGACGGCGGCCGGCGCGCCGGGTCTGCGCATCCTGTCCTGTGGCGGACCGGGCATGGCCATGGCCGACTATGGCGCGGCCAAGATCGTGGAGCTGTCTGCCACGCCGGTCTGGAGCGATGACGTGGAGGAGTTCGCCCATCGCCAGTTCTGGACCATGCAGGAGGGGGAGAGCGTGATCTACCTTCCCACCGGCCCCAAGGTGGCCGAAATCGCGTCCGCCTCGGCCGATGCCCTGCGCAACATGGGTGTGCGCAGCCTGTCCATCGCACCCGAAGCATGGGCGTCGCAGGCCGATCACGTCTTCACCTGGCCCGGCGACGAAGCGGTCGATCCGTTCATGCTGCAGGCCGTTGTCCTGCAATGCGTCGGCTATCACTGGGCGCGGGCGAACGGCTTCGACCCGAACCGCCGGCTGCATCTGAAGAATGATACGAAGCGATTCAAAACAAGCCGTATGCTCACCCGACGGTCGCTGCTGAAGATGGCTGGCGACGGTGAGAAGGCAATCTGAGGAGACGGGCATGATCGAGGTCGAAAACGCCAACAAGTATTTTGGCGCCAACCATGTCCTGCAGAATTGCGACATGTCGGTGCAGACCGGCGAGGTCGTGACCCTGCTTGGTGCGTCCGGGTGCGGCAAGACAACCCTGCTGCGCTGTATCGCGGGCTTCGAGACGCCAAGTTCTGGGCGTATCGTTCTGGCCGGAAACGATGTCACGCGAGAGCCGCCGAACCGGCGCGATGTCGGGTTCGTGTTCCAGAACTACGCCCTGTTTCCGCACATGACGGTGGCGGAAAACGTCGCCTATGGCCTGAAGGCGCGCCGGATGGACAAGGCCGCGATCGATCGTGCGGTGGCCGAGATCCTCGACCTCGTCTCCCTGACCGATTTCGCGAACCGTTTCCCCAAGTCGCTGTCCGGCGGACAGCAACAGCGCGTGGCGCTGGCGCGATCCCTCGTGATGCGGCCCAAGGTCCTGCTGATGGACGAGGCATTCAGCGCGCTCGACGCCAAGTTGCGCGGCGCGATGCAGGTAGAATTGCGCAAGATCGTCAAGCACGTGGGCATCACCGCGGTCTGCGTGACCCATGATCAGGCCGAGGCATTGACGATCAGTGACCGCATCGCCGTCATGAATGCCGGGCGCATCCAGCAGTTTGCGACGCCCGAACAGATCTACGACATGCCGGTATCGGCCTTCGTGGCCGATTTTATCGGTGCCGCCAACATTCTGCCCCGCGCAACCGCGCAGGGTTTTGAAAGCGCCAAGTCAAAGTTGAACGGCAGTGCCGCGCTGGTCGTGCGTCCGGAGAACCTGACGCTGAGGTCGGCCCCGACCGATGCGGGTGTCGAAGGAAGCGTCGTCTTTGCACGCCTGACCGGACCGTGCGTCGAATACGAGGTGGCGCTGAAAGATGGCACGCTTGTGCGGGCGTTGCTGGACCGCGACCGCGATGGCGCATTCTCGGTCGGCGAGACTGTGCGCGTGGATGTCCGCAATCCGGCGGCCTGTATCGCCCTGTCCGCGGGCATGGAGGGCGTGGCATGATCACCGATATCTGGGGCAGGATACGGCGCGGGCAGGGCATCTGGCCCGCCGTTCCGGCCTTTGTCTTCCTGCTCGTCTTTTTCGTCGTGCCGATGGGCACGCTGCTGTCCTTCGGATTTCTCAGCATCGAACGCGGAAACGTGGATGATGCGCAATTCACGTTGTCCTATCTGACGAGCACACTTCAGGACGACCTGTTCTGGTGGGTCTGGTGGAAGTCCTTCTACATCGGCGTCCTCGCGACGGCGCTGTGTTTCGTTCTGGCCTATCCCCTTGCCTATCTCTACGCCGAGAGCGGGCGGACACTGCGGCTGATCATCCTGACGCTGACCATCTCGCCCCTTCTGACCAGTGCGATCGTGCGCACCTATGCGTGGCTGGTCATCCTTGGCGGGCGGCGCGGTGTCGTGAATGCCGGTCTGCTCGAACTGGGCTTGATCGACCGCCCCATCCGCATGCTCAACACCGATTGGGCGGTCATCATCGGCATGGCGCAGGTGCATCTGCCGTTCATGGTGCTGCCGCTGATCACGGCCCTCGCCGGACGTGACCGCAACATCGAGGCGGCGTCATTGGGCCTCGGCGTCGGACGATTGGCGACCTTCTTCAAGGTGACGGTGCCGCTGTCCATTCCGGGGATCGTTGCGGGGCTGACCATCGTCTTTGCCCTGTCCTATACGAATTTCATCATCCCGCAGCTGCTGGGCGGTGGCGGGTTCACCACGCTCGCCGTGCAGGTCTACGAGCAGATTGTCGTGCTTCTGGATTGGAGCAAGGGCGCCATGCTGGCCCTTCTGTTGCTGAGCAGCTGTTTCGTCTTCGTCCTGCTCATCGGCCTGGCAGGCAACCGCGCGATGCGCTGGTCCGAGAAGGAGACCACCTGATGGCCATGGCAGAACACACGACCCCGACCATTCCCGCCGTTCGGCAGGGCCTTCTATCCGTCGTGCTGGAACGGCTGGGTTTCGGATTGATCTGGTTCCTTGCAGGCTTTGCCCTGCTGCTTCTGATCGCACCCAGCCTGATCGTGGTCGTCATCTCGTTCACGGAAACGGCCTACATCACCTTCCCGCCACAGGGATTCAGCCTTGAATGGTATGCCGATCTTTTCGGCCGCCGACAGCTGATCGACGCGGCCCTTACCAGCCTTCGGATCTCGGTCTGGACGACCTTCGCGGCACTTGCGCTGGCGATCCCGGCGGCCTTTTCGCTGGTGCGCGGGCGCTATCCCGGCAAGACGTTCGCCGGGGCGCTGATCGTGGCACCGCAGATGATGCCGGGCATGGTGATCGGCGTCGCCCTGCTGTTCTTCGGCGCCTACTTCTCGTTCCGTCAATCGGACCTGATGCTGATCCTCGGGCTGACCGTATTCTGCCTGCCCTTCGCAGTACGCCTCGTCATGGCCCAGCTGCAACTGCTGGACCCGGCGTTGGAGGAGGCGTCGCTGTCGCTTGGCGCCAGCAGGTTCAGGGGCTTCGTTCAGATCACTCTGCGCCAGATCATCCCGGCCATCATGGCCAGCGCGGCCTTCGTGTTCATCGAAAGCTTCGACAACCTGACCGTGGCGCTGTTCACCTCGTCCCCCCGTGGTCGGCCACTGGCGGTGGAATTGTACAACCTCGTGCAATTCGACAGCAGCCCCATGGTAGCAGCCTTGTCCAGCCTCGAAATCCTGCTGGCCTTCGTGATCATGCTGCTGCTGTCGCGGACCATCGGCCTCGAAAGACTGGCCAAGTGATGACGGCGGACCGGGACCTATGGGGTTATGGTGGCCAGCCGCCGGACGTGGTGTGGCCGAACGGTGCGCGGCTTGCCGTCTCCGTCGTCGTGAATTTCGAGGAGGGCGCGGAGCAGCAGGTCGGAGATGGTGACCGGCGCAGCGAGGTCATGGGCGAAGTCCTCAGCGTGGTCGAGCCGGGCGTTCGCGACATGGGGCAGGAACAGATCTTTGCCTATGGCATGCGGGCCGGCCTGTGGCGGATGCTGGATGCCTTGGATCGCCATGCGACGAAGGCGACGTTCTTCTGCTGCGGTCAGGCCGTGGCCCGCACGCCCGAGGCCGCGCGACAGGTGCATGCCCGCGGGCACGAACTTGCCTGCCATGGCTGGCGCTGGCGTCCGCACGCCGACTACGCCACCCCCGAGGCCGAGCGCGCAGACCTGCTGCGATGTGCGGATGCCCTGCGGCCCGTCACGGGCAGGCCGCCCGAGGGGTTCTTTTGCCGGGGCAGCGAAAGCACATGGACACGGGCGCTGTTGTCCGAACTGGGCTATCTCTATACGTCCAACGCCTTCGACGACGACATGCCCTATGCGGACCCGCTGCATCCGGCGCTTACGGTCTTGCCCTATGCGCTGGATGCCAATGACATGAAGTTCTTTCACCCCAACGGCTTCGTGCGCGCGGCGGACATGATCGATTACGTCGCCGACGGATTGCGCACGCTGCTGGCCGAGGGGCGGCGCGGGCGGTCATCGGTCTTCAATATCGGGTTTCACCTGCGCATTGCGGGCCGTCCATCCCGGTTCAGGGCCTTCGAGGATGTCCTGTCCATGCTGAACGGGCTGCAGGATCAGGTCTGGGTGGCCCCCCGGGCAGACATCGTGCGAGCCTTCAAGGACGCAACCGCATGATCGCGCCACGCGTCCTTCTGATCAATCCCAACGGGACCGACAGCACGGGACACGATATGGCGGCCATCGCGTCGGATGCGGTGCCGTCCGTATGCTTCGACCCGGTCTCCACCCCCGGCATGGCACCGGTCATCACGACGCCCGAAACCCTGGATGAGGCTGCCGCGCACGTGGCCGCACGGGACATTCCGGATGATGTCCACGGTGTGATCGTCGCGGCATTCGGCGATCCGGGTCTGATGGCGTTGCGCCGACGTCTGGCATGCCCGGTGGTCGGTATCGCCGAGGCCAGCATGCTGCGCGCGGCCGAAGGGGGGGCGCGGTTCTCGGTCGCGACAACGACCCCGGCCCTCGTCGGGCGGATCGAACAGACGGCACAGCGATACGGCGTCGCGGACCAGATGCTGCCGGTGCGCCTGACCGAAGGCGCGCCGCTGCCATTGATGCAGGATCCGGAGTTGTTGCGCCAGGCGATGCTGCGCGCGGTTCTGTCCTGCGTTGAGGATGGCGCCGAACGGGTCATCATCGGTGGCGGTCCGTTGGCCCGGGTTGCCCGTCTGCTGATCGCGGAAAGCCCGGTGCCGCTGATCGAACCGGTGCCCGAAGCGGCGCGGCGGATTGCTGACCTGATCAGCGGCCGCTGACCGTGCGCCAGTGTGCGGCAATGTCCCGGCGTGGGGCGATCCATGCGCCGCCGCGGGCCTTCACCCCGTCGAGGAACTGTCTCAGGCCGTCGATCCGCGCGGGCTTGCCGATCAACCGCAGGTGCAGTCCGACCGACATCATCGCGCCGCGACCTTCCGTGAGCAGCCGGTCATAGGCGGCAAGGCAGTAGCCCGAGAAATCTTCGGCGGTGATGAACCCGCCGCCGGGTTGAAAGCGCATGTCGTTGGTGTCGAAGGCATAGGGCAGGATCACATGCGGGCGATCTTGCGAACCGGCGACCAGATACGGCAAGTCGTCGTCGTAGGCATCTGAATCGTAGTCGAAACCACCATGCTCGATCAGAAGCCTCCGGGTGTTGACCGTCGAGGCGGACCGGGTGTGCCACCCGCTGGGCGCGACGCCCGCGATCCGTTCGATCGCGTCATGGGTGCGGGTGATGATCTGCCGTTCGCTGGCCTCATCCATGCCCGCATGCGTTTCCCAGCGCCAGCCATGGCAGGACACCTCGTGCCCGCGTGCAACCACATCGCGGATCAGCCACGGCGTCGCCTCGGCCGCCCGTCCGCAGGTGGAAAAGGTTGCCTTGGCCTCGAACGCGTCCAACGTCTCGGCGATGCGCCAATAGCCGCGCCGGGGGCCATAGCCGAAGTGGCTGGTCATGCAGGGGTCGGCCGCGCCGATCACCTCCTCGCGCGCTTCGTAGACGCTTTCGTTGCGTTCGTCCCCATCGAGCAGCGAGCGTTCGGCGCCTTCCTCGACATTGACCACGAGCGAGACGGCAACGCGCGCCCCGTTGGGCCAGACGATATCGGGCGGCGTCGCGCCATAGCCGATCAGATCGCGGCTCATCCGTCGTGCCCCGGACCACGCCGACTGCTCGTGGTGTAATGCGATGGCCCGTCGGGCAGGCGGTAGCTGTCGTAGAATTGTGAGACATGGGGCATCAGGGCTTCTCCGAGGTCCTTGCGGGCAAGCGTATCGGCATCGGGCGGCGCGGCCAGCGCCGCGGCGATCTCCTCCATCACGGCGGTCCGGTCGATGCGCGTGAAGACGCGGTCGCGGATCACGGCTTCGCCACCGACGAAAACGCTTTGAATGGCATCGGGGCGTGCACGATGCACGATGACCTCGGCCAGACTGCGCGACGGGTCCTGGTAGGGCCATGTCAGTCGGGCCCAGTCCAGCAAAACCGCGTCGCCGGCTGATCCGGGGGCAAGACTGCCGATCCGGTGGCCGAAGGGCGTTGTCCCCGCACCGCCGACGGTCGCCATGCGCAGGACCTGTTCCGCGCTGGGGGCAGGGCTGTGGATGCCCGGTTCGCGGTGCATGTGTTTGACGAGGCGCATTTCCTGCAACATGTCGCGGTCTTCGTTGATGCCCGCCTCATCGATCCCGAGGGCCACGGGCATTCCGCGTGACAGAAAGCGGTTCAGGGGCGCAATCCCGCTTTTCAACCGCATGTTCGAGCTGCAATTGTGACAGATGGCACAACCGGCGTCGTGGCATCTGTCGATGTCATGCTCGCTCAGCCAGACGCCGTGACCAAGCGTCAGACGATGGGTCAGCAGGCCGCGTTCGGCCAGAAAATCGACGGCGGACCCGCCGGTGCGCTGGCGCGCGTAATCCCATTGATAGGGTGTCTCCAGAACGTGGGCATGCATGCCCATGTCGCGGCGTTCCGATTGGTCTGCCACCGCCTCCAATGCGGTATCGCTGAGCCAGTGCAGGTTGGAAGGCGCCAGTTGGATGCGCTGTCGGTCGCGCCCCGCGACGAGGCTCAGCAACGTGTCCGTCAGCGCGATCTGATCATCCAGCGGCACGAAGAAATCGTCGAAATAGCGCGCCAGACCGGGACGCAGCGCCTCGGGCAGGCGGGCCAGAAATGCGGTGTCATCTTCGTAGACCAGACGGTTCTGGTCACGCAGCGCCATCGAGAACGACACCCGCATCCCGATCTCGTCATAGGCGTTCAGGATCTCGGACGAGACGCGTTCCAACCCCGCCAACCCACCGGGCGCGCGGCTGTGCAGATGCTGAACGCAGGTAACCCCCGAGGCCAGCATTTCGAAGGCCGAATAGAGCGTGTCGAGGCGCGGCGACACCGCCCGCAAGCCAAGCCGGGCCGCAAACCAGAGTTCGAGCGGCATGTCCGGCGCGCCCAGCTGAAACGGCGTCAGACCGACATGGTGATGCCCGTTGACCAGTCCGGGGATGACGACGTGACCGGCCCCGCCGTGACGGTCCGCCTGTGGATGGCGCTCGGTCATGTCGGACATGGGGCCGATCTCGGCGACCGTGCCGTTCGTGATCAGGACCGCAGCGTCATGGTGCAAAACCGGGGTATCGCCCTCGAAACGTTCAAGGACGGTGTCGCCGCAAATCAGCACGTCGCTCAAGCCGCGCCCCCCACCAGATGGAAGCCATCGGCCCCCTGCCGGAAGGTCATCCGGGCGCGCCAGTCTTCGAACCGTTGCGAAATGTCGCTAGTCGGCGCGCTCAACAGCGGCGTGGCACCGTAGCCGGCAACCGTGAAGGACGCGGCGACCGCACCGGCCATTGCCGCGATCTGCGGCGGGTGCACGTCGAGCGCGGCGGTGAACGCCCCGCAAAAGCTGTCGCCCGCGCCGGTCGTATCGACCACCGCGGCACCCGGCGCGGGGGGGACGTGATAATCCGTATCGTTTTCCGCATCATGCAGCAGAACCCCGGCCGCGCCGCGCTTGATCACGACGATCCGTGGCCCAAGCGCCGCGAAAAGCCGTGCGGCCTTGGCCCAATCCGTCAGGCCGGTCAGTTGCGTGACCTCGTCCTCGCTGGGCAGGAAGGCGTCGACCTTGGCGATCATGGATCGCAGCCGATCCTCGTTGCCCTTGATGTAATCCTCCTGCGGGTCCAGCGCGACGAAGGTTTCACCCGTGCGCGTGAAGTGATCGACCAGATCCTCCTGCGAGGCGAGGGCCATCGCCGAGATCAGCGCGCGTCGCGGGCTGCGATAATGCTGCGGCAGATCGGCGGCCATCGGTGACTGGCTGTCGAAATCCGCCGGATCGTTGTAGAGCGTCCAGACACGGCCACCCTCGGCATCGTAGACGACCTGATTGTGCAGGGTCTTTCCGGGCCGCACCGGCAGGCCCTCGGCCGAGAAGCCCGCACGCGTCAGCCCATCGAGGATGGCGGCAGGCACGTCGTCCCCGACCGGTGCAACGATCTCGACCCCCGGGCACCATGGCCGCGCGGCGAGCGCCGCGTAAAGCGCGTCGCCCCCGATGCAGCCCGGACGACGCGTGCCGTCAGGCAGCACCACGTCGTCGATCGTCATGTTGCCAAGGCAGACCATTGGCGGGGTCGACGCATCAGCCATTGTCGGCTCTCTCGAATTCGCCCATCGCCATCGCAAGGGCGATGTAGTGCAGCGGGATGGTAAAGCTTTGTGCCACGAAGATCTCGGGCGTTTGCGGCACGAATATCGCCGAGTCGCACTCTGCCGCCAAGGCGTCGTCGCCTTGCGCGATGATCCCGACGGTCTTGCCACCCCATGCGCGGACCTGGCGCAGGGTTTCGAGGGCGCGCGCACGGGACGGGCCGTCCGGTGCGATCACGATCATGGTCTCGCCGGGCTTCGTGCTGGTGTAATGGTGCACTTCCTCAAGGGGGTGCGCGATGGCATGGCCCGACGTGCATTCCTTGATCTTGGCGGCACCGAACATCGCACAGGCCATGGCGGGGCCACCGCCACACAGGTGGACAAGCGGCGCGCCCGAAAGGGCCTTGCCCACGGCCGTGGCGGTTTCGCGCGTGGCGGCAAGGGCGTCCGCGACAAAACCCTCCATCCGGGCGGGGGCCAAGGCGTCGGGCATCGGTTCGCGGCCAAGGGCCTTGCCCAGCGCTTCGGCGATCTGCGCCTCGGCGGCCATCGCGGCGGTGGATGCCTGCGTCGGCCAGCCGACCCGCTTTGCCGAAATCAGGACCGTCGCATCCGCCATGTCCGCGATCGGGGACGTGGGCGTGTTGGTCAGGGCAATGGTGGTCGCCCCGTTTTCGCGTGCGTTCAACAGGGCTTCGACCGTGCGTGGCGTGCTGCCGGACGACGAAAGCGCCAGAACGATGGTCCGGTCGTCAACGTAGGCACCAGGATAATACGCCAGATCCAGCGCCTGCACCGCAAGACAGGGCAAGCCGGTCGCCTGTTCCCAGTAGAGGCGCATCCCGATGTGACAGGCAAGGCTGTCGCCACAGCCGGTCAGGACCAGTCGGGTCGGATTGCTTGCGGCCAGACGCGCCGCGACGGCGTCGATCGTGTCCGCGTTGCCGGCCAGCGTCTTGGCGATACATTGCGGCTGGTCTTCGATTTCCGTTGCGGTGGCACCGACGCGTTTGCGGCGCTTCGGGTCACGGGCGCTGTCACTGGGCAGGCCCCGGATCAGCTCCTCCTCGGCCCGGATGAGGGTGCGCACAAGGGTCTGATCGTCATCGGGCAGACGGGATCCGACGGCGATCAGCGGCGAGACGGGCGGATTGGACAGGTTGTTCATTGGTTTGCGGCCTCCATGAAGCGGCGAATCTTGGTGGGGTCCCAGCGGTCCATGGCGTCATCCGCCGCGCCATCGCGCAGCAATGCGGACGAAACCACGATCATGTCGGCCGCAGACAGGGCGCGTGTGACGTTGGCGGCGGTCACGCTGCCGCCGATGACGGTGGGTGTCTTTATGCCCATGTCACGGGCGCGGGCGATGCGGTCCAGCGTGTCATCGAAACTGCTGCCCGTGATGACCAAGGCGTCTGCGCCCAAGCGCGACGCCCAGTGGGCGGCCATCTCGTTGGGAACGTCGGTCAACGGCACGGCGGTGCGGTCGTGCACATCGGCCAGGATCTGGATGTCTTCGCGCCCGATCCGGTTGCGGAACGCGATGGCCTCCGGTCCCAGTGCTTCTCGGGTGCCGCCGGAATTGACCATGGCGCCGACAAAGATCTTCAGACGCACGAATGCGGCGTCGCAGGCATCGGCCACCGCGATCGCCGCCACGGGGTCGTGCGCCTCGACGATGATGCCCAGTTCGAGGTCGGGAAACTCGCGCCGCATCGCCGCACCCAGCGTGGCAGTGCGGGCAAGGGTTCGGGCCTGTGCGGGACCCGCCTCGACGGTTTCATCCTGCAACTTGATCGCCGTTATCCCGTTCTCGACGTAGCTGCGCGCATTCGAAAGCACGAAATCCTCGTACCAGGCCATCGAGCGGGCAGCACCATGCCCGAAAGACGGGATCTGCAAGGCACCGATAATACGGTTCTTCAACATGCGTTCATTCCCCCCCGACAAGGAAGGGTGCGGCGGATCTGATGGTCTGGTGTCTCATGATGCTCCGGTCGGCAGTATTCGGTTATCTTTCGATATAGTATCCGATGAAAAAAATCGAAAGATAAAATCGAGACAGCAGATCATCGTTGGGGCAAGGTGATGCAAAACAGGGCAACAGCCGCTTATTCGGGCGGCAGGCGGCGCAATTGCCCGCACCGCGTGGCTGGTTGGTTGCAGGTTTTCGAAAGGGCGCCCGGCCGATTGCAGGACCGGCTACAGGGACTGTTCCATGCCCGAAAGGCGATCAAAAGCGTTACTTATCTCGCGTGGCGTGGTCATCCAGACCGCGTCGCGATGACAGGCGATGTGTTGAAACGCACGATCAAGCGCGCGGAGCCTGAAGGGCCGTCCCGATATGAAACTGTGCAGAACGATCGACATCACGACGGACTGTTGCGTTGACGCGCGCAGAAGCTCGTCGAACTCGTCGATGATCATCTGCGCAAAGTCGTTGGCCGAAACCTGTCTTCCGATGCAGGATGAACTGTCGTTTATTTCTGCCGCGTAAGGAATCGAAAGAAGTGGGCGTGTCGACGTCGATAGCCTGACGGGCTGATCATCCAGCCGCAGATCCAGAAGGTAGTCATATCCTTCGGCGGCGAGATGATCGATCGTGTGCGGCGTATGCGCCAGCCATGGCGTCGACCAGCCGCCCGGCGCGCGGCCTTCCTTGGCGGCAATCCGGTCGCGGACCTGCGCGACATAGGCCCGTTCGGCCTCGGGTGTCATGGTCTGCAGGTGATCCGAATTCCGCAGACCATGGCCCACGAACTCCGCCCCAGCCTGCCGGGCGGCATCAAGCAGCGCGGGCGCGCTGTCATAGACATCCGTGTTCAGAAGGATCGTCGGCGGACAGCCAAGTTCGGCCAGCCGGTCGAGAAGGCGAAAGCCGCCGACCCGGTTTCCGTAATCGCGCCATGCCGTGTTCACCAGATCCGGCGTGCCGGCGCCGGGAACGATATCCTCCGTCTCGCCGGTGTCGGGCGTATACTCCTCGACGCCGATGGCGACATAGAGCGCAAGTCGCTTGCCCCCCGGCCAGTCGAAATCAGGTCGCTGTGTTATGGCGGAATAGCTGTAGCGGTCCGGCCTCATGGCGATGTTCCCTCGTCGGTGGCGGACGGCAGGCGACGGTGGATGTCGACCGGTTGCGCCTCGGCCAGTCGCAGCATTTCCTCATAGAAGGGGCGGACCTCGGCGGCCTGATCGCGCGCCTCGCGCAACGCGGCCTGCCTGTCTGCGAACAGGCTGCGCGCTTCGGCCAGCAGGGCGCATTCGTCGACGGTCGTGATCCCCCCGTGGCGATACACGATGCGGCCGTCGACCATGGTCAGCAGGACCGAATTGCCGGTCTCGCAATAGACCAGTTGCCTGCGCAGGTCGTTCATGGGGGTAAAGGGCAGGGCGGTCAGGTCGATCTGCGTGATGTCCGCCCGGAACCCTTGTGCAATCCGGCCTAGGTCGTCGCCGCGCAGCATGGCGCGTGCACCGCCCTGAGTGGCGGCCCTAAGGATCTCGGACGCCTTCGGCCAGAGGGCATGATCGGGGCCGGACAGATTGTGGACAAGGCCGGCCATCTTCATCACCTGCCAGAGATTGACCGAGTCGTCGGCAATGGCCTCGTCCGTGCCCAGACACAGGTTGATGCCCCTGTCCGCGATACGTCGCCAAGGCATGACTCCACTGCCCAGACGCAGGTTGCTGATGGGATTATGGGCCACGGTCGCGCCCCGGCTGGCGATAAGGTCATAGTCGCCATCGTCCATCCAGATGGCATGGATGACATTCATCCTTTTGGACAGAAGGCCAAGGTCGTCGGTGTATTCAATAAGGGAGCGCCCGGCGAACCGGGGCTGATGATCCTTCAGAACCCGCTGCAACCGGGTTTCCAGCATATGCGCATAGTAGGGAATGTCATGCCGGCGGCTGACGTCATCGAGCGCCCGCATATAGTCGGGTGACACGCGCTGAGGCGCCGAGCAGGAGACGGCAGCCGTCAATCGCCCATCGCAGGCCCCATGCCACCGCGCGATCAGGTGATCGTAAAGGTCCAGCAGGCCTTGCGCATCAGGCGTCGGTGCCTTGCCCAGTACCTCGCGCAAGTCGGGCGGCAGAAGGTCCGCAAGAAACGGCAGCTTTTCGAGTTCCGGCAGCTCCGGCTGATCCAGTGCGACGCTGGCACGCAGGCCGGTATCCGCGTAGGCCTGCATCACTGCGTCGATGATCTCGGGCTCTGGCGTCGGTACGAAAAAGGCGTCGTCCTGCACGGCGGTCACCCCGCCCTTCAGCATTTCGATCGCGGCAAGCGTCGTGCGCAGATATGCCTCGCGCGGGGAGGGCCGGAGCACCTCGACCGCCGGGCTCTCATACAGCATGAACAGTTCCAGCGGCAGGCTGGGCAGCGCGCCTTTCATGTGGTTGACGGGCGAATGGAAATGCCCGTTGATCAGCCCCGGCATCAGAAGCGTGTCCGTGGCGATCACGACCTCGGCACCCGGCCGATCCCCTATCTGACCGATGGCGGCGATCCTGCCGTTCCGGATCAGCAGGTCAGTCGGATCCGTCATGCCCGAAGGCGCGTCGGGATCGAAGATGTGGCCGCCGCGGAACAGGATTTCGGTCATGCGTCAGCGCTCCCGGCTCAAATGTGGCACAGGTTCGTCGTGCAGGGTGGGGCGCGCGAAGGTGGACGCCTTGGAGGTGCGCAACCCGCAAGCCACCAGACCTTCGAGCATCTTCAACCCGATGCTGACCCCATCGATCACGGGCATTCCAAGACGGTCGGACAGCGGATCGGCCAAGGTGGCCATACCGGCACAGCCAAGAATGATCGCCTCGGCCCCGTCGTCATCGACCGCGTCCCGCGCCGATGCGAGCAGGGCGGGAAAGGCGGCCTCGGCCTCCTCCTCCAACGTGCCGACGGACACATCGATACCGCGTACGGAACAGCGGTGGGCCATTCCCAGATGCGCCACGACCCGGTCGCTATGGGCGCGTGTGCGACGGGGCAGGGTGACGATCGCGAACCGCTCCGCGATCATGCTGGCCGCCTGTATGGCCGCCTCCGTCATGCCGACGACGGGCCCATCGGCAACTTCGCGCGCCGCGAACAGGCCGGTGTCCCCGAAACAGGCGATCAGGAAGCCGTCCGCTCCGTCGCTCTGCTCTGTCTCGACCACCTCGCACACACCGACGGAGGCATAGGCTTCATCCCGAAACCCTTCGATGGCCCCGAACCCGATCACCGGAGAGACGACACGCAGAACCGTTTGGTCCGCGATCAGGGGGGACAGCTGCGCCTTGAGCAGCGTTCGAAACGCGGCAGAGGTGTTCGGATTGACGACCGTCAGACGCATTGGTGCGGGGTGCCGATCTGCGTGGGTGTGTTGTTCATGGGTTGAACTTTTGCCACTTGGTGGCGGCGCCTGCGCAGGCGCCCACCTTGAAAACGACACGCCCGGTTCGCGAAGGACCGTCCGTTGTCACGGTGATGTTGCGGTGCCCGAAGACCGGTCACAAGAAAAAGTTGCGAAACTTTTAGATATGTGGGCAATTGAAGCCCAGCGAAGAACCAGCCGGTGGAGATCTCGATGGCGACTCTCAGTTCCATGGCGCGCCATGAGCACATTCTGTCTGCCTTGCAAAAGGACGGCAAGGTGTCCGTGGTCGACATGTCAGACCAGATGCGCGTGTCGTCGGTGACCATACGCAAGGACCTGGAGCTTATGGAACGGCGCGGGTTCCTGCGCCGCATCCGGGGCGGTGCCGTGGAATCGCGGACGGCCCGGTTCGAAATGACCATGACCGAGGACAGTCGCTCCCTGATCGCGGAAAAGGAAGCCATCGGTCGCGCCGCCGCAGCCATGGTCCGCGATGGTCAGACGGTCATGGTGGATGCGGGTAGCACCAACCTGTCCTTTGCCAGCGCGCTTTCCCAGTCTTTGCAGGATGTTGTGCTGGTGACCAACTCCATCGCTATCGCACTCGCGCTGGAAAATCATGCCGGGGTGTCGACCTTTCTGACCGGGGGGCGCGTGCGCAGATCGCAACGCTCGCTCGTCGCGCCGTTCGGCAATCTCCTGATCGAGAGGATCAATGCCGATGTGGCGTTCCTGTCTTGTGCCGGCATCGATTCCGAACGTGGTCTGACCAACTCCAACTGGGAAGAAACCGAGATGAAGCTGGCGATGGCGGCCTCCTCCGCGCGGGCCGTCTACATGGCCGACCACACCAAGTTCGGCCACGTCGGCAGCGCCCTCATCGTCAGCATCGAAGAGGCAGGCACCCTGGTTACCGACGCGGCGGCCCCTGCCAGCCTCCTGCGCGATTTCGAAGCCCGCGGATTGGAAATCGTCGTCGCCAAGTCGACCAGCGACTGAACAGGCCCATCCGCCTGCCACGCGCAGGGGTATCGACAGGGGACTTTCTGCCCGGATCCAGCAATGCCCGCACCCATGCGCCAAAGCGGAAGCGCCACGTGGAAGGGCGGCAACAGCGGGGCGGTCAGCTACTTGTCGCGTTCTTCAGACATGGCCGAGCTTGCGTCGACGGTGGCCTGCGCCGTCACTGCGAGGTGGCGATACGGTCGCGGGCAAGCGTCTTCGCCTCGGCACGCGATAACAGATCGGTAGCCGCCTCGGCGCACAGACCCTTGCGACGGGCCTTGCGCCAGAGCCGCTCGCACGAACGTGGCGACCACGGCAGGGCCGCCTGCGACATCCACCGCCGCAACTCCGGCGGCAGATTGTCATAGACCTGCATCGGATCGCAGGCGCGCTTCCTGCGTCTCAACGTCGTCGCGCCCAGATTGCCCCTCATGCTGCTTCCTCCGGACGCCGGCAATCAGCGAAGCGGGACAGCTCCGTGGCCCGCACCGGATCCGCGCCGATATTCCCCTCGGACATGTCGTTGACGATCACCGTGACGCCGCGGCCCTTGCGGTCGTCGATCGACCGGGCGGAGAGGGTGGTCTTTCCCGCTCCAAGGCCGCGGCAGAGGACGGTGACAGGAAGACGGTCATCGGTCATCAGGCGGTCTCAAGGGGTTGGATCATCTCGGGAAAGAGCAGCGATTGATGGCATCCCGTTCCGGCCGCCGCGCCGTCGCCCAAGGCCAGCGTCACGGAATGACCCGGTCGCGCGCAGTCACCCGCCGCGAAAACGCCCGGCACAGAGGTCTGACCCATCGGTCCGACGCGGACGAATTGACCAAGCGGGCCGTCGGCCAATGCACAGCCAAGCATCGTGGCCGGTGTCCCGTTCAGCGCGACGCGCGGCTGGGTGAAGATCGCGGCGAAGGTCGCAGAACTGCCATCCGCGAACGTGGCCGAGATGCTGTCTCCATCGGATCGCAGAGCTGTGAGCGGGCGGGCATCGACAGCGACGTGGCCTGCGCCGATGTGCGAGAGATCGATTTCGGCGCCGGATCCCGTCAGCAACGTGACATCCGCGCTCCAGTCGGCGCGAAGCATCGTCGCCTGATGTCCCGCCATGGGATGCACCGCCAGAACGGCGAGCGGTCGGTTCCGCACCTCGTGACCGTGGCAGTAGGGACAATGCAGAAGGGTCCGTCCCCAGGCCTCGGCCACGCCGGGCAGATCGGGCAGCACATCACGCACCCCGTGGGCAAGGATCAGGCGGCGGGCGTCGATTGAATGGCCACCGGCAAGCGTCACGCGGAAAGCATCGGTCGCGCCCTCGACCGCCTGCACCACGTCCGTAAGGGTTTCGACGGTGCCATATCGCGCCACGTCCGCGCGGAACCGGTCAAGAATATCGCCGGGTGCCGCACCGTCCCATCCGGGCCAGTTGCAAGGCGGCGGTCAGACCGGCAAAGCTGCCCCCGATAATGATGATGTCGCGCAACCGAGTTCTCCCAAAGGTCGATTCAGGCAACTAGAAAAGTTACGATTTCATGGCAACTACAAAAGTTACTTGACTGGGGGGCATTCGTTGAAGCGTGAAAACCGATCGTCCTTCGCCCGGCACCCGCTCGGCCAGATGGCGCCTGCCCCGGTCAAGTGGGGCATATCGGCATGAATTGGCGGGGAGGGCAGGGGGAACTGCCTTGTCCATCCTTCGGGGAAAGATCCGCCACATCCGCCAGGTTAATTTTACCGACGCATGCATGGGATGGCGGCGGTTTTCAGGCATCAAGATGCCAGTGCTTTACGTTTGATCTGCCAGAGTGCTATGCACCTCCGCCTCAGCCGCCCAAGCTTTCTGCTGGTAACGGCGGCAACCGTAGCATCCGCCCCGTCACGACATCAGCGTACCGCCAGTTGGAAGAGCAATGAAACAAGCGAAGATCGAGCTGTCCAGCGCCGCGCGTCTGTCCGTCGCCCCGATGATGGATTGGACCGACAGGCATTGTCGGGCGTTTCACCGCGTGATGTCGCGCCAGACCCTTCTGTATACGGAGATGGTGACGTCGGCGGCGCTTGTGCGTGGGGGGGCGGCGCATCTGCTCGATTATGACGTCAGCGAACACCCCCTTGCCCTGCAACTCGGTGGGTCCGATCCGGAGGAGTTGGCACGCGCCACGGAAATGGCCGTCGACCGTGGCTATGCCGAGGTGAACCTGAATGTCGGCTGCCCATCGGACAGGGTGCAGTCGGGCTCCTTCGGGGCGGTCCTGATGGAAAATCCGGCGCTGGTTGCCGATTGCGTGGCGGCGATGATGCGCGCGGCCGGGTCGGTGCCGGTGACGGTCAAATGCCGTATCGGCGTCGATGATCAGGATCCGCAGACGGCCTTGCCGGCCCTGTTGCAGCACCTGTCCGACGTCGGCATCCGGCGGGTGACGGTGCATGCGCGCAAGGCATGGCTGAAAGGCCTGAGCCCGAAGGAAAACCGCGAGGTGCCGCCCCTCGACTACGGGCTTGTCCATGCGATGAAGCAGCGGTTCCCGCATATGCATGTGTCGCTGAACGGCGGGATCGACAGCCTTGATCTGGCCGAGGCGCAATTGGCCCATGTCGATGGCGTCATGATCGGACGCGCGGCCTATCATGATCCGGGCGCGATCCTGATGCACGCCGACAGCCGTATCCATGGCAAGACGGACCCCTGTGGCGATCGTGCGTCGGCGGCTTTGGCGATGGTGCCCCATATCGAGGCGCATCTGGCGGATGGCGGCAAGCTTGGTCAGGTCACGCGCCACATGCTGGGGCTGTTTGCGGGGCAACCGGGCGCGCGGGGATGGCGGCGCACCCTGTCAGAGGGGGCCGCCAAACCGGGCGCAGGTGTCGATGTCCTGCACGCGGCCCTTGATCACGTGGCGACGCTGGCCGCCTGATCGGGCAACAGGCGCGACAGGATAAGCGCAATCACCCCGCACAGCGCGATGGTCAGGATCATCGGCGTTGCCGTTCCGTCGAAGAACGGCGCGGCTGCCGCCGCCATGGCGCCGCCGGTCAGCATCTGAAGCGTGCCCCCAAGGGATGAGGCAAGGCCCGCGACTTCACCCTGATCATCGAGGGCCATGACCATGACAGACGGTATGACCAGCCCGAGGCAGGCATTCGCCAGCAGCAGCATCCCGACGATCACGACGAGGCTGGCCTGTCCGGCAAGCGCGATCCCGGCGAGCGCGACCGTCGCGGCCGCGAAACCAGCGGTCGCGGTCCGGACCACGCGCGCCATTCCGAACCTCTCCCCGAAGGGGCCCGCTAGCTGTGATGCAAGAAAGAACCCGGCCGCGTTGATCGCGAAGGCCAGCGAAAAGCCCATCGGCGACAGGCCGAACTGACCCGTATAGACAAAGCTGGCCGAGGCGATGAAGACGAAGAAGCTGGCCATGCCGAAGGCACCGATGAAGGTCAGCACCATGAACCCGCGATGCCGGAACAGGCCGCCTGCGTCGCGCAGCAGACCGGCGAAATGCACGGGCCGACGATCGGCAACGGCAAGGGTTTCGGGCAGGCCGCGAGATGTCACGATCAGGCTGATCACGGCGGCGAGGGCCAGCACGCCGAAGATGGCCCGCCAGTCGAACCACAATATGACAAGGCTGCCGGCAAGGGGCGCCAGCATGGGCGAGACGGAGATGACCATCATCACGAGGGCCATCATGCGTGCCGCCTCGGGCCCCGTGGACCAATCGCGGATGATCGCACGCGGGATCACCATGACTGCGGCCGCGCCAAGCCCCTGAACCGCGCGGGCGAGGGTCAGCGTCGCGATATCGGGGGCAAACGTGGCGCCGATCGACGCCAGCAGATAGAGAGCCAGCCCCGCCATCAGGGGCGGCTTGCGTCCGGCCGCGTCGGCCCAGGGGCCGTAGATCAGCTGCGCGAGGCCGAAGGACACGAAGAATACGGTCAAGGTGGCCTGCGCCCCGGCCACGGTGGTGCCGAGATCGGCGGCGATGGTCGGCATCGCGGGCAGATACATGTCGATGGCGAAGGGCCCGACCGCGGACAGCAGTCCGAGGATCGCGGCGCGTCTGGCAAGGTCGGACATGAAGGGAATCCTTATGCGGGGGTCGCCCGTGTCAGATACCCCTGTCTGCCCGGCGTCAATGCCCCCGACGGTTCAGCCGCGCGGCACGGCCCCCGCGACGCACCTTGTGCAGGGCTTCGCGTTCGGACAGCTGATCCATCACGGCGCGGCGTGCCTCGGGCGTCATGCTGGACCATGCCCCGATTTCATCGATGGACCGCAGACACCCGGTGCACAGACGTGTCTGCGGATGCACGACGCAGACCTGGATACAGGGGCTGTCGATTTCGGCACGGGACCAGACGCGATCGGCGGGGCGCGGCTTTGCGGGTGTGTCGTCCATCAGGTCGCTCCGATATGGCGCAGGCGGTCCAGTGCGCCCTGCAGGATATAACCGGCGGCGACATGGTCGATCACTTCGGCGCGGCGTTTGCGTGACGTGTCCGCCTGCAACAGGGCCTGTTCGGCGGCCACGGTCGACAGGCGTTCGTCCCAGAACGTGATCGGCGTGTCGATACGACGGGCCATGTTGCGGGCGAAGGCGCGGGTCGACTGCGCGCGCGGCCCTTCGGAGCCGTCCATGTTGAGCGGCAGGCCAAGCACGATCGCCTTGATGTCCCGCTTGTTCAGGATGGCCTCCAACGCTTCCGCGTCGTTTGTGAACTTGGTGCGCCGGATGGTTTCCAACGGGGTCGCGACGGACCGCATGGTATCGGACACGGCGACCCCGATCGTCTTGGTGCCAAGGTCCAGACCGGCAACTGCGCCGAATGGCCCGAGGACGGTCGCAAGGGCAGGGACATCGTCGAGGATCATGGGGCCAGCCCCGCACGGTCCGCCCCGGCGGCAAGGATGTCCAGCGCGCCCTGATCGCCCGCGAAGATCAGCTTGGCCTCTTCGTAGATGACCGACGCCGCGTCGATACGGCCGACAACGCCGTAGGCCGTGATCAGCTGCGCCCAGTCGCGGGGCGGGCCGCCATCGGACGACAGGCGCGCGGCAAGTCCCTCGATCATGCCGCCGATGGCATCCATCCGCTCCTCGAGGCTCAGCTCGCCCATGGCCTCGACATCCTCGGCCGAAGGGCCGCGCGGGCGAGGCAGCTGTTCGATGGGCGTGGGGTCGCCTGCCGCGGCGGACACCTGTTCGATCTGCGCATAGATCGGCGGCAGCCATGGCGCGTCGGGGGTGCTGTCGCCAACGAGACGTCGCCAGATCGGCCAGGCCAGATCTGGCCGCCCGCCCTGTGCATACATCAGCCCCGCGAAATATCGCGCGGTGCCGTTCGTCGGATCCATGTCCAGAGCACGGGCAAGGGCGCGCTCCGCCTCGGGCGAGACATAGCCGTTGGCCGCAAGGATCATCAATTCGGCCAGCAGGGTGAAATCCTCGGCCGTGGCGGCCTCGCCGAGGATCGCGATCACCCGGTCCTGTGCGCGCCATGCGGCCTCCAGATCGCCAAGACCGCTTTCGGTCTGCACCGCGAGGCGCCAGCCGCGCAGATCGTCGGGACGCTCGGCCAGCACGCTGCGCAGCTGGTCGGCCATCTGGGTGATCTCGGGCCGGGTGGTGTCGATATTGTCCGGCACCTCGGCCTCGGCGATGGCCTGACCGGCACGCCCATCGCGCTGCGCCTCGATCGCGTCGATCCGCGCAGCCAAGGGCAGATCGCCATAGCCGGGCGCGCCGAGGTGCCAATAGGCGGCACCCGTCACGCCGATGACCACAACACCCGCCAGACCCGCACCGGCCGTGACGTTGCCCTGCCAGCCTGCCGTCTGTCCCCTGGCGGCGCGATCGGCGGCCAGCAGGCGGCGGGCCACCTCGGCGCGGGTGGCCTCGGCCTCCTGCGGGGCGATGACGCCGCGCGCCGCGTCGCGGTCCAGTTCGGCCAATTGGTCGCGGTACACCTCCACGTCCGGGGCAAAGGTTTCCGGGGGGGTGCGGAAGGCCGTGACCAACAGGGTCACGCAGACAAGCGTCAGAACGCCCGCCACGATCCAGAACAGCATGGAACCCTCCCTCGATCATCGAATGGGACTGACCTAACCGCCATGGCGGCCGGTCAAAACCCCCGTTGGGCCGTCGTTACGCGGTCGTGACCATATGCGCCAGCGACGCCATGTCGCAAAGCGTATCCAGTGTGCCGCTTGACCATGGCCGCGGGGCGCGTTCCAAACGCTAGATCGGGACGGACCCATTCGTCGCATCCCGTGCCAGAGGACCAGACATGAGACGCTTTTCCGCATTCGCCATCGCAAGGGAGGCCGCCCGCTGGCACGAGGGTTGGGGCCGGACATGGGCCAAACGCCCACCCAAGGCGCGGTATGACGTGATCATCGTCGGGGCCGGGGGGCACGGGTTGGCCACGGCCTACTACCTGGGCCGCAACTTCGGAATCACCAACGTCGCTATCCTTGAAAAGGGCTGGCTGGGCGGGGGCAATACCGGGCGCAACACGACGATCATCCGGTCGAACTACCTGCAAGACCCGTCGGCGGCGATCTACGAAAAGTCCCGGTCCCTCTATGAAACACTGAGCCAGGACCTGAACTACAACATCATGTTCAGCCCCCGGGGCGTCATCATGCTGGCCCAGACCCATCACGAGGTGCGCGGCTACAAGCGGACGGCCCATGCCAACAGCCTGCAAGGCGTGACGACGGAATGGATCGGGCCCGAGCGGGTCAAGGAGTTGTGCCCCATCATGAACATCGACGGGCCGCGGTTCCCCGTTCTCGGCGGTCTCTGGCAGGCGCGCGGCGGCACCGCCCGGCACGATGCCGTGGCATGGGGTCTGGCGCGGGCCTGCACCGACATGGGCATGGATATCATCCAGAAATGCGAGGTCACCGGCATCCGCCGGGACGGCGCACGCGTCGCGGGTGTGGATACGACACAGGGGCCGATCGACTGCGACAAGCTGGGCGTGGTCGTGGCCGGTCACTCGGGTGTTCTGGCGGAGATGGCGGGCTTTCGCCTGCCGCTGGAATCGGTCGCGCTTCAGGCGCTGGTGTCCGAGCCGATCAAGCCATGCATGGACGTCGTCGTCATGGCCAACACGGTCCACGGCTACATGAGCCAGTCCGACAAGGGCGAGATGGTGATCGGCGGCGGCACCGACGGGTTCAACAACTATACGCAGCGCGGATCGTTTCAGCACATCGAGGAAACCTTGCGCGCCCTGTGCGAGACCTTCCCCATGATCTCGCGTCTCAAGATGCTGCGCCAATGGGGGGGCATCGTCGATGTGACGGGCGACCGGTCCCCGATCCTGTCGAAAACCCCGGTCGACGGCATGTTCGTGAACTGCGGCTGGGGGACGGGCGGGTTCAAGGCAATCCCCGGATCCGGCTGGGGCATGGCCGAATTGATCGCAAAGGGTGAGTCGCCGCTGACCGATGGTTTCGGGATGGAGCGGTTCCGCGAAGGCCGGTTCATCGACGAATCCGTGGCCGCAGGGGTGGCCCATTGACCGATTCCGTGATGGGCGCGAAACAGATTGCTTCGCAAACCCCGCGAACGGGGGGCTTTAACTCCTGCGTCGAAGGGTTAGGTTCGGAATTTGGTCATCATGCAATGGACCGACAGCTATGGCGTTCCCCACGTTCCGACGCACACGCGGCATCAACTTCCTGCTTGGCGGCATTCTTGTCGCCTGTGTCTTCATTGCGTTCTCCCTTCTTGGCGGTGATTTCGACCTCGGCATGGGCGCGCCCGAAGTGCACATCGAAGGCCAGTAGGGCCGCATTCCAAACCTTGAACCTGTTCCGACCGGTCGTGCGACGCATGTCCGGTCTTTCGCTGCGAGCGTTGCCATGCTGATCCTCACTTGTCCGAACTGCGGCCTTTCCGTCGAGGAAACCGAACTGTCCCCCGGTGGCGAAGCGCATCTGGAACGGTTCGGACCGGGGTCGGACGATGATGCCTTCGAGGCGTATCTGTTCCTGCGCGACAATACGAAGGGCGTGCATTTCGAACGCTGGCGTCACGCCTATGGGTGCGGCAAGTGGTTTCTGGCGGCGCGGGATACGGCAACGCTGCAGGTCTATGGCACCTATCCCGCACAGACCAAGGCGCCACCGCCCGACATCCTTGAACGCATAGCCAAGGGGGCGCGGGCATGAGCGGTCGTCTTGCCAAGGGCGGGCGGTTGATCGACCGCACCGCGCCCGTTTCCTTCACGTTCGACGGACGACAGATGCGCGGTTATCGCGGCGATACGCTGGCCTCTGCGCTTCTGGCCAACGGTCAGCTTCTGATGGGGCGCAGCTTCAAGTATCATCGTCCCCGATCCGTCGTCGCCTCCGGGCCCGAGGAGCCGAACGCCCTCATGGCGATCGGGCAGGGCGATCATTTCACCCCCAATCAGCGGGCCACCGATCAAGCTCTGTTCGACGGTCTGAAGGCGCAAAGTCAGAACGCCTGGCCCAGCCTGAGTTTCGACATCGGGCGGGTCAACGATCTTGTCGCGCGGGCCCTTCCGGCCGGGTTCTACTACAAGACCTTCATGCATCCGCGGCCGCTGTGGAAACATGTTTTCGAACCCGTGATCCGCAAGGCCGCCGGTCTTGGCCCCGCGCCGAGGGAGCGGGACGGCGACCGCTATGCCTTTCGCTATGCGTTCTGTGACACGTTGGTGGTCGGCGGGGGGATTGCCGGGCTGACGGCGGCGCTGGGTGCGGCGCAATCGGGTGAACGGGTCATGCTGATCGAACGGTCCGGTCATTGGGGGGGGCGCGCGCCTGTCGATGGCGCACGGATCGACGGCGTTGATGCGCAGGATTGGGTGAACGACAGGCTGCAACGCCTTGAAACGATGGACAACGTGACCATCGTCTCGCGGTGCGAGGGATCCGGCGTCTATGATCACGGCTATGTCCTGTGCAATGAAATCCGCGACGATGGCAAACTGGCCGAAGTCGTCTGGCGTGTCCGTGCCGGCCGCGTGATCGCGGCGACAGGCGCGCTGGAACGCCCGCTGAGTTTCGCCGGAAACGACGTGCCCGGCGTCGTCCTTGCGGGGGCATTGCGCGATTACGTGGTCGATTATGGCGTCTCGCTTGGGGATCGGACGGTGATCGTCACCAACAACGACGATGCCTACCGTACGGCCAAGGTCTTGCTGGCCGCCGGATTGCGGGTGCCTGCGATCATCGATGCGCGTCCCGCCCCGGACAGCCCCCTCATAAGCGAAATCAAGGCATTGGGCGTCACGGTTCATGCTGGTCGCGGCATTGCGAAGGTCATGGGGTCCGACAAGGTTCGTGGTGTCGCGGTCTGCCTTCAGGCGGGCGAAGGGTCGGTCCTGCAGGAAATCGCCTGCGACTGTGTGGCGATGTCCGGCGGGTGGTCGCCGGTCGTGCATCTCTGGTCCCATTGCGGCGGCAAGCTGTGGTGGGATGCGGACCGCGCGATGTTCCGGCCCGACGCCACCCGCCCGCCAACCGGCGCGGACGGCCAAGGGTTCGTGACAGCCGTGGGCGGGGCCTCGGGTGCGCTGACCACATCAGAGGTTCTGGCCGACGCCGCGCAGGCAGTCGGCATCGCATCACCAGAGGCCGCCGCCGAAGACACGGCCCCGATCATGCCTGTCTGGGTCATGCCCCATGGCGCGGGTCGCGAATTGCGCGCCAAGATGTGGCTGGATTATCAGAACGATGTGAAGGTTTCGGACGTCCGTCTTGCCGCGCAGGAGGGGTTCGAAAGTGTCGAACACGCGAAACGCTATACCACCCTCGGCATGGCGACGGATCAAGGCAAGCTGAGCAATATCAACGGCCTCGCCGTTCTGGCCGATCGCCTTGATCAGGCCATTCCGGATGTCGGCACCACGACGTTCCGCCCCCCATACACCCCCGTGACCATCGGGGCTCTGGCGGGCGAGGCGCATGGCACTTTGTTCCAGCCCATCCGCAAGACGCCGATGCACGACTGGCACGAAGCGCGCGGCGCCTACATGGAACCGGTCGGTCAGTGGCGCAGGCCCTATTGCTATCCGGTCGGTCGCGAAAGCCACGCCGAGGCGGTTACCCGCGAGGTGAAGAACACCCGGCAAAGCCTTGGTCTGCTTGATGCTTCGACCTTGGGAAAGATCCTTGTCCGGGGTCCGGATGCGGGGCGGTTCCTCGACATGATCTATACCAACATGATGAGCACGCTGAAGGTCGGGCGGTGTCGCTATGGCCTGATGTGTGATGAGAACGGCTTCCTGATGGACGACGGGGTCGTGGCCCGGATCGATGATCAGACGTGGCTGTGTCACACCACGACGGGCGGCGCCGATCACATCCACGGCTGGATGGAGGATTGGCTGCAATGCGAATGGTGGGATTGGAAGGTGCATACCGTCAACCTGACCGAGCAATACGCGCAGATCGCCGTCGTCGGCCCGAACGCGCGCAAGACGTTGGAGGCGCTCGGCGGCATGGACGTCAGCGCGGATTCGTTGCCCTTCATGGCGTGGGCCGACGGAACGCTGGGCGGCTTCGACGTGCGTGCCTACCGCATCAGTTTCTCGGGTGAATTGTCCTACGAAATTGCCGTGCCGGCCGCGCAGGGACAGGCGCTCTGGGATGCTCTGCTTCAGGCAGGCGCGGCCTTCGACGTGACGCCCTATGGCACCGAGGCGCTGCATGTTCTGCGCGCCGAAAAGGGATTCATCATGATCGGTGATGAAACCGACGGGACGGTCATACCGCAGGACCTCGGGCTGGATTGGGCGATCTCGAAAAAGAAGGACGACTTCCTTGGCAAGCGTGGCCAGCAGCGGGTCGAATTCCACAAGCCGGACCGGTGGAAGCTGGTCGGGCTGGAAACGCTGGATGGGTCGGTGCTGGAAGATGGGGCCTATGCAATCGGGCAGGGCACCAATGCCAATGGTCAGCGCAACACCGAAGGACGCGTGACCTCCACCTACTATTCCCCGACACTCGACCGGGGGATAGCCATGGGTCTGGTGGCGCGTGGCCCGGATCGGATGGGTGAGGTGCTGCATTTCACGCGGATCGGAAAGGACCCGGTCGAAGCACGGATCGTATCCTCCGTTTTCTTCGATCCCGAGGGGGCGAAACAGAATGTCTGAGACCACGATTTCCCCCGTCGGCCCGCTGGGCATGATCACCCTGCGCGGCGACCATGCCGTTCTGGCCCCTGCGATCGATCAGGTTCTGAAAGCAGGCATGCCCGCACAGCGCATGATGACGCGCGACGACAGCAGCAGTATCCTGTGGATGTCCCCGGACGAGCTTCTGGTGATCTGCGATCACGGCGCGGCCCCCGGACTTGCGGATGATCTGCGCGGGGCCCTGGGCGGCGCCTTTGCCACCGTCGCCGTGGTCAGCGACGCGCGCGTGGCGTTCGACATCAAAGGGGCCGGGGCCCGTGATGTGATCATGAGGCTGTCACCTGTCGATTTTGCCCGGCTCGCCCCGACAGAGGTGCGACGCACGCGGCTTGCATTGATCCCTGCGGCGCTTTGGCAGATTGAAGACGGCATTCGCGTCGTCTGTTTTCGGTCCGTTGCGGACTATGCGTTGGACCTGTTGAGCGATGCGGCTGCTTGACGGGGCGGGTTTGTGCGCTCAGTTACCGCGTGACGGTAACATCAACTGGGGGCCAACATGGCATTCGACCTACCTGATCTTCCCTACGCTCACGACGCGCTGGCCGCGCACGGCATGTCGAAGGAGACGCTGGAGTATCACCACGACCTGCATCACAAGGCCTATGTCGACAACGGCAACAAGCTGATCTCGGGGACCGAGTGGGAAGGCAAGTCGCTGGAAGAGATCATCAAGGGCACCTATGACGCGGGCGCCGTTGCTCAGTCCGGTATCTTCAACAACATCAGCCAGCTTTGGAATCACAACCAGTTCTGGGAAATGATGTCGCCCAATTCCGGCGCCATGCCGGGCGAGCTGGAAAAGGCCATCGTCGACAGCTTCGGCTCCGTGGATGAGTTCAAGTCGCAGTTTTCGGCCGCCGGTGCCGGTCAGTTCGGCTCGGGCTGGGCATGGCTGGTCAAGGACACCGATGGTGGCCTGAAGGTGACCAAGACCGAGAACGGCGTGAACCCCCTGTGCTTCGGCCAGACGGCGCTGCTGGGTTGCGACGTGTGGGAGCATTCCTACTACATCGACTATCGCAACAAGCGCCCTGCCTACCTGACCAACTTCCTCGACAATCTGGTCAACTGGGAAAACGTCGCCTCGCGCATGTAAGGGGCGTGAACGGCAAGACACGAAAGGGGGCCCGTGCGGTCCCCTTTTTTCATGCCGGAACGATCCGACCCCTCGTGCGTTAAATCCCAGAACTAAAAAGGATTGGAGGCACGACATGGCCGATCGCCATCGCTCTAGCGACCACACCCGAGAGACGGACAAGTTCATCGAGGACATGCCCGAAACGCCAGATCACCAGGGCCGCAGTGGCGGTCAGGTGGCCCGCGACGTCGGCACGCAGGATGCGTTGAAGCGCGCCTCGCAGCAGGGCGTTGCCGGTGTCACGCGTGTCCGCAAGTCGGACGAACGCGACGACAGCGATGAGGGGGACGCATGATGGCCGGTATTCCCCACAACGCCCTCGTCGTCGTCACGGATAGCGAAAAGGCGCTGTTCCTGAAAAACCTCACGGATGCCGAGAATCCCAATCTGGAAGTCGTCGGCAAACGCGAGGAGGAGAATCCGCCGGATCGCGAGCAGACCGAAAACCGCCGTGGCCGTGTGCAGGAAAGCCATGGGTCCGGCGTGTCGGCCTATGACGAGACGGATTTCCACGAGTTGCAGAAGGAGCGTTTCGCGACCGACCTTGCGGACCGGCTGTACAAGATGGCCCATGCGGGCGAATTCGACCGTCTGATCCTCGTGGCGTCGCCGCAGGTTCTGGGCACCATGCGCGGAGCCCTTCATCAGGAAGTGTCGGACAAGGTGATCGGCGAGGTCGCGAAGACCCTGACCAATCACCCGCTGCACGAGATCGAGTCGATCGTCAGCGACAGCCTGCGTCAGGCGGCCTGACGGTCAGCCGAAGGTCAGCAGATCAAGGGCAGCCTCCGCATCGGGGGCTGTCTGCACGAAGTCCAGCAGGCTCTGTTCGGCAAAACCGCGCGCGACGATCCCGTGCAGCATCGCAATCAGATCGTCCCAGACGCCGTCGATGTTCAACAGGATGATCGGCTTTTCATGCAGGCCGAGCTGTCGCCATGTCAGCACCTCGAAAAACTCGTCCAGTGTCCCGGCGCCGCCCGGCAGGACGATCACCGCATCGGCGTTCATGAACATGACCTTCTTGCGCTCGTGCATGGTTTCAGTGACCACGAACGACGTCAGATCACGCTTTCCGACCTCCAGCTGCATGAGGTGGGTCGGAATCACGCCGAAGGTATCACCACCCCCTGCCTGAACGGTGCGTGCCACGCGCCCCATCAGGCCGACATCCCCCGCACCATAGACCAGCCGCCAGCCGCGCGCGGCGATACCGCGCCCGAGGGCCTCGCTCGCCTCGCTGTAGGTTGGGCTGTTTCCGTCCCGACTGCCACAGTAAACGCAGATGGATGGGGTCATGGGCTTGCCTCTCGTGTGAACGCAGGTTTGTGTTTTTGACGCTGCCGTGGACCATTGATAGGGTTCACCGAGGCCTGCGCAACCGGCCACTCGGGGGAACGAGGAATATGATGTCCAATGCCGTCTTGGTGGGCCTTTTCACGGCTGGAACCGTGGCCGTCGGGGCGGGCGGCTATGTCCTCTACCAACGCATGCAGGTGACATCGATTCCGGATCAGGCCGCCGCAATCCAGGTGACGGAACCGACGGCCGAGCCGGTTGCGGTTGCGGTTGCCAGAACACCGGACCGGTCGCCGGACGTCGGCGCAACGGCCCCGGAGGCCGCCTTGTCGGCGCAGACCGCACCGGCTACGCCCGACCTGCCGATGGCCCCGCGCTTGCCGACGCTGGACCTTGTCCGGGTGGATGCGAATGGCGCGGCAGTCGTCGCAGGTTCCGGCCCCGCAACCGCAGACGTCGTCCTGCGCCTCGACGGGCAGGAGGTGGCAACGACGCGGACGGACGGATCCGGCAACTTCGTCTCGTTGTTCGACGTGCCCTTAGGGGACGCGCCCCGCATTCTGACGTTGGAAACCGTCACCAAAGATGACCCCCCCTTGCGCGCCGCCGAAAGCGTCATCGTCGCACCGACATCCCCCGCGCCCCCCGCCATGGCCGAGGCACAGACGTCCTTGCCCGATCAGGTAGGGGACCGTGCCGACCCGCCAGTCGAGATGGCAGCCGTCGCGCCCGAGGCCCCCGGTGCGCCCGCGATCGTGGATGCACAGGTGCCAAGCGGCGAACCCTCTGTGCCGACGCAGTTGCCCGAAACCGACAAATTTCCGGATGCTACGGTTGCTGATGGCGACGGCGTGGACAATCCCGGGATGGACGCCGAAGCCCCCGCGCCGGTCGCATCCGAAGCCGCTCCGGTTTCCGATAGCCTCGTGTCACCCGACACCCCGTCGGCACCTTCACCCCCGACACGCCCGGGCGCGACCCTTTCCGAAACGACGGTCGCCGCGACGGACATCGCACCGGCACAGGGGCGTCAACCCTCGGGGTTGAGCGCGGCCGACACGACGCGGCCGCCATCCGTTCCGCCTGTTCCGGCCACCACGGCGGACCCGACACTGCGCCCCGCCAATCCGCAACCCAGCGCGGCGCCGTCCCTTGCGGCGGTCACGGCGCCACGAAACGTCGAACGTCCGACCGCGCCGCGCCTGTTCCGGGCTGGTCCGGCGGGAATCTCGGTCGTGTCGGATGGGCCCGGCGCCTTGCCGGTCGCGAACGTGGACCTCGGGATCGATGCGATCGCCTATGACGCCATCGGCGATGTTCGATTGACCGGGACCGGACAGCGGGATGCACAGTTGCGCATCTACCTCGACAACAAGCCGGTGCAGACCGTGCGGGTCGACGATACGGGGGCATGGACGTCGCCGTTGCCGAACGTGGACAGCGGCGTCTACACGCTGCGCATCGACGAGGTATCGCTGGATGGCACGGTGCAATCCCGCATCGAAACACCATTTCAGCGTACGGCCCCCGAAATTGCCGCCCAGTTGCGCCGCGACGGTGCGACGGCAATCACCGTTCAGCCGGGCTATACCCTGTGGGCCATTTCGGAAGGCTACTTCGGCAACGGCGTTCAATACGTCCAGCTGTTCGAGGCGAACCGCGATCAGATCCGCGATCCGGACCTGATCTATCCCGGTCAGGTCTTCGCCCTGCCGACGGAATAGCCTGGTACGACGTAGCCGACCTTTCCATCCACCGGAACGAACCATAAGGTTCCCGAACGTCGGAAGCCGGGGACCTCATGCGCAGAACGACCATAACAACGACCGACGCGCCGACCGGCGGGTGGGACATCGTCAGGCGCGTGGCGCCATACCTCTGGCCTGCCGACAAGCCGGGCATCAAGGTACGTGTCGTCGCAGCGCTTTGCATGTTGATCCTCGCCAAGATCATCGCCGTCACGACGCCCTTCTTCTACAAGGCCGCGGTCGACAGCCTTGGGGGTGATGCCCCGTCGGCGGCATGGACACTGGGGGCAGGGGCCGTCGCCCTGACCGTCGCCTATGGTATCGCCCGGGCTGCCAACATCGGGTTTCAGCAACTGCGCGACGTGATCTTTGCCCGCGTGGGCCAGCGCGCGCTGCGCATGCTTGCGTCCGAAACGTTCACGCACATCCATCGCCTGTCGATGCGGTATCACATCACGCGCAAGACCGGTGGGTTGAGCCGCATCATCGAACGCGGCGTGAAGGGTGTCGATTTCCTGCTGCGGTTCCTTTTGTTTTCCATCGGGCCCCTGATCCTCGAATTGTTGATGATCTCGGTCATCCTGTGGGCGGTGTTCGACATCTGGTATCTGGTGATCGTCGTCGGAACGATCGCGGCCTACGTCACCTTCACGTTCAAGGTCACCGAGTGGCGCGTCCGCATTCGCAAGGAGATGAACGATCAGGACACGGATGCAAATCAGAAGGCGATCGACAGCCTTCTGAACTTTGAAACCGTCAAGTATTTCGGCGCCGAACGTCGGGAGGCCGCGCGCTATGACGGTGCGATGCAGCTTTATGAAAAAGCGGCCCTTCGCACGTCCTATTCTCTGGCCTTCCTGAACTTCGGACAGGCCATCCTGATCACCAGCGGCCTCGTCGCCGTCATGGTCCTTGCGGCGATGGGGGTGCAATCCGGCGATCTGACGGTTGGCGATTTCGTCATGGTCAACGCCTACATGATCCAGATCACCATGCCCCTGAACTTCCTCGGCACGGTCTATCGGGAAATCCGTCAGGCCCTGGTCGACATGGGCGAGATGTTCGGCCTTCTGGAGCAACCTTCCGAGGTTCAGGATGCCGATGATGCCCATGCCCTGACCGTGCCGCAGGGCAGGATCGAGTTTCGCGACATCTGGTTCGGCTATGATGCCGCACGGCCGATCCTTCAGGGCATTTCCATCGATGTCGGGCCGGGTGAAACGGTTGCGGTCGTCGGCCCTTCGGGGTCGGGCAAGTCGACCATCGGGCGGCTTCTGTTCCGCTTCTACGACGTGAATGACGGGGCCGTCGTGATCGACGGTCAGGACGTGCGCGCCGTCACGCAAGACAGCCTGCACGCGATGATCGGCGTGGTTCCGCAGGATACCGTTCTGTTCAACGACACCATTCGCTACAACATCGCCTACGGTCGACCGGATGCCACGCAGGCCGAAGTCGAAGAAGCCGCGCGCGCGGCCAAGATCGATACCTTCATCAAGTCCCTGCCGGAAGGATATGAAACGGCGGTGGGCGAGCGTGGGCTGAAACTTTCAGGGGGTGAGAAACAGCGTGTCGGTATCGCCCGCACCCTTCTGAAGAACCCGCCGATCCTCCTTCTGGATGAGGCGACGTCCGCCCTCGACAGTGAGACGGAACAGGAGATTCAGTCCGAATTGCGCGCCATGTCACAAGGCAGATCGGTGATCACGATTGCCCACCGTCTGTCGACGGTTGTGGATGCTGATCAGATTGTCGTTCTGGAGAACGGGCATATCGCCGAGGTCGGAACCCACGATGACCTTCTACGCCGAAACGGTCGATACGCATCCATGTGGCATCGCCAGCAGGCGGATGAAGACGCCGCCTGACCGGTACTACCACGGGGGCCGGGCATCAGCGCAGGCAACACCTTACCAAAGTTCGATGTCGTTGCTGTCCCCTCCCTCTTGAGGTGGGACGTCACAGACCAACCGAGCGCGGAGTGCGCCCTGTTTCATCGCCGCCAGCGCGACAGGCCAGCTTGCGGGCGCTTGCCCACCATTTTCCCGTCCGATCACGTCGAACAACCGCGCAAGGTCCGCCATCGTCTGCTCGACCAGATCCAGCGACTGCAATTGCCGAACAAGGTTCGACGTGGCCGATCCGTTGTCGATCGCCCCCGCAAGCTCCGCCTGCAAAGCTTGCAATTTCACCGCGGCATCAGAGCATTCGCGCGCAAGCCCATTGGCCAGTTTCGGGCACATGCCTCCCGTCACAGACGCCCCACCACGGCTTCGATCGTGTTTTTCATATCGCCGGGGGTGAAGGGTTTTGCGAGGAAGTTGTTCATCCCCAGTTTCCTGCCGGTATCGATGACCGTCTTGTCGCTGCGACCGGTCACGAGGATGAAGCCGATTTTCCGCGTCGTCGGATCGTGTCGAAGATGCTGCAAGAGTTGCAAACCGTTCAATTCGGGCATGTAGAGGTCCGACAGGATCAGATGGGGCAGAAACTCCCGCGCCCGCTGCATCGCCTTCTTTCCGTCGTCCGTGTATTCAACGTGCGTGATACCCAGGCCATCCAGGGCCTGAAGCAGGATGCCGCGGCTGGTGGACATGTCGTCCACCACGAGGACCTTCAGGCTGTCTCTTAATGCCACCGAATGTCTCCTTCCGGTGCGGGACCGCATTTCAGGTAGGTTGTTGCCCCGGCAAGCCGAAGGTGCGGGAGTGCCACGGCCAGACGTTCGGAATGGCCAAGGAAGAGCAGACCATCGCCGGCAAGGCAGGCATCCAGATGCGCATGAACCCGGGCCTGAACGTCGGGCGTGAAATAGATCGTCACGTTCCGGCAGAATATCGCGTCGAATGGTTGGGATGTCGGAAGCCGATCCAGAAGGTTATGCCGCATGTACGTGATCCCGGTTTTCAAAGATGCGACCGAATGCTCGGCAGGCATCATGCCCTTCGGCAAGACGGCAGCGACCCCGTCGGCCAGACGTCTGGCAATCTCCTTGTCTTCCGGCTGCCTCATTGCCGCCCCGAGGACATTGATATCGATGTCGGTCGCAAGGATGCGGGCCTTGTCGTTCCAGCCTGCGCCCAGACAGGCGGCACAGGTCGCCGCGATCGAAAGCGCTTCCTCCCCGCTTGAACATCCGGCGGACCATATGCGTATGGGATCGCACGCCGTTCGTTTGCGCCCATGTTCCAATTGTCGCGCAAGGGCGGCGAAATGATGGGGTTCACGAAAGAAACCTGTCACGTTCGTCGTCAGCGCGGAAATCAACTCGCAACGTTCCTGTACCGATGTCGCGTCCGCCCCGGAGACAAGGGCGACATAGCTGCGAAAACTCTCCATTCCGGTCGCACGCAGCCTGCGTTGTAGCCTTGCGGACACGAACGACCGTTTTCCGGGTGGCAGGCTCAGCCCCGCTTCTGCCATCGCGATCGACGTAATGGCCTGAAACTCTGCGTCATCCATCGTCTTCATTGCAGACCGTCCCCGATCTGCCGCGACAGTTCGGGCAGGACACAGTCGATCGACAGAACCTGGATCATCAGGTCTTCGACGACGAACAATCGTTCGGACATGCCGGATGTCTCGTCGGCGACGGCCTTGGGCATGTCCTGCATCTGGTCAGGCTGCGGGTGAACGATGTCGGAGACAGCATCGACCAGAAGGCCATGCAGTCGATTTCCCTGCTGTATCACGATGATGACGTTTCGCGGGTTTTCTTCGGTCGGCGCCTGACCCAGCCGTTGCGCCAGATCCATGACCGGCAGGACGGAACCGCGGAGATTGACCATCCCGAGCATGTATGGCGGGGCGTGGGGCAGGGGCGTGGGCTGGCTCCAACTGCGGATTTCGCGGACGGCCATGATGTCGACCGCATATCCCCTGCCGCCACATTGAAACGTCAGAAGTTCCAGACCGCTCAACGACGCGTGCAGATCCGTCTTGGACGGCTCGGCATTGGCAACCGGCGACTTGAATGGGGCATCTGTCAGGACCTGGTTCATTGCGCGCGCACCTCCTGCGACATCTGCAAGGACCCGGCGGCCAGGCCGGCCGTTGCGGCCAGGCCACTCGGGTCAACGATCAACGCGACATGTCCATCGCCGAGGATTGTCGCAGCCGATACGCCAGGAATACGTCCGAAGCTGTCGCCCAAGCCCTTGATGACGACCTGCCGCTGCGCTTCGATGGCGTCGACCTGCACGGCGAATGGGCCAAGATCGTCCGGCTGCACGAACAGCAGGGCGCGATCGTCTTCATCCGCCGCCGGACAATGGGCAACCGTGCTTTCGAACCCCATACCTGTGGCAAGGTCGATGATCGGAACAAACCGGTCGTGCAGCAGAGCGACCTGCCGGCGAGGACCCAGCATTTCGGTCCTCGCGGCTGATACCGTCTGGGTTTCCACGATCGCGGACAACGGAATGACCATCCTTTGCCTGGATGTCCTGACGATCATGCCGTCCAGTATCGCGAGCGTGAGAGGCAGGCTGATCGAGATCGTGCAGCCCACACCCTGTTCCGAGCTGACAGATATGGTGCCGTTCAGATCGCGGATGGCCCGCTGCACGACATCCATTCCCACACCCCGCCCAGAAAGGGACGAGACATCCGTCGCGGTCGAAAAGCCGGGCAGGAACAAAAGCCGGTCGATTTCATGGGGCGCGAGATCTGCGTCGCGGGGGATCAATTCGCGTTCGATCGCGCGTGCAAGAACGCGACCGCGATCGATGCCCGCGCCATCATCGCTGACCTCGATCACGACCCGGTCCGATTGCTGGCGTGCACTCAGGCGCACAATGCCGGTGCCCGGTTTGCCCACGGCCGCGCGCGCAGCAGGGCTCTCCAACCCGTGGTCGATTGCGTTCCTGATCATGTGGGTCAACGGGTCGGCAAGGCGTTCGACGACCGTCTTGTCGATTTCCGTCGTTTCGCCAACGGTTTCCATCCTGACCGACTTGCCGGTCGTCTGCGCAGCTTCGCGGACGATGCGGGTCATCCTCTGGAACAGGGACCGGACCGGCTGTGCACGGATGGCCATGACACTGTCCTGAATATCACGGGTCAGCTGTTGCAGGCCATCGATGCCGGATGCGGAATCGGAGTTGGTATCCAGGCCATCCCGCACGATGCTCTGCGCGAGCATGGACTGGCTGATGACCAATTCCCCGACCAGATTGACCAGACGGTCTATCCTTTCGAGGTCGACACGTATCGTTGCCGCCAGACTGCCCTTGGGCCCCGTGTCCGGGACAGGCTGTGCCGCGGGAGGGTCGCTGACCGGCGCATCAGCCGGGGGTGCTGCGCTGGACAGATCAGGCTCCGCAGGGGGCTCCTTTTTCACGGTTTCGTCGACGACATGTTCACTATGGCCTGCGAAATACCGCAGGTCGTCATCAGTCGCGCAACGTATATTCAGAACGCAAAGGTCGTCGGCAAACTCGAAGACGCTCTCGATCTCCGTCTCCGTCAGGTCTTCGGCCGTGGGGGCAAGGAGGATTCGCCACCGCACCCTCGGGATGATTGCGTCCATGGATGTCAGGGGGGGAAGGTCCCCGTCGTCGATCTCGCAACGGATCTGGCCAAGAACCTGAAGGGACCGAAACAGGAAGAGAGGCTCGTTCCCGCTTTCCAGAAGATCCGGCAAGGGATCGAATGTCAGCAGCCATCCGGTATTGGTGGCAGAATTGCCGGCATCGGCTTTTGCCGAATGTATCGGGCCCTCGCCCGGCAAGGCCGCAACTGCTTCCTGCCCCCCGGGACCGACCTCCAGCGGTTCCGCGAGGTCCAGATCCAGAGGTATGGGGGCAAAACCCAGATCAAGGTCGAATTCGTTGCCACCCGGCGGACCTGATGCGTCACCCAGTTGATCACGCAAGGCTATGAGGTCGGCCGGGATGTCACCGGTGTCTATCGTGCCCGTTCGGGAGTGGGCGACAAGATCGCCCAGCCGGTCGCTGGCGCGCAGCAGCACGGCGATGACGTCGGGCGTTGGGGCCAGCCGATCCGTGCGAAGACCATCCAGAACGGTTTCGAACTCGTGCGAGAAACCGACAAGTTGCCCAAGGTCGAAGGCTCCGGCGCCGCCCTTGATGGAATGAACGGCCCGAAAGACGGCATCGACCGTGTCGTCGTTCTGATCCCCGGCCTGCAGCGTCAGAAGGCCTGCCTCCAACTGCTCCAAAAGCTCGGTGCATTCCTCGAAGAATGTGGCCTTGATCTCCTCCATCCCGGACATCAGCGCAGGCCCGTGACTGTCCGCAGCGCAGTGACAAGGCGTGCCGGGTCGAAGGGTTTGACGATCCAACCGGTCGCACCGGCGGCTCTGGCCCTTTGCTTGAGCTCTTTCGCACTTTCGGTGGTCAGCACGAGGATCGGGATACCCGCGAAGACATCCATCAGGCGAACGCGTTCGATGAACCCGAACCCGTCGAGGCGCGGCATGTTCACATCCGTCAGGATTGCGTCCGGGCGGGGATCGAGGCTTTCGAGGACTTCGATGCCATGTATCCCGTCTTCCGCCATCGTCGTTTCGATCCCCTCCCGCTCCAGCGTGAGGTGAACCATGTCGCGGATGGTGCGGCTGTCATCGATTGCAAGAACGCGCATCAGGATGCCCCCCCGTCCATAGGGTGTGACAGCCGGGAAAGGTCCGTGCCCAATGTCGAGAGGCAGCCCAGAAACGCGGCGGAGGGTGCATCGATGGACAGGGCATGGCCCGCATCACGCAGATGATCGCGCCCCGCCATCAGGACCTGCAGGGCGGGCGTCGTCACGACCTCGACCAAGGCGCCATTCAGGCGACCATCGGTCTGGCAGGCAAGGAACCAGTCCCGCAATGCGCCAGCCGTCGTGATATCCAGACGAGATGGAAGGTCCATCGCCGTGACCGGGCCTTTGGTATCGGGGGTTGAGTGCACCGTATGCCTCCGCGAACTGGGGGTGTTTCGGAACCCCTAGCTGCAAGGCCGCTAACAAAGCGTTACGGCGCGACTACTCTGCCTGTTCCGCCAGAAAGGACGCGCAGCCGGTCAGCGCCGCAAAGTCGTCGATCACAAGGGATACCGGGAAGTTCGCCATGAAACCGGCGAACCGGCCCTTGTCCCGGAAGGCATCCGCGAAATCCATGCGGTGCAGATAGGGCGCCATCGCCCGCGCCACACCGCCGACGAGGTAGACCCCGCCAAGCGGCAGATGGATCAGCGACAGGTTGCCGGCGACCGTGCCCATCATCTGGATGAACTGCCGCACGGCGGCTTCGGCGCGGGGGTCCGTGTCGATGCGTGCCATGATCTCGGCCGCAAGGTATTCCTCGCTGCTGCCCGCCTCGTGCGACAGCCAGCGATAGACTTGTTCAAGGCCCCGGCCGGACAGGACATCCTCGACCGCCGGAAAGCCATGCGCCGTCGACACGAAAGTGCAGAGGCGCAGCTCGGCGTCCGTCCGGATCGGCAGGTTCGCATGCCCGGCCTCGCACGGGGGAACGAAACGCCCGCCGGGGGTGTCATGGACCGGGGCGGCGTTGAACCCGGTCCCGATCCCGATCACGAGGCGCGCGCCGCCCGGCGTTGGCGCACCGATCACCGTCTCGCAGGCGTCTTCGGGCAGGTAACCGATCGCATGCCCCTGCGCCTGAAGGTCATTCAGGATGGCACAGCGGGTCGCGCCCGTGGCCTCGGCAAGGCGGGCACCGTCGATCGACCAGTCGAGGTTGGTCAATTCGCCCACACCGTTGGCCACCGGACCCGCCACGCAGACACAGGCCCCGTCGGGCGTCGCCCCGCCCTGATCCATGCGATACTGTCGCAAGACGGGGGCAAGATTGGCGAAATCGCGGTTGCGATACTTGCGGATCGTCTCGGTCAGGACCTGTCGACCCGCGGTCAGGGCGACACGCGTGTTCGTTCCGCCGACATCGGCCACCAGAAAGCAAGGTTCGGTCATTCTATCTGTCCCTATTCCGCAAGCGCACGCGCAAGGGCGTAATAACTTGCCTTGGGCGTGCGTGCAAAGTCGGCGAAATCCACATGGATCAGGCCGAAGCGCTTGTCGTAGCCCAGCGTCCATTCGTAATTGTCGAGCAGGGACCAGATCGTATACCCCCGAAGCGGGACACCATCGGCCACCAGATCGCGTGCGACCTCCAGATGCCGGTCCAGATAATCAATCCGCTCCAGATCATCGCGCCCCGGCTTGTCGCCATTGGCCATCCCGTTCTCGGTGATGAAGAGCGGCAGGTCGCCGGTATACTCCCGCGCGGTCCGGCGCAGCAGCCAGTCGAAGCCTTCTGGGCAGACTTCCCAGCCCATGTCCGTCTTGGGCAGCGGCCCGTCCACGGTGCCGTAAGCAGGCCATGCCTTGCCCGTACCGATGATCCGTTTGCAGGTGTAGTAGTTGATCCCCATCCAATCAATCGGTTGGGAGATGACCTTCATGTCATCCTGCCAGCGATCCGGCATCAGGTCGGACAGCCCGTCCAGCACATCCTCGGGGTATTCGCCCTTGGTCATCGCGCCGACGAACCAGCGGTTGTAGATGCCGTCGTATATTTCGGCCGCGGCGACATCCGCATCGCGGTCGGTGGCGGGCAGGGCGTATTCCATGTTGCAGGCGGCACCCAGATTGGGGACGTCCTCGGACCGCAACGCCTCGATCGACAGGCCATGGGCCAGGGCGACGTGGTGCATGGCGCGCGCGGCGGCGCCAAGGTTGGCCAGACCGGGGGCGTGATAGCCTTCGTAATGGCTCAGCCAGGCCACGCACCACGGCTCATTGACGGGCGCCGTCGAATACAGACGGTCGCCCAAGCGCGCACCGACGACGCGGCTGAACTCCGCAAAGCGCTGCGGGATTTCCCGGCTCGTCCAGCCGCCCTTGTCGGCCAGCGCCTGCGGCAACTCCCAGTGATAGAGGGTCGCCATCGGCTTGATCCCGCGTTCCAGCATCCCGTCGACGAGGCGATCGTAGAAATCGAGCCCTTCGGGGTTCAGCGTCTTGCCGTCGGGCATGATGCGCGCCCAGGACGTCGAAAAGCGATAGGCATCCAGCCCGGCTTGGGCGATCAGATCCAGATCTTCGGCCCAGCGGTGATAATGATCGCAGGCCAGCGCCCCGTCTTCGCCCCGATCGACCTTGCCCGGTTGCTTTGCGAAACTGTCCCAATGCGTGGGGCCTGCGCCACCGTGGGCGTGTCCCTCGATCTGATAGGCCGAGGTGGCCACGGCAAAGAGAAACCCATCCGGAAAATCGGATCGGCGTATGCTGAAGGTATCGCGCAGGTCACGGCTGGGCATCGTAGTCTCCGAAAAAATGTCAGGTGCGGCTTCGGGGGGCGGGGCCGGTGGAGGCGCCGAGGATCAGGTCGCTTTCCCAAACCTCCTGAACGGGGTCCTGAGAAGGTCGTGAAATCCGATCCAGCAGGATCTCCGCGCAGCGGCGACCCGCGGCCCGGACGGAAGAGCGTGTCGCCGTGAAAATCGGAACGTCATCTCCGTTTCCGAGATAGCTGAGCATGTCGTCATGGGTAACGACCGACACGTCCTGGCCCATGACCAGCCCGGCGTCGTGGATGGCCCGGCGCACCCCGATCGCCATGATCATGGAAGACACGAGGAAGGCCGTCGGCGCATCCTGCTGTGCCAGCATCCCGCACGCCGTGCGGTAGCCATTCTGCTCCGACATCTCGCCGTCGAACCGCAGCTCGGCGCAATCAGGCAGGCCACGCGCGACCATTGCGGAAAGGTAGCCGTCGCGCCGCCGTCGCGCGAAATCCATCGTCTCATGTCCGTTCAAAAGCGCGATGCGCCGATGCCCAAGATCCAGCAAAAGATCCGTCGCGCGTTGAAAGGCCCGCCGGTTGTCCACGTCGACGAAATTGTAATCCGTCGGGGCCACCGGAACGCGTCCGTGCACGACGAAGGGCAGGGCGGTTTCGCGCAACAGGGCCACGCGCGCGTCGTCATCCCGCGGGCCGTGCACGATGATTCCGTCCACGCTGCCCGCTCGGGCCATCTGACGATAGGCGCGAACCTCGTTGCCATCGTTGACCACCGACAGGATCAGGTCGTAATTCGCATCGGAATAGATCTCGCCCGCACCGGCGAGAAAGTCGGCAAAGACCGGGTTCACCATCTCGTGGTTCAGAGAGGTGGGAATCACATGCCCGATGGCCATCGCCCGGCCGGTTGCAAGGGATGCGGCCCGCCGGTTCGGACGATACCCGTGGGTCCGCGCGGCCTCTGCGACCTTGCGGCGGGTCTCCTCCTTGACCTCGGGATAGCCGCCCAACGCGCGACTGACCGTTGTCGGCGACAGACCCAGCAGTTCCGAGAATTCCCTGAGATTCACCCTGCGACGTCCTGAAAGTTAAGGGGCAAATGCACCCAAATCGGTTTGAATTTTCCACTCGACCGAACGAGCCTTGCCGTGAGGTGCCCCGAATGGTCATTGTTTGGCAACTGAAAAAAATCGACAGCAAACCCACGATGTGGTCGGACAGGGGCGTTGACTTTTCGGTGAAGGCGGAGTCATTCTTCGCCAGTCAAAGCGGTTTGGAAGAGGCAGCCGCAGAGATCGAGATCGCCGGGAACCGGCAACAACTTGCGGTCGCACATCGGCCGCGCGGGAGGGTTACATGAAGAAGCTTGCAAGCAGCACCGCAATCGCGGTGCTTCTGTCTGGCGCCGCCTATGCGGACGGCCACACATCCGCATTCACGCCGGGCGAAGGCCCGTTCGACTGGGACAGCTACAACGCATTTGCCGAAGCCACCGACCTGTCGGGTGAGACGGTCACGATCACCGGCCCCTGGACCGGCGACGAAAAGGCCAAGTTCGACATCATCATGGCGTTCTTCGCCGATGCGACCGGCGCGGACGTCACCTATTCCGGATCCGACTCGTTCGAGCAGGACATCGTGATCTCGGCGCGCGCTGGCTCCGCCCCCAACCTCGCCGTCTTCCCGCAGCCGGGTCTGGCCGCCGACATGGCGTCGCAGGGCCTGTTGACACCGCTGGCCGACGGCACCGCCGAGTGGGTCGCCGACAACTTCGCCGCCGGGTCGTCCTGGGTCGATCTGGGAACCTATGCGGACGCGGACGGCAACGATCAGCTGTTCGGCATGTTCTACCGCGTCGATCTGAAGTCGCTGGTCTGGTATTCGCCCGCCGCCTTCGACGAAAGCGGCTATGACATCCCCGAGACGATGGAAGAGCTCAAGGCGCTGACCGACCAGATCGTCGCAGACGGTGGCACGCCGTGGTGCATCGGTCTGGGCTCGGGTGCGGCAACCGGCTGGCCCGCGACCGACTGGGTCGAGGACATGATGCTGCGCACGCAGTCGCCCGAGGACTATGATGCTTGGGTGTCGAACGAAATGCCGTTCAACGACCCCAAGGTCGTGGCCGCGATCGAGGAGTTCGGCGCCTTCGCCCTGAACGACGATTACGTGAATGGCGGGTCGCAAGCCGTTGCAAACACGGACTTCCGTGACAGCCCGACCGGCCTCTTCGACATCCCGCCTGCCTGCTACATGCACCGTCAGGCCTCGTTCATCCCGGCGTTCTTCCCCGAAGGCACTGAGATGGGGCAGGACGCAGATTTCTTCTACTTCCCGGCCTATGAGGGCAAGGATCTGGGCAAGCCTGTTCTGGGCGCCGGCACCCTGTTCTCGATCACCAACCCGTCCGAAGGGGCGAATGCGCTGATCGAGTTCATGAAGTTGCCGATCGCGCACGAGATGTGGATGGCGCAGGGCGGTTTCCTGACGGCGCATGCCGGCGTGAACCTCGACGCCTACGAAAGCGACTCGCTGCGCGCGCAGGGACAGATCCTTGCCGATGCGACCACGTTCCGCTTCGATGCGTCCGACCTGATGCCCGGCGAGATCGGCGCAGGCGCGTTCTGGACCGGCATGGTCGACTACGTCACCGGCGCCTCTGCCGAGGACGTGGCCGATAGCATCCAGGAGCGTTGGGACGCACTGAACTAAGACACCGCAAGGTTCCCCGGCGCGCCCCTCACGAGGGGGGCTCGCCAGCAACGGGACATTCCGGGGCAAGGATGGTCCGGGTCGTCCACCCCACCAATTCAGCACAAGGGAGGACCAGCCATGTCACCGCTTTTGCAGGGCATCCTGACCGTCATCATCGGCGTCGGCGGATGTATCGGGTACTTCTGGACCTCGAACCTCGTGCTGGACAGGGTCTTGTTCCCGGCCCGTGGCCCGGACGCCGGGCGCAACATCAATCGCGCCAACCAGATCCGCCCGTGGCTGTTCCTGCTGCCCGCCCTCGCGGCGCTGACGCTCTACCTCGTCTATCCCGTATTCGGCAGCTTCTACCGCTCGCTCTTCAACCGGTCGGGCGAGGAATTCATCGCGCTGGGCAACTATGGTGCGCTGTTCGCGGACGGCGAATTCCGCACGGCGCTGTTCAACAACTTCCTGTGGGTCCTGTTCGTCCCCGCCGCGGCGACGTTCCTCGGCCTTCTTGTGGCGCAGCTGACCGACCGGCTGTCGTGGGGGAACATCGCCAAATCCCTGATTTTCATGCCGATGGCGATCAGCTTTGTGGGCGCATCCCTGATCTGGAAGTTCGTCTATGCCGTCGATCCGGAAATCGGGATCATCAACGCCATCCGCGACACCATCGGCATGGCGCCGATCGATCCGTTGCAGGTCGCATTCTGGAACAACTTCTTCCTCATGGTCATCCTCGTGTGGATCCAGACGGGTTTTGCGATGGTCATCCTGTCCGCCGCCCTGCGCGGGATACCGGAGGAAACGATCGAAGCGGCCATCATAGATGGCGCAAGCCCGATCCAGATCTTCTTCAAGATCAAGATCCCGCAGATCATGGGAACGATCGTCGTCGTCTGGACCACGATCACCATTCTCGTGCTGAAGGTGTTCGACATCGTCTACACGATGACGGGCGGCAATTTCGGCACGCAGATCCTGCCCAGCTACATGATGGAATACATGTTCCGCGATGACGGCCGCGCCACGGCGGTGGCCTTCGTGATCATGCTTATCGTCCTGCCGGTCATGATCTGGAACATCCTACAAGCCAGAAACGAGGTGCGCTGATGTCTGCGAACGATGACGGAATCGCGGGCGCCAAAAGCTCGCTCGCGCTGGTCACGAACATTTCGGTCGCCCTGCTTGTCGTGCTGTGGCTGATCCCGACCGTCGGCCTGCTGGTCAGTTCGTTCCGCGACCGGGACGCGATCTCGAATTCGGGCTGGTGGAATGCGCCTTTCGCGACGGAGCAGAATTTCGCCGCCGGGGCCGAGGGCGAGTTCCAACGAGAGGTCGACGGCTGGGTCCTGACGGGCAACGTCTTCGGCGAGGACGGCAGCGGCGAGATCACGGCCTTCGGTGGCCGCCGAGCGGAGCCGACGGCATTCGAGCCTGGCACCACCGGAGAGCTGGTGCGCGGTCGCACCCTGACGGTCGAGACCAACGGCGATTATCGCTATGTCGACCCGGCCGATGACGCGCCCGGCCGCAATCCGACCCTCTATTTCGGAACGTCGGTGCCGCCCAATTTCTCGACCGACAACTACGAGACGATCCTGTTCTCGAACGGGATGGACACGGCCTTCATCAATACCCTGACCGTGACGATTCCGGCGACGATCATCCCGATCCTGATCGCGGCCTTCGCGGCCTATGCGCTGGCGTGGATGGACTTTCCGTTCCGCGGCACGATCATCGCGATCATCGTCGGTCTGCTGGTGGTACCCCTGCAGCTGGCGCTCGTGCCGATGCTCAAGTTTCACAACCAGATCGGGATCGGGCAATCGTTCTATGGCATCTGGTTCGCTCACACGGGCTTTGGCCTGCCGCTGGCGATCTACCTGCTGCGCAACTACATGGTCGGCCTGCCGCGCGACATCATCGAAAGCGCCAAGGTCGACGGTGCCACGGATTTTCAGGTCTTCACCAAGATCGTCCTGCCGCTGTCCTTTCCCGCGCTGGCCAGCTTCGCGATCTTTCAGTTCCTTTGGACGTGGAATGACCTGCTGGTGGCCAAGGTCTTTCTTCCATCCAACTCCGAATCCTGGGTAATGACGGTCAAGATCGCCGACGACCTGCTTGGGTCGCGCGGCGGTGATTGGGGCATCCTTGCAGCGGCGGCCTTCGTGTCGATCGCGGTGCCACTGATCGTGTTCTTTACCATGCAACGCTACCTGGTGCGCGGCCTGCTGGCCGGTTCCGTGAAATAGGACGATACATGACTGCAATCGCTCAACAACTGTCGCCTGACATGAATCCCGATTGGTGGAAGGGCGGCGTGATCTATCAGATCTATCCGCGGTCCTTTCAGGATACATCGGGCGACGGTATCGGCGACCTGAACGGCATCACCCAGCGACTGCCTTACGTGGCGTCGCTGGGGGTCGATGCCATCTGGATCAGCCCGTTCTTCACGTCGCCGATGAAGGATTTCGGCTACGACGTCAGCGACTATTGCGACGTCGATCCGATGTTCGGCTCGTTGGAGGATTTCGACCGCCTCGTCGCCACTGCGCACCGCCTGGGCGTGCGCATCATGATCGACCTCGTGCTGTCGCATACCTCGGATGCGCACCCGTGGTTTCAGGAAAGCCGCAGCAGCCGCACCAACCCCAAGTCCGACTGGTATGTCTGGGCCGACCCCAAGCCGGACGGCACCCCGCCGAACAACTGGCTGTCGATCTTCGGTGGCACGGGCTGGCACTGGGACGCGCGGCGGTTGCAGTATTACCTGCACAACTTCCTGACCTCGCAACCGGACCTGAATTTTCACAACCCGGACGTGCAGGATGCGCTGCTGGATGCGACCCGGTTCTGGCTGGACCGGGGTGTCGACGGCTTCCGCCTCGACACCATCAACTTCTACTTCGCGGACAAGGCCCTGCGCGACAACCCCGCGTTACCGCCCGAAAAGCGCAACGCGAACATCGCGCCCGCCGTGAACCCCTACAACCACCAGGAACACATCTATTCCAAGAACCAGCCCGAGAACCTCCTGTTCCTCAAGCGGTTCCGCGAACTGCTGGACGAATATCCCGGCACCGCCGCGGTGGGTGAGGTGGGCGATGCGCAGCGTGGCATGGAACTGCTCGGTCAATACACACGGGACGGGCAGGGCGTGCAGATGTGCTATGCCTTCGAATTCCTCGCCGGTGACCTGCTGACCGCCCCCCGCATCGTCGAGGTCTACGACAAGCTGAACGCCGAAGCGCCGGACGGCTGGGCCTGCTGGGCGCTGTCCAACCACGATGTGACGCGGCATGTGACCCGCTGGAACCTCGATGAGCAGGGCGCGCGTTGCTACGCGACGCTGCTGCAATGCCTGCGCGGCTCGGTCTGTCTGTATCAGGGTGAGGAACTGGGCCTGAACGAGGCGCGTGTCGCCTACGAGGATCTGCAGGACCCCTACGGCATCGAGTTCTGGCCCGAATACGTGGGCCGCGACGGCTGCCGCACCCCGATGGTCTGGGAGGCGTCGAACGAAGGCGGCGGCTTTTCCGAGGTCAAGCCGTGGCTGCCGGTCGCGCACGAGCATCTGGGCAACGCCGTCGCCCTGCAGGAGGATCGCAAGGATGCCCTGTTGCACCACTATCGTCGCGTGATCGCGATGCGTGCCGCTGCGCCTGCGCTGCAAAAGGGCGAGCAGACCGACATGCAGGCCGATGGACAGCTTTTGCATTTCGTCCGGTCCGAAGGGGACGAACGCTGGTTCTGTGCCTTCAATCTTGGCGGCGACGCGGCCAGCGTTCACCCGCCCGAAGGCAACTGGGAATTCGTCGATGGGATCGGCGGAACCGATCCCGGACGCGCGACCGGGGCAGGGGGCATGAGCCTCGGGCCGTGGCAATACACGTTGCTCAAGGGCGTATGATACCCGCGCCGCCATCCGCATCGGGTGCGGGCGGCGGCGCGATCCATAAAAAGACCCGGGAGGGACGACGATCATGGCGAACCTGAAACTGACCGACGTGTCCAAGGTCTACGGCGGTACCGTCGAAGTCCTGAAGGACATCAACCTCGACATCGAACAGGGCGAGCTGATCGTTTTCGTCGGTCCCTCCGGTTGCGGCAAATCCACCCTGCTGCGCATGATCGCCGGGTTGGAGAAGATCTCGGGCGGGACGCTGGAAATCGACGGTCAGGTCGTCAATGACGTCCCCCCGTCCGAGCGGGGCATCGCGATGGTGTTCCAGTCCTACGCCCTCTATCCGCATATGACGGTGCGCGAAAACATGCAGTTCGCGCTCAAGATCGCCAAGGTCGATCCGGCCAAGATGAATGCGGCGGTCGAGGCGGCGGCGGCCAAGCTGCAACTGACCGAATACCTTGACCGCCTGCCCAAGGCCCTGTCGGGTGGTCAGCGACAGCGTGTCGCCATCGGCCGGTCCATCGTGCGCGACCCCAAGGTCTATCTGTTCGATGAGCCGCTCTCGAACCTCGATGCGGCCCTGCGCGTCGCGACCCGGATCGAGATCGCGCAGCTCAAGGAGCAGATGCCGAACTCGACCATGATCTACGTCACCCACGACCAGGTGGAGGCGATGACCTTGGCCAGCCGCATCGTCGTGCTGGATGCGCTCAAGGACAACGGGCACAAGTATTCCATCGCCCAGGTCGGCACGCCGCTGGACCTCTATGAACGCCCCAACGGCGAATTCGTCGCCCGCTTCATCGGCTCGCCCGCCATGAACCTGATGGAAGGCGAAATCACCGGCACCGGCGAGACGACCACCATCCGCAGCAAGCATGGCGGCGGAACGGTCACCTCCACCATACCGACCAAGCCCGAGGACATGGGATCCTCTGTCAAGTTCGGCATCCGCCCCGAGGATGCCATCGCGACCGAGGGCGAGGATTTCGCGTTCGAGGGCGTGGTCGAGGTGGAGGAACGGCTGGGCGAGGTGACGCTGCTGTATTTCAAGCGGGCCACGCCGGACGCCGATCCGGTCATCGCCAAGCTGCAGGGCATCCACCCGAACATGCGGGGTCAGACCATCCGTCTGGCGGCCGATCCCGCGAAAGTGCACATATTCCGCAACGGAGTGTCGCTGCTTTACCGCTGATCGGCCCCGATTTCGCCGGAATGGGGGGACACACGTCGGGGCAGTCTTATCAAGGATTGCCTCTCATGCCGCTGTTCAAAGGAAAAAGTATCGCCGAAATTCATCATAGCATGATTTCTGGCGTGGGCCTTGTCTATGCGATGCAAGCAGGCGAATGGGCTTGGAATGTGGCCCGTGACACGGCGCTGCTTGAGGCGCCCGCAGCGAATATACTGCCCGCAAGTTTGCTGGCACTGTCTTGTCTTCTGCCGCTTATTCTTGGGTGTCGCCCAGTTATGCCAAACGCGGTCAAGGCGCCTTCGCGTTGGTTGCATTTGCCGATACTGCTCCTCGCGCTCTATCTCTTCAGCGCTTCCGGTCAGTTTTTGATCTCATATCAAGGGATCGCCGCCGGGATGGCACCGGAGCAAATAACACAAGTCCATATGCGGATTCTCTCCAGTTTCGGGATCTTCTTTTTCGTCGCGTCCGTTGTCACCGGTATCAAGTCCATACTGTCAGGTGGGGGGGATGGGAACATTCCGGCGCCAGCAGACCGAATAACCCGGCAGGCTCGGGGACGTCCGAGTGATGACGCCTTCGTCGTTCTCAGCATTCATCGCGCTCTGCTCGCCCTAGGCGGTGTCGCGATGATCACATTTGGCGTTGCCATCCACCTGACATCGCAACGGGACCCACAGGTCGCCGCGCTCTATGCCGCGACCGATTTATTTTCTTACGCGATGGTCTCTGCCGGTCTCTGCGTTGCGATTGGTCTTTCCTTTCTCACAACGCGCACATTGCCGCGCTTTGTTCATCGCCCCACGCGTTGGTTCCACTTTCCGGCCATCGGTTTTTACATCTCTGCCGTCTCGCTTGCTGCACTTGCCCCGCTCCTGGTTATGGCACCTCCCGCGCTGACGTCGATTCTAGAGGGACAATCACCTGGCGTCTTCACGCGCTATGATTTGGTCCAGGCCGGGTCAACGACTACCATTATAAGCGCCGTTTCCTTCCTCGGCCTGATTGCCACGACCATCGCCGTCATCGCCCGCAAACCGCCCGCGGCCACATCCCCGGACGCCCTGCGCCCCTATCCCAGCCAGCGCGCCTCCGACTTGCCGGAGGTGGCGCCCAAGAAGAACATGAACAAGGGCAAGCTGCCGGAACCCAAGCTGCCGTCCATCGGTGCCGCGATGAAACTGTATGTCATCGCCGATTGGTTGATGATGCGTTTGCTGGGGCTTGGGCTGCTTGGCACCGCCTGGATCCTTTGGCAGCTGATCGAAGGAGGGCGCGATTACCAGGCGTTCCAGATCAGCTATGGCCAGAACCCGATGCACGCGCTTTACGCCTATGCCGGGGTCGGCACGTTGATGACGGTGCCTTACCTTTTGCCGCGCTTTATCACCGCGCCGCGCCATGTGATCGGGGGACTGCTCAAGGCCGTCCTGCTGGCCGCCACCGCCTTCATCCTGCTGCCGATGCTGCATGTCGGGATCGAGATGTTCACCCCCGACATGTACTGGGCCACCCTGCACGCCACCGCGCCCGGCGTGTTCAAGGCGCTGGCCGGTGTCGCCGTCACCTCGGCCCTGCTGATCAGCTTCTTCCGGCAGCTCGGGAACGTGCCGCAGGTCGATTATACCGGCAAGCCCGTCCTCGTGCTGTCACAGCAGGAGTTGCGGTCCCTGCGCGCCGCCCGCGCCGAGGATTGAGCGATCAGGGGAACCGCACCTTGCCGATGAAGGGCAGGTTGCGGTTCCGCTGCGCATAGTCGATCCCGTAGCCCACCACGAATTCATCCGGTATCTCGAACCCGGTCCAGCTGGCCTTCACGTCCACCTCCCGCCGGGCGGGTTTGTCCAGCAAAGCAATGGTTTCCAGCCGGGCAGGGGCGCGCGACTTCAACAGGCCGATGACGTGGTGCAGCGTGAAACCCGTGTCGACGATATCCTCGACCACCAGCACGTCACGGCCGCCGATCTCGCCGCGCAGGTCCTTGAGGATGCGCACCTCGCGGCTGCTCTCCATCCCGTCGCCGTAGGACGACGCCTCGAGGAAATCGACCTCCACCGGCAGGTTCAGTTCGCGAACGAGGTCCGCGATGAACACGAATGACCCCCGCAACAGGCCGACGACGACCAGCTTGTCGGTGCCGTCGAACCGCGCTTCGATGTCGCGGGCCAACGCCTCGATCCGGGCCGCGATGGCCTTGGCGCTGATCATCTGATCGATTACGTAAGCCTCTGGCATTTTGACTCCTCGCGAACCTTCCGGCATCTGGGGCGTTAACACGCTGTTCGATCACGACCAAGGGGTCCACCCATGCCGCGCCATTCCGAAAGCCGTGTCCTGCCATATTCGGCGGACCAGATGTACGACCTGGTCGCGGATGTCGCCAATTACCCCAAGTTCCTGCCGTGGACAGCAGCCGCGCGCATCCGGTCGCGCGAGGGCGGCCCGGAGGGGGAAGTCATGCTTGCCGACCTCGTGATTTCGTTCAAGGTTTTCCGGGAGCAGTTCGGCTCCAAGGTGGTTCTATGGCCCGAGGAAAAGCGGATCGAGACCGAATACCTCGATGGTCCGTTCCGCCACCTGCAATCGGAATGGCGGTTCGAACCGCTGTCCGGCGGGGGATGCCGCGTGCACTTCTGGGTCGATTTCGAGTTTCGGAACGCCATCATCGGCCGGGTGGTCGGCGTGGTCTTCAACGAGGCGATGCAGAGGGTCGTCGCCGCCTTCGAAAAGCGCGCAAAGGCGCTCTACGGGCGCCCGGCCGCCTGAAGCGCCGACAAGATCAGTTCAAGCGCATGATCCCGCGCCGCCCGGCGCACGGCGTCGCGACCCAAGGCGCCAAAGTCCACGGTTTCCACCCGCGTTCCCGTGCTGGTGGCCAACCCGAAACAGACGCGCCCCTCCGGCTTGTGCTCGGACCCGCCGGGACCCGCGATGCCGGTGACGGACACCGCGATATCCGTCATCGCGCGCACCCGCGCGCCCTCGGCCATTTCCCGCGCGACATCTTCCGAAACCGCCCCCACCCGGTCCAGCGTTTCTGGTGAAACCCCCAGCAGGTCGACCTTGGCGTCGTTCGAATAGGTAACGACCCCCCAAAGGAAGGCCGCCGACGATCCGGGCAGGTCGGTCAGGGCCGCGGCCACCATGCCACCGGTGCAGCTTTCGGCCGTTGCGATCGTGCGACCGGCAGCCGCCGCAAGGATGGCCTGCGCCGTCACAGGTGCGCCAACGCGGCCAACACGACCACGCCGATTGCGGCCAGGACGCCCGCCACGGCATCGTCCAGCATTACACCCAAGGCGTCCGATCGCCTGTCCATCCAGCCGACCGGCCCCGGTTTCCAGATGTCGAACAGGCGGAACAGGACAAAGGCCGCGATCCAGCCGGGCCACAGACGCTCGACCGGGACGCCCGCATTCGCCGCCCCCCACGCCAGCGGCAGCAGGGCGATCCACTGGCCCAGCACCTCATCGATGACGACCTCGGACGGATCATGATCGCCGCTGCCCGCGGTCACGCCTTTGGTGGCCCACAGGCCGAGGGGGAGCACCGCCAAGGTCGCCAAGGTGAACAGGATCGGCCCCCCTTGCATCACGAGCCACCCGAGCGGCAGCGCAGCCAGAGACCCCCAAGTACCGGGCGCGGGGCGCAGGTTGCCGACGCCCCCGACCGTCGCGATCAATCGCGCGGCCTTCATCGGGCCACCAGCGCGACGGTCGCCTGACAGGCGATCCCCTCGCCCCGTCCGGCAAAGCCCAGCTTTTCTGTCGTGGTTGCCTTGACCGATACGCGATCGCGGCCCAGTCCCATCAAGTCGGCCACCCGCGTGCGCATCTCGGCGGCATGCGGTCCGATCTTCGGCTCTTCGCAGATCAGGGTGCAGTCGACGTTGCTGATGCGAAAGCCCCGCGCCGCGGCCAGATCGACGGCGTGGCGCAGGAACTGACCGCTCTCGGCGCCTTTCCACTGGGGGTCGGAGGGGGGGAAATGCGTTCCGATATCGCCCTCGGCCAAGGCGCCATAGATGGCGTCCGTGATCGTGTGCAGGGCGACATCGGCATCCGAATGCCCCTGCAGGCCGCGCCCATGCGGCACCTTCACACCACACAGCACGACATGATCGCCCGGTCCGAACCGGTGAACGTCGAACCCGTTGCCAACGCGGATATCCATGGCTCTGTCTCCTGTCAGCAGGCGCTCGGCCCGGACGAAATCGTCGGGCGCGGTGATCTTGATGTTATCCTCGGACCCCGGCGTGATCGCAACCGACAGACCTGCGGCACGCGCGACCTGCACATCATCCGCAGCCTCGCCGGAATAGGCCGCATGCGCCTGCCTCAAGGCGTCCGTGCGGAACCCCTGCGGGGTCTGTGCCCGCCAGAGCCCGGACCGGTCCGCCACGCCCGTCACCAGAGTTTCCCCGCGCCACAGCGCGTCGGTGACCGCCACGGCCGGGGCGGCTGCATCCTGATGCGTCAGCGCAGCAAGCACCCCTTCGATGACGGCCCGCGATACGAGCGGCCGCGCCGCGTCGTGGATCAGGACAAGGTCCGTCCGCACATCGGCCAACCCGGCCTGAACCGAGGCATGGCGCGTATTACCACCGGCGACATGGCGAACGGTCGGGCAGGCCCGCGCAAACCGCGCCTGATCATCCGGGTGGATCACCACCAGCGTGTCATCCACAAGGCCGGCAAAGGCATCGACGCTGCGGGCGATTACGGGGCGATCGCCAAGGACGCGATACTGCTTGGGAATCCCGCCACCCGCACGCAGGCCCCGTCCGGCGGCGACGATCAGCAAGGTGACGGTTGGACGTGTCATCGGCAGGCGATATCCTGTTAACTGGCCGCGCCGTTCCTAGCTGTGTGGTCATGACCTGACAACAGGACAGGCATACCCCTAGCGATCTGCGCAATTATTGTGCAAACGATGCGCGAACCACCAACACACCCGCCAGACCGCTGCGTTCGCCTGCTCGACGGTCTATCCACTTGATGAATCTGCACAGGGTTTCAGCACGTGCCCGAAAACACCGCACAACACTTGGATGCACGCCTCGCCGCACTGGGGCTGACATCGCCCGTCGTCCTTGCCCCCATGGCGGGGATCACAGACCTGCCGATGCGCACCCTCGTGCAGCGGTTCGGTGCGGGTCTGGTCGTGTCAGAAATGGTTGCCAGCCGTGAAATGGTCCAGGCCAAGCGCAGCGTGCGCGACCGCGCCGAGATCGGCCCGCGCGTCGAGGGTACATCGGTACAGATCGCCGGACGCGAGGCGCATTGGATGGCCGAAGCTGCGCGCATGCTCGAAGGGCAGGGCGCCCGAATCATCGATATCAACATGGGATGCCCGGCCAAGAAGGTCGTGGGCGGGGCGTCCGGATCTGCCCTTTTGCGCGATCATGACCACGCCATGACCTTGATCGAGGCCGTGGTCGGTGCCGTCTCCGTTCCCGTGACGCTAAAGACCCGGTTGGGATGGGATGACGACAGCCGCAACACGGCGTCCCTTGCCACGCGGGCGGAGAACGCGGGCATCAGGATGCTCACGATCCATGGGCGCACCAGATGCCAGTTCTACAAGGGCAAGGCCGATTGGGCCGCCGTGGGCGAGATCGTCGACGCCGTCGACATCCCGGTTCTGGTGAATGGTGACATCCTCGATGGCCGGGACGCGCGCGCCGCACTCGCCGCCTCGGGCGCGGCCGGCGTGATGGTGGGACGGGGCATTCAGGGGCGGCCCTGGGCCTGTGCCGACATTGCCGCGTCATTGGCAGGCCGGACACCGCCGCAGATCCCGCGCGACAAGGAACTTTGTGACCTGATCACAGGACATTACGATGCGATGCTCACGTTCTACGGCGCCCTTGGCGCGCGTGCCGCGCGCAAGCATCTCGGCTGGTACATGGATGGTGCGGGCACACCGGCCGACATCCGCCGCGCGGTCCTGACGGCCGAACCGGAGGCTGTTCGACGGCTTCTACCCTCTGCCATTCAATATCACGGAAAGCAGGCCGCATGACCGACACGTCTACCGTTTGGCAATGCCTCTCCGTGCCCGCCTTCATCCTGGATAGCGAAGGCCGGATCATCGAGGTCAACGGCCCGGCCGAGGGGTTCGTGAACCGATCCGCCAAGGCGCTTGCCAGTGTCCCCATTGGGGATGTTCTGACGGTCGAGGGCGGGCTGACGGCGGCGTTTGCGCGGGTTCTGCGCAATGACGCCCCCCTGACCCTGCACGACACGTCCGTCCGGATCGGCCCCGCGCCCGACATCCGGTGCGACATCCACATTTCCCCGATGGAGCCGGGCGCCCTCGTCCTTGTGACACCGCAGGATATCGCGGGCCGCGTCGATCGCGGACGCGATTCCCGCTCGGCGGCAAGATCGGCGATCGGCATGGCCGAGATGCTGGCCCATGAAATCAAGAACCCGCTTGCCGGGATCACGGGCGCCGCCCAGCTGCTGAGCATGAACCTCAGCGCGGAAGACCTTGAATTGACGGATCTAATCGTGGCGGAGAGTCGCCGGATCGTAAAGCTGTTGGAACAGGTCGAGCAGTTCGGAAACCTGCGCCCCCCATCCCGTCGCTCCGTCAACCTGCATGATATCCTCGACCGTGCGCGACGCTCTGCGATGGTCGGCTTTGCCGCGCACATGACGATCGACGAGGCATATGATCCGTCGCTTCCGCCGACATGGGGCGATCCGGACCAGCTGCTCCAGATCTTCCTGAACCTGCTCAAGAACGCCGCGCAGGTCGGCAAGCAGGGCGGGCGGATCACGATCCGGACCTTCTACGAGCTTTCGCTGCGTGTCCGCCGCCCCGACGGGTCCGGCGGTGCCGTGCCGCTTCAGGTCGAAATCATCGACGACGGCCCCGGCATTCCGGACGAGATGCAGAACAACCTGTTCGAACCCTTCGTATCGGGCCGCGAAAACGGAACCGGTCTCGGCCTCGCGCTCGTCGCCAAGATCGTCAACGAGCACGATGGATGGATCAAGGCCGAAAGCACCCCCGGCCGGACCGTCTTTCGCCTTTCCCTCCCGCTCGTCCCTCGGGACGTGGAACATGAACAACGCGCTACAAGCGACTGAATAGAGGCTAATCTTATGGATGGAACAATCCTTGTCGCTGACGACGACCGCACGATCAGAACGGTTCTGACGCAGGCCCTAACCCGGGCAGGGTGCAAGGTGCATGCCACCTCGAGCCTGATGACCCTGATGCGTTGGGTCGAGGAGGGCAAAGGTGACCTTGTCGTCTCCGATGTCATCATGCCGGATGGCAACGGGCTGGAGATGCTGCCCAAGATCAGTTCGGCCCGGCCGGGCCTGCCGGTCATCATCATATCGGCACAGAATACCATCATGACAGCCATTCAGGCGACCGAAGCGGACGCCTATGACTATCTGCCGAAACCGTTCGACCTGCCGGATCTGATGAAACGCGCCGCCCGCGCGTTGGAGCGCAAATCGGTCGCCGCCACACCCAAATCTGCGCCCAGCGTCCCGACCGAGGCGGATGATCTGCCGCTCGTCGGGCGCACCCCGCGCATGCAGGCGCTGTACCGTCTTGTCGCGCGCGTGATGAATACCGATCTGCCCGTGATGATCACGGGCGAAAGCGGGACGGGAAAATCCCTGATCGCGCGGGCCATCCACGATTTTTCCGATCGACGGACCCTGCCGTTCGTCACCGCCACTGGCGCCCAGTTGGCCAGCTTCGATGGCCCCGCCGAACTTCTGGCGCAGGCAAAGGGCGGGTCACTGCTTTTCGATGAGGTCGGCGACCTCGACGCCGAGGCACAGGCCCGGGTCGTCCGCATGCTCGACGGGCTGAACGGATCCGGGCCGCGCATTCTTGCCACTTCGCAACAGGATCTGTCGACCCGGCTTGGCGATGCGTTCCGATCCGACCTTTACTACCGGTTGGCGGGCGCACAGATCGACGTGCCGTCCCTGCGCGAACGGGTGGATGACATTCCCCTGCTTGCGGCCCATTTCCTGTCTCGCGCCGAACGCGAGGGCGGAAGCCTGCGCCGGTTCAGTGAAGATGCATTGGGCCTTGTGCGGTCCCACCCCTGGCCCGGCAATGTCCGACAGTTGGAAAACACCGTTCGCCGCCTTGTCGCGACCAGCCCGGCAGAGGAGATTTCACGCTCGGAGGTGGAATTGGTCGTCGGAACCGCAACGGTCAATCTCGGGCCGGATTCCACGGCGGCGACCGATGATCTGTCCGAAGCGGTGGAAAAGCACCTGCGCCGGTACTTCGACCTTCAGGGGGGACAACTGCCGCCTCCGGGTCTGTATCAGCGCATCCTGCGCGACGTCGAAGGCCCGCTGATCGAGATCGCGCTCGATGCGACCGGCGGAAATCAGGCCAAATGCGCCGACCTGCTTGGGATCAATCGCAATACGCTCAGAAAGAAGATCACCGATCTGGATATCCTCGTGACACGCCGCCGCAAATTGATGTAGATTCGCCACATGCGTTGCGGATCGGGAACAACCCGGCGACCAACGCGCGGTAAGACATTGATGCGAGGCGATCTTGCGATCCCCAACCACCACGGAGACTCTGTGGCGCTCCTTGATTTGGGGCGGCAGGAAACAGTTGAGGACAGGTGTGACCATTGCCTTGGTCGCGCTTGGTCCCGTCCTCGTGGTCCTGACGTTCATCGTGCTTGGCCTGCGTGGCCCATCCGACAGTCAGACGGCCCTGCGCGCCGTCCTTCTGATCGATCTGATCTATATCCTCCTGATCGCGGCGATGGTCGTGCGGCGGATCACCGCGATGGTTGCGGCGCGAAGGGCGCGGTCGGCCGGATCGCAACTGCACCTGCGCCTTACGGGTATTTTCACGGGCATCGCCCTGATCCCGACGATCCTGGTTGCCGTGTTTGCCACGATCACGATCAACATCGGACTTGAAGGATGGTTTTCCGAACGGGTGCGCAGCGCCCTGGGCAACAGCGTCGCCGCCGCACAGGCCTATGCGCAGGAACACCGCGATGACCTGATCGAAGACGGTCGCGGCCTTGCCGGGTATCTGAACGTCGCAAAGCAGGCCAGTTTCTTCATGACCGACGGCGACCTGCGGCAGATCCTGTCGCAGGGTCAGGAACTCGTTCAACGGGGTCTTGAGGAAGCTTTCGTCATCGACGGCCTTGGCGACATCCGCGCGCGAGGTGATCGCAGCTATCTTTTCGATTTCGAGCCGGTGACGGCGGCACAGCTGGCGCGCGCCCAGTCCGGCGAAGTTGTCTTGATCGAAGACAAGGAAATCAACGAGTTCCGCGCCCTTATTCATCTGAATGCCTTCGCGGACAGATACCTGTATGTCACGCGCGAGGTGGATGGCGCGATCCTGCAATTGCTGGACGAGACCGAAGAGACGGTGCAGCTCTATCAGCAGTTGGAGGAGGACCGCGGCCGGCTGCTGTTTGACTTCGGTCTTCTGTATCTGGAATTCGCGGTCATCCTGATCCTCGCTGCCACGTGGGCGGGTCTGTGGATCGCCGAGCGGCTGTCGCGACCTGTCGGCCAGTTGGCCGGTGCCGCCCAACGCGTGGGCCAAGGCGATCTGGATGTGCGCGTCACCGAGGAGCAGGGCGAAGACGAGATCGCCATGCTTGGCCGTATCTTCAACCAGATGACGCGGCAGTTGAAGGGACAACGCGATGCCCTCGTCGAGACCAATCAGCAGACGGAGCGTCGCCGACGGCTGTTCGACAGCGTTCTGGGGTCCATTACGGGGGGTGTCGTGGGCCTTGACGCACAGGGCAATGTCGATTTCACGAACCGTTCCGCGCAACGGATCCTGCAGGTCGAGGGCGCCGATCACTATGGGCGCGAACTGGGTGACCTCGTGCCCGAATTCGCGGACCTTTTCGACCGGCTGACCGAAGGACATGCCACGACGGCACAGGATGAGGTCCGGCTTGTCCGCGACGGCAAGCTTGAAAACCTGCTCGTGCGCATCGCGACCCGGACCGGCACCGACGGCACGTTGGAGGGCTACGTCGTGGCCTTCGACGACGTGACCGAACTGGTCAGTGCGCAACGCATGGCCGCATGGGGTGACGTGGCCCGTCGCATTGCCCATGAGATCAAGAACCCGTTGACGCCCATCCAGTTGTCGGCCGAGCGGGTGAAACGGCGCTTTGGCCGGGAGTTGCCGGAGGAAAGCGCGCAGAAGCTGGGCGAATTGACGGATGTCATTGTTCGTCAGACCAATGACTTGCGGCGCATCGTTGATGAGTTCAGCAAGTTCGCCCGTATGCCCGAACCGGAACGCCGCACCGCGGACATTGCACGTCTTCTGCGCGACACCGTGACGTTGCAGCGCGCGGCCCTCGAACCGGTCGTCCTGAACGACGTGATCCCGGATGAGCCCGTGACCGCCGAGATCGACACCACGATGCTGCGGCAGGCTTTCACCAATCTCGTCAAGAATGCCGGCGAGGCAATCGAGGCGCGCGCGGAGGCGGACCCGACCTGTCCACAGGAAGTGACCGTGACCCTGACCCTGTCGCCAAGGATGGCCGAAATCGCGATATCGGACACCGGAATCGGCCTGCCGGCGGATCGGGCACGCCTGTTCGAACCGTATGTGACGACGCGCGACAAGGGCACTGGCCTGGGCCTGCCGATCGTCAAGAAGATCATAGAAGAACATGGTGGTACGCTGGAGCTGCGCGATGCAGAGCCGGACGTCACCGGCCACAAGGGTGCGCAGGCCGTGATCCGCCTGCCGCTGCCAGAGGAGGGATAATGGGCGACATTCTGATCACCGACGATGAGGCCGACATTCGTGGCCTGATCGCCGATATTCTGGAAGACGAAGGATATACCTGTCGCAAGGCGGGCACGTCCGAGGCATGCATGGCCGCCATCGAAGAAGAGGCGCCAAGCCTGATGATCCTCGATATCTGGCTGAAGGACAGCGACATGGACGGGATCGATATCCTGAAATCCGTCCGGCGCAGTCACCCGGATATCCCGATCATCATCATTTCGGGGCATGGAAACATCGAGATTGCCGTCGCGGCGATCAAGCAGGGTGCCTACGATTATATCGAGAAACCGTTCAATATCGACCAGTTGATGGTCGTCGTCGGTCGCGCCATGGAGACGTCGCGCCTGAGACATGAAAACAGCGAACTGCGGCGCAAGGATGCCTCCTCCGCCGAGATGATCGGGCAGAGCGTGGCGTTCAAATCGCTGCTCGGACAGCTCAAGAAAGTCATGAATTCCAACGGGCGCGTAATGCTGACCGGGCCGGCCGGGTCCGGCAAGGAAGTCGCCGCACGCTATATCCATGCCAATTCGAACCGTGCATCCGCGCCGTTCGTCACCGTCTCTTCGGCCAGCATCGAACCTGACCGGATGGAGGCGGTTCTTTTCGGGCGCGAAAGCAGCGAGCGTGGCATCGAACCCGGATTGCTGGAGCAGGCGCACGAAGGCGTCGTCTATTTCGACGAAGTGGCCGACATGCCGCTGGGTACGCAATCCAAGATCCTGCGCGTGCTGGTCGATCAATCGTTCCAGAGGGTCGGCGGACAGGAAAAGGTGCGCGTCGACTTACGGGTTATTTCCTCGACGAACCGAGACCTCGAGGCCGAGATCCGGGCCGGGCGGTTTCGGGAGGAGCTGTTTCACCGGCTGAATGTGGTGCCTGTTGCCGTGCCGTCGCTGGAGGATCGTCGCGATGACATCCCCGTTCTGGCGGACCATTTCATCGGGGCCCTGAACAAGGCGCAGGGCCTGCCGCTGCGCCAGCTGAGCGATGAGACGCGGGCGTTGTTGCAGACGATGCGCTGGCCCGGAAATGTCAGACAATTGCGCAACGTCATCGAGCGTGTGCTGATCCTTGGCGACGGAACCGGCCCGATCGAGCCTACCGAACTGCCCAGCCCCACCGACGGCGGGGGCGACAATGGTGAGATGACCCTGACCGGTAGCCTTGCCAGCCTGCCGCTGCGCGACGCGCGCGAATTGTTCGAACGTCAGTATCTGATGACGCAGATCAATCGCTTCGGTGGAAACATCAGCCGCACGGCAAGCTTTGTCGGCATGGAACGGTCCGCCCTGCATCGCAAGCTCAAGTCCCTGGGCGTGGTGACGAGTGCGCGAGGTGGCGCGCGGGTCGCGCGAGTGGACGACTGAGGTGACGTCTGATGTCTGACATTCGAAAGCAGCCCGCCTTGAATGTCAGACATTTGCCACGGAAGGCCCGAGTTGACCGCCCCGATTGCGGGGCCTATCCAGACGGCTACAGCCACTTCGAGGAGCGACGGCTTTGAAAGTCATCATCTGCGGCGCGGGGCAGGTCGGCTGGCAGATCGCGCGCCATCTGGCGGGCGAGCGCAACGACGTGACCGTCGTCGACAACAACCCCGCCCTCGTCGATCGTGCGACGGACACGCTGGATGTTCAGGGCATTACCGGTTTTGCCAGCTACCCCAACGTGTTGGAGCGGGCAGGGGCCGAAGACGCGGACATGCTGATCGCCGCGACCCATTCGGACGAGGTCAACATGGTGACCTGTCAGGTTGCCCATTCCGTTTTCACGGTTCCGCGCAAGATCGCGCGCCTTCGTGCGCAATCCTATCTGTCGGCCATGCGGTCCGACCTTTATCGCCGTGATCACCTGCCGATTGATGTGGTGATCAGCCCGGAACGCGAGGTGGCGGAGGCCGCGCTGCGCCGCCTGCGCGCGCCCGAAGCTTTCGACATCGAAGAATTCATGGACGGCAAGGCCCAGCTGATCGGCCTGCGCCTGGACGCGGATTGCCCGGTTCTGGACACGCCCCTGCGCCAGTTGTCGGAATTGTTCAGCACCTTGCGGGCCGTGGTCGTGGGCATCCGACGCGCGGCCAGTGGCCGGCTTTTCGCGCCGACGCCGCGCGATCAGTTGCAGGGCGGCGATCAGATCTATGTCCTGTGCCATACCGATGACCTGGTCCGGACGCAGGAGATTTTCGGCAAGAAGGTAAAGAAACAGGAACGTATCGTCCTGATCGGCGGCGGAAACGTGGGCCTGACCGTTGCGCGGGCGTTGGAGGCGGCGCCGGAGCGGCTGCGCACCAAGATGATCGAACGCAACCGGGTCTGTGCCGAAAGGGCCGCCGAAGCGTTGGAACGGACCATCGTCCTGTCCGGCGACGGTCTGGATATCGAAATGCTGCACGAGGCGAACATCGAACGTGCGGACGTCGTGTTGACCGTGACGGATGACGACAAGACGAACCTGCTGGCGGCTGTGCGGGCCAAGGCATCGGGATGTGGCAAGACCATCGCGCTGATCAACGATCCCACGCTGGTGCCGCTAATGGGCCCGCTGAATATCGACGCTTATGTGAACCCGCGGCAGACGACCGTCAGTTCCATCCTGCGCCATGTCCGGCATGGCCGGGTGCGCAACGTCTATTCGGTCGGGGACGCCGAGGCCGAGGTGATCGAGGCGCAGGTCATGTCGACTTCGCCACTTGCAGGACGCCGCATTCGCGATGTGTCCTTTCCCGAGGGCGCGCTGGTCGGGGTGATCCAGAAGGCCGGCGGCAAGGTCGTGCGCCCCGGCGGCAGCACCCTTATCGAAGAAGGTGACACGGTCGCGATCTTTGCGCTGTCTGCCGACGTCCCCGAGGTCGAGCGGCTGTTGCAGGTGCAAGTGGACTTCTTCTGATGACGCGCGCGCGGGATCTGCTGCGCGTGCGGTTGCCGTTGCTGGTGCGCTTCGCGATGGCGATTTCCGCCTCGATGTATGTGCCCGCCATTCATGCCTTGGTCCGCGATGCGCATCGCGAGGCGCAGGCATTCTTCTACAGCGGAACCTTCATGTTGGCGATCTGCCTCGGGATTGCCTTGGCCACGGTGCGAACGCGGTCGTCGAACCCGACGCGCAGCCACCTCGTCGCCCTGTTGGGCGCGATGACCATCCTGCCCGCGATGGCGGCGATCCCCCTGCGAGAGGTCGTCGCCGACACCCATCCCGTGCGCGCCTATGTCGAGATGATCGCCGCCATAACCACGACCGGCGGCACGCTATTCGCGCCCGAACGCCTGTCGGAAACCGCGCATCTGTGGCGCGCCCTCGTCGCGTGGCAGGGCGGCTTCCTGATCCTTGTCGCCGCCGTGGCGATCCTCGCGCCACTGAGGCTTGGCGGGTTCGAAGTCACCTATTCCGCCCGTGACGGCCAATACGCGCGCCTGTCGCCGCAGATGCAGGCGGTCGATCCGGAATTCCGGGTCATACGATATGCCCGGCTGATCGCGCCGGTCTACATCGTGTTGACGGGAACGTTGTGGGCCATCCTTGTCGCACTGGGCGAGGCGCCGACCGCCGGGGCCATCCACGCCATGTCGACGATGTCCACATCCGGCATCACCGGTGCCGACGGCGTCGCAGGTTCGCCAGCCGGTTTGCCCGGTGAAATCGCGGTGTTCGCCTTTCTGATCTTCGCGGTCAGCCGACAGACCTTTACCACCGACATCCAGAAGGATCGCGCCATCCGGCTGAGCCAGGACAGGGAGTTGCGGATTGCCGCCCTGATCGTCGTGTCGGTCTCGACGCTGATCCTCGTGCGGCATTGGTACAGCTCGCTCGACGTGAACGCGGAGGCCAGTTTCGCCTCTGCCTTGCGGGCCTTCTGGGGGACGGCGTTCACGGTGCTGTCGTTCCTGACGACCACCGGATGGGAAAGTGGCGATTGGTCGACCGCGCGCAACTGGTCGGGGCTGGAAACCCCGGTCGTCCTGTTGCTGGGGCTTGCGGTGTTCGGTGGCGGCATCGCGACCACCGCCGGCGGCGTGAAGCTGTTGCGGATCTATGCGTTGTACGAACATGGCCGCAGGGAAATGCACCTGCTGGTGCATCCACACGGTATCGTCGGCGGGCAGGGGGCCCGCTTGCGGATCCCGATGCGCGGCGTGCAGGCGGCTTGGGTCTTTTTCATGCTGTTCGCCATCACCATCGCCGCGGTGACATTAGCCCTGTCTGCGACCGGGTTGCAGTTCTCGAATGCCATGATCCTCGCGATTGCCGCGCTGACGACGACGGGGCCCTTGGCCGATCTGACGCTTGGCACCGGACCGGCGCGGGGGATCGGCACGCTCAGCGATATCGCGATGCTGATCTGGGGGGCGGCCATGATCCTTGGCCGCCTGGAAGCCCTGGCCCTGATTGCCCTGTTCAACCCCGATTTCTGGCGCCGCTGAGGCGCCGAAAGCAGCAAAGGCGATGCAAACCGGCCCCGCATGGGAATTAACGTTGCGGGGGGCTGGAACTTTCGAGAACAGCCGCTCATAAACGCAGCATTGAAAAGGACGGACCCGTAAAAATGGGCCGCGCACGACAGGGACGGCAAGCATGGCCTCGGATAAGCAAAACCTACAGGACGCGTTTCTTAACCATGTCCGCAAGACCAAGGTGCCGGTTACGATCTTCTTGATCAACGGCGTCAAACTTCAGGGTGTCATCACCTGGTTCGACAATTTCTGCGTGCTTTTGCGCCGCGACGGCCAAAGCCAGCTTGTCTACAAGCACGCGATTTCGACCGTCATGCCGGCACAACCCATCAACCTTTATTCGGGCGAGGACGATTCTGGCGAATCCTCCTGATCAGACGCATTCGACCGAGGCACGGCCAACCCGTACCCTCGTCTTGCACCCCGACACCCGTGGTGGCGACCGCTCGGGTCGTGATCCGCGTCTTGCCTTGGGCGAAGCGGTATCCCTGGCGCATGCGCTGCCCGGCCTGGAGGTCGCGGGCGAGGATGTCGTCCGCCTTCCGAAACCGCACCCCGGCATGCTGTTCGGTTCCGGCAAGGTGGAGGAATTGCGCGCCCTGATCGAAGCGGATGAGATCGACCTCGTCTTGATCGACGGGAACGTCACGCCGGTGCAGCAGCGCAATCTGGAGAAGGCGTGGAAGGTCAAATTGCTTGACCGGACCTCCCTCATCCTTGAGATCTTCGCCGACCGGGCCGCCACCCGCGAGGGCGTGTTGCAGGTGGATCTGGCGGCGCTGACCTATCAGCGCACGCGCCTCGTGCGTGCATGGACCCACTTGGAGCGGCAGCGCGGCGGCCTCGGCTTTGTCGGCGGCCCGGGTGAGACACAGATCGAGGCGGATCGCCGTGCCATCGACGAACAGATGCACAAATTGCGCCGTCAACTGGCAAAGGTCGTCAAGACGCGCGAGCTGCACCGCGCCGCGCGCGCCAAGGTGCCTTACCCGGTCGTGGCCTTGGTCGGCTATACGAACGCGGGAAAATCGACCCTGTTCAACCGCCTGACCGGGGCGGATGTCATGGCCAAGGACATGCTGTTCGCGACGCTGGACCCGACGATGCGGGCCGTGACGCTGGAAACCGGGGCTGGCGGATTCGACGTCATCCTGTCGGATACGGTGGGCTTCATCTCGGACCTGCCGACGCAATTGGTCGCCGCGTTCCGGGCCACCCTGGAAGAGGTGCTAGACGCCGATCTGATCGTGCACGTCCGCGACATCAGCCACCCGGAAAGCGAGGCGCAGGCCCGCGATGTCGATACGATTCTCGAGCAGCTGGGCGTCAAGCGCGACACCCCGCGTATCGAGATGTGGAACAAGTCCGATGCGCTGGACATGGATGCATTGGAGGCGGCTGCAAATGTGGCCGCCCGCCGCGATGACGTCTACCTGGGGTCTGCGCTGTCGGGGCAGGGGTTGCGACGCCTGCTTGACCGCGTTGCCAGCGAACTGGGCGACAGCGTCAGTGAATTGTCCCTGACCCTTCCGTTTGACGCGGGCCGCGCGCGCGCGTGGTTGCACGAAGAGGGTGTGATCCAATCCGAGACGGCCGGCGATACCGGCGTTGTTCTGGCCCTGCGCTGGACCGACCGGCAGGCGCAACGGTTCGGCGCGGCCTTTCCGGAATTCGATCCGCGTGGGCCGGAAGACCCCGAGGAAGAGCCTGTGAACACCCCCGGCGGCTGGACGCCCTGACCCGCCGATCGGCGGCCAGAAGGCCGGTCGGGATGCCGTTCTGCCTCGGCAGGTGACAGCCGGGATCACATCGGGTATCCTTCTGCACGGATCGGGGCGACAGACCCTGACCGGCCAGAGCAGACTTGGACAGGACAGAACCCATGACCATATTTTCGCGTCGCCGCTTTCTTGTGGCGGCAAGTGCTCCGTTGGCCCTGGCGGCCTGTGGCAACGGCATCGGCAGCCCCGGCAGCAGCCGTATCGACGCGCGCGTCGATGAAGCTACCAACTTCATGTATGACACGTTGCCCGAAACGCAGACCCTCGCGTCGAAAGCGTCCGGTATCCTGATGATGCCGCTGATCACCGAAGCGGGCCTTGGCATTGGTGGTGGTTTCGGCCGCGGGGCCCTGCGCGTCGACAATGTGACGGTGGATTACTACTCCTCCACCAATGCCTCCATCGGGTTGCAGATCGGGGCGCAGCAGTATGCGCATGCCCTGTTCTTCATGACGCCAGCCGCGCTGAACAATTTCCGCGCGTCGCCGGGCTGGGTTGCGGGGGCGGACCTTGAGTATGCCGCATCGTCCAATGCACGGTCCCTGACGACGGATACGACGTCGCTGCTGACGCCAGTCGTTGCCGTCGTGTTCGGGCAGGCGGGCCTGATCGCCGGGGCGACGATCGAAGGGCAGAAATACAACCGCATCATCCCCTGACCCTGCGCTGGCCGCACGGACGGGGCGCGGGGCCAGCCCCTCGCGCTCCCCGAGGTATTGGTGGCCAGAGGAACACGGGACGAAAGGCGCTTGCCTCGGTCGATGGTTCGGCCTATGACGCGCGCACTTCACAGGCGGGGGCGGGCCCTCGGGGGAGACATCCCCGAACGGTCCACCGGTTGAGCATGACGCTCTGATCCCCCGCCAAGGTTCAAACCGGAAAGGACAAGAAACATGGCAGTGCCTGATTTCTCCCTGCGCCAGCTGCTCGAAGCCGGCGTTCACTTTGGTCACCAGACGCAGCGCTGGAACCCCCGTATGGGTCCGTACATCTACGGCGCCAAGAACGGCATCCACATCCTCGACCTGACGCAGACTGTACCGATGCTGGATCAGGCCCTGCAGGCCGTGCGTGACACCGTCGCCCGTGGCGGCCGCGTCCTGTTCGTCGGCACCAAGCGCCAGGCCCAGAAGCCCGTCGCCGAAGCCGCCGAGCGTTGTGCGCAGTACTACATGAACCACCGTTGGCTGGGCGGCACGCTGACCAATTGGAAGACGGTTTCGAACTCGATCAACCGTCTGAAATCCATCGACGAAGCGATGGAATCCGGTTTCGAAGGCCTGACCAAGAAAGAGCGTCTGGGCATGGAGCGGGACCAGGAGAAGCTGCAGGCTTCGCTCGGCGGGATCCGTGAAATGGGCGGTCTGCCCGACCTTCTGTTCATCATCGACGTGAACAAGGAAGACCTGGCCATCCTCGAAGCCAAGAAGCTGGGCATCCCGGTCATCGCGGTCGTGGATACCAACTGTTCGCCCGATGGTGTCGACTACGTCATCCCCGGCAACGACGACGCGGCCCGCGCGATCGCGCTGTACTGCGATCTGGTGTCCCGTGCGGCCCTCGACGGCATGAGCGATCAGCTCGGCGCCGCAGGTGTCGACATCGGCGCGCTGGAAGATGGCATCGACGAGACCGTTGATCCCGGCGAGGCCGTCGAGCCCGCCGCCGAAGAGACGACCGCCTGAGCCTGTACGGCCCAAGGTCATCAATCGGTTACAGGGCGCGGCTAAGGCCGCGCCCAGACCCCATTTCAAAGGAGACAGGATCATGGCCATCACCGCGAGCATGGTGAAAGAACTGCGCGACACGACCGGCGCAGGCATGATGGACGCCAAGAAGGCACTGACCGAGACCGCTGGCGACATGGAAGCGGCCGTCGATTGGCTGCGCACCAAGGGTCTGGCGAAAGCCGCCAAGAAGTCCGGCCGCACCGCCGCCGAGGGCCTTGTGGCCGTCGCCGTGGAGCAGGGCACCGCGGTTGCAGTCGAAGTTAACTCCGAGACGGACTTCGTCGGCAAGAACGCCGAATTCCAGAGCATGGTCAAAGGCATCGCGGATGTCGCGCTGACCGTCGACAACGTCGAGGCGCTGAACGCGGCCGACATGGGCGGCAAGCCGGTCTCCGAAGTCGTGACCGACAAGATCGCGACCATCGGCGAGAACATGTCCGTGCGTCGCATGGCCAAGCTGTCCGGTGCATCCGTCGTGTCCTATGTGCACAACGCTGCGGCACCCGGCATGGGCAAGATCGGCGTTCTGGTTGCCCTGTCCGCCGACAACGACGCCTTCGGCAAGCAGGTTGCGATGCACGTCGCAGCCGTGAACCCCGCGTCGCTGTCCGAGGCTGACCTTGACCCGTCGGTGGTCGAGAAAGAGCGTCAGGTCCAGATCGATATCGCGCGCGAGTCCGGCAAGCCCGAGGCCGTGATCGAAAAGATGATCGTCGGCCGCATGAAGAAGTTCATGTCCGAGGTGACCCTGCTGAACCAGGACTTCGTCGTGAACCCCGATCTGACCGTCGGCAAGGCCGCCGAGGAAGCCGGTGTTGAAATCCTCGGGTTCGTGCGCCTCGAAGTTGGCGAAGGCATCGAAGTCGTCAAGGAAGACTTTGCAGCCGAAGTCGCCAAGGCCGTCAAAGGCTGACGCCACCGATCATATGCAAGACCGCGAAGCGGCGCCGAGGGGAAGTCTCGGCGCCGCTTTTTCATTGGGGTTGGATCCGGGGATGAAACAGCCCCTCAATGATGCGGGGCCCCGAAGACAATACTCCGGGACACCTCGCGGTGCCGAAACTCACGACACAAGACCAAAGACCGGGGAACGCTCCGGTCGCCTTTGGTCCTGAATAGTCCAAGGCGCAATTGCCATCACTCACAAGACTTTGACAGGATCGCACCTTAACGCCGGGTCAGGTAGTCTGGTTTTCCTTACCATTGGTCAAACAGTCGAATAATTCGACCGGGATCCACCCCATTTCGGGGGGGTATCGTCATGCCTCATACCGATAGAACTGGTTCTGAACGCTGGCCTTCAGAATCGCCTGAGCCGTCGTGTCGACATCCAGCGCCTCACGCGCGAGGCGCAGGTGCTTTTCGATGGTTGCAGGGTTTCGCCCGAGCACATGGGCCACGTCCTGCACCGTCTTGCCGTCTGCGACCAGTTCCAGAACCTCTCGCTGGCGCGCCGTCAAGGGGCGGCCATGGGTGCCGTAGGGCAGGGACAGTATGGTCAGATGTGTCACGAGGTTGAGAAGCTCGATCTCCTGTCCTTTGCGGGACCAGAGTTCATCGACCCCCGCCTGCGTCATGTTGCGTGCGGCAAGACCGATGCCGTGACCGGATCGTTCCGATGTTCGGGGAAAGCTGATGCCGTAGCCCGCGACTATTCCGTGCCGGCGATTGAACTCGCACACGCGCCGTTCACCGGCGGTCAGGCGGCCTTCCTGATAATCCGCTGCTATCTCGGACCAGCTTCGGCTGCCGACGTTTGACATGGCCCAACGGACCATGGGCGCATCACGGAACAATCCGCCATCCAGATACTCAGCATTGAAGTCATCAGGATAGGTCGACAGGATCAGGGCATCACGGACGTCGCCCATGCCATTCTTGGTGCGCAGGCGCGTGGCGGCGTAAAGTATGCAATCGAAGCCGTAGGTCGCCATCCTGCGTTGATGCATGTCCCACAGGATTTCAAGGCTGGTTACCTGCGTGATGGACAACAGGTAGCTTTCGAGTTCAGTCATGGCCGGTGCCCGCACACGTATAGGAAAAGAGGATCTGCGCATAACCTTATGAAAGAAGGTAAGTTCAGGAATGAAACCTGTCCAGTGTTCTATATTTTACATAACTATGATTATGACGATCAGATACAGTGAAATCTGTGTGCAAGGATGACTGAGTTCTTCGCCTCTCTCGGATTGTTCGGCTGGATCGTGATCGGTCTGGCGTTGTTCGGGCTGTTCTCTCTGCCGAAGGCCCTGCGGGAAATGTGGACGCGCCCGTGGAACCGGTCGGACCCGACGGACCGGAATGCCGGCCCCTTCGACGACGGCGACGATCACCCCTGATCGGTTGCGTCCGTAAACCCGATCGCGTCTAATGCGCACAACAGATTTGGAGCGACGCAATGATCAGACTGACCCTCACAGCATCCGCCTTGGCCCTGACGGCGACCATGTCGCATGCGGCTTGCGACGAAGTCGTTTTTGCAGACGTCGGATGGACCGATATCACCGCCACGACCGCGACCGCCTCCGTCGTTCTGGAAGCCTTGGGGTATGAAACCGATACCAAGCTGCTGTCCGTTCCGGTCACCTATACGTCGATGGCGGCTGGCGACATCGATGTGTTCCTCGGCAACTGGATGCCCACGATGGAGGCGGACATCGCCCCGTATCGCGAGGCCGGCACCGTCGATACCGTACGCGCCAATCTGGAAGGCGCGAAATATACGCTGGCTGTGAACGACGCTGCAAAAGCCCTTGGAATCGCTTCCTTTGGTGACATCGCGGCCTATGCCGGTGCCCTTGATGGAAAGATCTATGGCATCGAGCCGGGCAACGATGGCAACCGCCTGATCCAGTCGATGATCGACGAAAACGCCTTCGGCTTGTCGGATTTCGAGGTCGCGGAATCCTCGGAACAGGGAATGCTGGCCCAGGTTGACCGTCTGACCCGTCGGGAGGAGCCGATCGTCTTCCTTGGCTGGGAACCGCATCCGATGAATGCGAACTTCGACCTGACGTATCTCGAGGGTGGCGACGACTTCTTCGGGCCGAACCTCGGGGGCGCGACGGTCTATACCAACACGCGCTCCGGCTACGTCGACGAATGCCCGAACGTCGGTGCGCTGTTGTCGAACATGTCCTTCTCGCTTGCCATGGAAAACGAGATCATGGGCGCGATCCTCAATGACGGGACCGACCCGGAAGATGCGGCGCGCAGTTGGCTGGCCGCGAACACCGGCGTTCTCGACGCTTGGCTGGACGGTGTGACCACGATCGATGGTGGTGGCGACGCCACTGCGGCCGTGACCGAAGCCCTGCAGTAAGCATATGGGGCGGCATGTCCGCCCCCTGCCCCTGAATGGACTGGCTTACCGATACGAAGATCCCCGTCGGCAAGATTGCCGCGGCCGGGTTCGATTGGCTTCAGGCGAATTTCGCCTGGGGCTTCGACGCGATCGCGGTGTTCATGGAGGCCATGATCGACGCGATCCTCTGGGTGCTGCAAACACCGCACCCATTGCTGGTCATTGCGGCCTTCGTCGCCCTGACGTGGGTTCTGAACCGTAACTGGAAAACCTGCCTGTTCGTGGCGCTTGGGTTTCTGTTCGTCGTGAACCAGGGCTACTGGGAGGAAACGACCGAAAGCCTGACGCTTGTCCTGTCCGCTTGCGTCGTCTGCATGGCGATCGGCGTGCCTATCGGGATTGCGGCGGCCCATCGGCCGCGCCTTTACGCCGCAATGCGTCCGGTGCTGGACTTGATGCAGACCCTTCCGACCTTCGTCTACCTGATCCCCGCGATCGTCTTTTTCGGCATCGGCATGGTGCCCGGCCTGATTGCGACGGTGATCTTCGTCCTGCCGGCGCCGATCCGGCTGACCTGTCTGGGTGTATCCTCGACCCCCACGCCCTTGCTGGAGGCCGCCCGCGCCTTCGGGGCCACGCCCGGCCAGGTCCTGTGGAAGGTGGAACTGCCCTACGCCCTGCCGCAGATCATGGTCGGCCTGACACAGACCATCATGTTGTCGCTGTCCATGGTGGTGATCGCCGCGCTGGTCGGCGCAGATGGGCTTGGCGTGCCGGTGGTGCGGGCCCTGAACCAGGTGAACACATCGCTGGGGTTCGAAAGCGGCTTTGTCATCGTGGTCGTCGCGATCATGCTGGACCGCATGCTGGGCCGAGGAGGCGCAAAATGACCGCGGTAACCTTCGACGCCGTGTCCATCGTGTTCGGTGACAGGCCACAGACCGCCCTGCCCCTGATGGATGACATGCAGGACCGGGCCGAGATACAGACCCGGACCGGTCAGGTCCTGGGCGTCCACGATTGCAGCCTTGCCGTGGACGAAGGTGAGATCCTTGTCCTTATGGGGCTTTCGGGGTCCGGCAAGTCCACACTCCTGCGCGCCGTCAACGGGTTGAACCCGATCGTGCGCGGATCCGTGACCGTCAGCGACGGAAACTGGTCCTGCACCCTGCCCGGCTGTTCCGCCACGGACCTGCGGCGGCTGCGCCGCGAATGCGTGTCGATGGTGTTTCAGCAATTCGGCCTGCTGCCTTGGCGCAGCGTCCGCGACAACGTCGGGCTGGGCCTCGAACTGGCCAACATCGGGGCCGCCGACATCGCACGGCGCGTGGATGAGCAGCTGGCGCTGGTCGGATTGTCCGATTGGGCCGACCGCAAGGTGCAGGAGTTGTCGGGCGGCATGCAACAGCGTGTCGGACTGGCCCGCGCCTTCGTGACCGAAGCCCCTATCCTGCTGATGGATGAGCCTTTCTCGGCCCTCGACCCGTTGATCCGCGCACGCCTGCAGGATGAGCTGCTGGCCCTTCAGGCAAGTCTGAAACGCACGATCATCTTCGTCAGTCACGACCTTGATGAGGCATTCAAGATCGGCAACCGGATTGCGATCATGGATGGCGGTCGCATCGTGCAATGCGGGACCCCGCAGGAAATCATCGCTAACCCGGCCAGCGACTACGTCGCGGATTTCGTGGCGCATATGAACCCGCTGTCGGTCCTGACGGCCGAGGACGTCATGGCCTCGACGCCCTTACCCGCCACGATGCCGGCAGAGGCCCTCGCGCATGACACCCCGCTGGAAGACGTGATGACAGCCCTTCTGAAGGCGGATGGCCCGGTCACCGTCATGCAGGATGGTCAGGCCCGTGGCGTCATTGCACAGGACGACGTGCTGCGCCGCTTGACGCAGCGCAGCGAAGGGGATCACCCCAAGGCATAACCCGCGCCGCGCACCGTGCGGATCGGATCATCCGACCCGCTGGCGTTTCGAAGGGCCTTGCGAAGGCGACCGACGTGGACGTCGACCGTGCGGCTGTCGACATAGATGTCGCGGCCCCACACCCGGTCGAGCAGTTGATCGCGCGACCAGACACGGCCCGGACGTTCCATGAAGGTCGTCAGGAGGCGGAATTCCGTGGGCCCTAGGTGGAGCTCGTTGCCATGACGGAAGACACGATGCTCTTCGGTATTGACCGAGATATCGTCGAACTCCAGCAGCTCCCCGACGGATGCCGGGCGGACACGGCGCAGTTGCGTGCGAATACGTGCCATCAGTTCGACGACCGAATACGGCTTGACGATATAGTCGTCGGCGCCGGTTTCCAGCCCGCGAACGCGGTCGACTTCCTCCGACCGCGCGGACAACATGATGACCGGGATGGCACGAGTCTCGGCGCGCGACTTCAACTGCCGGCAGACTTCGATCCCGGACACTTCGGGCAACATCCAGTCGAGCAGGATCAGGTCGGGCGCGTCTTCCCGCGCCAGTTCCAGCGCCGCATCGCCTGACGTGGCCTGTTGGACAAGGTATCCTTCGGCTTCGAGGTTGTAGACGAGGACTTCGCGTTGCGGTGCCTCGTCCTCTACCACCAGAACGGCGGGTTGATTGCCCATGTCAGCCTACCTGACCACCTTTGGTCGAGCTTGTGAGGTCGGCCTTGTTGCGATCATCGTCGGGGATTTCGCCGTCCACGAGGTAGATGACCTGCTCGGCGATGTTGGTCACCAGATCCCCCATCCGTTCGATGTTCTTGGCCATGAAATGCAGGTGCATGCAGGCCGTGATGTTGCGCGGGTCTTCCATCATGTGGGTCAGGTATTCACGGAACAGGCCGTTATACATCTGGTCCACTTCCTCGTCCCGCGCGCGGACATCGGCGGCGAGGTCGGAGTCGCGCTGAATATAGGCGTCCAGCGCATCCTTCAGCATGAGTTGCACGGATTTGGACATCCGCCGGAGCGAGGCCGTCGCACCCTCTACCGGGTGCAGCTCCATCAGGATCTCGGTGCGCTTGGCCATGTTCTTGGAATAATCGCCGATCCGCTCCAACGCGGCGGAAATGCGGAACACGGACAGAACGGTGCGCAGGTCCGTGGCGGTCGGCTGGCGCAGCGCGATGATGCGGGCGGCTTCCTCGTTGACCTGAACCTCAAGGGCGTCGATCGCCTTGTCGCCGCGTCGGATGGCCTGCGCCAGTTCGGCATCCCCCTCGATCAAGGCGATCGTCGCCTTGCCGATGGAATCCTCGACCTGACCGCCCATCTTCATGATAAGCGCCTGGATCGCCTCCAGATCACGGTCGAAGCCCGTGACGATATGGTTGGACTGGATCATGATATCCTCCTCAGCCGATACGGCCGGAAATATAGCTTTCGGTCCGGGGATCCTCGGGCGAGGTGAAGATCTTGCCGGTCTCGCCGTATTCCACCAGATGCCCCAGGTGGAAGAATGCCGTGCGTTGGGACACCCGTGCGGCCTGCTGCATGGAGTGCGTGACGATCACGACCGAGTAGCTTTGCCGCAATTCGTCGATCAGTTCCTCGACCTGTGCCGTGGCGATCGGGTCGAGGGCCGAGCAGGGTTCATCCATCAGAAGAACCTCGGGCGAGGTCGCGACGGCGCGCGCGATGCACAGGCGCTGTTGCTGACCACCCGAAAGGCCGGTGCCCGGCTGGTTCAGGCGATCCTTGGCTTCGTCCCAAAGGGCCGCCCGGCGCAGCGCGCTTTCGACGATGTTGTCGAGGTCGGCCTTGTCCGTCGACAGGCCGTGGATCCGGGGGCCATAGGCGACATTGTCGTAGATCGACTTGGGGAACGGGTTCGGTTTCTGGAACACCATCCCGACCTTGGCACGCAGCTGCACCGGGTCGACGCGCTTGTCATAGATGTCCTCACCGTCGATGCGGATGTCGCCCTCGACCCGCGCGGCCGAAATGGTATCGTTCATCCGGTTGATACAGCGCAGGAACGTCGACTTGCCGCAACCCGAAGGCCCGATGAAGGCGGTGACCGTCCGGTCCGCGATCTCGACGTCGACGTCCTTGATTGCATGGGTGTCGCCGTAATAGACCTGCACGCCTTTTGCGGTGATCTTGGTCTCTTGGTTGTCCACGGCTCTCTCCGTAAATCGCATGTCGTTCATGTCGCCCCCCTACCAGCGGCGTTCGAATTTGCGGCGAAGATAGATGGCCGCGAGGTTCATGACGAGGAGGAAGACCAGCAGCACGATGATCGCACCGGAGGCTCGCTCGACGAAAGCGGGGTCCGACCGCTGGGTGAAGTTGTAGACCTGCACCGGAAGGGCCGTGGCCGGGTCGAACAGGCCACCCTCCCACGGGGCATCGGGATATTCGCGCACGAAGGCCACCATACCGATCAGAAGGAGCGGCGCGGTCTCGCCCAGGGCCTGTGCAAGCCCGAGGATCGTGCCCGTCAGGATGCCCGGCATGGCCAGCGGCAGAACATGGTGGAACACCGACTGCATCTTGGACGCGCCAAGGCCAAGCGCCGCATCCCGGATCGACGGTGGCACGGATTTGAGCGAGGCGCGCGTGGCGATGATGATCGTCGGCAGTGTCATCAACGTCAGCACGAGCCCCCCCACGATCGGCGCCGACTGTGGCAGACCTGCGAAGTTGATAAAGATGGCCAGGCCGAGGATGCCGAACACGATGGACGGCACGGCGGCGAGGTTCGAGATATTGACCTCGATCAGGTCCGTCAGCTTGTTCTTCGGCGCGAATTCTTCAAGGTAGATCGACGCGGCCACACCGATTGGCAGGGCGAGGACCAGCACGATCAGCATCATGTAAAAGCTGCCCAGGATCGCGACGCCAAGGCCCGCGGCCTCGGGCCGGGTGGTCGAGGCATCGGGCCAGGTGATAAAGTTCCAGTTGAACCCGGTTTCCAGCAGGTCCGCCTCCTCCAGCGCTTCGGCAAGCCGTAGCTGGGCGGGTGAGATGTTCTTGTCCAGCTCGGCGGTTTCATAGGTCACGCGGCCCTTGAAAAAGCCGTCGATCCGTCCGCTGGCCAGAACCTCGACCGGGACCGTCTGACCAAGGAGTTGCGGGTTATCGAGGACGTAGCTGCGCAGCTGCGCGACGCTTTCGTCGGAGACGAGGTCGGCGATGTCGCGGCCCGAAAGCTCCGTCTCGATCCCGGCCCGTGCGACGGTTTCGGCCAGGCCGTCCCGCAGCAGGGGCGCGTAACCGAACGTGGTGACCTTGGACATGTCGGCCCGGTCGCGGTTGCCGACAGGGTCGAGGCGATCTGCATCCAGCGTGACCTCGATCTCGATCGTCGTCTGGAAGAACGCGCCCAGTCCCGCCGTCAGGATCGAACTCATCAGCAGGAGCAACATCAGAATGCCGCTGCATACCGCGATCAGGCCGTACATGCGGAACCGCTTCTCACGTGCATTTCGTTTCGAAGTATGCGCGTCGGCCCGCATCAAGGAGCCAACACTCGGCCCCTCGCGCGGGGTCTCGGCTGTCGCGTCGGTCATTCGTACTGCTCCCGGTAGCGGCGGACGATAAAGAGGGCGAGGACGTTCAGTCCCAGCGTGATGACGAAGAGGGTCAGGCCAAGGGCGAAGGCGACCAGCGTTTCAGGCGACGAAAAGTCCGTGTCACCGGTCAGCTGGCTGACGATCTTGACCGTGACCGTGGTCATGGCCTCGAACGGGTTCACATCGATCTTGGCCGCGGCCCCTGCCCCGAGGACGACAATCATCGTCTCACCGATGGCGCGGGATGCGGCCAGCAGGATTGCGCCGACGATCCCCGGCAAGGCGGCCGGCACGATGACCTGGCGGATCGTTTCGGACTGCGTGGCACCCAGGCCGTAGGAACCGTCGCGCATCGCTTGCGGCACCGCGTTGATGATGTCGTCCGACAGCGAGGATACGAAGGGGATCAGCATGATGCCCATCACGAGGCCCGCTGTCATGACGGAAGACGCGTTGTTGCCAAGGCCCAATGGCGAGGCGATCGCATCGCGCAACAGCGGACCGACCGTGATCAGGGCGAACAGGCCGTAGACGATGGTCGGGATACCGGCCAGAACCTCCAGCAGTGGCTTGGCGATGCTGCGGAACCGCTTGTTGGCGTATTCCGACAGATAGATCGCGGAGAACAACCCGATCGGCACAGCGAACAGAAGTGCGATCAGCGAGATATACAGGGTGCCCCACAGAAGCGGCAGCAGACCCAGTTCGGACGATCCGCCGCGGCCGGAGAAGCTGGGGTTCCAGGTTGTCGAAAAGAAGAACTCAGACGCGGGGTATTGCTCGAAGAAGTTCAGAGTCTCGAACAGCATCGACAGGATGATGCCCACCGTCGTCAGGATCGCGATCGTCGAGGCCGCGATCAGCAAGGCAAGGATCGCGGTCTCGACCGAGTTGCGCGCGCGGTAGTCCTTGTTCGTCCGCATGTAGGTCAGGGCAAACCCGCCGACCGCCAGCAACAGGACGACGATCGTCATGGCCACATCACCGCGGGCGTCGATGTTCCGATATCGTTGCGCGGCCGTCAGGGTGATGGCGTCGACCTCGGTTCCGATGGCAACACCGACGTCGGCCAATTGCTCGCGGACGTTGGTCGCATCGACGTCCATGTTGCGCGCATCGTCCGCCGAGATGATCCCGCGCTCGACAGCCACGTTCAAGCCATTCGCCACCCGGCGAACATCGGCCATCAGCAGGCTAAGTTCGCCCACGCTGCTGTAGGAGGTTTCGGGAATCGTCACTGCCGCCCGGCTTTCGACCAGCATGGGCTGCAACACCATCCAGGCCGCCATCACCAAAAGGGCGGGGGCAGCCACGAAAAGCGCAACGTTCACACCGTAATAGGCAGGAAGGGAATGAAGATCGCGGGCATCGCCAGAGGCGGATGCGATGGCTTTGCGGCGACCAAGGGCCAGGCCAACCATTGCCAGCACGCCGATGATGACCAACAGCCAGAAAACACTCATCATAGCGCTCCGTCGGAATTGAAGGGGCCCCTCGCGCAGGACCCAAGGCAGCGGCGGGACCCGGAGGCCCCGCCACGTTGTCGATCCGAAAGGATCTTACTCGGTCATGTCGACTTCGTTCTCGATGTTGGCCTGAACGGTGGCCAGCTCGGGGTCGGACACCAGGCCATACTCGGCGAGGGGGCCGTAGGGGCCGGCGATGTCGTCGCTGACGAAGAAGGACGCGTATTCCTTCAGGCCGGGGATGACGCCGATGTGGGCACCCTTGATGTAGAAGTACAGCGGACGCGAAACCGGGTACTCGCCCGAGGCGATGGTCTCGGTCGACGGCGAGACGCCGTTCATCGTCGCGACCTTCAGGACGTCGGTGTTGTTCTCGTAGAACGACAGGCCGAACACGCCGATGCCATCGGGGTTGGAGTCGATGCGGGCCAGCGTCTCGGTGTAGTCGCCGGTGATGTCGACCGACACACCGTCGGACCGCACGTCGAGGCAGGCGTCTTCGGCGTCGTCCTCGGACATGCCGGCCGCCATCATGGCCTCGAATGCGCCGGTGGCTTCGCAGCCGGCCGCGATGACCTGCTCTTCGAACACTTCACGGGTGCCGTGGTTGGTGCCGGGGATGAAGGCCGAGATGTCGACGGAAGGCAGATCGGCGTTGAAGTCCGACCACTGGGTGTGGGGGTTGTCGACCAGTTCTCCGTCGACCAGAACCTTTGCGCCCAGGGCGTTGAACAGGTCGGAAGGGGTGAACGCGCTGAAATCCGGGCCCGACTGCTGCGAGGCGAAGACGATGCCGTCATAGCCGATGCGGACTTCGATGATGTCATCGACGCCGTTGGCGGCACAGGCTTCGATCTCGCCCGAGCGGATCGCGCGGGAGGCGTTGGCGATGTCGATGGTGTTCTCGCCCACACCTTCACAGAAGCGGCGCAGACCAGCGGAGGAGCCACCGGATTCGACGACGGGCGTCGGGAAGTCGAAGTTTTCGCCAAAGGCCTCGGCCACGATGGCGGCATAGGGCAGCACGGTGGACGAACCGGCAACCTGCACGTTGTCGCGGCTTTGGGCCACTGCGGCGGTGGCGGAAACAGCGGCAATGGCCAGTGCCGAAACGGCGGTCTTGTTGAGAGACATGGTAACTCCTGATCTCTGTCAAACCATGAACACCCCCCCTGGGCATCCACTTGTCGCCGCAACTAGGGGCGCTGTGCTGGGCTTTTGTGACAGCTACGTAACGGTTTTATGACAGGCGACCGGAATCCGCGGATTGTTTTTCGTGCCGGGGCAGCGTGATGGTCATTACCGTCCCCTGCCCTTCACGGCTGTCGATCCGCAGGCGTCCACGGTGGCGATTCACGATATGCTTGACGATGGACAGGCCAAGCCCCGTGCCACCCTGTTCACGGGACCGACCCGTGTCGACCCGGTAGAATCGTTCGGTCAGGCGCGGCAGATGTTCGGGGGGAATACCGGGGCCGTTGTCACGCACCTCGCACCGCCATGCGGCACTGCGCAGGACGGGCTCCCGCTTGATGGGTGTCAGGCAGACGGTCACCGTGCCGGGCTGCGCACCATATTTTATTCCGTTCTCGATCAGATTGACCGCAATCTGTACCAACTGGTCATGATCCCCGGTCACCAGTGCGCTGTCCGGCGCATCGATGTGGAGCGTGACACCAACCCCGTCCGCAATCGGGCGCAACGCATCGACCGCCGCACCGATCACGGCGCGCAGATCGACGGCATCGGTGGGTTTGCGGCGTGCCAGACCCTCCAACCGGCTGAGCGCCAGCAGATCCGTCACCAGCCGGTTCATTCGCCCCGTTTCCTGCGCCATCAGGCCCAGAAACCGCGCCTGCGCCTTGGGGTCGCGTCGGGCCGGTCCCTGCAGCGTCTCGATGAATCCCATGATCGCCGTCAGGGGCGTCTTGAGTTCGTGACTGACGTTGGCGACGAAATCCCTGCGCATCGATTCCTCGTTGCGCAGGGCCGACACATCGCGAAAGACCAGAAGGACGAAGGGCCGGCCCTTGCCCGAAGACAGGGGCGACACCGTCACATCGAACAGGGTTTCGACCGCGCCCGACGAATGCGAGAAACGCGCCGTTCCATGGGCCTTTCGCGCGAAGGCCGATTCCACCGGGGCCAGCAGATCCGGCTGACGCAGGACACTGACGTAGGATTGCCCGTCGATCCACGCGCCGAAGTATTCATGCGCCGCGTCATTTGCATGAAAGACCCGTCCGTTCGCATCCAGCAGCAGGGCGGGCTCTTCCAACGCCGAAAGGATCTGGATGTCGCGCGTCGACTGACTTTCGTTCCCTGCCATCCGATGCGCCCCCAAGATCGTTTCGGCTACCCGAGCGCGGAAACCGCGTCCAAGGCCTTGCTGAAGTCACGGTGTAACAATTCTATGGGTTCACAGCCGACAGAGACGCGGAAAAACCCTTCGGTGATGCCCAGTGCGGCGCGACCTCCGGGTGTCAGGCCCCGGTGGCTTGACGACGCGGGGTGCGACAGGGTCGTTCCGACATCCCCCAACGTCGGTGCAAAGGCGACCTCTGGCGCTGCGCGGGTCAACGCGTTCGCCGCATTGCGCCCGCCCCGAAGCCGAAACGACAGCATGTTGCCGGGCCGGTCGCCCAACAAGGTCGCCGCGCGATTGTGGTCCGGGTGATCGCGTCGTCCGGGATATAGCACCATCTCGACCGCCGGATGCTCGGCGATCATGTCCGCCAGCGCGGCGGCATTGGCCTGCGCCCGCTCGAACCGCATGTCGAAGGTATAGAGCCCCCGTTCCGCCATCCAGCAATCCCATGGGCTGGGCGTCAGGCCAAGCGTGACCACCGTATCATAGATCGCCTTGCGCTGACCTGCGTCGCGGGCCAGCACATAGCCCAGCGTGACATCGCTGTGCCCCGCCAACAGCTTGGTCACCGAATGGATGACGACGTCGGCGCCCCGCGCATAGGCGGGAAAGCCGTAGGGCGTGGTAAACGTGTTGTCGACCACGAGGATCAGGCCGCGATCGCGGGCAAGTGCTTCGATCCCCTCCATATCCGCGATGCGCAGGGTCGGGTTCGACACCACCTCGATCAGGATCATGCGCGTGGCCGGCGTGATCGCGGCGGCCATTGCATTGATGTCGGTCGGATCGGCCAGTGTTGACGTGATGCCCCATTTCGGCAGGTCCTGCGCCATCATCCGCAGGCTGCGGCCGTAAAGCTGATTGCCGCCAACGATGTGATCGCCCTGCCCAAGCAGCCCCAGAATGGTTGCCGTGACAGCCGACATGCCGGACCCGGTGATGATCCCACCTTCGCCACCCTCCATCCGGTCGATCATCTGCGCCAGAACATCGGCATTCGGATGCCCCTCGCGCCCGTAGGTATAGCCCTTCGCCCGGCCCTCGTACTGATCGTCCAGCGCATCCGGATCGGGCGAGCTGTAGACGACAGAGGGTTGCAGAGGCGTCGCGACGGCGCGGCTGACCGAGGATGGAAACGGCGTGCGGCGCACGAGATTCGGGGAGTCGGACATCAACGTCGCCTCGTAATTATCTGATCAGGAACGGATCGCGCCGTCGGCGCGAACCAGGTACTTGAAGCTGGTCAGTTGCTCGGCACCGACGGGCCCGCGGGCGTGCATCTTGCCGGTCGCGATGCCGATCTCCGCGCCCATCCCGAACTCTCCGCCGTCGGCGAACTGCGTGGAGGCATTGTGCATCAGGATCGCGCTATCCAGTCGCTCGAAGAAGCGCGCAACCGGGGCGGCATCCTCGGCCAAGATGCAATCGGTGTGATTTGACCCGTACCGTCGAATATGCGCAATCGCCTCGTCAACGTTATCAACGACTTTTGCCGCGATCTTCATGTCGAGGAACTCCGTCCCCCAATCCTCGTCCGTGGCCTCGACAGTCCCGGCAAGGCCGGATCCCGCGCGAACCTCGACACCGGCCTGCATCAGGGTGTTCAGCACGTCCTGTCCGATGGTTTCGGCCACATCGCGATGAATCAGAAGACATTCGGCGCTGCCGCAGATACCCGTGCGGCGGGTCTTGGCGTTCAGGATGACCTCGCGTGCTATGTCTGGGTCGGCCGAGGCATCGACATAGATGTGAACGATCCCCTCCAGATGCGCGAATACGGGAACGCGTGCCTCGCGCTGAACGAGACCGACAAGCCCCTTGCCACCACGCGGAACGATCACGTCGATATGGTCGATCGCCGTCAGCATTGCGGTTACGGCGGCGCGGTCGCGCGTCGGCACCAACTGGATGGCCGCTTCGGGCAAATCGGCGGCCTTCAGCCCTGCCACCATTGCGGCGTGAATCGCTTGCGATGAATGAAACGACTCCGAACCACCGCGCAGGATGACCGCATTGCCCGCCTTCAGGCACAGCGCCCCGGCATCGGCGGTCACATTCGGGCGGCTTTCGTAGATCACGCCGATCACGCCCAGCGGCGTGGCAACCCGTTGAATGGTCAGGCCGTTCGGACGCTCCCATTCCGCCAGCACACGTCCGACCGGATCATCCTGATCCGCAATCGCCCGCAGGCTGTCGCAGATCGACCGGATGCGCCCCTCGTCCAGCAACAGACGATCCAGCATTGCGGGGGACAGGCCCTTCTTGCGGCCAAAGTCCATGTCGGCGGCATTGGCGGACAGAACCTCGTCACGGTTGGCCCACAGGACATCGGCTGCGGTCATCAAAGCCTTCGACTTGGCCTCTGGCGAGGCATAGCCAAGCTCTGCGGAGGCGGCGCGCGCGGCGTCGCCGATCCGTTTCATCACTGCCGGAATATCGTCTGCTGCATCTTTCATCAGATCACCATGTCGTCCCTGTGGATTAAGGCTGCCCGTCCCGGATAGCCGAGGGTCGTCTCTATGTCGCCAGATCGCAACCCCTTGATCTGCCGCGCTTCGTCGCCGGTGTAGCGGATCAGGCCCTGCCCCATGGCATGGCCGTCCGGGCCCTCGATGGTCACCGGCTCGCCCCGCCCGAAGCCGCCGCCAACGAATGTGACGCCGGCCGGCAACAGGGACTTGCCGTCGCGCAGGGCCTTGGCGGCCCCGCTGTCGACCGCGATCGTCCCGCGCGGCTTCATCGACCCGATCCAACGCTTGCGCGCCGTCTGCGGATCGTCCTTGGCCAGAAACCACGTCGCCCGCGCGCCATCAGCCAGCGCGCTCAGCGGACGATCCCCGCCCAATGTGATGGCAAGGGCACAGCCCGCCTCGGTCGCGCGGCGGGCGGCCATCACCTTGGTAATCATGCCCCCCTTGGACAGGCCGGATACGCCCTCGCCCGCCATCGCCTCGATCTCGGCGGTAATCTCCGGCACCTCGGGCAGGTGTCGGGCGGTGGGATCCGTGTTGGGATTGGCCGTATAAAGCCCGTCAACATCTGACAGCAGGACACAGGCATCAGCGCCAGCCATGGCGGCCACCTGCGCGGCAAGCCTGTCGTTGTCGCCGAACCGGATCTCGTCGGTTGCGATGGTGTCGTTTTCGTTGACGACCGGCACGACGCCGAGGCCCAGAAGCATCTCGAAGGTGGATCGCATGTTGAGATAGCGGCGGCGATCCTCGCTATCGTCCAGTGTCAGCAGGACCTGCGCCGTCGTGACGCCCAAGGGCGCCAACACGCTGTCATAGGCGGCGGCGAGACGGATCTGTCCGACAGCCGCGGCCGCCTGGCTCTGCTCCAGCGAGAGCGGCGGTCGTAGCGACAGAACACTGCGCCCCAGAGCGATCGACCCGGATGACACGAGGATCACGTCGCATCCCCGCGCCCGCAAATCGGCCACATCCTGAGCGAGGCCATGCAACCAATGGGACCGGACCTTCCCGGTGCCGGATTCGACCAGAAGGGCGGACCCGATCTTGACGACGATCCGTTGCGCCGTTGTCAGGCTTACACGGGCGACCACGGCTCATCCGACGACGACGTCGTCTCGACGTCCGCCGCTTCCTTCTTGATCAGCATACGAAGGGCACGCAGCACCTCGGTCACGCCATCGCCCGACACGCCGGACATGGACATCACCTCCGTTCCCGCGGCCTCGGACAAGGCCGCGCGGCGCTCCTCCAGATCTTCCTGCGAGAGGGCGTCCGTCTTGTTGAGGACGGTCAGGCGCGGCTTGTCCACGAGGCCACCGCCATACATCTCCAACTCGGTCACGATCGTGCGGTAATCTTCGACAACATCTGACGATGTGCCATCGACCAGATGCAGCAAAGCCCCCGAGCGTTCCACATGCCCGAGGAACCGATCCCCGATCCCGCGCCCCTCGTGGGCGCCCTCGATCAGACCGGGAATGTCGGCGACCACGAATTCCACCCCGTCGACGGCAACCACACCAAGGTTCGGCACCAGTGTCGTGAACGGATAATCCGCGATCTTGGGACGCGCATTGGATGTGGCGGCAAGAAACGTGGACTTGCCCGCGTTGGGCAGACCCAGCAGACCGACATCCGCGATCAGCTTCAGGCGCAGCCAGATCGTCCGCTCGACGCCCGGCTGACCGGGATTGGCGCGGCGCGGTGCCTGGTTGGTGGCGGACTTGAAGTGCAGGTTCCCGAATCCGCCGTTTCCGCCCTTGGCAAGGACGAGACGCTGACCGACCTCGGTCATGTCGGCGATCACGGTCTCCTCATCCTCGTCGAGGATCTCGGTGCCGACGGGCACGCGCAACAGGATGCCTTCGCCGTCCTTGCCGGTGCGCTGCTTGCCCATGCCGCCCTGCCCCGACTTGGCGAAGAAGTGCTGCTGGTAGCGGAAGTCGATGAGGGTGTTCAGGCCCTCGACCGTCTCGACGATGACATCGCCGCCCCGCCCGCCATCACCGCCGTCGGGTCCACCGTATTCGATGTACTTTTCGCGCCGGAACGATACCGCACCGGACCCACCGCCGCCGGAGCGGATGTATACTTTGGCTAGATCGAGAAATTTCATAGGTCAGCCCTTACGCCCGCAGAGGCGCAGCCTCAAGCCATCTGCCGGATATACGTCCATTGCGGAACAATGGCACCGCGCGCGATGCAATATGCCTCTGCATCGCCGATATAATCGAAGCCCGCATTGGTCAGAACGCGTGCCGAGGCGGGATTGTCCTGAAATACCTTGCCGAACACATGGCTGTTCTTCATGGGATTCGCCTGCATCAGGGCGCGCAGCGCCTCGGTCGCGAGGCCCGTGTTCCAGGCGACCGGTGCGACCCAGTATCCGATCTCGGCCTGCCCACGATCCATCTGATCGAGGCTCATCAGGCCCACGAGTTCGCCCAGACCTGCCGAACCGGCATCCAGCGCCCAGACGGTTTCGTCCGGCGCCGCCTTGAGGCAGCGGGTGACGAACGCATCCGTTGCCCCGGGGGGCAGCGGATGGGGGATGGACGTCGTCATCTCGGCGACCTGCCTGGTGCCCGCGTATTGTTCGATAAGCCCCATGTCCGAGCGCCGCAGAGGACGCAGGACAAGGCGATCGCTGCGCACGATCATCTGGCCGGACGTCCCGACCTGATCCGACCGAAAGGGTGCAGATTGTGGTGTCATGTCGTTCCTCCTCCGAACAGCACGAACAGGACGCTGGCAACGGTCAAAGCCGCCAATGTCCACATCAGATAACGTTCCCCGGGCTTGCCACGCAGGGTGCGCGCCACGAGGCTCCCTCCCCAGGTCCAGAGCGGGTGCATCAGCAACTGGCAAGCCAGCAGCACGGCCGCAATGGTCGCCGTCGCCTCCAACGACGGCGTTCCGGGGGTGACGAAGGCGGTAAACCCGCCGGTGATCATGGCCCAAGCCTTGGGATTCAACGGGTGCACGATAAGGCCCGCGGCAAAGCCGGGTGCCTTTGCCGTTCCGCCGTCGCCCAACCGCAGGTTCGCCACCTTCCATGCAAGGAAGATGATGTAGGCCGCAGACGCCCATTTCAGCGCCTCGAACAGGACCGGCGCGCGGGCCGCCAACTCCATCAGGCCGAACCCGATGGGCCAGATGATGAGTTGCTTGCCAAGGGCGACGCCCGCCACGAACGGCAGGGCCGCCCGAAAGCCAAAGCGCGCGCCCGTGGCCATCAAGGCCATGTTGGCCGGACCGGGCGTGCCGACCTGACTGGCGGCAAAGATCGCAAAGGACAGGACAGCGACGCTCATGCGGCACCTGCGCTGTTGGTGAAGGCCTTTTTGCGATCACGCATGTGGCCCGCCTGCCCCATCACGCCCAAGGGCAAACCCCCGTCGCGCGATCGCGCCGGCGCGGAGCCTGTCCAGCCACGGGCCCGCGGTTCCTCACCGCTTCCGGCAAGGCGCGCCGCGATAACCCCCGACAGGGCGCGCGGGGACCAATGATCCGGGAAAAGGGCCGCATCCGTCATGGCGGACTCCGGGCGAAAGAACGAGAAAGGGGACCGGCTTGCACCGGTCCCCTAAGATTTCAAACCTATTCGGGTCCGGCTTACTCCGCAGCCTCGGCCACGGGGAGAACGGAAATATAGGTGCGACCCTTGAAACCCTTGCGGAACGTCACGGCGCCTTCGGCGGTTGCAAAGATGGTGTGATCCTTGCCCTGACCAACGCCTTCACCCGGCCACCACTTGTTGCCGCGCTGACGCACGATGATGTTGCCCGGGATAGCGGCCTGACCGCCGTAGAGTTTCACGCCAAGGCGGCGACCAGCAGAGTCGCGGCCGTTACGAGAGGAGCCACCGGCTTTTTTGTGTGCCATTTGTCCTTACTCCTTTTCAGCGGCGAACGTGGCCGCCTGTTCGATCCAGTTGTCGCGGTCGATGCGACCTTTGAACGACAGCTTGTCATCCATATAGGCGATTTCTTCCGGACCCCAAGCGGCGATCTGGTCGAAATGGAAGACACCGATCTCGTGCAGCGTGCCTTCAAGCTTGGGACCGACACCCGAGATCCGCTTCAGATCGTCGGCACCGCCCTCGCGCGCTTCCTTCATCAGGTTGCTCGGCTTGGAACCGGCAAGCTCGGCCCCGGATGCAGCGTTGTCCGCCGCCTGCGCAGGAGCGGCCTTCTTCTTGGCCGATGCCTTCTTGGGGGCGACCTCGACAGCAGCAGAGGACACGGAGCCCGCACCCACGGCAGCCTTCACACCGGTCGCGTCGGCGCCGGATGCAAGGATGTCGGTCACGCGGATCAGCGTCAGCTTCTGACGGTGGCCCTTGGTGCGCTTGGACGAGTGCTTACGACGACGCTTGACGAAGTGGATGAGCTTCTCACCCTTGATCTGATCGATCACGTCGGCCTGCACGGCGGCCCCATCAACGGTCGGTGCGCCGATCGTGACACTATCGCCACCCAGCATCAGCACGTCGTTGAATTGGATTTTCTCACCAGCTTCGCAAGCCAGCTTTTCGACACGCAGCACGTCACCTGTGGCGACCCGGTACTGCTTGCCTCCGGTCTTCAGAACGGCAAACATCCGCTCTCTCCTTGATCTGTCGCATCCTGCGGTCCCCCGGTCGGGGCGTTTGCGACCCTGACGGGTCACCTCGGACAGCGGCCCATATGAGGGGCTATGTTACGTCGCCGGCTGGCGACTCGAAAAGATAGGCCCGCGCAGGTTTACGCGTCCTGCGGCGGCGTATTTCAGGGACGCCCGCACAAGTCAAGCGGCCCGCCGGTATCGGTTTTCGCCGCCTCAGATGTCTGTGCGCACCATGATCCGCGCAGCTTCGCGCCCCAGATCGTAGGACGTCGCCTCGAACACGCGGCCGAACCCTTCGAACATGGCCGCATTGAACCGCCGGCCTGCATCCGTCTGACCGAATGCCAGATAGGCGCCGAGTTCGTCATCCGACAAAGGCGCATAGGCCAGCATCATATAGGCCCGCAACCATGTCTGGGTTGCCGCGCGAATGTCGTCTTCCTGCGACAGGACCAGCGAAAGAAGCCCCGCCTCGTCCATGTCATCGCTCATCGCGCCGCCGTCGAGCAGACCCCGGTAAAAGGCGAGGTTGGCGTTCAGCCCGCCCGAGACGTTCGCCGACAACAGATCCAGTCCTTCGATCAGATCCTCGATCAGGACGGCCCGGGGGGTCAGCTGATCGTGCAGGGCAGTCGAGGCGAGTCGCGCGCCACCCTCGACATCCTGATCCAGCATTGCCCGACGGGCATCGACCTCCCGCGCGGCGATGCGTTGGCCCAGCTTGCTCTCGAAGAACGCGCGCGCGGCCGTCCTGTCATCCTCGCGCAGCATGGTGTTCAGGCTTTCACGCACGAGGTGTTCCAACCGTGCGGGGCTTTGGATGCGGGCCACCGTCCGATCCCAGTCGGCCCCGCCCTTGCCCGGAAACAGCTGCCCCTCCAGCGATCGACCGTGACGCGCCCCTTCTGTCGCGACCACCTGCATCAGGGGGCCGATATGGACCATCTCGGCAAGCGTCTGGTGCGACGGGATCGATGCCGTCCCGGTCGGCGCGCCCCCCTCTGCCTGCGCCCCCTGCCCGAAGCCGAGCGCAACAGCAAAGGTCATGGCAGCAAGTCTTGCGGTTCTGGTCATGGGGCTGCTCCTGTTATTTTGTGCCCCCACAAAGAACAATTGAAATCCGGTTTGAGAAGGGCCCGTCCGCATTTTTGGTAAGCAGGTGATGAAATCGGGCCGCATCCCCTTGCACCACCTGAGCAACCTGCCTAAAGACGCGCCACCACTGGTGCGGAGAGGTGCCGGAGTGGTCGAACGGGACGGTTTCGAAAACCGTTGTGGATGCAAGTCTACCCAGGGTTCGAATCCCTGTCTCTCCGCCAGCTACCAATTTCACTCAGTCCTGCTCGTTGCCGTTCAGCCCCTTACAGGGCTGTTTTTGTTGGCTTATCTGTATTCATTGTTGCCATTAAGATTTCTTCGATTACACTCGTTTCTGTTCATTGCGTGGTAGGAAACGTGGTACTTTTATGGCTCTGCATGGCGGCAAGCTGACCAAGAATCTGGTGCGAACGCTTGGTCCTGGGCGGCACGGCGACGGGAACGGACTTTATCTTGTAGTCGATCCGTCCGGTGCGCGGCGCTGGATCGTTCGCGTGACCGTGAAGGGTCAGCGAAACCGCGAAGGCAAACCGCTCCGCACCGACTTTGGCCTCGGCGGCGCAGACATCGTCACGCTGAACCAAGCCCGCGATCGCGCCCTTGAGTATCGGCGGATGGCCAAGCAGGGCATCAACCCGCGCTACAACGCGCGTCAAGAAATCCCCTGCTTCGAAGAGATCGCCCGTCAGGTTCACATCGAGCGCCTGCCGACATGGAAGAACCCCAAGCATGGCCAGCAGTGGATCAACACGCTGGCCGAGTATGCCTTCCCGAAGATCGGCCGCCTGCCGGTGTCCGAGATCGACCAGCCCGAAGTGTTGCAGGTGCTGCTTCCGATCTGGACCGCGAAACCCGAAACCGCGAAGCGGGTCGCACAGCGGATGAAGGCGGTGCTGGACGTGGCAAAGTCCAAGGGCTTTCGCGAGGGCGAAAATCCCGTGACGACGATCCGCGATGCCCGCGTCTTGCCGACCGTTAAGCAAAAGGTGCAGCACCATAAGGCGATGCATTGGCAGGATGTACCTGCGTTCTATGCCGAGCTGTCGACGAAAGATGCTATGGCTGCGAAGGCGTTGATGTTCACCTGTCTGACCGCCAGCCGCACCAGTGAGGTTTTGAAAGCAAAATGGGAAGAGTTCGATTCCGACGAGCAGCTTTGGACGATACCGGCCGAACGAATGAAGGCCGATCGGGAGCACCGAGTTCCTTTGACAGAACAGATGCTCGCGATAACCGAACCACTCAAGGCACTTCGGTCGGAAGTTGTTTTCGAAGGCCAGAAACGCCATCGCCCAATGTCAAACATGGCCATGTTGATGTTGTTGCGTCGAATGAAAGTCGAAAGCGCAACGGTCCACGGTTTCCGGTCGGCTTTTCGCGATTGGGCTGCAGAACAACCGGGAATTGCTCGTGAAGTGGCCGAACTCAGCTTGGCGCACACGATCGGTACGGAGGTTGAAAGGGCATATGCACGATCAGATCTTCTAGAAAAGCGCAGAAATTTAATGGCTGCATGGTCCCTCTTTGTAGAGAGCGGCCGATGAAAGCCGAAAAGATCTATCTTGCAAAGACGAAGGGACTACCCTTTCTAGACGAAGAAACAGCATCTTGGCTGGCAATCGAAGCGCTTGTAATCTCGATCGGAAACGGATCGCAATTCACACCTCTTTTTGCAGGAATTCTAGCCCAACGATACCTTGAATGGCTTAAAGATCACCACAAAGATTTATCCGAGGCTGAGCGATCAAAAACACTGACCCGCGTTCTGAAACTTGACGAATGGAGGTTAAGGGCCAGGGACTTAATGACAGATGTTGATCAAGTGTTCAGTGAAGGAGTGTCACCGCTGGGTCGGGCAATTTCTTTGATCTGGCATGACGGCATGTCGAAAGCAGACGCTCTGGCCGAGCAAGCCGCTTATGGGAAAAGCCTACGGCGTCACGTAGATCCGAAGCAAGAGGAACGCTTTCCTAAAGCAATGAAAGACGTGAGTATTCGAACCCTGGAGCGCAGGTGGGCGCAATATCAAACGGTCCTACCCCACGTCCTGCTGATCTACCTTCGGCAGAGGGCACTTATCTTTGAAAAACCAGCGCCCCACGCCGCCGACCTGGAAGCCATAGGAACGGAACTCCGTCACAAGCTGTTTGCGGGCGCGAAAACGCGGCGGCCCGATCTTGCGCCGTGGACTGAGCTGCGCTTTTTCTAGTTTCCGCCACGCCAGTGTCGCTATCCTTCAGTCATCGGAAGTGAATGAATATCGGTATCAACGGGATTTGTTGGGAGTTGACCGATGCAACACGAAATCTTCGAAGAGCAGCGACTGTATGATGATACAGACAGCGAACTCGATCTGATTGCGCCTAGATCGAAACGTGCACAATGGCGGCACCGACGGGTTGGCCCCGCATTTCTGAAGTTTGGTCGGCGCGTGAAGTATCACGGTGCTGATCTCAACTCATGGATCAAACGCAACCGAGTGGCGACGACCTGCGATGAGTCTCGTCAGTACGGCTAGCCCAACGTCAGCCGTTGGAAGCTGGCTAGCTTACTGAAAGGCAGGCCCCCGCATGACCGATCTCAAACGCTTCAAGGCTGTTCGCATCCAATGGCACAGGGCACTTTTCTCCAGCCCCCTCTTGTCCGGGTTCGAAAAGGCGCTCGCGGCCTACTTCACAAACGTCAGGTTGAACTGGACGAGCGGGCAACTGAACCCTTCGGTGGCAACCATAGCGCGTGACATGAGCGTCGAGCCTCGGACCGTCCAGCGAGCAATCAACAGCCTGGAACGTTTGGGATGGTTTCATACAGACCGTGGAAGCGGCCGCACCCGGTCCTCCAATTACTACGTCACCGATGAGTCAATTGAGATCGCAGATCAGGTGAGAAGAGAAGCGCACGCAAAAAAGGATGACGGTGCTGTCATCCTTTCCATCGTCAAACCCTGGCAGGAGCGTCGCAACGAGGTGACATCGCTGTCGCAGAAACGGCGACGAGATTGTCACTCAAACAGTATAAGCAAAAACAAAAACAACACGACTGTAGGGAAGCCTAGCCCGGTGAAAGGCCCGTCTCTGGTCTTCGTTCCCGGTGGAGGTAGCGTATTCGAGCGGGAGTGGAACGATCGCCTAGATAGGTCCGGTCGTCCCGAACTTCGGCGTCTCCTCAAAGAAATAAGGCATGAAAAGAGGCGAGGCTACTGGCTGCCCGCCACTTGGCCGGCCCGTTCAGGAAGTGCCGAATTGCACGATCAACTCCTACGCATCGAAGAACTGGCTTCGCATCCTGAAGAGGAAAGGACGGCGTAAGGTGAGCATATCCGAACAAACAGCAAGGCGACCCATGTCATACGCTGGCGCTGCTGACACGGGACCTTGCGAGGGGTGGCAAGCCTCCCCTTCGAACCCCACCGGCACGGGCAAAGCCCGCACCAAAGAGCCGCTGACCGAGACCTTCGTCTTTCGCTGCACAGCGGCAGAGAAGGCTCAGCTGCGCGCCAAAGCCGACGCCGCCGGACTGTCTGCCGCCGCCCTAATGCGCGAAGCCCTGGGCCTGACCGAGGCGCGCCGTCGCAAGCCGATGCCCCGCGTCGACCCCGCGCTGGTGCTTGCTGTCGGGCGCATCGGCGGTAACCTCAACCAAGTCGCCCGTTGGCTGAACCGGGAGATGCTGGCGGGCCGGGTCAACGTCGATGGCCTGACCGTTGCGCGCCATCTGCTGACCATCGAGCGCCAGCTCGCTCAGCTTGTAGAGGCCGCGCGCCGATGCTGATCAAGTTCTTCAGCAACGGCAAAGGCGCGGGCGCTGGTCCTGTCGGCTATCTCGTCTCGGACACGGTTCTTGCCTACGACGAGAACCGCGACCTGATCCGCGATGCGGATGGCGAGCCGATGTCTGTCACCCGCGACCCCCGGCCCGAAGTCTTGCGGGGCGATCCGACGCGCACCGAAGCGCTGATCGACGCCAGCCGCAACCACTGGACATACCGCGCGGGTGTGATCAGCTTTGCTACCGCCGACGCGCCTGACGAAGTACAGCAAACCGAAGTCATGGACGCCTTCGAGCGTCTGGCTTTTGCGGGATTGGAAGCCGAGCAATATGACATGCTCTGGGTTCGGCACACCCACGAGAACCGCGTTGAGCTGCACTTCTGCACCCCCCGTTTGGAACTGACCTCGGGCCGAAGCCTGAACATCGCTCCCCCCGGCTATCAGAACGCGTTCGACAGTCTGCGCGATCTGATGAACAAGACGCACGGCTGGGCCGACCCAATGGAACTGGAACGCGCGCAAGAGGTGCGTGGCCCCACCGAAGCCACGCACCGCGCCCAAGGCCGCGACGAACTGCACGCTTGGATTTTGGATCAAGTCAGCGTCGGCCTCATCGGCGATCGCGCGTCCATGATCGACGCGCTCACCGACGCAGGTTTTGAAATACCGCGCGCGGGCAAAGCCTATCTCACTGCCCAAGATCCCGACAACGGCGAGCGCTGGCGTCTGAAAGGAGAAATATTCCATGAAACCTGGCAAGCCGACACGTCTGAGCGAGAAGCTGAACGCGGACGTGGACGCAATTCGACAGGAGCACGCCGACTTGATGGGTTCACAGTTGGAGAGCTTCAGGGCCGATATGATCAACATTGCACGAAGCGCGCAGAATACAATCGAGACCGATACCCGGCAGTTCGTGGAGCAGAACAGGAACTGGCTCCAAGACCTGACCCGTCAGACCAAAGACTGCGTGACGACATCGCCTTGGCTGATCCTTTGGATCGCATTGGCTGGGATCGCAATGATGATGGTGGCGAGCATGTTCTGGGCGGCGATTATGACGCGATCGGAGATCGAGCAGATGGGATTGAGCCGGATCGTGCGGGACAACCATACGTGGCTGATCATGGACCCCTACCGGACAGAATTGCAAACCTGCACGCTGGCGAACGCGCCAGTGATGTGCCTCAAAATCAAGGAGAGATAGACGTTGATGGCCCTGACAGCATTGGAAAACGACTTGCTCGTATTCGTCGAGCGGTTGGTGATGGCTTGCGAGAGTTTGACAGAAGACTTGAGCGGATTAGAGGAACGCTCGACCGATGGGATGCAGAACCGGATGGATGGCTTGGCCGCCTGCTTGTCGGTGCTCATTCGGTCGCAAGAGGCATCAATGACAGCGTTACAAGACTTGTTGAACGCGGAATCGAATTTCAACGAAGCCAGCGGTCAGTTGAAGACCAGCTTGAGCTTACTGAAGGCCGCAGAGAAGCAGCTGAGCAAGCCCTAGACGCGGCCCGTGAACTGTCCCGTTCCGATGGCCGGAGCCGGTGACTGCCGCCCCTACTCGACATACCCAATGCCCTGCTGATGAGGACGCCTGCCATGAAGCTAACAACCGTATTCCCGCCTATGCTGGCGCTGGTTTTGTCCATAACAGCCGCAGCGCAAGACGCATGCGGACAGGAATTTCCTGATTTGATGGCCCCAGAGTTTCCGAAGCCAACGGATAGCCAGTCGGCATACGTGGATATGCAGCAGATCAACGGCCGATTTTGTCCAGATCACCCTTTTCGACCCGGTTGGGTCATGGTTCAGCCCCGCGGATATCAGTGGAAAACAGGTATTCTACAGGAATTCTATAATCTCAAGCGGACCCGTGCTGTCGTGGAAGAGGGCCAATGCTCCTGTGACCTGATGTTTCCATCCTGGGAGGACATGCGCCCCGAGCTGGAGCAGTTTCTGGAGCGGTTTCCAGATACCAGCGCGTCTCAATTTACGTCCGATCAACGGCAGCTGGTTCTCGATATCGAGCGCGAATTGCAGCAGGAGAAACGCGCGATGGCATCTGAATTCAGGCAGATTTGCCGTCCCATCATCATGGGAGAGTGAGCGTGGGCTTCGTTGAAAAGATTTACACGTCGGTCATCGGCGTCTTGGATGGAGTTGCGGAACAACAGTTCGGCCAGGTGGCCGCGCAATTGGGTTCGACAGGGCAAATCCTGGCGACGATCGCCGTGATCCTCATGCTGATCAATCTCGGGTCACAGACGGTTCCGATGACGCAAGAGACCGTCCTGATCACTTGCGTCAAGCTGGTACTGATCGCCGGATTTCTGCAAAACTGGAGCCACTTCAACTCGGTGTCAAATGCCGTCTTCGACCTGTTTGACAGCGTTTCAGCCGCGCTGGTGAACTCGGTCGTCAGCGGATCGGGCGATGCCTTGAGTGGCCCGCAGTCATTCGCGGCTTCTTTCGACGCTATCCTTGCGCGCGTCGCCGATTATGCCAACGTAACGGCGGGACGCCTGAATATTCTGGGGTCGGTCATCAACGGTATCGTCTGGTTCCTGATGGCGGTTTTTTCGGCGGCTGTGGCGCTGCTCATGGTAGGTTCGCGCATCGTCATCACGCTGTTGATCGGTCTGGCGCCCCTCGCGATATTGTGCACGCTCTTCAGCTGGTCGAAGAACTACTTCGAACGGTGGCTGAGTGCAGTCGTGGCGTTTTCGTTCTACCCTGTGGTGATCGCAGCGGTTTTCGCAACGGTCATCGGGCTTCTCGGTGCCATACTCGATCTGGTCGGCGATCCAGAGATGATCACTTCCATCGGTCAGGTGACACCGGTCTTGGGCGTGTTGTGTTTGTCGACGCTTTTGGCTGGCATGGTGCCAATGATCGTTTCGTCGATCACAGGGAATATTGGCCTACAGGATTTGGTTACGTCAGGGTTTGGCCGCATGGGCCGTCGCCTTACCGGTATGGCGGGTAACTATGCCTACAAAAAGATCAGGCCAAAAGATTCGATTGGCGCTGGGAATACGGCCGCTTCCGAACGAGCTGCCGGCCCGGATGCGCGAGACCAGACAAATTCTCGCGCCGCCCAAATAAACCGTGCGTCTGAACGAATCGTTCGGCTACGGAGAAAATAGTCATATGCCGTCGTCGAGTAAGCGAGAAAGCCGCTCAGTTATGAAAAAACAGCAAGTTCTGAATAGGAGTTTAGCTTGTGATCCGGCTGCACAACAAAGCCTACTAACGAGCGCATACGAGTCGGAGAATAATTTTGAAATTGAAAGAGCGCTGCTTCTCGTGGCCGCCGTTCGGCGGATGGAATCGAGCGGCGTCTTCGATCTTTTGGAGGCCTTTCCAAGCGAAGATGCAACAGGTTGATTGTTTCACCTTGGGCCATCCATTTTATCGGTAAAAGCATGGCTTGGACCCTCAAACATCCCGGGCCGGTCGGATCAGTCGGAGCCTACCGCCCCCGCTTTCTTTAAGCGGCTCTTCAATGCCGTCAGGATGATCTCTTCAATCTCATTGACTCGCAGCATGTGATCGTGAGCAAGGCAGTCAACCAAGCGGGCAATTTCAGGGTTTTTAGGACCATACAGAGGCCAGTCGTCCAAGGCATGGCTGTCCGGATGTGTTCGACGTTTCATCACTCAACCCTCCGCACCGGCTTGGAACTGCCCGGCAGGCTATCGCACACGAAGAAGCCGGTTTGCTACGGCATCCAAACGCAGCGGTTTGCCGCAAATTATTAGCTTTCGCCTCATTGGAGACGTTCAGCGATCCACAGCTTGATGAGCGACTGACGGGTAACGCCGAGTTGTTTTGCCTGCTGATCCAAACCGGACACAACCCAGGACGGAAAATCGACGTTGACCCGTTTGGTCTCAGTGTTCGTCCGGCGCGCCTTGGACCAATCTACAACATCGCTCACGTCCTCGCCCGCGTCGAACTTCTGATCGAACTCACGTGCTTTCATAATGCGCAATCTCCTGTCTTCGTGCGCGGCGGACCGAGATGATCCTGACGTTATCGCCGCGATAGGTGCAGACGGCCGCCCAATGACGGCTTCCGATCTTACCGACAACGAAGAAGCGCGGCTCGTCATCGGTACGGGCGGGTGCCTCAAGCATCCAAGGATCGCCCCACAATGCTTGCGCTTCATCGAAGTCGATGCCGTGTTTGGCCTTGTTCGCCAAACTCTTTTCGGGGTCATACTCGAACTTCATAGCTCGATATGGTATACAAATTATATCTTTTCAACCCCACACGATCTTGCTACCTGTGGGAGAAAAGTACAGGTCCGGACGCTTAATGCCCCTATCTCCAAACGAAATTCGATCCCGAGCCGCCAAATTCTCTCGCGACTGGGCTGGCGAAGGATACGAAAAGGGCCAGACGCAGCTCTTCTACCGCGATTTTTTCGATGTGTTCGGTATCCCAGTCCGCAGAGTGGCTACCTTCGAAGAATCCGTCAAGCACGCTGATACCAGCAAACGCGGGTTCATTGATCTGTTCTGGAAGGGAAAGCTGCTGGTCGAACAGAAGAGCAAAGGCCAGGATCTCATCAAGGCAAAGGCCCAGGCACTCGACTACTTTCCCAGCCTGAAGGACGACGATCTTCCCCGCTACGTCCTGACCAGCGACTTCCAGACGTTCGAACTCTACGACCTCGAAGCGGACGATCCCGACGACGCCGAGCTGAAATTCCCTCTGGAAGACTTCGCGAAGCACACGCACAAATTCGGCTTCATCACCGGGGTGGAAAAAAAGACTTTCAAGGACCAAGACCCGGTCAACATCGAAGCGGCAGAGTTGGTCGGCGCGTTGCACGACGCCTTGGAGCAATCGGGCTACACCGGCCATGACCTCGAACGCTTCCTCGTTCGGATCGTCTTTTGCCTGTTTGCAGATGACACTGGAATTTTCGAACCACGGGGCATTTTCGAGGATCTGGTCGAGCGTCGAACGAACGTCGATGGTTCCGACCTCGGCGGATGGATCGCCCAGCTTTTTCAAACCTTGGACACGCCAGAAGGAAGCCAACGACCGAAAACGCTGGACGAAGACCTGGACGCATTTCCCTACGTCAATGGCGCGCTTTTCAAGGAAACTCTACGCCTGCCGTCCTTCAACTCCGAGATGCGTGAGAAGCTGCTGGATGCCTGCCGCTTCGACTGGTCCGACATTTCGCCAGCGATCTTCGGCAGCCTGTTCCAATCCGTGATGAACAAGGGCGAGCGCCGCGAATTGGGCGCGCACTACACGAACGAAACCAACATCCTGAAGACGATCCAGCCGCTTTTCCTCGATGCTTTGTGGGAAGAGTTCGAGCGAATGAAGGCCCGAAAGAAGACCACGGCACGGAAGCGAGACCTTGAACGGTTCCGCGACCGCTTAGGCGAGATGACCTTTTTCGACCCGGCTTGCGGCTGCGGCAACTTCCTCATCATCGCTTACCGGGAGCTGCGGCTTCTGGAAATCGAGGTCGTGCGCGAGCTGATCGACTACGAGCGCAACGCGATGGGCGAGTTCAGCGCGCCGCTCGACGTATCAAACCTGTCCCGGATCAACGTGGACCAGTTTTACGGCATCGAGATCGGCGAGTTTGCTGCGCGGATCGCGGAGACGGCGCTGTGGATGATGGATCACATCATGAACAACAGGCTCAGCCTTGAGTTCGGCCCCTACTACTCCCGCATCCCTCTGAAAACCGCCCCGCATATCGCTGTTGGAAACGCGCTCGAAGTTGATTGGGCCGAGGTTCTAGTCCCGTCCGAGTGCTCCTACCTGTTCGGCAACCCGCCCTTTCGTGGTCATCAGTGGCGCACCGCGGAGCAGCAGGCCGACATGGCGCGGGTTTGGGGAAAGAAGGGGCAAGTGAACCGGCTCGACTATGTGACGTGCTGGTTTCGGAAGGCTGCCGAGTATTCGGCGGCGAACCCCAAGATCGACATGGCTCTCGTGTCGACCAACTCGATCACCCAGGGCGAACAATGCGGCATTCTATGGCCTTGGATGTTCGCGCAGGGGCTGACGATCCACTTCACCCACCGCACTTTCCAGTGGAACTCGGAAGCGCGTGGGACGGCCGCCGTGCATTGTGTCATCGTCGGCATGACGCGGGACGAGACACGCAAGTGCACGATTTACGAATATGACCACGTGCGCGGTGATCCCCATGCCTCGCCTGTCGCACGCATCAACGGCTATCTGATCGAGGGACCACAATATGCCGTTCCCGCGCGCTCCCAGCCGCCGAAGGGGCGGCTCAAGATGCACAAGGGCAGTCAGCCGACCGATGGAGCGCGGCGGCGCAAGCCGGGCGGCGGTTACTTTCCGCTTCTGAGCAATCTGATCCTCGACAAGGAGAACCGCGACGAGTTGCTGGCCCGCGAGCCCCACGCCGCGAAATGGTTGCGGCCCTATGTCGGCGGAGACGAGCTGATCTCTGGCGATTGGCGCTGGTGCTTATGGCTCAAGGACGCCAGTCCGACCGAAATCCGCAACTCGCCGGCGGTTCAGGAACGCTTGGACCGCGTGCGCGAAGGTCGCCTTGAAAGTCCGACGCCAAGCGTCAAGGCGTTTGCCAAATATCCAACACTGTTCACCCAGGATCGGCAGCCTGACGAAGCCTATCTGGGCGTGCCAGAGGTTTCGTCGGAAACCCGCGAATACATCCCGATGGCGATTTTACCGCCGGAGGTCATCGCCTCGAACCAGCTTCGGATCATCGTGGGTGCGCCGCTGCTATATTTTGGCCTCCTCACCTCTGCGATGCACATGGGGTGGATGCGGACGGTGGCAGGACGGATGAAGAGCGACTACCGCTACGCACCCGCCGTCTACAACGCTTTCCCTTGGCCGGACCTGACCGACGCCAAAGCCAAGAAGATCGAAGGCCTGGCACAAGCCGTTCTGGATGCACGCGCCAGCTTTCCGGATGACACGCTCGAAGTCCTCTACGACGCCGACAACATGCCGCCGCTGCTCCGCAAGGCCCATGAGAACTTGGACAAGGCCGTAGACCGCCTCTACCGCCGCTCAGGCTTCCGCTTCGAGCGCGAGCGCGTCGAGCACCTGTTCGGGCTATTCGATGCGGCCGTCGCCCCGCTGGACAAGTCCAACAGCGCCAAGAAGGGCAGACGTAGAAAGAAAGCGAACGCATGAGCAATCGGGACAGTGAAGCCTCGCAATGAGCGACGAAAACAAAATCCTAGAAAAGATCGCAGTCGCAGCTCAGACCTGCTTCCAGCATCACCCTGTTCTTGTGCTGGGCAGCGGCGCATCAATCGTTCACGGCCTCCGAGGCATGGGCGACTTGGCGCAATACCTGAGAGACAATGTTGACGCTAATGATGGCGAAGAGGCCGACGCATGGTTACTTATTAGAACTGCGCTCGCGCAGGGTGATGGGCTTGAAGAAACTCTTCTTAAAACGGCTGCACCTTCCAGTCTCGTTTCCAAGATCGTCAGATTAACATGGCAGGCGATTGCGTCAGACGACCTCGCACTGATGGCACGGGCTAGCAACGGCGAAGAGCATTTTCATTTGTCCGAACTGATTCGCGGGATGTTCCGAAGCAATCAAATGGTCGCGAACATTGTCACACCGAATTACGATCGCGTTGCGGAATATGCTGCTGACCTGGCGGGTTGCTTTCATGCCACCGGCTTCGAACCTGGAATCATTCGACGCCGCGAGGGCGGTGATCGGATATCAATCCACAAGGGATCGCATCCTGGACGTACCGTCCGAATTTGGAAAGTTCACGGCTCGCTTGATTGGTTTGCAGACGCACAAGGTCGTGTCGTATCGCTGCCAATTCCCGAGACACTGCCAGATGCCCTCGATCCTCTCATCGTAACTCCCGGCGTCAGTAAATATGAACGAACACATGACGAACCATTTCGGTCTGCAATTCAAGGCGCAGACCACGCTCTGAGCCGTGCTGCATCCTTTCTATGTGTTGGGTACGGTTTTCGGGATCGCCATATCCAGCCGAAGATCGAAGAAATGTGCGGGCAACAGAATGTCCCTGTAGTGGTTCTGGCACGAACCCTTACGGATGAAGCCAAGACATTTCTCTCACGTAATGCAGGTCAAAACTATCTCGGACTCGAGATGGCAGACGAAGGCACGCGCGTATTCTCGCCTGAGCATCCAGACGGCGTGACCATTGCCAAACCTGATCTATGGGAGTTCGGAAAATTCAATGAATTGGTTTTGTGAGGAATTGAATGTCGATTTTTGACTATGATGACAGCGAGTCGCTGGGGAAGATCATCGCGGTTGATACGGCGGTTGTCGTCGTAAGAGTGGACGAACTCGAACGGCTTAAGCGCGTTCAGGTTAACAGGCTAGTTGCTTTACAAAGCAGCAAAGCCGGGCAACATTTGATCGGTGTTGTGTCAAGAATTACGCGTAAAGCACTCGATGTGACACCGGACGAAAACGACACAGCGACAGATGAGATTATTGAACTGCCGGAGAATAATTTGGTTCGTGTCTCACTGATCGGGACGCTCATCGACAAGCAAGGTTTACTGAAGAATATCTTTCGACGGACCTTAGAAACTGTGCCGGAGATAGATGCCAATTGCTTCGCTTTGGAAGGTGAACGCCTTACCAACTTTATGCAAGTGATATCAAACGTAACAGGCGATGGGCCCCAGCTGGAACTTGGGCAATATACTCTCGATGAAAACGCTACGGCATTTCTCAACGGAAACAGGCTGTTCCAGCGTCATGCAGTAGTAGTAGGTAGTACCGGTTCGGGAAAATCGTACACTACCGCCCGGATGCTCGATCAAGTTGCTGCTCTGGATCAGGCCAACGCTATTCTGTTTGATATTCACGGAGAGTACAGCACATTAGACAGCGAAGAGTTCCGCCATCTACGCGTGGCAGGCCCTGGTGATCTAGATCAGGATCAAGGACTCGACAAAGGAGTCCTGTACTTGCCCTATTGGCTTCTTGGCTACGAAGCAATGGTGTCGCTGTTCGTGGATCGATCTGACCAGAACGCGCCTAATCAGGCGATGGTCATGGCGAATAGCATCACTGACGCAAAGCGAAAGTATCTGGAGGACGGAGACCATACAGAGGTATTGGCCAACTTCACCGTCGATAGTCCGGTGCCGTTTCCTCTTCAAGCCATACTCGACAAGCTACGCCATCTAGATACCGAACGCGTGCCGGGCGCAAAGGCGAACACCGACAAAGCAGGAGATTTCAACGGTAAACTTAGCCGCCTCATTGCTCGTTTTGAGGCAAAGCACTTGGATCGTCGGCTCGGCTTTCTCTTTCAGCCCCACACAGAATGTATGGATATGGAATGGCTGCCGAAGTTGGCCCATATGTTGACGGCGAGCCGCGGGGACCAAAGTGACAGAAAGGGCGGAATCAAAATAATCGATTTCTCCGAAGTTCCATCAGATATTCTACCGCTTATGGTCAGCCTTATGGCAAGGTTAGTCTTCAATATTACGCAGTGGACAGCGGTCGAAAAGCGGCATCCAATCGCGCTTTTCTGTGACGAGGCGCATCTTTATATTCCTGAGAGATCGAGCGGCGATGGTGTCGATGATATTTCTGTTGGCATCTTCGAAAGGATCGCCAAGGAAGGGCGGAAATACGGTGTGGGGCTTGTCGTCATCAGTCAACGCCCGTCTGAGGTCAATCGCACTGTGTTAAGCCAATGCAACAATGTCATAGCGATGCGGTTGACCAACGGAGATGATCAATCTGTGATCAGGAGGCTTCTGCCCGATAGCCTTGGTGGTTTCGGAGATTTGCTACCCGTCCTCGATGTCGGTGAGGCGCTGGTCGTTGGCGATGCGAGTCTTCTGCCGACACGAGTGCGCGTGGGCGAGCCCCGATACAAGCCCAACAGCGCGACCATCGATTTTTGGGATCGCTGGGCCGGAGAACTCCCAGAATCGGATATTTCGGGAGCAGTGCTTGCTTGGCGACGGCAGAGCGCGCGATGATTGGTCATTCCGTCAAACAAGACTCGATCGTTCTGCGGATCGACCGCGAGACACCCCTGTCACTTGAGCACCTGACATTCGGGATGATGGCCTTGGGTGCGGAGTACGAGAAGTTTATCCGCAAGGAGCATCCCAAGGCGCAGGAGCACGAGGCCGATCTACTTGTCCAGCGCGTGACGGAAGGCTCGATTGTAATCGAGCTCGTCGGCGCGATGGCGCCTCTGTTCCAAGGCATGAACAATGTCCTGGTATTCAGCCAGTTCATCGAACTGCTTGGCTCGAAAATGGGAGCACTCGCACAGCCCCGCGGCCGACTAGAAGATACGACAGCCAAAGAACTCGAAAACATGACACGCATGGCAGCGACGGTCGTCGGTGATAGCAAGGGCGAAGCGGAAGTCTTCGCCATGTATTACTTGTCTGAGACCGAGGAAAAGCGCGTAGCCGCCAAGGTGGTCTGGAAAGCTAAAGACGCAGAGAAGGTGATAGACAACGCCGCCGCCCAGATGCGGGAAATCCGCGACGGCGATGCAGACAGGCAAAACGGCCTCCTGATGCGCCTCTATCAAACCAACATTTCAGAAGCGGTCCCGGACAGATCGAGCGGCGAGAAGGGCGTTATCGAGGCAATAAGTCCGAAGCCACGGCGGTTGATCTATGCCTCGGACCTGACAGGGCAGAAAATCAAAGGCGCTTGGTCCGATGATAAGCTGAACCCCTATGAACTTGGCTTCGTCGTGGATGTGGATGTGCAAATGGTGAACGGCAGTCCACGCGCGTATCGCATCATGGAAGTTCACGACATCTTTCCACTCGATGAGGAAGAGGATTGATAGAGACCGCCCAACGTGAGGTATAAATTGTGGTATGACTGGCAATTTAAGATTTAAAGTTATTATTTTTTAGTTATTTACGATAAAATAAAGGAGGACTGTCTCTCCGCCACATACTCCTTCGATCATCCCTACGTCTTATATCGATGACGCGCTGTTGGTCAGGCTCGCAAGCCGCCGCACAAGCCCGATACGTGACTGCAGGGCTTGCCCCTTGAATTTTTTTGGGGTCGAAAAATACGCCAAAACAGTACCTCGCGCCATACGTGCCTTGCTAACCCACAGGGCAAGCGCCCCCTCTGCGGCCAGCCTCGGAAGGCTCGGGTCGCCACGACCGATCGGTTGTCGTGCTCGGTTCGGGTGGCAAACGACAGTCGACTTAAACTGCCGCCCCGACACCACCCGCATGAGACCACGTGTTTTTGCCCCGGATGTGCTCTATTCTCGTGCCGACACCGATCTGGCGGAGCTGCGCGGATTGCCGCTTTCGAAACCATGCAGTCACTTGCAAGCGCCCCCGGATCCCTTGAGACGCCGCCCAAAAGGACTCATCCATGCCCCGTCTGCTCTCCGCCACGGCCCTGCTGGCCCTGTTACCGACCCTGCTGGCCGCTGAAACGTTCAGCGCCGATGTCTGGGCGGACAACTGGTTCGACATGCGTATCGACGGGCAACTTGTTGCCGAAGACAGCGTGTCAATCACCACGGAACGGTCCTTCAACGCCGAGAGTTTCACCTTCGAAGCAGAGCGTCCCTTTACCATCGGTCTGTTCGCCCGCGACTTCATCGAAAACGACACGGGTCTCGAATACATCGGAACGCGGCGCCAGCAGATGGGGGATGGCGGCATCATTGCACAGATCACGGACGCGGACGGGGCCGACGGTGGCCGTCACCAATGCGGACTGGCAATGCCTCGTCATCCATACGGCCCCGATCGACAAGACCTGCGAAAGCGAGAGCGACCCGGTAGCAAGCCAAGGCGCCTGCGGGTTCGAGATCTCGGACCAGCCTGACGGTTGGGACGAGGCGGATTTCGATGCCTCCGACTGGCCATCGGCAAGCGTCTTTCCCGCCGCCGATGTGGACCCGAAGGGTGGCTATGACGGGGTGACATGGGCACCGGAGGCCGCTTTCATCTGTGGCCCCGATCTGGAACAGAGCAACTCCATCCTCTGCCGCGTCACCGTCGAATGAAGCCGCCGCTGAACGAGGGGCACCGAATGATGCGCTTTCCCCGCCTTTCGACCGCAACCCTGCTGGCGGCCTGCGTGCCCTTTTTAGCCGCCGCGCATGAGGATCATTGCACGGCGGTTGCTGATTCCGTCTCTGCCGCCGGGTTCGACGACCGTGTCGCCGTGACCTGCACGGACACCCACGCCATCATCCGGTCGGACACCTATCCCGATTATGAAATGATGACCGGCATCACGGGCACGAACGAACAGGTGCCGGTGCCGGGCGACTATGCCGCCCCGGTCATCCTTGCGCCGCGGATGGGGGACATTCCACTGACGCGGGATGCCGCGCTTGGCGTTGCCGTGAATGGCGTGCCGATCTACGACTACACGGGGGGCGGTGAGATGAGCCAAGCCGATCTTGCCCATCATCAGGCCCAGCACGACACCGTGCAGACCGGACAACTGGACGTCTGCGGCGGGCATGCCGGGCGGGGCGATGACTATCACTATCACGCCGAGCCGACCTGCATGATCGCGCAGATGGAAAATGCCGACAGCAGCCCGATCATCGGCTGGGCCTTCGACGGATTTCCGATCTACGGTGCCCTTAACCCGGATGGGTCCGAGATCGGGCCGGGCACGTTGGACATCTGCAATGGACAACCGGACGCCATCTTCGGCTATCGCTATCACAGCTCCGTCGAAGCGCCCTATATCGTCCAGTGCCTGATGGGCGTCGTGGCTGATTTCGACGCCCTGCCCCGCGTCTCACCGCTGATGGCCGCCGATGGTGGTGGCGCGGCGCCCGGTCGCCCGCCGCAGGGTGGCGTCGAGAATCTGACGTTTTCGCAGGACGCCGCCGGACGCCGGAGCATGGATTACACCTACGAGGGCGAAGCCTACTACATCCGCTATGCGCCGTCGGAAACGGAAGGGTGCTACGACTTCGAGACCCGCACGGTCACGAATGATGGACGGGAACAGACTGGCCAATTCTGCCGTTGAGGGGCACTTGTCGCCGCAAACCGATCAGCACAGGAAAACACGCATGACCAAGACCGCATTCGCCTCTTCCGCCTTCGTCGCCCTGATGGTCGCCGGAACGGCCCATGCCGATACCGTCGAAATCAACCTCGTCGACATGCTCGACAATATTCAGGACGGCTATTGCGTGGATATTTCTGGCGGCCAAGGGTCGCAGGCCGACCCCGCCGACGGGCTTCAGGCGCATACATGCTACAGCCCCTCGGGCGAGATCTTCGTGGATCAGGGGTTCGACTCCGAAAGGTTTGCCGACGGCACCCTCTACATGCCGTCCTTCGATGTCTGCGCCGAGGTTGCCGCGCTGCAGGAAGGGGCCGCGATCGGTCTGGCCGCCTGTGACGAAAGCGCCGAGCAGACGTTCGTGTTCTCGGGCGAAGGCACGATCGTGCCCGCCTCGGCGGCTGACCTGTGCGTCACCGTCGGTGACGACACGCGTTTCGGTCGCAGCGACACCAACCAGATAAAAGAGCTGTCCCTGCAGGCTTGCTCGGACGACCTGGCCGCCAGCCAGACCTGGAGCAACCGCACCGCACCCTGACGCAACTGTTCCGGTCAGGGGGCCGATCTTCGACGGTCGCCCCCCTGACCGGACTGCCGGTGTGGGATCAGCTTGCCAGCCTCTGTTCGGCCAGGGCGACCCAGTAGGAACAGCCGAGCGGTATGATCTCATCGTTGAAGTCGTACTCGGGGTGGTGCAACCCCGGCCCCTCGCCGATGCCAAGCTGAATGTACGCGCCCGGACAGGCCTGCAGCATGTAGGCGAAATCCTCCCCCCCCGTGGTGCGCGGCGCGGCGCGATCACAGGTGCCGGCCACGGAATCCGCGACGTCGGCACAGAAAGCCGCGTTCTCCGCGTGATTGGACATGACCGGATAGGGCACTTCGGCCATTTCGAACGTGGCTTCGGCGCCATAACTTTCGGCGGTCAGGCGCACGATGTCCTTGATCCGCACAATCGTCTCTTCCCGCACGCCCATGTCGAAACTCCGCACGGTGCCCCGCAGGCGCGCGGTTTCGGGGATGACGTTGAAGGCGTCGGATTCCGTCTGGAATGATGTAACCGATACGACCAGCGGCTGCTGCGGATCGGTGTTGCGCGACACGATGCTCTGCAATGCCATGACGATGGCCGAACCGACCAGCGTGGTGTCGATCGTCCTGTGCGGGCGCGCGGCGTGGCCGCCCCGTCCCGTGACATCGATGCGGAAACTGTCGACCGCCGCATAGAACGCCCCTTCGCGCAACGCGAATTGCCCGAAGTCCAAAAGCGGCGAATTGTGCAGGCCATAGACCTCGGAAATGCCGAACCTGTCGAACAAACCGTCCTCGACCATGGCCTGCGCGCCCGCGCCGCCCTCCTCCGCCGGTTGAAAGATCACGGCGACGGTTCCGGTGAAACGCCGCGTTTCACACAGGTATTCGGCCGCCCCGAGCAGCATGGCCGTATGACCGTCGTGCCCACATGCGTGCATCTTTCCGTCGACGGTCGACGCATGTTCGGCGCCGGTCGCCTCCTGTATTGGCAGGGCATCCATATCGGCGCGCAGGCCGATGGTCCTGCCGCCTGCGCCGCCCTGGCCGTGGATCAATCCGACCACACCGGTGCGACCGATCCCCTCGACCACCTCATCGCAGCCGAACGCGCGCAGCTTGTCCGCAACCACGCCGGACGTGCGGTGCGTGTCGTACAAAAGCTCCGGATGGCGATGAAAGTCCTGACGCCAGGCCGTGATTTCGGCGTGGCGTTCGGCAAAACGGTTGCGGATGGGCATGCGAGACCTTTGCGTGTTTTCAAGGTTTTCGACATAACACGGCCTCGACGAAAGATGCGCAAGGGGTGACCCCGCGGGCAAGCCGTGTTCCCGGTGCGTATGCCCGGTGAATGCTTGGCTATCGTCGTTGGATCGACCCGCACCCCTTCCGGCTTCAGCCAAGGCCAAAATCAATCCTCAGAACAACTCCGGCGCATTTCCCTTCGTCTCCGGCGCGGGTGTGCCGGTCACGCGCGTGTTTTCAAGTATTCCGACCACAAGGCGGCCGCTTGTGGGGTGGAACCGGATGCGACGCGCGCGGTTGCCCCCGACGCTGACCCCCAGAACGGGGATCCCCTCCCGATCCAGATAGTCGAGACAGGCCGTGGCAATCGCGTCACCATGGCGTTTCCCGCGCAACAGCACCTGCGCGCCGCCGGTGACGCGCGCGGCCAGTTCGGACCGCAATACGCCCTGCCGCATCAACCCGTTCACCAGCGTTTCGACATCCGCGATGACACCCGCCTGCCCCATCGGGCCGGCGGTCACGTTCTTGTAGATGTGGTTCATGCCGCCCCATCCACCGGCGCGGTCGAACAGGCAGACGGAGATGCACGAGCCGAGCGTTGCGACCAGCTCCAGCCGGGGGTCGTCGGACACATGCATGGCACCCTGCGCAACCTCGACCTGATGCGTCACGGTTGGCGCGGTGCAATCGTCATGGGTGTCGCGTTGGGGCAAACCCATGCAGTGCTCCGTCAGATAGTGGCGTGCGGCGCCATCGATTCCGCATGGCGTCGTTTGTGCTCCTCGCAAACTGAACCATGGGTTTGAAGATTTGGTTAAGCGCGCCGTGACGGTCGACATCTCACCCGATCGTGACTTGGTCGGATCCGCGCCGCCCCTTAAGCCGAAGGCAGATCTCTGCCGGAGAAATGCCGATGACAGACCTTTCCCTGCCTGCCAGACCGTCCCGGCGTATCCTGCTGACCGGCGCGGCAGCCGCGATTGCCGCCATCAGTGCAGGCGCGGTTTTCGGGCGACGGGACCGGTTCGACGGGGCAGAGATTTCGCCTGACGCAGCACTGGACGCGATCCGGACGGGTGAATTGACCATGATCGACATCCGCCGCCCCGATGAATGGGCCGCGACCGGCATCGCGGAAGGGGCCTACCCCCTCGACATGCGGCGCGACGATTTCGTCGACGCCCTCGCCACCCTTGTGGAAGGTGAGCGGGACCGACCCATTGCCCTGATCTGTGCGCGTGGCGTGCGTTCCGATCGGATGAGCGCACGGCTGGGACAGGCGGGCTTCGAACGTATCATCGATGTCCCCGAAGGAATGCTCGGCTCCTCTGCCGGGCCGGGATGGGTCGCGCGTGGCCTGCCGGTGGTGCAACCATGAAGGGGGTGGTCGCTGTCATCGTTGCCTGTCTTGTGACCCTGCCCTTTTCGGCGCAGGCACAGACCTGCGGGCGCGACGATGATGCCTGTGAAACGCCGATGGGCAGCTATCGTATTGCCCTGCCCGACGTGCCGGGACAGGATCTGCCTGCGGTTCTGTTCCTGCATGGCGCGGGCGGGACCGGTCGCGGAACGCTTAGCATGACGGGCACGATCGACGCGATCACCGACCGGGGCTATGCCGTCATCGCGCCCGATGGCCTGCCTTGGCGACCCGGACGCCGCGGGGGCATCTGGTCCTTTCTGCCCGACGCGCAGCGCGAACAGCGCCGCGATGAAGGCGCCTTTTTCGCCGAGGTCATATCGGATGCGCAGGCGCGTTACGGAATCGACCCGGACGCGGTTCTGCTGGCCGGGTTTTCCGCCGGTGGCTTCATGGTCAACTACCTGGCCTGCGAAACGCCGGACGCTTTCGCGGCCTATGCGCCAATCTCGGGCGGGTTCTGGCGTCCGCATCCAAGCGACTGTGCGGGCCCGGTCAAGCTGTTGCATACGCACGGGTTTCGCGACTCGACGGTTCCGCTCGAAGGCCGACCGCTTCAGTCCGGTCAATGGCTGCAAGGTGACATCTTCGAAGGTCTGGGCATCTGGCGCGCGGCAAACGGATGCGCGCGGCCCGATCCGGATGGATATGCCAGCACGGACCAGTTCATGCGCCGATACTGGGAATGCCAGCCGGGGTCGGCCCTGGAATTCGCGCTGTTCCCCGGGGGGCATGGCGTGCCCGCGGGTTGGGCCGACATGGCCCTCGACTGGTTCGAGACCGTTACCGCAAGCCCGGAAGAGGCCGGGACGACGGACTGACGCCCTATGCCGCCACGGGTCGATGATCCGGTCGCCGAACGCGGCCGCGCAATCGTCGGAGCAGCGGCATCTCGATCACTTCGGTATACCAGACCGAAAACGCGAGGATCGCAATCTGCGTCGTCAGCATGACACCGATCGCAAGCACCGGATCAGCGGGGGCCAGCACGAATAGCAACGCCAGACCGATATTCTGATGCAACAGGTAGTAGGCGTAGGAAGCCCGCCCCGCCCGCGCCACGGGCGTCGCAGACAGCACCGGTATCCGCCGCCTAGACAGGATGACGAGAGGCGCGCCAAGACAGACAAGCGACAGCCCGACAAGAACGTCCGCCGAGGGGGCGGCATAGGCGAACGCCTGCAGAAACCCGGCCGCGAACAGTGCCACGGGCAAGGGACCGGCCCCGTTGGCCCGCACCGCAGCCAGGGCGATACCCATCGTGAAGAACGGCTGATACTGACTGAAAAGCAGACGCAATACGGCGTGTCCTTCGGGAAGCAAGAACAGGTGCAGCATGGCCGTCGCGCCCGCAAAACACGCCCAGCCCACGAGAAAATGGCGGCGCAGCCCGAAATGAAGGACAGCGGCGATCGCATAGAACCGCACCTCGACCCACAGGGACCAGTAGGCCCCGTCCAACCACTGCAGGTCTGACAGGCCGATGATCTTGCCCGCATGCAGGGGCGGAACGAACGTGAGGCTGATCAGGTATTCGACCCAATCGCGCGACAGCTCCGCCGGGCCGAACAGCGATGTCACCACGAAAGTCAGGGTCGCACAGACGAACAGCGTCGGCCAGAGACGCAGCACGCGCAAGGCTGCGAAGCTGCGCAGGTTTTCGCAGCGATCGAGGCTGAGCGTGATGACGAACCCGGATATGATGAAGAACAGGGACACACCCAGACCGCCGACCGCAGCAAGCGGAATCCAGGCCAAGGCATCGCCATAGGGGATCAGGTTGTCGCCCTTTCCGGCGGGCGTCCAGAAAACGGCATAGTGATAGATCGCGACCCACAGGATCGCGACCATCCGCAATCCGTCGACGGCGGCAAAGCGGTCTTTCTCGGTCATCTGCCCCACTTTCCTCATTCCGCCGATACCAGGGCCGCGTGATACAGGCCCAGCAGTTGATCGATCCACGCGTCGGGCGTTTGCGCGACACTGTTGCGACCGGAAAAGCCCGCCATGCTCATGGCCCTGATCTCGTCGTTCGGACGGGCCGCGAACCGACGCAGGTCGGCAGCGAGGGCATCGGTAGAGCCGACATCGATCGACACGCCCAGCCCCGCATCGCTGATGTCCCGTGCCAGCAGCGCCACGGAGGAGATCGCGACCGGCAGGCCGCTCAGGCTTGCCTCGGGTGCCACGAGGCCGAAGGGTTCCGTAAAGCGGGATGGCATCACCAGTGCGCGGCAATCCCGCAGCACGCGCGCCATGTCGGCCTTGCCGACCCAGCCTGTAAAATCGACCTCGGGGTAGTCGCGCACGAGATCGGGACGTTCATCGACCGACCCGACGATGCGCAGCGGCACCCCCGCCGCCCGCGCCGCCTTGCACAGACGTCCGACGCCCTTACCCGGCTCTGTGCGGCCAAGAAAGACGAACCGTTGGTTGCGCTCTGCCTCGATCCGTTCCGACAGAAGCGCGGTCGCCGGGTTGCGCACCGTCCGTAGCAACTGCGCCGGCACACCCCCGCGCACCAGACCGTCGGTCATCCCCTCATGCAGTTGCAGGATACCGGCCCAGTTTCGCCCACCGCCCAACACGCGCCGGACCCTGACCTGCCGGGCGGCACGCCACGCCTTCTGGGCAAAGGACCGTTTGTCGCAAGCCGTCGCAAGACAGGCGGCCGACAATGGCGTCCGTGCGCAGGGCGTGCCGCTGCCAAAGTCGAAATATGCGCCGTTCGGACAGGCCAGGAAAAAGTCGTGCGCATGGATGAAGGTCCGCGCCGCAACCGGAGCCAATGCATCGATGACCGATGGTGACAGGATCTGTGCCCAACCGTGAAGATGATAGACCGTCCGGGGCGTGTCCGTCTCGGCGATGATACGGGATACGCGGTCAAGGACGCCTTGATCGTAAAGCCCCTGTCGCATGACCTTCAATCGTCCGCGCGATCGCAGGGACGCGCCGCCGAGGGGAATTACCTCGACCCCTTCCGCCTCCAACGCGCCATCGTCGCCCCCGTCACCGCAAATGTAGGTGACCGCATATCCGTTCGCGCGCAGCAGACGCGCCGACAACAGGGCAAGACCGGTCGCGCCGCCACGGGCGACGCCGGCATCATTTATGATGACGATACGCATGGCCTGGGGCGCGGGGCGATCCGCCATCACAGGTCGCGCACCCGCGTGGGCGTCAGGCGCCCGCGCAACCCGTCGGCAAAGGCCGTCAAATTGCCCATCAGTCGCCCCTTGCGATCTATCCAGGGCTCCGGCCACAGCATCTTGCCGAGGTTCGCGCAGACGTTGCGCGTCATCAGGCGATAGGCCTTGCGCCGCGTGATCGTGCCGTTGCGGATCAGGTGAACCGGATTCGCAATCTGCGAATAGCCAAGCGGCACCCCGCGGGAGCGTCCCTTCTTGGTGCCGAGATGCACGCCGAACAGCCCGTCGAACTTGACGATGCGTCCGTGGCTCGCCATCCGCCGGGAAAAATCGACGTCTTCCAGCCAGCCGTACATCGGCAGATCGGTATCGAATCGAATGCCGTGGCGCCGCGCCGTATCGACCCGCACGACCATGTTGCAACCATAGGCGTTGTAGACCGGGTCGACCTGCGTGCCGCCCGCCTGTCCCGCACGATCGAGAATCAGGGTGCCTTCATCGTGGTTCAGTCCGGGCCCGCCGATCCCATCAGCAAGCACCTTGCCGGTTGCCATGGCGATGTCTGCGTTCGTCGACAACAGGTCCCGGATGGCCGTGATCGATCCGTCGCCAAGAAGGAAATCATCGTCGAGGAACAGGATGATCGTATCATCCGGCACGGCTTCGATGATGCTGTTTCGCTGTGGGCAGGAACCGCGCGGCCCCCTGATGACCGTGACATCCGGTCCGAAGATCGCCGGACCGTCGGGCCCATCGTCATCTTCCGGCAGGCAGACCCAGATCGCATCCGGCCGATCCCGCAGTGACAGGGTATGCGAAAGGGTCTGACGCACGACCGTCCCGCGCCCGGCGGAGGCTATTCCGACGATGACATGCATGACACTCGACCCAACCGTAACAGGACGCCCGACACTGAGCGCACCTGATTCCTAGCACGCGCCGGAGCGTTTAAATACCACGGCGGGGGTTTTGGCGATGATGGCAAGGTCGCCCGCAAGGGACCGCGTCGCCACATAATTGACATCCATCGCGACGCGCTCTTCGAAGCTGACGGTGCTGCGGCCACTGATCTGCCATATTCCGGTCAGGCCGGGCCGCACCGCCATGTAGGCCGTCGCGCCGGTGCCGTAGCGGACCAGTTCGGTCCGTGTGACGGGCCGCGGACCGACCAGCGACATGTCCCCGCACAGAACATTCCACAGTTGCGGCAACTCATCGATCGAACTGCTCCGCAGCAGGCGACCAAACGGCAGGATCCGGGGGTCGTTGGACAGCTTGTGTGTCTCGTTCCACTCGGCCAGGGCTTCCGGGTCCTTGCTCAGCACATCCTGAAGGCGCGCTTCGGCATCGCGGACCATCGTCCTGAATTTCCAGCATTTGAAGGTCCGCCCGCCGCGGCCCACACGCTCGTGACCGAAAAAGAAGGGCCGGCCGTCGGTGACCATGATGGCCACCACCACGACGGCAATCAGGGGCAGCAGCATCAGAAGGGCCGCCGCGACGAAGACACGATCCAGAAACGACTTGATGACACCGGGCCGCTTGAGCCGGCGCTTTGCGGCAGGGTTTGCAGGGGGTGTGGATTCCAGCCGATAGGTATCAACTGGTTGAGCAGACAAATTTGACAACATTACCTAAAGGGATGCCGGGCATCCCCTCCCTCGTTCAAAACAAAACCGTTCTACCGCAGCCACTTTTAAGACAGATTCTTGCCAAATTTCCAGAAAAAGTTAACGTGTCGTTAACAACTCAGTGTTTCGAAATCAGAACCAACAAAACGCCTGTTTACGGCGGCAATGCTGAAAATCCGTGCTTGTTGACGTTGATTCGGAAACAATGGCGATTTTGATCGGCATTTTCCAAGTCTTGCAGTAGACGTCTGCGGACATCCCGTGCCACGCTCTGGCACGGGCCGACCCTGATCGAGCGAGACTTTGGCGAATCCCCTCTCTTCCCCCTCGGCCGGTTCCTCTTCGAAGCTTTTCGGTGCAGGGGCTTTGACAGCGGCTGAACGCGTCATCGCGCAGTTCTGCCAATTCTTCGTCTTCATCGTCGCGGCACGGATGCTGGGCCCTGCGGAGTTCGGCACCTACGCCCTCGTGTCCGCCTTCGCGATCCTGCTTTTGCGCGCGTCCGAGGTCGGCTGGGCCCCCTATATCATGAGTTGGGCCGGCGATGCCGCTGTTCCGCGACAGGTCCTGACCCTTGCCGCGGGGTGTGGCGTGGTCTTCGGCGCCATCGGGCTTGCGGCATCCGGCGTCGTCGCGGCGCTGGGAATCGATGCGGAAATCGTCATCCTTATCCAGTTGTTCAGCGTCTGGGTCGCGATCGCGACCCTGTCTTCGGCACAGAAGGGCATGATGGTCTGGCAGAAGCGACTGCGCCTGTCGGCCCTGTGCGAAATCGCCGGCGAAATCGTCGGTCTGTGCGTCTCGCTTGCGACGCTGCTGTCGGGCTGGGGCGTGTTGTCGATCGCATTTGGCAGGCTCAGCTTTCAGACGACGCACCTCGTGCTGTCCTTTCTTGCCACGCGGACATGGCCCGCGCTGGGGTTCGAGGCCCGGATGCTGACAGAGCTCTGGGTCTTTTCGCGCCACTTCTTCGCTGCGCGGATGTTGGCGAACATCAAGCTTTATGCCGCCACCTTCATCATCGGTGGCGCATTGGGTCCGACCGAAGTGGGGTACTTTCGCGTGGCCGAACGCCTCGTCGGCGCGGTGGGCGAGGTGATCGCCGTGCCCGCGCAGCTGCTCAGCTGGGCTGTCCTGAAGGACGCACGCGATGGCGACGCGACCTCGGGCATCGGCGGGGCGCGCATGAAAACACAGCTGATGTCCTTCATCCGGTTGCTCTGGGTCATCAGCGTGCCCCTGTTCGTCTGGCTTATCGTGACGAGCGATGTCCTGATCGAAGACCTTCTGTCTTCGGAGTGGTTGCCGGCCGTGCCCCTTGTCGCGCTGCTCGCCATCTCGCGCCTGCTGACAACCTCTGCCATCGCGACGGAGCCTCTGCTGTCCCTGACCGGACAGTCCCGCATCCTGCCGCGCCTGTCCCTGACCATGCTGGTGATTGCCGTGGGCACGACCCTGTTGGCCGTGCCCTTCGGTCTGTACGCCGTTGCCTGGGCCCAGGTCGTGGGGGCCCTGCTGTTGCTGGGCGTGACCCTGTACATCTTCCACCGCTTCGCAAAGGTCACCCCGCTGGAGTTCATCCTCGACATACGCGGCATCGTGGCCCCGTTGGCGGTGGCCATCGCGGCGCTGCTTCTGGCGGATCATGCCCTTGCGATCTACACGCCGATCCCGCCCCTGTTGCAGACCGTCCTGTCGGCCCTGTTCGCGACCGGCATCTACATAGCGGCCCTTGCCGTTCTGGCGCGTGCAACACTGCGCCAGTTGATCGGCCGTGGCCATGTCCCGCCAGTGAACGAGGTCCAGACATGAAGGCACTTCTGAAGCACGGGCTGACTTCGCTTCGCAACAAAGGCACCGTCGCCAACACCCGATTGCGCATGGCACTTGGCCGTTCGCCGCGCTTTGTCGGCGCATATCCGACCCGCGCCGAGGCCGCCGCCGCGCTGCCGCCGACGGATACGCGCGGGTACGATGACCCGGCCGTCTCAGACGTGTCCTTTCCGCAGATGTGCCAACGGGAAACATGGGACTATCCGGTCATCCACTGGCTGTCGCGGATGACCGAACCGGGCAGCCGCGTCCTTGATGCGGGCGGCCACATGGGCACGAAGTACATTGCCTTTGCCGACCTTCTCGACCTCTCACAGGTGCGCTGGACCGTCTACGACATGCCCAGCATCGTCGCCGCCGCACGGCGAAGACAAGGGGACGGCAGCGTCCCGGCCGACTTGTCCTTTGTCGACACGCTCGATGCCCTGCCCCCTTCTGATGTGCTTCTCGCGTCCGGTTTGTTGCAGTATCTCGACATTTCCCTTGCGGATCTGATTGCGCATCTGCCGGAGAGACCGGACCAAATTCTGCTCAACAAGGTTGCCTTGCGGCATGGGCCGACCGTGCACACGCTGGAACGTATCGGGTCCCTGCGCGTCCCCTATCAGATCCGCAGCTGGACAACCTGGGAGGAGACGCTTGCCTCCCTTGGCTACGAGGTTCTGGACCGCTGGCAGATTGCCGACCTCGGCCACGTCATTCCGACACATCCCGGACTGGGGCGCAGCGAAAGCTGGGGCTTTGCCCTGCGGCGCGCGACCTAGGCTGTCCAATGGTCGGCCGCGGGGCCGCCATGACATCCGGTCAGACAATTTTTATATGTTATCGCCAATCCGGCGACCCTGACAACGGCGTAAAATCGCCAGATTCGGGGTATATCGGAACGGGGCGTGCAGGATCGTGCCCGTCCACCACAAGACGCCCATTTCCCCGGTGTGCGACGTGGTGATTGTATGTGTCAAAGCGAGTACCCAGATGACGGCCCCCCAGAATCCGACATCCCGATCAGTTCCCGGCGATCCTCGGACCCCGACCGATCCCATCGCCACGCACATGCCTGCGGCCCAGTTGGACCGCATCGCCAACCGCGATCTTTTCACGTCCCTTGCCGCGCAGGCAGAGGATCGTCCCGAAAGCGTGGCACTGATTATCGGCGAAACGCAGATCACCTACGCAACCCTCCATGCGCAGGCCCGGCACCTTGCCGCACGTCTGGTCGAGGGGGGCGTCGTGCCCGGTCAGGCCATAGGCCTGTTCGGCGGTCGATCCGCCGATGCCGTCATCGGTCTTTTCGGCATTCTGGGCGCGGGCGGCGTGGTCGTGCCACTCGATCCGGATTACGCCGCAGAACGTCTGGAGTTCATAAGACGCGACGCGGGTGTCGATGTCATCGTCTGCGCGCAGGACGACGCAGCCGCTGCCACCGCCCTCGGGGGGCAAGCCGCCGTGTTCACCCCCGACGGGGCGGAGGCTCCCCTCGTCGACCTGCCGCCGCGACTCCCATCGGACCGGGCCTTTCTTCTCTATACCTCCGGCAGCACGGGAACGCCCAAGGGTGTCATCCTGCCGCACCGGGCCGCCGCATCATTGGAGACGGGCCCGGGCGCGCATGCCGTGGGCCCCGGTGACATCGTCCTTCATGCATCCACCTTGGCGTGCGACGGCATGATCGCCGAGGTCGTGACCCCGATCCTCCGTGGCGCGTCTGTCGCCATCGTCACGGCGTCGCCCGTTTCGGCCTCGGCCGTGGCTGACGTCATCCTGTCCGCGCAGGTCACCGTGGTGCCGGGATATGCCGGGCTGATCCACCTGATCATAGACAGCCGGCCCGAGGCCTTTGCCCCGGTGCGCATGTTGGCCATCGGGGGTGAGGCGATGTCGATCCCCCGCGCCCGCGCGCTGATGGACCGTTGGCCCGACATCACCATCATCAATGAATTCGGCCCCACCGAAACCTGCTGTGCCAGCCTTGCCCACATCGTCACCCGTGGCGATCTGACCGCCGGGTCCATGCCCATCGGCCGGCCCCTTCGCGGCGAAGACGCCTTCGTCCTGACGCCCGAGGGACAGCCGGCATCGGTCGGGACCAAGGGCCAGCTTGCCATTGCGGGTTCGGGGCTCGCCTTGGGCTATCACGACCGCGCGGACCTGAGCGATGCCGCCTTCGTGCCCGATCCGCGGGCCGGGCGCGACGGTTTGGTCTATCTGACCGGGGACGTCGCATCCCGAACGCCGGACGGCGTGTTCCATTTTCACGGCCGCATGGACCGGCAGACGAAGATCGCGGGGCGCCGGGTGGAACTGGACGGGATCGAAGCCGCCTTGCGTGCCCATCCGGCGATCACCGATGCAATTGTCGAACTGCCCCCCGGTGACGGTCATGCGCGCCTCGTGGCGTTTGTCATCCCTGTCGACGGGACGGCAACGGCCAGTGACCTGCGGGCCAACCTGATGGCGGATGAAACGCTCGACATTCACCCCCACGTCTTTCCGCGTGACCTTGTCCTATGCGATGACTTTCCTCTGACCCGGAACGGCAAGGTGGATCGCCGCGCCCTGGCCACGCGAATTGCCCCGGCCAACACGCCTGAAAAGCGCACGAATCCTACGGATCACGCGGCCATCATTGCCGCGATCTGGCAGGACGTTCTCGGCGGACCGGCCCCCGCGCCCTCGGACAGCTTTTTCGACCTCGGCGGCACGTCCCTGCAACTGATCGAGGCACATGCAAAGATCGAAGCCATGCTTGGAACGCGGTTCGATATTGCGTTGATGTTCGACACGCCGCGCCTGTCGGACCTTGCCGCACGCCTGTCAGGCAGCGCCGCCAAGCCCGCCGCACAGCAGACATCCGGTCGCGACGACCGTCACGACATTGCCGTCGTGGGCATGGCCGCACGCCTGCCCGGCATCGATACCCTTGAAGATTTCTGGCGCGTGATCACCGAGGGGCGCAGCACGATCAGCCGTTTCGACGCCGACACGATCGAGGATGATTTCGACGCGGCGACCCGCGCACGGAGTGATTACGTCCCGGCCCGTGCAATCCTCGACAACGTCGATCAGTTCGATCCGAAATTCTTCGGCATGCTGCCCGCAGAAGCCGCGCGTCTAGACCCGCAGGGGCGCATCTTCCTCGAACTCGCTCAGCAGGCCCTCGACGATGCAGGCCTCGATCCCACCCGCGCCGAAGGACGCGTTGGCGTCTTTGCGGGATCTTCCATGTCCACCTACCTGCTGCGCAACCTTTTGCGGGATGCGGACGGGGTCGACAGTTTCACCTCAGGGTTTCAGATCGACTACACGAACCTTGCCGGCAACGTCGGCGATGACATTCCTGCCCGCACCGCGCAAAAGCTCGGGCTGACCGGCCCGGCGATGTCTGTGACGACCGCCTGTTCGACGGGCCTCGTCGCGGTGATCCAAGCCTGCGAGGCACTGCGTGCCGGACGCATCGGTGCCGCGCTGGCGGGCGGCGTGTCGATCACCTTCCCGCAGCGTCGCGGCTATCTCGCCCAGGAAGGCGGCATGGTCAGTCTGGATGGCACCTGCCGCCCCTTCGACGCCGAGGCGAACGGCACGGTTTTCGGCGACGGCGCCGGGATCGTCGTCCTCAAACGGCTGAGCGATGCCTTGGCCGATGGCGATACGATCCACGCCGTCGTCCGAGGTCTTGGGCAATCGAACGATGGCGGGCGCGGCATGTCCTACACCGCCCCGTCGGTCACCGGACAGGCCGAGGCGATTGCCGAAGCCATCCATGACGCCGGCCTGACACCGTCCGACATCGGATATGTGGAATGCCACGGCACCGCGACACCGCTGGGCGATCCGGTCGAAATCGCGGGCCTCAAACAGGCCTTCGGTCCTGCCACCGGGCAACGCGCTTTGGGGGCCGTCAAAGGCAACCTCGGGCATCTGGATGCGGCTGCGGGCATCGCAGGCTTCATCAAGGCGGTGCTTGTGCTGCGCCATGCAAAGATCCCGCCGGTGGCCCATCACCGCACCCTGAACCCGCGTATCGATCTGGGTGAGGCCGGGTTCGAGGTGCCGACCACCCTAACGGACTGGCAGTCCGACGGTCCCCGGCGCGCCGGGGTCAGCGCCTTTGGCGTCGGCGGCAGCAATGCGCATGTGGTTCTGGAAGAGGCGCCCGCGCGCGACGTGACACCCACGACCGATGCGCCCCTGATCCTGCCGCTTTCGGCCAAGACGCCCGAGGGGCTGACCGCGATGGCAAACGAACTGGCCGACCGGCTGGAACGGCAGGATGTGCCCCTGCCGGATGTGGCCCACACGTTGCAGACCGGGCGTCGCGTCTGGTCCTACCGAGGCGGCGTCGTGGCGCGCAACCTGCCCGAGGCGGTCGCGGGCCTGCGCCGGATGCGCAAGACATCGGTTGCGTCGGACGGTTCCGTCCCCCTTGTGGGCCTGATGCCCGGGCAAGGTGCTCAATATCCGGGAATGGCGGCGGTGCCTTACCGGACGGACGCGACCTTCCGGCGGGAAATGGACGCCGGATTGGCACATCTGCCATCCGAGCAGGCAGCGCGTCTTCGCCGCCTGTTGCTGGAGGATCCCGCCGATTTCGAGGCCGACGCCGCAACCCTTGCCCAGACACGGAACGCGCAGCCGGCGTTGCTGTTGACAGAGGTCGCAACCGCCCGGATGTGGCGCGCGCGCGGCCTGACGCCGGATCTGTATATCGGCCATTCGGTCGGGGAAATCGCGGCCGCGGTCCTGACCGGTGTGATGGCCTTCGCCGATGCCCTCCGCTTCGTATCGCGACGCGGTGACCTGATGCAGGCGCAAGCCGCAGGCGGCATGACCGCCGTTTCCGCGACGGTCGGAGAACTGGCGGACCTGATGCCCGGCGATATCGACCTTGCCGCGCGCAATGGGCCGGAACAACAGGTGGTGGCCGGTCCGACCTCGGCCCTCGATCACTTCGAAACCGTCCTGACACAGGCCGGCGTGTCGTTCCGGCGCCTGCGATCCTCTCATGCGTTTCATTCGCGCATGATGGACCCCGTCATCGCATCCCTGACCGATCTGGCCCGCGAGATCCCCTTGCAGGCACCCGACAGGCCGATCCTTTCGACCGTCACGGGGCGCGAATTGTCGGCGGAACAGGCGACCGATGCGACCTATTGGGGTCGGCAGGCACGCGCCTGCGTGGATTTCCGGGCTGCCCTGTCCGAACTGGCCGATCGGGGCGCGCCGCCCGTGATGCTGGAAATCGGACCGGGCCGCACCTTGACCGCCCTGACGGCGCAATGCCTGTCCACGGATCAGTATCGCGATGCGCAATCGTCGCTACCCGACCCGTCGCAAGCCGACCGCGCGGCCGATCTGATCGCCACGACGACCCTGCGCATGTGGCAGGCGGGTCTGCCCGTGACGCTTTCGGCCGGTGTGCCGGAAGGGGCGCGCAAGACCTCTCTGCCATCCTACCCGTTTGCGCGGCAGAGGTGCTGGATCGATGCCAGCCCCCGCCAGGCGCTCCCCCCGATTTCTCCTGCAATTACAGGTGCCCCCATGACCGAATCCCCCGCTGCCAAACCGACCGTCCTTCCGCAACTTCTGGACATCGTGTCCGAGATGTCGGGGATGGAGCTGACGCCCGAGGATGCGGAGGTTTCATTCCTCGAACTCGGCCTCGACTCCCTCTTCCTAGGGCAGTTGACGCAAGAGATCGGGCGCACCTTCAAGGTGCAGTTCGGCTTCCGTCGCCTGACGTCGGACCTCGGCACGCCCGAGGCCCTCGCCGCCCATATCCTGAGCGAGAACCCCTCCGCGGCCCCTGGACCCGCCGCCCCCGCTGTGACGGTTGCCCCGACCGCCGTGGCGGCGGCTGAACCCGCACCGATGGCGACGCCCCCGGCCCCGGCGGGTTCAACGCCCGTCGCATCCGGCGACATGGGGGCGGTCGTACAGGCGCAGCTGGCCGCGATGCAGGCGATGTTCGCGCAGCAACTTTCGGCGATGGGCGGTCAGGCAACTGCGCCGGCGCAGACCATCGCACCCGTCACGCCGCCCCCGGCCCCGGCCGTTTCGCCATCGATGGCACCGACCACGGTTCCGGAAGCCGCAGCGGCCCCGGCCGCCAAGCCATCCTCGGGTCGGCGTATCAAGATGATCTCCACCGCCGAGCTGACCGATCCGCAGAAGGCCTTTGCACGGGATCTTGCGGCCAGGTATTCGGCCAAGTTCCCAAGCAGCAAATCCTATACCGACAGGTATCGTCCCGTTCTGGCCGACCCGCGCACCGCCGCCGGGTTCCACGTCGACTGGAAGGAGATGGCCTTTCCGATCGTCGCGGAGCGCGCGAAGGGCGCCTATATCCATGACCCGGACGGCAACGATCTGGTCGACCTCGTCAACGGGTTCGGCCAGACGGCGTTCGGCCATGCGCCGTCCTTCGTCTCGGACGCCGTGGCGGCTCAGTTGGAAAAGGGCTATGCGCTGGGCCCGCAAGCCGAACGCGCAGGCCCCCTTGCCGAAAAGTTCGCCAAGGCCGTCGGGCACGAACGCGTCAGCTTCTGCAACACGGGGACCGAAGCGGTCATCGCCGCCGTTCGCGCAGCCCGCACGGCATCGGGGCGGGAAAAGGTCGTCCTGTTCGACAAGTCCTATCACGGACAGCATGACGAGGTGCTGGTCAAACCGGGCATGGGCGCGCCGACGGCCCTGCCGTCTGCCCCCGGCATTCCACGCGGGGCCCTTGGCAATGTCGTCGTCCTGCCCTTTGCCAGCGATGAGGCGCTGGAGTATATCAGCGCCAATATCGACGACCTTGCCGCCGTTGTCATCGAACCGGTGCGCAGCCGCTATCCCGCCACGCGCCCGGAACAGTTCGTGCGCGATATCAAGGCGATAACGGACGACGTTCACACGGCCCTGATCATAGACGAGGTCGTCACAGGCTTTCGCACCCACGCCCGAGGGATGCAGGGCGTCTGGGGGCTCCAGGGTGACATGGCGATCTATGGCAAGGTGGTCGGCGGGGGTCTTCCCATCGGCGTCGTTGCCGGTGACGCGAAATACATGGATGCCCTCGATGGCGGAAGCTGGTCGTTCGGGGACGACAGCCGCCCCGAGGCGATGCCGACCTTCGTTGCGGGCACCTTCGTGCGCCACCCCCTCGTGCTGGCGGGTGTCGAGGCGACGCTCGACCACATGGCACAGCACGGTGATCGGCTTTGGGTCGAAACGCCGAAACTGCTGTCCGACATGGCGAAGCGCATGCGCGCCGCGCTGTCCGACCGCGGCCTGCCGGATGTGATCGAGGATTACTCCTCATGGTTGGTCGTCGACCTGACAGAGGCGGATCCACGGGCGACCTTGCTCTATCCGCTGATGCGTCTGCAGGGTGTGCACGTGATGGACGGCTTCTGCTGGTTCCTGACGACGGAACACGGGCCCGCCGAAGTCGACCGGGTCGTGGCTGCATTCGAGCAGGCGCTCGATACGTTGCTGTCGGTCGGCATCCTTGCCGAGGTGGCCACTGGCCCCGTCACCAGATCCGTGGCCGGCCCGGTGCCCCTGACGGCGAGTCAGCGGGAAATCTGGATGAGGCATCAGTTGGGCGGCCTCGCTGCGGCCGCGTTCAACGAAAGCGGCACGCTTACGTTGCAGGGGCCGCTGGATGTGGATGCGCTGCGCCGGGCGATCGATCAGACGCTTGCCCGTCGTGATGCCCTGCGCCTGCGCTTTGCGCGGGACGGGGCGTCTTTCACGGTCGATGACGCGGCCCCGGTCGATCTGCTGGTCGAGGACGTCTCGACCGACGAAATGGATGCGATCCTGGCCGAAGATGCGCGCCGGCCTTTCGATCTGACGCAGGACGCACCGATCCGCCTGCGTCTGTTCAGAACGGGGGCGGAGCATCATGCCCTTGTCGTGACCGCGCACCATATCGTGCTCGACGGCTGGTCCTTCGGCCTGATCCTCGATGACCTCGCCGCGCTTTATGCGGCCGAAGTTTCGGGTGATACGGCCGACCTGCCGCCCGCACCCAGCTTTGCCAGCCACGCACAACGCCCCCCAGAAAGCGACGCGTCACATGCGGCGTTCTGGAAGGATCGTTTCGCGGATGCGCCCGATCTGCCCGACCTGCCGACCGACCGCCCGCGTCACCTGCAGGCGGATCGGCCCGGCGCGACCCTGATCCACGAGATTCCGCGTGATGTGGTCGACGCCGTCAAGAAGGTGGGCGCAAAGCACGGCTGCACCCTGTTCACGGCCACCTTTGCGGCGATGCAGACATTGATTCATCGGCTGTCGGGTGCGACCGATATCGTGATCGGCGTGCCCACAGCCGCACAACAGGCCGCCGCCCCCGGCAACCTTGTCGGCCATTGCGTCAATTTCCTGCCGATCCGCAGCACGGCAAACCCGGAGGCGCCGGTAACCGATCACCTGAAAACCGTGCGCGACGCCGTCTTCGCCGCGCTGGACCACGATGGCCTGACATTCGGCGAAATCCTCGACGTCGCACAGGTTCCGCGACGTCTCGACCGCCTGCCCCTGACCGAGGTGGAATTCAACCTGGAGGAACCGGGCGATCTGGGCTGGCCCGCCCCCCTTGCCGCGTCCTTCGAAACGAATGCGAAGGCCGCCGTCACCTTCGATCTGTTCTTCAACCTCGTGTCGACCGAGGATGGCCTGCGGATCGAAACACATTACGCAAGCGATCTGTTCGACGCCGCCACCATCGCGGCCTGGGTGCACAGCTATGAGGGTCTGTTGCGCGCCATGGCCGCAACGCCGGAGGCGTCCATCGCACGGCTGCCGATGGTTTCCGCCGATACGACACCCGCGAAAGATGGCGCAGACCTGACACCCCTGCCTGCCTGCCTTGGCAATGTTGCAAGGGCGCGCGGCACCGGGACGGCGATCGAAGCGAGCGATGGCAACCTGACCCATGCGCAGCTGTGGGATCGCAGCGGCGCGTTCGCCGCCGCACTGCAACGCCACGGCGTCACGCGTGGCGACCGGGTGGCGATCAACCTTGCCCGTGGTGTCGACCTTGTCCCGGCCCTGTTGGGAACCCTTCGTGCGGGCGCGGTTTTCGTGCCTCTGGATCCGCGTCAACCGGACGCCCGGCTGCAAAAGATCCTGAGCGATGCGCAGCCGCGCCTGATCGTGGCCAATGATCTGGACCGGTTCACGTTGCCGTGCCTGACGCCAGCAGAGGTGGTCGCGGGAACGCCGCAGGACGTTCATGTCGCGGCCAGCGATCCGGCCTATGTGATCTATACCTCCGGGTCCACGGGCACGCCAAAGGGGGTCGAGGTTCCGCATGGGGCGCTTGTCAACCTTCTGACCTCTATGATCGGAACGCCGGGGCTGTCTGCCGATGATCGCCTGTTGGCCGTGACGACGGCGATGTTCGATATCTCGATCCTCGAACTGTTCGGCCCGGTCCTTGCCGGCGGCACGGTTGTGGTGGCCCCTGCCGAAGATGTCGTCGACGGTTTCAAACTGGCCGCGCGCCTTGCGGCGGGCGACATCACCGTCATGCAGGCCACGCCGACCCTGTGGTCCATCCTGACCGAGGCGGGGTTCGGCCCCGCCGCGCCGTTCCGTGTCTGGACCGGGGGGGAGCCTCTGGCCCGCGATCTGGCGGACAGGCTGACGAAGGACGGGGCCGAGGTCTGGAACCTCTATGGTCCGACCGAGACGACGATCTGGTCGTCGGTCGCGCGGGTAGAGCCGGATGCCCCCATCACCTTGGGCGACCCGGTCGCGCACACGGAACTGCATGTTCTGGATGCAAACGGGCAACCGACCGCCCCCGGCGTGGTCGGCGAACTGAACATCGGCGGTGCGGGCCTTGCCCTTGGCTACGCCGGACAGCCCGATCGGACCGCAAATGCGTTCCGGCAGGTTTCGCTGGGCGGACAGCCGCGTCGTCTTTATGCGACGGGTGACATGGCACGGCGGCTGGCCGACGGCCGGATCACGCTGTTGGGGCGCCGTGACGGCCAGGTCAAACTGCGCGGGTTCCGCATCGATCTGGGTGAGGTGGAGGCCGCACTGCGCGCCCAACCCGCGATCGGTCAGGCCGCCGTCGATCTGCGACAGCGGGCGAACGGCGACCCGCAGTTGGTCGGCTATGTCGTTGGCGACACTATCGACGCCCCGACCCTGATGCGCGCACTGTCCGCCGATCTGCCCGATTACATGATCCCGACGGCGTGGGTGAGCCTGCCTGCGCTGCCGCAGACGGCCAACGGCAAACTCGACCGCAAGGCCCTGCCTCAGCCGGAGGCGCCCGCGCTGACCGTCGCGGCAGCCGCACCGGCGCAAACGCCCACCGAACACCGCCTTGCGGCGATCTGGGCGGATGTTCTGGGCCGCGATATGGGCGATGTCACCGCGACCCTTCTGGATCTCGGGGCAGACAGCCTGACGATCTTCAGACTGGCTGCGCGCCAATTGGCCGAGGGGCTGGAGTTGGAGGCCCGGCATTTGTTCGAACATCCTTCCATCCGCGCCCTTGCGGCGTTCCATGATGCGCGGGGCGATACGCCGACGCCGGCCCGTCCGAAGCTGAGCGCATTTCGAAATGGTGCGCGGCGGCGCGCAACCGGTGGGGCGGCATGACCATGACGCCGTCATCCGCCCCCCTGCCCGAAATTCTGGCCGAATTCCCGCTGAGCGCGTCACAGACCCGATGCTGGATCATCGATCAGGCGATGCCCGGCACGACCGTCCTGAACGTTGCCGTGCGCTGGCAACTGGACGGCCCCGTCGCCAGTGCCGATCTGGAGGATGCCTTTCGCAAGGTGATCGCGCGGCACGAGATCCTGCGCACGTCCTTTGCCGAAACGGATGGTGGCCCAGTGCAGAGGGTTCATGCAACCGCGCCATTTCAGTTGGGCACCGTCGATCTGCGCCCTGTTCCCGCGGCCGATCAGGAGGCGCGCGTGGACGCCATCGCGCGCGAGACGGCCGCCGCCCCGTTCGACCTGTCGCAACCCGGCCTGATCCGCGCCACGCTGATCCGACTGTCGGGCGACCGCGCGATCCTGTGCTATGTCGTGCACCAAAGCTGTTTCGACGGGTTCTCGATCAGGGTGCTTGGCCGCGACCTCGGCGCGGCGCTGACGGGCGAGGACCAGGATGATCTGGCTCTGCAATACGGCGACTATGCGCTGTGGCAGCAGGAGTATTTCGCCAGCGGCGTCATCGAAGACGATCTGACTTACTGGCGGACACGGCTTGCCGATGCGGCCTATTTCGAGGTCCCATCGGACATGCCGCGCCCGGCCCGCAAGGATGGTCGCGTCGCACATGTGAATGCCGACCTTCCCGACGGGTTCGGCGACCGCCTGTCAGCCACCGCGCAATCGATGGGCCTGTCCAAGTTCGCGCTGGGATGTGCGGTATTCTCCGCCGCGCTGCACCGGGTGACCGGCGGGCGTGACGTCCTTTTCGGAACCCAGATCGCGGGCCGGTTGGAGGAGGAACTGGAGCCGCTGATCGGCGTCTTCATCAACAATCTGGTGCTGCGCTTTGCCGCCGACCCCGACGCAACCCTGTCGCAACATGTCGCCTCGGCCAAGCCCGTGGTCGAAGGCGCGCTGGTCCATCAGAGCCTGCCGTTCAACCGACTGGTCGAGGCGTTGAACCCCCCGCGCGATCCGTCGCGCACGCCGCTGATTTCGATCAACTTCAACCTGCAAAGCGTTTTCATGGAAACGCGGACCTATGGCGACGTGGCGATGAAGTCGGTGCCCAGCCATGCGCCCGGCGCGCTCTATGATCTCGACATGGCGGTGATGGAACGGCCCACGGGCTGGCGCATCACGCTGGAATACGCCGAGGAATTGTTCACCGCCGAGACGGCCCAGGCGATCGTCGACACCTTCGTCGCCAGCTTTGCGACCGCCTTTCACGCGCCCGAGACGCCGCTGTCCGCCATTCCCCTAAGCGGCAAGGTGCGGGGCACCGCACGAGTCGATGACGCAAGGCATGATGCGGCACTGGCCGGAGCAGAACGCGCCCTGTCGGCGCATCCGCAGGTTCAGGAGGCGGTCGCCGTCGTCGATGGCGCCGGTGTCTACGGTTTCGTCATCCCGAAGGACACCGGGGCCTTTCCGCTGGAATCTTTGCCTGCGGCGATCATGGCGGATTTGCCCCCCGGAACGGTTACCGGGCTGAGCGTTCTGGCAGCCCTGCCAAGGACATCGACCGGCGCGCCGAACCGCAGCGTCCTTCGCGTGCCACGAACGCGCAGCGCGTCGGCCCCCGACGATACCACGGCGCGCGAAACGCTGACACAGGTTCGGCAGGACTGGAGCGATCTGTTACAGGCGCCCGACATGCCGGGAACCGCGCATTTCTTCGACATGGGGGGGCATTCCCTGTTGGTCCTGCGCCTGCTGGGCCGGCTGCGCGACCGTTGGGGCGTCAGCATCGATCTGGCGGAACTGTACGAGACACCCGTCCTGCAGGATTTCGCCCGCCTCGTAGCCGATCGCCGGGGGCAGACCGCGACGCCTGCGTCCGACCCCGGCCTTCTGCGCCTGCGTCGCGAGGGCACGGGACAGCCGTTCATCGCGATCAACAACGCCGCGACCGCGCTGGCCCTGTCGACATTGCCGGATCAGGACCGACCCGTGTCCTGCGTGCGCATGCCGGAAATGGAGCTGCCCGAAGATGCAGATTTCGTCGACGTGGCAAGGCATTACGAAACGCAGGTGCGGAGTCTGCAGCCCGAGGGCCCCTACCTTCTGTATGGCAACTGCGTTCATGGCAACCTTGCGCTGGAAACGGCCCGATTGCTTCAGGCAGATGGCGCCAAGGTCGCCGTTGCCATGAAGGACGTGTGGGAGCCGGAATTTGCCGCAGCCATTCACGAAGACCGCGCCCTGCGCCGGTTGGATCGCAGGCACATGCTGAAGGTGCGTCTGCGCGATTGGCGGGGGGGCGAGCTGTCGACCGCTGCCCTGCTGGGCAGTTACGGCATCTTCCACCGGACCGGTATCCTGCGCGCCTTGCACGCTCTGCGCCTGATCAGGCATGCACGGCGCACGGACCTGGAGGAAGGGCAGGAACGCTTCGTCTCCGCCATGTCGAGGGCACGCGATCGGTATCGTCCCGCGCCCGTCACCTTTCCCGTTCTGCATGTCGTCACGAATGCAACGCCGAGCGGGGCGAACTGGAAACCGTCGATCGGATGGGAGGATGTGGTGGTATCCGGGGCGCTGACGACGGTGAGCATCCCGCGCGTCTACGTGTCGAAAAGCACCCGGATCGGTATGGATGCCTTCTCGACGACGCTGAACGATTTCCTGCGAGACGCCGGAATCGACAGGCCCATCAGGCGCAAGTGATCCGAAGGTCTTCGGGCTGCTCCGCGATCTCGACTGGCATGGGGCCCTTCGGGTCCGGAACGGCGACCGCACCCGACCATCGGCGCCCGTCCTGCGCCTGAATATCGAGGTGGGTCAGCTGCCAGGCGGGGGTGTCGCCCGTATCCATGCGGGTCACCTGCGGGCATACGGATGGCAGAAGCGTCACGTCAAAGGCGTCCAACCTTGCGCCCATACCGATCCCGGTGGCCTTGACCACGGCCTCCTTCCGGGTCCAGCACCGGAAAAAAGCGTCCTGCCAGTCATCGGGGGAAAGGCTGGACAGATCGGCATGTTCGCGCGGGGAAAAGAACCGCCGCGCGACGCCCTCCTCGACCGGGCGGGGCATCTCGATATCCACGCCAAGACGACGATCCGGGTGAACGGCGAGGCAGGCCAAGCCGCCGGAATGGCTGAGGTTGAACATCGGGCCGCGTTCCAGATACGGTTTGCCCATCCTGCCAGTCCGAAACCGCAGGACCTCGGGCGTGCCACCAACCCACCGCGCAAGGATCTGGCGCATGCGCCCCCGCCCCACGCGATAGGACAGCCCATCCGCCGCACGGACAAACCTGTCGGCGCGTGCTCGTTCCTCGGCCGACAGACAGGCATCGAAAGCGGTCAGATCGGACGGGGCCACCCCGGAAAGGTGCCAGAGATACAGAACGATCGGGTCGGCGGGCCTCACGCCGCCACCGACCCCGCGATCCGGTCACGCACGTCCGCGGCGACGGCATGGCGCAGACCTTCGGGCAGTTCGGCCATGATACCGCGTTGAAACGCGGTTTCGGCGAAGCCGGCGGCATGCGCCACGAGGCGGCTTGCCTCGACCTCATGCAGGCGCGCATCCTCGAACCGTCGAACCGCCGCGATCAGGTCATCGACCGACTGATCCGGGAACAACAATCCCGTCTGCCCGTCGATCACCGTGTCCAGCGCGCCACCGCGCCCATAGGCAATCACCGGACGACCGGAGGCCATGGCCTCGACCGGGACGATGCCGAAATCCTCCTCCCCCGGAAAGATCAAGGCGCGACAGCGGGCCAGATGATCGCGCAGCACATCGAACGAGGTTTTGCCGAGAAAGGTGATGTTGTCGCTGGCCGTTTCGGCCAATCGGGCGCGGGTCTTTTCCGGACCGCCGATCACGGTCAGCGGCAGGCCAAGACGGTTGAACGCCTCGATCGCGATGTCGGGGCGTTTGTAGGGCGCAAGCTCTCCGGCCCACAGATACCCGTTGCCGACCTGATCGGGCGCGACCGGGGCGAAATCCTCGACCGCGACAGGCGGGTGGACGACCGACGCCTCGCGCCGCCAATACTTGCGGATACGGTCGGCAACATGATGAGAGTTCGCGGCAAAGGCATCGACCCGCGCAGCAGAGGTGACGTCCCACTGCCGCAGGCCATGGGCAAAGACCGACATCGCGGCCCGTTGCACCGGCCCCGTGCCATCGCGATAGACGTGATACTGATCCCAGAGATAGCGCATCGGGCTGTGACAATAGCACAGGTGGAACGCATCCGGCGGTACGATCACCCCCTTGGCCGGTCCCGCCTCGGACGAAATCACAAGGTCATAGCCGGTCAGGTCCACGCCTTCCAAGGCACGCGGCATCAGTGGCAGATAGGCCTGATACAGACGCTTGGCGGCAGGCAGTCGGCCGATGAACGTCTCGGTGATGCGGTGCCTGCGCAGGGTGTCCGACAGGGCCGGAGGATCCGCCACATGGGTAAAGATGTCGGCCTGCGGAAACATCCGGCAAAGGGATTCCAGAACCTTTTCCCCGCCCCGCATGCCCGTAAGCCAGTAGTGAATGATCGCCACCCGTGGCGCGCGACCCTCAGGCATAGCCATAACTGTAGAGGTAGCCGTCCTGCATCGCCTCTGCATCGGCACGGGTCATCACGAGCCCTTCGAGCGGGGCACGCTGCGCCCGCAGGATCCCGACACAGCGTTTGACCGCGGACCGCGGCGTGCTGTCGTAGCGCACGAGCAGCACGCATTGATCGACGGCCTTGGCGATCAGGGTCGCGTCCGGCACCTGCAACATCGCCGGGCTGTTCACGAGGACCAGATCATAGGTTTCCTTGAGATCATCGAGCAGCGTGCGAATGGTATCGACGCGCAACTCGTCCGCGATGGTCACCCCGATTTCCCCGGCCGTCAGGATATCGATGCCGTAGTCGTCCAGACTGACGATCGCCTGATCAAGCGACACCTCGCCCGCCATCACATCGCTTGCCCCCGGACGACGGCCCAGCCCCAATTCCTTGGACAGGGTATCCTGCCGCAGGTCCAGATCGACGACGACGACCATCTCGTCGGCCTTTTCGGCCAGACAGGCCAGCAGAAGGGTCGCGGTGGTCTTGCCGTCACCGCTCATGGGGGACAGCAGGCTGACCGACCGGGTCATGGACCGCTGCGCCCCGCTGTTGAGGTGGTTGCGCAGGGCACGGACGCTTTCCGCCGTGGCGCCCATCGGGTTCGCGCCCAGTTCCTTGAGCGCCTGTGCCGTCCGCTTCCACCGCTGCTCCGGCATGACGGAGACGACCTGCTGTCCGCTCAGGCGTTCCAGTTCCCCAAGGTCCCGGAACGTCCGGGAGGTAAGGCGGCGCAGCAGGACAATCGCAAAGCCGAGGCCCGCACCCACGATCAGACCCAGCATCGTCACCAGTTTGGGGCGCGGCGCCGATGGCGACCCGGGAACGGTCGCGCGTTCGATCACGCGGGCGTCTGCCACCTGAAAGGATTGCTGGGTACGGGTCTGGGCGACGCGGGTCAGCAATTCCTTGTAGACGTCGCGAACCGCTTCGGTCTCCCGCTCCAGCTGGCGCAAGCCGATCGCGCTGCGCGACGCCTCCTGATAGCGTGCTTCGACGTCGGCCAAGGCCTCCTGCATCGTCCGCTCCCGAACGACGGCGACCTGCCATTCGTTTCGCTGCGCATCCAGCGCGCGGGCCATTTCGACGGCCAAGGCACGATCGACCTCGGCGATCCGGCCAAGGATGCGGCGACGCTCCGGGTTCGTTTCATCGAACCGTTCGGCCCATTCGGCATCCGAAGCCTGCAGTTCCAACCGACGGTTCGTCAGGTCGTTGATCGTCTCGGATGTCACCATCGTCGACAACGCGTCGATCCCGCCGTCGGTCATGGCGCGCTGCATCTCGGAATATCGTGCTTCGGCGGCACCGCGTTCGATACGGGCCTGCACCAGCTCCGCGTTCAGATCCAGAAGCCGCTGGGCAAGGATCTCGATGCTGCTTCCATTCTCCCGAATGGTCTCGTCGCGGTAATCCTCGACCGCCGCTTCGGCGGCCTGCACCTGTTCGCGCAGGGCGGCGACGCGTTCCTCGATCTGGGCGGTGGCCTGATTTGCTGTCTGGCGCCGTCCCTCGAGCTGCTGCTCGATGTACTTGGACACCACCGTCTCCGCGATCAGCGCCGACAGGACCGGGTTCTCCGTCTCGGCCCGGACCGAGATTATATAGGCATCGCCGTCCCGCCAGACATCGATGGCCTGCCGCAGGATCCACACGAGGCCGTCCAGCCGGTCGGTGAAGGCCTGTTCCTCCTCCTCGGGGGACAGGGGCTCCTCGCCGCCAAGACCGATGGCACCTGCCATGCGCGACAGAAGCGACGGTTCGGATGTTGTGGGCGCGAGTTCCTCGAGAAGGTCCGGGCGGGACGCATTGATCTCGCGCGCGACCTCTCCGAGAAGGACATTGGAATAGAGGATCGATATTTCGGAGGCGACGACCTCATCGTTCAGGCGCAGGTCCGAAACGACCTGATCCTGACTGACGAAGCTGCGCTCCCGCGGGTCGAGGAGGATCTTCGCCATCGACGCGTAGGTCGGCGTGATCTGAGATACGATGATCGCGGCGAGGGCCGCCCCGAGAAACGCGAACAGCAGGATGATATACCGCCCCTGCCAGATACCGCGGATGACTTCGTTCGGGTCGATACCGTCAAACAGCTCTTCGGCATTGGGCCGAAGCGCGCCGAGCCCGCGTGCGGGCCCGCTCTGATCGCTGACGTCATGGGTCATTCGGCTCAACCCTTGGGTTCCTCGATGATGTGGCGCTCGGCAGTCATGTGGCCCCGGACGACACGGTTCCAAAGGGCTAGCCCTTGAAAAAGGCAAAACTTGTCCGGAAATACGAAATATCTCCGGTCGGGTCCACACCCCGTCCGATACATGAAAAAACCGGCGGTATTGGCACGGAATTCGGAAAAGACCGTTTCACGTCGTTCGTGTCAGGCGGCGGCCCCCGGTTTGGTCGTCATCGCACTTTGGCGTTGCAGGATGCGCCCACGCGACAGGCCGGCCGCGATGCCGGCGAAGGCATAGAACGTCAGGCCCAGATCCGGTGTCGCCGTTGTCAGAACCGCCGACACGAGGAACGCGATACAGCCGACGCGTGCGCTGTCTGCGACGACCATGTCCGGCAGGTCCCGCCGCCAGGCCCCCGCCCCGAACAGAAGCGAGAAAAGGAACAAGGCGTAGCAGACGCCCCCGACGATCCCGAGGCTGGCCAGAACCGCAATCGGCCAACTGGATGCGCGCACACTGCCCAGCCCCGCGCCAAGCCCCCAAGTGTCGCGGAAATTCGTCAGGGCCTGCGCGTTCCAGCTGAACCTTTCGACGCCCGAGTCGCCCTCGAGCTTGTTGAACAGGGCCCTGTCGAGGAATGCCTGGATCGGCTCCACGACCTCGTAGGCCGCGAATATGGCGACCGCGCCCGACCAGACGCCGACCGCGGCCATCCCGGCAATCCGCGCGCCGCGACGCGTGACCTGCCCCCCAAGACTGCTGACGATGAGGGACAGGCCATAAAGCCCGAGGAACGCGACAATGCCCACATAGGCCGCTGAGGATGTCGCGCGCAGAACGCAGATCGCGGTCAGCGCCACCATCACCGCGCCCAGCCGGTCGCCCCGCCGGTTCAACCAGTAGTGAAGCCAGAAACCGAACAGCCCGAGCGAATAATACCCGAAACTGCTCGCCTCGGGGAAACCACCGATCATCCGCTTCAGCCCGACCATCCGCACGTCGTAGAGGATGGCGTAATTGGCGGTCCGGATCGGCTCCAGCAACGCGCTGAGGCCTGCGGCATAGGTCGCGACATCCAACCACCCGAGGATGACGTTCAGGATGGTCGCCACCGACACGGCGAACAATGCGGGCCGTGAATCGGGTTGCAACCGGAACAGCGTGGCGGCGGCAAGAAAGACGCATATCCCAAGGAAATGACGGAACAATTGCGTCAGGTTCCCCGTCGACGGCCGAAGGGGCGAAGACACGATACCGTTCTCGTTTCCGTCGCGCGCCACGCCGAAAACCATCGTTTCGCCGCGGAACAGCGTGGGAAAGATCAGCGTCGCGACGACGGCGAAGATCGTCAGCAACAGCAGCCAGAAGCCCGGCTGCCCGACCTTGACCGTGCCCAGCAACATCGAAAGCCCCTGTGGCCGAAACAGGATCAACGCAAAAATTGCCATCGCGGCGACATCCGCCAACAGGATCGATGCGCCCCCGACTGCAGGCAAGTTGAACGCAGCCGTCGCCGCCAGCGGCGTCAGCACCATGAACGCCCAGAAGGCGCGCCGTGGCCCCTTGGTGATCAGGATGGCCAGCGCCGCGACAATCAGGAGCGAGGTCGGAAAGAATTGCATGGGCAGGGGTGGCCTTAGATCGCCCCCGCGGGTCAAGTGTTTTCACGAGATCACGGTCGAGGGGATCGCCATGCGTTGGATTTTCGCCATCCTGCTATGCACCGGCATGGCATCCGCGCAGGACCTGCGCGCGCCGACCCTTGGTGTGGCGTCGAATTTCGGTCAGGGCGTTCCTCGCGGCCTGCTGGAGGCCGCGACCCGGGCCGGAATTCGCGATTTTCGGGATGCCGTCTACTGGGCCGACGTCGAAGGGGCGGACGGGCGCGCCCGCTTTCGTGGACAGACCGCGCGCTACCCTGATCGGTTGGACCAATTCGGTGCCGGGATGTCGCTGACCGTCAACAACGGTAACCCCTTGTACGAAGATGGCGCGACCCCGCTTGGCGCGGACGCGGTCGCCGCCTTTGGCCGCCATGCCGCGCGCACCGTTTCCCGGTTTCCGGCGATTGACGGGGTCGAGATCGGGAACGAGTTCAACAGCGCGAACTTCGTCTCGGGGCCCTTGCGGGACGCGGGTCTGAAGGCGCGCGCCGATGCCTATGTCGCCCTGTTCGACAGCGTGGCCGAACAGGTTCGCGCCGCGCGCCCCGATGTGCGGATCATCGGCGGCGGCGTGCATTCCATCCCCACGGGCTATCTTGCCCTGCTGGGCGATGCGGGTCTCTTCGACCGCATGGATGCCATCGCCCTGCACCCCTACGACACGCCGATCGACATGCTCGACCGTCAGATTGCCGTCATGCGCCGCCTGCCCGGCCTTGAAACCATGCCGATCGAATTGACGGAGTTCGGAACACAGGATGCCGCGGCCGCGCCGGGCCTTATGTTGCGCGCGATGTGCAAGTCCGCCCTGTCGGGGGTCCGTCGCCTCGTGTGGTATCCGCTGCACCCGCGCGGCGATGGATATGTCCCCCTGCTGACGCGGGACGGGGCGGTTACGGCGACGGGCAAGACCTTCCTGCGCCTGCAATCGCGGCTGGCGGGTCTGCCCGTTCGCGACTTGTCGCCGGATCGCCAGACCACCGCCTGCCTTTTCGGTGATGATCACCTCGTGGTCTGGGGGGCCGAACGCCCCCTCCGCGTGGCAGGGGAAGCACAGGTCACGCGCGCATCGGGTCAGGTTCTGACGGCCCCCTTCACCCTTTCCGAAACCGATCCGATCCTCGTCAGAAAATCCGATCTGGACGTCGGGAACGACATCAAGTTCGGCCCGCATCATGTTGTGGCTGATACGTTTCTGGATTTCACATACCCGGAGGACGGCTGGCACGAGACGTCGGGCTTTGACCGTCTGGGCCGATCCCCGAACGGAACGCAGCCCCTGACCACCCGCCCCGGGCAGGATCGCCCCGGCGTCCCGTGGACGCCCTACCTCGGGGTGGCGAGCAATCCGAACCTGCGGCTGATGTCACGAAGCCTGCTGCCCGCCGGAACCGAAGCATTTGCCGAAGAGATCCTGCACAGATACACGGCCGACCGCGACATGGTCGCGTCCCTTGACCTGATGCTGCGCCCGGCCGAGCGAAGCCTTGATGGCGTCAGCCTGACCGTCACCTTGGCGGGTGATACGATCACCGACCGCGACGTGACGGGCGCCTATACGCAGTCGATCGACGATCTGTCCCTTCGCGCGGGCGACGTGCTGGAAATTGCCGTCGGCCCCGGCAAGACCGCGACCGGCGATGTGACCGCCTATCGCTTCACCCTTCGGAGCGCACCCTGACACAGGCCAGCAGGCGATCAATCCCGGCCCAGGCATCGGCCACGGCGGGCGGCGACTGACCCTCCATCGCCTGCAACATGCCGATATCGGTCAGCGCGCCCTCGACAAGTATCGCGATGCCATCCGCGTCGATCGACGGATCCCCGGTGAAATTGGCCGACAGCCCGACACCTTCGAAGAAGGACTGCAGCTTGCGATCCCACCCCAGCCCGACAATTGCGCGCCCGTAGGAATGCGCCACGATGCAGGCGTGCAGGCGATGCGCAACGACGGCGGAACAGCCTGCAATCTGTGCCACGAGAGTCGCAGGGCGTTCCGCGTCGGGCGGCACGTCGACGCCCGCGTCATCCGCAACCTGCGCGGCCACGCGCCGTCGCAGGTCACGGTCCTCGGCGGCGCCATTGCTGAACAGCCGCACACGGTGCCCCCGCGCGCGCAAGGCCCGGACAAGATCGCAATAGAACCGGGCGCCACCAATCGCCTGCCCCGCAATCGCGCTGTCCGCGTGGTGACCGAGCAGTGTGAAATCCGTCACGCAAACGCCGATGAGGTCGGCTTCCGACACCTGCGGGCCATAGCATTCCGCGGCCAGCAGCCCCGGATCTGCGATCACCTCCGCCTCGGGCGCGCCCGGCAGCTGGACGGTGATTGCAGCGGCCGAAGCGTTGTCGCGCGGCCCCACAAGCCGCAGGTCGGTGCCCAGCAGATCACCGAAAAGCGCAGCACCCCGGTGCGTCCAGTTCCGCGATACGCCGACGGCATAGATTGCCGTCGGTGCCCGTGTCTCGGACAGCAGGCGCGCCGCGCGACTGACCTTGATCGGAAAGTTGAGATTGGCATCCGACAGGATCTGACCGCCGCCGATCACGGCCAGATCGCACTGCGCCGCCTTTCGCCAATCGGCCTCGACACCGTCCACGACATGGTTCAGTTTCCAAAGGGCCAAACGCTGTCGCAGCCAAAGGGGCAGCCGGTCGACGATGGCAAGGATCGTTTCACGGTTGGCGATCGTCACGGCCCCGAAGGCCTGCCGGCCCGACAGGTCGACATGCGTGATTTCGGCCGAAGGTTCGCGCATGCGCAATCCGTGGGCAAGGCATTCGGCAATGACCCCATCGCCGAGGTTGGGGCTGTAGCATAGGCCGAACTGCGTGATCTTCATCTGCTGCGCCCTTCCGTCTTGCCCGCCTCTTCGGGGGGAAACATGGCGACAGAATGGCGGTCAGGCCCCGTCCCGCCAAGGCTTGATGATCAGGGCCCAGAGGGCATAGCCCCCCAAAGCCGCAAAACCCGCCGCCCAGATCGTTGCGCCGTTCCAAAGTTCGAACCCGGACCAGACGAAGCAGACGGCAACGACCGCCCACCGCCGCCAGACCTGTGCGAAGAATGGATGATCCGCGTCCAGCATCAGGCGCCGACCACATCGGCTACCGCGACGGCCCTGCCCGACGCAAGCGACCGCATCGCCGCCTCTGCCAGGGCCAGGGCCATCAGGCCGTCGAGCCCGCTGGTCCGGGGTGCACGACCTTCGGACAAGGCGGCAACGAATTCGGCAATCTCGGCCGCATAGGCGGCGGTGTAGCGGGTCATGAAGAAATCCTGCAACGGTGGCCGGGTAAAGCCGTCTGCCGTTGCAACCTCGATCCGGGCCAGATGCTGGTTCTGTGCCGACGCGGCCCCGAGCGCGCCCGCGACCTCGATCCGTTGATCGTACCCAAATGCCGCCCGCCGGGAATTGATGATCACGGCCTGCTTGCCGCTGGCCGTGCGCAGGATCAGCGTCGCGGTATCCACGTCGCCAAGCGCCCCGATCTCGGGGTCGACGAGGTTCGAGGCCGTTGCGAAAACGCTCTCGACCTCCTCGCCCAGCATCCAGCGGGCGACGTCGAAATCGTGGATGGTCATGTCGCGGAACATCCCGCCCGACCGTTCGATATAGCTGCCCGGCGGGGGACCGGGATCGCGGCTGGTGATGGTGACGGTTTCGACGGGGCCAAGGGTGCCGGCGTCGATCACCCCCCGCAGTGCCATGAAATCCGGGTCGTAACGGCGGTTGAACCCGACCATGAGGGTCGCGTCGGTTTCCCTGACCACCTTCAGACAGGCCGCGACACGATCGACATCGAGATCGATCGGCTTTTCGCAGAAGATCGCCTTCCCCGCCCGCGCGCCCCGTTCAATCAAGTCGGCGTGGGTATCGGTCGGGGTGCAGATCACGATGGCATCCACATCATCGGACGACAGGATGGTGTCGATGTCGCGGATGTCCCCCCCGAACGCGGCTTGTGCCGCCTCTGCCGCTGCGGCAACCGGATCGGCGATCGCAATCAGCGCCGCGCCGGGCGTCGCGGCAATGGCGCGGGCGTGAACTTGGCCGATGCGGCCCGCGCCCAGAACTCCGAATCTGACGGTCATGAATGCCTCCCTGCAACCGGTTGCAATACGCTTACGACAAGCATTTGCGGGATGCCATAGGTCTTGGCGCCCCCGAACATCCGGGGGCGCCATACGTCAGGCCGTGACGGGCTCGCGCTTGGGGTTCTTGCCCATGATGATCATCGAGAGGATGTCGTCCTCGGTGACGTCCTCGACCCGTTCGGTGCCGATCATCTGGCCGTTCTTCATAACGGAGACCCGGTCGCACAGGTCCATCATCTCGCGCGTGTCATGGCTGATCAGGAAGATCCCGAGGCCTTGTGCCTTCAACTCCTTGATCAGGTCCGCGACCATCGCCGTCTCATGCACGCCCAACGCCGCCGTCGGCTCATCCATGATCAGGATGCGGGCGTTGAAATAGACGGCTCGCGCGATGGCCACCGATTGTCGCTGCCCCCCCGACAACTTGCGCACCGGCTCCGAGAAGCGTTTGAAGTTGGGGTTGAGCCGCGCCATGATCTTGCGGCTCTCGCTCTCCATCTTCGTGTCGTCCAACAGGCCGAGAGGGGTCGTGATTTCCCGGCCAAGGAACAGGTTCGACGCCGCGTCGAGGTTATCGGACAGCGCAAGCGTCTGATAGATGGTCTCGATGTTGTGCTTGCGCGCGTCGGCAGGGCTGCGGATGTCGACCTTCCTGCCATCCACGAAGATCTCGCCCGCGTCCTTCTTGTAGGCCCCGGACAGGATCTTGATCAGGGTCGATTTGCCCGCGCCGTTGTGGCCCAGCAGGCCTACAACCTCGCCGGGCATGACATGGACGCTGACGTCGTCCACGGCCTTGATCCCGCCGAAGTGGATCGAGATATTGCGCATTTCCAGAAGGGGTGTGGTCATCAGGCTTCTCCGGTTTTGCGGCGGTAGACGATGTCCACCCACACGGCGAGGATGAGGACCGCGCCCACGATGATGTTCTGGAACGGCGCATCGACGCCGACCATGCCCATGCCGCTGACCAGCGACTGCATGATGAACGCCCCGAGGATCGCACCGTAGATGGTGCCGACCCCACCGGCCAGCGCCGTGCCGCCGATGACGGCCGCCGCGATGACGCGTAATTCGTCCAGCGTGCCAAGGTCGTTGCCAGCGGACGCCAGACGGGCCGAGGCGATGATAGCCGCGACACCGGCCAAGCCGCCCATCAGGACGAAGACCTTGACCGTCATCATCCGCGTGTTGATGCCGGACAGTTCCGCCGCATCCGGGTTGCCACCGATAGCAAAGACATAGCGGCCGAATCGCGTCTTTCGGGCCACGATGGTCATCGCAATGGCGACCGCGATCACGATCAGGACCGAGATGGGAAATCCGTACGCCTCGGTATAGCCTTCGGGCATTTCCAGGCCTGCGCGCTCGAACCGGCGCTGCAACACACGGGTCGGAACCTCGTAGGCGTTGATGACGGCGGTGATGCCCGCGATGGCCGCAACCATGATGCCGCCCAAGGCGAACTCCGCCCAGACGGGCTTGACCGCGAAATCGTGGCTGATGTGCTTGCGCCGCGTGTGGATCAGGAACCAGATCGTCGCGACGATTCCGGAAAGGGCCAGTGCCCAGCTGGCCGTAACGCCGATGGTGCCGGAGGCGCCGCCCAGCTTCACGAACGTCGGGTCCAGCGGTGATACGGTCGTGCCCCGCGTCACCCACCACGCCGCGCCGCGCCAGATCAGCAGGCCGCCCAGCGTCACGATGAAGGACGGGATCATCAGGTATCCGATCATCCAGCCCTGCAGGCCGCCGATCAGCATCCCAAGGCCGATACCGACCAGAACCGTGACGATCACGATGACCGGGCTTCCGAAGCCGACGATCTCGGGCAGCCAGAAGGCCTGCACCAAGCCCATCACCATACCGACCACGCCCACAATGGAGCCGATGGACAGGTCGATGTTGCGCGTGACGATCACGAAGACCATGCCCGTCGCCATGACGGCGACCGATGCGGTCTGCAGCGTCAGGTTGAACAGGTTGCGCGGCGTCAGGAACGTGCCGCCCGTCGCGATGTTGAAGACGATCGCAATCAACAGAAACGCGCCGATCATGCCCAGCAGTCGCGTATCCAGTTGCAATGTCTTGATGAATTTCCCCAGGCCACTGCCCATCGGATATACCTCCCCCGTTTGATCCGCGCCGCTTTTCGGGCGCTCGATCGAAAAGGGCCCCACCCCCGTCGCCGAGGATGGGGCCCTGATTGTCAATCGACGTCGATTATTCGCAGACGGCCAGACCGCTCACGCCCTGGCAGAGCACGTCCTTGGGGATCCAGCCTGCGTCCAGCACGAGGTTCAGGTTGTCCTGCGTGATCGGCTGCGGGGCCAGCAGCATCGCGTTGACCGTCACACCACCGGGGGAGGTGAACTCGCCGGCACCTTCGATGGCGTCCATCGCGGTGCCACCGGCCAGTGCGACCGCGATCTCACCGGCGTTGCGGCCCAACTCGCGGCTGTCTTTCCAGACGGACACAGTCTGCGTGCCCTTGGCCACGCGGTTCAGCGCGCCGTGGTCACCATCCTGGCCGGACACCGGGATGCCGTCCATGCCCTGCGCCGTCAGCGCGGCAACCACGCCCGAGGCCATGCCGTCGTTCGACGAGATCACGGCATCGACGTTGTTGTCGTTCTGGGTCAGGATCTGCTCCATGTTGCGCTGTGCGTTGGCGGGCGCCCAGGCGTCGGTATAGCTTTCGCCGACGATGGTGATGTCACCGGCGTCGATGGCGGCCTGGATCACCTCCTGCTGACCACCGCGCAGGAAGTCGGAGTTGGGATCCGTGGGCGAGCCCTTGATCATGACGTAGTTGCCGGTCGGCGCCTCTTCGAACACGGCGCGGGCCTGCATGCGGCCAACCTCGACGTTGTCGAACGTCAGGTAGAAGGCGCGCGGATCTTCGATCAGGCGGTCATAACCGATGACGGGAATGCCCGCTGCCTCGGCGGCGTCCAGCGCCGGGCCGATGGCCGCGCCGTCCTGGGCAAGGATGATCAGGCTGTCGACGCCTTGGGTGATCAGCGACTCGATGTCGGCCAGCTGCTTGGTCGACGACGACTGCGCGTCGGCGGACAGGTAATTGGCGCCCGCTGCTTCCAAGGCAGCCTGAATGGCGGCTTCGTCGGTCTTCCAACGCTCTTCCTGAAAGTTGGACCAGCTGACGCCAACGGTCATGGCGTGGCCGTCGGCATAGACCGCGGTCACGGGCAGAGTCATCGCCGCAGCAGCGGCGAGTACAAAACGTCTGTTCACAGTATTTCCTCCCGAATGATGTGACTTCAAACGCCCTCCCAGACGTCGGTCACTCACCCACTTGTATGAGCAGCGTTATTTAATTTGTCAAAAAAAATATTTCGCGAAGCTACGTTTCGCCGGGCTGTCCCGATGCGCATTTTTCTGCCACCGTTCGGTCGTGCGGGCAGCAGGTTCGGTGATCGCGCAACGGGGGGACTGACGACATGGGGTGCAATTCTTCGCGACCGGGCGCAGGCGGTTCCGATCGGTATTCCGGGCCCCGTTCCCTGATCGCAGGCATTGCAGCATTGCTGTGTTCGACTGCGTCAGCCTCGGCGGATCCCTTGTTCATCGACCGGTCGGCCGCCCTGCCCCATGCGCATGTCTATTCCGGCGGATGGGATCATTTCGTCGGCGGGGGCGTCGCGATCTTCGACTGCGACGGGGACGCGGCGCCGGATCTGTTCGTGGCCGGGGGCGCCGGGCCCGCCCGCCTGATGCGCAACACGACAGGCGCGGATGGCGCGATCCGGTTTGCCCCGGTGGAGATGGATGCATTGACCGGTGTTACCGGGGCCTACCCCTTGGACTTGGATGGCGACGGTTTGCGGGATCTGTTCGTCCTGCGGAACGGCCCGAACGTTGCCTTGCGCGGTCGTGGCGACTGTCGATTCGACGTTGCCAACGACGCATGGAACATCCCGCCCGGAACAGGATGGTCGACCGCGTTTTCCGCCACGTGGGAGGAAGGCCGTGACCGTCCGACCCTTGCGATCGGAAATTACGTCGACGCGACGGACCCGGAGGGGCCGTTCGGCACCTGCGACGACAGCATCCTTCTGCGCCCCGAGGGTGACACCTATGGTCCGCCCCTGTCGCTGGATCCGTCCTTTTGCCCGTTGTCGATGCTGTTCACGGACTGGACCCGACACGGGGATGCGATGCTGCGCGTGTCCAACGACCGGCACTACTACGTCAGCGGCGGGCGGGAGCAGATGTGGGCGCTGTCCCCCCTGCGCGAGTTGACGACCGAGGATGGATGGCCCGCGACGATGATCTGGGGGATGGGCATTGCCAGCCGTGATCTGACCGGCGATGGCCTGCCCGAGGTGATGCTGACCTCCATGGGCGATCAGCTCTTGATGACGAACACGGGCGTGGGGTTCGATCCCGTCGGCTACGACGTCGGGACGACCGCGCACCGCCCCCATGTCGGCGACGATGGCCGCCCGTCGACCGGCTGGCATGCGGAGTTCGGCGACGTCGACAATGACGGGCGGCCGGACCTGTTCATCGCAAAGGGCAATGTCGATCAGATGCCCGGAATGGCGATGCTGGACCCGAATACCCTGCTGATGCAGCAGGATGACGGGCGCTTTGTCGAACATGCCGCATCCGCCGGAATCGCCACGACGGAACGGTCGCGCGGCGCGGGGTTTGCCGATCTGAATGGCGACGGGCGGCTCGACCTTGTCGTCGTGAACCGTCGCGCACCAATGGAGATCTGGCAGAACGTGACCGAAGGCACGGGACACTGGGTTGCCGTCGACCTCGTGCAGCCGGGGGGCAACCGGGATGCGGTCGGGGCTATCATCGAATTGCGCACCGCAGCCGGGGTGCAGACGATCGAACGGACGGTCGGCGGTGGCCATGTCAGCGGCAGCCTGCTGCCCCTGCACTTCGGAATCGGGTCGGCAACCGGGGCCGAGGTTCGCGTGACATGGCCCGACGGGGCGGTGGGGCCATGGCGTTCGGTGCAGGCGGACCGGACCGCACGGATCGCCCGTGATCGATAGACGACGCGCCACCCTTCGCTGTGAATGCCCCCGCCGGGCATGCCGCTGGGCCACGGCGGAACGGGGATGATCCGACACTTGCTTGCCGAAACCGTTCTGATCGGCATTGTAGGGGCGGTCGTCATCGCAACGATGCCCCGATCGTTCGGACAGGTTGCAGATATCGAACCACCGCAGGCAACAAAGCCTGCCCGAGTATAGTGCCGCACGTCGGCGGGATGATCAGGAAGTCAGAGATGCTGCAAGGCGACCTCATCCCGGCCGGCGGTTCCCAGAGCGACAGCACCCTGGATCCGAAACGATCCGGCCGGGCGCGCGTGCTCGCCACCATCCGCTACAGGGGCCAGATTGCCCGCGTCGATATCGCGCGCGAGGCGGGGATAAGCCCGGCCACCGTGACCGCGATCACCGCCGAGCTGCTGTCGGAGGGCCTGATAGAGCGGACCCTGCCGGACGGGGCCACTGGCGGACAGGGACGCGGCAGGCCGCGCGAGGCCTTGAAGATTCGCGGCGCGGCGCGGCTGGTCGCAGGCGTGAAGGTATCACAACAGGCAATCACCATCCTTCTGGTCGATTTCGAGGGCGCCGAGATCGGCAGCCACGAGATGCCGCGCCCCGAAGCCCAGTCGACAGGCGACGCCCTTGCCGATCAGATCATGCAGGCCGTCGACGCCGCCTGTGCCGCCCACGGTCGCGCCAGCGCCGAGGTGTCGGGCATCGGGATCGGTCTTGCCGGACAGGTGGACGGGCATCGGGCACATGTGCATTGGTCCTCGGCACTGCGTGAACGCAATGTCGACCTTGGCGCCGCCCTGCAGGCGCGCGCGCCCTGCCCCGTGTTCATCGAGAATGACGCCAACCTCGTCGCCAAGGCCGAGCAGCTGTTCGGCAAAGGGCGCGATGTCCAGAATTTCCTCGTGGTGACGATCCAGCATGGCATCGGCCTTGGCGTCGTCATCGACGGCAAGCTGTATCGCGGCGCACGCGGATGCGGGGCGGAGTTCGGTCACACCAAGGTCACGGCCGGCGGCGCGTTGTGCCAGTGCGGGCAGCATGGCTGCCTGGAGGCCTATGCCGGCGAATATGCCCTGCTGCGAAAGGCGAATGCCGACACCACGCACGCCTACGCCGATCTGACACAACTGTTGCAGGCGGCCCGGACCGAGCACAGCCACGCCGCCCGGATCCTGCGCGAGGCGGAGCATTATTTTGCTCTGGGCCTTGCCAACCTGATCAATATCTTCGACCCGGAGCTGATCATCCTCGCCGTCGAAACCGCGGGGCAGCATCCGCTCTGCCGTCCCTGCGTTCTGGCGCAGGTGGCCGATCACGCCATTCAGGTCGATGCGCCGCTGCCCGATATCGCCGTCCACAACTGGGGGGATCATATGTGGGCCAAGGGCGCCGCCGCCTACGGGATCGAACGCATCTCCGATCTGAGCGTCATCGAACTGGGCCGTGGCTGAGGTCAGACCGCCGCTTCGTCCGGGGTCGGACGAACCGCACCATAAAGGCCGCGATACCTCTGCCATCCGCTTGCATACCGCTCGGTCAGGTCCGCGCGCGGGTCGATGACCTCGGCGATTGCGGGGGGTGTCATGATCGCGGACAGGCTTTCCCCCGTGGCCGCAGCGATCCCGAGGCGCGCCGCCCCGAGGGCCGCGCCGAATTCGCCCCCGGTAGGGATCGACAGGGGTTGCTCCAGAACGCTGGCCAGCGTCTCCAACCAGAAGCGGGAGCGGGCACCGCCCCCCATCGCGATGATCGATCGCAGCTCCGTCCCCGTTCCCTGCAGCGCGGCAAGGCAATCGCGCAGCGCATAGGACACGCCTTCGACGACGGCCTGTGTCAGATCCGCATGTCCGTGGGCCACATCGAGGCCGATCAGGGCCCCGCGGACCTGTGCATCGTTGTGCGGCGTCCGCTCGCCGGACAGGTAGGGCAGGAACGTCAGCGACGATGGCCCGTCGATCCGGTCGGGCAGCGTCCCGGCCAGATCGCCCGCGGACCGCCCGACCTGACGCGAAAGCCAGTTCATGCAATCGGTCGCGGCAAGGATGACACCCATCTGATACCAGCGGTCCGGCACGGCATGACAGAACGTATGAACCGCCGATGCCGCGTCGGGCGCGAAGCTGTCCTTGGCCGACAGCAGAACGCCCGAAGTGCCCAGAGATACGAACCCCTGCCCTTCGGCAAAGCACCCGGCCCCGCATGCCGCCGCCGCATTGTCGCCGGCCCCGCCTGCAACGACGACGGGCCCCGCGATGCCCCATCGGTTGCGCAAGGCGTCGCGCAGGTCGCCGCTGGCTTCGCTGCCCTCGACCAGATCGGGCATCTGATCGCGGCGCATGTGGCCCGCGTCCAACAACGTTGCCGACCAATCGCGTGCGCCGACATCCAGCCAAGCGGTGCCCGCGCTGTCTGACATGTCGCCCACATGCCCGCCCGTCAGCCAAAGCCGCAGGTAATCCTTGGGCAACAGGACCTTTGCGATCTTGGCGAACACCTCCGGCTCGTTCTCCTCGAGCCACAACAGCTTGGGCGCCGTGAAGCCCGGAAAGACGATGTTGCCCGTTGCCGCGCGCACGCCCGGTGCGGCATCGAGCCGGGCCGCCTGCGCCGCCGATCGCGTGTCGTTCCACAGGATGCAGGGGCGCAGCACCTGATCGTCGGACCCTACCAGCGTGGCACCGTGCATGTGACCCGACAGACCGATGCCGCGCAGGGCGGACAGCGGACCGGGATGCGTTTCGTGCAGACGATCAAGGACGGCCTCGCAGGCCGCGATCCAATCGGCCGGATCCTGTTCGGACCAACCGGGATGCGGGTGCGGGTTGTCATAGGTCGCATCCGCCGTCGCGACGACGGCCCCGTCACCGTCCACTAGAATTGCCTTCAAGCCCGAGGTTCCGAGGTCCAGTCCGAGATACATGCGGTGTCCTTTGATGGCTGTGGCCGTGCGCCCCGTGACCTAGGCCATAGCCGCCCGTTCCGTCTAGCGAATTGACGACAGGGGCGAACCGGGCCACCTTGCCGCCGTAGCTGCAGGATCAAGGGCACGGCATGAAAATCGAACCGTTCGGCGTTGAAATCTGGATGAACGCCTATGAGACGCGCTGCACCTGCAATCTGGCCGAAACCTGCGTCGCCGCCATGACCCTGTCCGAGCTTCTGTCCCTGACCGGGCGCAACGGCGACGTGCTGTCCGACCTGCGCGACACACCGCTGAGCTATGGCGCGATCGAAGGGTCCGAACGCCTGCGCCGTGCGATTGCCGCGCTGTATGCCGACCGAAGCGCCGAGGACATCATGGTCTGTCATGGCACCATTGGTGCCAATGACCTTGCGTGGCGCGCGCTTGTCGGACCGGGTGACCATGTCATCAGCCTGACGCCGACATATCAGCAGCATGTCTCAATTCCCGAAAGCCTCGGGGCAGAAGTCAGCCCCCTGATCCTGCGACCGGAAAACGGCTATCTGCCCGATCTGGACGAACTGCGCACGTTGATCCGGCCAGATACGAAGGTGATCGCCTTCACGAACCCCAACAACCCAAGTGGCAGCCTGATGCCGACCGACATGCTGCAGGCCATCATCGATGCTGCGGACGCGGTCGGTGCCACGGTGCTGGCGGACGAAGTCTATCGCGGAACGGCACAGGACGGCGACGGGCAGAGCCCCTCCATCGTCGACCTGAGCCCGCGCGCGGTCGCGACCGCAGGCATGTCCAAGGCCTTTTCCCTGGCCGGTCTGCGCCTTGGCTGGATCACGGCGCCGCGTGCGGTGCTGGACGCCGTGTCCCATCACCGCGACTATACGACCATTTCGGTCGGCATGGTCGACGATCACCTTGCGGCGCTGGCCCTTGAAAACGCCGACCGGATCCTGGCACGCAGCACGTCCATCACCCGCGAAAACCTTGCGATCCTTGCCGATTGGGTCGCGGCCGAACCGGGGATCTCATGGGTGCGCCCCGCGGCGGGCACGACGGCCCTGCTGCACTACGATCTCGACATGCCGTCCGAGGAATTGTGCCGTGACCTTCTGGAAAGGACCGGCGTCCTGCTGACGCCCGGTGGCGTCATGGGGGCGGAGGGAACGCTCCGGATCGGGTTCGCCAATCGGACGCAGGATCTGCGCGATGGCCTGCCGCTTCTGTCGGAATTCCTGCGCGCCAAACGGTGACGGGTTCACAGGCGTCAAGGAACCGCCAGTCGAAAGCATCACTGTCAATGCGCGCCTGATTACCGCTCATGGCAGGCACGGGCCAAGCGTCGGCCGTCGTCGGACGACCCGGTCCGCGCGGCCATCCCGCAAACCGTCTGGCAGGATACATCGCATCGCGGCTTGCACGGTCGAAGTCGACACACCTATGATCCTGTTCTGGACGTGATCGGACCCGACAGTCGGACAACAGCCGCCAAGGGGGATGGGCGGTTGGTTTCGGCACCGATTGGCCAAGGGGGGGGACGGTGATCTCAGATGTCTGATCCTGCAATCATCTGCGTTGCGATCACGGGGTCCGTTCCGACAAAGGCCGACAACCCGGCCGTACCCGTGACCATCCCCGAACAGATCGCCAGCACGCTGGACGCGTTCAAGGCGGGGGCCAGCGTTGCGCATTGTCACGTACGCGATGACGATGGACATCCGACCTCGGACCCGGACCGCTTTCGTCGTTTGAAGGAGGGGATCGAGGAGGCCTGCCCGGGCATGGTCATCCAGATGTCCACCGGTGGACGGTCCGGGGCCGGAAAGGCGCGGGGCGGCATGCTGCCATTGCGGCCCGACATGGCGTCTTTGTCGGTGGGGTCGAACAATTTTCCGACCCGCGTCTACGAGAATCCCCCCGAGCTGATCGCGTGGCTGGCGTCGGAGATGCGGATCCACGGCGTGAAGCCCGAGATCGAGGCCTTCGACCTGAGCCATATCTATCAGGCCAAGCTGATGCACGATCGCGGAGAACTGTCGGACACCCCCTATGTTCAGTTCGTGATGGGCGTGAAGAACGCCATGCCGGCCGAAAGGCGCGTCTTCGATTTCTATGTCGAAACGGTCAAGCACCTGTTCGGTGAGGTGCCGTGGTGCGCCGCAGGCGTCGGGCGGCACCAGTCGGAGGTCAACCACTGGGCCGCTGCCGCGGGCGGGCATCTGCGCACGGGGCTGGAAGACAACATAAGGCTGGATCGTGATACGCTGGCCCCATCGAACGCAGCCCTCGTCGAACGGGCCGTTGACATCTTGCACCAACACAATCGTCGCCCGGCGACCGTCGAAGAAGCGCGGATTATACTTGGGCTGTCTCCTGCATGAAGGCGGGCCTGACGCCTGACGCCAAACCGAAACGGGGCCGAAGGGGTGCGGGCGACCTGGACAGGCGTTTGAGAAATGGCGCACCCATCAGGATTCGAACCTGAGACCTCTGCCTTCGGAGGGCAGCGCTCTATCCAGCTGAGCTATGGGTGCGTTGGGCTCGGGATAGCCGAGTGGTTTGCCCCCCGCAAGTCATTCCCGTGCGTGAAACGCCTCAATCGCCATAACGACCGACCGGGCCGCGCGCAGGCCTGGCGCCTCGCCCCCCCGACCAAGTCGATCCATCGTGGTATCCAGCGCCTGCTGCTGTCGGTCCCGCTGCGACGGCAGGCGCAAAAGGTCGGCGAAGGTGCGCCCGACTGGCCCGGGTTTGCAGGCGTCGCCCAGAAACTCGGGGACGGCGCGACTTTCACTGACCAGATTGACGAGGGTAACGGTATCGACCTTGAGCATATGGGCGATGATCTGACGAGATATCCAGTTCATGTCATAGGCGATTATCATCGGAACGCCGTTTGCCGCCAGTTCCAGACTGACCGTGCCCGACGCCGCCAAGGCCGCTGTCGCAGCCCCGAAGGCGGCCTGTTTCTCGGCCGTTTCGGTGACGATGATCGGGCGACCGGGCCAGGTCTGCACGGCCTGCCGCACGGTATCTGCCAGATGCGGGACGGCGGGGACCACCACGCGCGCATCCTTTGGCAATTGCTCCAACGCCTCGCCGAAAATGGGGGCGAGGCGGCCGACCTCGCCCCTGCGCGACCCCGGCAGGACCAGCGCGAGCGGACCCTCCACCCCGTGGCGTTCGCGAAACAGATTGGCCTGCGCGGGCGTGGCAATCGGCTCGGCCACCACGGGATGCCCCACGAAATCGCAACTCATCCCCACCGCGCGCATGTACTGCGGCTCGAACGGCAAGAGGGCCAGCACGTGATCGACGCTGCGCGCCATCTTCGCGGCGCGCCCGGACCGCCATGCCCAGACGGACGGGGCGACATAGTGAATGACCGGCAGGTCAGGCCGCGCGGCCTTGGCCTTGGTCGCCACGCGCAGACAGAAATCCGGGCTGTCGATCGTCACGAGGGCATCCGGGGCCAGACGCGCGATGGCCGCCACGGCCTCGTCCCGCCGCCGGAACAGATGACGCAGGCGAGGCAACACCTCGGCCAGCCCCATTACCGCAAGGTCGGACATCGGGAAAAGACTGACCAGCCCCTCGGCCTCCATCGCCGGACCGCCGATGCCATGCACCTCGACCTGCGGCATGAGGTGACGCAGCCCCCGGATCAGGGCGGCGCCCAACTTGTCGCCCGAAGGCTCTCCGGCGATGAGGAAAAGCCGCATCAGCGGCTCCAGGTGGTCAGGAACAGGTCATGAGCCGCAAGTTGCGCCGCAACCTCCTCCTGCTGGAGTACGAGGACGCTGCTGTCCTCGATCGCGATGCCGGACAGTCCGGCGGCGGCGACCCGGCGGATCGTTTCCGGGCCGATCGTGGGCAGGTCGATGCGCCGGTCCTGCGTGGCCTTGGCTGCCTTGAAGAAGACGCCCCCTTCCGGACGCGCGAACTCCGGCAAGGTGGACCCGGGTCGCGCCCCACCGCTAAGCCAGTCGGCGGCGTCATCCAGCAGACCTCCGCCGAACAGACCAGCCGACGGCGCAGGCCGTGATGGGGCGGGCGGCGCCTGCGCCAGACTTGCCAGCATCCAGTCGGTTCCCGGCGTGGCCTCGACCGCCAGAACCTGACCGCCTGCGACGACGCATCCCTGACCGATATCGACCCCGGCCATGGCCGCATGCACGGCCGCGGCGCGGGCGATGTCGTTTCGATCCCGTTCGGTCGGCGTGCCACGGACAGGGGTCCGAAGCAGCTCGGGGGCGATGTCCTGCGCCGCGACGACGGTCAGACCTGCTTCTTCGAAAAACGACAGGACGATGCGAAGGGCCGCGTCGTCCCCCGCCTGAATGGCCTGCATCATGCGCGGAACAAGTGGCATCGTGGCGGCATCCACCGCACCGGGATCAAGCGGCGGGCGCGACAGGCCACCGGCAAAGCAAACCTCGCGCACGCCCTGTGCCACCAGATCGGCGATGAAACTGCCAAGGCGCTCGATCCGGAAGGCGCGCGACTGGCCCACACCGACGGGCGGCGCACCTTCGAGATGACAGGCGAACCACGCGCGCCCCGAGTGCCCGAGGGCATTGGCCAGAACACCGGGCAGCGCGCCCTGCCCCGCGATCAGCGCCAGCTTGCTCACTTGGGCACCAGGAACGATCGATCCGTCGCGCCGGTGATGAAGGCAACCATGCGGCGGACGTAGTCGCTCTGCGTTTCCTCGCCCAGACGCACGGCCCGTTCGTGAAAGGTGCCCTCCCCCTGCTTGAGGGTCAGGAGCGCGACGCGCAGAGCCTGAATATCCGCCCGCGCGACGCCCTTGCGCTTGAGACCGACGAGGTTCAGGCCGTCCAGTTCCGCGCGCGGACCGGTCACGAGGCCATAGGGCACGACATCGTTGGTGACCATCGACAGGGCACCGATGATCGCGCCACGACCAATGCGAACCCATTGATGGATGCCGGACAGACCGCCGATGATGACGTCATCCTCGACGTGGCAGTGTCCGGCAACCGCGGAGTTGTTCACCACGATTACCCGATCACCGATGATGCAGTCATGTGCGACGTGACAGCCCGCCATGAACAGACCATCGTCGCCGACACGGGTTTCGCCGCCACCGCCAGCCGTGCCGGTGTTCATCGTCACGTGTTCCCGGATGCGGTTGCGCGCCCCGATATGAAGGCGCGTTTCCTCGCCATCGAACTTGAGATCCTGCGGAACCTCGCCAATCGATGCGAAGGGAAAGATCACCGTATCCTCGCCCACATCCGTGTGGCCGGTAACGACGACGTGGGACTTTACCTCCACCCGCGGGCCAAGGGTCACACCCGCCCCGATGATCGAAAAGGGGCCGACCGACGCACCGGCGCCGATCGTCGCGCCATCCTCGATCAGGGCCTGAGGATGAATGACGGCGGAGGGGTCGACGCTCACTTCGGCAGGTCCATCATCGCCGTGAAATCAGCCTCGGCCGCCATTTCACCGTCGACCGTCGCCTCACCGCGGAACCGCCAGACCTTTGCGCCCGGTTTGCCACGCGTCACCGTCACGCGCATTTCCAGAACGTCGCCGGGAATTACCTTGCGACGGAACTTGCAGGCGTCGATCCCCATGAAATAGACAAGGAAATCCTTGTCCGCGAGGTCGTTGGACACGCCCACCATCACGGCAGCGGTCTGGGCCATGGCCTCGATGATGGTGACGCCCGGCATGATCGGCGTCCCGGGGAAATGACCCTGGAAATGCGGCTCGTTGAAGGTCACGTTCTTGATGCCGGTGGCCGACGTGTTGGCCACGATGTCGCGCACCTTATCGACCAGAAGGAACGGATACCGGTGCGGGATGATCCGCTGGATCAGGTGGATATCGGCCTCGGCCTGGATCGCATCGCTCGACATGGGGTCCCCTATCTGTTCGTTCGACCGACTTACCGCGCGCGGCAGGTCGGAGGCAAGCAACCGTCAGTCGGCGTCGGTTTCGGGCACCGATTGCGGCTGCTGCGCAGGCACGTCGGGCCTGCGTTCCGGTGCCTGCGGCTGAATCAGACCGGCGCCATCGCCCAAGGCCTCGTCAATGCGGGACAGGGCCAACGTGGTGATATCGACCTGATCCGCGGAGGCGATGACGATGCGACGGTCCAGGATGACGAGGGCCCCGATTTCACGCGCAAGCGCGACAAGGATCGGACTTGCCTGTTCGAAGAACAGCGATTGCGCGCGGTCCGACTGCTGCTGGATGGCGCGTGACTTGGCATCCTGCGCACGACGGATGCCGACCACGCGGGTGTCGAAGGCGGATGCCAACTGCCGGAATTCGTCCGTCGGCACCGTCTCGCGTCGTTCGGTCAGGGCCTGCTCTTCGCTTTCGAGTTCTGCCTCGATGCGCCGATTCTCGGCCGACAATGCGGAACTGGCATCCTCGATATCGGCCGTCACCCGGCGGCCGAACTGACTTTGCGCGAACAGTGCATCACGGTCGAGCACGACCACAGCGCGTTGGGGCAACCCGATTGCCGGGGTGCTGCCCTGCTGCGACTGCGCCGCCCCTCCGATGGCCATGGCCGCCGTCAGGAGGGCTCCGAAAAGCCCGCGGCGCATCAGAAGCGGGTTTCGATGGTCAGGTCGAAGTTCTGAACCCGGTCATAGGTACGTTTCTTGACCGCACGGGTGAAGTTGAACCGCAGCGGACCGATCTGCGTATCCCACAGGATCCCGACACCGACGGCGGAGTTCAGGAAAAAGCCGTCGTCGACCTCCTGCGTGCCTGCGGTGCCACCGGCGGTATCATCAAGGCCCCACACGGAGCCGACATCTGCAAAGACCGCGCCGGAGATGCCGTATTCCTCGGGCAGGAAACCGATCGGGAACTGTGCCTCGACCCGCGCAGCGAAATAGCGGTTGCCACCAAGCGCATCATCACCGGCATTCAGGTCGCGCGGACCGATGCCGGCCGTCTCGAACCCGCGAATGATCGCCGGCCGGTTGAAGAAGCGGTTGGCCTGAAGCGAGTTCGTGTCCCCGAGAGATGTCAGAAGACCGGCCTCGATCTCTGCCTTGAGGGTGATTTCGTCGTTGGCGATCGTGCGCTGCGCTTCGGCAAGGGCCGTCGTCTTGACGAATTCCGTGTCGCCGCCAAGGCCCGCGAACTCCTGCCCGAACTGAAGACGCACGCCCCGCGTCGGGTCGAGCCCGGTGCCGATGGTGTTGAAGGTATAGGTGTATCCCACGGCCGAGGTCAGGTTGCTGCCCTGATCCGCGGACAGGATCTGCGACAGTTCCGTCGCATCGCGTGCCGTCAGCTTGTCGTCCGCAATGCTGTAGGAAACGTTCAGGCGGCTGTATTCACCGACCGGGAAACCCAATCCCGTGCGGAACCCGACCGTGCGCGTGTCGAAGGTCTGACTGTCATCGGATGTCTCCTGATAGAAGGCGCCGAAGGACAGGGCGAGATCACGGTTCAGGAAGAACGGCTCGATGAAGGTGAGGTTGGAGGACGTGTTTTCCGACCCGGTATCGATGGACACGTCCACGGTCTGACCACGGCCAAGGAAATTGCGCTCCGTGAAGCTGACGGCGACGCCCGCCCCGGATTCGACCGAGTAGTTGACGCCGAAACCAAGGGTGCCCGTCAGCTGTTCCTCGACGTCGACGTCGACGATCACCGTGTCGCTGGCGGTGCCCTCGCGGGCCGTCACTTCGGCCTGCGAGAAATAACCCAAGGCGCGGATACGCTCGGACGCGGCGCGGATTTCGCGCGGATTGAAGGGGTCGCCCTCGACGGTATCGAACTGACGACGGATGACGCGGTCGAGGGTGGTCGCGTTGCCTTCGATGTCGATCCGCTCGACGAACAGACGCTCGCCTTTCTCGATGACGAAATCGACGTCCAGCAACAGGCCGCGATCATCGCGCGTGATGCGCGGCGTCGCACGGATGAAGGTCAGGCCATCGCGGGTGGCCAGAAGTTCCAGCCGCTCGATGGTCCGCTCTACCGCTTGCGGTGAAAAGATGTCGCCCTGACCGACCTTGATCTCCGACTGATAGCGGGCGACGTCGATTTCGGGCAGGTCGGACACCGCACGCACGTCACCGAAACGGAACTGCTGCCCTTCCTGGACCTGGAAGGTGATGAAAAAGCTGTCGCGCGACGGGCTCAGCTCGGGCGTGGACGACAGGATCTGGAAATCGGCATAGCCGCGGGACAGGTAGAAATCGCGCAGCAACTGCTCGTCGAAGGCAATGCGGTCGGCCACGAAGGTGTCGCTGCCGATCAAAAGCCGGAAAAAGCCCGCCTGGCTGGTTTCCAGCACGCGGCGAAGGCGACGATCGGAGAATTCGCGGTTGCCGACGAAACTGATACGCTCCACCTCGGAAACGCGGCCCTCGGCCACTTCGAACACGAGGTCGACGCGGTTGCCGCTCCGCTCGATGATCTTGGGCGCCACGGTCGCGGACAGGCGACCCGACTGGGAATAGGCCTCGGTGATCGCGGCGGCGTCGCGCTCCGCCTGTGCGGGGGAATAGGTCCGGCGCGGCGTGCTGGTGACGACGGTCAGCAGGTCTTCGTCGTCGAGCCGGTCGTTCCCTTCGATGTTGATCCTGTTGATGATCGGATATTCGTCGACGATCACCAGAAGCTTCGACCCCTGCGGCACGATCTCGACCCGCTCGAACAGGCCGGTTGCCTGCAACCGCTGAAAGCCGTCGTTCAAACGGCCCGCGCTGATCGCCTCACCCCGGGCCACGCCAAGGTTCGTCAGGATCGTCGCAGTCTCGATGCGGGTATTTCCCTGCACCTCGAAGGATGTGAACCGGAAATTCTGGGCCTGCGCGGCGCCAGCCATGATCACGACCGATAGCCACGTCAGGGCCGTAAGACGCAAGAGGTTCAGAACACGAGGGGAAAGCCCCCGACCAGCCCGCAAAAAGGCACCGCCGCGATCGTTCATTGTCATCCGCCCCATTTGCGATCTTCTTGGGGCCGATCTCTATCGGAGGGCCGGAATGATGTCAAAGCGCGCCGCCCGCAAAACAGCCGGGCTGGGTGCGCCGTGTCACATCGGGGCGCCCTGATCAGATGGAGTTGATCCAGCCAGCAAGGATGACCGCCAGAAGGATGGCGAACACCGACAGGAAACGATCAATGTTGAGGCCCATGAAGATGGAAAGACCCCTGTACCCGTTCTTGACTTGCTGCATGACGACACCCTGAAGACTGCTCAGGTTCAGATGCCGTCACTTTGGGGCAGGAATGCGGCACCCCTTGGGCGATTTTGGACCGCCCTGCCCCATGTGTGGACAATTAGGGACACACGAGATCATTGAACAACGCGAACAACATCAGGGCGCCCATCAGTCCGATGCCGACCGTCATCAGGACCCGCACGCTACGGTCCGACGGGGGCTTGCCCGACACGGCCTCGTAGGCGTGAAACACGAGGTGTCCGCCATCGAGAACCGGGATCGGGAACAGGTTGAGCAGACCGACGGCGGTCGACAGCACCGCGATGAACCAGATGAACTGGTCCAGGCCCTGACTTGCCGCCGCGCCGGACACCTCGGCAATGCCGATCGGGCCGGACAGGTTGCAGGTGCTGATCTGGCCGGTGATGATGTGCGACAGGGCCGACAACGACGACTGAACGATGAAGATCGTCTGGTTCACGCCGTAGCTGACCGCCTCCAGCGGGCTGGCGCGTTCGGTGACCGGATCGAAGAACAGGGCCCCCGTGATGCCCAGAAGCCACCGCGTCTCGAACCCGCCATCCGGTGTCGGCAAATCCATGCGACGGGGAACGAGTGTGAATTCCAGCATCTCGCCAGCGCGCCAGACATCGAGGGTCAGGGGCGCGCCTTCGGCGGCGGCGACGACGCCCTGAAGCTGACCGAAGGAATACAGATCCTGACCGTCGATAGCGCGAATGACGTCGTCGGGCCGCAAGCCGATATCCCAGGCAGCCGACCGCGGCTGCACGGTTTCGATACGGGCAGGCATCGGCAGGGCGGCGTCGACGGTAATCTCCTGCCCTGCCCGTTCGACATCGTAGGACACGGTCGGAGCAGGCGGCAGAGCGCCGGAGACGGAGCCGAGTTCGGCCATCGTCTCGACCGGCGTGCCTTCGACGGCCAGGACACGATCGCCCTCCTGAAGGGTGGCGACCTCGGCCGGCATGGACTTCACCTGCCCGACCACCGGCGTGTCCACCGCCGTGCCGGAAAACGCCACGAAGGCCGCGAACACGAGGATGGACAGGATGAAATTGAAGACCGGCCCCGCAGCCACGGTCGCGGACCGACGCCACAGTGACGCGCCCGTCATCGTTTGCGCCCGCTCCTCGGCTGTCATCTGGGCAATCGTTCCGTCGTCCCCGACGGAGGAGGCATTGGCGTCCCCGCGGAACTTGACATATCCGCCAAGCGGCAGCGCGGCCAACTGCCACTGCGTCCCGTGCCTGTCTGTCCGCTTGAAGATGATCGGACCGAATCCGATCGAGAAGACGTCCGCCTTGATGCCGCACCAGCGGCCGACGATGTAGTGCCCGTATTCATGGATCGCGACGATGATGGACAGGGCCACGACAAAGGCCAGAAGAGTCCAGATCAGGCCTCCGAATTGCGGGATCAAACTAGCGTCCATCGTGTCTCGGGCTCCTGCGTCAGGCCATACGGTCGGAACGCGTCAGCGCGCGCGCCTCGCGGTCAATGTCCTGCACCATATCGAGTGTGATCGGGGCAGCATCAAGGCATGACTGTCCTTCGTAGTGGTTCAACACCGCGTCAACACGTCTCGCCATGTCGGTGAAGGCGATCTGCCGGTCGAGGAAAAGATCCAGTGCGGCCTCTTTTGCCGCGTTGAACACCGCGCCACGCAGACCCCCGCCCTGCATGACGGCATAGGCCAGCCCGATTGCCGGATAGCGCGCGGGATCGGGGGCAAGGAAATCGAGCTGCCCCACGGTGGCAAGATCCAGCCGAGCGACAGGCAGATCGCGGCGTTCCGGCCAGTGCAGCGCGTAGCCGATCGCATGGCGCATGTCCGGCGCACCCAGATGCGCCATCAACGCACCATCGCGGAACTGCACCAGCGCATGCATCAGGCTTTGCGGGTGAATGACCGTCTCGATCCCGCCGGGGGGCGTTCCAAAGAACTCCTTGGTCTCGATCAGCTCCATGCCCTTGTTGAACATCGACGCGCTGTCGATCGTGATCCGCTGTCCCATGTCCCAATTCGGGTGACTGCCTGCGTCTTCGGGTTTTGCGGAGGGCAGCCTCTCAAGCGGCCAGTCGCGCAGGCCACCGCCGGACCCGGTGATGATGATCTTTTCGACCGCGTCCGGCGCTTCTCCGACCAGCGCCTGAAAAACGGCGGAGTGTTCGCTGTCGACCGGCAGGATGCGCGCGCCGTATCTTGCGGCCTCGGCCATCAGGATCGGACCGGCGCAGACCAGCGACTCCTTGTTCGCCAGCGCCAGCGTGCCACCGTGGCGCAGCGCGCGCAAACCGGGGGCCAGCCCGGCCGCCCCGACGATGGCCGACATGCACCAATCGGTCGGACGGTCCGCCGCCTGCAACAGGGCCTCCGCGCCGGCTGCGGCTTCGACCCCACTGCCCGACAGGGCGTCCTTCAGCTGGCCAAGACGGGTTTCGTCGGCCGTTACCGCGACCTCCGCGCGCAGGCGGATGGCATCGGCCGCCAACAGATCGATGTTTCCCGCACCGGTCAGCGCGATAACGTCATAGGCCTGTGCATCCCGCGCGATCAGATCGAGGGTGTTCTGCCCGATACTGCCGGTTGCACCGAAGACGGATACGCGCCGCATCAGATACCCGGAACCGGCGGAAACTCCGACAGCGACTCGATCACCAGAAGCATCAGCGCGGCGCCCAGCATGGCGTCGAAGCGGTCGAACAAGCCGCCGTGACCGGGCAGCAGGTTGGAGCTGTCCTTGACGCCCATCTTCCGTTTGACTGCCGACTCGGCGATGTCACCCATCTGCGCCATCATGGCGAGCGCGACGGAAATCCCGATCGTTTCCCAGCCGGCATTCTGCCAAACGACCCAGATCCAACCGACGACGGCCGCGCCGATCCAGCCCGCGATGGTGCCGGACCATGTCTTCTTGGGGCTGACGCGGGGCCAGAATTTCGGCCCCCCCAACATCCGCCCCGCGAAATAGCCCGCGACATCCGACATCACCACGACGGCAATCAGCCACAGCATCCAAGGCAGGCCGAATTGCGTCAGGTGTTCCGTCAGGCTGAGCCCGGCAAGGACGATGGCGGCGGAAAAGCCGACCATCACGCGGCGGTGCTTTCGGATCACGGCAATGGCCATCATCGGCACGAGCATCAGGACCGGCAGGCCGAACCCCACAGGCAGAACGCTGGCCGCAAAAAGGGCACCGCCCCCGACAACCGCCATCAGGCGCGCCCGCTTGGGCCCCGTGCGCACCATCGTCGCAAGTTCCCAGAGCATCAATCCGACGCAGATCGATATCAGGGTCACGAAGACCAGACCACCAACCCAGATCGCGACGCCGCCGACGATCATCAACAGGACAGCGGTGATCAGGCGCGGGGTCAGATCCTGAAACCGCCCGGCGAGCTGTGGCTCCAACGGCGCGGTGTCGGAAAAGTCGAACAGGGGCGGCTCCTGCTCCTCCCCGACCGGGTCTTCGTATGGTGGTCTTGAGGGATCGGTCATTTCTTGACCCCGCCAAATCGACGATCCCGCCCGCCGTAGCGCGCGAGGATTTCCTCGAACTTGTCGCGGGTGAAGTCCGGCCAGAGCGTATCGACGAATTCATACTCGGCATAGGCCGACTGCCAGAGCAGGAAGTTCGAAATACGCGCTTCGCCGCTGGTCCGGATCACCAGATCCGGGTCCGGCAAGACGTGGGTATCGAGATACCGCGGCAGTGTTTCGGCGGTCACATCGTCGGGTTTGAGCCGCCCCTCTGCCACGTCGATGGACAGACGCTTGGTCGCACGCGCCACTTCATCACGCCCGCCATAGTTCAGCGCGATCGTGAGGTTGCAGCGCGAGTTGTGCGCCGTCAGCGCCTCGATCCAGTTCATCAGCTTCTGAAGCTTCGCGTCCAGCCGAAGACGGTCCCCGATGAAGCGGACACGCGTTTCCTGCTTCAGAAGGGTCTGCGCCTCGCTTTCGATATAGCGCCGAAACAGGCTCATGAGGCCGGACACCTCTGTCTGTGTCCGCTTCCAGTTCTCGGTCGAGAACGCAAAGACGGTCACGTATTCGACGTTGTTGTCCGGGCAGGCCTCGATGATCTCGCGGACGCGGCGGGCACCGGCCCGGTGCCCCAGCAGACGGGGGCGACCGCGTTGCTGCGCCCACCTGCCGTTGCCATCCATGATGATGGCGACATGGCGCGGGCCGTTGCCTTGGCTTGTCATGGCTCGTTCCTCTCGCCGGTGACGGGCGGGGCGCATGCCGGTGCTGAGAACGGCCCGCATAAGGGGGACCATTCCTGTATCAGACCTGCATGATCTCCGCCTGTTTGGCTTCGAGCGCCTCGTCAACGCGCTTGATGGAACGATCGGTCATCTCCTGGACCTCCTGCTCCCACATCTTGCGCTCATCCTCGGGGGGGTCGCCCTTCTTGATCTGATCCATGCCGTCGCGGCGGATGTTCCGGATCGAGACGCGCGCGCCTTCGGCGTATTGCCCCGCCACCTTGGTCAGTTCGCGGCGCCGTTCCTCGTTCAGTTCCGGGATCGGCAGCATGATGATCGTGCCGTTCAGCTGTGGATTGATCCCGAGGCCGGATTCGCGAATGGCCTTCTCGACCTTGCCGACCATCGACTTGTCCCAGACGTTGATGGTGACCATGCGCGGTTCCGGCACGTTCACGGTGCCGACCTGGTTGATCGGGGTCGGGCTGCCGTAGGCATCAACCATCACCGGTTCCAGCATCGATGCACTGGCCCGGCCCGTCCGCAGACTGGCAAAGTCGACGCGCAGGCTTGCGAGGGCGCCATCCATGCGCCGCTCCATATCATCGGTATCGAGCTCGAATTCCTCGGCCATCTCATCTCTCCCGCGTGGCTTTTGGCTGCTATACCCCCTGCGCCTTGCCTAGGAAAGACAGGAGATCGCCGGGTTTTCTCGGTGTTTTTCCCGGATCTCAGCCGCCGACGCGCGTCGAGACACCCTCACCCGCAAGGATGGAACGGAAGCCGCCCGGCGCATCGAGCGAGAAGACCACGATCGGCAACTTGTTTTCCCGCGCCAAGGCGATGGCCGAGGCATCCATGACCTTGAGGTTCTTGGAAAGCACATCGTCATATGTGATCGCGTCGAAACGGACGGCGTCGTCGTGCTTGGCCGGATCCTTGTCATAGACGCCATCGACGCCGTTCTTGCCCATCAGGATCGCGCCGCAGGCCATTTCGTTCGCGCGCAACGCGGCGGCCGTGTCGGTAGTGAAATACGGGTTGCCCGTGCCGGCCGCGAAGATCACGACGCGTTTCTTCTCGAGGTGGCGCACCGCGCGTCGGCGGATATAGGGCTCGCAGACCTGATCCATCGGAATGGCGCTGATGACGCGGGTATGCAGCCCGAGGCTTTCGAGGGCCCCCTGCATGGCAAGCGCATTCATGACGGTCGCCAGCATGCCCATGTAATCGGCGGTCGTCCGCTCCATCCCCTGCGCGGACCCTTGCAGCCCGCGAAAGATGTTGCCGCCGCCAATGACGAGGCAGAGTTCCACACCCATGGCGTGAACGGATTGGATTTCCTTGGCAATGCGTTCGACGGTCGGCGGATGCAGGCCATAGCCCTGATCGCCCATCAATGCCTCGCCGCTGATCTTGAGCATGACCCTGCGGTAGGTCGGGGCGGCCTCTGACTGCGTGTGATCCTGCATGACGTCCCCTTGCGCTGTTGCCGCAGGCGTCTTGCCAGATTAGGGCGGTGTCGGCAACCGATCTCGCCGCCTTTGCAGAACTGGGAACATTTCCGCGCAACATGCTGGAACCGATACGAAATATACCTGCGGACCAACCTGTTCTGATCGCGGGCCCGACCGCCAGCGGAAAATCCGCGCTGGCCCTGGCAATCGCCGAGGTGGGTGGCGGCAGGATCATCAACGCCGATGCGTTGCAGGTTTTCGCGAACTGGTCCGTGCTGACCGCGCGCCCCCCCGAGGATGACCTGAGACGCGCACCGCACAGCCTCTATGGTCACGTCGCGAGGACGGACAGCTACTCGGTCGGCGCATGGTTGCGCGATGTTGCCCCGCTTTTGACGGAGGGGCCGCGTCCGATCATCGTCGGCGGAACCGCCCTGTATTTCCGGGCCCTGACCGAAGGGTTGGCGGACATCCCCCCGATTCCCCCCGCCATCCGTGCCGAAAGCGTCGAGAGGTTGGAGGCGATCGGCCTGCCCGCGATGGTGGCCGAGTTGGAAGCCGAAGTGGCGCAGACCATCGATACCGCCAACCCCATGCGGGTGCTGCGCGCGTGGGAAGTGTCGCGCGCGACCGGCCGGTCCATCCGGGCGTGGCAGGCCGAAACGCCGCCGCCCCTTTTGCCCCTGTCCAGCTGTGCGCACTTCCTGATTGACGCACCCAAGGACTGGCTGACCCCGCGGATCGAACGGCGCTTCGACATGATGCTGGCGGCCGGCGCGTTGGAGGAGGCGCAGGCAAACCTTGCGGATTGGCAGCCCGGCCTGAATTCGTCGCAGGCCATCGGCGCGCCGGAGCTGATCGCCCACCTCAAGGGCGAACTGACCCTTTCGGCCGCACGGGAACGGGCGATCATCGCAACGCGCCGATATGCCAAAAGACAGCGCACCGCGTTCAAGGCGCGCATGAAAACGTGGCGACCCGTAAACGCCGCTGACCTTTGAGCGCAGGATCTTTGACAGACAGTCCGGACTGTTCAATGGTCCTGACATGTCGCGAATCCGTCTCTTCGAATCCCGTGACCTGTCCGAGGCGGAACGTCTTGCCGGGCTGCGACTGGAACCGATAACGCCGCTGTCGCGAACGGGCCGCTGGCGCCGGGAGACGCCCCACGCAGAACACCTGCCCGTCCTGATCTGGATCGCGCGCGGTCAGGGTCGGGTGATGATCGACGCGCAGACCCGCGGATTTGGACCGACATCCTGCATCGTCATCCCTGCGAACACGGCCTTTTCGATCGAACCGACGCCGATGACCGAGGGGACGCTTGTCTGCCTGCCCGACCTCTTCGAGGCCCCCCTGCCCGCGACCCCGCGCCGTTTGCGGATGGCCGACATCAGCGCACAAAGCGAATTGTCCGGCCTGCTGGACCGGTTGGGACAGGCAGGCGACCTGACCGATGCGGCAAATGGGCGCGCGGCCCTCGCACGGGTCATCCTCATTTCGGCATTGATAGAGAGACAGGCGCGCAACGCGCCGCCAGAGACGCCGAGCGGCCCCGCGAAACTGGCCCGCCGCTTCGCCCGCGAGGTGGAGGCGCGTCTTGGAAACGGCGACAATCTCGCCGTCATCGGCGACGCGCTGGATGTCACACCGACCCACCTGACGCGGACCCTGCGGGCGACCTGCAATATGACGGCGGCGCAATACATGACCGCCCGACACATCCATGCCGCCAGCCTCAGGCTTGCCGATACCGACCACAGCGCGGCGAACATCGCACAGTCGCTGGGGTTCGGATCCGCGGCCTATTTCACCCGCGCCTTTGGCAAGGCGACCGGAAAAACCCCAACCCAGTTTCGGCAATCCGAAGGCCGCATGAGGACAAACTAACTGCTTTCCCCTGCGTCATCGATGAACTACCACGCGGGATGTGCGAAAAGCGACATCGTCGTTCGAGGCGTGTCGCTTTCCGGCATCGCGGATCATCGCGACGCGTTGACCATTGCTCCGGAAGGGGCACTATGACCTCGGCAGGCCGCTGATCCGGCCAGACCATCAAACGCGCGCTGGACAACCGGCGGCACAAATAACCAGGGAGACGACCAAACATGACACATCATGACAAAGGCTTGACCAAGGGCATTCACCCCGGCGCCTTGATGTATGCAGACGAACACAAGGCCGGTCAGATGGACCGCCGCGAATTCCTGACCCGTGCGACCGCGCTCGGCGTGACGGTTCCGGCGGCCTACGCTCTGATCGGTGCGACCCCGGCCAAGGCCGACGGACACGCCGCACAGGGCGGCACGCTGCGCATGCAGATGGAAGTGCGCGCCCTGAAGGACCCGCGCACCTTCGACTGGACGCAGATGTCCTATGTCGCGGCCGGGTGGCTTGAAAGCCTCGTGGAATACAACTCCGACGGGTCTTTCCGCGGCATGCTGCTGGAAAGCTGGGACGTCAACGACGACGCCACCGTCTATACCCTGAACGTGCGTCCGGGTGTCACCTGGAACAACGGCGACGCCTTCACCGCCGAGCATGTCGCCTACAACTTCCGCCGCTGGGCCGAGGCCGACGCCGAAGGCAACTCGATGGCCGCGCGCGTCACCTCGATCGTCGATCCGGAAACGAACATGGCCGCCGAAGGCGCCATCGAGGTCATCGACGACCTGACCGTGCGCCTGACGCTGAATGCACCCGACATCACGCTGATCCCGGGCATTGCCGATTATCCGGCCCACGTTCTGCACCCCGATCAGGATCCGACCGACCTGCTGGGCAATCAGCTGGGCACCGGCCCCTACCTGAACGAAAGCCACGAAGTCGGTGTGAAATCCGTCCTCGTACGCAACGAAGACCACGACTGGTGGGGCTACGACGCAGGTTGGGGCGCGTTCCTCGACCGTATCGAGTACATCGATTACGGCACGGACCCCTCTGCATGGCTTGCCGCCGCCGAGTCGGAGGAAGTCGACGCCCTGTATGAAAACGTTGGCGAATATGTCGATATCTTCGACGGCATCGGCTGGACCAAGTCCGAAGTCGTGACCGGATCGACCATCGTCATCCGTCCGAACCAGGACGCCGAGGTCAATGGCCAGAAGCCCTACGCCGACAAGCGCGTGCGTCAGGCCCTTGCAATGGCATGCGACAACGCCGTCCTGCTGGAGCTTGGTTATGCTGGTCAGGGATCGACGGCCGAAAACTGCCACGTCGGCCCGGTCCACCCCGAGTACAACGACACGGTCAACCGCATCCCCTACGACCCGGCAGCGGCCAAGGCCCTGATGGAAGAAGCGGGCTTCGGCGATTTCGAGCATGAGCTGATCTCGATCGACGACGACTGGCGCCGCAATACCTGTGACGCCGTCGCCGCACAGCTCCGTGATGCGGGCATCCCCGTCAAGCGGACCATCCTGCCCGGTTCGACCTTCTGGAACGACTGGACGAAGTACCCGTTCTCGTCGACCAACTGGAACCACCGTCCGCTTGGCACGCAGGTTCTTGGCCTTGCCTACAAGTCCGGCGTGGCCTGGAATGAGTTCGCGTTCAGCAACGAAGAGTTCGATGCGCTGCTGGCCGAAGCGAACTCCATCGCGGACGCCGATGCGCGTCGCGAAGTGATGGGCAAGATCCAGGAAATCGTCATCGACGAAGGCGTCACGATCCAGCCCTACTGGCGCTCGCTCTTCCGTCACACCGGCGACGGCTGGGTCGGTCTGGACATGCACATCGCCTACCTGCCGCAGCTCTACAAGTGGGCCAAGGCCGCCTGATCGGCTGATGCATCCGGGCCGCGCGACATCGTTCGCGCGGCCCCTCTTCGACGTCCGCAAAAGATCGGGCGCGATACGATAAACCAGGGGGCACTCAATCATGGCCATGTTCATCCTGCGTCGCATAGGCGTGATGATCCTGACGGCACTCTGTCTGACGTTCATCGTCTTCTTTCTGACCAACCTGTCTCCGAACCTGGAGAAGCTGGCAAAGAACCAGGCGAACGCACGGATGACCGACGAACAGGTCGTGTCGTGGTTGGACAACCGCGGCTACAGCGATCCCGTCCTCGTCAAGTACGGCCGATGGCTGGGTGTATTGCCGCATTACACACGCGAAGAAGGCGGCGAAGTCGTCTACTCGCGCTGTGCGAACCCCGGCACATCGCTTGAGGAAGCCGGATCGTTCTGTGGCGTCCTGCAGGGGTCATGGGGCTGGTCGACCGTGTTTCAGGACGACGTGCTGAGCATTCTTGCCGTGCGCGGCAACGCGACGGCGTGGCTGATGCTGTTCGTGATGCTGGTCATGGTGCCCGGCGCGCTGTTGCTGGGTGTGCTTGCGGGCATGCGCGAAGGGTCCAAGCTCGACCGTTCGCTGTCCACCGTGTCGATCGCGACGACGGCCACACCCGAATACGTCTCGGGCGTCATTTTCATCGCGGTCTTTGCCTCTTCCGCCGTTGGATTGCGATGGTTCAAGGGCACCGCGACCTCGGCCATTGACGACATCACTTTTGCGAACTTCACCCTGCCGGTGCTGACGATCGCACTGTATGGCATGGGCTACATCGCGCGGATGACGCGCGCCTCCATGACCGAGGTGATGACCGCCCAATACATCCGCACCGCCCGACTGAAGGGCGTGGCGTTCAACCAGATCGTCCTGCGCCATGCTTTGCGCAACGCCCTGATCGCGCCATTCACCGTCATCATGTTGCAGTTTCCGTGGCTTCTGAACGGCGTCGTGATCGTCGAGACCCTGTTCAACTACAAGGGCTTCGGCTGGACGCTGGTGCAGGCGGCGGGCAACAACGACATCGATCTGCTGCTTGGTGTCTCCATCATTTCCGTCGTGGTCGTTCTCGTCACGCAGCTGCTGTCTGATATCGGCTACGTCTTCCTGAACCCGCGCATTCGCATCGCCTGAGGAGTATACGAACATGGAACCCCTCACCTGGACCGGCACCATGGGCAACACGCTCGATCCCATTCTCGGGATCGCGGCGACCGCGCTGATCGTGACCTCGATCCTCGCGATCGTGGTCAGCTTCTTCACCACGTCCGAACGCGTCGTCGTCAACGCCGACGGAACCATCGCGGCGCAACCGGGCCTTGGCGGCCTGCTGACGAAGGCCCAGACCTACGCGTTGTGGGCGGTGCTTGCGACCATCGTCGCCTATATCGTCACCGGTATCGTCGTCGGCTGGCAGGGCGGCGGCATCATCGGGGGAATGGTGCGGGCCTTCACGCCGGTCTGGATATCGCTGGTCGTCCTCTTCGTCGTCAGCTTCGCGTTCAAGCGCAAGCTCGGCCTCTATGGCAAGCTCTTCGACTCGACCATCGGGATGATCGGTTTCGGCCTTGTCATGTTCTGGGTGTTCACCGCCATCTGGTCGGGGGTCTTCGACCTGATCTCGACCCATGATCCGCTGTCCCAGGTGTCGGGAATGAAGAACAAGGTGCCCGGAACGCCCTATACCGGGGACGAAGGCGAATATCCTTTCTACCTGCTGGGCGGCGACAACCTTGCGCGTGACGTCTTCAGCCGCATGGTCCTCGGCTCGACCATCGTGATGCAGATCGCCCCGCTGGCCACCGTCTTCGCCTTCATGGTCGGCATCACGCTGGGCCTGCCCGCCGGGTACTATGGTGGCCGTCTCGACACGATCCTGTCGTTCCTTGCGAACCTGATCCTCGCCTTTCCTGTCATCCTGCTGTTCTACCTGCTGGTCACGCCGGAAATCGTGGCGACCGGCCTGCCGAACTACATGGCGCTTGCGCTGTTCATGTTCCCGCTGGTGTTCGCTGGCGTGCTGATCAACTCCCGCTACCGGACGCAGCCGCCTACGCGGAACCTGTATCTGGGGATCGCGATGGCGATCGGGGGGCTTCTCTACATGTCGCTGATCATGGATCAATCCTCGCAGATAGCGTTCTTCCGCCTGTGGCCCGGTTTCCTCGATCTGTTCGACATTCCCGGTCAGGTCCTGATCGTCTTCGTGTCCGTGGTCTTCGTGAATTCGCCAACGGTGTATCGCATCGTTCGCGGCCTCACCCTCGATATCAAGACGCGCGATTATGTTGCTGCGGGTCAGACGCGGGGTGAGACGCCGTGGTACATCATGCTCTGGGAAATCCTGCCGAATGCGCGGGGCCCCCTGATCGTCGATTTCTGTCTGCGCATCGGATACACGACCATCCTGCTGGGCACCCTTGGCTTCTTCGGCCTCGGCCTTCCGCCCGAAAGCCCCGACTGGGGATCGACCATCAACGAAGGACGCAAACTGCTGTCGGTGTATCCGCACCCGGCTATTGCACCCGCGCTGGCGCTGCTGTCCCTCGTGCTTGGCCTGAACCTGCTGGCGGACGGTTTGCGCGAAGAAAGCCTTCGCGACTGATCCGCGCCGAACCCTGATGAACATACCTTGGGGGACCGGGGGGATACCCCCGGTCCTGCTTAACAGACAAGGACCGGACCCATGAACAAGACGCCTGACTATGACGGCCCGATCCTCGAGATCGACAAGCTCTCGATCTCGTTCTTCACCCGTTTGCGGGAAATCCCGGCCGTAATGGATTTTTCCGTGAACGTGGCCCCCGGCGAAGCCGTCGGACTTGTCGGCGAATCCGGCTGCGGCAAGTCGACCGTCGCGCTTGGCGTGATGCAGGACCTTGGAAAGAACGGGGCCGTCGTCGGCGGCACGATCAAGTTCAAGGGCCGCGACCTGAGCCAGATGTCGCAGGAAGAATTGCGCGATATTCGCGGCAACGAGATCGCAATGATCTATCAGGAGCCGATGGCCTCCCTCAATCCGGCGATGAAGATCGGTCGCCAGTTGATGGAAGTGCCGATGCTGCACGACGACGCATCCGAAAAGGATGCCTACGACATGGCGCTGCAGGTCGTCACGGACGTCAAGCTGCCCGACCCGGCCCGGATCCTCGACAGCTATCCGCACCAGCTTTCGGGCGGACAGCAGCAGCGGATCGTGATCGCCATGGCGCTGATGTCGAAGCCTGCGCTTCTCATCCTCGATGAGCCGACGACCGCACTCGACGTGACGGTCGAGGCGGGTATCGTCAATCTGGTCAAGGACCTTGGCAAGAAATACGGCACCTCGATGCTGTTCATCTCGCACAATCTGGGTCTTGTTCTCGAAACCTGTGACCGGATCTGCGTGATGTATTCCGGCGAGGCGGTCGAACGTGGATCGATCTCGGACGTGTTCGACAAGATGCGCCATCCCTACACGCAGGCCCTGTTCCGCTCGATCCCCCTGCCCGGCGCGGACAAGAACTCCCGCCCCTTGGTGGCGATCCCCGGCAACTTCCCCCTGCCGCATGAACGGCCGCCGGGCTGCAATTTCGGCCCGCGCTGCGATTATTTCGAGGCCGGACGTTGCGATCAGGGTCACATCTTCATGCGCGACGTGGACGGTGCTGGAACGCATGAATCCCGGTGTCTGCGGTTCGAGGAAATCGACTGGAACGCCCCCCTTGCCGCCGTGATCGAACAGGGCAGCCGGGAAATCGGCGCACCTGTCCTCAAGGTCGAGAACCTGAAGAAATACTACGAAGTCGCGGCCAACGCCCTGTTCGGTGGCGGTGGCAACAAGGTCGTCAAGGCCAACGAGACCCTGTCGTTCGAGGCGCGGGAATCCGAAACGCTTGCCATCGTGGGTGAATCCGGTTGCGGCAAGTCCACGCTTGCCAAGGTGCTGATGGGGTTGGAGACAGCGACCGACGGCACGATCACGATGGACAATCAGGAAATCCAGGGCACGCCAATCGAAGGCCGCAGCACCAAGCAGGTCGCGGATATCCAGATGGTGTTCCAGAACCCCTTCGACACGCTAAACCCGTCGATGACGGTCGGACGACAGATCGTGCGCGCATTGGAAATCTTCGACTACGGTGACAGCGACAAGGACCGGTGGGAGCGGATGCTGCACCTGCTCGACCTCGTGAAGCTGCCGCGCGCCTTCGCGGACAGGATGCCGCGACAATTGTCGGGCGGTCAGAAGCAGCGCGTCGGTATCGCGCGTGCCTTCGCCGGTGACGCCCGCATCGTCGTGGCGGATGAACCCGTGTCCGCGCTGGACGTGTCGGTGCAGGCGGCGGTGACCGACCTATTGATGGAAATCCAGCGCGAGCAGAAAACAACCCTTCTGTTCATCTCGCACGATCTTTCGATTGTCCGGTATCTCAGCGACCGGGTCATGGTCATGTACCTTGGCCACGTCGTCGAACTGGGTACGACGGATCAGGTGTTCGCCCCGCCGTATCATCCATATACGGAGGCCCTGCTGTCCGCTGTTCCGATTGCCGACACCAAGGTCACCAAGAAGCATATCGTGCTGGAAGGCGATATTCCGTCGGCGATGAACCCGCCGCCCGGTTGCCCTTTCCAGACCCGTTGCCGGTGGAAGGACAAGGTGCCCGGCAACCTGTGCGAACAGGAGGTTCCGCCAATGCGCAGCCTTGCCGGGGGCCATCAGGTCAAATGCCACCTGTCCGACGCGGACCTGTCGGCGATGGAGCCTGTCATCGAGGTGACCGCCGCCGAATAGCCGCGCTTTGCCATGGGCCCGCAATGGGTTCATGGCGCCGGCCCAATTGCATTCGGATCGTTTGACGAAAATGACGACGGGGGCCAGAAGGCGGCCCCCGTCACATAAACGGTGGCGGCCTATTCCGCCGGTGTGACACCCGCCCGCAAGGCGGCCTGCAACTCGCTCCGCCAGCGATCGGCACGGCGCGCGACGATCGGCGACCGGACTTCCTGAGGGGTGGCAAGACCCGACGGGAAGGGCATCGACGACAGACGCGATAGCGGGACCGACAGGATAAGGCTGGCCATCACGGGCAACAGCCAGAGCGAGATGTATCCCGTCACCATTCCGACCAGCAAAAGCGCACCGAGGCCCGTTTCGACGGCATGGAACCGTGCAAGCACGCGCCAGCCATACTGCCCGCCGGACCGCGTTTGCGGGGTCCAGTCCACGTGCCGCCCGGTCAGCGCGCCCAGCACCGCAAGCGTCTGTTGCACCATCATGATCGGCGCATAGGCGATGGACAAAGCGATCTCGGTCAGCAGGGATCCCGCAAACTGCCAACCGCCGCCCAGTCGCGCAAGCGGGGTGCCTGATCCGATCAGGGCCGCCGCGCCGATCAGTTTCGGCGCCAGCAGCAGGCCGTAAAGCACCACCATCAGCCAGACATGGTTGATCGGCGACATTTCCGGCCAATTCGGCAGCGTCGGATTCTCGGGCGAGAAGTAGTTGATGACGGAACGATCCTCGGACACGCCGATGGCCGCCCAGAGGGTCAGGAGGAGGAACCACAGCGGCGACAACAGATAGCCCACGGCACCGTGAAACAGGTGAAAACGGGACAGGGCGTGGAACCCGCGTGTTCCAAGCAGGCCCAGATGTTGCAGGTTCCCCCGACACCATCGACGGTCCCGCAGGACATGATCGATCAGCGATGGCGGTGTCTCTTCATAGCTGCCACGGACACGCGGCAGGAAACGCACCGACCAGCCCGCCCTGCGCAGAAGACCGGCCTCCACGAAATCGTGGCTCAGGATCAGGTTCTGCTTGCCGCCCAGCCCGCGCATGTGCGGCAGACCGGCGGAGGAGGCAAAGGCCGCCGTGCGGATGATCGCATTGTGTCCCCAGTAATTCCCCTCGCGCCCGGTCCATCGGGCCAACCCCTCGGCCAGCGCCACCCCATAGATCGCGTTGGCGAATTGCTGACTGCGGGCGAACAGGGTGCGTGCGCCGATCAGTTGAGGAAAGGATTGGATGAGGCCGGCAGAAGGATCGCGCGACAAGGCATCCGACAAGGCGCCGATCGCGCTGGCCGACATGAGGCTGTCCGCGTCGAGAACCAGCATCGCATCGTGTCCACCGCCCCAGGTCGTGACCCACTGGGCAAGGTTGCCGACCTTGCGGTCGGTATTTTCGGTCCGGCGCCGATACCAGATCGGCACGCCCGGCAGGCGATCCCGAATGGCGGCGTAGGCGGCCTCTTCCTGGCGTGCGCGGTCGGGGCCGCGCGTGTCCGACAGGATGTAAAGGGTATAGCGGTGACAACCGGATCGCTTTGTCAGTGCTTCCATCATGGCGGCCGCGTTGCCGAAGACCTGCCAGGGATCCTCCTCGTAGATGGGCATCAGCAGGGCAACGTCCAGCGGCGCGACCTCTCCGTCGTCGGAGGAGGTCGGCCGGGTCAACGACAAGCCACCGCCCAGAACGGTCACGAAGGTCAGGGCGATCCAGAAGAAACCGACGCCGATCAACATGGTCAGCAAGGCTTCGGCCCAGGTCGTGCCGTCGGTCGCGAACCACGTCAGAAAGGCCCACAACAACGCCGCGGTAGCCAGCGCGGCGGGGGCGAACACGGCACCGCGCCAATATGCGGCGGCAGCGTCCCGCACGCCGTGCGGGGCGGCCATATCGCGAAAGCCCCGACGCAGATCCTGTTTGGGATGCGCCAAGGGGGACGCCGGTGGCATCGTTGCAGAAGGATCCGTCGTTCTTACACAGCCGTCCATCTATATACCCACACCTCCGAGACGGTCGTTCCGTCCTTGAGCAGTTGCACCCGCATCTCCGCCGCGCGGCGGTCGCCGGGATCAAAGGTGAACGCAACTCGGGCCCCTCCGGTTTCAGGGTTACGTTGAAGTACCCCCTCGGAAACGTCGGCGGTGCCCGACGAGACATGAACCGTCAGTTCCGACAGATCGCCGTCGAGGGCCGGGTGGGCGGCGAAATCGATGGCGGCCAGCCAGCGATCCCGGTCGAAGTTCCGGCCCATATGGGTGTTGTGGACGCGCGCGACATCGCGCCGGTGCGGGGCCGCATCCCCCCAGAACAGACGATAGCTGAACTGTGCCTCGGACCCTGCGGCCAAGGGCGTGCGCGGACGCCAATAGGCCACGATGTTGTCGTAGATTTCCTTGTCGGACGGAATCTCGACAAGGCGCACGACGCCCTGCCCCCAGTCCTCGCCCGGTTCGACCCAAAGGGACGGACGCTCGTGATAATGCGCCTCCAGATCCGCAAAGTCGGACAGCTTGTCCGCACGCTGCATCAGGCCGAACCCGCGGGGCGTGTCGTCGACGAAACTGCTGACCTGCAACTCCACCGGGTTGGCAAGCGGCCGCCAGAGCATCTCGCCCCTGCCGTTCCAGATCAGCAGGCCATCGCTGTCGTGGATTGCAGGCCGGAAATCATCGAACCGCGGCCGGTTGGTTTCATCGTAGAGGAACATCGATGTCAGCGGTGCAATGCCGACATGGTCCAGATCGACCCTTGGAAAGATCGTCGCCGTCACGTCCATCGTGCAGGCCGCGCCGGGACGAATGACAAACCGATAGGCCCCGGTAACGGAGGGGCTGTCCAGCAGGGCATGAAGGACGATCGCCTCATCGCCCATGACCGGTTCCTCGACCCACATCCGGGTGAAATCGGGAAACTCCTCACCCTCGGCATCGCCTGTTCTCAGCGCGAGGCCACGGGCCGACAGGCCATAGTTCTGGGCCGCACCGATCGCCCGGAAATAACTCGCGCCCTGAAAGACCGCGAATTCCCGATAGTTCGCTTCATCGGGGTATTTGTGGCGCAGGCGCAGGCCCGAATATCCCATCGTCTCGTCGACAGGCAGGTCCGGCGCGTCATCCGTCTTGTCGAACAGGGCATAGTCGAAGGCCAACCGATGCGCCTCGTCCCCCTGAACGACGTCCACCTCGACCGCGCGCGGGAAATAAAGACCGGGGTGGAACAGGTCCATCCGGAAGGGCAGATCGGACCCCTCCCAGATTGCCTTGGAGGTGTTGAACCAGATCTTGCGATACTGGTCATACGTCAGATCGCGCCATGCCTCGGGAACCGAGGGGCGAAGCTCGAACGGGGTGGCCGACAACGCGCGGGCCATTTCGACGACGGTTTCGGGACCGAACGGTTCGGACGAAAGGAAACGTGGCATGTCAGCCGCCGCAGGCAGGGCCGCCATTGCAACGGATGCCATCAGAAACGCACGACGGTTCATTTGCGCGCCCTCCATGGTTGAGATTTGAACCAGCCCGCCCCGTAGGCACAGGCCACCAAAAGGCCGAAGCCCGTCAAGTTGATCAGGGCCCATGTCCCGGCCGTGCGTCCGATGACATCCAGAAGGAAGCCGTTGACCCGCGAAAGGACCATGGAAAATACAAACACGGCAAGGCTTTGCTGACCGACCTTCATCACGATCGTCACGAACTCATCCCAGATGCGCGCGGCCCATCCCGAACCATTCGCAACCAGACGGTGCCCATGCTCGCCCGCCGCGGCCCAGAACAGGTAGGCCAGCGCGAGGAAGTGGACATAGTGCAGGATCGCGTGATCGGACTTGTCGAACCAGGCCTTGTTGTCCTGCCGCCAGTCGAAGACCGGGTTGCAGCTGCCGAAGCCGGTCTCGGCGCAACCCGTGGCGGCAATATACATCCCCTTGACCAGATCCGTCTGGAACAGGCGGAACCCGACCGACGACAGGAAGAACGAGACGATCACCACGGCCAACGCAAGGCCCAGCAGCCACGGACGAACCGGCGGCGCGGGAATCCAGCCGCGCATGAAGGCAAACCCCGTGAAGAACAGAAGTTGCCAGCCGAAGGGGTTGAAGAACCAGGCACGGTCGGACCAGGGCTCGGCCGGGAAGGCGAGGTGGAACTGTTCGAGGCCAAGCGTCGTCATCAGCGCGGTCTGCGCCATCAGCCAGACCAGAACCACGACCACGGCCAGCGCCAGCACGGACACCCGCGCCAGCACCACGTAGACGGGCATGAACAACAGCACGACCATATACATGGGCAGGATGTCGAAATAGTTCGGCACATAGGTCAGCGTCATCAGGCCGACCAGCTGGGGGGCGGGTTCGGCGAAGAACTTCCACAGGTTCAGCGTGCCGATATAGACCTTGTCCGGCGTCCAGCCCGAGGCATCGATCGCGGCAAGCATGGCGGCCAGCGCGACGAACATGCCGATATGCGCCCAGTAGATCTGCCAGATGCGAAACGCGATGCGTGCGGTGCCCATCGCCCATGACCGGTCGAACGACCGACCGAATGCGATCGCGGACGCCATTCCCGAGCAGAATACGAAGATTTCCGTCGCATCAGAAAACCCGAACCGGGCGGGTATCCACAGCGTCCATGCGTTCCCCGGCGTATGAGCCAGAAGAATGATGAACATTGCAATGCCGCGGAAAAAGTCGAGTCGTGGATCGCGCGCTGAGGAGACCGGGGCGGTCACAGGGGCAGTCGGGGCGCGGCTGTAAGCCGCCGAAGGAGAGGTAGTCGTCATCGCATCAGCCTGTTGAACATGTGCAGCCTTACGCGCCTGCCGAATCCGGGCAAGCGATAGTTGCTGCGTGTGCGATAAGCTGCTGCCGCGCCGCAGCATAGCCATCTTCGTATCCGCCGCGTGCAATTGTTCGGCTGGCAAGAATCTGTTCCGCCTCTCTCAGCCGACCGGCCCGAATGCCTGCATCGATCGTCATCCGTTCGAAAACGTCGCGTTGCGCGTGGCTGCCGCCGGCCCCCTGCATCGCGGGGCGTGCGGCAACGAGGTGGGTGAACGCCGCGGAATATTCCCCTTCGCCGAAATGTTCGAGACCCCGCGCCGCCGCGAGGCCGGGCACGGCCATGCGGGCGTCGACCTCATCCCCCGCGCGTTCGGCATCCCGCGACAGCCGTGCCAGCATCCGTGCGATCGCGGCGTCGCGTCCATCGCCGGTCAGCGCCAGAAGGTAGTGCAGATCAGCGAAAATCAGGCATCCGTCCTCGGTTCGATGCTCCGCCAGATCGGCCAGTTCTTCCCACCGGTGACCGATATCCACGCCTTCCAGTTGCAACCGTGACAACAGCGAGGTCGCATTCGAGATGTCGCGATAATCGTCGGTCTTTTCCGACCTGATTTCAGCATCATAAAGGGCTAGCGCCTCGTCCAGACGCCCAAGATCCAGCAGCATCAGCGCCTTGTGCCACCAGACGTGGAACCGAAAGTTGTTGCACTGCTGCCAGGCTGCTTCGCGACCGGTCAGCCATTCAAGGCCACCGGGGGCATCGCCGGTCATGTCGTGAACATGCGCCACCGCATGCAGACCCCAGGCATCGTTCGGCGTCGCGGCCAGCGCGGCCCGCCCCGCGCGGGCGGCGGCGGCGTAGTCGCCCGTTTCCTCCAACGCGAAAGCATGGCACCCCAGCAGGAACCCGCGCCCCGCATGATCCTGCGAATGGGCCGGCAGGGACCGTTCGACCGACGCACGCATGCCGGGCGCGTCGCCGATGACGAACCGCAGGGCATGGCTGAGCTTCATCAGAAGGGTATCCGATGGCGTTTGGGACAGAACGCCTTCCAACGCAACGATTGCACGAGAGGGGCTGCGCGCGAGCATCGCCTGCAATGCGGTCACGAGCGCCTGTTCACGGGTATTGCCCCGCGGCAGCCTCAGCGCCTTCGCACAGGCGCTTGTCGCCTCTGCAAGGGTTTCGCGCCGCCCGAGCAGTGCATAGAACAAGCCCTTGACCGCATGGCCCGCGGCATATTCGGGCGCCGCCTCGAGAAGTTTTCCCAAGTGGACCGGCGTGGCCGCGCCATGGGCAAGAAACGCGAGACACATCGCATTCCATTCCGCCACGGCATGCGCGTCGGACAGGGTGACCGGCTGGTCGAAAACATCATGGCGGGTCATGGCGGATCCTCGGCGGGCTGGCAGTGTTGCTTCAGCCTTAGCCGTGGGATCGCCGTCCGCCTATACGCCGAAGGTCCATATGACGGACACGTTATCCCCCGTCAGGGACAGGTGATCATGTTGCCGCTCATCCGGCCCGGAAACAGGCAAGGCCCCGCTCGTCACTCCTCTGAGAAAGGATCGGATGCCTCCAGGCGGGCGTTGTCCGCGCCGAACCTCGGGGGGGGACGTCGATAGGTCACGGGCGTCTGCGACAGATGCAGGGGATTGCCGATCAGGGGCAGTGTCAGGCCATCTGACGTCATGTCCAGCGCAAGCCCACGCGCCTGCGCCTGATCAGAGGCGAAAACCTGTGGCAACGTCTGGACCGGTCCGACGGGCACGCGCGCGCCTTCCAGCATCGCGATCATGTCGTCCGTGGATTTCCGGCGCACCGCCGGAACCAGATGATCGGCCAGCGCATCCCGGTTGACGATGCGCGCCGGGTTGGTCGCGAACAGCGGATCATCTGCCAGATGGTCCAAGCCGAACAAGGCGACGAACCTGCGGAACTGGCTGTCGTTTCCGACCGCGATGATGACATGGCCGTCAGACGTCTCGTAGACGCCATAGGGCACGATATTCGGATGGCCGTTCCCGCGCCGCAGGGGCGCCTCGCCGGTCAGGCGCGTATTAACGCCTTCGTTGATCGTCCACGCGATCTGCGCATCGACGAGGGCGACATCGATATGCTGCCCCTGCCCCGTCGCCTCCGCATGGCGCAGGGCAGCAAGGATGCCAACGGTCGCATACATCCCGCACATCACGTCCGCGATACCGACCCCGACCTTCATCGGTTCCCCGTCCGGTTCGCCCGTGATCGACATGATACCGCCATAGCCCTGCGCCATCAGGTCGTAGCCCGGCTTTTCGCGGTTCGGTCCCGTCTGTCCATAGCCGGAGATCGAACAATAGACGAGGCGCGGGTGTTCCGTTGCAAGACTGGCCTGATCCAGCCCGTATTTGGCAAGGCCACCGGGTTTGAAGTTCTCGATGAAGATATCGGCCATCCCCGCGAGACGGCGTATCTCGGCCTGTCCCTCGGGCGTTGCGATATCGATTGCCACGGACAGCTTGTTGCGGTTTGCGCACATGAAATATGCCGACAAATCCGTATCTTCCGACCCGTCCTTAACGTAGGGCGGCCCCCATTGGCGGGTATCGTCGCCACCCGTTCCGGGGTTCTCGACCTTCAGGACCGTGGCACCCAGATCACCCAGAAGCTGCGTGCAGGTCGGGCCGGCAAGAATTCGGCTGAGGTCGAGAATGCGCACCCCGGTGAGGGGGCCTTTCGGCATGGCGTCAGATGCGTCCATCATAGGCTTTCCTGTCGATCTCGGCGGCGATGACGGTGAAGGTATCGGCCGCCAACGCCTCTGTCATTGCGGACCGCAGCGCCGCGCGGTCGCCGACCGTCCGGCCATGTCCGCCAAAGGCGCGCGCGATGGCGGCATAGTCGAAATGGCCGAAATCGACGCCTGCATTGCTCATCTGTCGCTGTCTCTGCTTCAACTCGATCAGGGCCAGCGACCGGTCGACGAACACGACGAAAACCACCGGCAGGCCGAACGCAGCGGCAGAGGCCAGCTCACCCGCGACCATCAGGAAACCGGCGTCCCCCATGAAGGCGATGACCGGACGATCAGGTGCCGCACGTTTCGCGCCGATCGCCAACGGCAGGGCGCAGCCCATCGTACAGAGCCCAGACGACTGCAACAACTGCCGTGGCCCGTCACAGGACCACATCTGCGACAGCAGGATCCGGTGGGCCCCGCTGTCCGCCGTCGCGATTGTGCCCCTTGGCGCGACCTCCCGACTGACGGCCACGACCGCATCGGGGCCCCAATCGTCGGCTTCGAACGCCGCCCGCAGGTTGGCACGCGCATCCGCGACGGACCAGACCGGACGCGGCGACACGTCGGCCATCGCATCCAGCACCTGCCCCACCGGGGCGACCACCTCAAGGCCGGCGCGATGCATGCCGTGCGTATTCGGCGCATGGCTGATGTCGAGGACATGCTGTTCCGCCGGATCCCAGACGTTGCGCCACCCCGTGCGCATCTCGATCGGGTCATAGCCTGCAAGGATGATCAGGTCGGCCTGACGAAAAAGCGGCAGCAGATGCCGGTCGGCCAATGGCGACAGGCCGGCCCCACCCAAGGCGAGCGCGTGATCCTCGGGCAGGAGCCCCTTGGCCTTGTAGGTCGTGACCAGCGGCACCTGATGCGCCTCGCAGAAGGCGCGGATCGCATCGCCCGCATCGTCGCGAACCGCGTCGAGGCCAGCCAGCATGATCGGCCGCTCGGCGCGCGCCAGGCAGTCGCGCGCGGTCGCGAGCGCACCAGCCCCGATCGAGCCGGGTGCCGTATCGGGCAACATCACGAAATCATCCGCGACGGGGGCATCCGCGACAGAAATGGGCACATCGACATGCACCGGCCCCGCACGCCCGCCGGCACCGCCCGTCGCGATCCGCACCGCCTTGTCGGCCTGCACCGCCGCGGCCTTGGCCGTCAGGGTGAACGTCGCCTTCGTGATCGGCGCAAAGACGGCGCGGTGGTCCAGCACCTGGTGTGTATAGGTCTCGGCCTCATCGGCATCGACGCAACCTGTCAGCACGATCATCGGCACGCGGTCCTGATCCGCGTTGGCCACGACGTTGACCCCGTTCATAGCGCCGGGACCGACGGTCGCCACCAAGATGGCAGGGGCGCCGTCCACATGATGACCGCCTTCGGCCATGAAACCCGCCGCATTTTCGTGATGACACAGGACGAACTCGATCCCGGCATCCTGCAGGGCATCGACGAGGGTCAGAACTTCGCCCCCCGGCATTCCGAAGGCACGGCGACAGCCGGCGGCGTAAAGGCGACGGGCAAGGGCGTCGGCGGCGCGAATGGTGCTCATTCAGCCGCCATATCATTCCGGCGGGGCGGGTCAATCATGTCGCGCGTCTGGGGCAGTTTCCTCCCGAGAACGTGACCCGCGATCTGGGTGCGCAGAACCTGCGTCGTGCCGCCGCCAATGGTGAACATCCGCACGTCGCGGTACATCCGTTCCAGCGGCGTTTCCCCACCATAGCCGCGGGCGCCATGCATCTGGAGCGCACGGTCGACGACGCGGACTGCCGTTTCCGAGGCGAGGAGCTTGGCCCGCGCGGCCTTGGTCCGGTCCGGGAACGGATTGGCCGAAGCGGCGGCATCCTCGATCAACAGACGGGCGGCGGCCAATTCGGTGTCCATATCCGCCAGCATCCACTGCAACCCCTGAAAGTCCGCAAGCGGTCGGCCGAATTGCCTCCGCTCGCCCAGATAGTCCGCTGCAAGGCGCGCCGCCTCCGTCGCGACGCCGAGGGCAATCGTCGCCGCCCCGACGCGCTGTGTGTTGTAGGCGTCGATCAGGTCCGCGAAGGTCGCGTTCGGGAGGGCCATGTCATCCGGCACGAAGTGGTCCGTGAACCGCAATTCCGCCTCCGGCATTCCGCACAGGCCCATCGTCCGTTCCAACCGCGCAACGGTCAAACCCGGCCCCGGAAACGCGAGAAACCCGCGAATGCCGACCTCCGTCCGTGCGAACACGAGGTGCAGCCGCGATATCCCGCCCCCGGTGATCCAGTGTTTGACGCCGTTCAGGTGCCATCCGCCGCGCACCCGCGTGGCCCGTGTCACCATCGAGCGGGCATCCGATCCGGCGCCCGGTTCGGTGATGCAGATCGCAGGTTTGTCACCGGCAAGCACCAGCGCCGCGGCCCTTTGCTGTTGCGCGGGGGTGCCATAGGCCATCACCGCGCTCAGCGCGCCCATGTTCCCCTCGACAAGAATACGTCCCGTCAGTGTGCAGGCCCCGGAAACGGCCGCCACGATGGGAATGATCTGCCCAAGCGACAGACCGGGCCCGCCAAGATGCGGCGGGATCGACATGCCCATCAGCCCCGCCTCGGTCAGATCCGCTACGTTGTCATGGCAATACCGACGCTCTCGGTCCCATGTCGCGGCCCGGGCCCTGAGTTGCGGCAGCAGGGTCAGCGCCCGCGTCAGCTCATCCGTCATCCATCCCTCCGTCGTTGGACAGATGATCGGACACCGCTTACTACACGACAATCGAATTAATATGCATTTCAAGTTCAAGGTTTCCGAACATGCAGAACCGTGACCTGCGCACTTTGCGTGAAATCGCGCGCCTCGGGTCATTCCAAGGTGCCGCGGAGCGTCTGCACATGACGCTTTCTGCCGTCTCCATGCAGATGAAGGCACTTGAAGCCTCGCTGAACGCGTCGCTGTTCGACCGCAGTGTTCGTCCCCCGCGCCTGACCGCGCTTGGGCGGCGCGTGGCCGAGGCCGCGAAAGATGTCCTCGTGGCCGAGGATGCGCTGCGCGCTCTGACGGGACCGGATGTGCCGCTGACAGGACGATTCCGCCTTGGCATCGTCGCCAGTGCCGGGGCCCGCCTGCTGCCGTCGTTCCTTGCCAACGCGCCTGCATCGCTGCCCCATGCACGGTTCGATGTTCGCACCGGCCTGTCCGAGGCGTTGGAGACAGCGGTTGCCTCCGGCGCGCTCGACGCGGCGGTGGTAACGGCGACGGGGGTGCCCATGGGCGGCACGCGGCACGTTCGGATATCGCGCGATCGCCTGATGCTGGCCGTGCCAAAGGGCGCGGACGACAGGCCGCCATTCCTTCAGTTCGCGCCGGGCACCGGCATTGGTCGCCTCATCGCCGCAGAGTCGTCGCACCACGCAAGGCTGTCGGATGCCCCGAGGATCGTGCTGGACCATGTCGACACCATTCTGGCCTGTCTTGACGCGGGTCTTGGCGCGACCATCCTGCCCGAGGTGGATCTCGGGCGCGCACGAAAATCCTGCGACCTGATCCCGTTGCAGGTCTGGCGTGACCTCGTCCTCGTCACGCGCAGCGAATCTCCGCTGGATGCTGAGGCGGAAACCCTTGCGCGACTGCTGCTGGCCTAGTCCGTCGCGGCATCGGCCACCTTCGCGAAGGCGGCATCCAGCTCCTGCCCGATGTCGGCAAGTCCGGGGGCGTCGGCGACATAGGGGGCCAATATCACGGACGGCTGCTTGTAGCTGAGCGTTGCGGTGCCGTCCGCATTCTCGGTCACATAGGCCCGCATCGGCGCCTCGATCATCGCGGCCGTGGACAGACGCAGGACACGCACCGCATAGTCGTTGTTGTAGAGGCCAATGACCCGGTTTCCGGGGATCGTGATCCGCCGATTTGCGGCGGCCGCCGTCGGGCCCGCCATCGTGACGACCGCCAGCCCCCCGGCAGAGGCCCCTGCCCGCGTGTCGTCAACGAGGACGTCGAAGGGCTTGTCGGTCGCGATCACCACCCAGCCATCGCGCGGCGCCATATCCGCGACATCCTGTGCTACGGCCGGACCGGCAAGCATCAGGGCGGCAAGGCCAGCTTTGATCGACATATCCCGTTTCCCCCGTTGTGGACATCGTTGCGACAACGGTCGCCCACCGTCGGCAAACAGGCAACCGTCCGCAACTTCACATATCCGCCATCTAAGGCCTTGCGCGCCCGGTCATGCTTAGCTAAATCGCGCCCCACGGACAGGTGGCCGAGTGGTCGAAGGCGCACGCCTGGAAAGTGTGTAGGCGGGAGACCGTCTCCAGGGTTCGAATCCCTGTCTGTCCGCCACCCCTCTTCAGCACGTACGATGTGAACGATTTGTCAGGATTGTTTTCGGACGATTGTGCAGGTTGCGAAACATCGCGCACGGGGTTCCGCGGAAGTCGTCGACAGTTTCGGGTCGTCCAGCCGGATTCCATGGCAAGCAGGATCTCGCAGATTGGGGAACGGCAAGCTCCATCAACCTCCGTCCTAGCCGGGTGAACTGATCCCGAGCGGGAACGAGATCCCCAGCAACAGTGTCATGGCTTCGATCCGTCCTTGAATACCAACTGCTGCGCTGAGGTCCCTGCCCCGTATGTTCGACGAAAAGCGCGGCGAACTTGTCAAACCTCATACCCTCGATACAAGTTTGCCAAGGGGGGGGGGCGATATAGACTGACGGCTTGTTCGAACTATGCGCTTTGGTCGCTGCAACTGGCCGCTGTTCGACCTTTGCCGCTCTTGCGCGCCCCTCAGACAGGCACGCAGGACGTCATGTAGGTTCTGGATGACATGACCGCCACAGACAGGACATCGAAGAAGAGCGAACTGCGGGCGCGTATTGCGCCGATCGAACTGGACCCGCCGGCCATGGGGAGACCGAAATGAACATCGGCGATTGGACAGAACGCTTTCAGGGAACCCGTGCCCTGCCACGCGACGTGCGCGACAGGCTGCTCCGCGTCGCGCATGTGCAGGCCTATGCCGCGGGTCAGGAGGTGTTCGGCCCGCGCAACGTGCCGGATAGCCTGCTGTTCCTGTTCGAGGGGACCATCCGCATTTCACAGACGTCGGAAAACGGACGCGATATCGTGCTATACCGGGTCGATGCGGGCGAAAGCTGTGTCCTCACGACCGCCTGCATGCTGTCGGAGGAGGCGTATAATGCCGAAGGCGTGGCGGAGTCCGACATCATCGTGGTCGTCCTGCCGAGGCTTTCGTTCGATGCCCTCGTCGCGGAGGAGCCCGCGTTTCGCAGCTTCGTCTTCGCGGCCTATTCGCGGCGCCTGATTGACCTCTTGCGCGTCGTCGACGATGTCGCCTTCGGCCGGATCGACGTCCGCCTGGCCGACCGCCTGCTGACGCTGGTCGGCGATAACAAGGAGATCGCGGCAACGCACGCTCGGATCGCAAGCGAGCTGGGGACGGCGCGCGAAGTCATCAGCCGCGTTCTGCACGATTTCCAGAAACGGGGATTCATAGCGCAATCACGGGGACGGATCGCCGTCACGGACAAACCCGCCCTACGCGCCTTGGCCAAGGGCCCCTGATTGCGGTGTCGAGGGTTTCGTTCAGGCTGCGCAACGCAAGGCTCGTGTGAAGCTGGCGACAACGGAAGTTGAGATCTGTATGATGTGAGGCCTTCGTCCCATTGCCCGCAGCGAACGCAACCGGAAGCTGACTGACGACGACTGATAGCCATCGAGCGTCGACATGAAAGCGTTCAGCAGCCCAAAGCGACTCGAAGATGCGCTCGAAAAAAGCGGCTCAGACTAGCCGTTAAGAATTTACCAAAACTAAGAGAAATTTTGGCTCCGGCGGTAGGGGCAGGAGCGTCTATGCCAACACGCTGAAATTTCGACACTTTTATGGAGCGACTCCTATCCGACTCCGCAGTGTGGCAGCGAATGTGCCGTAACCTGTGCCAAGCGGCAAGGGGCTTTCGGTTTTCGCGCGCCCGGACCTCTCTCCCATGATACTGCGAGCGGTCGAGAGCGACGCTGCCAAGTCACAGCCCTGGCGTGGTTCGTTCGAGGTGCACGCTGATGCGATACGGTCCCCTTCTGGTGAAGACGATGATGTCGCCTTCCCTCGCTCCAGAGGCCGCGAAGAACCGCCGGACCCATCCCCGAGACCGGAAAATGGACTTCGTCCCATCAATGTCCGTCTTGGCAGGCTCGGGTCCGCCCCAATCTATTTCCAGACGGCGCGGCGCGGCCTCGGCCTTATTGGAGCCCCCAATCACGTCTTGAGGAAATGCATGCATGAGGGGTGACAGCTTTACATGGTTGTTGCGGATATTCCCGCCGCTCAGGACGCTTTGCCCAAGGACCTCGTGCTTTCCCGCCGGCAAGGGTGCGGCCTGTGCAGCCGGTCCCGCAGTTCGACGAACGGGATTGGGGGCCAGGTCGCATGCGGTCGACAGGGGCCTGGAATGGTCGACCGAGCGGCTCGGGGACGGACGGTCGATTTCCGACGGGTCCCGGTGCGCGATGTAAGGCGCGAGTTTCTCGCTGACGTCAGGCGACAGTGTGACCCATGTGACAGCACCGGCCTTGTGTTTGTAGGGAACGGAAGGTGCGAGCGGGATGACGTCCGCCAGCTTCCAGGGCACGACCCACTTCGCGACCTCGCCGCGGCGGATCATGTCAACAGGGATGCGGTGGTGATCGAAATTCGCGATCATCTGGGCCTGATCCAGAGCCTTGCCGCAGTCCACAAGGCGGGCGAGCCCCACGACGGTGCCGCTTCCCTTTCGGATGAGGCCGAACCATCCGCGGACTGACGTCGCCTGCGAACGCATTTCCCAGTCTTTCCGACCATCGAGTATATGGCCAATCCAGGGATCGGCGATGATCAGGCCGCGTGTAACATTCATGTGAGGTCCTTCTCGATACCTTGCTCAGGGAAGCGCGTAGGAGCCGTCGGCGCCGGGCGAGACGGGCGCGATCCCATCGCGCTTTAATTGCTCGGCCATGATCTCAGAGATCACTCCATGCTGTCCGCGCTCTCGGGAGGCCACTGCTTCGGTCAGCCCCGCGACATCGACCTTACTGTCTCCCATGGGCCAAAGTGCCTGTTCGGCCAGTCGGCGCTTGCGCTGCATGAGGCTCTGAAGCAGGCCATCGAAGCTCTGCGCGCCAAGTTCCGGATGAAGCGCCATCGGAATATGCACGGAAACCGGCCGCGATTGGCCGATGCGGTGGACGCGGTCATTGCACTGTTCCTCCACAGCCGGATTCCACCACCGAGACAGATGAACCACATGTGTCGCCGCCGTCAGGGTCAGGCCTGTGCCGGCGGCCTTGGGCCCCAGGATCAGCATGTCGAACCCGCCATCCGTTCTAAGGTGGCGCTGGAAACGATTGACGATTTCCTGGCGTCGAGGGATCAGCGTGTCACCATTGATCACGTCGATCCGATCGAGGCCGAACATGTGACGCATGATCTCGGCAAAGCGGAATTGCATGTCTCGATGTTCGATGAATACGAGCACTCGTTCACCCGCCTCCCGGATGCGGTGCAGAATGTCGATGACCGCGTCGAGCCGGGCACTCTTCGCGATGAATTGCTCAGGCGGTTCGGCCCCGCTAACGCCGGGATGGACGGAGACCGAGCGGATGTGGTGCAGCATCTTGAGGGCGGCGCCCGGTCCTCCATTGGCCAGTTTCAGCTGGGCAAGATCGTAGGCGTCGGCCTGTTCCTTCGGCATCAGACGCGGGTGCAGGAACCTGCGCTTCTGCGGTAGATCGCGGGCGACCTCGTCTTTCAGGCGGCGCAGACCAAGGGGCGGTCTTCTCCCGTTTGGCTTAAATATGCGCGCATGGAGGTCGGCCATGTTTTCGGCATTCGGCTCGGCATACTGCTCGCGGAACTCGGTCCCCGAACCGAGGCAACCTGGTGCGATGCGGTCCATGATCGTCCAAAGGTCGATTGCAGCATTCTCGATCGGTGTGCCGGTCAGGCCGAGACGGAAATCAGCGTTCATTGCCTCGACGGCCTTCGAGGCGAGTGTATTGCGGTTCTTAATGTTCTGGATCTCGTCCATGACCATCGCCGAAAAGGGCACGCGGCCGAGGGAGTGCTGGTAGTTGGCGAGCGTGGTGTAGGTGGTCAAAAGCCAGTAGCGGTGCGCGCGCCCGTCTTCGAATGCCTCGTCCAGCCAGTCGAGGTCGAGCTGCGGCAAACCAGTCTGGGTTTCCGTCCCCTGCGAGCCTCGTCGTTTCTGGGAGCCGAGTGAGCCACCATAAAGACGGATGAGCGTGCCGAAGCCACGACCCTCGACGTGGGTTTCCACCTCCTGCTCCCAGTTTCGAAGTAGGGAGGTCGGCGCGACGATAAGAATCGGACCACGGTGTGCTGCGGCGGGCTGCTTCATGTGCTCCTTGAGCCAGGCCAAGAAGGCGATGGTTTGCAAGGTTTTGCCGAGTCCCTGTTCGTCGGCATTGAGGACGCCGGGCAAGCCGGCCTGCCATGCTGCCAGCGCCCAGTCGAAGCTTTCTATTTGGTGCTTGTGAAGCGGCGTTCGGATCGCTTCGGGCAGGATTGATGGGTTGGTAGGCGTCCGGGCTGCGAATTGCGCCTCCCAAGAGAGTTCGTCGAAGTTGTCGAGCGTGTCGAGGATAATCGGGCCATCGGCGTCGGACGCTTGGCCGGGCCCCTCATCAGGTTCGTCTGGCATGGTCAGGCTTCCGCGCCGTTCGATCTCCCCATCGATGGCGGCCAGGCAAGCCGGAGTTACCTTGACGCTCTCTCCATTGATCTCGGCCGGCGCATCGCCGCCATCTTCGAGAACATCGGCCATGTGTTGGCGAAGACTATGCAGCTCGCCGTCAGGCATGGTTTGAATCGCCTCGGCGATGTGCTGCGCGAAGGCTTCAGGAAGCCAAGTAGTGCCGCTCCCTTCAATCGGGTCCTGGGGCCTTTGGTAGACGGTTACGCCCGTGACCCGCTCCGAATACTCTCGGCTTTCGACGAGCGCCGGGCCGGCAATCGCCTCGACCATCTCCTCTTGTTCAGCAGCTTCGAGCCCTTCGAAGGCACCAGTTGCCTCGAGGTGCCTGTTCACCGCATGTGTAATGAACCTGCGCGGGTTTTCGATGAAAGCGCGACGTTCCTCGCGCTTGGCTTTCTGGGCGCGCGCGAGTTCTTCGAGCACAGGAGCGGCGCCGCGGTCGATTACGAGATAGGAGTTGTTACCAAGCTGAAACGCGGGCCGGGCGCCGCGCGTGTGCAGGCGGTGCTGGAAGACGGCGAGCGCTTCGCCCGTGAGTTCTGCGTTCTGTTCCGAGATTTCGTGATCGGCGATGCCGTCACTGTCGAGCCGCTCGGAGGAATAGGGCACGATCTCGAATTGACCCAACGAGGCATCCGGCGCTATCGAGAACCGGTCGGCTATCCGCACCTCCAAGCCACGCAAGAAGGCGGTCATCGACAGCTGGGCCATCTCGCGGTTTGCGGGCATTTCGGGGTCGATCACGTCATCCGGCTCGATCGCGCGGCGGAATTCGGCAAGCGCCCGCCAGTGATCCTCGACCGGGCGGGTAGCGTCGAAATTATCAGCAAGGTCCAATGCCCGTTTCATCCAGAGTGGCAAGCGGCGCGGCCCGTCGGAGGTATGCAGGACGGCGCCGCTGCGCCGCGGATGCTCCTGGCGGCCATTACGCGACCATTCGTAGTGAAGCCGGAAATCCGGACGGCCGAGCACTCCGGTCACGTCGGTCTTCAGTATGAGGTCGACAGCGCGAGGCAGGCCAAGCGCGTCCGCCGCTGGCGCACTCAAGCTGGCAGCAGCGTCATGTGAGATGCGGAGGTGATCCGGCGCGATGGTCACCTCATCTGGATGGGTGTCGCCCCAGGCGCGCAGGTCGCCGATGGAGAAGAGCAGGTCCCGGTCTTCGGGCGCGAGCTCGGTGAAGCTTCGCGCGCTCGGTTTCGCCATCAATCGGGAGAGGAGACCCTGCTTCGCGGAAGGGAAACAGATTTCAATGGCTTCATCGGTGATGCTATGGACGGGTTTGGCCTCAGACATGCTGCAAGACCCACTGCGACCAGCTTGGAATAGAGTTGTGCGGTTTCGAGTTCGGCGAAGCGCGCATGATGTCGTCGCAATAGTATTGTCGCTGGTAGAGCTTGGGGGTTCTTCTATCGTCTGCGCGGAAAATATGCGTTTTGTAGCTGTGGCAGCCGTCCACAACAACCTTGTTGCCGATGCGCATGATCAGCAGCGACGTGCTCCCGCCGCGATCAAGCTGGCGGCCAAAACGGCGGTTCATGTCTGTCTTGCCTCCTCGCAAGAGGTTCTGCTGCGCATAGCGCCGCGCCTCTGATCCAAAGGCGACCCAGGCTTCATCGATCATCCCGTCGTGATAGAGTTTGAGCCAGAAGTCCCGGCGCGGCGGCCACATGTGACTGTTCTGCGTGGCAGTGACCATGTCACAGAAGAACTTCATGTCCTGGTGGGTCAGCCAGCGCAGCAGGACGGCGCGCAACTCCCCGTCGAATCCCGACCAGATACCACCTGCGTGCAGGCGCGGATCATTCCAGGCCGAGATGATAGCCTCGCTCAGTTCGTTGCGCAGCGGGTCAGGAGGACTGCGGTCGCGCCATGGGGCCAGCAACGCTTCCACGGCGGGACCGGCACCCGCCTGAAGAACGGGTCCGTTCTCGGGCGTTAGCCAGTTGAAAAGTTTCCGGCGGGCCTCGGCTTTGTCGAGATCGGGTGAGAGGCATTCGACAAAGGTTTTCTGCGCCGTCTTGGCGAGGCCGGAAGTGTGAGGGCTGGTGAGGCCGATGGCCATCAGTTGCGCGTAAGCGTCATCGGCGTCTCGCATAATGCGGGCGAGGGCAAGCGGCGCGGCATCAGGGCTGAACAGCTCGGGCAGAGCCGCGAGGAGTTTGCCTGGTCGAGCGCCAAGTTCGGCGCTTCGCTCGGCCAGCGCCTCCGCAAGACACCGAGTGTGATCCGCGCCCGGGGCGAAGCTTTCGACGTAGACGCCGACCATACCGTCGAGAAAGGCGCCGGGTTCTCGCGTTGCGATTTCCGTGAGGTAGAATTCCCGGACCGGCAAGAGATCCTGGCGCGATCGTCGCTCCTCGTCAAAAACCGCCACGGCCGCCGAACTGACGCGCTGCGTTGTGATATTTGACCAGTCCCACTCCGAAATCCGCTTCAACATCTCCTTGGCCAACCTCTCGCGATCACGGTCCTCTGGCGTTCGGACGGCATCCGGCCATCGGCTCAGGATATTCGACACGGAACGCCTGATCTGCTCGAGCGGAGGAAGTGAGCGGCTACGAAATGGTTGATCCCGGCCCAGTATCTCCCTCGCCGTCTTCCGTGGTCGGGTTTCAGATGTAGCTGGTTCCCCGCCATTCATTGCTGATCTCCAACGCTTTCCAGTGCCTCGCGAATGATCTCGATCCCGTCAGTGTCCTGCGGGGTCACCATGATGAACCGCAGGTCGATCCGGCGATTTGTCGCGCGGCCCTGGGGCGTCTCGTTCGAAGCAACGGGGCGATCGGGGCCGTAGGCGGCGACCGACAACACCGGCTGCCGCTTGAGATTCCGATGTTGCATCACCCTCGGAGCAGCCTGCGTCATTGCGAAGAAAGTGCTGTTTGCACGTGCTGCGGACAGGTTGCGGTTCACCCGGTCCGTCCCGACATCGTCGGTGTGACCTTCAATCTGAACCGCCTCGATCATGACAAAGTCAGGATTGCAGTCGTGGTCGAAGCGCGAGGCTTCGCCCAGCGTAAAGCAGGGCAGAACCTCGTCGAGCCGTTGTGCCAGCCTCGCGACGATCTCGCGCCGGTCGCGTGCCAGGTCGGACCGCCCGGAGGCGAAAAGGCCTTCGCCCTGGAAGCGCAGCGCGTCGGACTCCTCGCTCAGCTCCACCTGAAGGTCGGGAAAGTCTGCCCTTATCGCGTCGCGGAGGCGCTTCAGGACCTCGCGTCGCGCCTGAGCCACCTGAGCAAGATAGGCCTCCAAGGGGTCAATCTGTTGCAATTCGGCGAGTTGCCGGCGCAGATCCTCGATCTCTGCGTCCAGTTCGGAGATCTGTTGAAGGAGTTTCAGAATGCGCTCCTCCAATTCCGCGATCCGCGTGCGTGCTACATCGAGTTCCGAGTTCAATTCGGTTACCTTCGCCCGCTCGACATCGAGAGCGGCGTTCAGATCGCTGACCTGCGTCTGTAGCTGATCACGCTGCTGCGCTAACGCCTCGATCTCCGCGTTGAGACGCACGATGACTTCCGCACGAGTTTCGGCCCGTTCCTGCCAGGCGTCCCGATCCTGAATGATCCGATCGTATTCCGATCGGGAAACGGCATCGGGGTCCTGCATTTGGCTGGCAAAGAACGCGAGCAGGATCATCATGATGAAGAGAAAACCGACTGTCATGTCGGTCATCGAAATGAAGGCGTTCTCTTCTTCCTCCTCGTGCCGGAGTCGCCTTGCCTGCGCCCTCATGCACGCCTCCGCGACTGTGACGGAAGAAACGCCTCTGCCTGCTCGACCACGCTTCTGAGAGTTTGGAGGCCGGGGTCAAGCGTCTCACTCATTTCTTTCACATGGTCCTGCGCGGAACCGAGGGCGGCTTCCAGCTTGGCATTGTATTCGGTCAAGGCACGGCCAAGCATCTCGTCGATCTGGTCCAGCTTCTCGGCCTCGCTGGAAAGCTGGGCCATGGCGGCATGAGTAGCTTCGAGCGAGCGACGGATACCCTCGCGCTCGTTGCCGAGTGCTGTCTGTGCCGTTTCCAGCACATGCGCAGCGTTCTCGGATGCTGATGCCGAGTTTTGCATCAAGGTCTCGGAAACGGTTTCGACCAGATCCCCGACCCGGCGTAGCGTGGTTTCAATGCGTTCATGAGATGCGCGGAGCGGCTCCGTAGCTGTCGTGAGGCTTTGGCTGGCTGTGCGGAACCCTTCGGACGCGCCGTGGATGGCGTCCGCCCCGGTGTTCAGCCCCTGCGCCGCGCTATGGGCGCCCGAGGCCCCGCGCTGGACCGCCTCGGCCATCGCCTCGAGGCGGAGGCCGATCGTCTCAAGCCGGCCCAGCAGTTCCTCTCCGATGGTGCTCCCTATGTCGGTGCCGAGCTTGGCAATATCGGCACTGGTCCGATGGAAGCTGTCGAGCAGCGTCTTGCCGGCGCCCTCGATCGCCTGACCCGCCTCGGCACTGCTTTGCGCCATCCTCTCTCGCGCCGCCTGACTGCTTTCCTCGCTGGCGCTGGCCAACGTGTCGCGAAAGCCTTCTGCGGCGGCGCGCATCTCCTCCGCAGCCGTTCGCATTGCGTGGGTGCCTTCTCCTGTATTGTCCCGGATGCCCGCGAGAGTTTCATTCATGACAGAAAGAAGCTTGTCCGCGCCTTCGTTCATCGCTTCGGAGGCGGTTCGACCGCCTGCGGCCACCTCATTGCGCATTTCGGTGATTGCCCGCGCCATCTGATCAAGGGCGTCACGCAGACCGTCGCCGGCCTGTTCATTGGTCGTGTTCATCCGGTCAACCATGAGGCCGATCCGATCTGTTGCCTCACCCAAGGACTCGCTGGCGCGTGTCAGGGCATTCCCGACGGAGTGTGAGAGCTGATCCGACAGGTTGCCGACCAACCCTTCCATGTTGCTTGTTCCCATGGAACTGACACGGTCGAAGATCGGGTCCATCTTGTCGGCGATGGCGCCGGTGATTCTATCGGGCAGGGCCTCCAGCGGCTTCTGAAGCTCCGCGACCATGCCCATGCCGATCTCCCGAAGATACTCGCGTTGCTCGGTAGCAGCGCGGAGTTGGCGGAATCCAAGATCTTCGAGGCTTACAAAAACGAGACGCCGCTCGATCCCGATGCACAGGCGATGAAGGGCGGCGTCGAGCTTGTTCTGTTGTGTCCGGAGTAGGAAGGTAAACACGATGGAGCAGAACAAGCCGACCAAAGACATGACGAACTTGGCCGAAGCGATCTGCATGAAATCCCGCATCGCTGCATCCATGCCGGCTGCACCGACGTCCATGGACTGCGAAAACTGATGGAGCGCCGCGACGAGGCCCAAAAAGGTCAGCAGTAGCCCGGCTGAAACGAGAGTGTTGGGAAGGATTCGGAAGAAGCCTGGCCCGAATCCCAGATCATCAACGTTCAGGAACGATGCGGGGCGAATCGAGTTTCGGATGGTCGGAGGGCCATCGACGTCGTCTCGCACGACAGTCTCGTTGAATTCGTCAAAAGCTTCCCAGACGGTTTGTCGAGGGCCTTTCTTCGGAAAGCCAGACCGTAGTTCGTGAATAAGCTCAGCATGCCCTTCAGCGAAGGAACGAATGTCTGGATAGGCACGGATTTTTTTGTCGAGCAATCGAACTGCATTCAATTGCCTCCGCGTCCGTATAATATACCACACTGAAAAAACTATGGTCATCAGTGCCAAGATGCCCGCAATCTGACCGGGTCGGCTATCAGACAAAGTCAATGCTTCTGCGATGGCTATGATGCCATCTTTAAGGTAGAGGCCAAGCGCTGCACCGAAATCGTTCAAAACAAATTGCTCCTGATCACTTCAAGAAGATTAAAAAGGTATCGGCTGAGCTGGTGCGCCCATCCCGGCTTTGTAGATGCGTATCAAATTGCGTTCCGGCGCATGCCCCTTCTGGCGCGACCAATGCCTGTCTGAGCTGTAGGGTTTGGCATGTAAATTTCTTCAATCAATACATAATCATGAAGAATGCAAAGCATCAACCTGCGCCGTCTCGCCCGTGCGCGCTAATCTCGGGTTCAACCCTCCCATGCTGCCAGAGGTAGGGAATTCAGCTCCTGCCGCATGGATCTCCATGTTGGCAGCTCACGATCCAGAACAGCGGTGAAAAGCCCGTCATGTTTGGGAGAAATGAGGTGAGCGAGCTCGTGAACGATGACATAATCGATCATCCGCTTCGGTTTTTTCACAAGTTCCGAGTTCAGCCAGATGATGCCCTTATCGGGATTGCAGCTGCCCCACTTGGTCCTCATCGGTCGAATTCCCCACTTTTTGGGGCTGACTTCCATTCGTGCTGACCAGATCGGTATACGTTGCGCGGCCAGCTTCCGGAGTTCTCGCTTCAGCCATGCTTCCATCCATAGCTGGGACTGCTCGGAGCTGCTGTCGACGGGGACGTCCAACTGCAACCGGTCGTTACCCTGCCGGGTGATCCGATGCCCTTTTTTGCCCCAATACCGAACTTCGAGCCGCATCGCCCTGCCGAACAGGAAGTGGGTTTCCCCAGAGACATAGCGGCGTGGCGGTTGCCGCTCCTGACCCAGGAACTGCGCCTGCTTGCGTCTTATCCAAGGCATTCTCCTCAAGACCGCAAGTCTGATGGCATCGGCGCTTACATGCTCCGGAGCGGCGACTCTGACGCGCCCTTCCGGGGGATAACAGCCAATGTGCAGGTTCCTGATCTGCTTGCGCACGATCTCGACGTTTATGCCACCAATCTCGGAAATCTCAGTATTCACCTTGGTTCTTCAGGACCTCGAAGATCCGCTCCACTGCGTCCGGGTCTTCCAGCACTTGCTCAAGACAACGTCGGACTTTCCTCTCTCGCATTTTGTTGCCGCGCCATTCAAACGGCGCCGTATGCCTGACTGCCTGATCGACTTCCAAAGTCAACGGCTCATCGCCGTCGAGGTTATCGAACAGGGCTTTCTGACCTACGGTCTTGATGGAACATGGATACGTCTCGCCATGGCCCGCCTTTGCATCCTGCACGAGGGCTGCGATGCGCTCCAAGTATTCAGCGTATTCAATGGCCTCTTCGCGTCGCTTACGCACCAGGTCCGTCAGTAACTCGGACATTTTTCAGTAACTCGGACATTTTCTCGTAGAACCGCGGGTTGACGGGGGTTTCTTCGATGATCAGCTTGCGAACGTTGTTCTCGATCGCTTCAGCTACATTCTCGCGCTTGCGCTTCGTAGCCGGTGGCAGATCATCTTCGGCTGCGGCCCCTTTGCTCTCCACGAGGTCGATCAGACTGATGTCGTCTAGATGGGAGATGACTTCGGAGTCTTCGGCGCGGATGTAGTTGTCGATCAGGTGGCGCATGGCTGGCTCATAGAGCTTCATGTCTACGGCATCACCACTGTGCAGCCTGACAGCATCCCTGATCCCGATGGCGCGCTCCACCTCGCGGCGGTATTCACTCAGCTCCAGGTCGTTGAAGCCTGAGCCTTCAGGCTCGGCTGCAATGTTTGCGTAGACGCGGGCGTAGCGGCCGGAGATCTTGTAGAGCGCCTGGCGCCGCCGCGCCTTCCCCTCTGCCTCAGGGTCGTGCTTAATGCCTTGGGGGCTGGAGAAATAAGCAAGATCTCGTCATCACCTTTCGGTTGCTCGACACCATCCATGAGACCCAGCCAGACATCACGCGCGTCCCGTAAATCCTGGTCAGCCTGTTCCGCGCGATCTGTGATGAGACCTTCGACATCTTCCTTGTCGAAGGCGTCGAACGCTTCCGAGGTGTAGTCGTCAACTGCGCTCTCGATGTTCCTGAAAAGGTCCTTGTAGTCGACGATGTAACCGAAATCCTTGTCATCGCCATCCAGACGGTTCACACGTCAGATCGCCTGGAACAGCCCGTGGTCGCGCATCTGCTTGTCGATGTAGATGTACGTCGCTGTCGGCGCGTCGAAGCCCGTCAGCAGGCGGCTGACGACGATCAGCAGTTTCATCCGCCCCGGCTCTTTCTTGAACAGCCGCAGCGCCTCCTCCTCGTATTCCTCTTCCGCGGTGTCCCCCAGCAGGTCGGTGTAGACCCGATGGACATACTGTTTCTCGGTCTCGCCCATCCCGGTTTCTTCGCCGGTGATTTCGGATGCGACGCGCTTGTAAGAAGTTACGATGGCGCATTTGTCGGCGAGAACTGATCCAGATTTCCGGAATATCTCGAAGAACTTGCACGCCTCGGGGATCGAACCCGCCACGAGCATGGCGTTGCCCATGCCCGCGTTCAGCCGCGGCCTCATCTCCATGTCCATGATGATGTCGTTGGCGATCTGCTCCAGCCGGTCGCGGCTGGACAGCACCCGCTGCAATGTACCCCACCGCTGCTTGAGCGCCGCCTTTGCAATCGGTGTCAGGCCCTTGGTTTTGACCTCGAACCAGGCGTCGATCTTTTCCGGGGCGCTGATCCGCTGGTCGATGTCTCGCGCCTCATAGCGGAGGTCCAGAACCACGCCATCCTCGACCGCCTCGTCGAAGCGGTAGGGCTTGCCGATATACGGCCCGAAGGTTTCCAGCGATGTTTCCTTGTCCGAGCGCAGCAGCGGCGTTCCGGTGAAACCGATGAACATTGCCTCTGGCAGCACTTGTCGCATCGCCCGGGCGAGCTTTCCCGATTGGGTGCGGTGTGCCTCTTCGATGAAGACGTAGAAATCTCCGACCGGCGCGCCGATCTTGGCGTTCTGGATGTCCGAGATCAGCTCGGCCATCTCGTTTTCTTCGCGCTTGCCGAACTTGTGGACGAGCGAGCAGACGACACGGTCGGTCGGGTCCGCCAGCGCTGCCATCAGGTCGTTACCAGACTGAGCACGGCGGACCTTGTCGCCTGTGCCCCCGAATACGTCTTCAGAAATCTGGCGGTCCAGTTCCTTGCGGTCCGTCACCACCAAGATGCACGCGTCGGGCAAAGTCTCTCTGATCCAGCGCGCCAGCATCATGATGATCAGGCTTTTGCCCGAACCCTGGGTCTGCTATCTGGTCTCGCCCTCATCGCTTCGCACGCGTTCCTGCGCGGCCTTCACGGCGAAATACTGGTTCGGGCGAGCGATCTTCTTGGTGCCGCCATCGAACAGCGTGAAGTCGTGGATAAGCTCGAGGAACCGTGCGGGCGCTATCATCTGGGTCACGTCTCTGTCGAGGCGGGCCGTGATCTCACTCTCTTCCTTCCATGCCAGCCAGTAGGGCTGCGGCGTCTGGATCGGGGCGTAGCGCAACCCCTCGCTGTCATTACCGGCGAAGGTGATCTGCACCGTGGTGAAGAAGTGCCGGATGAACTCGGGTCGCTGGTAGTCGAGCGTCTGGCGGATGCCTTCGCCCACACCCACGGTGGATTTCTTCAACTCTACGGTGCCGAGCGCAATACCGTTGACATAGAGGACCAGGTCGGGCCGCTTGTTCCAAGCCTTGGCATCCTTGCCCTTGATGGCGACTTCCTCGGCGACGCCCAGGTCATTCTCGCCGGGATCAGACCAATCGATGAAGCGGACGGTCACGGGGGCCTCACCCGGGCCGGGGGCGATGGCGACACCATAGCGGAGCATTTCGTAAAAGCTCTGGTTGGCCTCGTAGAGCTTCGTCCCATCCATCCGCGCTTCACGTTTGAGCAGTGTGATGGCCTGGGTGACGATTTCCAGCGCATACCCGCGTTTGAGGAGCCAAGGGCGCAGGAACGCCGCTCCGATATTGGCGTTGCCCTCGCGCTGTTGCCAGTCGCCCAGATAGCGCCAGTGAAGGCCGCCCGGAGAGCCGGATTTGTCCCCGCATAGCAGGTCGATGACCCGGTTCTGCGCCCTGCGTTCCGCCTCTCCAATAATGCTCATGGCTATCGCTCCGTCATTAAAATCGCACTTTGAAAATTGTCGTCAGACCAGTCTGATCCGTCCGGTCAACAGGTTTTGCATCATGCCCTCTTTCACTTGACGCGCCTTTTCGAGGCGGACTTCGAGGGCTTGGATTTCGGCGCCCAAGTCGTCGAGAACATCGGCAATTGCCTCCTGCTCCAGTTTGTTGACTGGAAAAGAAAATTTAAAATTTTCAATCTGGGAGGGAGCCAAGTTGTTGATGGCTGAGCCTGAAAGAATAACGCCGAGTATGCGCCGGTAACGATCTGATTGGAGAAGGTGGGTGATATACCGACCGCTACAAGCGTCGGAAGTCATGCGAAAGGCACCCATAAAGGCCCCGAATGTATACTCCATCTCGTCGGGTCTGCTGAATTTTGCAGACTTGCCAACAAGCGCCCGACTACCATTTGCCATACAAATCAATATGTCACCGTCTTGGAGAAGCTGATGTTGTCCGACCCGAGCTGAGTTCACAAATTGCATGTTCGAAAATACTATTTGGCCTTCCTGAACGTTGTTGGCGCGTAGCAGCCGAACGGTGCCAGACGTATCTGTTTCGGAAAGGTCGGCCTGCCCGTCATAGCTTACTCCGCGAAGGCACTTTCCGTAGTCCCCAAGCTTTCGCTTCACCCACTCCCCCGAAAACTCAGGGAGGCGGCGCTTGGCGGTCAGGAGGTCCTGCATCGCGCCCTGCTTGAGGAGCCGCTTTTTGGCGATCAGCCGCTCCAGCCCCTCTATCAGCGCATCCGCATCCGAAAGCGCCTCAGCGATGGCCTCCTGTTCCTTCATGGGCGGCAGGAGGATCTGCATGTTCTCGAAGGCCGGCATGAAGATCGTGTTGTGGGTGCTGCCCGCCATCAGGCGCTCCCACTCGGCCTCCACGCCTCTGAACAGATGAGCCAAGTAAGAATTCAGCAGGCGCGTCCCGCAGATGTAGCAGGCGAAGTCTTGGCTCGTGGCCATCTCGCGCCCCAAGATCGCGACCTTGCCGATGGTGGCCGTTCGCGACAACGCGACAGTGCCCTCTGGTAGGAGCCGCGCCGATGAGTTCGCGAGACCGAGCGCGGACACGGTCATCTTCGTGTTGTAGAGCGTCTTGCCCTCGATGGTCTTGGAGCTGTGAAGGGAGAGCCAAGGAATACCGCCGTCCCAGTAGTCAGGACGATTCCGGCTAGGCGTATGCCCGCTTTCGAGGCGAGCATTGTCGCACAGCTTCTCAAGCGTCCAGCCGTCCGGCTCAACATCAGGCGTTGGATGAATCCGCCCGACATGCCAGCGGGTGACGAGGTCACTCACATTGTTCACGCGGAAATACCCATAGCCGCGAGGTGTGCGGAAACCTTAGCCTCCAATGCGGCCATGCGATCGGAAATTTCAGGCAGCGTGTGCCCATACCGCTCCGTCAGCACCCGCACGCGGGCGGTTAGCTGCTCGGTCCGCGCCTCGATTTCAGCCTCAATCAGTTCGGCAATGTCGGTCAGCCATTTGTCATCCACGACCAGCGTGCGGATCTCGTCCTCGGTCAGCTCGGGGTATTTCTTCAGCGTTGCCTCGGTCAGCGCTTCCTCGGCCTCCTTGGTGGCCTTCTTCGCCGCCGTTTCGGCCGACATGATCTTGGAGGCATGCTTTAGCAATTCGACCTCCTCCGGCTCGGCCTCTCCCGATTTCTGCCGCGCCTTGAGCGAGGCGGCGGTCAACTTTCCTGCTTCGGTCATCGCCTCGGCCATAAGGCCGCACTCAACCCCGTGTTCCTCAATCAGCTCCTCGATCTCGCGGCCCAGCTCTTCAGCCTTGGCCTGCGCGTCGTCCACGGCCTGCTGCATCTCGGGAAAGAAGCGGGCGACGATCAGCCGGGGCGGGATGACATCGGCTACGAGGCGCACCTTGTTCACAGTGAGATCGGCCTCTTCCAGCTATTTGACCTTGCCCTTGGCGTCGGTCTCCTTGCGGGCCTCGCGCAGCTCCTTGGCCGCTTCCCAGCCGTCGTGGGAAATGATGAAGACATCGTCCTGCATGGTGTCGGCCCAGTAGGTCATGAGTCGTTGATAGGCCTCATACTGGTCGATCAGCGGCGCCTCGGCGAAGCGGACCAGCATGTCTTCGGAGATCGTGTGTATCAACTCGTTGGGCTGGTCGCCCACCTGGATGCCGTCCATCAGCGGTGCGTTCGCCCCGGCCCAGCCGTCGAGAATGGCGTGGACCCGGTCACGGAAGGCGCCGAACTCGGAGTGGTTGCGAATGGTGGTGCGGACTTCCTGGGATTCGACCAGGGGGTCTGAGTAACCCGGGCGTGGGTTCGAGCCGAACAGTGTGGAGCGCACGCCCGGCATGACGTCCCAGAACTCGGACAGCAGGTCGATGTCACGGTTCGGAACGCCGCCCTTCAGGTGGGCCTCGATGTCCTGAAGATCCTCGGGCTCGGAGCCATCGATGTAGCGCGGGATGTTGAGGTTGAAGTCGTTGCGAGCGATTTCGACGTAGGGGACGAGACGTGAATAACCTGCGATCTCGGCCTGCTTGGTGTAGACTTCGGTGATCTTGTGGATGTCGCGTTCTCGCAGCCGGTTCTTGTTGCCGTCCTTGATGAAGCCCTTGGGAGGCGTCGATCATGAAGACGGGGCGCTCGGCGCAGGCGCCGGATCTGTCGAGCACGATGATCGAAGCCGGGATGCCGGTGCCGTAGAAGAGGTTGGCGGGCAAGCCGATGATCGCCTTGATGTAGCCGCGCTTGAGGATCTTCTCGCGGAGCTCGGCTTCCTTGTTGCCCCGGAAGAGCACGCCATGGGGCAGGATGACAGCGCCGGAGCCGGTCGCTTTCATCGAGCCAAGGATGTGCAACAGGAAGGCGAAGTCTCCGTTCTTCTCCGGCGGCGTGCCGAGATCGAAGCGGCCGAAACGGTTGTCGCTGGTCAGGCCCGAACCCCACGCCTTGGCGGAGAACGGCGGATTGGCGACGACAAAGTCGAAAGTCTGGAGTTCGGTCTCGGAGGCTTTGAACTGCGGCTCGCCGATGACATCACCTTGAGCGATCTCGGCATCCTCGCGCCCATGCATGATCATGTTCATCTTGGCGAGGCCGCGCGTGGTGATGTCCATCTCCTGACCGTAGATGGTGAGGCTGACGTCGGCGGCGTCAGCGGCCTCCAGAAGCAGCGAGCCTGAGTTGCAGGTGGGGTCATAGACGGTCTGCTTGGGACTGGTGGCGCGATTGACACCCGCAACGGCGACGACCACTCGGGAGACTTCGGCGGGCGTGTAGAATTGGCCCTTGCTCTTGCCGGACTCGGTCGCGAAGTTCCGCATCAGGTATTCGTAGGCATCGCCCAGGATGTCATCGCCATCTCCGCGGTTCCGGCTGAAGTTCAGTTCTTCGCGGCTGAAGATGTTGATCAGCGCCGTCAGCGTGGTCACCATCTTGGTACCGCGCCCGAACTTCTCGGTGTCGTTGAAGTAGGCGCGGTCGATGACGTTCCTCAGGTCGTTCGCTTCGGCGATCCCTGCAATGGCGGTGTCGATACCTTCGCCGATCTCTTTGGTCCCGCGGAGCTTGCGGATGTCATCAAACGAACATCCTTCTGGAACCTCGATCAGGGCATCCGGCTGGCCCGCACGGTCAGAGACGTATTTCACGAAAAGCAGCGTGAGGATGTAGTCCTTGTAGAGGGATGCATCCATGCCGCCGCGGAGCTGGTCACAGCTGTCCCAGAGGGATCGATAAATGTCGCTTTTCTTGATGGCCATTGACTGCCCTTTCTCGAGAAGTGTGCGCCGGTGGGGTCCGGCAGCATTGTTATTTCACACGAAACATGAACCGATCGATCGTTCGATTACAAGACGGTGGCAGACGAGACCATCTCTGGGACGAGAAATATGGGTGTCGAAGGGCTCGGAGGTTACAGTGCGATCAAACCATGGCTCGAGCGCTGTGGATGTCGATCGTCGGTGACGGCTGGGGGAACGGTCATCCGCGTCATCAGTGCAAAATTTGTACAGCCAAGGCGTCCCAGCAGCGAATCTTGAGTGACCCGTTTTTCGGTTCTATCTATCTTCTGGCCTCCGCCGGAAAATACCTGCATCCGAAATACGAAACGGCCGCCCGTGGGGCGGCCGCTTTTTCATGGAACGACCTTGCTGCTATTTCGCGGGAAGAGGCGCGGGATTGGTAACGATCTCTGACAGAGCCGCGCGAATGTCGTCGCGGACTTCAGGGTTGCGCAATTCCTCAAGGAGGCGGTCGATGCCGTTGGGCTGGTCGCCGAGGCGCTTCAAATCGGAATGTGCGATGCGAAGCTCCTCTCGCGCTGCCGCGAGTTCCTCGGCGAGAGCATGCCGTTGATCCTCGAGGGCCTTCCGTTCCTCTTTCACCTTGGCGAGTTCGCCCTCCAGCTCAGAAATGCGATACTGCGCATTGCGCTTGTCTGCTCGCAATTCGTCACAGGCCGATTCTGCCAGCGCTTGCGCATTCGAATGCTGACGAGCCACCATGAGGAGTAGTTCATTTCCGGCCGCAGCAACAGCTTCGTTCACCGCAGATTCAACTCCGTCAGGTAATACAGCCAACAACTTCTTGTTCTCTGCCTCTGCAATCTCGGCATGCGCTGCCTCGACGTGCCCTTTCAGAGTTTCCGGGCGGATCGTGCTCTTTACGCCCTTCTCTTTAACCAGCTTGTCCTTGACGTATGCAGTGTCGAGGTCTGCGGCGGGAATTCCCTCGCTCAAGCCCTCGGGAATGACTGCGTGCACGAGGTTGGGGTCGTAGCTGGGGGGGGCGCCCACCATCGTTTTTTTTGTGACTGTTTGACTTAGTCATCGCAAGTTTGTCCTTCAGTTTGCCCAACCAGGTTTGTCAAACCCGGTTGGATGTTGGGAATTGTGGGGAAGATTGGTCGATTGCCGTTCACACGAAATACTACGGCTGAGGAGGGACGCCGTGGCTGCCGCAGCTAATCAAGCGCCAATCCTTGCCTACTTTTTCGACCACGGGGGACACGCGGTTGGACAGGCGGGTGAGCACGCGACGGATGGTGGCCATGCGGTTTTCCTGCGACATCGCTCCAAAGATCTCGGGTGGAATGCTTTCGAGGATGTCGCGCGTCTGGATGGCGTCGGCGCCTCCAAAGCCTGTAAGACGGCGGATGTTGAGCGCGGTTAGAACTGCGGTGTCATACTTCGACGCAGCGTTGCGGTTGTCTGCGCTATCCTTCTCCGACGGCTTGCTGCTCTCGACGGCAATGACGGTGGTGCGGTCGTCGCCATCCTCATCCTGGCCCAGGATGATGGCCTTGGTCTCGAAGTAGTGAGCTTCGCCTTTCTGCATGGACCTTTGCTTTTCGTGGGTCACTCGCACGATCGCCCCCTTGTGCGGGCAGAGCGAAATCTCGGTATTAACGGCCCCTCGCAACGCGGAGCCACCGCGGCCGCCCCGTTCGGCGTCCTTCCCCGTATGATGAACAAGCATCACATAGGCATCGATCTGGCGTGCGATGTGACCAGCGCTATCGGCGATACCCGTCATCGCGCTGGCGCAATTCTCGTCCGTGGTGCCGATGGAACGCGCCAACGTGTCGAACACGATCAGGACGATCGGCTGGCTGCAATCGCGGCGCAGCTGCTCAAGCTCCGCGACGAACTTGTCAACTTGGTTCCGCATGGATAGGTCAACAGACTTCATGCGCACGATATAAGGAAGTGCTCCGGCAGCACAGCGCAAATCGAAAGCCTGCATACGATCCAAAACCGATTCCGGAGCTTCGGCTCCGACATGGAGAACGATGCCTTGGCGCACCCTGGCCCCGAAGAAGGGTTGGTGGGTGACAATACAGTTCCCGAGGTGACAAACCAGCGCCGACTTTCCCGAGTTGTACGGGCCGAAGAGCACGGAAGTCTCACCCCGCCGCAGCCACCCCTTCGCGGCGTAATTCCAATTGAGGTTCGGGGTGTGGGCCCTGGCATCCCGGTAAAGGTCATCGAAATCGAGAGGGGCTGCGGGGATAGGATGGATGTTCTGCATTTTTGCCGTCCTTCATGGCTCTTTGTGAGACTGTCCGTCTCGCGGACAGTCCGGAAATAGGTCCGGCCGGTGGACGTCGAAAAACCGAAACAAGAAAAAGTTTAGTCGATCAGGCTTCGCGCCCGGCGGACATACAGACACCCACTGAAGGGGGAGTGTCTGTATGTCCGCCGGGCAGAGTGCTGCACTTTATCGCCACGGATTTTGGGGGCGGTCCGTTTTTCCCTAAGTCTGACTTGAGGCAACCAAACCAAGGGAAAAACTATGAAAAACATTTCATACGCCCGCTCGCGCTCAGCGAAGTCACACGCCTGCTGGCGGTTTCGACGAGAACGATCAGTCGGCTGATCGACAAGGGCGACCTCAGTGCTGTCCGCATCGGTTCTGCGCTGGCGGTGCCGTTCGATGGGATGCCCGTCGACCTGCAACGGTGTTTCGATTTTTCGCGGCCCCAAGCTCTCATGACCTTGCACGAGGTTGCCGCGGAGCTTGGCTGTTCGCCCGATGACGTCCGAGCAAAGACGGCAACAGGGAAGCTGACATCCGTCCGTGTTGGGCGTTCGCTCCGCTGGTCGCCGATCGAGATAGGGCGAAATGCCAGAGGCGAGAAATCGGCATGATCACCGCACCTGATAGAACCTTCACCGTGGCCGAAGCCGCGGCGGTTCTGGAGCGCTCTGAACGGCAGGTGCTCCGCTACCTCGAAGCCGCGCAACTTCGCGGGTCGAAGGCCTCCGGACGGTGGATGCTGACCGCTTTCCATATCTGGGAGTTCCAGGGCATCGCCGATGCGATGATGGAGAACTGGCGTATTTCTTGCCGCCTCGCGCAAGCGGAAGAAAACAAATAGTTAAATCAGAGGATTAAATCGTCGGGGGATTAAGGGTGGTCTCCACGGCGTGGGCGTGCAGACCACCCTAAGTCCCCCGGCGGCGGCGGATGTCGGCCCACGTCGCAGGATGTCCAACCACGGCGGGTGGTGACCACCCCTGTCGCCGATTTCGAGGTCCCGTCGGCGTCTTTCGGAACGCGTCGGGACCTCGAAACCGGGCGACAAGCCCAAACAAAAAGAACGGACCAGACAATGAAACATGAAACTTTCGAATGTGCCGACCTCGTGGCCGAAGACGGCGATACCGCGGATCTGCGCCGCTGCCTCTGGCTAACCAACATGAAGGCGTCCACTCGCCAGGCCACCTTGGGCAGCCTCGCACTGCTCTGCGGGGCCTCGGGCGAAGACGGTGAGCTGCCTGTCGGTCGGCTCCGGCAGCTGATCGCGGCGCCTGATGCCGGGATCAAGGCCGCAACGGGCGAGCGCTGGGTTCAAGTGGTCAGCGACGTGCGTCGCGCTTTGCGGATCTGGGACGATCTCCCGCTCCGGTGGCTCGCTCTCCGCCTCCGGTCCCGAATTCCGACCTGCGCGGATGCGGCGACCGCAGCCAGCCTCCGCCTCGGTGCCGACGAGGCGCGCCGCGCTGTTGCGGCGCTCGAGGCTCTGGCGGCATCGGAGGACGGCAGCCTCGACGATCTCCCGGCTACCGCCGGCGCAATCGAACCTTTGCTGCAAGCAGCAACACCGGAAACATTTCGCGTCGAAAGCTTGAGGACCCTGAAAAATAAGCGGACGCTTATCCGCAAGGTCGTGCGGTTCGTCGATCCGCTGACGACTGGCATGCGCGAGACGTCTCCAGCGACATTGCCGTCACATTGGCAGCAGACCCTCGCGATCCTCGACCCCCAGCTGAAGGAGCACGAAAAGAGCGCTGCCGCGATCCTGCGACGCCTCGCCGGATTCTGCGCGGGGCAAGAGATCACCCCGGTCGAGATCGATGGCGCACTCACCGAAGCCTTCGTTGCCATGGAGCTGGCGACGCACACGCCCGCATATATCGAGAAGCTGCGCGCCGCCTTTCGGCGATGGAACTACGCGGTCGAGACCGGTCTCGAGGGGCCGCACCTTCCATTGCCGGGAGCGCCCGTGCACCGGCAGGAGGATGTGGCATGGAAAGCAGTCCCGAAAGCTATTCGGTCGCCCTTGGACGCCTTCCTCGAGACAGCCATTTCCGCGCGCAACCCCGGCGACTGGGGCGACCTCGTCCCGGACGACGATCCGGAATACGCCGAACTCGGCATCGCCTTCGGGGACCCGCTCTCCGAGGGCGAGACGGCGGCCGCGCCGATCCTGGAGCCGGGCACCCAAAAGAACTGGTGTGATGCGGTCAAGCGCGCCTGGCACGCCGCTGAACAGGACCCGCGGATTCAGCCAAAGCCGGACGTCCTCGATGATCTGTTCTGCAAGCCGGTCGTGTCGGCCTTAGTGGCAGCCGTCCGGAGCGCACGTCGAAAGCGGGATGAGGCTCGGGGGCTTGTCTTCGATCCCAAGGTGAAAGGCCGCTACGAGCACACGTTGGTGGAGGCACTCTGTTCGGTCGGGCGCGCCCTTGCCATCGCCGCCGATCGGCTCGAGGCGGTCGAGGAGCTGAAACGCCAGCTCGACCCGAACGTAGTTGGAATGAAACGGGCCGCAGATGGTGGCTTCAAGCGCGTCTATGCCGAACGGCGCATCGGCAGCCGCCACGCCACTATGCTGTCGCAATTCGCCGACACGTTACGTCTCAAACGATGGTTCGAGGGGCCATCGGTCCTGTGGGGTCTCGCTTGTGACCCGATCCGGCGCGGACGCGAGCCGCTGGCCACTCACGTGGCACTCGCACGCAACGCACTCATCGCGCGGATGGGGCAATACGTGGCGCCGGTCCGGCGCACGAACCACGCGCGCTACCGCCACGTGGGCGACGATCGTCACCTGATCCTGCCCGAAGGCGACGGAGAGGGCACGCTGATCATTCCCGCGCACGAGGGCAAGACACTGAAGGAGATCCATGTCCGGATCGACCGTGAAACCGTCCGGATGCTGAAATACTACATCAAGCATTTCCTGCCTGTTGCCCAAAAGCTGGCGAAAGCCTCGGCCGACAACCCCGACCTATTCCCCGGTGCCGACGGGCGCAAGCCCGAGGATGGCGGCTACGCGACTGGCCGCGGCTTCATCACCAAAGCCAAGCTCAACACCAGTTTTAAGAAGCACTTGAAGAAGCATTGCGGGTTGGACCTCTGCCTGCATGTGATGCGTCACCTCGCGGGGAAGATTATCCTCGACCAAGACCCCTCCGCGATGTCGCTGGTCAAGGAAATCTTGGGCCACAAGCGCCTGACGACGACGCAGGCATACTACGCTGGAGTCTCGAAGATCATTGCCCAGCGTCGCTACATCCACCTGCTCGAGAGGCAGGCGCGTCAGGTGCTCGCGACCGTGACCTTCAAATTCGTCGATCCGCAGACCGGAAAGGACATCTGACATGCCGAAGCACAGGCTCACCCTACCATCGTCATCCTGGCCGGAAGACCTGCGGAATCGTTTCGAACGCCATCCGCTCACCACGGCCCAGAGGACGCGTCTCGCCGGAGCCCTGGGGCGCTGGCTGAAGATCTCGCAAGACCTCGGCGCGTGCTCGCGGGACGTCTCTCGCGAAACCTGGCTGGAGCGGACGGAAGGGCTGTCCCAGGAGATCCGCAACGCGGTGCGTCAGGCCCTGGCCATCGCCTTCCCGAATGCGGCCGCGTCACTTTACAAGGAAGACAACCGCCGAACGGAGCGACCGGACAAGCGCGAGCAGCTGCGTGCGACTATCGCACGCAGCTTGGCAAGGTTTCCGGACGACTGGCGCGCTGCCGCCAAGCCGCTCCTCCATGTCGACGATTCCGAGATCGGTGACGGCATCCTCGTGCAGGCCTCGGCATCGAGCACGATCAAGCGGCGCCTCGAAGCCGCCGCACTGCATTTCGACTTCTACCGCGCCCGCGATCTCGCAGTCGACATCACGCCGACGAGTGTGCGGATCAAACTGCGGGAGGACCAAAGTCGCGTGGAGAGCGGCGATCGGCGTCTGGGCGGTGTCGCTGTCGACATAGCAGCACTATCAGGTTTGGCGCCGGCGATCTGGCCGACCAGGTCCTGGCTTTGGCTGATGACCGCGAGAGACCGCTTCAAAAAGCTTGCCCACCAACATGGGTCGCGCAACGCTTCGCGCTCCATCGACGCTGCCGAACTGCGAGCTGCTGGACAGCAGCTGCTCGACAAGGCCGACGTGTTTCATGCGGCAGCTCAAAATAGAAGAGAGCTGATCGCAGCGCATACCAAAGCGCGCACTGCGTTGACAATGATCCTGCTTGCCGAAGCGCCGGTCCGGATCACGAGCTGTGCAGAGATCGAATTGCGAAGCAGCCTGTTGGACGATCTCGCTGGGCTATGCTTGGATGCTTCGGCCACGAAGGAAGGCGATGTCGATCGACGCGCTTTCAGCGCGACGTTGATCGACGCGATCGGTCGCTATGTCCGGCTGCATCGCGCAGTCGTCGCAGCTCAGGCCGAGACCCGGCTCTTCGTGGGCGAACGCGGTGGGCCGATCAAAGGAGCTCAGCTTTCGAAATGCCTCGGTGACTTCACCGACCCGGTTTTCAAGGTTCGGGTCACCCCACATGCGGTCCGGCATTCAGTAGGCAATTTCATCGTTGCTACAGCACCAGAGGAAGCAGGTCTGGCCAGCGTCATCCTAAATCACAGCAGTGGTGCCGTTACGCCTGACTATACGCGCCGAGCCGGTCAGATAGTCGCATCCCGACGGCTGGGTGCTGCGACCACGAGCAACGCTGCGGAGCTTCGTGCAGACACCACTCCCATTACTTCCCGTAAAAGCATCAAAAGGCGGCGATCGAAGGCCCCGGCCAAATCTCCGCGCGACATCAAGGATTATCAGGGAGCAGTTCCTGGCAGCTGTGCAAACCCGAACAGGGGAACCTGAGGTTTTCGACAGACGCCCAGGTGCCATCGGAGGGAACGGGGCGCCGATAAACAGCTTTGGGATGGGAAGGGTGACGGCTCCCTATTGGCTATCAGAAAGACAGGTAGGCCCGAGCCGGCTTGATCGGTGCCCTTCGTTTTGAGGGCGCCGACCAAGCCAGCCTCGGCTGCTGAAGAGGAAAGGAAATTACGATAACTTAAACCGGATCGGAAGCGCGGTGCGGTCTTGACCGGGGATACTCCCGGGTTCTCGAAGGAGACCGAACATGAACCACGACACAACTATGCGCGCCGCGCTTCAGGCCGCCAAACTACGACAGGAATTCATCGACTGGCTCCGCGCTGATGCGGACAAGCTTGTTTCGGCAGCTCAGCTTCTCGGCGGTCAACGTGGGGAAGACCGGGCGATTTCAGTCATCGACGCTATTGATTTCGGCGTCGAGCCGGAGGAACTCGGGGCCGACCTCGCTAAGTTGCACCGGCTCATGACCCTCGAATACATCGACGACCTAAATGGCGAGGAGGCACTATACTTTATTGCAGTGCATCCTGATGATCCTGGCTTGGAGGATACGCGCCTCTGTGCCGAGGGCCTCGAGCGAGGACTTAAGGTGCTGCGCGCTCATGCCGCCGCGCTGAACCAGGAAGTGTCATGATGGACAAGGTCAGCCAACACGTCGCCGACGCTCTCGGCCAATCTCGCCTTGTGCGTAAATGTCTCGACGATAAGATCATCGCGCTTCTCGATCCTACTCAGCGGAGCTTTGCTTCGGAGCTTTCCAATCGGATTGCAGAAGGCTCGATCATAAGTGAGACTTTCCTGCGCGACCTCGAAGCATTCATCGTTCTCCTGGATCGCTTGGCCAGCGACAAAACCACCTTTGTTTGGCGCGGACATGAGCACGATCCGAATTGCGGATATCGGGTTCCCGTGCCGTCACAGCGCGCCGGCGTTTTCTATGTGGTGCTCGAGGAGCTTGTGGATCTCGCATCCAATATAGAGGGCGCCCTCGACGCCGCTCGGGCCTATGCGATCGCCAACGCGCTGTTCGATACATAGGTTTCGCCGTGAACATCAGCGCCGCCAGTCTATCCGACCGGCGGCCCCTGAAACATCATGACGAAAAAATCGCATGCAACTAAATCTCCAGAACGTCAGTATCGTGCATACCATCGAAACCCATCGTCTCGAGGCCTACTATGGCGGGGCGTTGCTCTGGTCGACGCCAGACGAGGAGCCGGGTGCCGAAGGCGAAGCAACGGAATTCTATACGGCCACGGTCATCGCGCTTGTGAACGCGTGGGATGGAATGTCGAACCACGCAAGATTTAGGGCCTGGTCCTGCCTCTGCGAAAGCACTCCCCGCTTCTCGGGCCTATGGTAGGAATGCCCCGCGCGAGCGGGTGGTCAGCTGCCCGCGGCAAAGGCAACTATGTGACGTTCGTCCGAATGGCCAGTCCAGATGTTCACGCTTAATCAGCGGCGGTCTAAACAGGCAAATGGTGGATCATGGCACGTGGGCGGCCACCCTTCGCCCAAAGAAACGCCAGCGCGATTGGCAGCCGGAAGCGGCGTGGGCCGGCTGCCCCGGGGTTCAGCCAGAGAAGGGAGCCGGTCTCTTCAATGCTTGGCTTATGCGAATGGCCCGAGATCACGACATCCCAGCCTTCGGTCTCCGGATCAACCTGTAGATCCTTACGGTCATGGATCATGTAAATATGCAGCCCACAGATCGTGAGATTCGCCGTTTTGGGCAGGTCCTCAGCCCAGGGACTGCGATCGATGTTGCCGCGCATTGCCGTCAAAGGCGCTATGCGCCTGAGCGCGTCGAGATGTTCTGGATCGCCTATGTCTCCGGCATGCAGGATGTGGCCGACGCCTTGAAGAGCTTCCAGCGCTTCGGTTCGGAGCAGGCCGTGAGTATCGGAGATGACGCCGACAAGCTCTTCGCAAGACGGCGGGCGAAGAGAATGCACCGTGGAAGCGTCGGCGGTCATCGAAGGAAGTCCTGTCGATGGCGGGTTACAGTAGAATGCGGACGGCTTCATGAAACTGAGTAGGCGCTCATCTTGCTCTCTTGCCCCCTCATCGAGGAGTTGCCTGGTGGCTCGCGTTATTAAACATCGAGGTCGATATCCGAACTGATGCGGCCACGGGCCTTTGCGAATGCATCGTTGAAGGCATCTTCGCTATCAATCTGCTTGTCCGAGATAAGCAGCGCGAAGTCGCCACCACGCGCAGTCACGTAGCGCTCGATTGGCTCGAGGCCTGGCACGGGCCCGGACCGGGATTCAAGCCTTGCAACCACCGATTGGGTCATACCTGCTGCCGCAGCGACTTCATCCTGGGTTAGTCCTCGTGCATCGCGCAGAGCGCGTAGTTTCACGGCGATCCCACGCTTGCGGGCGTTCTTGGCTTGGTGCTCCGCGAGCTGCGGATGCGCGCGATGGAGCGCGTCTCGGAGGGATTTGTAACTCTTGGCCATGACCAGAATCTCCATCGTGGAGCCGTAGTATACCACATTTGCTATGATTCTATCAGCCGCTGGCGATGTTCTTGATTTGCGCTCGGCCAGTCTGGCCAAGCGGAAGGATCTAATAACGATGGGCGTGGACACCATCCTGCGCCGCGATTCAGGACTGCCGACGACAGCTTCGGCGCCGCGCTCGACCTCGTCGACGGCCTTTGACGTCCAACGGAAGCGCCTTCTACGGGCCGCGTGACGTGCCCGAGAAAGTGTGCGCGCATGTCAGGTATAGAGGCGTCTGCCACTTGCGCGTGCGGCATAGGAGGCTCGCGAGAAGGCGATCAAGCTCACACAGGCTGCGGGCAAAACGTCGGTGATCAGGCGGAACTCTTGGTGCGATGAGTTGACAGCTCGGTCACGCTTGCCGAAGCAGTCTCCGTGAAGGGCGAGCGGATCATGGAAACGTCGATATCTACAGCATTTACGCAGTCCCGGAGGGTTTTAATTGAGAAACCGCTCGGGTTGTAGTTTGTGATACCCACGTCATGCTGAACGTGGCCCATAATCGCCCGTCTGTGGGATTCCTGCCGTTCGGCCAGGATTACCAGATCGTTGAAGGTGGGCTGGAAGCTGTGGAAATCCCGGTTCGGATCGTAGATCCCGTGGTCCTTGCGGTATTTCGTGAAGCGCTTCGAGAAATTCTCCGTAAAGGTCTTCTTTGACTGACTGCGTTCCAGCCAAGGGAACAGTCGGGGCTCTCCCTCACGCCGACGAAGGGCGACGAGTTGCATAAACCCCAGCTTCAGGAGGTTGTCATGGATCGGCACAGTCCGCCGCGAAGCGTCGCTTTTGAGATGCTGCCCGGGCCCTTGACGCAGCACGATGCAGGGGATGTCGTCGATCACCTGGATGTCATCGAGATACAACTGGAGGATCTCTTCGCTCCGAAGGCCCATGTGAAGCGCGATTAATGGCGCCCAGAACATCGGGTCGCCGACGTCTTGGAGCTTGGACTGGTAGATTGGAGTGCGGAAAAGATCGTTTAGCTTGCCAGCCCAGGTCAGCCGCTCGTTATCCTCTTCAAGGATTTCACGGCGCTTCTTCTCCTTCGAACGCCAGATATGATCCTCCATGATGTTCTTTGAGAGGTGGCCGCGCTTCACAAGATAGTGACAAATGCGCTTGAGATCTTGCATGTGGCGTTAGATGGTTGCGGTCCGAAGACGCGGGATGCGTCCCTTCAGAATTTCAAACTCGATCTTGCTCGGGCTCGCACCTTGCTTCTCCAATTTGGCCCTGGTGATTGCAGCATTGTGCTGCTCGGTCGCGTCGGCGTTATCTGCCGCCTCTTGCGGTGACATCTTGCTGGTCTTCCCCTGGTAATTGTGGAGAAGGCGAGCGACGATCCCCCATGCTGCTTGCATTTCTTCATCGGAGATCAAGGCGACAGGCTTATCGCCGAAGATACGGGCGAAGAGGGATGCGGTCGACTGGACATTTGGCGCGGAGTTGCGGCTCCAGCTTTCTCCCGTTTTCGCGCATGGTTGCTCGTTGGCCTCGAAGGAACTGTGGCCCTTACAGCGTTCCTCGATGTAGCGTCCTGCGCCAGTCCTGATATCGGGGCATGTCGACGCCACTTGCGCGACTTCAGTCGCGGCGACGGCCGCCGCCGGTTTTGCGGGGGCGGTTTCAGAAGGCACCGGCTCTGCCGAGGTGGGAGGAGCTACGGTCGGCATTGGCACAGAAATGGGCACGGGTGCCGAGCAGGGCGTTGCAGACAGTGCGCGGGGCGTCACTGGAGCTGAATGCCTCGGCAGAGCGACGGGCTGGCTGGAAATATTGCTCGTCTCAAGCAAAGTCCGAGCCGTTCGAAACGCCGCAGTGGGCTCCTCGAAGATGCCGTGGTCCCGGCGCAGGTTCTCCTGTTCCGCGTCAAGCATGACCCGAAGAGCACGGAAAGCAAGCCGCCCCCAGTCTGGGTCGGCCTCGTCGAGGGCAATATTCAGCCGTGCAGCAACCTCACGAAGGGGATTGCGCGCCAGCTCGCGATCCCGGAGCGTGATGGCCTGCCGCAGCGTTTCGACGGCGGCGTTGGCGCAAGCAAGATCATAGGCTGCGGTTTCTGCGCTCCGGTGAGGAGCTTCCTCGCGCCGCACATCTTCCGCTTCGATCAGCAAGCGGCAGAGCTCTACGAGGAGCCTCTCCATGATGTCGGTTGCGATTGCCATCGTTCTCTCCGTCACTCCGGCGAAGGCGACGTCGCTGAGAAGCGTAAGCTTCTGAGCGAGTACCCTCGCGTCGGTGAGGACGTGAGTGCGAAGAGGGAAAACGAGCGCCAACTTTCTCGATGGGGTGCAGGTCTTCAACAATCGACGCGGCCAACGGCGGCGCCAATGAAAGCTATAGGACCGGTATTCGAGGTGTGATTGCGCCGAGACCTGGGACCGCATGCCTCCGACTCCTGTGCCAACGTTTGTGCCAGGCGGGGGGACAGGAATCGTGCCATGAGCGGCACTTTGCGACTCACGTCACATAAGTTACAATCTTTTCAGTGATTTAGGAGAGATTGGCTCCGTAGGTAGGGATCGAACCGCTGTCTCGACCTGTCTAGAATAACCCCGTATGATGATGTTTTTGCTTGCTATTTTGAGAACTATCGCCTCTATCAATCTCAAGCATTCTCACGCTTCCCCACACTTTTTGTGGGGAAAGTTGTGAAGCGAAGCCTGAGGGAACACCATGCCGAGATACCTGCTGTCAGTCAAAAAGGTTCAAGCGTTGAAAGAGCCGGGTCGCTACGCAGACGGAGGTGGCCTTTACCACCACGTAGGCAAAGGAGATGCTAAAAGCTGGATCATGCGCATTATGCAGCGCGGCAAGCGTCATGACCTTGGGCTTGGCTCCGCCCATTTTGTGACACTGGCAGAAGCGCGCGAGATGGCAGCAGAGATACAGGCTCAGGCGCGGGCCGGGGAAAGCGTCGAGACGTTCATTCGCAAACGACGGGATGCAAACGCCAGCGTCAAGACTGTGGAACAAGCGGCACGGCTGCATTTTGCAGAGGCAAGCAAGAACCTGTCCAAGCGCACCCGCGACCTTTGGGAAAGCCGATTGAACGAAGACGTGCTTCCTGTGATTGGGCACATGCCAATTCACGAAGTCACGTCCCGGGACATTAAGAAGGTCCTGTCCCCGATCTGGTTCAAGAAACCTGACACTGCGCACCGGGTGCGCTCACGTCTTTCGCAGCTATTCAAATGGGCCAGCGTTGAAGGTCATTATCCGCATAACAACCCGGTGGAAGGTGTGGAGGAGGTCTTAGGCGACAATAGCCGTGACACCAAGCATCACGCCGCCCTGCCTTGGAAGGAACTGCCCGCGTTCATGACAGATGTGGCAACCCGTGACGGCACGTCCGCCCGATGCCTTGAGTGGCTAATTTTAAATGCGTGCCGCTCTATTGAGGCGCGCGGCGCAAAATGGGACGAAATTGACTGGAACAGAAAAGTGTGGACCATCCCGGCAGAGCGCATGAAAGGCAAAGTAGACCGGCGCAAAGAACACCGTGTGCCACTATCAGAGGAAGCCTTAGCCGTCCTCGAAAAGGTAAAAGGGTTGGATACAGAATTGATCTTTCCTAACCCGCGTGGGAAAATTCTATCTGACATGGCCTTCAAATCCATTTTCAAGCGCATGGAACGCGACAACATAACAGCACACGGGTTTCGCTCTTGTTTTCAAGATTGGACAGATGACAACGGCGTTGCCGATACGATGCTTGCAGACAAGGCTCTTGCCTACGTCGAGAAAAATCAGGTCCGCAAGGCCTATGCGCGAAGCGATTTATTCGAGCGCAGGCGTGAATTGATGGATACTTGGGGTCGCTTTTCCACAAGTAAAAATTGGATACCCAACTAGGTCAGGCATTTATCTTGCATTAGTGGCGATAAATAATGTCGACCAATTGGTTGACAATATAATTTATTGACTTTTCGCCCCAATAAATTCAAAACGGTATCACCCTTTCCAATGGTGACACTAATGCAATCGGATCGACAACTAATTCGTGATACAGAAGCCGCCTCAATTCTTGGCTGTGGCCGCTCCACGCTTTGGCGGTGGGTGCATGAAAACGTCATTCCGAAACCAATTAAGATTGGTAGTTCATCCCGTTGGTATCAATCTGAAATAGAGGCAGTGATAGTTGCAGCGGCGAACAAGAGTAGAGCGCCGCAACCACGCCTCCGCAAACGTGTGAGGCCTAGACCATGACCACCAATTCCATCCGTGAACGTATCACCCGAGAGGTGGTCCGCCGCGCCAAAAGCGCAAGAGTTTGAGACCGTGAAGTTTGACAGTGTGATCCGGTCAGAAATCCCGGCGGATGATGACGTGGCGCAGGGATCGACCTTGGCCGTCCTTGAGGGCCGCGAGGACTACACCGCAAACGCCAGCAACACGCAGGTGACATGCGCCCTCATCTTGGATTTTGCGGTGAACACCGGTCCTAAGGAGGAAGCGGCCACAGTGGTGAACAACACGACGGCGGACCTCATCAAGGCGCTGTGCAGTGACCGCAGATTGACAGAGGGTGGGACGGGCAGCGGCGGCGCTCCACTAACCATGGACATACGCGCCACCGGGGCGGAACCGAACCCCTACGCGCCGTCTGAGCAAGCGCGGGGCACGGTAGAGTTTCTTGTCACCTACCGCATTCGGAACAACGACCTCTTTAAGGGGGCATGATCCATGGAACTGACAACCAGACATAATGGACGGACCACTACCGCACCGGGTGCGGCACTTCGTGAGCGGGCGAAAGAACTGTCCCGCGCTGATGACGCCGCGATGATCGAAGCGGGGCGACGTGCCATGGACGCTTATCTGGAACGCGTGACAAGTGTTGTGGCGAAACGAACCCGCGCGGGAAGCGAGGGGCAGCGGCGACTTGAAGACTACACGGTGGACACGTCGGACAGTGAGGTGACGGGCACGGTTACTTTGACCCGTGGCCTTGGCCTGCAAGAATACGGCGGCGTGATGCGTGTGAAGAACAAGCGGTATCTCACGGTCCCATTGCCCGCCGCAATGACAGGCGGCAAGCCTAAGCGGATGCGCGCCCGACAGTGGGAGGATGCACGTGTGATTACCAGCCGCAAGGGCAACCTCATCATTGCGCGCAAGCAAGGCCGTAGGTGGATACCGCTTTATGCTCTTGAGAAAGAGGTGCACATCCGCGCCCGCTTGGTACTGCGCCGAGAGATGAAGAATGCGCGACCCGATTTTATGCGAGATGTGGGCAAAGAGATTAAGGGGCTATTAGCGTCCTGACGTGCCCGAGTGACCGATACGCGCTACATTGCTTTGATTGTCGTTCTATTCCAATCCCATTCCATCCTACCCCATTAAGGGAAACCCTGTCCGCCTATCTGTGACCCACGGGCGGAGCGGAGGTCATGTGGAGTAGGGATTATCTCGCGTAAACGCTCAAGCGACGATAGCGCACCCGGTGCGCACGGCTACAAGGCTTAGAAAGCGCGCCCCTATTGAGGTGCGTTTTTCCTATTGGCTACGGTCTACGTTCCGCATTCCGGCTGGTATCAGTGCAGGGCAGCCGTTTGAGTTGCACCCGTTCCAATTAGACTTTGTGCGTGAAGCCTTGGTCCGGGATGGGGATAGCCCCAAATGGCGGACCCTCATTTTCAGCACGCCGCGCAAACTGGACAAGTCCACGCTCTTGGGTGCCCTCTTGCTAGGCTTTATGTGCCCGGACAGCCCTATCCACATTCGGAACTTTAGCGGGGCCGTGGCGGCACCGTCTGAAAAGCACGCTCTCTACATCGCCAAAGCCATGCACGCCATTCTTGAGACGGCGGGCCGGGAAAAGGAACTCACGCGCAAAAGCGATCCTAAACCCGGTATCCTCATTATGGGCGGTGCTACGGTCTCACTGAATACGGGCACCCGTGCGCAGGGCCACGGCGCGGACCTAGACCTTGCTGTTATTGACGAAGGTGGCCTCATCACGCGCAACCAAGCGGAACTCATCACCGGGTTCTTCGACGCGCTGGCAACCAAAGATGGGCAGTTGGTCCTTACGGGCACCCGTGGTGACAGCCCCGCCTATAACGACCTCATCGACAAGCCTGACAAGCGCACGCACGTGACGCTCTACGCAGCCGACAAGGATGATGACCCCGGTGACCCTGCCGTCTGGGGCAAAGCTAACCCGGGCTTGGGCACGATTAAGTCCGTGCGGTTCATGCAGGATGCCCACGCCAAGGCCGAGCAATCGGGCAGCACGACAGAGTTTCAGGCGTGGCACCTCAACCTGCCATTGGCACCGGGCCGGGAACTCTTGATCGACTACGACACGCTTAAGAAAGCCTACCGTCCTGGCCCACAGCCCATTCCGGGTGAGCCTGTCCATATCGGGATCGACCTTGGCGGGTCTGCGTCCATGACGGCAGCCACAGTGGCCTACGAGACGTCCGGGATCGTGAAGGTCCTTGGCGCGTTCCCCGGCGCGTCCCTGTCCCTTCTGGAACGCGGCAAGCGGGACATGGTGGGCGACCTTTGGTCTCGCTGCGCAGAGGCAGGCGAGATTATTGAGACAAGCGGGTCCGTGTCTGACCTTGCGGAGTTCCTGCCCGAACTCATCCAGCGCATTGGCCCGCACCCGGTGCGCAGCGTGTCTTGTGACCGTTACCGCCAAGCGGAGTTTGAGACGGCCATGGCACGGGCGCGGCTGTCTTGGCCCGTGATCTATCGGGGGACCGGACCAAAAGACGGGGACGCAGACATACGCGCCACGCGCCGCTTGTTCATCGCAGGTGCTTTGCAGATGGACCGGTCCCTCTTGCTTGAGGGCAGTTTGGCGGAGGCGGACGTCAAGGTCTCGACCACCGGGGCCTGCCAGCTTCAGCGCGCGCACCAGACTGCCCGCATCGACGTCGTGTCGTCGCTGGTGCTGGCCTGTTCCGCCCTCTTGCGGGCGCGGGACACCGTGCAACCCGAATACGAAGTGGAAATCCTATGAGCCGCACAGACACGCGCCCGCTCAAGACCCGGGCATGGAACGAACTTCGGCCTATGGTGGCGCATCGTGCATCATTTCGATGCGAGCGCTGCAACACGTATTTGGGCATGGCCGGAGACGTTGACCATGTGGTGCCCCGCGGCGTCTGCGAAGACGTCGGCATCGGCGTCTACGACCCGTCCAACCTCCAATACCTTTGCCCGTCCTGCCATTCCGCCAAGACCAATGCGGAACGGTGGGCTGGCCATACGAAGCGCGGGCCACAGCAGCCCCAACGCACGAAAGTCCAAGGCCGCGACCAGTTTCTGAACGCAGCGGGCATCTCCCCAACGAACGAACCCCAAGAGGAACTTCCATGCTGAAATCACAGGAAATCACGCTGGCTCAGAGCAAGCGCCGCGAAAAGATGGCCAACATTCAGAAGGCCGATGAAATCAACGACGAGGGCCGCACGGAACTACGCAGCCTCGCCGACGCCTACGAGGGGGCAGAAGTCGAACTGCGCGCGGCCCTGCTTGTGGAACAGTCCGAACGCGAAACCATCCCGGCCAACGATAAGTCGGCAACGGATTGGGAGCGCGAATGCCGGTCCTTCGATATGTCCGCTGTCGTCGTGGCTATGGAAGGGAACAAGCCGCTGACCGGACGCGAAGCGGAGGTATCCGCAGAACTGGAACAGCGCCATGGTGCGGGGCAGAAGGGTCTACGGTTCCCTTGGGAAGCCCTTGAGCAACGCGCGGACGCGGTGACAGACGCCAGCGCTGGCACGTCTGGCGAACTGGCCAGCCGTCCAACCATGAACGCCTTGGAGCGTTTCTTCGAGACGTCGGCGGCGGGTCGGTTCGGTGTCAACGTGATGCAGGTGACGGGTTCGCCGTCCTTTCCAGAGATCACGTCGGGCACCGGCTTGTCTTGGGTCAATGAAGGGGACGGTGCGGACGCTGGCTCCATCACGACGACCGCACGCAGCCCCGCAATGCACACGGCCACGGGGCGCTACCTGCTGACCCGGCAAGCGATCCGCCAGAACTCCGCCCTGCAAAGCATCCTGCGCCGTGATCTGGCAGAGGTTCTGCGGGAAGGGATCGACCGGGCCATCTTCCAAGGGTCGGGCGTGGGTGCCGAACCAGCGGGTTTTGACACCGTTCTGTCCGGGGGCCGCACCGATGCCCTGGACGACGTGGCTAGCTTCTCTGAATTCCTGTTGCAGGCGACCATGATCCAAGAGACGGCCAAGTTGTCGGACCCGTCGCAGGTGCGCATCGCGGGTGCCCCGATTGTTCACCAAACGCTTGCGGATACGCTCATTCCGGGGACCGCCGTGTCCGAACTGGACCGTCTCAAAGCCGCCGGGTTTTCCACCCTTTGGTCCAGTCAGGTATCGCCGCGCGGGGACCGTGACGCGACCGACAAGGGGGGCAGCACAGTCTACTTCGGGGCGGGCAGCAACAACGCCTACGTGCCCACATGGGGCAGCCCGGAACTGATCGTGGACCCATATTCGGAGAGCAAGACGGGCAAGGTCGCGCTAACCATGTTTGCGTTTTTGGACGTCCTGATCCAGCGCACGGCTACGCACTACTTCAAGCTGACCGGCGTGCAGGACCGCGCGTAATGGAACGTCGCACCTTTTGGCCCGCTGACCTTGAGGTGCGGCGGGCCGGGAAGCGCCCCATAGTGCGTGGGCGCTTTCCCTTCAACTCACTGGCCGTGATTGCTGACAGGGGGAAAGTCAGGAAAGAGCGCATCGCCCCCGGTGCGTTCAACTGGACCTTGGAAAACGAGGACCGGGAAGTCTCCCTCTTGTTCGGCCATGACTTCGACAAGCCGCTGGCCAGTCGGCGGAACGGGTCCTTGAACCTGCAAGCGGATGATGAAGCGCTGACGTTCGAGGCCACCATCGCGCCGGAACTAGAGGACGTGACCCATGTTCGAGATGCACTCACTATGCTGGGCGCTGGTCTGGTTACTGGCATATCTCCGGGCTTCCGGGTGCCGCCTGCATCCACTGTGGGTGAGGCGGAAAGGCTGGACCCGGAACCGGGCAATGAAGGCGTGTTCATCCGCACCATTCTGTCCCTTGTCCTCTATGAACTGAGCCTCGTGACCCGGCCTGCGTATGATGACGCACAGGCGGAGTTGCGGGCGCTTCAAACAGCGCACCCGGTGTGCCGACACAGGGTGATCCTACCGTGACCTACCCAGTTATCAGCGCAGCGGACGTGGCCCTTGAGGCGGGCGTGAGCGCAGAACGCGCCACCGCCATCTTGGCCGCGTCATGGCGTTTGGCGGACACGTTCACGGGGCGCACCTACGACACTGAGGAGGCCGGGCCACACGTGGTTGAGGCGGTGCGGTGCCTTGCCCTCTATCAGTTAATCCACAGTCCCGCCCGCCCTGAGTTCCGCGTCATGCAGGCAAGCGACAGCATGTTGACCCGTGAAAGCCTTGGGCCGCTGTTCAAGATGAGCGGCGCGGGCATCCTTTTGGCATCGGAGGTGGTTTGGAATGTGGCCGTTTCGACAGAAGAAACCTGAAATCGAACAGCGGGCCGCGTTTCCGTCTGTGACTGCTGAGTATCTTACACACCGGCAATCCGCTTTGACGTTAGACGGCAGTGCGGCCCTGTCTGCCACGGTGGCGACGGCGGCGGGCATGTGGTCGCGTGGGTTCACCATGCTTGATCCTGCACCGGATGCAGGGCCTCTGACGCCGGGTGTCTTGGCCAGCATAGGCTTGGACCTCGCCTTGCGGGGGCAGTCGTGCTGGCATGTCAGGATTGAGGGCAACGAACTTGCCTTGCACCGGGTAGCATACTGGGATCACGTTGCCCCGGGGCGTTTCCACCTGCACCTTGCCCGTCCAAATGAAACCGAGACGGTTCGGGCGCTGGCGGCAGAGGTGATGCTGTTGACGATCAACAGCGCGGCAGAGACGCCATGGGTTGGACGAAGCCCCTTTACGATGATGGGCGGCAGCCCGCGCCTGATGGCGGACATAAAGGGCGCAATCGCCAATGCGATGGACTACACGGGGCGGGGCCTCCTGCCTTTTCCCGATACCGTCCCCGAAGAACAGCAAGCGGCGGCGATCCGGGGCTTGAAGGCCGGGGGCAGTCTTGCCGCAATCCGTTCCAAAGCCGACTTTTCCACCAACGTGGGGCAGTCCCGTGGCCAAGAGTTCCGGCGTGTGGACCTAACCCCGGACCTGCGACAAGCAGACTTGAACCCTGCCGTGGATGGGCTGCACCATCGCGTTTTGGCAGCGGCGGGCATCCCGCCCGCGCTGGTGACAGGTTCCGGCAACGCCGGGGCCATGCGTGAAGCCTACCGCCTCTTTGTTCTGCAAACGGTTGAGCCGATGGCGCCACAGCTTGCACCGGAGTTTGCCAAGGTGGGTGTCACAGGTATGTCCAGTGCGTCCATGATGGCCTCCGACACAGCGGGCAAGGCCCGGTCTGTGGGGGCGCTTGTAAAGGCAGGCGTGGACCTTAAACGCGATATGAAGCTGGTGGGTTGGGCCGATGACTGACCACATCCGCAGCGCCCATATCCGCGCCGCCCGGGTCAATCCGGCTTACGGCACATTCGACGTGTTCCGGCAGGTAGCCGACGCGACGACGGGGCGGGCCTTGGCAGGACAGGTCCAGTGGGTTGAGACGTGCAAGGGACGCATCCGGTGGACCGATCTGGACGAGTTCAACCGGACCCTTGGCGGGGCCGCCGGGGTTGGTCAGGCAGCTTTGCTCGTAGACTGGCCCACGACGCCAGCCGCCCTGCGCGATCAAGATGGGGTTTGGTATGCCGTGAAGTCTGCCCTCGGGTCGGACACTCTACGCGTCTTCACCATCTATCAGATACGGCGCTGGACAGGGGACGCACCCGTCGTTGCCCCAGTCATCTAGTCGTGGACCCGGCAACACAGATATTGCTGCAGCTTGCCGCAATGCACGGCCTAGAGGACGAGGTGCGTGCGCTGGTGGAAGCCGAGGGACAGCCCGTCGAGGTGCAGCCGTTGGCGGAGTTGCTGAAAGGTCGTCGAGAACAGACCGGGTTGCATCTTGCCGTAGCTGCGCGACGCGCCTGCATGTCACGCTCACAACTGTCATCGATTGAGAAATGGCGGAGCGAAAAGCCCGGAATGCGCACGATCCATGCGTTGTCCTACGCCTACAGCATCCCGTTTATGACGGTGCTCTTATCGGCACTGTTTACGCAAGGCTGCGCACCGGGTGCGGAGGCTATCCCCCGTGATCTGCAAAATGCACGCATCGCCCAAATGCAGCGCGGCAACAGTCGCCACAGGGATAAGTAGGGCCGTATCGGTCCTTTAATGGGTCAGTATTGCTGACATGTAGCCCTGTAGGGTGACAACTACCTGACATTATTGAGTTTTTCTAACAGACATGCTACGAAGGAAACGGCCCCGGCGCTATCAACGCCGAGGCCTCACAAAAGAACAACAACCCCGTCTGAAAAGGATTGTCGTCATGGCTACGATGCCACAAAAACAGAACGAAAACAAGCCCGTTAGAGTAAGAACCCACCCCCGACTAAGCGCCGTTCCAGCTAGTCCCAATGAGTTTTTCGAGCAACTTCCCCAACGAACGCACCACCATTTGAATGAGGACTGGCGGCATCCCTATGCGTTCGGATGGGAAAGGATGACGGAAGACATGGTGACAGCATTTCTATGCGCCGACACAGGGCGCGGCGGAAGTATGGATACGACGGTGCTTACACTCTTGCGGCATCTCCTATGGCGTTTCCGCGCCGCGCAGTTTCATCGTCGGGTCAGTGCAGGGCCAAAAATTGATCTGCACAGGTGGTATGGAAGACCCGAGACGAACTTGAGCGCGAAACCGCACTGAGCAGGAAGCAAATTCGCGGCGCCGTGAAAAAGTTGAAGGAACGCCGCTTAATCGTGTGCGAGACGCCTTGGCAGGACAACTACCGACCTCATTACAGGCCCAGCACGAACCTCTTTCTGGTCTTGACCCGCTTGTCCAACCTTACGGACACAGAAGTTCTCAGTCTCCAAACCACGGTAGGACCGAGCGGGCGAATAGTCCCGTTAAACACACGGGAAGCATAGCATTTATGAAACAGGTGATGCGCCGTATTATGGACCGTCATCACGACACGATGCGAGACTTGGTTGCAGACTTCTCGCAATCGAAGGATGCCGACCGCTTTTCAGCATTCGAGGAGCGGTGGATGAAGGTTGCAGAAGTCGCAACTCAGGAAAAATGTGACGAAATGCGGTGACGACGTTAACTTTTAACAGGGTGCCCTTGAAGGCATACCACCCTGCCGTAGAGGGCATACCCCCCTGCCGTGGAGGGCACCCCCCTTTGCCCTTGAGGGCACACATAGAGAGACAACCAGATAAACAACCGGGAACTACTGGGCCGCGGTGCGCCCCGGCTATCGGGCGGTCTAGTTTTTGACAAAGGAAAGAGGGCAGAGGACACCGTCACAACCAGCCTGCTCCAGCTACCTTGCGCCGCAGGCGCCCAGCCTACCGACCGCACCGGGCGTAGCGACAGTTCCTCACTCGCCTACCAAGCGCCGCAGGCGCAACCATCCCTGCCAAGCGGCGCAGCCGTCCCTGCCGCCCACCGGGCCGCTGGCCTGCATACCAGGGAGGCCCTGACAGGGCCGCTACAGGGGCATCTCTACTTCCTTGGCTACCATGCGCAAGCCAGATACCGAGATGGGCACTCTACGGGCCGCTCCGGGCCTTACAGAAAATGCACCCCGTTGTCCGCCCGTTGTCCGCCCGTGGGGCGCGCTGGACGTTCCGGGACGAATACGGCTCGATCCGCAATCTATCCCCGCTCCACCATCATCGTTCAGAAGGGATCGAACCAGTGGATCAATTGAGGGTAACAGTGTGGGTAACGGTAAGCGCCATTCTACCCTATCATACTGTTAAATAACATAAAAAGAAGATTGATTGGCTCCGGCGGTAGGGATCGAACCTACGACCAATTGATTAACAGTCAACTGCTCTACCGCTGAGCTACGCCGGAATACCGAGGCTGGGATTAGCCAAGGCGCGGCGGGGGCGCAAGAGGGGGTGGACGTTTTTTTATCGCCTGACCCAACGACAACCCGGGGCGATGGATGGAACGGCGCGGGCGCGGTCCGTCTCGTTGAGGTGGACGAGGTGGGCGAGGACATTGCGGCCGGCGGCCTGGACAAGCGCGGCGGGCACTTCGGTGTAGACCGCGGCCACGATATTCTCGACCGTACGGGGCTGATCAAGGCAGCCGAGAATGGACGCCTCCCGTGACAGACGATGGGTGCGCAGCTCCCGACAGCGCGCCTCGGGGCAAAGCACGGGATCGCCATGACCGGGCAGAAAGCGATCTGCGTCGAGGCGCTCCAGCAGATCGAGGCTTCGCATGAATTGGCCGAGATCCCCATCCGGCGGCGAGATGAGGGTGCTGGCCCAGTCCATCACGGTGTCACCGGTAAAGACGGCCCGTCGTTCCGGCCATTCGAACGACAGATGGTTGGCCATGTGACCGGGTGTATGATGTCCGCGAAGGGTCCAGCCCTGTCCCGTCAACATGTCCCCGCTCGACATCAGGACATCGGGCCGGAAGGCGGCGTCGACGCCCTCCCCCCCTCCGATGGTGTTAGACAGTCCCTGCATGGTGGGACTTCGCCCTGCGTCCGCAGGTCCGAAGGCCATGACCGGCGCATCGAGACGGGCGGCCAGCGGCGCCGCCGCGGGGGAGTGATCGAGGTGCGCGTGGGTCACGAGGATGCCGCGCACCCTGCGGCCGGCAACAGCATCAACAATCGCCGCCATGTGCCCCGCATCGGCAGGCCCGGGATCGATGATCGCGACATCATCGGTGCCCACGATATAGCTGTTCGTGCCCTCGTTGGTCATCGGCGACGGGTTGGGTGCGAGCAATCGCAGCAGCCCGCTTTCCCCTTCATCCCCGGCACTGTAGTTCTGCGTCATGTCTGCACCGTCCCACCCTGCCCTTGCCCATCGCGCCGCGTCCCGCCGCTGGCTGCCGCGGAGCTTCTACGCACGTGCCGCGCTGATCCTGATCCTGCCGATCATCGTGATCCAGCTTGCCGTGGCGGTAATGTTCCTGCAACGCCATTACGAAGACGTGACGGTCCAGATGACCACGAACATGATGCGCGAGATCGCCCTTGTTCGTGCAAGGCCGGCGTTGGCTCCGGACCTTGAGATCACGCTGGGAACGGGTCCGGCAGAGGATCACGTGCGCATATGGGATCTGTCCGGTCGTGCGATGCGCGAAGTGCTGGAGGCGGCTTTCGATGATCTGGAGGCGGTCAATACGGTGGCCCTGCGCAAGACGGTGCAACTGGGCTTTGCCGACGGCACCTGGATGCGGTTCCCCCGTTCGAACGTTTCCGCGTCGAACCCGCATCAGCTTCTGGTGCTGATGGTCGGAACAGCTTTGCTGATGACGGCAATCTCCTTCTTCTTCATGCGCGGACAGATCCGTCCGATCCGTCGGCTTGCGCGCGCCGCAGAAGCCTTCGGGCGCGGACAGTCGACGGCCTATTGGCCCAGCGGCCCGACCGAAGTCCGCGCGGCGGGCACCGCCTTTCTGGACATGCGCGCGCGGATCGAGCGGCATATCGAACAGCGCACCCTTCTGTTGTCGGGTGTAAGCCACGACCTGCGCACGCCGCTGACCCGGATGAAACTGGAATTGGCGATGATGGACGAGACCGAGGTCGAGGGGTTGATCCGCGATGTCGCGGCGATGGAACGGATAATCGACACCTTTCTCGATTTCAGCCGAGAGGGGTCGACGGATGTGCGCACCAAGGTAGATGCGCTCGCCCTTCTGACCGAAGCGGTGGAAGGCACCGCGCATGACCGCCCCGTGGCCGTGTCGGGCGACCGGATCGAGGCGGAGTTGATGCCCGAGGGTATGCGACGGGCGTTGTCCAACCTTGTTTCGAATGCCCTGAACTACGGCACCACGGTCCGCGCGCATGTCGCTCAGGGGGATCATACGCTGATGTTCACGGTCGAGGACGACGGCCCCGGCATTCCCGAGCCGGACCGGGACGCGGCGACTAGGCCTTTTCAGCGGCTCGACTCGGCGCGCAGCAACACGGCCGGCAACGTGGGCCTCGGACTTTCGATCGTGCGCGATGTCGCGCGCGCCCATGGCGGCAGCTTGCGGCTCGGGCGATCCGACCTTGGGGGGCTGAAGGCGCAGATCATCGTGCCCACCTGAGCCCTGCGATTGCCGTGCCGGTAACCCGGACCCTACCCGGAGACGGCGACCTGAACCTCGCCCGAGCGCGCCTTGTCGCAACCAACAGCGCCCAGACCGTTGCCGAAATGGGCAATGTCGACGAAATCGCCCCTGATCCGTATGTAGTAGGGGGTGTATCCGACATACCCGCCGAACCCGTTAGTGGCATTGTATTCGCCGCAGACGATCCGATCACCCTGCCCCGTGCGAAAGCCTTCGGGCCGCCTGAAACGCGCACCATCCGGGTCGCGCAGGGTTTCGCGAATATACCCCTCTGCCAGTGCGAGATCGGAGGGGGACAGGGGCGCGGGTGAGACGGATACCGGCTCCGTCGCGACACAGGCCGAGGCCGCGATGATGAGCGCAAAGGTGCAGATACGTCGAAACATGCCGGCGACTATCGGCGCAGCAACCTTACGAAAGGGTTAATCGAAGGGGCGATCCTCGCAGATTCTGACCGGAGCACAGCACACCGCCAAACCTCGTGCCCCGAATGTCAGCGAAAGACCGCATACCCCCCGAACCCATCCGCCCAGACCCACGGCCCGCAAAATGATTGGCGTCTATCAGAAAATGATTGACGTCTTGCATGGCCTCGCAATACCGTCAGGGACAAGCGGCGAAGTAGGGAGCGCCGCTGCCGGGAGGAAAGATGGCAAGTCCGACACTGAGCGACGTCGCGCAAGCGGCCGGCGTCAGCTATGCAACGGCTGACCGCGTCATAAACAACCGCGGAAACGTCGCGCAGAAGTCTATCGACAAGGTGCGAGAGGCCGTCGCAAGGCTGGGCTATGTCCGCAATGTCGCCGCCGCGAACCTGTCCCGCAAACGGGTCTATCGCCTCGCATTCCTGATCCCGACCGGATCGAATGCCTTTTTCCGTCGCATCCGCGCGCACATCCTGCAAACCGCCGACCACTTCAAGGCCGATGGAATCCGGGCACAGATCGTGGATGTTTCCGCCTTTTCGGCCGAGGCCCTGCGCGACGGTATCGTCGATCTGATCAGGCGCGACTTCGACGGGGTCGCGATCGTCGGGCTGCAAAGCCAGCTGCTCGAAACGCCATTGGAGGAGCTGCGTGATCAAGGCGTTGTCGTCATCGGTCTTGTATCCGACCTGCCACAGGGAGTCCGGTCTGCCTATATCGGCATCGACAACATCGTGGCTGGCCGCACCGCCGCGCGCCTGACCGGGATGGCCCATGCCGGCGGACCGGGAAAGATCCAGACCTTCGTCGGCTCCATGGAGGCGCGGGACCATGCAGAACGCTTGCAGGGCTTCTGCGACGTGATCGCCGCGGATTTCCCCAACCTGACGGTACTGCCCCCGATCCTGACAAAGGATGACCCCTCCGAACTTCACAGGGCGACCATCTCGGCGCTGTCTGCGGATACGCGCGTGACCGCCCTCTACAATGTGGGCGCGGGCAACAGGGGGTTGATCGACGCGATCGGAAAAGCCGCGGGCAGCCGCCCGTTCTGCGTCGTTCACGAACTGGTCGGGCATTCCAAACAGGCCCTGACCGATGGGCACATCGACCTCGTGATCGATCAGCGCCCTGACGTCGAAGTCAACCGCGCCTTCGCCATTCTGCGCGCGCTTATCGACGACAGGGCGCCGCCCCCCCTGCCCGACCTGATGCCGACAATCTACGTGCGGGACAATCTGCCTGCCGAAACGCTCAACGATACGATGGAAGCCTGAAAGACATGACCGAATTCTTCAAAGATCTGAACCGCCTGTCCTATGACCCGGACAGCACCGACCTCGCGTTCCGGCATTACAACCCCGATGAGGTCGTGGCCGGCAAGCGGATGGAGGATCACCTGCGTTTCGCGGTCGCCTATTGGCATTCGTTCGCCTGGCCCGGGGGCGATCCGTTTGGCGGCCCGACATTCGACCGTCCGTGGTTCGACGAGTCCATGCAATCGGCACGCCTGAAGGCGGATGTTGCGTTCGAGATGTTCGACCTGCTGAACGTGCCGTTCTTCTGCTGGCACGACGCGGACATCCGGCCCGAAGGCGATACCTTCGCCGAAAGTCTACGCAACTTTCAGGAGATGGTCGACTACCTCGGCACGAAGATGGAGGCGTCGAAGACGAAACTGCTGTGGGGGACGGCGAACCTGTTCAGTCATCGCCGGTTCATGGCCGGTGCCGCCACGAACCCCGACCCGGAAATCTTCGCGTGGTCGGCGGCCACGGTCAAGAATTGCATGGATGCAACGCACAAGCTCGGCGGTCAGAACTATGTCCTCTGGGGCGGTCGGGAAGGTTATGAGACCCTGCTGAACACCGACCTGCGCCGCGAACGCCAACAGGCGGGGCGGTTCCTGCAGATGGCGGTCGAATACAAGCACAAGATCGGCTTCAAGGGCGCCATCCTCGTGGAGCCGAAGCCGCAGGAGCCGAGCAAGCATCAGTACGATTACGACGTGGCCACCGTTTACGGTTTCCTCAAGGAGTTCGGTCTGGAAGGTGAAGTCCAGATGAACATCGAACAGGGCCACGCGATCCTTGCGGGCCACTCGTTCGAACACGAACTGGCGCTTGCGGCGTCGCTGGGTATTCTCGGGTCCATCGACATGAACCGGAATGACTACCAGTCCGGTTGGGATACGGACCAGTTTCCCAACAACGTGCCCGAGGTCGCGCTGGCCTATTACGAGGTTCTGAAGGCCGGGGGCTTTACCACGGGCGGGACGAATTTCGACGCCAAGTTGCGCCGTCAGTCGCTGGACCCCGTCGACCTGATCGCGGGCCATGCAGGCGCGATGGATGTCTGCGCCCGGGGCCTCAAGGCGGCTGCCGCGATGCTGGAAGACGGCACGTTGGAAGCCATGCGGGCCGAACGATACGCCGGCTGGGACAGTGCAGAGGGCAAGGCCCTGCTGGACAGCGACTTTGCCACGATCGCCGCGCAGGTCGAATCCGGCGGCACGCCCCCGGAGCCGCGTTCGGGTCGCCAGGAGATCCTCGAAAACATCGTCAATCGTTTCGTCTAAGCGAACAGGGAGAGCCATCATGAAGACCATTCAGGGTCCCGCATTGTTCCTGGCACAATTCGCCAGCGACGAGGCACCTTTCAATTCATGGGACAGCATCACGAAATGGGCCGCCGATTGCGGATACAAGGGGGTTCAGGTGCCCAGCTGGGATGCCCGCCTGATCGACCTGGCCAAGGCCGCCGAAAGCAAGGACTACTGCGATGAATTCAAGGGAAAGGCGGTCGAAAACGGCGTCGAGGTGACGGAACTTTCGACCCACCTGCAGGGTCAGCTGGTCGCGGTGCATCCCGCCTATGACGCCGCCTTCGATGGCTTTGCCGACCCCTCCGTGCATGGAAACCCCAAGGCGCGTCAGGAATGGGCCGTCGATCAGGTGATGAAGGCGATCTCCGCCTCGGCCAACATGGGCATCAAGAACCATGCGTCCTTTTCCGGCGCATTGGCCTGGCCCTATGTATATCCTTGGCCCCAACGCCCTGCAGGCCTGATTGAGACTGCGTTCGACGAACTTGCCCGCCGCTGGCGTCCTATCCTCGACCATGCCGAGGATAACGACGTGAACATCTGCTACGAGATCCACCCCGGCGAAGACCTGCACGACGGCGTGACGTTCGAGATGTTCCTTGAGCGGGTGGACAACCACGCGCGCTGCAACATGCTGTACGATCCCAGCCACTACATCCTTCAGTGCCTTGATTACCTTGACAATATAGATATCTACAAAGACCGGATCAGGATGTTCCACGTCAAGGATGCGGAGTTCAATCCGACCGGGCGGCAGGGGGTCTATTCAGGATATCAGCCTTGGGTGGATCGGGCCGGCCGCTTCCGGTCGCTGGGCGACGGTCAGGTCGATTTCGGTGCCGTGTTCTCCAAGATGGCGGCCAACGACTTCGACGGCTGGGCCGTGGTCGAATGGGAATGCTGCCTGAAACACCCCGAGGACGGCGCGCGCGAAGGGGCGCAGTTCGTCAAGGATCACATCATCCGCGTGACCGAACGGGCCTTCGACGATTTCGCCGACGGGGGCACGGATGAGGCAGGCAATCGCAGCATGTTGGGGATCGACTGATGGCACGCATACGTCTTGGCATGGTAGGTGGTGGCAACGATGCCTTTATCGGCGGCGTCCACCGCATCGCGGCCCGCATCGATGACCGGTTCGAACTGGTCGCCGGGGCGCTGTCGTCCACACCCGCGAAATCGGCGGCAAGCGCCGAGGCGCTTGGCATCCCGCGCTCCTACGGCAGCTTCGATGAAATGGCCAAGGCCGAGGCCGCGCGCGACGACGGGATCGAAGCGGTCTCCATCGTGACGCCGAACCACGTCCATGCGGCCGCGGCGCGAGCCTTTCTCGCTCAGGGCATCCACGTGATTTGCGACAAGCCCCTGACCTCGACCATCGAGGACGCGAAAGCCCTGGAAACTGCCGTCACCCAATCCCCTGCCCTGTTCATCCTGACCCACAATTACACCGGCTATCCAATGGTCAGGCAGGCCCGCGAAATGGTGGCCGCGGGCGACCTCGGCGACATTCGCATCGTGCAGGCAGAGTATCCGCAGGACTGGCTCACCTCGCCTATGGAGAACGAGGGGCTCAAACAGGCGGAATGGCGCACCGACCCCACGCGATCGGGCGCCGGCGGGTCGATCGGCGATATCGGCACCCATGCCCACAACCTCGCCTGTTTCGTGTCCGGCCTGAAGGTCGAAAGCCTGGCCGCCGACCTTCAGGCATTCGGCGCGGGCCGCACGCTGGACGACAACGCGCACATGATGCTGCGGTTCGCAGGTGGCGCACGGGGCATGTTGTGGTCGAGCCAGGTCGCCCCCGGCAACGAGAACGGCCTCAAACTGCGGGTCTATGGCGACAAGGGCGGGTTGGAATGGTCGCAGGAGGATCCGAATTACCTGTGGTTCACGCCCTTTGGTGAACCCAAGCGTCTGCTGACCCGAAATGGTGCCGGTGCAAGCGCCCTGTCGCAGGCGGTGAGCCGCATTCCTGGCGGCCACCCCGAGGGGTATCTGGAGGGTTTCGCGACGATCTACAACGAAGCCGCAGATGCGATCCGGGCCGTGCAGGACGGGGCGGACCGCGCCGCCGCCATGGGTGTTCTGCCCGGCATAGAGGCCGGGATGGACGGCATGCGGTTCATCGGGGCCTGCGTTGCCTCCTCGGCCAGGGACGCAGCTTGGACAACGCTATGACCACACCCCCGGTTCTGGCCCTCAGGAACGTCAGCAAGAGCTTTGGCCCCGTCGAAGTTCTGCACGATGTCGACCTCGCCCTGGCCGCGGGTAGCGTTCACGCCCTGATCGGTGAAAACGGGGCCGGCAAATCGACGACGATGAAGATCCTTGCAGGCTATCAGCCGCCCACCGCGGGCCGGGTCGAGCTGAACGGACAGCCCGTCACCTTCGACAGCCTGCAGGACGGCGAAGCCGCCGGGATCGTCATGATCCATCAGGAATTCAACCTGGCCGAGCAACTGACGGTGGAACAGAACATCTTCCTCGGACGCGAACTGAAGCGGGGGATGCTGCTGGACAAGGGGGAGATGCGCCGCCTGTCGCGCGAATACCTCTCGCGTGTTGCCTGCGACGTGTCACCCGATGCGCTGGTCTCCGAGCTGTCGAACTCGGAAAAGCAGATGGTCGAGATTGCCAAGGCGCTGTCCCGCGATGCGCGCGTCCTGATCATGGATGAACCGACGGCCGTGCTGACCAACCGTGAAACGGACGTGCTGTTCAGACAGATCGCGGTGCTGCGCGACGCGGGAACCGCGATCCTTTTCACGTCGCACAAGCTGGACGAGGTGGCGGCGATCTCGGATCGGATCACGATCATGCGCGATGGCGACGTCGTTCACGCGGGGCCGACGGGGGACCTGACAGAGGACGCCATGGCAACCGCGATGGTGGGCCGCGACGTCTCGGACCTCTACCCTGTCAAACCCAGCGTGGCCGCCACGGCGCCTGTCGTCCTGAACGTCGATAGCCTGAGCGTTCCCGGCTTTGCCAAGGGCGTATCGTTCGACGTGCGACAGGGCGAGATGTTCGGGATCGGCGGATTGATAGGCTCCGGGCGGACCGAACTGATGGAAGGGCTCGCGGGCCTGCGCCCCGCCTCCGCGGCAAGGATCGAATTGTTCGACCGCCCCGTGCGGTTCAGACACCCCGGCGACGCGCAACGGGCGGGGCTGTGCTACCTGACCGAAGACCGCAAGTTGCGCGGCCTTCTGCTGGAACGCGGGATGCGGGAAAACCTGACGCTCGCCAACCTGCACAAGTTCGGCGGGATGCTGATCGATCGCGCCGCCGAGGAAGAGGCGCTGACCCGCGCAATCGCCGAATTCGACATCCGTGCAGGCGCCCGCGACGTTCGGGTCGGCAACATGTCCGGTGGAAACCAGCAGAAGCTGTTGCTGGCCAAGACCATGCTGTCGGAACCGCGCGTCCTGATCGTCGATGAGCCGACACGCGGCATCGATATCGGCACGAAACAGCAAATCTATGCCTTCCTGCGACGGCTTGCCGACGCGGGACATGCCATCATCGTCATCACGTCCGAAATGCCCGAACTGATCGGCCTGGCGGATCGTATTCTGGTGATGCGCCTTGGTCGGATCAGCGGCCTGCTGACCGAAGGTGATATCACCGAAGACGCAATCGTCCGCCTGTCGATGGGAATGCGTGCCGAACAAACGCCCGAAGTGGCCTGAGGAATGACCAGATGACCGACACAACCACACCCCAAGCGACCGGGCTGCGCATGCCGTCGATGTCCGTGCTTGGCCCGATTGTCGCCCTTCTCGCCCTTCTGGTGATCGGGGCCATGCTCAATTCCAACTTCCTCAGCGCGGCCAACATCACCAACGTGCTGGCGCGATCCGCGTTCATCGGCATCATCGCGGTGGGCATGACATTCGTCATCACGGCCGGTGGTCTGGACCTGTCGGTGGGGTCGATGGCCGCCTTCATCGCCGGTCTGATGATCCTTGTCATGAACGCGGCACTGCCGAGCATGGGCATCGGCATTCCGATCATCCTTCTGGGAATGCTGACCGCGATCGTCGCGGGCCTTCTGGCCGGGTTGCTCAACGGGTTCCTGATTACCACCCTCGGGATCGAAGCCTTCATCGTGACCCTTGGGGCAATGGGCATCTACCGGTCGCTGGTCACGTGGCTGGCCGATGGCGGAACGCTGTCGCTGGATTTCGGACTGCGGACCTTTTACCGCCCGGTCTATTTCGAAGGCATCCTGGGCGTCAGTTGGCCGATCATCGTCTTTGCCATCGTCGTTATCGTGGGCGAGATCATCATGTCGCGCACCGTCTATGGCCGCCACTGCGCCGCGACGGGGTCGAACGAGCACGTTGCCCATTATTCGAACGTGAACGTCAAGCGCACGCGCCTCATCTCCTATGCTGCACTGGGCATTCTCGTGGGTATCGCCACGATCATGTATGTGCCGCGCTTGGGCTCCGCCTCTGCCTCAACCGGGGTCCTGTGGGAGTTGGAGGCCATTGCCGCCGTGATCATCGGCGGGACGGTCCTCAAGGGCGGGTTCGGCCGGGTCTGGGGCACCGTGATCGGCGTCCTGATCCTCAGCCTCATCGGCAACATTCTCAATCTGACCGACTTCGTCTCGCCCTACCTGAACGGCGCGATCCAAGGGGTCATCATCATTCTCGCTGTGATCCTGCAGCGCGAACGCAAGGCTTCCAGTTGAGCCTTTTGCAAACGCTTCAAGGGAGGAGCAATCAATGAAACATACGCAAACATTCGTCGCCGCCGCACTCGCGACCGCGATCGGCGGGGCCGCATGGGCAGACGGGCACGAGGTCAAGGTCATCGGCGTGTCCATTCCCGCCGCGACACATGGCTGGGCCGGTGGCATGAACTTCCACGCCAAGGAAACCGTGGAGCGCCTGGAGGAGGTGTATCCCGAACTGGATTTCGTTCTCGCCACGGCATCCGACCCCGGCAAGCAGGTCAATGACATCGAAGACATGGTCGCCACGCGCAATATCGACGCGCTTGTCGTCCTGCCGTTCGAATCCGATCCCCTGACGCCGCCCGTTCAGGCCGTCGCCGAAAGCGGCGCCTGGGTGACGGTCGTCGACCGTGGTCTGTCGGTCGAAGGCATCGAGGACCTCTACGTTGCCGGTGACAACAGCGGCTTCGGCAAGGTGTCGGGCGAATACATGGTGTCGGCCATGCCCGACGGTGGTGACATCGTCGTCTTCCGCGGCATCCCCACGACGATCGACAACGAACGCGTCGATGGCTTCACCGCCGCGATCGAAGGGTCCGGCATCAACGTGCTGGATATGGAGCACGGCAACTGGAACCGCGATGACAGCTTCACCGTGATGCAGGACTTCCTGTCGAAATATCCCAACATCGATGCCGTCTGGGCCTCCGACGACGACATGGCGATCGGTGTTCTTGCCGCGATCGAGGCGGCCGGCCGTGAAGACGTTCAGTTCGTCCTCGGCGGGGCCGGCATGAAGGAGATGATCAAGCGGACCGCCGACGGCGACGCCATGATCCCGGCCAACGTCACCTATCCGCCTTCGATGATCGCCACGGCCATCGAATTGACGGCGGTCGGCCTGACGTCGAATGCCCCGGTGTCCGGCGACTTCGTCATCGGTTCCGTACTGGTCACCGAAGAGAACGCGATGGATTACTACTATCCCGACAGCCCGTTCTAAGCCCCTCAGGTCATCGGCGTCCCGCGCCGGTGACCGCACCCACGGTCATCCGGCGCCGACCCACCGCGTGACGGACCGGAAAGCCAGTCCTGTCACGTGAACTTTCGAAACAACCGGGTCTGGTCGAACATGTCTTCAAGACCTTCGATCCGTGCCTTTGTCTGCGACCAGTTGAGCGTCTGGATATTCGAGATCATCGTTTCTAGCAGAAGCATGATCGTCGTGGCCGAATCCCACGCCGACGGCACGACGATCCGATTGCTTAGACAGACTGTCGCCAGCTGATGCACCGGAGACCGCCATTGATCGGTCATCAGAACGATCCGGGCACCCCGCTGATGGGCCATCTCGGCAAGCTTCAGGGTGTTGTTCTCGTATCGACGCACATCGAAGATGGCGAACACGTCCCCCTCCTTCGCATTCAGAAGGTAATGCGGCCAGGTGTTCGACGTGGACTGGATATGCGTCACGTCGGGGCGGATCACCTGCATGTGCAGGAACAGGTATTCGGCCAGAGTATGTGTCACCCGCCCACCGACGATGTACAGGTGATGGTCCTCGTTCGCCATCAGATCGCAGGCATGATCGAAGGCTTCGGGATCGATCTGTCCAAGCGTGAGGCGGATGTTGTCGATGACCGCATCGGTGAAGCGGTTGAGGATATGACCAGACGGCGCCGCCTCGGCCCATGTGTCGTGCTTGGCGATCGGTGTCTTCACCTTCGCCTTCAGTTCCTCGCGCAAGGCGGCCTGAAACTCGGGATAGCCTTTGTAGCCCAGCTTCTGGACCATGCGCGCCACCGTCGGCACCGACACGCCTGCATCCTTTGCCAATGCGGTCAGAGGGCCAAGGCCGGATGCCGGGTAATTCTCGAGCACGGACTGGGCCAACTGCCGCTCGGCACGTGTCAGCGTATCGAGCATTCCATGAATGCTGTCTGAGATCGTCTGCTCTGGCTCAGCCATCGGCGCCTCCACAATGTTCAAAAATATATCAGATAAAATCGGCTTGTGAAAATTATTTCACAAATCAGTTGACTCCGAGCCGGCAAGCAAACCAACCTGCGGTCAGAGGGGTGTGATCTTGCATCAGGATGAATCAGAAATAGTCGAGGTTTTGCGCCCGCATGGTCGGTCTCCGATCATCTTGGTTTGCGAACATGCAAGTTGGCATATTCCTCCGGCTCTGAACGATCTGGGGATCACGGCCGAGGCCCGAAAAAGTCACGTGGCGTGGGATCCGGGGGCCGTCGCCGTGGCGCAGTCGATGTCACAAGCGCTTGATGCAACTCTTGTATCCTCAAAGGTATCGCGCCTCGTCTACGACTGCAATCGCCCGCCACATGAGCCCAGCTCGATGCCCGCGCGCAGCGAGGCCCATGATGTGCCCGGCAACCAAGACCTGACGGACGCGGAAAAGAATGCGCGGGTTGCACGGTATTACGCCCCGTTTCGCGACAGGCTCGCATCTGAAATTGCACGCCGAACCAATCCGGTCGTCGTCACCATCCACAGCTTCACCCCGATCTACAACGGACAGACCCGCGACGTGGAAATCGGGATCCTGCATGACAGCGACAGCCGACTTGCCGATGCCATGCTGGCCATTGCGCAGGATCATGACGTGCGGCGCAACGTCCCTTATGGCCCCGAAGACGGTGTCACCCATACCCTGAAGGAACACGCCGTCGCGCATGGCCATCTCAATGTCATGATCGAGATACGCAACGATCTGATCACGGACAAAGCATCGCAGGACGCTATTGCGAAACTGCTGTCCGGTTGGATTGCGCAGGCGCTTGAAACGACAGGGGCCGAGACGTGTCAGGGGTGATGCGGGGCTTCATTCGCGGCGTCGATGCCGTGAATTATCGGCTGGGCCGGTTCGTGATGTATGGCATTTTTGTTCTGATGGCGATCCTGCTTTGGTCGTCGATCAGCAAGACATTCTTTCTGCCGTCGCTCTGGACGCTGGAAATGGCTCAATTCGTAATGGTCGGCTATTACATCCTCGGCGGGCCGTACTCACTGCAACTGGGCTCGAATGTCCGGATGGATCTTCTGTATGGCGAATGGTCGGTGCGACGCAAAGCGTGGTTCGATGCCATCACCGTCCTTTTCCTGATCTTCTACCTTTGCGTTCTGCTGTATGGCGCCGTAAGTTCCACCGCCTATTCGCTCGGCTATTGGAAGGACGCGCCGTTCTCGTTCCTCGCCGGGATCGTGATCGGCACGGAAGAGGTCGGAAACCTTGAACGTTCGGCGTCATCGTGGCGTCCGTACATGTGGCCGATCAAGGTGGTGATGATCTTTGGTTTCGTCCTGATGCTGCTGCAATGCGTGTCGGAGCTGTTCAAGGATATCCTGCGGCTAAGAGAGGCCGAGATCTGATGTCCTATGAGCTGATCGCCACCCTCATGTTCTCGACGATGATGCTGATGCTGCTGACCGGTCAGCGGGTATTCGGCGCGATCGGGTTCGTGGCTGTCGTTGCGGCCCTTCTGCTGTGGGGGGACAGGGGTGGGTTCGACCTCGGCTTCGCCGCTGCGATGAAGCTGATGAAATGGTATCCGCTCCTTACCCTGCCGATGTTCATTTTCATGGGCTACGTGCTCAGCGAGTCCAAGATCGCGGATGACCTCTATCGCATGTTCCACGTCTGGATGGGCGGATTGCGCGGCGGGTTGGCGATTGGCACGATCGGCCTCATGGTGCTGATCTCCGCCATGAACGGCCTCAGCGTCGCGGGCATGGCGATCGGCGCCACCATTGCCCTGCCGGAGCTTCTCAAGCGTGGCTACGACAAGCGCATGGTCACGGGCGTCATCCAGGCGGGATCGTCCCTCGGCATTCTGGTGCCGCCCTCGGTGGTTCTGGTGCTTTACGCGATGATCGCACGACAGCCCGTCGGCCAACTCTGGCTGGCCGGTGTCATTCCCGGGCTGATGATGGCGGCGTTGTTCGTGCTGTATATCGTCGTGCGCTGCTGGAAGAACCCTGACCTCGGGCCTGCATTGGATTCCGGCGACCGCGATCTGCCGATGGCCGAGAAACTGCGTCTCCTCCGGGCCGGCCTGCTGCCGCTGGGGATATTCGCGGTCATGATGGTGCCCTTCGTGAACGGATGGACATCCCTCGTCGAAAGTTCCGCAATCGGAGCGATCACGGCCTTTCTTGCGGCCGTTCTGAAAGGCCGCATGACCCGCACCGTCTTCGAGAACACGGTACGCAACACCTTGGGCATCACCTGCATGTTCATGTGGATCATCCTTGCGGCACTTGCATTCGGCGCGGTGTTCGATGGCCTCGGGGCCGTGAAGGCAATCGAGAACCTGTTCACGGAACAGCTCGGCCTGAACCCATGGGTCATCCTGATCCTGATGCAGCTTTCGTTCATCATCATGGGAACGTTCCTCGACGATACGGCAATGCTCGTCATCGTGGCGCCGCTCTATGTGCCGCTTGTCGGTGCCTTGGGCTTCGACCTGATATGGTATGGCATCCTCTATACGATCACCTGTCAGATCGCTTACATGACGCCGCCTTTCGGCTACAACCTGTTCCTGATGCGGGCGATGGCACCGCCGGAGATCAGCATTCAGGATATCTACCGTTCCATCGGGCCGTTCGTCGCGGTGATGGTCGGGGCGCTGATACTTGTCATGGTGTTCCCGCAACTGGCCCTGTGGCTGCCCGGCTATGTTTACGGAAATTAAAGCAAAGAACTCCGCCAACGGAGCTATCCCCCAACCAGGAGAGTGTTATGACCACAAGACGTAGTTTCATCACGAAGGCCGGCTTTGTCGGCGCGACGGCACTGGCGGCGCCCTCGATTGCCCGTGCTCAGGAAGCCATCAAATGGCGGTTTCAGACCTATGCCGGCTCGGCATTGGGCGAGCATGTGACAAAGCCCGTCATCGACTACATCAACACCGCCGCAAACGGCGAGCTGGAGATAGAGCTGTTCTACGCCGATCAGATCGTCCCCACGGGCGAGCTGTTCCAGGCCCTGCAGCGCGGCACCATCGACGGTGTGCATTCCGACGACGACTCGATGGCCTCGCCGACCCCGTTGCAGCAATTTGGCGGCTATTTCCCGTTCGCGACGAAACACATTCTCGATGTCCCTGTCCTCTTCAATCAGTACGGCCTGAAGGAGATCTGGGAAGAGGAATACGCGAAGGTCGGGGTCAAGTGGCTGTCGGCTGCGGGACAGGACCCCTGCAACTTCAATACCAAGAAAGAGATCACGAGCGTCGCCGACCTCGACGGTCTGCGCCTCTATACCTTCCCGACGGCGGGCCGGTTCCTGTCCAAGTTCGGTGTCGTTCCGGTGAACATCCCCTACGAGGACGCCGAAGTGGCAGTCCAGACCGGTGAACTGGACGGCATGGCATGGTCCGGCATCACCGAGGATTACACCGTCGGGTGGGCCGATGTGACCGACTATTTCCTGACCAACAACATCTCGGGTGCGTGGATCGGGTCGTGGTTCGTGAACGAGGAACGCTGGGCCGACCTTCCCGAACACCTCAAGGCGATCGTCATGGCCGGAACCGAAGCCGGTCATACCTATCGCAACCAGTGGTACTGGGGCGGCGAAGCCGCGTTGCGCGCGAATGGCGACAAGCTGGCGCTGCGGTCGGTTCCTGCGGGCGAATGGGCCGAAGTCGAGAACGCCGCCAAGGAGTTCTGGGAAGAAGTGGCGCAGGAAGGCGAAGTCCATCAGAAGATCGTCAACATCTTCAAGGAATACAACGCCGTCATCAATCAGGCCGGTGCCCCTTACAATTTCGAGTAAGACACCGGACGACGACTACGGCCACCCTGCACGCGCGGGGTGGCCAATCTACGCACAAGGACACGCACCATGCCCGGCAACCTGACCTTCGAAGCCCTCAAAGCTGCCGTGAAAGACGGGACGATCGACACCGTCCTGACCTGCTTTCCGGACATGCAGGGCCGTCTGATGGGCAAGCGTTTTCACGCGGTGAATTTCGTCGAGACGTCATTCAAGGAAACCCACTGCTGCAACTACCTGCTGGCCACCGATCTGGAGATGGCGACGCCGCCCGGCTACGCCGCGACCAGTTGGGAAAGCGGCTATGGCGATTACGTCATGGCGCCCGACCTGACCACGATCCGCCGACTGCCGTGGCTGGAAGGCACCGCGATGGTGCTGTGCGATATCCTCGACCACCATACGCATGAACCCGTCCCCCATTCTCCGCGCCAGATGCTCAAGAAACAGGTCGCGCGCCTGAAAGAGCTTGGCTTCGACGCGATGATGGCGACCGAGCTGGAATTCTTCCTGTTCGAGCAATCGTTCGACGACATCCGCAAGAATGGCTTTCGCGATCTGGTACCGATCAGTGGCTACAACGAGGATTACAACATCCTCCAGACCACCAAGGAGGAAGGCGTCATGCGCCCGATCCGCAACGGCCTGTTTGATGCGGGTCTGCCGATCGAGAACTCCAAGGGCGAAGCGGAAACAGGTCAGGAAGAGCTCAACATCCGCTATTGCGACGCCCTTGATTGCGCCGACCACCACACGATCGCAAAGAACGCGATCAAGGAAATCGCATGGCAGAAAGGCCATGCAGCAACGTTCCTGCCCAAGTGGCACCATTCGAAAGTGGGAAGCTCGTCCCATGTGCACCAGTCGCTCTGGAAAGACGGCGAGCCTGCCTTTTACGATCCTTCCGCCGATCTGGGCATGTCCGACATCATGCGGCACTACATGGCCGGGCTGATCGCCTATTCCCCTGATTACACGTTCTTCCTGGCCCCCTACGTCAACAGCTACAAACGCTTCGCCAAGGGCACATTCGCACCAACCAAGACCGTCTGGTCCGTCGACAACCGCACAGCGGGTTTCCGGCTGTGCGGGGATGGAACCAAAGGCATCCGGGCGGAATGCCGGATCGGCGGATCGGACCTGAACCCCTATCTGGCGCAGGCCGCGATGCTGGCAGCCGGGATCAAGGGGATCGAGGACAAGATGGAACTGGCGCCCGCGACGACGGGCGACGTCTACGAGGATGCCAAGGCGCAGGACGTTCCCCAGACGCTGCGCGCAGCCACCGAAAAATTGCGCAACTCTGCTTTCCTGCGCGCCGCAATGGGGGATGACGTGATCGATCACTACACCCGCTGTGCGGAATGGGAGCAGGAAGAATTCGACCGTGTCGTGACCGATTGGGAAATCGCGCGCGGCTTTGAAAGGGCCTGACGATGATCCGTTGTATCTCTCCCATTGACGGTTCGGTCTATGCCGCACGGGAAACCCTAACCGCCGACGCCGCGCAGGATGCGGTTGCGCGTGCCAGCAAGGCGCAAAAGGAATGGGCCGCCCTGCCCCTCGACACCCGCATCGCGCGCGTGATGGCAGGCGTCGCCAACGTGGGCGCCATGAATGACGAGATCGTGCCCGAACTCGCGCATCAGATGGGGCGTCCGATCCGATACGGCGGCGAGTTTGGCGGCTTTGAAGAGCGCGCGAGCTATATGGCCGGCATCGCCACGGAGGCTCTGGCCGATATCGTCGTCGAGGACAGCGCCACCTTCCGCCGTGTGATCAAACGCGTCCCGCATGGCGTCGTGCTTGTCGTTGCCCCGTGGAACTATCCCTACATGACCGCCATCAATACGGTCGCTCCGGCGCTTGTCGCGGGCAATGCGGTGATGCTGAAACACGCCAGCCAGACCCCGCTGGTGGGTGAACGGATGGCCCGGGCCTTCCATGCCGCAGGCGTTCCCGAAGACGTCTTCCAGAACGTCTTTCTGGACCATCAGACAACGTCCGACCTGATCGCGGCCAAGTCGTTCGGCTTCGTCAATTTCACGGGATCCGTCGGCGGCGGTCAGGCGATGGAACGCGCGGCCGCGGGGACGTTCACCGGCGTTGGGCTGGAACTGGGCGGCAAGGACCCCGGTTATGTCTGCGATGACGCCGATCTGGATGCGGCGGCTGAAACGCTGATCGACGGCGCGATGTTCAATTCCGGTCAATGCTGCTGCGGGATCGAACGCATCTACGTGGCGCAGCAGCATTTCGATGCCTTCGTCGAGAAGGCGGTAGCGATCGTCTCCGGCTACAAACTGGGCAATCCGTTGGACGCCGATACGACATTGGGGCCGATGGCACATGCGCGCTTTGCCGACGAGGTGCGCGCGCAGATAGCCGAGGCTGTCGCCGATGGTGCCACGGCGCATATCCCGACATTCCCCGAAGATGATGGCGGCGCCTATCTGACCCCCCAGATCCTGACCAACGTCACCCACGACATGCGCGTGATGCGTGACGAAAGCTTTGGTCCGGTGGTGGGCATCATGCCCGTCAAGGATGATGCCGAGGCGATCGCCCTGATGAACGACAGCCACTTCGGCCTGACCGCATCCGTCTGGACCACGGATGCCGCGCGCGCCGAGGCAATTGCCGATCAGATCGAGACCGGAACGGTGTTCATGAACCGCGCCGATTACCTCGACCCCGGTCTGTGCTGGACCGGGTGCAAGGATACCGGGCGCGGGGGTGGACTGTCGCTGATCGGCTATCACAACCTGACCCGACCGAAATCATATCACCTGAAGAAAGCCTGACCCATGTCGTTGACCGCCAACTGGTCCTATCCGACCGCCATTCGTTTCGGGGCCGGTCGCATTTCTGAAATTGCCGATGCCTGCAAGGCCGCCGGCATGCAGAAGCCCCTGCTGATCACGGATCGTGGTCTGGCAAACATGGACATCACGTCGAAGACGCTGGACCTGCTGGAGGCCGCGGGCCTCGGCCGCGCGATCTTTTCGGACGTCGACCCGAACCCGAACGAAAAAAACGCGGCCGCCGGTGTGCGGGCCTTCAAGGATGGCGATCATGACGGTGTCGTCGCCTTCGGCGGCGGTTCCGGCCTTGATCTGGGCAAGCTGGTCGCTTTCCAGGCGGGGCAGACACGGCCATTGTGGGATTTCGAGGATATCGGTGATTGGTGGACGCGTGCGGACAGCGACGCCATCGCACCCATCGTCGCCGTTCCCACGACCGCCGGAACGGGCTCCGAAGTCGGGCGCGCCTCGGTCATCACCAATTCGGAAACCGAAGAAAAGAAGATTATCTTTCACCCCAGGATCCTGCCATCCGTCGTGATCTGCGACCCCGAACTGACGGTCGGCATGCCGCAGTTCATCACTGCGGGCACCGGACTGGACGCCTTCGCGCATTGCGTCGAGGCATTCTGCTCACCGCATTATCACCCGATGTCTCAGGGCATGGCGCTCGAAGGGATGCGGCTTGTCAAGGAATACCTGCCGCGCGCCTATGCCGATGGAACGGACATCGAGGCGCGCGCGCAGATGATGTCTGCGGCTGCAATGGGCGCCACGGCGTTTCAGAAGGGCCTCGGCGCGATCCACGCATTGTCGCATCCGATCGGTGCAATCTATCATACCCACCACGGCACGACGAACGCGGTCTGCATGCCGGCGGTGCTGCAATTCAACAAGCCCGCGATCACGTCGGTGTTGACGCGGGCGGCGGACTATCTCGGAATCGATGGCGGATTTGACGGGTTCTGTGCTTATGTAGACGAGCTGAACGCGTCGCTTTCGATCCCGAAAACGTTGACGGAACTGGGCGTCAAGAACCCGGATATGGATCGTATCGTCGCAGATGCCCTGCGCGATCCGAGCACCGGCGGCAACCCGGTCGAAATGACCGAGGCGAATACACGGGCCTTGTTGCAGGCATGCCTGTAACGGCCCGCGCCAAAAGATGAATATGCATCGCCAACCGGGGAATTGACTTAATCGCGTTACGATAATTCCCTTATGACTAAACACGCAAAATCCAACACGGGGACAAGACAATGAAACTATCTACCGCTTCAACCATCGCCGTCATCGCGGCACTTGGCACACATGCCGCACATGCAGATACCCTGCGCCTGCTCACCTGGGGTGGCTATGCCCCCGAAGAGGTGATCGAACTGTTCGAGGCCGAAACCGGCCACACCGTCGAGGTGACGACCTCCAACAACGAGGAAATGATCGCGAAACTGCGCGCCACCAATGGCGGAGGCTTCGATCTGGCCCAGCCGAGCCAGGATCGTATCGCCAGCGCACAGGAAGAGTTCGGGATCTACAAGCCCATCGACATGTCGAAGGTGACGGCGGACCTGTTCATTCCCTCGATGCTGTCGGCGACGGCAGCCAACACCACCTATGAAGGCGAGGTTTACGGCCTGCCGCATGTCTGGGGCACCAGCGGACTCGTCGTGAACACGGCCATGGCTGGCGACGTGACCGACTACGTCGATCTGTGCGATGCTTCGGTTGCCGGCAAGGTATCCTACCGTCTGAAGCGTCCCACGTTGATCGGGTTCGCCTACTCGATGGGTCTCGACCCATTCGCCGCCTATGGCGACAGCGACGCCTATCAGGAGATCCTGAACGAGGTCGAAGCCAAGCTGACCGAGTGCAAGCCCAATGTGAAAACCTATTGGGATGGCGGCGACGAGATCAAGAACCTGCTCCGCTCGGGCGAGGTCGTGGCGTCGATGGCATGGGACACCGGTGGTTGGCAGCTGAACGCCGACAATTCCGACATCACTTTCGTGGCCCCCGAGGCCGGCGCATTGGGTTGGATCGACACCTTCGTCCTGCCGGCCCGTGGTCGCGCGGATGACGCGGCCTACGCCTGGATCAACTTCGTGATGCAGCCGGAGATCGCGGCGATGATCACGAACACGGCCGGCAACTTCACGGCGGCCGTCGACGGCGATGCGGGCGTCAACGAAGACCTGAAGGCCCGCTATCAGGGCAGCTTCGATCAGGCCGCGATCGACAACATCAAGTGGTATCCGCCGGTTCCCGCCGGTCTGGAAGCACTCGAAGGTGCCACCCTCGACCGGATCAACGCTGCGCGCTGATCCGACCAGACGCCAATCAAAAGGGGCACCGCGCGGTGCCCCTTTCCATCTTGCAAGGGTGCCAAGTGTCCGACCCCAATCCCGATCTCGTTTGCAGTAACCTGACGAAAGCGTTCGACGATTTCGTCGCCGTGGACCAAGTCAGTTTCGAAGTCCCCCAAGGGTCGTTCTTTTCGATCCTCGGCCCATCCGGCTGTGGCAAAACCACGCTGTTGCGCATGATTGCGGGGTTCCAGGCCCCCACCAGCGGGGATCTGCGGATCAAGGGCAAATCCATGATCGGCGTGCCGCCCAACAAACGGCCGGTGTCGATGGTGTTCCAGCATCTCGCGCTGTTCCCGACCATGAACATCGGCGACAACGTCGGCTTTGGCCTGCGACAGCGCGGGGTCGGCAAGTCCGAGATCAGGGAGCGGGTCGAACGGGTTCTGGAACGCGTCGGCCTGCCCGGTGTGGCCGAACGCCGGATCGGACAGATATCCGGGGGCCAGAGGCAACGTGTCGCGATCGCGCGCTGCATGGTGCTGGAGCCGGACGTCCTGTTGCTGGACGAACCGCTTGGCGCGCTCGATCTGAAACTGCGCGAGCACATGAAGGTCGAGCTGAAGTCTTTGCAGGCCGCGTTCAACACGACCTTCGTCTACATCACCCACGACCAGTCAGAGGCCTTGGTGATGAGCGACAACATCGCGGTGATGAACCGCGGCCGGTTCTCGCAGATCGGCACACCGCACGAGGTCTATCACGCGCCAAGCACCGCCTTCGTTGCGGGCTTCGTCGGTGAGGCGAACAGGATCGACGGCCGCATAACGGCGCAGAACGGCGGGGCGCTGACCTTCACGACGGACAGCGGTGCCGAGATGAAGATCGACGCGCCTGCCTCCGGTCTGCGCACGGGCGATCGCGCACAGGCCTTCCTGCGCCCCGAAGCCATCGAGATGGTCTCCACGGGCGAAGGTTTGAACGTGTCGGGCGGTGTCGTCGAAAACGTCCTGTTCAACGGCGCAAACAGCAGTGCGACGATCAAGGACCAGACCGGGACCATCCTGACGGTCGCATTGCCCCAGACGGGGCCCTTCGCGACGTTGCGCAAGGGGGATGCCGTGTTTACGCGTTGGGACCCGAGCCGGGCGCGCTGCTATCCTGTAACGGAAGGCTGAACCATGGTGTCCGACAGCTCCCGCCTCGGGTTCTACCTGTTGCTTGCCCCGATCCTGCTATGGCTGGTCGTCCTGATCATCCTGCCCCATGTCGGCCTCTTCGTTGTGTCGATCAGTGAAAAGATCGGGCCGCGCGAATACGAGACCGGTTTCGGCAATTATGCCACCTTCTTTTCCGAACCGCTCTATTGGCGCACCTTCGCACGCACGGCGATCATGTCGATCCTCGCGACCGCGCTGACGCTGATCCTCGGGTTTCCCATCGCCTACTACATTGCCAAGCTGACGCGGGGGCGCACCAAGACGACGCTTTTCCTGATGTGCATGATCCCGTTCTGGGTGTCCGAACTGGTGCGCACATATGGCTGGATGATCCTGCTGCGGGAAACCGGGGTGATCTCGAATCTGTTGCAGGCGATCGGATTTGCCGATGGTCCTGTCGAAATGCTGTACAATGACGCGGCGATCATGGTGGGACTGGTCTACACCTCGATCCTGTTCATGGTCGTACCTCTTGTCACGACGCTGGACAGCCTCGACGACAGCCTGATCGAGGCCGGCTATGACCTCGGCGGCACAAGCACGGCAGTCATGCGTGAAATCGTGATCCCCCATGCGATGCCCGGCATCGTGTCGGGATGCATCGTGGTGTTCATGCTGTCGCTGGGAAACTACCTGACGCCGATCCTGCTGGGCGGCAAGGACAGCCTCTGGTTCACCGGCATGATCTACACCCAGTTCATCACCCGGTTTAACTGGGAACTGGGATCGGCCTTCGGGTTCCTGCTGCTGGTGCTGTCGTCCCTCGTCGTCTTTGCGGGACTCAAGCTGTCGCGACAGTCGCTGACCGAAACGATGGGGCGCACATGATTCCCACCGTACCCCAATCCGCCTTCAGCAAATGGTGCTACCGCGCCTATGTCACCGCGTTCTTCATCTATCTGGCCCTGCCGCTGACCGTCGTCTGCGTGTTCGCCTTCAACGACAGCGTATTCCCGTCCCTCCCGTGGGAGGGGTTCACCCTTGCGTGGTTCTTCGGCACCGAGGCGCCCTTCACTGGCGTCTTTCACGAACGTGCGATCATTCGATCCATTGGCACATCGGCATTCGTCGCGCTGTGGGTATCCGGACTGGCCGTGGCGGTCGGCACCTGCAATGCGTTCCTGTTCGTGCGGCATGAATTCCGCGGCAAGGCGCTGCTATATGTGCTGATGCTGCTGCCGCTGATCATTCCGGGGGTGATCCTCGGCATCTCGATCCTCGTGTTTTCCAGCGCCATCGCCAACACCCTGGAGGACGCGACCGGCCTGTGGTTCGACGGCCTGCGCCCCGGCCTGATACTGGTCATACTCGGCCAGTTCTCGTTCATCACGACCTTTGCCACGCTCGTCATCTCGGCGCGCCTGCAAAAGTTCGACCCAAGCCTGGAAGAGGCTGCGCTGAACCTCGGTGCCAGCAAGCTGGGCGCGATTCGGCAGATCACCCTGCCGTTCCTGCTGCCTGCGATCGTGGCGTCCATCGTCGTGGCAACGTTGATGAGCTTCGAGAACTTCAACACGACCCTCATGCTGGTCGGATCGGACTCACCTTTGACCATCACGATGTTCGACAAGCTCAAACAGGGTTCGACCCCGGTGCTGAATGCCGTGTCGTTGCTGTTGATCATGGTGTCGGCGGTTCTGGGGCTCATGTCGCTGCTGTTCCAGTCCGACAAGCGCTAGGACGGCGGAGACGCCGCCACAGGCAAATGCTTCGCCATTGGCCGGCTCAGGATCGGTGCAGCCGTCGGACCGAATACCGTGTGGTATCGATGCGACGGCTGCGGCCCCCCAATATCAGGTGGTTCTGCCGACCCGATAAGCTTGATGCCCATTCGATTCGGCAGAAGCACCCCCAACCGAGGGTCATGCATCGCCTGGATGATCAGCACCGTCGCGCCCCCGCGACCGAAGGAGTCAGGTCAACTGACCGAATTCGGCCCTGACGACGGACAGGTGGGGGAATGGTAGGCCCGGCAGGACTTGAACCCGCAACCAAAGCGTTATGAGCGCTCTGCTCTAACCAATTGAGCTACAGGCCCCCGTCACTGTAGGAAGCGATAGCAGACCGCCCGGGGCGGTCAAGAGAGAGGACCCAAGATGACCGATACCCCCCGTGCACCCTACCTGGGCCGCTACCTCGTTGTGCTCATCCTCGTGATGATCGGCTTTGCGGTGCTGGGCTGGGGTCTGCTGCGGTTTGCAGGCATTGCCATACCGGGCGGCGCCGTCGCGATCGTCCCCCCGATGGTTGCCGCCTTGCACGTTGGACAGACATGGGGGCGGGAACGTGGCGAGATTCCCGACAACCGGACGGCCTGGCGCTGGTCGCTGATTGCGGGCCTCGTGTTTCTGGCGCTGCAACTCGTGACCTTGCCACTTGTTCTGGCCACCCTCACGCTCAGCCCCGATGTGATCCAATTGTTCGTCATCCTGATTGGCGGCACGACCATCATGTCCGTGCTGGTTCACCGATTCTTCCTGACCATCGGGGCCAAGGGGGCCATTGCCGGGCCTCGGGCCTGATGCTAGGCGGCGCGGACGCGGGGTAAATTGGCGTGGGGACACAGATGACCGATGGCAAGAATGGCCTGACCTATGCGGACGCAGGCGTTGATATCGATGCCGGGAACGCGCTGGTCGACCTGATCAAACCGGCGGCAAAGTCCACCGAACGGCCGGGCACGATGTCCGGCCTGGGTGGTTTTGGCGCCTTGTTCGACCTCAAGGCCGCGGGCTATGACGACCCGATCCTTGTCGCGGCCACCGATGGTGTGGGTACGAAGCTGCGTCTCGCGATCGACACCGGCATTCTCGATACGGTCGGCATCGACCTTGTGGCGATGTGCGTCAATGACCTCGTCTGCCAGGGCGCGGAGCCTCTGTTCTTCCTCGACTATTTCGCGACCGGTAAGCTTGAGACGGCCGCCGCCGCGCGGGTGATCGAAGGCATCGCGGCGGGCTGCAAGGCCTCTGGCGCCGCCCTGATCGGGGGCGAGACGGCGGAAATGCCCGGCATGTACGGCGCGGGCGATTTCGACCTTGCGGGGTTTGCCGTCGGCGCGATGGAGCGTGGGACCGCCCTGCCCCGGGATGTCGCCGTCGGTGACGTCCTGCTGGGCCTCGCATCCGATGGTGTCCATTCGAACGGGTTCAGCCTCGTGCGCCGCGTCGTCGATCATGCGGGCCTGACGTGGGACAGTGCCGCGCCCTTTGCCGACGGCACGCTGGCCGAGGTTCTTCTGACGCCCACGCGCCTTTATGTGCGGTCCGTCCTTGCGGCCATCCGCGCAGGCGGCGTGCATGCGCTGGCCCATATTACCGGCGGCGGCCTGACGGAAAACCTGCCCCGTGTCCTGCCCGATGGCATGGGTGCGCGGATCGACCTTGGTGCCTGGGACCTGCCGCCCGTCTTCGCATGGCTGGCCAAGGCCGGCGGGATCGCCGAGGCGGAGATGCTCAAGACCTTCAACTCCGGCATCGGAATGGTCGTCGTCGTTGCCGCCGACAAAGCCGAGGCTCAGATCGCGCTGCTGCGCGAACAGGGCGAGGATGTTTGCGTTCTGGGGCACGTTACCGATCAGACCGGCATCACCTACGACGGTCAGCTGGGGTGAAACGCGTTGCGATTCTGATTTCCGGCGGCGGCTCCAACATGCTGCGGCTGGTGGACAGCATGACTGGTGACCATCCCGCGCGCCCCGTTTTCGTGGGATCCAACGACCCGAAGGCGGGCGGGTTAGCCCGCGCCGCCGAAAGGGGCATTGACACGGGCTTCGTCGATCACCGCGCTTTCGGCAAGGACCGTGCGGCATTCGAGGCGGCGCTGACCGCCCGGTTGGAGGCGGCCGCCCCCGACATCATCGCGCTGGCCGGTTTCATGCGCATCCTGACCCCCGCCTTCGTCGATCGCTGGCAGGGGCGGATGCTCAACATCCATCCCTCGCTTCTGCCGAAGTATCGTGGCCTCGACACCCACGCCCGTGCGATTGCCGCCGGTGACGCCGAGGCCGGCTGCACCGTGCATGAGGTGACGGCCGACCTCGATGACGGTCCGATCCTCGGGCAGGCAAGGGTTCCGATCCTGCCCGGTGATACGTCGACGGACCTTGCGGCCCGTGTTCTCGTGCAGGAACACCGCCTGTACCCGGCTGTTCTGCGACGGTTTGTACAGGGGGACAGGACCCCGGTGATGCTCGGCTGACGGCCTTTCCCTGCCTCGCGCTATGGGCTAGACCGGCGGACAAGACAGTCGAGAGGGCACGCCAATTTCCGCCGAGATCAGAACACTCCTGACCACCGAAGCGCTTGCCGCGTTTTGTGAGCAGGCCGCAAAAGCCCCCTACGTCACTGTCGATACAGAGTTCCTGCGCGAACGGACGTATTACTCCAAACTCTGCCTCGTTCAGCTGGCCTATCCCGGCGACGGCAAGACGGATGCGGTCCTCGTGGACCCATTGGTCGAAGGGATCGACCTTGCCCCGCTTTACGACCTGTTTCGCGATGAAGGCGTGGTCAAGGTATTCCACGCCGCCCGTCAGGATCTGGAGATCTTCGCAATCGAAGGCGACGTGATCCCGAGCCCCCTGTTCGACACGCAAGTGGCCGCGATGGTCTGCGGTTTCGGCGAACAGGTCGGCTACGAGACCTTGGTGCGCAAGGTTGCGCGCGCCTCCGTCGACAAATCGAGCCGCTTTACCGACTGGTCACGCCGCCCCCTGTCCGATGCGCAGAAAAGCTATGCCCTCGCGGACGTGACGCATCTGCGCACGATCTATGAACATCTCTCGGCGGAGCTTCAGAAATCCGGCCGCACCCCTTGGGTGGAGGAAGAGCTGGACGTCCTGCGCGACCCTGCCACCTACCGGGTCGAACCACGCGATGCCTATTTGCGCCTGAAGACGCGCAACCCCTCGCCGCGCTATCTGGCCATTGCCCGCGAACTTGCCGCCTTCCGCGAGGACTACGCACAGACGCACAACGTCCCCCGTACCCGTGTCTTCAAGGACGATGCCCTTCTGGAGCTGGTCGCAAACAAGCCCAAGGACATCAACGAGCTTGGCAAGGCCCGCCTCCTTCTGCGCGAGGCGCGGCGGGGCGCGATTGCCGAGGGCATCCTCAAGGCCGTGGCCGACGGGCTGGCGGTGGATCGTGACGGACTGCCAACGCCGCCGAAACAGAAATCGCGGGATCAGATCAACGGCGCGCTTGCCGACCTGCTGCGCGTGCTTCTGAAGGCCAAGGCCGAACAGGCAGGGGTCGCCCAGAAACTGATCGCCACCGCCTCCGATCTCGACGATATCGCCGCCGGTGCGCGCACGGGCGATTGGGTCAAGGGATGGCGCGGCGAGGTGTTCGGCACCGATGCCCTGCGCCTGTGCAACGGTCAGATCGCGCTGGCCTGCAAGGGTCAGGACGTCAGGATCGTGCCACTCTAGGCGCGATCATTCCGTCACATAGGCATCGTAGGCCCAGCCCATCGCCCCCGAAACATGCCGGACGTGCATCCAGCGTCCGCGCCGCTCCAACAGGTCGAGCCGGTCGCCGGGATACATCCGGCGCAGGATGCGGTGGTCCGTTCCGGGGCCCGCCCGCAGGTTCAGGTACCCGTCATTGGTCAGGGCCACGAACAGCGGCCCCGCCGCCGCGCGCGGTGCGCGTTCTAGGTATTTCAGCGAAGCCCAGCCGCGGTCCCCCGACGGCAGACGCACCTTCGCCCAGGAGCCGATCTCTTCTTCCACATCGACGCGATCACCGGGCGACAGCCGTCGCAGGATGTCGAACCGTGTTCCCGGACCGGACCGCAGATTCAGGTATCCGTCATTCGTCTGTGCCACGAACAGCGTCTGAGCCGCCGCAGCAAGCGGTGACAGCAGCAGCAACACTAGCAGGGTGGCAAGGCGCATCGGATCCTCCAACATGTTCGGAATGGCCGCAGGGTGCCGTGCCCTTTCCCTGCAATCAAGCCCCGAACACACACGGCCGCGGATCGTCGCGGGGGCTTGCGGTTCGGTCACACGCGATTTAGATGATTGGACGTTGGACGACCTTCGGGTCGAACAGGCGGGTATGGTGAAAAGGTATCACGGCAGCTTCCCAAGCTTTAGTTACGGGTTCAATTCCCGTTACCCGCTCCAACGAAAACAACACCTTCCGACACGACGTTAAGATGGACGCGCCGATGACCCTGCCCTTGCTGTCACCCCTGCAAGGCGCGGCACTGCGCGACGCGGGCGTACCGCCGCCCTTTGCCTTCGGACAGGCGGACAAGGTTCGCTTTCATGAACTTGACGTCCTCGACCACGTCAACAACGCCCGCTACTTCAGCTGGTTCGAGACCTTCCGCATCGCGTATCTGCGTCACGGCGGCCTTGCGGATTATGCGGAAACGGCCGAACGGCCCGTCCTTGTGCTCAAATCGGTCGGGGTCGACTACAAGGCGCCTTTGCACCTGGAAGACACTTATGTCGTCGCTGGCCGCACGCGCGCCTACAGGCGCACGTCGTTCACGATGGAATACGGTGTCTGGTCCGATGGCAGGCTCTGTGCGACGTCACAGGCGATCATCTGCCTGATGGAGGCGGATTTCGTCACGCGGCGCGCCCTGCCCCGATCCTATATCGATCTGTTTCAGACGCAGGACGGCGCCACCTTCGAAGGATGACGCCGCCACTGCAACACGCAGAGGTTTAGCGCCCGCGCCACGTCAGCAGGCGCGACAGCAACGTGCGCGTAGACGCATCCTTGCCCGATGCATCTGCCCCGTCGACAAGCGGGCCGAGGGACGTCGCCAGCTCCTTGCCAAGTTCCACCCCCCATTGATCGAAGCTGTTGATGCCCAGCATCACACCTTCGACGAAGACGCGATGCTCGTACAAAGCGACGATTCCGCCCAGAACCTCGGGCGTCAGCTTGGGGTAGACAAGCGTCGTGGACGGTCGATTGCCCTCGAACACGCGATGCGCAGCCTGACGCTCCAACTCCGCGCCCTCGAACTTGTCCGCAACCTTGGCGCGCGCCTCATCGAGGCTCCGGCCTTTCAGCAAGGCTTCGGATTGGGCAAGGCAATTGGCGATCAGCAGACGGTGATGGTGGTCGAGGTTCGGCTCGTGTCCTTCGGCCGCAACCATGAATTCGCACGGCACCGGCGTCCGCCCCTGATGGATCAGCTGATAGAAGGCATGCTGGCCATTCGTCCCCGGCTCCCCCCAGACGACCGGCCCGGCAGGCCCGGGCAGCGTCTCGCCGGACATCGTGACGCCCTTGCCGTTCGATTCCATCTCAAGCTGCTGCAGATAGGCAGGCAGGCGCGCCAAGCGGTTGTCATAAGGCAGCACCGCACGGGTCGGATAGCCACAGACCTGATGGTTCCAGATCCCGATCAGGGCCAGCAATACGGGCAGGTTGCGTTCCAGCGGCGCGCTGCGGAAATGGTCGTCCATGTCGCGTGCGCCGCGCAGAAAGGCGTCGAAGTTCGCCGCCCCGATCGCCAGCATGAGCGACAGGCCGATCGGCCCCCACACGGAATAGCGCCCGCCGACCCAATCCTCGAACCCGAAGACGCGGGATGGATCGATACCGAAGGCCGATGTCTTGTCGAGGGCCGTCGAAAGCGCCGCGAACTGCGCGGTCGGGTCATCCACCTTTTCCGCCATCCACGCCCGAACCGTTTCGGCGTTGGTCAGCGTCTCGATGGTCGTGAACGTCTTGGATGCCACGATGACGAGTGTGGTCGCCGGGTCCAGATCACGCGCCGTATCGGCCCAATCCGCGCCGTCGACATTCGACACGAAATGGCACCGTGGCCCATCGTGATAGGGGGCAAGGGCGAGTGTCGCCATGGCTGGCCCCAGATCGCTGCCGCCGATCCCGATGTTGACGACATCGGTGATCCGTCCGCCCTGCCCCTGAAAGGTGCCGGTGCGGACATCGCCTGCAAAGGCGCGCATGCGGGCCAAGGTGTCCTGAACGCCCGGCATGACGTCCTGACCGTCGACCGTTACAGGACGTTCGCCCCGCAACGCCGTATGCAGAACCGCGCGACCTTCGGTTTCGTTGATGGCGGTTCCGTCGAACATCGCGTCCCGCCGCGCGGGCACGTCGGACGCCATTTCCAGCAGGGTATCCAGACCTTCAGAGGTCAGGGATGTCTTGGACATATCGAACAGAAATGGCCCGTTCTCGACCTGCATGCGGGCGGTCCTGCTGTCGTCCTGCAACAATTCGGCAATACGCGCGCCGCGCTTGGCCTTCAGTGACCCGACCCCTGCCCAGAAATCCATCGCCGTCTCCTTCATGTCGTCAAACCTGATCGGGTGGCCCCGTCAGGCGGCCCAGTGCACTGTAGCGGTCTTGAGGAAAGCCGCAATCGGCGCCTCCATCGGATCAAGCTCCAACGCGCGATCCAGAACCTTGCGCTTGGCGTCGCCCATGATCAGGACATGGGTTTCCATCGCCGTTGCCAGCACGCGACGCGACAGGGTCACGCGCGGCTCGCCGGCGCCTTCGGCCCGCATGGCAAGCAACGTCGGAGCGTCCGGCGCCATGGCCTCCTGCAGGCGGTCCGCGCCGGGGAACAGGCTTGCCGTATGCATGTCATCGCCCATGCCAAGCAGCAGCAGCGAGATCGGAAGCTCTTTGTCGAAGGCGGGGGCCAGCGCGGGGATTCCATCCTCGGGCGTCGGCGCATCGTTGACCAGCGGCACATGGACGGCCGAGGCCGCACGATCCGTCAGCAGGGTCTGCTTGATCAGCGTGGTGTTCGACCTCGGATGCCCCTCGGGGACCCAGCGTTCATCGTTCAGAAAGACATGCACCCGCGACCAGTCGAGGGCCACGCCGGACAGGGCCGAAAAGGTTTCCCCGGGGGACGAGCCGCCGGGGACGCAGAAACTGGCGTGATCATGAACCATAAGACAGTTCTTGAGCACGGATGCCAAGGTGTCGGCCAACGACATCGCAAGCATTTCGCGGTCGGGGTAGGTTATCAGTTCCATCGGATCATTCCTCCGTCAGATCGCGCCAGCGGCGGCCGTCGCGGTGCATCAGGGCGAGCGCTTCCTCCGGGCCGGAAGTGCCTTGTGCATATTTGTAAGGCTGCGCGCGACGCTCGACCCAGCCTTTGATGATCGGATCGGTCCAGGCCCAGGCCGCCTCGACCTCGTCACCGCGCATGAACAGGGTCTGGTTGCCGCGGATGACGTCCATGATCAGACGCTCGTAGGCATCCGGAATTTCCTCGCCGTCGGGGCCAAGGGCGTCGGCGAATGTCATGTCGAGCGGGACGTTGACCAGACGCATGCCACCGGGGCCCGGCTCCTTGATCGTCATCGACAGATCCATGCCCTCATCGGGTTGCAGGCGGATCGTCAGGGCGTTGGCGGGCACGTGGCCCTCACGCTCGAAGATCGAGTGCGGGGTTTCCTTGAACTGGACGACGATCTCGGACAGGCGACGGCTCATCCGCTTGCCCGTTCGTAGATAGAAAGGCACGCCTTTCCAGCGCCAGTTCGAGATGCCGACCTTCAGTGCAATGAAGCTTTCGGTGCGGCTTTCGGGATTTTCCGCATGCTCGACATAGGATGCCTGCTCTCCGGCCTTGTACTGACCGCGCACGATATCGGACGGCGCCATCGGGTCGAGGGCGTGAATCACCTTGAGCTTTTCATCGCGCAGCATGTCCGGCTCGAACCGGGTCGGCGGCTCCATCGCGGTCAGGCACAGAAGCTGCATCAGGTGGTTCTGCACCATGTCCCGCATCGCGCCCGACTTGTCGTAGTAGGCACCGCGACCTTCGACGCCGACCGTTTCGGCAACCGTGATCTGTACGTGGTCGATATAGCGCTCGTTCCAGAGGGGTTCGAACAGGACGTTTGCAAAGCGCACGGCCATCAGGTTCTGAACCGTTTCCTTCCCGAGGAAGTGGTCGATGCGATAGACCTGATGCTCGTCGAAACTGGCGGCCAGATCCGCGTTCAGCTGCTTGGCCGTGGCAAGATCCGTTCCGAACGGCTTTTCCACGACGAGGCGGCTGTCCTCGCAGGCGATGCCGTGCCCCCGCAGACGTTCGGCCAGGGCACCGAACAGGCTGGGCGCGACGGAGAAGTAGAAGGCCTTGACGACGCCGTCGCGCATCATGCCCTTCAGTTGCGACCAACCGGCATCGCCCGTCGCGTCGATGGTGATGTAATGACACTGTGCAAGGAAGGCATCGATGGTGTCGGCGTCCCGCTTTCCCTTGCTGACGAATTCCTTCAGCGCCTTGGACACGAGATCCCGGAACCCCTGGTCATCCATCTCGGAACGGGCGGCGCCGATGATCCGGGCATCTTCCGGCATCTGACCGGCAAGGAACCTGCGGTAGAGCGATGGCAGGATCTTGCGTGCCGCAAGATCGCCCGTTGCGCCGAACAACACGAGATCGAAGCAATCGACGGGAATCGTTCTGGATACCATTTCCGGTCCTTCCACTGCTGTTTGTCGCCAACGCCTGCGCGTCGGCCTGCGCCTGTGTTAGCGCTAACGCTGGTTCTTTACGCCGCGCCGCCCAGCCTGTCTAGCATTCGCAAACAGGGTATCGGCGACACCATTCGGAACCGACACCTGCCCGCCTCCGACGCGTGCCGCAACACCCGTCGTGCCCGGAAAGGATGTCGGCAATCCCCGGCGCACGCGCACCGCCAGATAGGCGAAGGCCTGCGCCTCCAACATGTCGCCGTCGAGGCCCACGGCCTCCACGGCTTCGACATGACAGGGCAAGGCCGCAGTCAGGGCCTGCATGATCACGGGGTTGTGGCGACCGCCCCCGGTGACCAGCAGGCGATCGGGCATCGTGGGCGCCTGACCAAGGCCATGGGCAACGCTGGCGGCAATGACGGCGACCCAGGTGGCGGCGGCGTGACTGGGCGGCAATGCGTCGATCGCGGCCCCCGCCCGGACGAATTCGTCCCGGTCCAGCGACTTGGGCGGCATGCGGTAGAAATAGGGATGCCGCATCAGGTCCGCGACCAGATCGGCATGAACCTCGCCCTCGGCGGCCAGCATTCCACCCTCGTCGAAGGGCTGTCCCAGCCAATCCATGCACAGGTCGTTGATGGGCGCATTGGCGGGCCCGGTATCGAACGCCAGCAGGGCATCCGGATCCTCGGGGTCGCGGGTCGGATCCGCCCATGTCAGGTTTCCCACCCCTCCGAGGTTCAGGAAAGCCACCGGGGCCTTTGCGCCGATCCAGCGGGCGCAGGCGTGGTGAAAGACGGGGGCCAACGGTGCGCCTTCGCCCCCGAGGGCCACGTCGGACGTACGAAAATCCCACACCACCGGCGTTTGCAGAACCTCTGCCAACAGCGCGCCATCCCCGGTCTGATGGGTGCGCCGGTTCGCCGGGTCATGGGCAAGCGTCTGTCCGTGAAAGCCCACGACATCCGCCCTTTCAAAGCGGGACAGCAGGCGCGCATGGACGGTTTCGACGATCTCGGCGGCCTCGGCCACACCCGCGTCGCCCTGCCAGCGGCCAAGGGCTGCGCGGATCGTCGCGCGCTCGGCCTGCGTATAGGCGCGATAGGCGGTCTCCCCGAACCGCGTGATGGTTTTGCCATCGGTCCAGAGTTCGGCGGCATCCACCCCGTCCAACGATGTTCCAGACATCGCACCCAATGCGCGGATCGCGTCCATGTCCCTTTTCCTTCCGCTGCCCACCCGCTAAGGCGGTTGCGCTGATAGATGGACCGGAAAACCCATGACCTACCACCCCAAATCCGAATTCCTGACCGTGATGATCGAGCGAGGGTTCCTTGCCGACTGTACCGATTATCAGGGCCTCGACGAAGCCCTGATCGCGGGTGTGGTGCCAGCCTATATCGGCTTCGACGCCACGGCGACATCGCTGCATGTTGGCGGTCTGATACAGATCATGATGCTGCGCTGGTTGCAAAAGACCGGGGGCAAGCCCATCGTCCTGATGGGCGGGGGCACGACGAAGGTCGGTGACCCGTCGTTCCGCGCCGATGAACGGCCCCTTCTGACACCTGAACAGATCGACGCGAATATCGCGGGGATCAAGGCCGTATTCACTGCCTACGTAGACTTCGGCGACGGCCCGACGGACGCGATCATGTCCAACAACGCGGAATGGCTGGACGATCTGAACTATCTCGACTTCTTGCGAGATGTCGGACGGCATTTCAGCGTCAACCGGATGTTGTCCTTCGAAAGCGTGAAGTCCCGCCTCGACCGCGAACAATCGCTTTCGTTCCTGGAATTCAACTACATGATCCTGCAGGCCTATGACTTCATGGAACTGCACCGCCGCCACGGTTGCCTGTTGCAGATGGGCGGGTCGGACCAATGGGGCAACATCGTCAACGGCATCGACCTGACGCGCCGCATTCTTGACGATCAGGTGTTCGGCCTGACCTCGCCCCTGTTGACCACGTCCGATGGCAAGAAGATGGGCAAATCCGTCTCGGGTGCGGTCTGGCTGAATGCCGACATGCTGTCGCCCTACGAGTTCTGGCAATTCTGGCGGAATACGACCGATGCAGACGTCGGACGCTTTCTCAAGCTCTACACCGAACTGCCGGTGGAGGAATGCGACCGCCTCGGTGCGCTCGAAGGGTCGCAGATCAACGACGCCAAGATCCGTCTCGCGAACGAGGTGACGACCCTTCTGCACGGCGCGGATGCCGCCGCCGCAGCCGAGGCAACCGCCCGCGAGGTGTTCGAACGGGGTGGCGCCGGCGAGGATCTGCCGACCGTGACCGTCTCCGCCGAGGAAGCGGCAGGTGGCCTGAGCATCGTGCAGTTGATCGTGCGCAGCGGCCTTGCCAAGTCCGGCAAGGAAGCCAAGCGTCTGATCGCGGAAGGTGGCGCGCGCATGGATGACGCGGCACTGACCGACGCGGGTCTGGTCCTGCAGGCCGATGCCCTTGCAACGCCGGTCAAACTGTCTGCGGGTCGCAAACGGCACGCTCTGGTCAAGCTGGCAGACTGACGGGATTGGGCCGCGGGCGGAACAAATCGCCCGCGGCCTGCGTTGTCTGATCAACCACGCAACCAATCCCAGGAGGTCCGCCATGAGCGCCCCCGACACCAATCTAGACCGCCAGAAGAAACGTCACGCAGGCCCGCTTATCGGGATCGGCGCGGGCGTCATCTTCGCGATCATCCTGATCTTTGCCTACGTCACCTATCTTGCCGAACCTGCCGGCGAAGGTGAGGCAGACGTCGTCGAAAGCCCTGAAGTGGCCGCGCCGACCACGTCCGAAACTGCGCCGACCGCCGGGATCGAAGAAGCCCCGACCGAGTAACGGAAACGCGCTGCAACGCGTTGGCCGATATGAAAAAAGGCGCGAGGAAAGATCCTCGCGCCTTTTCGTATTCCGACGTGCCGTCGGGGCGTTATTCCACGACGCGGACGTCTTCCATCAGGTCGGGCGCACCGACGACCGATCCGTTGCGACCGGTGCCGCGCTTGATGGCATCCAGCACATCCAGACCATCGGTGACCCGGCCAACGACCGTGTACTGACCGTCGAGGTGCGGCGCGGGCGAGAACATGATGAAGAACTGGCTGTTGGCCGAGTTCGGGTCCGAGGACCGGGCCATTCCAACGACGCCACGGTCGAACGAAACATCCGAAAACTCGGCGGCCAGATCCGCGCGGTCACTGCCACCAGTGCCCGCAAGGGACATGTTGCCGCCAAGACGGCCATGCTGGACATCGCCGGTCTGAGCCATGAAACCGTCGATCACCCGGTGGAACACGACACCGTCATAGGCCCCGGCCTCTGCCAGCGCGGTGATCTGAGCGACATGGTTCGGCGCGACGTCCTCCAGCAGGTCGATGGAAATCGTGCCATTCGCCTCGCCCGTGACGTCGATTTCCAGCCCGGTGGCAAACACCGGGCCGGCGATCAGGGTCGCGACGGCAGCAAGGGCGGCCTTACGCATCGGCGGCCACCTTCATCGAGATCATCTTGTCGGGGTTCGCAGGCGGCTCGCCACGGGTGATGTTGTCGACCAGATCCATTCCGGAAATAACGCGGCCATAGACCGTGTACTGGCGGTTCAGGAAGTGGTTGTCGGAGAAGTTGATGAAGAACTGGCTGTTGGCGGAATCGGGGTTCTGGCTGCGCGCGGCGCCAAGGGTGCCCCGATCGTGCGGCACGCCCGAGAATTCGGCCTTGAGGTCGGGCTTGGACGATCCGCCGGTGCCGGCGCGCGCGGTGTTGCCGCCTTCCTTGCCATGCTCCACATCGCCCGTCTGGGCCATGAAGCCGTCGATCACGCGGTGGAACACGACGCCATCATAGGCGCCTTCGCGGGCCAGCTCCTTGATCCGGGCACAATGACCGGGGGCCACGTCGGGCAGCAGTTCGATGGTGACGGTTCCGTCCTTCAGCTCGATCAGGATGGTGTTTTCGGGATCTTTGATATCGGCCATGGGTGGCTCCTCGTTTGTCTTCGGACGCAGAGGTAGGGCATCGCGCGGCGAAGGGAAAGCCGCGCGATGGGTCCGGCATCAGATCGGCTTGCCTGCGCTTTCGTGCAACCGGGCGACCTCGCCCGGTGCCAAGGCCAGCGCGGTGGCGAAACGGTCCAGAAAGGCCCGTTCGGCGGCGCTGTTCGGATTGATGGCGGTCAGGGCGGCGGCATAGACCTCTGCCTCGTGGCCGCGCGGGACATCCCGCGCCAGGGTTTCGGGATGGACCGGGTCCGACAGGGCGGCATCCATGACGGCGCGGTCCTCGTCGCTTTCTGCGTCGCCCATCATCTCGTCCAGAATTGCTCGTTCCTGTGCATCGATCTGTCCATCCGCACGCACGGCCTGTCCGATGGCGCGGATCATGACGGCGGCGACCGCCTCGTCCTGCGGCCCTTTTTCGGCCAGTTCCATGGCGCTGTCCTGATCCATGCCTCCGGCGGCCGTCGTGCCGCCTGCCATGGCGGCCAGACCGCCCAACAGACCCGTCATGCCCCCGGCGCCCGTTCCGGCGGTGCCTGTGCCCCCGCCGCCAAGTGCGCCCAGCATGCCGCCGATCCCACCCGATCGGCCGCCAGCGCCGGTCAGTCCGCCGAGCAGACCGCCCAGGCCACCGGACCCTCCCCCCGCGGAGGAGCGTGCGAGCGTCTCCCGGACACCCTGCAAGCCGCCCTTCCGGCGAAACGCCTCGTACCCCTTAGAGGCGGCGAAGGCCAAAGCCATCTTCATTGCGGTTCGTTTGAGCGACATGACAGGTTCCCTTGGGTTTGATTGATCGTTCGGTGTTCGATCAACGCACGAAGGGTGCGGCTGTTCCTTCGGCCCGAGGGGGCGGGTCGCCCCTCGGCGACTATCTGATACCACGATAGAAAAGGGCGCCACGAAACCGCGACGCCCCTTCGACCTTGGTCCGATGCCTGCCGTCTTACGGCAGAAGGTTCGGCACGATCGTCACGATGGACGGGAAGAACCACAGCAGGGCAAGACCGAAGACCTGGATCCCGACGAAGGGAATGACACCGCGATAGATGTGGCCGGTCGTCACCTCCTTCGGGGCGACACCGCGCAGGTAGAACAGCGCAAAGCCGAAGGGCGGTGTCAGGAAAGAGGTTTGCAGGTTCACGGCGATCATGATCGTCACCCATTTCGGGTCGAAGGTGCCGCCGTAGATGACGGGCCCGACGATGGGGATGACGATGTAGATGATCTCGAGGAAGTCCAACACGAAGCCGAGGATGAACAGCACCAGCATCACGATCAGGAAGACCTTCAGCTCATTATCGAAGGAGCGGAGGAAATCCTGAATGTAGTGCTCCCCCCCGAAGGAGATCAGCACGAGGTTCAGAAGCTGCGAGCCGATCAGGATGGTAAACACCATCGAGGTGACCTTGGCCGTCTCGCGCACCACGGGGCCCAGCACGCCGGTGCGGAACAGCACCCAGCAGGCGAACAGCAACCCGAGGAAGGCCGCGTGATAGGCCAGCTGCGCGATGACGTTGGCGATGACATCGGCGGTGGTCGTCGTCTCCAGCCCCTGGCGCAGGTCGAAGTTCACCCCGAACAGCAGCATGACGACCAGCGCCAGCGAGGCCAGCAGGATGAGGGAGCCGCGGCCGCCCTCCTCCTGCAGTTTGCGGTACGCGGCAAGCATGATCGCACCGCCCGCACCCAATGCCGCGGCGGGCGTCGGGTTGGTGATACCGCCGAGGATGGAGCCGAGGACGGCGACGATCAGGACCAGCGGCGGGAAGACGACGGCCAGCAGCTCGTTCTGGGCGAGCCGCGAGAATGCGGGCCACAGGCCAACGGCCGTCACGGCCAGCGGGATCGACATCAGCACGAAGGTGGTTCCCGGCGAGGTGGTCGGCGCGATCAGGATCCAGTCGATGAGGAAGGCCAGCGCAATGCCCGCCGCCCCGATGGCCAGCGGCCGCCCGTCCGCCAGCGGGTTGACGCCCCGCGCCACGGCCAGAACGAGGCCCAGCCCGAGGAACAGGATGGCGACGCCGGTGCCGATCGGGGCCGCGTTCGCGATGGCCGCCGCGCGGGAGGCGACGAGTTCATCCTCGGTCAGTTCGCGGGCAAGTTGAACGCCACCGGCATCGTTGATCGTGGCCTGCTGGCTGAGCGCCAGATCCCATGCGGCCTGACCGTGCAGGTCGATCATGGCGGCCTGACACTCGGGCGAGACATTGGTGCGCAGCGAGGCCTGGGCGCCTGTTTCCGAGAAGCTGGAGACGAGGACCGACTGGCTGCCGATCACGTCCAGCATCCCGAGGGCGATACCGCCGATGATGATGGCGGCGGGCACGGCAAGGAACCAGACCAGCGCGTCATCGCGGGAAATGATGGACCCCTTGTCGCCGTCGAGAACGACGGGCGGTGCCTTGGACGGGTTCAGAAGTGCGAAGCCGAAGGCGTAGCCGCCATAGAGAACGGCCAGCAGGATGCCGGGCAGCAGGGCCGCCTGGAACAGCGTGCCGACGGAGACGACCGCCGGTTCCCCGAGGTAGGTCAGCGCGTCGGAACAGCCGACGAGCTGCGCGCGGTTTTCCTGAGCCGTGGAATAGATGTCGCCTGCCAGCGTGCCCAGAAGGACGATCACGATGGACGGCGGGATGATCTGACCCAGCGTGCCCGACGCGGCGATGACGCCGGTGGACAGCTCGGGCGAGTATCCGTTGCGCAGCATCGTCGGCAGGGCCAGCAGGCCCATCGTCACCACGGTCGCGCCCACGATGCCGGTCGAAGCGGCGAGGAAGGCCCCCACGATCACGATGGAGACGGCCAGACCGCCGGGCAGCGGGCCGAAGACCCGCGCCATGGTGGTCAGCAGATCGTTCGCGATCTTGGAGCGTTCGAGCGTGATGCCCATCATCACGAACATCAGAACGGCCAGCAGCGTTTCGATCGAGGCGCCCGCGATCACACGTTCGTTCATGCGGTTGACGATGAAGGCGAGGTTGCGGTCGACCGCCTGTTCCCACCCTTGCGGGAACAGCGCTTCCTCGACGCGCGGCAATTCCGGGTATCGGAAGATGCTGATGGCGTCGCGGCGGACCCCTTCGGCGATCAGCTGGGCGTATTCGGCCGACCCCGTGTCGATGGCCGCGTGCAGCAGGATCCCGGCGCTGTCGAGTGCGGCGATGATGCCGAAGCTGATGACGCCGGCGCCCGCGATGGCGAAGGCCACCGGGAAACCCGACATGATCCCGCCGAACAGGCACAGGAACACGATGATCAGGCCGACTTCGACCCCGTCCAAACCGAATGGCATTCCATTTCCCCCCACGCGTCCCGCGCGTCTTCAATCGTAGGTGGTCCCCGGCCTCTGGATCGGGTGGGTGACCGGCATGTCTGTGTTGCGGACGGCGCCGATGCGCCGCCCCGTCGGCGCCTAGTGGATCTCGGCGACCCGCTCGGCGTCTTCATCCCCGAGGATGTCCTTGTCGAGGTAGCGGCCCGCGCTCATCTCGCCTTCGCGGTATTCCAGCCAGCTGCGCCAGAAGAAGGCGCAGCCCTGAAGAAAGGCGGTGGCGGCGAATAGCAGGATCAGGACCTTGAACAGGAAGTAAGCGTCGAAGCCGTTGGGGCTGAATCCGATTGTCTCGACGTTCCAGCGGGCCGCGCGCGCCTTGAGCAGCAGGCGATCCAGCTGATCGGACGCGGAAGTGGCCGGCGTAATCATGGAACGCCAGAAGAAGAACCACGAGAACAGCCAGATCAGGACCAGCGACGGGATCATGAACAGGATCGTGCCCGCCATGTCGATCGCCCGCTTGGTTCGGTGGCTGACGGCGGAATAGACGAGGTCGACGCGCACGTGCCCGCCCTGGATGAATGTCCAGGCCACGCACAGGCAGACGATCATCGCGTTGTAGAGCTTCAGTTCCTCGGAATACCACGACAGGTCGCGGGTGAACGTGGTGCCGAACGGCCCGATGCTGATCTCGGACACGCGGAAGATGCGTTGCAGGAAGACGATCATGATCTGTTGCAGCACCATGATCAGGCCGGCCCAGGCGGCAACGCGCCCGATCAGGTTCAGCGCGCCTTCGAGGCCGCGCACGATGCCCCACAGAAAGTCACGCAGGAAGTATCCGATGACCGTGATGATCAAAAAGATCGCCAGCAGCACGAAGAAGAATTCGACGGACGCGCCGTAGTAGACGAGGCGCATCAGGCTCTGCTTGTCTTCGACCGTTTCCCAACCCTGCGTCCATGCGAGCCAGCTGGACGGATTCAGGATGGCGTAGCCGAAATTGTAGAAGGCCAGCGCAAGATTGGTGAAGAACCAGGTAATGGCTTCGAGCATGGACGTCCCCCGACTGTGCCCGCGGCGGAGGCGGCGGCCCCCGGAATGCAGAAGGCCCGCCCCCGCGACGGGGGCAGGCCGGATCGTGATCGATTACCCGCGGACGCGGTCGCGCTGCGTGCGGTAGGTGCCTTCGGAGCGCGTGATCCAGTTCGACGAGGCGGACATGGACTCCATCGCCGAGTTGTGGATCTTGGCGAACAGCTCGTCACCCATGTTCTCGTCGGTGACTTCCTGGCTGGCGGCGCCCATGGCATCCCAGACGCTGTCCGGGAATTCGCGCAGCGTCACGCCACCCGACTGCAGACGCTGCAACGCGGTGCCGTTCTCGGCCAGGAACTGCGCCAGGTTCCACTGGTGCGCTTCGGCGGATGCGATCTCGATGATCTTCTGGTGCGCGGGGGACAGGTCCTCGAACACGTCGCGGTTGGTGGCGACGGACAGGCCCGCGCCCGGCTCATGGAAACCGGCGGTGTAGTAGGTCTTGGTGATTTCCTGGAAACCGGCCTTTTCGTCGGCCCAGGGACCGATCCACTCGGTGCCGTCGATCGCGCCGGAGGCCAGCGCCTGGTACACTTCCGAGCCGGGCAGGTTCTGGACCGAAGCGCCCATCTTGCCCAGCGCCTGACCACCGAGGCCGGGCATACGGAACTTGAGGCCCTGGAAATCCTCGGGACCGTTGATTTCGTTGCGGAACCAGCCACCGGCCTGTGCGCCGGTGTTGCCGCCGAGGAAGGACTTCAGGCCGAAGATCTGGCCCAGCTCGTCATGCAGCTCCATGCCGCCGGCGTGGTAGTACCAGTTGGCCAATTCCTGCGCCGTCATGCCGAAGGGCACGGCGGTGAAATAGGCATAGGCGGGGTGCTGACCGACGAAGTAGTAGTCGGCGCCGTGATACATGTCGGCCTGACCGGAGGTGACGGCGTCGAACACTTCGAACGCGCCGACCAGTTCACCGGCGGCCTTCAGGTCGACCGTCAGCGCGCCATCGGACATGGCGGTGATGCTGTCGGCGACGCGCTGGGCGCTGTCGTGCACACCGGCAAGGCCGCGGCCCCAGGTGGTGACCATGGTCAGCGTGCGGTTGCCCTGCGCGTAGGCAGGTGCGGCCAGGGCGGCCGTGGTTGCGGCGGCGCCTGCACCGATGGTGGAATTCTTCAGGAATGAACGGCGGTCCATTGTAACCCTCCCCTAGTATATCATGCGAACGCACCCTCCCGGCACGTCCAGCTGCCCTTGTCTCAAGGCGTGCGGTGACACTAGGGATTGGGGGGGCGGAGTCAAATACCGTAAAACACGTAGAGGGCCGAAACCGCGACGGTCGACTTGAGCGCTGATAGGCCCGCGATCCTGACGACAGGCGTCTGCGATCCGCCGGATCCTGTCGCCGTCGACCACCGCATGCCCCGTGCCCGTGACGACATGCGCCTCGCCCCCCCGGTCTGTCAGGCTGCCCCGGAACAGGAGGGATTGGACCTGCCGCTGTCCGTGGCCTAGGAGGACACGATGGTGCTTTCCCGCCTCTCTTATGGTCAACGCCTGCTGATCGTGGCCGCCCTGCCCCTGATCCTTGCGGTCAGCGGCATCGCCGTCCTCGTCGCCATTCAGTCGGAGCGGACGGCAACGCGAGAGATCGCGGCCCTCGAAGATGCGATGATCGAGGCCAAGCGGCGCGAATTGCGCAACTACGTCCAGCTGGCACGCACGTCCTTCATCACCATCTACGGAAACGCGGCGCCGGACGACGATGCCGCCAAATTGCGCGTGACGCAGATCCTGTCGGCCATGGTCTTTGGTCAGGATGGTTTTTTCTTCGTCTACGATTACGATGGCACCAACCTCGTGGCGCCGCGGCAGACATGGCTGATCGGGCGCGACTGGTCCGGCATGACGGACCCCGATGGCGTGCCGGTGACGGATCGCCTGATCGAGATCGCCCGGTCGGGTTCCGGCTATCACACCTATCGCTGGCGCAAGCCATCGACGGGGGTCGAGACGACCCTGATGGCCTATGTCATCGGGTTGCAGGACTGGCGCTGGGCCATCGGAACGGGTGTCTATCTCGACGATGTCCTTGCACAGGCCGCAAATGCCCGTGCGGACGTGCGCCGACAGGTGCGCGAACAGTTTCTGTGGATCGGCGCCATCGCGCTGGCCGCCCTGTTTGCCGTGTTCGCAAGTGGCATCACCATTACCGTGCGCGAGCGGCGGCTGGCGGACGCAAAGCTGAAACAGCTGACCCAGCGCGTCCTCGACACACAGGAGGAGGAGCGCGGTCGCGTCGCGCGGGAACTGCACGACAGTATCAGTCAGATTCTCGTTGGAATCCGCTATCGCCTCGAACTGGCCCGACGCCTGACCGCCAAGGGCGACCCGAAGGCGGAGTCGGCGGTCGACGGTGCCATCGACGGATTGCAGGGCGCCATCGGCGAGGTGCGACGCATCAGTCATGATCTGCGCCCCGGCGTTCTCGATGACCTCGGCCTTGGCCCGGCGCTGAAATCCCTGTGCGAGGCCTTTTCCGCGCGCACGGGCACACCCGTCCAGTTCCGGACCGTCGTTTTCCGCAACCGCCTTGATATCGAGGCGAAGACCGCGCTCTACCGCATTGCGCAGGAGGCGCTGACCAATATCGAACGCCATGCCGAAGCTTCGCATGTCTCGGTCGAGGTGTTTGGCCACACCCGTGGCGCGACCCTGCGCATCACCGACGACGGACGGGGCATATCGGGCCGAACCCAAGGTCTCGGGCTTCGGAACATGCAGGAACGGATCGAACAGATCGATGGCGCGCTGTCCATCGTCTCGGGCGATCGCAACACGGGCACGGTGATCGAGGCGACGGTGCCCTTGACCCACTTGCTGACACCCGACAGCGACTAGATCGCCAGACAGGCCCGGAACAGGCCACGCACGGGGCCTCTTGGTACACGACGTAATTTAATGAAATCCGTATGATAAAACGGGACGTTCATGTCGTTTGTCCGGGCATTGTAACGCAACAGTAAGCCACCGTCGCCTATCCCTCCGAGTATTGGAGGGACGCCATGAACCGGCTTGACGTACCGCAGATCGAAGGACCGACGATCGGACAGGCCCTGTTCGGCGGCAACTTCCTTGCCGACCGATATCCGCTGAACGGTGGCAGCGGGATCGAGGACCAGATCGCGCGTCTGGGCGTCGATGGTCTGCGCTATCCCGGCGGGTCCCTGACGGAGCGTCTGTTCGACATCCGCAATCCGGATGCGGCGCGCGTGACGGACGATGACGGCGACGCGCGGGATTTCGTTCCCCTGTCCGATTTTCTCGCCTATGCGGATGCGAACGATCACGCCGTCACGATCGTCATTCCCACACGCGACAACCTGTCCAACCGCACAGACGGCGCCGGCGACCGCTTCCCCGCCTTCGACGAGGGGGATCTGCGCGATTTCGTCCGGGACGTCGCGACCGGCATCTATGGCGATGCCGACATCGCCGCGTTCGAGATCGGCAACGAATACTGGGGATCGGGGCAGATGACGGCCGTCGAATACGGCCGGCTGTCGTCGCGTATGGCAGATATCATCGACGATGAACTGACGGCCGTTTCCATGGAAACGGGGACCGCCGTCGAGATCGACGTCATCGTTCAGGCCGGGACCAACAACGCCTATTCCAACCTGTCCGACGATTATGCGGGGCAGCCGGTCGACGATGTGATTGCCGCGCTCAACGACCGCTTCGACATGGCCTTCGACATCGAGGATCGCGGGATCGTCTTCTACGGTGGCAACATCAACTGGCGGGGCGTGAATGACGCGCTTGTCCTGCATGAATACAGCGAAGACGAGCGTGGGGCCGTCGACGGCGTGGTCACGCATTTCTACAGCAAGGAAAGCGTCTCGCCGGGGCAACGCGACTTTGGCCTGACACAGGTGCAGCGCGCATGGGGCGAGGAATTCCCCGACATCGACATCCACGTCACCGAATGGAACCAGTCCGCCTCTGACCAGAGGCTGAAGGACGATGAGGATTATGGCCTCGTACAGGCGCATGAGGTGCTGGATGCCTTCGAATCCATGGTCGCCGCAGGCGTCGATCAGGCGCATGTCTGGCCGCTGATCCAGAACACGCGCAACGCGCTGGCTCCCGATGCCGCCGATGGAGGGCTCAGCCCCACGGGCGAGTTGTTCGCGATGATGTCCGATGCCCTGCCGGGCAAGACGATGCTGGACTTCGCGCCAGACGATCCGCGCACGACCGAGGAACAGGGCGCCGCTTCGGACCTGCATGGCTTCTATGGCGGGGGGGAAATGGTTTTCTACATCGCCTCCAACGCCGACGATGTCAGGACCGTGTCATATGACCTCGCTGACATGGTGTCGGACGGCGGGACAGCCGCCGGCAGGGTGCTTGGCGTCACGAATGCCAGCGATCGGGCCTCCGTCGATGCGCGCCCGACAATCGAGAACCTTCCGGAGGAGGCGTTCTATGACGCGGGCCGCATCGTTGCGACCCTGGATGCCGGCGAGATCATGGAGGTGCGTATCACGGATTTCGTGCCGACCGATGCCTTTGCCACCGTGATGAACCGGATCGACACCAAGGACACGGCAGCACCTACCCCACCTGCGGCACCGCCACCCATCGAGGCGGAGGAGGTCGAGGATTTCCCCATCCCGACCGTCCCGGCAGAAAACCTGCCGGATGAGGAACCGGAGGATGTCGAAGCGGATGATACGGACGACATCTTCGACAGTCTGGGCTGGCTGCTGCTCCTGCTCCCCGTGCTCGCGCTTGGCGGCCTCGGCTGATCGCGCGGGGCCGAGGCAACGACTGGCGACGGCACGGTGGGGGCCTTGCAACAAACTTCGCCTGCTCTTGCCTGTGCGCGGGGCTTCGCCTATCGCACCTCCCATGTCCCATCAGACCGCAAGACCCGAACCCGGCCGCCCCATCCGCGTCCTGATCGTCGACGATCATGCGATGGTGGCCGACGGCATCCGCGCCCTGTTGGAAACCTATGACGACATAGATGTCATCGGCACCTTGCGGGACGGGCAGGACGCCATCGATCGATGCGCGGACCTTTCGCCGGATGTGATCCTGCTGGACCTGAACATGCCGCGCATGAATGGCCTGCAGGCGACCGAGATCCTGCGCGAACGCCACCCGGACATCGCCGTTCTGATCCTGTCGATGCATGACGCGCCCGAATACGTCGCCACGGCGATGCGGCACGGCGCGGCGGGGTATTGCCTGAAGGATCAGCCCAGCGACGAGATCCGCCGGGCGATCGACATGGTCGTGGCAGGCAACCGCTATCTGTGCCCCGGCGCCGAGGAGGCGTTGGAGCCTGCGGCAGACGGGTCGGAGCCGTTGACGTCCCGTGAACAGACGATCCTTCTGCTGCTGGCCAAGGGACGATCCAACAAGGAGGTGGCGCATGACCTCGACATCTCTGTCCGCACGGTCGAAACGCATCGCAAGAACCTCAAGCGAAAGCTGGGCATTTCCTCGACGGCGGGGCTGACCCGCTATGCGTTGGAACACGGGGTTCTGCAGGGCACCGGCCTTCTGCACTGACCCTCTTGGCGTGGCGGTGTGGAAACACCGCCATTGGGGAACGCGTTCAGCCGCGCCCCATGATCACGCGAACGTAATTGCGCGTTTCGCGGTAAGGCGGGATACCGCCATGGCGTTCGACCGCACCGGGGCCGGCGTTATATGCCGCAAGGGCCAGGCGCCACGATCCGAACTTGCGATACTGCTGCGCAAGATAGCGCGCGCCGCCTTCGAGGTTCTGCTTGGGATCGTTCGGATTGACGCCCAGCTGCCGCGCCGTTCCCGGCATCAGCTGCGCCAGCCCGAGCGCCCCCTTGTGCGACACGGCCCTCGGGTTCCATCCGGATTCCTGGCGGATCAGGCGCAGGAACAGGTCTTCGGGGATGCCATGGCGACGCGCGGCCGCCCGTGCATCCGGCAGATATTGCGATCGCTGCGACCCGGTATAGCGCGGGACCGCCTCGGACAGGGCCTTGCGCGTGCTTTCCGGCGTGATCGGCACGAGGCGGCTGGAATGGGCGTATTGATTGGCCAACCGGTCATCCATCAACGCCGTCTGGTTGGAGAACAACTGCACCCGACTGCGCGTCGACAACGCGCCCTGAGCCTCTGCGATCCCGCCTGCGCAGAGCGCACACAGGGCAACCGCCCCCCCCAAATGCCGCATATGATTCCTCGTCCGTCCAGTGTCCGCCCCACGCGACCCTGTTGCCGGGCGTCGTGGTTGACGGAACGGTAGCGTAGCCGCCCGCATTTTCCAACCCCAAGGGGCGTGGCGCCCCCCGGCCTTCGGCGTTAGGTATCCGGGACGGCATCCGGTGCCGAACGGAATCAAATGATGCGGGGGCTTGCATGGCTGGCAGCGTGAACAAGGTAATTCTCATCGGCAATCTGGGCCGCGATCCAGAGGTGCGGACCTTCGGCAATGGCGGCAAGGTCTGCAACCTGCGGATCGCCACCTCCGAGACATGGCGGGACAAGAACTCGGGCGAGCGCAAGGAAAAGACCGAATGGCATTCCGTCGCCATCTTCAACGACGGTCTTGTGCGCATCGCGGAGCAATACCTGCGCAAGGGCTCCAAGGTCTATATCGAGGGCCAGTTGCAGACGCGCAAATGGCAGGATCAGTCGGGCGCGGACCGCTATTCCACCGAGGTCGTCCTGCAAGGCTTCGGCGGCACGCTGACGATGCTTGACGGTCGCAGCGAAGGCGGCGGCGGTGGCGGTGGCAATTATGGCGGTGGCGGCGGCGGTTACGACGATCGCGGCTCCTCCGGCGGATATGGCGGCGGCAACCAGGGCGGTGGCAGTCAGGGTGGCGGGTATGGTGGTCCGTCCGACATGGACGACGAAATCCCCTTCTGATCCGATCCGGGCGCGGTGGTCGAAAACCGGCGCGCCCCCGACGCACAGGGAAAGGTTGCGGCATGACACAGCATATCAATCCACAGCTGGCCGCGACGCTGCCCCCACCGGTCATGGAGGCGCGGCGCTGGATCGACGGTGTGACGTTTCCGGCCGACCGCCCCTTGCTGAACCTCAGCCAGGCGGCCCCGGCCGACCCACCGCCGCCGCCCCTGCGGCAGGCAATGGCCGACATCGTTCTGACGGACACATCCGCCCACCTCTATGGCCCGGTTCTGGGGATACCCGAACTGCGCGCCCGCGTGGCCGCCGATTGGAGCACCGCTTACGGTGGAGAAATCAGCTCCGATCAGGTTGCGATCACGTCGGGCTGCAATCAGGCGTTCACCGCCGCCGTTGCCACCCTTGCGGCCAAGGGCGACAACATGATCCTGCCGACGCCCTACTACTTCAATCACAAGATGTGGCTGGACATGGAGGGGGTCGAGGCCCGCCTGCTGGAAACCGGGCCCGACCTGCTGCCGGACGCGGAGGCCGCAGCAGCCCTGATCGATGCCGGCACCCGTGCCATCGTGCTGGTCAGCCCGAACAACCCCGGCGGTGTGGAATACCCGGCGGAAACCCTGTCCGCCTTCCGGGATCTGTGCCGATCGCGCGGCATCGCGCTGATCGTCGATGAAACCTATCGCGATTTCGATGCCCGAACCGGGGCGCCCCACGATCTGTTTGCCGATCCCGACTGGGATGACACGCTGATTCAGCTCTATTCCTTTTCCAAGGCCTATCGCCTGACGGGACATCGCGTCGGCGCCATCTGCGCCGCCCCTGCCCGTCTGGCCGAGGTCGAGAAATGGCTGGATACGGTCACCATCTGCCCGAATGGCCTGGGTCAGCGCGCGGCCCTGTGGGGCATGGAAAATCTGTTCGACTGGCTGGCCGGTGAGCGGCAGGAGATCTTGCGCCGCCGCGCCGCGATGGATGCCGGGTTCGATGGCCTGTCCGATTGGTCCGTCCTTGGTTGCGGAGCCTATTTCGCCTATGTCGCGCACCCTTTCGACACCCCGTCGGACGTGGTCGCGCAGACCTTGGTCAAAAGCGCCTCGCTTCTTCTGCTGCCCGGAACGATGTTCGGGCCGACCCGCGATCTGGGGGGGAGCGGCCGCGCAGAGGCAACCTTGCGGATCGCCTACGCCAATGCCGATGTCGACGGCATTGCGACATTGTTCGACCGCTTGGCTGAGGTAACGGCCAAAGGCCTCTGAGCGGCGGTCGTCTCGACTTGCCGCCGTGCGCGGGGCCGCATAGGTATCGCGCACGCTATGGGACGGGGGTCAAAATGTCTGACAACGACAAGCCGAAAAAGAAGAGCAACATCGTCGTTTGGGCCATTCTCGGCCTTCTCGTTCTGGCGCTGGGCGGATTCGGCGCGGGGCAGTTCGGCGGCTCCCTTTCTTCGGTTGCGACCGTCGGTAACCGCGAGATCACCGTGCAGGATTACGCCAACGCGATCCAGCAGGAGCAGCAGCGCCTGTCGCAGCAGACCGGGCAATCCCTGACCCTGCAACAGATGCAGCTGTTCGGCCTCGACCAGCAGGTGATGGAACGCCTGTTGTCGGGTGCCGCACTTGAGCATGAAGCCGACCTGATGAAGATTTCCGTTGGCGACGCAGAGGTGGCAAGCCGTATCACCCGCAACCCTGCCTTCACCGGCCTTTCCGGCGGGTTCGACCGCGAGGGCTATGCCTTTGCGCTGCGCAATGCGGGCCTGAACGAAAAGCGCTTCGAAGCGCGCGTTCGCGACGAAGCGGCGCGCGAACTGCTTCAGGCCGCGGTTATCGGCGGCGTCGAGGTGCCCGACACCTACGTGGACAAGATCCTCGATTGGCTGGCGGAGACCCGTGACCTGACCGTTGCCGAGGTCGGACTGGCCCAGTTGGGCGATCTGGCCCTTTCGCCCTCGAATGCCGATCTGGAGGCATTCTACGACGAGAACGCGGCCGCCTTCGAAACACCCGAGACCCGCCGCATCACCTATGCCTGGATCACGCCGGATGCCCTTGTCGCAGACGTGGAGGTCGATGACGCCCGGCTGCGTGAACGCTACGACGAGATGTCGGACGTCTTCCGTCAGCCGGCCCGCGTTCTGGCCGAACGCCTGAATTTCCGCGACCTCGCGACGGCCGAATCCGCCCTTGCCGCGATCGAGGCGGGGGAAACCGATTTCGATACGCTGGTCGAGGACCGCGGCCTGACACTCGACGATGTCGATCAGGGTGAAATCGCGGCCACCGATGTGGATGCCGGTATTGCCGATGTCCTGTTTGCCCTTGAGGAACCGGGGCTTGCCGGTCCTGTCGAGACGTCCCTCGGCCCCGCGATCTACCGCGTGAATGCCATCCTCGACGCCACCGAAGTGCCCTTCGAAGACGTGCGCGAGGAACTGGCCGCCGTTGTCGCGCTGGACACCGCACGTCGCCAGATCGATGCGGCGCGCGAAGATATCGACGATCTGCTCGCGGGCGGCGCCACGCTGGAGGAACTGGCCGGCGAGACGGACATGATCCTGGGTCAGGCCGACGTGTTTGCCGGTGCGTCTGGCGGACCGCTGGACTACGACGCATTCCGCGCCGCCGCCCTGGCGGTCGAAGAAGGCGACTTCCCCGAGCTTGAGAGCCTGTCCGACGGGGGCCTGTTCGCCCTGCGCCTTGACGGGATCGACGCCCCCACGACCCCGCCCCTCGCGGACGTGCGCATGGAGGTGGAGCAAGCGTGGCAGGACGACACCACCGCCCGCCGCCTAGCCGAAACGGCGCAGGATCTGGCCAGCCGCATCGAAGCGGGCGAGACGTTCGAAGATGTCGGGCTGACCGCCGAAACGGTCGCGGGCGTTGCACGTGACGGCACGGTCGAAGGCCTGCCGCCCACCCTGTTGCCACAGCTTTTCGAGGTCGAGGAAGGCACTGTGATCGCCGAGCGCGGCACCCCGAGCGTTGCCTATGTCGTTCGCCTCGATGCGATCGTGCCCGTCGATCCCGAGGACGATCAGACAGCCGAGCTGCGCTCCGCGATCGAAACGCAGCTGCGCGGCGATATCGCGGGCGACGTTTTCGATGCCTACGGACAGGCCGTGCGCACACGGATCGGTTTCAACATCGATCAACAGGCGGTTCAGGCGGTGCAGTCGCAACTGCTCGGCGGCGTCTCCGGGGGGCACTGACAGGATGATCTCGCCGGCTTTCTCCGATTTCGAAACCGTGCATGCCACCGGGGCCAATCAGGTCCTCTGGACGCGCCTGCCCGCCGACCTCGACACGCCCGTCTCGCTGATGCTCAAGCTGGCGGAGGCTCAGCCGTTCTCCTTCATGCTGGAATCGGTGACTGGCGGCGAGGTGCGGGGCCGCTATTCCATCGTGGGCATGAAGCCCGATCTGATCTGGGAATGTCGGGGCACGTCATCGCGTGTGAACCGGGCCGCACGATACGACCCCGAAGCGTGGGAAGATGCCGGCGAACCGCTGGCCGCGATCCGAAACCTTTTGGAGGAATCGCGGATCGCCCTGCCCGACGACCTGCCTGCGGCCAGCGCGGGTCTGTTCGGGTATCTTGGCTATGACATGATCCGGCTGGTGGAACACCTGCCGAACGTGAATCCGGATACGCTCGACCTGCCCGACGCCGTACTGATGCGGCCATCCGTGGTTGCGGTTCTCGACGGTGTGAAAGGCGAAGTGATCCTTGTCGCGCCTGCATGGGGTGCAACAGGCGGCACGGCGCGCGCGGCCTACGCGCAGGCGGCGGAACGTCTGCAGGATGCGCTTTCCTCCCTGTCTCGCGGGGTGACGGAAACGCGCGACATGGCAGAGCCGTTCGACCTGCCGGAGCCGGTATCCAACTTCACCCGCGAAGACTACGAAGCCGCGGTCGAGACCGCCCGTGATTATATCGCCGCGGGGGACATCTTTCAGGTCGTCCCCTCGCAACGCTGGACCTACGATTTTCCGCTGCCGCCCTTTGCCCTGTATCGGGCGTTGCGGCGCACGAACCCGTCCCCGTTCATGTTCCATTTCGACCTGGGCGGCTTTCAGATCATCGGGGCCTCGCCCGAGATCCTCGTGCGGGTGTTCGGCAACGAGGTGACCATCCGACCCATCGCGGGCACCCGCCACCGGGGTGCCACCCCCGAAGAGGACGCGGCGCTGGAGGCGGATCTGCTGTCCGACGAAAAGGAACTGGCCGAGCATCTGATGCTGCTGGACCTGGGGCGCAACGACGTCGCCCGCGTCGCGCGACCGGGCACCGTGCGACCAACCGAGAAGTTCATCGTCGAACGCTACAGCCATGTCATGCACATCGTGTCCAACGTCGTCGGAGAGCTTTCGGCAGAGCACGACGCGCTTTCGGCGCTTTTGGCCGGTCTGCCTGCGGGCACCGTCTCGGGCGCGCCGAAGGTTCGCGCGATGGAGATCATCGACGAGCTGGAGCCCGAAAAGCGCGGCGTCTACGGGGGCGGTGTCGGGTATTTCTCGGCCAATGGCGACATGGACATGTGTATCGCACTGCGCACGGGCGTGGTGAAGGACGGCAAACTCTATGTTCAGGCCGGCGGCGGTGTCGTTCATGACAGTGAGCCTGCGTCCGAGTATCAGGAGACCGTCAACAAGTCCCGCGCCCTGAAGATGGCCGCTGTCGAGGCGGGTCGGTTCGTGTCACGCGGGAACCGCTGACGGCGGGCGACGCCATCGCCCCCGCCGCGAATGGGCAGGAACGCCCGCATTACGCGGGCGTCACGATCTTCTGATCCTCGTCAGGCGCCTCGAGCGGCAGGTGCTTGTCTTCGAGGACGAGGATGTTCTCGGCCCCGATGATATCGCTCTTGGTCTTGTAGCCGATGACATCTTCGACAGGCGTATCCGCGTTGCGGGCCAGCAGGATGGTTTCCTCGGATGAGAAATTCGTCAGGCCGCGCGCGATCTCCTCACCGCTTTCCGTGTAGACATGGAGCACGTCGCCCTTGGAGAAGTCCCCCTGAAGGGACAGGATATCCATCCGGCTGATCCCGCGGCGCTTGTCGACAACCCCCTCTGCGGTATCCGCGGAGACTACCAGCGTGCCGGAAACCTGCAACCGGTTGCTGAGCCATACCTTCAGCGGCGAGGCGGTCTCACCGCGCACGAGACACCGCGTAAAACGTCTTTCCTTGTTCAGGACGGACGATACGGGACGCTCGATGATGCCTTCTGCGATGATCGTCTCGACGCCCGCGTTCTGCGCCATGTTCGCCGCGTGCATTTTCGTGAGCATGCCGCCACTGCCCAGTTCGCTGACGCTGGCCGTGGAATCCAGATGTGCGCTGACGTCGTCGATCTCATGGATGAACGTCGCGCCGGGGTCGGACGGATCGCGATCATACAGGCCATCGACACTGGTCAGGATGATCAACTCATCCGCCTCGACCATCTGGGCCACCTTGGCGGACAGGCGATCGTTGTCGCCGACGCGCAGATCACGGGTCGCGACGGAATCGTTCTCGTTGATGATCGGCATGATGTCGTTTTCGAACAGCCGCAGCATGGTGTTCTTGATGTTCAGGAACCGGCGGCGATCTTCCATGTCCTCGACCGTCACGAGCATTTGCGCGACGTTCAGGTCGTATTCCGACGCAACCTGACGATAGGCGTTCATCAACAGCGGCTGACCACAGGCGGCTGCGGCCTGCTTGTCCAGAATGCCCGCATCTTCGGGGCGCCTCTTGACCATGTTCAGCCCAAGGGCCACCGAACCGGATGACGTCAGGATGACCTTGTGGCCGTCGCGCTGCAATTGCGCGAGGTCACTGACCAACCCGTTCATGAATGCAAATCGCAACGTCAGGTTGTCGCTGTTTGCAAGCAAGCTCGACCCGACCTTGACGACAATCACTTTCTTCTTCGACATGCATCATCTCCGTTCGTAATTGTTCTTGTATGGACAGCGTCGGACGTATGCGCCGCTTGGCGTCGTCCCGGGTCCAGATCCAGATGGTGTGCCGGGGCGCTATAACATGGGGCGCCCGTGCAAATGCAAACAGGTTGCTGCGGTGCGGCGAAATTCCCCGGCAAGGCTGGCCTTGGGCCCAAGGCCGGGTCGGCGGCCGTCAGCCCCTTGCGATCCGCGTCAGGATCCGGTCCAGCGCGTTCTTGAACGCGGCGCGGTCACGCGGGCCGTATGGGGCCGGGCCGCTCGATTGTCCGCCCGACTGGCCCATCATGCCGGGGCGCAGTTCCGCCATCAGGTCACGGGTCGCGACCGTTTCGCCGATGCTTGCTTCGGTATACTCGCGCCCTCTCGGGTCCAGCGCGGCCCCCCCGACCTTCAGCACCCTTTCGGCCAGCAGGATATCCGCCGTGATCGTCACCGTGCCCGGTCTGGCCACCGCGGCAATCGCATCGTCGGCGGCATCGAAGGCATCACCGGCGGCGAACATCTTGATCGACGGATGATCCGGCAGGCGCAGATAGGTCGCTGCCACGAAGATCGTCTGCATGTTCCGGCGCAGCGCGACCTCGATGATCTCGGACTTTACGGGACAGGCATCGGCGTCGATCAGGATCATGCGAAATGGCTTTCATCGAATGGCAGGTGGACCGGACCGTCGGGCGTATCGATCCGCAGTCCGCGGTCCAGCGTGACCTCGGACACCTCGACCGGGCGGTCAAGGCGCAGGATGGCATGGGGAATGACATGGCGGCCCGGGGCCAGGGCGGTCGCGACACCCTCGGCCGCGACCCGTGATCGGGCGGACAGGGCGGCGGCAAAGCCCGCTGCCCCCGCGCCGATTCCATCCTCGATCCCGATCAAGCCGCGCACCTGCCCGCACCACGGGGCGTTCTGGCGCGCGCCATTGCTCAACCACAGCATCGTCACCGGAAGCTGGTCTGCACGCCGCAGGGTCAGGATGGTATCGCCCTCGGCAAAGCGGCGCAGGGCGGTCCAGCCAAGGCCCCTGCCACCGGACACCAGTGTCAGGAAATCCTCGCACCGCTCCTGCGGAAGATCACGCACGTCCCGGCTGCGGCCATTCGCCGTCAGCTGCCAGAGCGTGCTGCGTTGATGGGCATCGAACACCGGCGCCTCGGCGTCGAAGGTCAGGATGGCGCGCGGGGTGGCGGCGGACAGGCGGCCGCCCCCGGTAATCTGAACCATCGGGTGGTGGGCAAAGGTGCATGGGGCTTCGAGGTCCAGAACATGCGTCTGGTACAATGCCGGATGATCATCGCGCAGGGCAATGCGTGCGGTCATCTGCCCGCGCGACAGGGGGCACCACGCGGTCAGGGCCGACGGAGAGGTGCGGATCACCTGCCACGGACCATTCGCGCCGCGCCCATGAGGCGGCCCGCCATCCACGTCATCCGCACCGAAGGGCGCGCAGGCGAATGTCCCACCCAGACGTCTGTCGACCACAGGGATCGAAGCGTCGGACTGCACCCCCGCATCGGACCGCCACGGGGCAGCAAACAGAACGTCTGCCCCCCCGATCGTCAGTCGCGGCAGGTGACCGGAGGCCGCCTCCCATTCCGCCGCAATACCGCGGGCCGACAGTTGGATCATCGCGCCAACGCGGCAAGGCCCGCCGTCAGGACCATCGCGTCGGATCCCATGCAGACGACCCTAGCCCCCGCATCGATCCACGTTTCGGGGTCTGCCGCAAAGATGCCCGGCGCACAGCCGGCGGCGTCGATGCGCCTGATCGCATCCCGCATCGCGTCCATGACCGCCGGATCGTCCGGGCGCAGGCCCATGTCCCACGCCAGATCGGCCGGGCCTATGAAGACGCAATCCACGCCGTCGGTTGCGCAGATCGCCTCGAGGTTCGTCAGCGCCGCGCGGCTTTCGGCCTGCACCCAGACGGAGACCTCCGCGTTGGCCCGCGCGAGATAGCCGCCATCGGCGCCCCATCCGCCCGCACGGGCCACCATCGCCCCGACGCCGCGGACGCCGTCGGGGGGATAGCGGCAGGCGGCAACCGCCTCTGCCGCCTGCTCGGCGGTGTCCACCATGGGCACCAGAACCGTTCGCGCACCAAGGTCCAGCGCCTGTTTCAGGATCCATGTCTCGCCCACCGGGACACGAACCACGGCCTCCGGCGCGGCGATAAGACGGGCGCGAATCTCGGCCGGGGCCCAGGCCCCATGTTCCCCGTCGATGACAAGCCAGTCGAAGCCAGCGTTGCGGGCGATTTCGGCGGCCTCCGGACCGGGTAGATTCTGCCACAGGCCGCGCAGGACGGCGCCGCCGCGCACCTGTTGTTGCAAGTTGTTCATGCTGCCCGTGCCTCCGCTGCGTGGTTGCTGCATCGCTGCACCAGCGGGGTTCGTGTGACAAGGCTGCGACCACGCACCACGCCGCCCGACGCAACAAACGACAAGAAATCGCGCCGATGCGGCAATTTTCTCCACCACGCCTGTTGACGCCCCTGCCTCCATCGGTATGGATACCGCTGCAAGATTAGGAAACGCAGATGAAGACGCTTCTCGTAATTGTAGGGCAAGGGTGCATGGGCTGAGGGATCAGCGACCATAACGGTAACCATGCGCCCCTCCGGAGACACCCTCCGGAGGGGTTTTTCGTCGGTAGCGTCGGAGTGGAGTGAGAGACGATGAGCAAACAGATGAGCGGCGCGCAGATGGTCGTCAAAGCCCTGAAGGATCAGGGCGTCGACACCGTGTTCGGCTATCCCGGTGGCGCCGTGCTGCCGATCTATGACGAGATCTTTCAGCAAAACGACATCCGCCATTTCCTCGTGCGGCATGAACAGGCCGCGATCCATGCCGCCGAAGGCTACGCCCGGTCCACCGGCAAGATCGGCGTCGCCCTCGTCACCTCCGGGCCCGGCGCGACGAATGCCGTTACCGGCCTGACCGATGCGCTAATGGACAGTATCCCGATCCTCGTCCTGTCGGGCCAGGTGCCCACGTTCATGATCGGCTCGGATGCCTTTCAGGAGGCGGACACCGTCGGCATCACCCGCCCCTGCACCAAGCACAACTGGTTGGTGAAGGAGACGGACGAATTGCCGAAGGTCCTGCACGAGGCGTTCCATGTCGCGACCTCGGGGCGGCCCGGTCCGGTTCTGGTAGACATTCCCAAGGATATCCAGTTCGCCTCGGGCAACTACACGGCCCCCAAGCAGGTCAAGACCTCGCACTACCAGCCGCGCCTGAAAGGTGATGCCGAAGCGATCGAGCAGCTGGTCGACCTGATGGAGCGGGCGGAGCGCCCGGTCTTCTATACCGGCGGCGGCGTCATCAACTCCGGCCCCGCGGCGTCGCAGCTGTTGCGTGAATTCGTCGAGGCGACCGGGTTCCCGATCACCTCCACCTTGATGGGACTGGGTGCCTATCCCGCGTCGGGCGGCAAGTGGCTGGGCATGCTGGGCATGCATGGCCTCTACGAGGCGAACATGGTCATGCATGACTGTGATCTGATGATCAACGTCGGCGCCCGCTTCGACGACCGGATCACCGGCCGGTTGGACGCGTTCAGCCCCAGATCGACCAAGGTCCACATCGATATCGACCCGTCGTCGATCAACAAGGTGGTCAAGGCCGACGTCCCCATCCTTGGCGATATCGCCCACGTGTTGGAGGACGCGCTGCGCCTGTGGAAGGCGCGCGGGCGCAAGACCAACGCGGGCGCGGTTCAGAAATGGTGGGCGCAGATCGAACAGTGGCGCATGGTCAAATGCCTGTCCTACAAGCAGGAAGGCCCCGTCATTCGCCCGCAATACGCGCTGGAACGTCTGGAGGCGCTGACCAAGGATCACGACCGCTACATCTGCACCGAGGTCGGTCAGCATCAGATGTGGGCCGCCCAATACCTGGGGTTCGAGGATCCGAACCGCTGGATGACCTCCGGTGGGTTGGGGACCATGGGCTATGGCCAGCCCGCGTCGATGGGCGTTCAGGTCGCGCACCCCGACAGCCTTGTCATCAACGTCGCCGGTGAGGCGTCGTGGCTGATGAACATGCAGGAGATGGGCACGATGGTCCAATACCGCCTGCCGGTGAAACAGTTCATCCTGAACAATGAACGCCTCGGCATGGTCCGCCAGTGGCAGGAGCTGCTGCACGGCGAGCGCTATTCCGAGTCGTGGTCCGAGGCCCTGCCCGATTTCGTCAAGCTGGCCGAAGCCTTCGGCGCCAAGGGGATCCTGTGCTCCGACCCTGCCGATCTGGACGACGCGATCATGGAGATGCTGAACCACGACGGCCCCGTGATCTTCGATTGTCTGGTTGCCAAGCACGAGAACTGCTTCCCGATGATCCCGTCGGGCAAGGCGCACAACGAAATGCTGCTGGGCGAGGCCGACACCCAAGGCGTCATCGACGCCAAAGGATCGGTGTTGGTGTGACAAGACGGGTGATCCTCTATTCGCAGGGTGTCACCGCCGCCCGTGCCTGCAATCGCAGCCTCATTCAGACAGTTTCGAAGAAAGATCGGCCTTAAACCATGTCCGCACTCAAGCTCAAAAAAGGCTCCAACAGCCATTCCGCCTACAACCTTCGACCCACGTTCTCGGACGTGCAGGAACGGCATACGCTTGCCGTCATCGTCGAGAACGAGGCCGGGGTTCTGGCGCGCGTCATCGGCCTGTTCGCCGGGCGTGGCTACAACATCGAAAGCCTGACGGTGGCCGAGGTCGATCACGAAGGACATCTGTCCCGTATCACCGTCGTGACGACCGGCACGCCTCAGGTCATCGAGCAGATCAAGGCCCAGATCGGTCGCATCGTGCCCGTGCACGAGGTGCGTGACCTGACCGTCGAGGGCAAGCCCGTCGAACGCGAACTGGCCCTGTTCAAGGTGGCCGGCAAGGGCGACCAGCGGATCGAGGCGCTGAGACTGGCCGAGATCTTCCGGGCCAATGTCGTCGACAGCACGCTCGACAGTTTCGTGTTCGAGATCACGGGCGATGTTGGCAAGATCGACGCCTTTGCCGACCTGATGCGCCCGATTGGCCTGGTGGAGATGGCACGCACGGGTGTCGCGGCCCTGTCGCGCGGGCGCGAGTGACCCGCTGACCATCATGTCGCAGTCAGGCTAGACAGGTCGCGGGCCTGCCCGCAGCCTTCCGGAACATCATCGGACCGGAGGGCGCACCATGAAGGACATCGACACACTCGCCGCCGTGCGACAGCCGATCGGCGTGGCCAATGGCCTGCCGAACGCGCATTACACCGATCCGAACACCTATGCGCGGGAATCCGCGGCCATCCTGCACGGGCAATGGGCGGGCCTTGCCGTGGCGGCGCAGGTGCCCACGCCGGGCGATGCCGTGCCGCTGACCTTCGCGGGCGTGCCGCTGCTGCTCCTGCGTGACCGCGGGGGCGTTGTCCGCGTCTTTCAGAATGTCTGCCGTCATCGCGGCATGATCCTCGTGTCCGAGCCGACCCGCATCGAAGGCGCGATCCGTTGCCCCTATCATTCGTGGTGCTATTCGACCGAAGGCCGTCTGGTCGCCACGCCGCATGTCGGCGGGCCGGGTTTCAACAGTGACGCGCGCATCGACAAGGTGACGCTGGGCCTGATCGAAGTGCCCAGCCATATCTGGCGCGACGTCGTGTTCGTGAACATCGACGGAACCGCACCCCCCTTCGAAACGGTGAATGCCGCCGCCATCGCCCGCTGGGCGGAATTTGAAGAGGATAGGGCCGGCCCGCTGTTTCATGACGGCCGGTCCTTCACCTTCGATGTGGCTTGCAACTGGAAGTTGGCGGTCGAGAATTACTGCGAAAGTTATCACCTGCCATGGGTCCACCCCGGCCTGAACGCCTATTCACGGCTGGAAGACCACTACCATATCGAAGACGCCGGTTTTTCCGGCCAGGGCACGCGGGTCTATCGACAGCTTATCGAGGGCGATGCGCGTTTTCCCGATTTCACCGGCCTGTCCGACGCGTGGGACACGGCCGCCGAATACATCTCGCTGTTTCCGAACATCCTGATGGGCACGCACCGCGACCATGCCTTCGCGATCATCCTGCTGCCCGATGGGCCGGGACGCACCCGCGAACACGTCCACCTCTACTATGCGACGCCCGATTTCGACCCGGATCTGGCTGACCGGAATACCGCGCTTTGGAAAGCCGTCTTCGAGGAGGACGTCTTTGTCGTCGAAGGGATGCAGAAGGGGCGCGCAGCCCCCGGTTTCGACGGGGGACGGTTCAGCCCGGCAATGGATGGGCCGACCCACAGGTTCCACGACTGGGTGGCACGGTGTCTGGGCGCCTGACGCTGGATGCCCGACTGCTGGCCGCGCATGCGGCGGGCGATAGGGGTTCGCTCGTGTCGCTGTATGAAATGGCGTCGAAGGGCGCCGAGGCGGACGCAGCGGCGTTCTTTCTGACACAGGCCTGGGTTTTCGCGCTGGAAACCGGTGATCCGCGGGCAAGCGCCCTGCAGGCCGCCCTTGCGGAGCGGGGCCGGGCGTAGGCGCCCGTGCCCCGCCCGGACCCGCCTATATCCAGTCGTCAGTCGATGACACCGTATCCAGCCCGGTCGCACCGATGCTGTCGGATGTGGTCGATTCCGACGTATCCGCGGCGCGCCACTTTGCCAGAAAATGAATGGAGTGGGCCTTGGCATAGGTGGTAGCAGCCGCGCCGTCAGAGGCATCTGCCCCCGCACTGTCGTCCGGTATCGTAGCGGGATCCGTGGGCGTCGCGACATCGTTCCATTCGAAACTGTCCATCGCAACGCGCAGGGCGTCGGCCACCGCCATGTCATCGACCGGGCCCGACGTCGTCACGGTTCCATCATCCGCAACCACGGTTTGCACAATCAGCGCGCCGTCATCATCGTAGGACCAGTGCTTGATCGCCCAGCTCCACCGATCCCCAAGATCCTGATACAGCTTTTCGACGACCTCACCGCGCCCGTTGTAGGTGGTGTCGTATTGCATGCCGTCATCATCGATCCGCAGGGTCGAGGTGTGCTTGCCGTCGGCGTTGAAATTCTCGCTCCGCACGGCCCAATCGAAGACGTTCTCGACGTCGACGTGGATCTCGCCCGACTTGCGCCCGTCTTCATCGTAACTGATCGTCAGTTCCCGCCCGTCGCCGTAGCGAATGAAGATCGTGTCCATCTTGCCGGACGCCTGGTAGGTATAGGTCTTGAAGGACAGCCCCTCGCCCAGATCCGCGTTCACCGCGATGCGGTGGGTTCGCGCGCCCTCGGCGTCGTAGTAGCTGGTCTGCACGCCGCCGTTGTCATAGACCATCGTGCTTTCCCGAAGGATCCCGGTTTCGGCATCGTAGACATGGTCGCGCGATGTCCAGGAATAGACGTCCGGCACGTCGTTCAGGCTGCGCAGCACCTCCATGCCATCGACCGACCACGTGACGTCGGTTACGCCCGAGCCCCATGTCACGGTGGTCGCCTCGGCTTCGGGCGGAACGGCTATGGGAATATCAGCGATGACCAGCGGCGTGATACGGGCCTCGCGCCAGGCCGTCGAATGGTTGATGATCAGATCGATTTCGGAAAGCGACAGTGTTTCAACCGCCGACAGATCAGTTCGGGACATTGCGCAACACCCTTACGCGAATGAAGGAATCGGGCCTTTGGCCCTCGGCCTCCATTCATCATCCGGGCCTGTCGGAAGTTTGGCGCGGCCAAGGCGTGTTTGGACAATCGCCGGACCCGCGCCGCATTGTTTCCCGCCTAGCGCCCAAACCGCTCGTTCAGGGCCGAGTAGACCGCAGGCGTCACAAATGACGACACGTTGCCCCCCAGACGGGCGATTTCCTTGACCAATTTGGAGGCAATCGCCTGATGTTCCGCCTCGGCCATCAGGAAAACCGTCTCGATCCGGTCGTTCAGGCGCCGGTTCATGCCCACCATCTGGAACTCGTACTCGAAATCCGCGACCGCGCGCAGACCGCGCACGATCATCTGTGCGCCCACCTCTTCGGCGCAATCGATAAGCAGGTTCTCGAACGGATGGGCGACGATCTCACAGCCGGTCTTGTCCGACCATCGCGCGACCTCGGCCTCGACCATCGCGACCCGTTCCTCCAGCGAGAACAGCGGCCCCTTGTCGCGGTTGATCGCGACGCCGATCACCAGACGGTCGCACAGGGTGCAGGCCCGTTTGATGATGTCGATATGGCCCAGCGTGATCGGGTCGAACGTGCCTGGATACAGGGCTGTGCGCATCGGTATGTCCTTGTCGCGGTCGTGTCTGCGGTCTCGCGGGGCGTGCGTGACATGTCGGCCCCGCACAGACAAGCCGCCATGCGATCTGTCCCTGCGGGGCGTTGGGTGCCGATGGTGGCTTCAGGTATGCCCGGCGACCATCGCCTCAAGGGCGTCTTTCTCCATCGACACCTCGCTCAGCCGGGCCTTGACCACATCGCCCAGCGAGATGACCCCGATCAACGCGCCGTCCTCTTCGACGGGCATGTGACGGAAACGCCCCTCCGTCATGCGTTGCAGGACGTCCTCCGACCGGTCGCTCGGGGTGCAGACCTGAACCTTTCGGGTCATGACGTCGGATACCAACCTGTCCAGAACGGCGGCGCCATCCTTGCCCAGTTCGCGCACGATATCCCGCTCCGACAGTATACCATCAGCGCGGCTGCCGGTTTCGCTGACCACGAGGGCACCAATCTTGCGACTTGCCAGTTCCGCCACCGCGTCGGCGATGCTGGCACCGGGCGATATGGTCAATACACCCTGCGTGGCTTTCGAGGCGAGGATCTTGGTCACGAACATGGTCTGCCCTCCCGTGCAATGTCGTGGGATCAGCGTCGGCGCGTCCACGCGGCAAGTCAAGTCTGCGCAACATGCACGTCACTTGGCAGGAAGGCCGGACCACAGGCCTTCCTGCCGCTGGATAGCCGGGCGGAATGACGGATCCTTCATGCCCTTGTCATCCGAAACTGGAGGCGTTGCAGCACAAGACCGCCTGCTGTCGCCATAGCAGTCAGGTCGTCTGATCCCTGCCCGTCACCTGCGCGGCGATGGCCTCCAACCGGGCAACTTCGGCCCGCACCCCATCGGCCAGCAATGCCGCGCAGCGCCCGATCAGCGGCCCGCCCGCATCGCTGTGCCGGACAAGGTGGAAGGCGCGTGTCAGACGCACCTCGTCGGGCAGGACGCGGACCAGACCGGGATCCGTGGGCAGCATGAAATCATGCACCACCCCCACGCCGGCCCCGGCGCGGATCAGGCCAAGCTGCACCGCTGCGGAGTTCGAGGCCAGACCGGGCGTCCCGACGCCGACCTCATCCAGATAGTCGAGGTCCGCATCGAAGATCATGTCCGGGATATATCCGACGATGGCATGCCCCGGCAGGTCATCGCGGGTGCGCAGCGGCGGCGCCTGATCCAGATAGCTGCGATGCGCCGCAAGGCTGAGGCGATAGTCGCACAATCGGCGCAACTTCAAACGACCGGCCTTGGGCGCGGATACCGTGATGGCAAGGTCGGCTTCCCGTCTGCTCAGGTCGAAGACACGCGGTAGGGCGACCAGATCCAGCGCAAGGTTCGGATGCGCCGACCGGATGCGCGTCAGGACGGCGGGCAGGACGAAGTTCGCGATGCCGTCGGGCGCGCCGATCCGGACGCGCCCCGCCAGCGCCTCGCCGCCGACAAGGGCCGCCGCGCCCGCGCGCGCGCCGTCTGCCATGGCCTCTGCATGGGGCAGCAGACGCAGACCCGCCTCGGTCAGGGCATAACCTCGCGGGGATTTGAGAAACAGCGCGACGCCTGCCCGATCCTCCAACCGCGCGATGCGCCGGTTGAGCGTTGCGGGATCAAGCCTGAGACCCCGCGCCGCCTGTGCCAGCGACCCGCCACGCGCAACACCGCGAAAGATGCGCAGATCGTCCCAATCCATCGAAAGCACCCCGACAAAAACGCAAGACCACCCTGCCCGTCTGACGCTGTTCCTGCAAGGTCGTTCCGCCTAGTGTCGCGCCAAATCAGGGAGAGCACAGATGCAGCAGATCGGACATTGGATCGACGGGGCCGAAGTTGCGGGCACGGACCGCACAGCCGACGTCATGAACCCAGCCACCGGCGAGGTGCAGGCGCAGGTTGCGCTGGCGACCGCCGATGACCTCGACCGGGCGGTCGAAGTTGCCGCGGCGGCGCAACCCGCGTGGGCCGCGACCAACCCGCAACGTCGGGCGCGCGTGTTGATGAAGTTCGTCGACCTTCTGAACCGCGACATGGACAAGCTGGCCGAGGCGCTGTCGCGCGAACACGGCAAGACGTTCCCCGATGCCAAGGGCGACGTGGTGCGCGGGCTGGAGGTTGTCGAGTTCTGCATCGGGGCGCCGCACCACCTGAAGGGTGAATTCACCGACTCAGCCGGCCCTGGCATCGACATGTATTCCATGCGTCAGCCGCTGGGCGTCACCGCCGGCATCACGCCGTTCAACTTCCCGGCGATGATCCCGATGTGGATGTTCGCGCCTGCCATCGCCTGCGGCAACGCCTTCATCCTCAAGCCCTCCGAACGCGACCCGTCGGTGCCGATGATGCTTGCGGCCCTGCTGGAGGAAGCGGGCCTGCCCAAGGGCATCCTGCAGGTCGTCAACGGTGACAAGGTGGCGGTGGACGCGATCCTCGATCATCCGGTGATCCAGTCGGTCGGCTTCGTCGGCTCCACCCCGATCGCGGCCTACATCTATGAGCGTGCCAGCGCGCAGGGCAAACGCGCCCAATGCTTCGGCGGTGCCAAGAACCACATGATCATCATGCCCGACGCGGACATGGATCAGGCAGCCGATGCGCTGGTCGGTGCGGGTTACGGCGCGGCTGGCGAACGCTGCATGGCGATTTCGGTGGCCGTGCCGGTCGGTGACGACACCGCCGACCGCCTGATCGCAAAACTGGCCCCCCGGGTCGAGGCATTGAAGGTCGGGCCCTATACGTCCGGCGACGATGTCGATTTCGGCCCCGTCGTGACCGGCGCCGCCAAGGAAAACATCCTGCGCCTGATCCAGTCGGGCAAGGACGCGGGCGCCAAGGCCGTCGTGGACGGCAGCGAGATGAGCGTTCAGGGCTACGAGAACGGCTTCTTCGTCGGCCCAGTCCTGTTCGACCACGTCACCAAGGACATGGAGATCTACCAGAAGGAGATCTTCGGCCCCGTCCTGTCGACCGTGCGCGCCCAGACCTATGAGGAGGCATTGTCGCTTGCCATGGATCATGAGTACGGCAACGGCACTGCGATCTTCACCCGTGACGGCGACGCGGCCCGCGATTTCGCCAAGCGCGTGAATGTCGGCATGGTCGGCGTCAACGTGCCGATCCCGGTGCCGCTGGCCTATCACACCTTTGGTGGGTGGAAGAAATCGATGTTCGGTGACCTGAATCAGCACGGTCCGGATTCGTTCAAGTTCTATACCCGCACAAAGACCGTCACCGCGCGCTGGCCGTCCGGCATCAAGGAAGGCGGCGAATTCTCGATCCCCCTGATGGAGTGATCGGACCTGCCGCTGTCCCGGACCGGGGCGGCGGCACCATGCTTTGTATTGCCTGAAACTTCTGCGCCCCTTCGGGGGCGTTTACCGTTCGATCCCGATCGGATCGCGGTGGATCAACGCCGGCGCCTCGGCGCCTCATGCTGCCCCCACGCGATGCAGGGGCCGGATCGTCAATCTCAGTTGTCGCCGACAGGGGACAGCAGGACCTCGAACATGACGAACAGGGTGATACCGGTGGTAAGGAGGATGCCAGTCATCGTGTCGTTCCTTCTGTTCCGTCGTTGCCTTGGTTCGGTCACATATTCGACCTTCCCTGACCTCACTCTAGCCGTGGCCTGCCCCAACTCGGGGCTGAATCTGGCCTCGATCAAAGCCGAATCTGGGCCAATCGTCTCGCCTTCAGCAACGATCACCCGGGTCGCAGCCTACCGTTTCCGATTGGGGCTACTCCATGCCGGGTAGGACGCAAATGTGCAGGAAATGAGGCAAGCGGACAGAATCGCCCGACGGTCGACACCGATGCCATGATTTTGCCACGGAAAACCCGCGCGATGACGCATTCATGGTCGATCGCAGAAAGCGCGGCCCATCTTGAGTTGCAGTCGGACGCCAAAAAGGGCCGCGCAGGACGCGTCCCCGGATCAGGATAGATTGGTCAGGCTGTCAGCGGTCGATTGACGACCGGTGGATCCGGCCGCAGATCGACGCGCGCATGGGGGCGGCCGCTCAGACGCCCGGCATTCGGGAATGGCGCAGACCGCGCAGATCCTCGGCGGATTGAAGGTGCGCCAGCGGGTCGCGCGGCACCACGGGCATGTCGCTGCCGCGACGGGCGCGCGGATACAGGTCGGCCTGACGTCCGGGCCCGAACCGGTTCCGGTACACCTCGCCCGGAACGACGAGGAAGATCAGAAGAAGGATCGGCCCGACGATCGGGATCAGGATGATCCAGTACCACCACCCGCTGCGCCCGCTGTCATGCAGCCGCCGCACCATGACCGACAGGTGCGAGAACAGCGGCAGGATCATCAGGATGCCGAAGGCCATCCAGTATACCTGCTGCCCCTGGGCAATCCCCAGAAGATCGGGGGCCGCGGGGGGCACCACCTCGGACCACGTGTTGTAGGCGACGATTTCAGCACGGGCCCATGCGTCCCGATAGGCGACGCCTGCCCGTATGAAAGGCAGGGTCAGCGGCAGCAGGGCCGCCACCTGTATCAGCATCATGGCAAGGGTGAACCACCAGTATTCGGAAGGCGACGCCCGCCCTTTCCACGTGAAAGGGGTTTTCAGGCAATGGATGGTGGCCGCGATGGGACCCATGTGTCTGCTCCCGCGATGTGCCGACATGGGTCAGGTTGTCGTGGCAATCGGGCACGAAGGGGGCACGGTGCGGGTCTTTTTCGGCGGTCTGCCGCCCGTCGGCCGGGTCTGCGCGCAAACATGTGATGATCCGGCCCCTTCCGACCGTATCATGGCTTTGCTAGCTACGGGTCGAGCACGACAGCCCCCACTGTTGACAGGAGATCTCGATGACCAAGACCAACCGCCGGACCGTTCTGCTGGGCGCGACCGCCCTTCTGGCGACGCCCTCCGTTCTGCGCGCGCAGGAATACACCGCGGAATCCTTTGGTGGCGTGACCGGACCGACGGAGACGCGGCGCAACACCTCCAGCTTTCACCGCATCGATTGGCGCGATCATTTCAACTCCCTCGGGGCCGGGATCATCATTGCCGATACCACCAGCCGCGCCCTGCACTACTGGAGCGGCGACGGCAGCGACTATCGACTCTATCCGACCTCGGTGCCCATGACGGATGAACTGACGCGCCGCGGCTATTCGGAAATCGTGCGCAAGCAGGAGGGCCCGAGCTGGACGCCGACCGCGAACATGCGCGAACGTGACCCGACCCTGCCGATCCGCATGGAGGGTGGCGAGCCGGGCAATCCGCTTGGAACGCATGCCATGTACCTCGATTGGCCTGCCTACCTGATCCACGGCACCCATGACACGCGCAAGATCGGGCGCCGGTCATCGTCGGGCTGCATCGGCCTCTACAACGAAAAGATTGCCGAACTGTATGCCCTTACGGCGATCGGCACGCAGGTTCGCCTGATCTGAACGCGGCCCGAAGGACGGCGCGACGCGGACGGATCGGCCGCATGGTCTGGCCACTTCCGCAAACTCGCACAGAATGCGCGCTCCCGATGTCGGGGGCGCGCATTTTTCTTGCGTTGGCTTCCCGTTCGCCCCACAATTGAACAAGCGTTCTATTCGCGCCACGGGAGGGGCAGCCATGGATTTCGCACTATCCGAAGAGAGTGAAGCCATCTTCGATATGGCCCGCGACCTCGGCCAATCCGAGATCGCCCCCCACGCCCGCGAGTGGGAGGCGATGGGAACGATCCCCAAGGACCTGTGGCCAAAGATGGCCCAACTGGGTTTCGGCGGCCTCTACGTATCCGAGGAGTCGGGCGGCGCCGGGCTGTCCCGCCTCGACGCGACCTTGGTGTTCGAGGCGCTGTCGATGGCCTGCCCTTCGGTTGCGGCCTTTCTGTCGATCCACAACATGTGCGCCCGCATGATCGACAGCTTCGGGTCCGACGACCTCAAGGCACGATACTTGCCGCCCGCCCTGTCGATGGAAACTGTGTTCAGCTATTGCCTGACCGAACCGGCCAGCGGCTCGGACGCGGCGGCGCTGAAAACCCGTGCCGAGCGGACGAACGAAGGCTGGTTCCTGACCGGCACCAAGGCGTTCATCTCGGGTGGCGGATATTCCGATGCCTATATCGTCATGGCGCGGTCGGGCGCGGATGGCCCCAAGGGGATCAGCGCCTTCGTCGTCGATGACGGCACGGACGGGCTGTCCTTCGGCGGGCTGGAGGACAAGATGGGTTGGCGGTCGCAACCCACCCGTCAGGTGCAGTTGGACGACGCGCGCGTCGATGCGGGTAATCTGCTGGGTGAGGAAGGGCACGGGTTCCGCTATGCCATGGCGGGGCTTGACGGGGGGCGGCTCAACATCGCGGCCTGTTCGCTGGGCGCGGCCCAGCAGGCGATGGACCTCACGATTGCCTACATGTCCGAACGGCGCGCATTCGGCCAGAGCATCGATCAGTTTCAGGCCCTGCAGTTCCGCCTCGCGGATATGGAGATCGACCTGCAGGCCGCGCGCGTCTTCCTGCGCCAGGCTGCATGGAAACTGGACGAAGGCGCACCCGATGCGGGAAAGTTCTGCGCCATGGCCAAGAAGCTGGTGACCGAAACCGGCAGCCGCGTCGTCGATCAATGCCTGCAACTGCACGGCGGCTACGGCTATCTGGCGGATTACGGGATCGAGAAGCTGGTCCGCGATCTTCGGGTGCATCAGATCCTTGAGGGCACGAACGAGATCATGCGCATGATCGTGGCGCGGGACCTGCTGCGTGGGTGAGAGGGTTCGAATCGCCTGCGGCGATCCGACCAACCGGGGGCTCCGCCCCCGGACCCCCGGGATATGCGTGGCAGGATGAGGGGAAGGGAACAGACATGACGGCCCCGCTGGCCCCGCCCCCATGGCTGCGACGATGGCACGACCGCTGGGAAATCGCGGCGCTGCGCCACTGCGCCGCTGGTGGCAGCCTGTCCGACGTCAAGATCGCACGGTATTTTGCGCTGCCGATGCTACCACTGGTCAGTGTCAGCGCGGCGGCCGTAATCGCGTCATTGGCGGGCGATCTGGCTGGCCTTGGGATCGGGCCGTGGATCACCATCGTGGTCCTCGTTCTTGTCGTACCCTCCCTCTATCTCTTCATCCTGCTGCGGGGATGGATGGCACAAGCGATGCAGGCCATCGGGGGAAACCCGTTCTACCCCCTACGCCGAACCGACCCCGTTGCCGCCTACGCCCTGCTGAAATCCCGCACAGCCGTCTCGGAAACCCACACATGACAGACATCCACATACGCATCGACGGCCGTGCCGGGCGCATCACACTGACCCGGCCCGAGGCGATGAACGCCCTGACGTGGGAGATGTGCCTTGCCATCGAACGTGCGCTGGATGCGTGGCGGGCGGATCAGGCCGTCGACCTGATCGTGATCGACGCGGCCCCCGGTCGCGCCTTTTGCGCGGGTGGTGACATCGTCGAGATGCACCGGGCGGGTGTCGAAGGACGCTATGACTACGGCCAGAGGTTCTGGCGCGACGAATACCGCATGAACGCCAAGCTGTTCCACTTTCCCAAACCGGTGGTGACATTCCTGCACGGTTTCACGATGGGCGGCGGCGTCGGCGTCGGTTGCCATGCGTCCCACCGCATCGTCGACGACACGTCACAGATCGCCATGCCGGAATGTGCGATCGGCCTTGTGCCGGACGTGGGCGGCACGCTGCTGCTGGCCCGCGCACCCGGTCGGCTGGGGGAATACCTTGGCACGACGGGCGCGCGTATGGGCCCCGGCGATGCGATCCACGCCGGTTTCGCGGACCTCTATGTACCGAACGACTGGCCCGCCCTGATCGACGCCTTGTGCGAAACGGGGGACGCAACTTTGGCCGATGCCGCCGGGCAGACACCGCCCGGATCCGAAATGGCCCGGATGCAGGCGGATATCGACACGCTGTTTGCGGGCGAAACCCTCGGCGACATCGCGCGTGCGGTCGACGGTGCACGGACGCCTGCGGCCGAGGCCGCCAGATCGGCTCTGACCCGCAACGCCCCCCTGTCGATGGCCTGCACGGTCGAGATGTTGCACCGGCTTGGCGATGACCCCACCATCGAGGCGGCCCTGTCGCTGGAATACCGCTTTACCCATCGGGCGCTGGAACTCGCCGACTTCGTCGAAGGCATCCGCGCACAGATCATCGACCGCGACCGGTCGCCCAGATGGCGACACACCGGACCGACGGCGGTCCCCGCCGTGGATGTCGCCCGCATGCTTGCCCCTTTGCCGAAAGGCACCCCGCAACCGGAGATTGCACAATGAAGATCGGATTTATCGGCCTCGGGAACATGGGCGGCCCCATGGCCCGCAACCTTGCGCAGGCCGGCATGTCTGTCACGGGCTATGATACGGCCGCATCGGCCCCCGATGGCGTGTCGATGGCCGCCACGGCGGCCGAGGCCGCAAAGGGCGCGGACGTGGTGATCACCATGCTGCCCAACGGCGCGATCCTGCGCGCCGTCGCCAACGAGGTGATTCCCGTCATGTCGCCGGGCGCCATCCTGCTCGATTGTTCGACGGTCGATGTGGACAGCGCCCGCGCGGTGGCCGATCAGGCGGCGGCGTCGGACATCGGTGCGCTGGACGCGCCCGTCTCCGGTGGCATAGGCGGCGCGGATGCGGGCACATTGACCTTCATGGTCGGCGGCTCGGCCGAGGCATTGGCCAAGGGCGCCCCCTTGCTGGACATCATGGGCGGGCGCACCGTGCATTGCGGCCCGTCCGGAAATGGGCAGGCGGCCAAGATCTGCAACAACATGATCCTTGGTGCGACGATGGTCGTCACCTGCGAGGCCTTTGCGCTGGCCGACAAGCTGGGGCTGGATCGACAGGCGATGTATGACGTCGCCTCGACCTCCTCCGGCCAATCCTGGAGCCTGACAACCTATTGCCCCGCCCCCGGTGTCGGCCCCGTCTCGCCTGCGGACAACGACTACCGGCCCGGGTTCGCGTCGGAACTCATGCTCAAGGATCTCGGCCTCGCCCAGCAGGCGGCCGAGTCGGTGGATGCCCCGACCCCGATGGGTGCCGAGGCGCTGCGCCAGTATACGGCGTTCACGCGCGATGAGGATGGAGAGGGCCGCGATTTTTCGGCCATGCTGCCACGGTTTGCCGCACGATCGCGCAGTCAGTCCTGAGGCCGGGTTACAGCATCATTCCGGCTCGGCCATCCCTGACAGGGGATTGCCGGGCCTTTAAGGCTGACAGCATGATCTGTCGCTCAAATACTTGCTTACATTGACGAAAAGGAAAGTGGCGCGGTTGACGGGGCTCGAACCCGCGACCCCCGGCGTGACAGGCCGGTACTCTAACCAACTGAGCTACAACCGCGCGTGAGAGGCGGGATAGCGATAGCCCGCGATGGCGTCAATGACGTTTTGTCATGAAAATGAGATGGGGCGTGAATCCATCCCGTTCATCCGTAATCGAAGGGTATTCGCCATCCCGGGCGCCGCTTGAGAACCATCACAATCTGTCGCCGTCGAACCGGACCGATACCCGATCGGATCGACACCCGGAGGCCGCAGCGCGGCGCGGTCCCACGCTCATGATATGCGGCACATGACCCCAAACGCATGGGCGTTGGGTGAGGCTAGACAAGCAAACTGGGGGGAAAGTGGCGCGGTTGACGGGGCTCGAACCCGCGACCCCCGGCGTGACAGGCCGGTACTCTAACCAACTGAGCTACAACCGCGCGTAGGGCGGTCTCTAGAAGGCGGCACCGATGGCGTCAAGCGTATCTGACCGGTTTCTGACGCCATCGCCGTTTTTCTTACGCGCCCGGCAGCGGGATGTGTTCGCCGTCATCGCCCGGTGGCAGCTGAAAGCGCCCATGCCGCCAATCGCCCGCCCGCCAAGCCTCCTTCGCGGCATCGATCTTGTCCCGCGAGGACGCGACGAAATTCCACCAGATATGGCGCGGACCATTCAGCGTATCACCGCCCAGCATCATGAGCCGCGCCCCCCTATCACCCGCACGTAGCGAAATCGCGTCGCCGGGGCGGAAGACCATCATCTGACCTTCGGAGAATTCCTGCCCCGCCACTGTCACGGTCCCGTTCAGCACGTAGACCCCGCGGTCCTCGTGATCGTCCGGCATCGGGATGGCAGCACCTGCTTCCAGAATGGCATCGGCATAGAACATGCGGCTGGCCGTCTCGACCGGGGCGCGTTCGCCCCACCCGTCCCCGAGAACGAGGCGCAGACGTTTCCCTTCGCCCTCGATCTCGGGCAATTGATCCGCGGCCGCGTGAACGAAATTGGCAGGATCGTCCTCGCGGTCCTCCGGCAGGGCAACCCAGGTCTGGATCCCGAACAGCGATGTCTGCTGCTGGCGATAGGCGCCGTCCATGCGTTCGGAATGGGTGATCCCCTGCCCCGCCATCATCCAGTTCACGGCGCCCGGTTCGATCCATTGATCGGTGCCAAGCGAATCGCGGTGATGGATCTTGCCCGACAGAAGGTATGTCACCGTGGCGAGGCCGATATGCGGATGCGGACGCACGTCGATGCCCTTGCCGGTCAGGAACTCTGCCGGTCCCATCTGATCGAAGAAGATGAACGGTCCGACCATCTGACGTTTGGGCGCGGGCAAGGCGCGACGCACCTCGAACCCGCCCAGATCGCGGGCGCGGGGCACGATGACCGTCTCGATGGCGTCAACGTCATCACCGATGGGGCAATGCGGATCCAATGCGGGGTTCCAGCTCATGATGTTTCTCCCTTTCCTCGTCCGTCCAGTTTGTCCAAACCTAGGGTGGCAGCACGCCCGCGCCTATTGCGCAGGCGCGCAGACCGTCCGTGCGGCAACAGCCGCACCGCGATTGCAAAGCCCGCGACGGCGATTAAGGTGCGGACATCAACCGGAGGATACGATGACAAGAACGGCGCTTGTGACGGGGGCGGCCCGCGGGATCGGGCTTGCGACGGTCAAACTGTTTCTAAGGGACGGCCTGCATGTCATCATGGTCGACAATGACGAGGATGCGCTTTCCCAAGCCGCAGCCGACCTAGAGAACGTGACCACCCTGCCCTGCGACGTGTCCGACGCAGAGGCTGTCGCCACGCTGGCTGCCGGCGTCGACAGGGTCGATGCGCTGGTCAACAACGCGGGCCTCGCGGATTTCGGACCGATCGAAGAGACGACGTTCGACCGCTGGCGCCGCGTCATGGCGACGAACCTCGACGGCGTGTTCCTGATGACACAGGCCTTCACGCCGCATCTGAAGGACACGAAGGGCGCCATCGTCAACATCGCATCGATCAGCGCCCTGCGCGCGTCGACCCTGCGCGTGGCCTATGGGACCAGCAAGGCAGGCGTCGCACATCTGACGCAGCAGCAGGCCGTCGAACTGGGCGAATACGGGATCCGCGCGAACTGCGTCTGTCCCGGTCCCGTGCGCACCAAGCTGGCGATGGCGGTTCATACGCAGGACATCATCGACGCCTATCACGATGCGATCCCCCTCAACCGTTATGGTCAGGAGGTCGAAATCGCCGAAGCCATCGTGTGGTTGTGCTCCTCCAAGGCCAGCTTCGTCACCGGTCAGCGGCTTGCGGTGGATGGCGGCTTCGAATCGACCGGGATCGGCCTGCCCAGCCTGCGGGCGTGACAGGCATCGGCGCGCCCTTGTGCGGCCCCGTCACGGGATGGGCGCGGCAGACGCATTACGAACCTGATCCGCGAAAGGATGGGCGTCTGGTGGGTGGTGAGGGGCTCGAACCCCCGACATTTTCGGTGTAAACGAAACGCTCTACCAACTGAGCTAACCACCCGCCGAGGTGCTGTTAGCGCAGCGTCCAGCGACCTGCAAGATCTGTCCCGGAGGCAATTTCCGACATTGCAGGATGGCTGCTATCGCAGGATCCGCTCCTGCCCGCCCTCGATGACGTGCAGCACACCCTGCGGATCGTCCAGACTGTCCCATTCGTCCGGGGCAAGCCCCGTCAACAGCGCCCGCAGCCCGATGCACAGCACCCCATGCGTGATAAGCACGGTCGGCCCGTGACATGTCGACAGAACCCGGTGCAGACGTTCGATCAGTTCTGCCTGACTTTCGCCGTTCGGCGCCGCGAATTTCCACAGAACGCCGGACTGCCCCGCCCCGCCCGGACGGATACGCCCCTCCCACGTTCCCATGGATACCTCTGCAAGGTCATCGTCCACTATCGGCCTCAGCCCCGCCAAGGCCGCCGTCCTGCGCGCGCGGCCCCGTGGACTGACCCGCGCGGCGAACCCTGTCCCCAATCCACGCAGCAATGCGCCCTGATGCGCGGCCTGCACCTGGCCCAGGGGTGTCAGGTCGCTGTCGAGACGTCCCTGCATCCTCCCCTCGCGGTTCCAGACGGTCTGTCCGTGGCGCAATATGATCATCGGGGGCATGGGGAACCTGTATCGCTCATGCCTGGCTGTCTGTCGGACGGCATGGGCCCGGAAACTGGGAAACCGACCATATCAGCATGTCGTGGGGTTCATGGTGGGTGATAAGGGATTTGAACCCCTGACATCTTCGATGTGAACGAAGCGCTCTACCACTGAGCTAATCACCCGAACCATGACGCTGCCTTTAGCCAAAGCTTGCACGGGGTTCAAGACCTGCCGACCCCGACGGGGGCAATAGGGTGGCGCATGACTCCCCGGCTTGCAGGATGCTTGCCCGAAGGAAACCGCGCAAAGCACGGACCCGACTACACAGGGCCATGCCTCGACCCTCGTGGTTCTGAACGAGAACGACAAAGGGGCGCAGAACCCTGCGCCCCTTGTCTGATGCAAACCTTGCGGCCTCGGCGTGTTGGTGCCGCCGGTCGTCAGTGCGCGACAACACCCCGTCCGTCGGCAGCAGCATTGCGTGCGGCAAGTGCTGCGGCTTCTTCCGCGGCCTCGTCCCACTCGATGGCTTCCGGTGCGCGCACCAAGGCACGTTCAAGCACCTCGGACACGTGCTTGACCGGCACGATCTCCAACCCGGTGGTCACGCTTTCCGGCAGATCCGCGAGATCCTTCTCGTTCTCCTCGGGGATGAGGACGGTCTTGATCCCGCCGCGCAGGGCCGCCAGCAGCTTTTCCTTCAACCCGCCGATCGGCATGGCGTTGCCGCGCAAGGACACCTCGCCGGTCATAGCGATATCGCGGCGCACGGGAATCCCCGTCAGCGACGAGACGATGGACGTCACCATGGCCAGACCGGCCGAAGGACCGTCCTTGGGCGTGGCCCCGTCAGGCACGTGGACGTGGATGTCCATCGTGTCGAACTTCGGCGGCTTGACCCCGATCTCGGGCGCGATGGACCGCACGTAGCTGGATGCCGCGTCGATGCTCTCCTTCATCACGTCGCCCAGCTTGCCGGTCGTTTTCATCCGACCTTTGCCCGGCAGCTTGAGCGCCTCGATATGCAACAGGTCGCCCCCGACCGAGGTATAGGCCAAGCCCGTCACGACACCGACCTGATCCTCAAGCTCCGCCAGTCCATAGCGGTACTTCTTGACGCCCAGGTAGTCGTCGATGTTGTCCGCGGTCACGACGATTTCGCTCTCGCGCTTTCCGACGATCTTGGTGACGGCCTTTCGCGCGACCTTGGCGATCTCCCGCTCGAGGTTCCGCACACCCGCCTCACGGGTATAGACCCGCACCATCGCCGTCAGGGCATCGTCCCGCAGCTCGAACTCGCCCTTGCGCAGGCCGTGGTTCTTGATCTGCTTGGGCAACAGGTGCGTCTTGGCGATCTCGACCTTCTCCTCCTCGGTGTAGCCGGCCAGCGGGATGATCTCCATCCGGTCAAGCAGGGGCCCCGGCATGTTGTAGGAGTTGCTGGTCGTCAGGAACATCACGTCCGACAGGTCGTATTCGACCTCCAGATAGTGATCCACGAAGGTAGAGTTCTGCTCCGGGTCCAGAACCTCGAGCATGGCCGACGCAGGGTCGCCACGCATGTCCTGTCCCATCTTGTCGATCTCGTCGAGCAGGATGAGCGGGTTCGTGGTCTTCGCCTTCTTCAGCGCCTGGATGATCTTGCCCGGCATGGACCCGATATAGGTCCGGCGGTGGCCGCGGATCTCGGATTCGTCGCGCACGCCACCAAGGCTGATACGGATGAACTCGCGCCCCGTGGCCTTGGCGACCGACTTGCCAAGCGACGTCTTACCCACGCCCGGCGGGCCGACAAGGCACAGGATCGGCCCCTTCAGCTTGGCGGACCGCGCCTGCACGGCAAGGTATTCGACGATGCGCTCCTTGACCTTCTCAAGACCATAGTGATCCTTATCAAGGACTTGCTGGGCCTTGTTGATGTCCTTCTTGACGCGGGACTTGGTGCCCCACGGGATCGACAGCATCCAGTCGAGGTAGTTGCGCACCACCGTCGCCTCGGCGGACATGGGTGACATGTTCTTGAGCTTCTTCAGCTCGCCCTCGGCCTTGTCGCGCGCTTCCTTGGATAGCTTGGTTTCGGCGATCCGCTTCTCCAGCTCGGCGACTTCGCCTTCACCTTCCTCGCCATCGCCGAGTTCCTTCTGAATGGCCTTCATCTGCTCATTCAGGTAATATTCGCGCTGTGTCTTCTCCATCTGCGACTTGACGCGCGACTTGATCCGCTTTTCGACCTGCAAAACGGACATCTCGCCCTGCATCATGCCGAACACCTTTTCCAGGCGCTCGGACACGGTCAGCATCTCCAGCAGTTCCTGCTTCTGCGCGACCTCGATCCCGAGGTGCCCGCTGACCAGATCGACCAGTTTGGCGGGATCCGATGCTTCGGCCACGGCGCCCATCGCCTCTTCGGGGATGTTCTTCTTGACCTTGGCGTAGCGCTGGAACTCCTCCGCGACGGAACGCATGAGCGCCTCGATCGTGGCCTCGTCACCGCGGGTTTCCTCCATCGCTTCGGCAGAGGCTTCGAAGAACTGGTCGTTCTCGACAAAACCCGTGATCTGCACGCGACCGCGCCCTTCGACCAGAACCTTCACGGTCCCGTCCGGCAGCTTGAGCAGTTGCAGAACATTGGCCAGAACACCGACGCGGTAGATGCCGTCGATGTCGGGCTCATCCACGGCGGGGTCGATCTGACTGCTCAGCAGGATCTGCTTGTCGTCCTGCATCACCTCTTCGAGGGCGCGCACGGACTTCTCTCGTCCCACGAACAGCGGCACGATCATATGAGGGAACACCACGATGTCGCGCAACGGCAGAACGGGGTGGGTCGTATTGGTCATATCAGTCTATCCTTTCGCAAAGGCCCCGTGTCCCGGATGCGGCAACGATGGGTCCTTCCGTCTTCGGTGTCATAGGTGGGGTCGGCATGAGCGTGCGTCAATGCACGCAAATGTTCCCGTCTTGTTTCATAGTCTGGCGTCCAAGGCGCACCGGCGCAAGGGGCCGGGCAACCCTGTGCATTTCCTATTGCAGTTGTGTGCCTGTCTGTGGCGTCAGCAAGGCGGTTGCCGTCACGTACAGCACGACCTCATCCGAGCGCACCGTCATCTCGGTGATCTGCAGAAGCCTGTCACTGAAATACGCGATCAGGGTTATCGCCCCTTCCACGTCTATTTCCGCATCGATCGAAACGGGAACCACCAATTGCGGCAAAGCCTCGGGGCCGCACAGCGTATCGGACAGGGTATCCGCCAATTCGGCATGGGCCGTGGTATCGAGCATGTCATCGACGGCATCGACGTCGTATGCCCCGTCCCTTGCCAAGGTCAGCGCAGGGGCCTCATCGAACAGGCCGGACGTCAGGTCGGACGCATATGTCAGCACCCCGCCCCCATCCGCCAGGGTCACGATCAGGGGGGTCACGCCCATCCGCGTGTCGTCCAGTGTTTCGAACGACCGGTGTTCCACCCCCGACCATGTGCCCGCAAGCATCTGCAACCGCGCAAGATCGGTAACGTCGCACAGGCCTTCGGCCAAGGCAGGGACAGGCAGCGCGAGGCACAGGAACAGAAGCGGTCTCATAGCGGTTCGATATCCCCCTCGGCGCGCGTCGCATGAAACGCGGCCTGCCACGCGGCGAAGGTGCCAGCGGCAATCGCCTCGCGCATCTCCGCCATCAGGTCCTGATAATACCGCAGGTTGTGCCACGTCAGAAGCATCCCGGCGATCATCTCCTTCGAGCGGACGACGTGATGCAGATAGGCGCGCGAATAGCCGGTACAGGCTGGGCAGCCGCAGTGTTCATCCAGCGGACGCGGGTCATTCGCATGGCGGGCGTTGCGCAGGTTGACCTGACCGCGACGCGTCCACCCCTGCCCCGTCCGGCCAGACCGCGACGGCAGCACGCAATCCATCATGTCGATCCCCCGCGCGACCGCGCCGACGATATCGTCGGGCTTGCCGACACCCATCAGGTAACGCGGCTTGTCGACCGGCAACTGGCCGGGCGCATAATCCAGACATCCGAACATCGCCTCCTGCCCCTCGCCGACGGCAAGGCCGCCAACGGCATATCCATCGAAGCCGATCCCGGTCAGCGCCTCGGCCGAAGCCGCGCGCAGATCTTCTTCCAGACCGCCCTGCTGAATGCCGAACAGGGCGTGCCCCGGCCTGTCCCCGAAGGCGGCTTTCGACCGCGCCGCCCACCGCATCGACAATTCCATCGAGGTCGCGATCCGGTCACGATCCGCCGGCAGGGCCGGACATTCGTCGAAGCACATCACGATGTCCGAGCCGAGCAGCTCCTGGATCTCCATCGACCGTTCGGGGGTCAGGTGATGACGCGACCCGTCGATGTGGCTTTTGAAGGTCACGCCTTCCTCGGTCAGCTTGCGCAAGCCGGACAGGGACATCACCTGAAACCCGCCTGAATCGGTCAGGATGGGACGATCCCAGTTCATGAACTTGTGCAGCCCGCCAAGCGCGGCGATCCGTTCCGCCGTCGGGCGCAGCATCAGGTGATAGGTATTGCCAAGCAGGATATCGGCACCCGTCTCGCGCACGGAACCGGGCAGCATTCCCTTGACGGTCGCCGCAGTTCCGACCGGCATGAAGGCGGGCGTGCGAATGTCCCCGCGCGGGGTTCGAATGGTTCCCGTACGCGCGGCGCCATCCGTCGCGGCCAGATCGAAGTGAAATGCGTTGCTCATGCAGCCCCCGGCAGCGTGGCGGGATCAGGCCCCGTTCGAGCGCCGCGCCTAGCACGGCGCTTGACGCACGAAAAGGCAGACGCGCCCCCGCCAACAGGAAAGGGGGCGCGTCACTCACCTCGCGCCCCCAAGGATCGGCACAGGTCCGATCGGTCTTCCTGAAATGGATCTGCCTAAGGCCCTTTTGGAGAATGCTAGTGTCCTAGCCAATTTTGGTCCGGTTTGCACCCCCATAAACAGGGGGGCCCTTTACCGTCCCTGCAACAATCCTTATGTTTTCGGTCAACAAAGCGCCGTTCGCCGCGCGACACCCATTCCCCGGAGACCGCAATGACCGTCGATCCCAACGCAGCCAACGATACCCCGATGGAGGGCGCACCGCTGATTGCCCCGTCGTCCACGGACCATCCGCTGCACGAAAGCGTGGTCGACGCCTGTCGAAGCGTGTTCGACCCGGAAATCCCAGTCAACATCTTCGACCTCGGCCTCGTCTACACGATCGACATCAACCCCGAGAATGACGTGCGCGTCATCATGACCCTGACTGCACCAGGTTGCCCCGTGGCCGGCGAAATGCCGGGTTGGGTTGCAGATGCCATCGCCCCCCTGCCCGGCGTTCGCACCGTCGACGTCGACCTGACGTGGGAGCCGCCCTGGGGCATGGAAATGATGTCCGACGAGGCACGCCTCGAACTGGGCTTCATGTAAGACCCCGCCGCGATCCGTCCTGCGTCGCGGAAACGTCGTCAAACTGTCAGGTAACCGTCACGCCGGGACGGCTTTCTCCCGGTTCGATACCTGACAGGAGAGATGCCGATGGATCGCCGTTACTCAGTGGCCCTGACCGGGCTTGCCGCCCTGTGGGCGGCCGCCACCCCCGCCGTTTCGGATGGTCACGACATCGGCCTTACCTACGGTCCGCGTCCAGCCTATCTGATCGATCAGATGTCCGACGGCGCATTGAAATCGACGTTGCAGGCCTGTCTGGGTCAGACGCCGACGCGGACCGATTTTTCCATCGGTCATCGCGGCGCACCGCTGATGTTCCCGGAACATACGGTGCAATCGAACATTGCCGCTGCGCAGATGGGCGCCGGCATCCTCGAATGCGACGTGACCTTTACCGCAGACAAGGAACTGGTCTGCCGCCACGCACAGGATGACCTGCACACGACGACGAACATCCTCGTGTCGGATCTGGCCGACAAATGCACGACAGGCTTCACCCCCGCCACGGCCGATGCCGGGGCGACGGCCGAATGCCGGGCATCGGACATCACTTTGGCCGAGTTCCGCACCCTGACACCCAAGATGGACGCCGCCGACCGGACGGCCGCGACCCCGGACGCATACCAGGGCGGGACGGCGGGGTTCCGGACGGATCTCTATGCCGCGAACACCGATCTCATGACCCACGCGGAATCGATCAACCTGTTCCGGTCGCTCGGGGTGAAATTCACGCCGGAACTGAAATCCCCCGTGGTCGACATGCCGTTCGACGGGTTCAGTCAGCAGGACTATGCCCAGAAGCTGATCGATGAATACAAGGCTGCGGGCGTTCCGGCCTCGGATGTCTGGCCGCAGTCCTTCGACCTCGACGACGTGCTCTATTGGATCGAGGCAGAGCCGGAGTTCGGCGCGCAGGCCGTCTATCTGATGGATGAGTACAATGCAGATGGGTATTCACCCATGGATCCGGCCACATGGCCGAACACCATGGCCGAGCTGAAAGGGATGGGCGTCAATTACATCGCCCCGCCCCTGTGGATGCTGGTGACCCTCGAAGACGGCAGAATCGTGCCATCGACCCTCGCGACCGAGGCGCGCGCGGCGGATCTGGACATCATCACCTGGACGCTGGAACGGTCCGGCCCGCTGGATGACGGTGGCGGTTGGTATTTCCAGTCGATCGCCGAAGCCACGGACAACGACGGCGTGACCTTCGAACTGCTGCACGTTCTTGCTCAGGACGTTGGCGTGGCAGGCGTATTCTCGGATTGGCCCGCGACGGTAACCTACTACGCCAACTGCATGGGGCTGCGGTAAGCCGGATCTGCGCAAGGCGTCGGGGGCCGATCTGCGTCCCCCGTCATTTCCCCAAGGGCCGGCGCCCCGCGACCCAAAGGGCCAGCCACAGGCGCAGCCTTGCCCGCCGTCGCCGCTGCATGTCGGTTTTCAGCTTCGCGAATGTCGCCCGCTCCCGCTGATATCCTGTTTCGTTGTCATGATATTGGCATGGGTTTTCCATCTGTGGCCCTTTCAACCCTGTTCGGATGACAGGATGCCCACGGCACGGATCGATTGCAGCCCACCCTGACTGCAACTAGCCTTTCAACGATGCACGATGACCTTCCATGGGCCGACTTGGCGCTTTTTGCCGCGGTGGCGCGGTGCGGCACCTTGGCGGGTGCGGCGTCGGAAACGGGCGCGTCGACCGCGACCCTGTCCCGTCGCATGACCGCGTTGGAGACGCGCATCGGGCGACGCCTGTTTCATCACGGTGCGCAGGGCTATGCCATTACGCAGGACGGAGCAGCCCTTCTCGTGCGGGCCGAACGCATGGAGGACGCCGCCGCCGACATTGCCCGTTGGCGCACGGAAGGTCAGGGCCCGACCCGCGTCCGCATCTCGGCCGGGACATGGACGGCACAGGCGCTGGCTCGGGACGTGCGGGCCTATTGGTCGCCCGATGCGAAGTGGGTGCCCGATTTCGTGCACGCCGACGCGGACCTCGACATTGCCCGACGCCAGATCGACATCGGCATTCGCAACCGACGACCGGAACAGCCCTGGCTGGCAGGGCGGCGCACCGGGCAGACGGAGTTCGCGGTCTATGGCGTCCCTTCCGCCGAAGGGTTCATCGGACCGGGCAATGACGCACCAAGACCTCCGTCGGCCCGCTGGCTGCTGCGCGAACACGGGGACCAGATCGTCACCACAGCGAATGATCCCCGGCTTGCGCTTGCGCTGGCTGAGGCAGGGGTCGGCCGCGTCGTCCTGCCCTGTTTTGCGGGCGACCGCAGCGCCCTGACACGCTTGTCCGGCCCGATTGCGGAGCTGACATGCGAGGAATGGCTGGTATCACATCACGACGGGCGCCATGCGACACCTGTCCGGGCCGCCCTCGACGCCCTGTTCGACCATCTGTCGCAAAACCGGGCCCTTGTTCCGGACAGGGTGCGCGATTAGGTTCAGCCCTGTTAGGAGATCCGTCCATGTTCGCTATTCCCGGCCAATCCCCCGTCACGGTCACGCCCGCCGCTGCCAAGCAGATTGCGCGCCTGATGACCAAGCAAGAGGCCGCCGGCCTCAAGATCGGCGTCAAGAAGGGTGGCTGCGCCGGAATGGAATACACGATGGACTACGTCGAGGAGATCGGCACCCACGATGAGGTGGTGGAGGTCGGCGACGCGCGCGTGATCATCGCCCCCATGGCACAGATGTTCCTGTTTGGAACCGAGATCGATTACGAGACGTCGTTGCTCGAATCCGGCTTCAAGTTTCGCAATCCGAACGTCGTCGATGCCTGCGGCTGTGGTGAGTCGATCAAGTTCGACGACACACTTGGCCAGCCGACCTAGGCAGGCCCCGCCCGGCGCGCTATCCCTCCGCCCATAACAGGAGGGTTCAATGCCGCAGAAATACGCAGCCGGAAACTGGAAGATGAACGGGCTGGTCTCTGACCTGACCGATGTGTTGGAGATCGACGCGGGCGTCGAGGGTCTGACCTGCAAGACGATCATCTGCCTGCCTGCCACCCTGATCTATGCGGCAGATGGCGATCCGCGTCAGACGGTCGAGATCGGTGGGCAATATTGTCACCCTGCCATTTCTGGCGCGCATACGGGCGATGTCTCGGCCGAGATGCTGGCCGAAGCAGGCGCCACCTATGTCATCACCGGCCATTCCGAACGCCGCACCGACCATGGCGAGACGGATGCCGATGTCCGCGCGCAGACAGAAGCCGCGTGGCGCGCGGGCCTAACGGCGATCCTGTGCATTGGCGAAACCCTTGCACAGCGCGAGGCCGGCGAAACGCTTGCCGTGCTGACGGATCAGTTGAAAGGATCCCTGCCCGAGGGCGCCACGCCCGAGAACACCATCATCGCATACGAGCCTGTCTGGGCCATCGGCACCGGCAAGGTCGCGACACCCGACCAGGTGGCCGAGGTGCACGACGCCCTGCGCGCGCAGGCGGGCGCGGACATGTCCCTGCTGTATGGTGGGTCGGTGAAGGCCGCGAATGCGGCGGAGCTGTTCGCTCTGACGAATGTCGACGGGGCCCTGGTTGGCGGCGCCTCGCTCAAGGCGGCCGACTTCGTCCCGATTGCACAGGCCTTGGCGGCCAGCTGACGCAATGACGCTGGCGGCGGGGCGCACCCCGCCGCCGACGTGCCCCTATTGGATGATCACCTCGGGCCCCATCACGAGGGTCGGCAACCAAGTCGAGATGGCCGGGATGTAGGTGACCATGATCAGGAAGACGAACAGCACGGCAAGGAATGGCAACGCCGCCTTGACCACCTGCATCATCCCCATGCCCGCCACGCCGGACGTCACGAACAGGTTCAGACCCACGGGCGGCGTGATCATTCCGATTTCCATGTTCACGACCATGATGATGCCAAGGTGGATCGGGTCGATCCCCAGCTCGATCGCGATCGGGAACACCAGCGGCGCCACGATCAGCAGCAGGCCTGACGGCTCCATGAACTGACCACCGATCAGCAGGATGACGTTCACCATGATCAGGAAGGTGATCGGTCCCAGACCCGTGCCCAGCATCACCTCGGCGATGTGCTGCGGGATCTGCTCGTCGGTCAGGACGTGCTTGAGGATCAGGGCGTTGGCGATGATGAACATCAGCGTGATGGTCAGCTTGCCCGCATCCAGCAGGGTGCGCCGCGTGTCCGGGTGCCAGAACGCCGTCAACAGGACCCAGGGCGCGCTGAACAGCGACTTGGGTGTGCCCTGCACCGGCCCGGCGACGGCGGCGGACAGGCTCTGTGCCTCCTTCGGGGCCAGGGGGCCGATGTCGCGATAGATGAACATCGCCACGACGAAGGCATACATCGATGCGACGGCCGCCGCTTCGGTCGGGGTAAAGATCGCCTTGGTCAGACCGGGCACGCCGTAGATGCCGACCATGATGATGACGATCAGCATCAGGCCCCAGAACGCGTCGCGGAACGAGGCGCCGATTTCACCCCAGCCCGCGAACTCGCCCTTGGGCATGTTGCGGATACGGGCGAAGATGTAGATCGTGACCATCAGCATCGCGCCGGCCAGCAAACCGGGGATCACGCCCGCAAGGAACATGCGTCCGACCGACACGTCGGTGGCGGAAGCATAGACCACCATCACGATGCTGGGCGGGATCAGGATGCCCAAGGTGCCCGCGTTGCAGATGACGCCTGCCGCGAACTCCTTGGTGTATCCCGCCTGCGTCATCGCCGCGATGACGATGGTGCCGATGGCGACCACGGTGGCGGGTGATGACCCGGACAGGGCGGCGAACATCATGCAGGCGAAGACGCCCGCAATGGCCAGCCCGCCGCGCAGGTGACCGACGCAGGCGATGGAAAAGCGGATGATCCGCCGGGCCACACCGCCGGTCGACATGAAGCTGGACGCAAGAATGAAGAACGGGATCGCCAGCAGGGTATAGTGCCCCGCCATCGCCTGATAGAACGATTGCGCGATCGAGGCGAGCGAGGTGTCCGAGAACACCAGAAGGAAAAACATGGAGCTGAAGCCGAGGGAGACCGCAATCGGCACCCCCACCAGCAGCAGGCCCACGATCATGACGAACAGAAGGACGACTTCCATGGCTTACAGCCTCCGGGTGGTGGGCGCGGAGCCCGTGTGCAGATCGGTCGTCAGGACGGCCGCGCCTGGTGCGTCACCGGTCTTGTGCGCAGCGGCGGCCTCTTCGACGGCCTCCTCGGCCTCGTGGCTGACGATCAGGGACTTGCGATGCCCGCGCAGGATGTCGGCGAAGGCCTGACAGACGCGAAACAGGATCAGCGCGGCACCGAACGGCAGGATGAAATAGGGCACGACGCGGGGCAGCTTCTCGTATTCCTCGCCCTGGTTGATCAGCGGCTCCAGCCAGCCGAACAGCCAGCGCATGGGCGGCACCTGATCGGTGACGAACCACGCCTGATCGCGCGTCTGCTCGAACCCGGTGGGAAACCACGTGCCCGACGTCCGGCTGAGCGCGGCGAACGGCGCCCAGTAGTCCCACGCCCCCTTCGTGAGAAGGCAGGCATAGGCGATCGTGACCACACAGGCGATGATCGCACAGACCCGTTTGCCCGTCGTGGGCAGCGCGTTGGTCAGGGCATCGACACCAAGGTGCGCGGTGACCTTGAAGCCATAGCTGACGCCGAAGATGACCAGCCATGCGAACAGGATCAGGATCACTTCGAGCGACCAGATCAGCTGACTGTTGAAGATGTATCGCAGGACGACCGCGATGAAGGTCAGAAGCGTCATCAGGCCCAGAAGCAGGGCGATGGCCGTTTCCTCGATGGTGTGAATGGCTCGGCCCAAACGGCCCGTCGGCTCATAGCGCTCGGCCATGGCGTCTCTCCCCCCGGAATTGCCCCGGACGCGGGCGTGCGTATCGGGGGTGTGTCCCCCCGGGCCATGTCTCGAAGGCCCGGAGGATGTGCAGATCGCGGTTCGATCAGTTGTTGTAGCTGACCGCAGCGTCGATGTTTTCCTGACCGATGCTGTCGGCGAACTGGGCCCAGACGGGCTTCATCGCCTCGACCCATGCTGTCCGGCTTTCGGGGGTCAGCTGACGCACGACGCCACCGGCTTCGATGATCGACTGCTTGGCGGCCTCGTTCACTGCGGTCGACTCCGCGTTGCGGACCTCGGTCACCTCGGAGAGGATCGTCAGGAACTGGTCGCGCACATCGGCGTCGAGGCTGTCGAGCCAGTCGACGGAGGTCACGACGAGATAGTCGATGATGCCGTGGTTGGTCTCGGTCACGCCGTCCTGAACTTCAAAGAACTTCTGGCCGTAGATGTTCGACCATGTGTTTTCCTGCCCGTCGACGACGCCGGTCTGAAGCGCGCCATAGACTTCGGAGAAGGCCATCGGCTGCGGCGACACGCCGATCGCTTCCATCTGGGCGACGATCACGTCGGACGGCTGAACCCGGAACTTGAGGCCCGAAGCGTCGCCCGGCATCTCGAGCGGCACGTTCGCCGACATCTGCTTCATGCCGTTGTGCCAGAAGCCGAGCCCCTGCAGGCCGCGGCGCTGCATCGAGTCGAGCATCGCCTGACCATCTTCGGACAGCTGGAACCGGTCGACGGCGTCGATGTCCTCGAAAACAAACGGCAGGTCGAACACCTGGAAGACCTTGGTGAAGGCCTCGAACTTGGACAGCGACGGCGCGGCCAGCTGGACGTCGCCCTGCAGCATCGCCTCCAGCACCTGGTCATCGTTGTAGAGGGTGGAGTTCGGGAACACCTCGACGCACATCGCACCGTTCATCTCGGCGTTCACACGCTCCTGCAGCAGGGATGCGGCGATGCCTTTCGGGTGGCGGTCGTTGTTGGTGACATGTGCGAACTTGACGACGATTTCGCCGTCGTTGCAGCCGGTGTGGCCATCCGCGAATGCAGCCTGCGCCGTCACCGAAAGGGCCAGCGCCGTGGCGGCCGTGGTCAGAATCTTCATGGTAGTCCTCCCTTGCGCCCCCCCCTGGGGCGCTGACGCAAGAAAGGTAACAACGCCGTGATGTGGGTAAAGGGCAATCGCGCGCTACGGCCGGTCTCCTTTCCTGTCAGTGGTTTAAGGAACGCATGTGCCGACACCGGCCAATGCCGTGCGAAATTCCGCACAGGCCCGATCCGCGCCCTGTGCGGTTTTCCGCACAAGCCGGATCACAGATAGCGGTAGTCCTCGGGGCGCAGGCCGTGGCGCGCAAGCTTGTCGTAGAATGTCTTGCGCGGCAGATCGAGATCGCGCGCGGCGGTCGACGCGGCCCCTTTGTGTCGCGTCAACGTCTCGATCAGGATCGCCCGTTCGACGGCGCGCATCCTGTCCGACAGGCCCGCGTGCCCCGCCGGGGCATCCTGTTCGATGCCCATCGCGTGACGCATGGCATAATTCATCAACGCCCGGGCATTGCCCGGCCAGTTGCGCGCCATCAGCCGCGCCTGCAAATCGGGCGGAACATCCGGGATCGGCAGATCGGCCTGTTCGCAGGCCTGTGCAAGATAGTGGCGGAACAACACGGGGATATCGGTCGGCCGCTCCCGCAGGGACGGGATGCGCACACGCAGCCCTTCGAGCAGATAGAACAGGTCGGCATCCAGAATCGACAACAGATCCTCGGGCGGGCGGTTGGTTGCGGCCAACAGGCGCGCGGCACCGCCACCCTCCGGGATGTCGGACAGGCTGAACTGAAGGTCGGGGGGCAGCGTCTCGATCTTGTCGATGAACAGGCTGCCGCCCCGCGCGAGGGCCAAGGCCTCCTGCAGCGCGGCGGGGTCCAGACTGGGCGCGCTGCGTTTGACGAAGGGACCGGACCCACGGGGCGACAACAGGTGGACAACCTCGGCAACCTTGGAGGTGCCCGTGCCGGCCTCGCCGTGGATCAGCACCGCACCGGTGCCACGGGCCACCATCCGGACCGTATCCCGCAGAACGCTTGCCTGCGGCGAAATGCCGAACAGCAAACGCGCGGCCGCATCCCCGCCCTCCAACGCACCGCGTGCCCGTCTTGCCTCCATCGTCGAGGCGCGCAGGCCAAGGGCCCGCCGCAGAACCTCGACCAGCTCGCTCGGGTCGCAGGGTTTTTCGAGGAACGCAAAGGCGCCTTCGGAGATGCCCCGCACCGCCGAAGGCACGTCCCCCTCTCCGGTCAGGAGGATCACGGGCAGATCGGGGTCGATGCCACGGGCATAGGACAGCAGGTGAAAGCCGTCGCGCCCCGGCATGCGCACATCGGACAGGATCACACCCGGCAGGGTGCGGGTGATGCGATCCTTGGCCATGACGAAACTGCTGACCGGTGTGACGGACAGGTCGGCCAGTTCCAGCGTCTGCTCCAACGCCTCGCGGACGGATGCATCGTCCTCGACAAGAAGAACATCGGTCATGCGGCGACCTCTGCCGGGCTGGCCTGTTGCAGATCGACGATCAGCTCTGCACCCCCATCGGGGACATTGCGCCCGGTGATCCTGCCGCCGAAGCCGGAAACGATCCCGTAGCTGATGGACAATCCAAGACCCAACCCCTGCCCGACCTCCTTGGTGGAATAGAACGGGTCGAACAGACGGTCGGGATCGGCCAGTCCGGTTCCCGTATCCCGCACGGCAATGCGGGGCGGATGATCCGTCAAGGCGACCTCGATCCGTCGAACCGGTGCCCCCTCCGTCGCATCGATGGCATTGGAAATCAGGTTCACGACAACCTGCGTCAGGCGCACTTCGCCCCCCATTGCCCAGACTGATGTCTCCGGCACGTCGCATGACACGTCGATCCCGCCGCTGATGCAGCGGCCTTCGGTGATTTCCAGCGCAGAGGCGATCACGGCGACAAGATCGGTCGGTACCGCGGGTTCCGGCTCGGCCCGCGCGAAGGCGCTCAGGTTCTTGATGATCCGCCCCATGCGCCGGGCCAGATCGCCGATGCGGTCCAGGTTGCGGGCGGCGGCCTCGGGCTTGTCGCGTGTCAGGAACACCTCGGCATTCTGCGCGAAGGACCGGATCGCCATCAGCGGCTGGTTCAATTCATGACTGATCCCCGCGGACATCTGCCCCAAGGCGGACAGCTTGCTCGCCTGCACCAGTTCCGCCTGCGTGCGGGTCAACGCGGCCTCGGCCTCCCTACGTTCCCGAACCTCCGCGGTCAGGCGCGCGTTAGAGGCTTCCAATGCGGCGGTGCGTTGCGCCACGCGCCGTTCCAGCATGACATTGGCGACTGCAAGCGTTCGCCGTCGATCCCACAGGAACGCCAGCGCCGCTCCGACCACCAGCAACAGGGCGCCCACCGCCACCGCGCGCGCAAAGGCCAGATCACGGGCCGGGGCGACATCCAGCAGGATCTCGGCCGTCAGACCGATCACCGGCAAAGGCAGTTCGAGGTGCAGCGCATGGCGCGGCAGATAGGGACCGGCGTCGAGGCGACGCACGTCCAGCCCCCGGATCGGTGTTTTAACCTGGCGCAGGGGGGGGCCGCGCAACTCCTCCCGGTTGGAGACGAGGACGCGGCCTGCGCCATCGCTGAAATAGATCGCCTGTGGCGCGCCGCGCCAGCTCCGCTCGATCGTGGTGAGCGACCGGCTGACGGCAATGGCCCCCATCACGGCGCCGTCCGTGCCGAAGATCGGGGCGGCGTTCGTGAAATCGCGCCCCATCGATGTCGGCCCGAAGCCAAGGGCGCCATGACGCGTCCGCTCCAGCCACCGTGCCTGCGGCTCTGCCATGGCCACGCCGGACGCAGAGGACAGGACAAGGCCGTTCGGGCGCAACAGGACGACATCCGAGGCACCGGCACGATCGGCCGTTGCCTCCAGCAGGCGAGCGATGGCGGCATCGTCGCCGCGACTTTCCAGCATGGCCAGCAGGCGCGGATCATCCGACAGATGCACGGACAGGTCGCGCGCCCGCTGCAACTCCAACACAAGACGGTCGGCGGCAAGACTGAGATCGGATCGCCCCTTCGCCGCGGCCGTCTCGATCGCGCCGCCCAACGTCGTCCACCAGACCACGCCGGTCACGAGTGCGACGCCCAGCAGATAGACGGAGAAGATGGCAACGCGGTTCATGCCGCCCATGCTAAGGCCCGACCGCAAGCCGCGAAAGCCCCCCTCGCCCTTGACCCCGCCCGCGACAGCCGCCACGCGGGAGGCATGCAGATCTTCCACCAGTCACCGACCGATCCGGCGTTCGTGCAGAACCCCTATCCCTTCTATGAGCGCCTGCGCGCCGCCGGGCCATTGTCGGTCTGGGCGGACAACGGCATGCCGGTCGCCTCGTCGCACGAGATGGTGAACGCGCTGCTGCGCAATCGGCGTTTCGGGCGCGAAGACCCCGCGCCGCCGCCGCGTCCGCCCCACCAGGCCGGGTTCTGGGCGATCGAAGACCATTCCATGCTGGAGCTGGAAGCACCGCGCCATACCCGGCTGCGCGGGTCGGTCCTGCGCGCCTTCACCTCTGGCCGGATCAGGGCGTTGCAGCCACAGATCGCGCAGCTGGCCTCGGACCTGATCGATGATTTCCCAAGCGGGCCGTTCGACCTTCTGGATGCGTTCGCACGCCCCCTGCCCGTTCGTGTCATTGCCCGCTTTCTCGGCGTGCCCGAAGGGGATGCGCCCCACCTGCTACGCTGGTCCAATGCGATGGTCGGCATGTATCAGGCGAACCGCACACACGCGGCCGAGGTGGCGGCGGCGCAGGCCGCGACGGAATTCGCAAGCTACCTCGACGATATCTTCCGTGCGCCGCGGCCCGACAGCCTGATCTCGGACCTGCTTGTTCTCGCGGATACGGAGCAGCTCAGCCTGGCCGAGGTCACCGCGACCTGTGTCCTTCTGCTGAACGCGGGACACGAGGCAACCGTCCATACGATCGGCAATGGCGTTGCCGGGTTGCTCTCGGCCGGTCTATGGGGGACGGCGGTCACGCCGGAACTGATCGAAGAGGTTCTGCGCCACGATCCGCCCCTTCATATGTTCACCCGCTATGCCATGCAGGACGTGGAAATTGGCGGACATGCGTTCGTTCGCGGTGATCGGGTCGGCCTGTTGCTGGGGGCCGCGAACCGCGATCCGCTGGTCTACGACGATCCGAACACCTTCGATCCGCACCGCTTTCCGGATGCGCCGACGGGCACGTCATTCGGCGCAGGGGCCCATTTCTGCATCGGGGCCCCGCTCGCGCGATTGGAACTGCTGGAAGGTTTTAGCCATCTGGCAGACCGCTGCCCCGGCCTGACTCTGTCGGAAGAACCGGCCTTCGCCGATATCTACCATTTTCACGGGCTTGATCGTCTGGTGGTGACCCTCGACCGGGCCTGACGAACAGTCAGCGGTCCTGCTCGCTGCGCCGAGCCGACGGGCGCGGACGAGTATTGTCCGCGCCGCGGCACATTCCCGGTCACATGGGCGGTCGCGACTTCGCCAACCCGTTCATATGCATGGACGCACCTACTCGGCGGCGATCCGGCCTGCCTCCAGAAGCGTCTTGAGATAGCGCCCGGTGTGGCTGCCGTCGGTGGCGACGATCTGTTCGGGTGTACCGGTCGCCACGACCTCGCCGCCGCCATCACCACCCTCCGGGCCGATATCGATCACGTGGTCCGCGGTCTTCACGACATCGAGGTTGTGTTCGATCACGATGACGGAATTTCCCTGATCCACCAGCTCATGCAGCACTTCCAACAGCTTGCGAACATCCTCGAAATGCAGACCCGTCGTCGGTTCATCGAGGATATAGAGCGTCCGGCCCGTCGACCGTTTCGACAGCTCCTTCGACAACTTCACGCGCTGCGCCTCGCCGCCCGACAGGGTCGTCGCCTGCTGGCCCACCTTGATATAACCGAGACCGACGCGCATCAGGGCGTCCATCTTTTCCCGGATCGAGGGCACCGCCTGAAAGAACGACTGCGCATCCTCGACGGTCATGTCGAGAACATCGGCAATGCTCTTGCCCTTGAAATGCACCTCCAGCGTCTCGCGGTTGTAGCGCTTGCCCTTGCAGGTCTCGCATTCGACATAGACGTCCGGCAGGAAGTGCATCTCGATCTTGATGACGCCGTCGCCCTGACAGGCCTCGCAGCGCCCGCCCTTGACGTTGAAGCTGAAGCGACCGGGTTTGTAGCCGCGCGCCTTCGCCTCGGGCAGGCCGGCGAACCAGTCGCGGATCGGGGTGAACGCACCGACATAGGTGGCCGGGTTCGACCGGGGTGTGCGCCCGATGGGCCGCTGGTCGATGTCGATGACCTTGTCCAGATGCTCCAGACCCTTGATCGTCTGACAGGGCGCCGGCGTCTGCTTGGCCCCGTTCAGCTTCATCGACGCCGTCTTGAACAGCGTCTCGATCGTCAGGGTCGACTTGCCACCGCCGGACACGCCGGTCACGGCGACGAACTTGCCCAGAGGGTAGTCGACGGTCACCCCCTTCAGGTTGTTGCCTGTCGCCTTGACCACCGTCAGCTTCTTCTTGTTGCCCTTGCGCCGCTTGTCCGGAACGGTGATGGCCTTGCGCCCGGCAAGGTAGTCGCCGGTGATGCTGGCCGGGTTGGCCATCAGGTCGGCAGGCACGCCGTGGGCCACGACGGTGCCGCCATGGACACCGGCGCCCGGTCCGATGTCATAGACATAATCCGCCTCGCGGATCGCCTCCTCGTCGTGTTCGACGACAATCACGGTATTGCCCTGATCGCGCAGGTTCTTGAGGGTCGTCAGAAGGCGGTCGTTGTCCCGCTGGTGCAGGCCGATGCTCGGCTCGTCCAGAACATAAAGAACCCCTGTCAGGCCGCTTCCGATCTGCGACGCCAGCCGGATACGCTGACTTTCCCCGCCCGACAGCGTCCCAGCATTCCGGGACAACGTCAGGTATTGCAGGCCGACATTGTTCAGAAAGCCCAGACGTTCGCGGATCTCCTTGAGGATCGCGCGCGCGATCTCATTGTTCTGCTTTGACAATTGGCCCGGAACGGCCTCGCACCAATCCAGCGCCTCGCGGATCGACATCTGCACGACTTGCCCGACGTGCAGCCGGTCCTCTGCGGGCCCTTCACGGGGGCCGATCTTGACGGCCAATGCCTCGGGGCGCAGGCGATAGCCGCCACAGGCGCCGCAGGGGCGATTGTTCTGATAGCGTTCGAACTCCTCCCGCACCCAAGCACTGTCCGTCTCGCGGTAGCGGCGTTCCATGTTGGGGACGACCCCTTCGAACACCCGCGTCACCTCGTAAATGCGACCGCCTTCGTCGTACCGGAACTTGATCTTGTCCTTGCCCGATCCGCGCAGGAACACCTCCTGAATGTCGGAGGGCAGGTCCTTCCACGGCAGCTTCTTGTCGAAACCGTAATGCTTGGCGATGCTGTCGATGGTCTGCACGAAATACGGCGACTTGCCCTTGTTCCACGGTGCCAGCGCGCCCTTGGCCAACGGCAACGTCACATCGGGCACGATCAGCCGGTCGTCGAAGAACAGCTCCTGCCCCAGACCGTCACAGGTCGGACAGGCCCCGAACGGCGCGTTGAACGAAAACAGGCGCGGCTCGATCTCCGGGATGGTGAACCCGCTGACCGGACAGGCGAACTTTTCGCTGAATGTCAGGCGCTCCGGCTCGCCTTCCTTTGGCGCCGTCTCAAGGATCGCGATACCGTCGGCAAGGTCCAGCGCGGTGCGCAAACTGTCGGCTAGGCGCGTCTCGAGCCCTTCGCGCACGACGATGCGATCGACGACGACATCGATGTCGTGGCGGAACTTCTTGTCCAGCTCGGGTGGCGTGTCGAGATCGTGGAATTCCCCGTCGACCTTGACGCGCTGGAAACCCTGCTTGCGCAGCTCCAGCATCTCCTTGCGGTACTCGCCCTTGCGGTCGCGCACGATGGGCGCCAACAGGTATCCCCGCGTCCCTTCCTCCATCGCCATGATCCGGTCGACCATGTCCTGCACCTGCTGGGCGGTGATCGGCTCGCCCGTGGCGGGGGAATAGGGGGTGCCGGCGCGCGCGAACAGAAGGCGCAGGTAGTCGTAGATCTCGGTCACGGTGCCGACCGTGGATCGCGGGTTCTTGGACGTCGTCTTCTGTTCGATGCTGATCGCCGGGGACAGACCGCTGATGTGATCGACATCGGGCTTTTGCATCATGTCCAGAAACTGCCGTGCATAGGCAGACAGGGATTCGACATACCGACGCTGTCCTTCGGCATAGATCGTATCGAAGGCGAGCGACGACTTGCCAGAGCCGGACAGCCCCGTGATGACCACAAGCTGATCGCGCGGAATGTCGACATCCACGCCCTTCAGGTTGTGTTCACGCGCGCCGCGCACCTCGATGAATTTCTGCTCGGCCATATCGCCCCCGGACTTGATCATTCCACTACCTAGGCAGGCGCGCGGCCCGGACAATCGGGGCGCGTCAGAAACCTTACGGAACGTTTAAGGAACATCTACCATTTCGGCGGACGAGACGCCAGAGGCGCGCCGCCCTGCCCAAAGTGTCAGCACCATTCCAAGGCCAGCCACCGCGGCCATCAGCCAGAAAAGCGCCGAGGCCCCGCCCGCAACGTAGACAAAGGCGAAGATCGGCGTTCCGGTCACCGTGCCCAGGTTGCCCAGTTGCGCAATCGCGCCCGTGGCCCGTGCACGGTCGCCCGGATCGGTGTTCCACGCCGGGATGGACGCAAAGCTTGCGCCCGGGATCAACCCCATGAAGGCAAAGCAGATCTCGACCGCGCCGGGCAGGCCCGCAACCGCGGCAACAGCGCCCAATGCCGTGCCGACGTATCCCACGGCACCGACGCGATGGGGCGCGAATCTTGCGCAGACCGCCCCCCCGGCCAGCGTGGACAGCAAGGTCACCACCGGCAGAACCGTCCCAAGCGCAGGCCGGCCGAGTGCCTCTGGCAGGAAAGCGACCGCCGCGATGAACAGGAAGGTGTAGCAGACGAAGCCGAGCCCCGGCGCCATGTATCGCACCGAGCCATAGATCGCCCGATGCACCCGAATCGGATTGAGCGACACGTCGGATCGCGCCGAAACGGGGACAAGCCGCGAGAGGATCAGCGCAAGGCACAGCAACGCCCCCCCATGCAGCACGAACAGCAGCGGCAGTCCCCCAAGCGACAGGATGGCAGGGAACATCTGTGCCGACAGGGCCAGCGACGCGCCGAAGAACACCGCCCACAGCCCCATGACGACAGGTCTGTGACGATCGCTCGCGGCCTGTGCCATCAACGGCGGCCCCGCCACGACAAGGGCCAGATGCGCGATACCTTCCACCCCCCGCGATACTGCGAACAACCAGAAGGGCGGCATCAGGGCCTGCGTCACCGACATCGCCCCGCCAAGCAGAAGACCCGCGACGAACGTGCGACCGATCCCGAGGCCCGCCGCGATCCCCCCGGCCATCGGCCCAAGCAGCAGACCCATGATCCCGACGAGGGAGACGAGGAAGGCCACGCCGGTGACGGGGCGGCCGAACCCTTCGGCGACGACCGGCAACGTCAGGCTGATCTTGCCGAACTGCGCCGCCGCCAGCAGGCCGCCGAGGAAATAGAGGACCACAAGGCCCCATTGCGTCTGTTTCATATCGCCCGCGATGCCACAGCCGTGCGCTGCGCACGAGTCCCCCGCGCGGCCATCCGAAACTTTTTGCACTGCCCGTGAAACCTTTACCGGTCCCTGACGTGGCTGTCGGTGACCCCGGCGAAGGCCCGGGCACCAACAGAAGGATCTGACTGATGACACCGACCAAATTGACCCTTGCCGCCCTGCTTGCATGCGGTGTTGCCGCCCCCGCCCTCGCAGACGGTCATGCCGTCGCAGGCATGGGCTATGGCCTGTCCGGTGACGGCGGCACGTTGGTGGTGTTTTCGGACCTGACGGATCCGGGCGCCGGCACCCCGGTAGAGCTGTCCGCCCCCCTCGACGGCATCGCCTATCGCCCGGTGACGGGCGAACTGCTGGGCCTGTCCGCAGGCATGGTCGGTGTTATCGACACATCGACGGGCGAAGTCACGGATACGGGTGCGGCCTTCGATGACGGGGCCGCTACGGGCGCCGATGCCGCGGTCGGTTTCGATTTCAACAACGCGATCGACGCCGTCCGCGCGGTATCAACCGACGGTGTGAACCTCGTGTATTTCCCGGACAACTTCGGCGATGAGCGCGCCAATATCGTCAAGCGCTTTACCGACCTCGCCTATGCCGAGGGCGATGCAAACGAAGGCGCGACGCCGATGATCTTTGCGAACGCCTACACAAATGCCGTCAACGGCGCGAAGCAGGAAAGCACGGCGCAATTCGCGTTGGACGCCGGCACCGATGCGCTCGTGACCCTTGCGAACAACGCAGGCACCCTCGAAACGGTCGGCCCGATCACCATCGACGGGGAAGAAGCGGACATCTCTGCAATGGGTGGCTTCGAGATCCTCTCGGCCGAAGCCGGGGATGACAAGGCCCTCGCCATGCTGATGCTCGAAGGGGCATCGACGACGGGGCTTTATGCGATCGATCTTGAAACCGGCGCGGCGACGTTGATCGGCGACACGGGCATCGGCGCGATGCGCGGCTTTGCGGCGCAGATTCCCGCGATGTAAGCGCAGGTCAGTCGCAAGAAGGGCGGGGATCGCATGATCCCCGCCCTTTTTCGTTCCGCGACAGGATCGCCTGATACGGACGGGCGGACCGGCATCACGCCGAACCGCCTGCGCCGCAATCAGAAGTGGATGGCGCGACCGTCCGCATCCAGAACGCTTTCGTGCATCATCTCCGACAGGGTCGGGTGCGGGAACACGGTGTGCGCGAGGTCTTCTTCCGTCGTTTCCAGCTGACGGCCGACGACATAGCCCTGGATCAGCTCGGTCACTTCTGCGCCGACCATGTGGGCGCCCAGAAGCTCTCCGGTCTTCTTGTCGAAGATCGTCTTGATCATGCCCTCGGGTTCGCCCAGGGCGATGGCCTTGCCGTTGCCGATGAAGGGGAAGCGACCGACCTTGATGTCGAACCCGGCTTCCTTGGCCTTCGCCTCGGTCAGGCCGACGCTTGCAACCTGCGGATGGCAATAGGTGCAGCCCGCGATGCTTTCGGGTTTGACCGGATGCGGGTGCTGTCCGGCGATCAGCTCGGCCACCATGACACCCTCGTGCGAGGCCTTGTGCGCAAGCCACGGGGCGCCGGCGATGTCGCCGATGGCATAGATGCCGTCGACCCCGGTGCGGCAGTATTCGTCGGTGATGACGTGGGTGCGGTCGACCTTGATACCGGCCTCCTCCAGCCCCAGGCCCTCGACGTTTCCGACGATACCGACCGCCGAGATGACGGTGTCGAACTCATGCGTTTCGGCCTTGCCGCCGGCCTCGATGGTGGCGATGACCTTGTCTGCCTTGCGGTCCAGCGACTTGACGACCGCCTTCTCCATGATCTTCATCTTCTGCTTCGTGAACTGCTTCTTGGCGAAGGCGCTGATCTCCTCGTCCTCGACGGGCAGGATCCGGTCCATGACCTCGACCACGGTCGTTTCCGCACCAAGCGTGTTGTAGAAGCTGGCAAATTCGATGCCGATCGCGCCCGAGCCGATGACCAGCAGCTTCTTGGGCATATGCGGCGGCTGCAGCGCATCACGATAGGCCCAGACGCGCTTGCCGTCCGCCTCCAGCCCCGGAAGGTTCCGGGCGCGCGCACCGGTGGCCAGAACGATGTTCTTGGCCTCGAGGATCTCTTCGCCTTTGTCGGTCTTGACGCTGACCTTGCCCTTGCCAGCCAGCTTGGCCTCACCCATGATCGTGGTGACCTTGTTCTTCTTGAACAGGTGACCGATGCCACCGGAGAGTTGCTTGGCGACACCGCGCGACCGCTTGACCACGGCATCCAGATCGTAATCGATCCCTTCCGCCTTCAGACCGAATTCCTTGGCACGGTGCATCAGGTGGAACACTTCGGAGGACCGCAGCATCGCCTTGGTCGGGATGCAGCCCCAGTTCAGACAGATACCGCCGAGGTTCTCGCGCTCGATGCAGACGACCTTGAGCCCGAGTTGAGCCGCCCGGATCGCCGCGACATAGCCACCGGGGCCCGCGCCGATCACGATCATGTCGAATTGCTGAGCCATTTGCCGTCTCCGTCAAAGATTGTTCAACATTCAACTATCTTGTCGAAGGGCGCTTGAAAACCCGTGAAGCGGATACCCTCTGTTCGCCCGGTCAACGGCCGTGGCGATGGTCGCCGCCGGGCCGATGCCCCGCACCTGCGCGCGGCCGCATGGCCGACCCGGTATCACGGGCCGCCAGACGCAAGGCGCGGCCCGCCTACCCCGCGCGCAGGTGTCGCACGACGGCGCCATAGGCCCCGCCGTCAAGGAACGCCTGCTCCCGCGCGGTCGTGACGCGTCCCAGAGCTTCGTTTCGGAACGGGAACCGCCCGAATTGTCGGATGATCGCCCGATGGGCCCGTGCGTGCAGCAAGGTTTCGGGCGCGTCCATGTGCAGCATGATCAGGCGGACCGCCCGTGCCTGATCGGCCAGCGATTCCGAGTGTTCCAAGGGCAGATAGAAGAACTGCCGTGCAGGTTCCGCGATATCCCGGTCAAAGCCTGCGTCGATCGCCTGCCGCGCGACGCTGCGCGCGATTGCATCGGTTGCAAAGGCCTTGGCGGTCCCGCGAAACATGTTGCGCGAAAACTGATCGGTCAGCAGCAGAAGGGCCAAGGCACTGCGCGCGCGCTTGCGCCATGACGACAGGGATCCCTTTCGGGCCGCTTCCCACGCCGGTTCGAACCGGCTGCGTATGCGGTCATCCAGCGCCTCGCCACCGGCGTACCACGACTGTGGGCCTTCCTCGTCCAGCCAGAAGGTCAGGACGTCCTCGGGATCGAAAGTCATGATGCGTCTCCCTGTTGCATCCTATGCGGCGGGGGCGGACTCCTCGCTGTCTTGCGACATCTGATCCTCCCACTCGTCGACCATATTCGTCATCGTGACCGGCGTCACGGCAGACGGCGCCATCGCGACATAGCTGGCCTGTTCGTCCGAAACATGCGCCGCCCGACGGGTCATCCGCCACAGCGCATAGAGCCCCAGCGCCAGCATCAGCAGGCCGACAAAGGCGAAGAAGCCGCCCGGACCGATTGCCCCCATCAGCCAACCTGTGATGAGCGGTCCGCCGATTGCCCCAAGACCGTTGATGAACAAGAGCCGCGCCGAAGCCGACGCCATGTCATCGGGGTCGAGGTAGTCGTTGGTATAGGCCAGCAGCAATCCATACAGCGGGTTTGCCACGCCCCCCATCAGGAACGCAGCCGCCAGCAGGCCGTAGAACCCTGCAAAGCCGGAATAGCCAAGGATGCAGGCAAGGATGCCCAGCACCGCACCGGCCACGACCAGTTGCCGGCGGTCCATGGTGTCCGACAGCCAGCCGATCGGATATTGCAGCAACATGCCGCCCGTGTAGATCGCCGACACGAACAACGCGATCTGCGCGGTCGTCAGCTCCGCGATAGCGCCATAGACACCGGCCATTCCGAACATCGCCGCAAAGACCGCGCCGAGAATGAAAATGCCCACCACCCCAAGCGGAGACACCTTGTAGAGCGTGACCAGCGACATCGGCTTGGTCGTGCCGAACGGCGGCACCGGCGTGGCGGACAGAAGGATCGGTCCGAATGCAAGCGAGACGAGGACGGACACGATGATGAACAGATGGAAATCGCTCGGATCGCCCAGCGCGAACACACCCTGTGCCGCGACGATGCCCACCATCTGCGCGATCAGATAGAGGGACAGCGCGCGCCCCCGTGTTTCGTTCGTCGTCGTGTTGTTCAGCCAGCTTTCGGCAACGATGTAGACGCCGCAAAAGCAGAAACCCAAGGTCACGCGCAGCAACGTCCAGGAAATCGGGTCGACCAGCACCGGATAGAGGATCAGGCCCGCGCTTGCGATCGACCCCAGCGCCGCGAAGACACGCACGTGACCGACGCGCCGGATCATGCCGGGCACGGCCTGCGAGCCGAGCAGGAAGCCCGCGAAATAGCCCGACATGACAATCGACATGGCGCCCGTCGAGAACCCTTCGATCTCGCCACGCACACCCAGCAGGGTGCCTTGGATGCCATTGCCCAGCATCAACAGGGAAATCCCGAACAGAAGCGCCCAGGAGTTACGTAAGACAGTCAGCATGGCAGGCTCCCTGAGCTTGGGTATCCAAGCGCGCCTACGCGCCACACCTGCACAGGTCTAGGACGAATCCGACATGCGGCAGCAGGTCACAAAAGGTTTAAGGACAAAGACCGCCCATCGGACCGCGAACGCCATCGACTTGCACGGCGTCTCTGGCGGCATAACAACGGTTTACGGTGCGGATTGAACGCCGTTCCCGCACCTGCGGTTCGCGAGGCGGGGGATCCGACGTCAGCGGAGGATTGCCGCCTCGGGCCCCGGTCCGGCAAGTCGCGCCATGGCAGTCCGCCAGTGCAAGATGAGGCAGAGGTTCCGCGAAGCCACAGGTTCGCCGCTATGGCAGCAGCAACGACGCATCGCCATAGCTGAAGAACCGATAGCCCTTGGCAACGGCATGATCATAGGCCTGCATCATCCGATCGCGCCCCATCAAGGCCGAGACGAGCATCAGAAGCGTGCTCTGCGGCAGGTGGAAGTTCGTGATCAGGCCATCCGCGACGTTGAAACGGAACCCCGGATAGATGAAGATGTCCGTCTCGTCCCGGTATGGATCGATCTGTCCGCCACGGGCAGCCGTCTCGATCAGGCGCAAGGCGGTTGTGCCGACCGGAATGACGCGTCCGCCGTCGGCCTTGGTACGGCGGATATCCTCGGCGGCCTGTGCCGTCACCTCACCCCATTCCGCGTGCATCTTGTGGGTGGTCACGTCGTCGACCTTGACCGGCAGGAAGGTGCCCGCCCCGACATGCAGGGTGACCTGCGAGAAGTCGACACCGCGCGCCTGCAGCGCCTCCAGCAGGGGCGCATCGAAATGCAGCGATGCCGTGGGGGCCGCGACCGCACCGGCGTGACGTGCCCAGATCGTCTGGTAGTCGTCCTTGTCCTGCGCATCGGGCGCGCGTTTCGACGCGATGTAAGGCGGCAGGGGCATCTGACCGATCGCATCAAGAACGCCCTGCAAGTCATTGCCGTCGCATCCGAACTGCAACGTCACATCGCTTTCCTGCTTGTCGGTGATGGTGGCCGTGACATCGTCTCCGAAGGTGACGCTGTCCCCGACGCGCAGCTTGCGCAGGGGTTTGCCCAAGGCGCGCCACGCACCGTCGGGCAATGCCTCGACCAGGGTGAATTCGCATTTCGCGCGACCAGACCCGTCGCGTGTCTCACGCACGCGGACACCGTCCAGACGCGCAGGGATCACCCGCGTGTCGTTCAGCACCAGACGATCGCCGGGCCGCAGCCATTCGGTCAGGTCCGTGACCACCGCATCGGTGATCGTATCGGGTTGCACCACCATCATGCGCGCCGAGGATCGCGGCCGCGCGGGGCGGGTCGCGATCAGGTCGTCGGGCAGGTCGAAATCAAAATCACTCAGCTTCATGACAGCCTCTTACCCGTCAGGTGGGGGGCTGCGAAAGATGTCACGAAAGATACCGGGCGTCAGGATCGACAGGGGATTGACCGATACCTGCGGATCGCTTGCCGCCCCTTGCAAGCGATAGGTAAAGCCGAACAGGCCTTCGTCGCGGCGCGAGAACAGCCCGCCGAACAACCCGTTCACGAGGTAGATCGGCGAGATGACGCCCTGCATGTCCATCGTTCTGGACCCAAGGTCATAGATGCCGTCCGCCGTGATCGACATGCTGGGGCCAACGGCGCTGGCCCGCCCGATGCGGATGTCCCCCGGTCGCAGGGTGAAATCGCTCTCTACGCTCTGAAACGACAGGCCGTCCCCGTCCAGCTGTTCGAGGATCCCGACAACCGACAGGGCTTGCAGCAGGGAGGCCAGCGCCGGGGCGTTGCGCACGCGCAGATCGCTGATCCGAAGGGCACCGTCATATGTTCCCGTCTGCCCGGTCGGTTGCAGCGTCAGTTGGATCACCCCGCCCCGCGCGTCTTTGAACAGCCCCGAGGATCGCAGAACCCCCCCGGCGTCCGCGCCCCGGATCTGCACCCGCGTCCCGCCCCCCGTCGGCACCAGGACCCCTTCGACGGCGGAGCCGCCGTTCAGGCGGCCCGTGAATTGCCCCGCACCGGAGGCAAGGTTTGCGCGAAGGTCGGTCAGGGCGATGCCGTCGGTCACCGTCAGGCGGTGCAATGCAATCGTCAGCGGACTGCCCGATCCGCCGGAGCCGCCCGCGCCCCGCCCCAGAAGCGCGCGCCTGAGGTCGGCTGTCCCCCCACCGATGGAGATCGCGGGAGCCGACCCCGGACCCCGCCCGCGAAGGACCAATGGCCCACGGAACCACCCCGTATCGACCTGATCGAAGGTCGCGCGATCCAGCCCCCCACCGTCGCGGAACCGGATATTGCCCGACGCGGCCAGACCCGGCGCATCGACGGAGATGGACGTCACCTCCGGCGTCGCGCCAAGCCGCGCGGTCAGCGCAAGATCCGCATCGCGATTTGCCGGTTTCGACCACGAGATCGCCGGAAGCGCGATGGACATCCCGCGCAGGCGGCTGCTGATCTGTACTTCGGGCGCCTGCCCTTGCGGCAAACTGACGGAGACGTCGACCGGCGTGCGGCCCGACAGGTCCAGCGCGGCAAGGTTGATGCCCAGCCGCGCCAGATCGTCGGGCGATACCTGCGCGGTGCCCACGACCCGCCCTGCCTCGGGCAGGGGAACCGGTGGCGGTGGCGGCGCATCGGGATCGATCGCCTCGGTCCCGCGCGGGGGGAGGGCCTGACGCCAGCCCCCGTCAAACGGGATCCCGTCGAATGTCATGGCCCCCGAAACCTCGACCGCCTCGGGGGATACGGTCAGGTTCAATCGCTCTGCCAGAATGGTGCGACCCGATACGATCTTGTCGCTGGCCACATCGCGCAGGGTTGCCATGACGCGCCAATCGATATCGGCCGGGGCGTTCCCCTTGCGCAGGGGCAACGACACCTCGACCTGCGCGGTCCCCGTCCCGGTCAGGAAATCGCGATCCTTGTTCAGCCTTTGCAGGATGCGCAGGGGACGGTTGTCAAGCAGGGTCAAGACGTCGCCAAGATCCCCCTCGGCCTGCAGGGACAACGCGCCGCGGATCGGGCGTTCCGTGGTGTCGGGTATCGTGAACTGCGTTCCACCGATGCGCAGGCGTGGGGTATCCGGCGTCGCCGTCTGCCCCGGCCCGATGGCCGGCACGGTGGCCCCATCCACGCGCAGCGCCAGGCGACGCCCGTCGAATTGCGCGGCCCCTCGGGCGTTTTCGGCCGGTGGCATGAACCGCATGTAGCGGACCTGTCCGCCATCGAAGTCGAAGTTTGCCAGAACCTCGGGCGCCCTTCCCGGCGCAAGGCGCAAAGCGGCGCTGAGGTTGTGGGCGGTTCCGCCGATCATGTTGTTGAACACCCAATTTCGCGCTTGCAACTGCAAGCCGTCGGGCCAGAGCGCCTTGACGTCCTCGACCGGCATGTCCGGCACGTCCAGCGTCAGGCCGCCATCCAGACCCTCGGGGGCGAAGGCAAGCTGACCCGACAGACGCGCCGTTCCGGACGGTCCCGTCACCATCGCCTGACCAAGGTCCAGGGCCAGCGGCGATTGCGTCAGACGAGCCTCGATCACGCCGCTGTCGAATGCGATGCGCCGTTCGAACATCCCGTCCGGATCGAAGATCGTGTCGTCGAACAGCATCTGCATCTGGAGGGGGCCCGTGATCCCTTCGGGGATCAGGATCTGACCGCTGGCTTGCAACGCCATCGCATCCGAACTGGCGGACACCTCCTGCAAGGCGACGCGCCCCGTGCCGGGCAACCACGCAAAGCGCAGCGTCGTGCGGTCGAAAGACAGAAGCGGGCTGTCCACGGCGCGCAGGTTGCGGGTGGTCACCTGACCGGCCAACGTGCCGGGGGAGCCGTCTTCGGCCAAGGCCATCGATGCGGTGACAGACACCGCCCCCGTGGCAAGGGCCAGTGCGGGAACCTGTGGCGCACTTTCGGCAAGATAGGCCAGCGGAACATCCACGAGGGCCACCGTCGCCTGCGCCCCGGTGCCCGCGCTGCCACGCGTCAGTGTCACGGCAAGGCTCGATGCCTGCCCTGCCCCGACGGGCAACCGCATCGACAGCGTCAGGCGCACGCCATCATCCTGCCGTGCAACCGTGATCTGTCCGTTGCGGACATCCTGCTTGATGCCGGTGATCGCGTCTGACAGCCGCAGCGTCAGGCCGTTCATCCTGACCGACCCGATACCGGCAACCATCGGCGCGGCGAGAATGTTGTCCAATGCCGCCAGCAACTCTGCCGGATCGCGTGGCAGGCGACCGTTTCCGCGCTGGCCCAGCAACAAGCCGATGCGCCCGTCCGCATCGCGCGTGACGTTCAGGGCAAGACCATCGAAATCAACCTCTCTGGGGCGCAGGCGGCCCCGCAGGAGGTTCCCGGCATCCAACGTGATACGCGCCTCGGGCAGGGCCAGCATTTCGGTCTGCGCGTCCGAAAGTGCGGCGCCCCGCACCCGCAGTTGCAGGCCTTGGGACGCCAGATCATAGTCCAGCAGAACATCCGATATCGTCGCGGACGCGGGGGCGACGCCCGCATTGATCCGCGCCTCCACCCTGTCGACGGCCCAATCGGGCAAGGCCAGTGGTCCACGTGTCAGACGGTAGGCCGTGCCGACGGCCAGCGCCGCGATCACAAGGGCAAGGATACCGATACCTTTGGCCACACGCCCGAACCACCGGCGGCGGCCGTGCGATCGCGGGCTTTCGGTCTGGTCGGCCATTGGCACCTCTGACGGGCGGGGTTTCATCGCATTCACCTTGACCCGCCCCGGGTCGGGTTCCAAGTCCCGCAGGTGACCGCCCCGCAGATGAACAGGAGTTCGCCATGACAGACGCACCGACCGAAGGGCAGACCGCCCCCGATTTCACCCTGCCCCGCGATGGCGGCGAAGACCTCAGCCTGAGCAGCCTTCGTGGCAAACAGGTCGTCCTCTATTTCTATCCCAAGGACGATACCCCCGGCTGCACCAAGGAAGCGATCGCCTTCACCGAACAGGCCGCTGCGTTCGAGGACGCGGGTGCCGTGATCGTCGGCGTGTCGAAGGACAGCGTTGCCAAGCATGACAAGTTCGTTGCCAAGCACGAGTTGGGCATCATCCTCGTGTCCGACGAGAACGGCACGACCTGCGAGGACTACGGCGTTTGGGTCGAGAAGAACATGTATGGCAAGAAATACATGGGGATCGAACGGGCCACGTTCCTGATCGATGCAGAAGGCCGGATCGCCAAGGTCTGGCGCAAGGTGAAGGTGCCCGGCCATGCGGATGCCGTGCTGGACGCGGTCAGGGGATGATCGGTCGATGACACCTCTGGCACAGATGGCCGTCGACATCCTGACGACCGCGGACGGTCGCGCCAAGACGGCCCTGTCCCGACAGCACGCCGCCACATGGCGCGCGGCGCGTGCGGCAGGCGAGACACCCGAGATCGGCACAGCCGCGCCGCCGGACCGTCCGGCGCGACCCGCGGCCCCCGACCTTGTCGCACCGCGCGACGTGCCGCGCCGCAAGCCCGGAACGCCCGAGGGACGCATCGCCCTGCTGCATGCCGTCGCCCATATCGAACTGAACGCCGTAGACCTGCATTGGGACATCATCGCGCGGTTCTCGGACACGCCGCTGCCGACCGGGTTCTATGACGATTGGGTCAAGGCCGCAGACGAGGAATCGAAGCACTTCAACCTGATGGCCGATTGCCTCGAAGACGTCGGAAGCTTCTACGGCGCACTGCCCGCACATGCGGGCATGTGGCGCGCCGCCGAAGACACGGCCGACGACCTGATGGGTCGCCTTGCCGTCGTTCCGATGGTCCTCGAGGCGCGCGGCCTCGACGTGACGCCGGGGATGATCGACATCTTCCGAAAGGCAAAGGCGACGGCCGCCGTCGCCGCGTTGGAGACCATCTACGCCGAGGAAGTGTCGCACGTTGCCTATGGCAGCAAGTGGTTCCATTTCCTGTGCGGGCGCCATGATCTCGATCCTACCGGGGTATTCCACGACCTTGTCCGCAAGTATTTCCGTGGCCCGCTAAAGCCCCCGTTCAACGAGGAAAAACGCGCCGAGGCCGGAATTCCGCCAGACTTCTACTGGCCCCTGACCGAGGGGGCATGACGCGCGCCACTATAGATGACAGGCGAGAATCTGCGCAAATTCACCCCCCTTCCGGGGCGATCGGTAAGAATGGTTGCCCAATTTAGGCACGCCGCCTAAAAACCCCACATAATTGTCTTGGAGGGAAGCCAAGGCGGGGGATCGGAACTTCGCGCGGCACGGCACAACGTCGGTCGCGTGACCTAATGGACGGGGGAGACGGGACGTGAAACAACGCCTGTCTGACAAGGTAAATGCGCGCCTAGAGCGTCATTTGCCCGAACAGAGACTTTTCCTGAAATCCGACGAAGGCACGCGTTTCGTGCGCATGCGTCCATCCACGCAAGCCGGGATTCTTGCAGGCGGTGCCGTCCTGCTGGGCTGGACCGTGATCGTGACGTCCTTCTTCCTGATCGGGGCGATTACCTCCAACTCGTCGCGCGAACAGACCGCGCGCGCGCAGTTGGCCTATGAAAACCGTCTGGAGGCGCTGAGCACGGAGCGGGACAGCCGCACCCGCGAGGCCGAACAGGCGTTGGAGCGGTTCTACACCGCGCTGGCCGAAGTGTCGAAGATGCAGGAGCAACTTCTCGACGCCGAACAGCGGACGCGGGAGCTGGAGACCGGTATCGAAGTCATCCAGCAGACCCTGCGCCGCACCGTCGCCGAACGCGATGAAGCCCGGCGGGAGCGGGCGACTGCGGTGGCACAACTGGAAAACGCCCCCGAAGCCGCAGCCCTGGCCGAACGTCTGCATGCCGACGCCGCCGCGACCGCGGCCGCCCTGTCCGAGGTTCTGGACGCGACCGCGTTGCAGCGTGACGAGGCCGTCGTCGTGGCCGAGGGCGCAGACGCCGAGATCGACCGGATGGAGGCCATGGCCGAAGTCGTCGCCGAACGGAACGATCGCATCTTCGGCCGCCTCGAAGAGGCCGTCGAAGTATCGCTCGACCCGCTGCGCAAGGTTTTCGAACGGTCCGGGATTTCGACCGACGCCATTCTGGAACAGGTTCGCCGGGGCTACTCCGGGCGCGGTGGCCCGCTCGAGTCCGTGACCATTTCGACGCGTGGCAATCCCGAAGGCGTGCCGGATCTGGACACGCAGCGGGCCAACCGCCTGTTGGGCAAGCTGGAGGAGGTCGACCTCTATCGCATCGCCGCCGAAAGCCTGCCTCTGGCCCATCCCGTTCCCGGCCCCCACCGGCGCACGTCCGGTTTCGGTCCGCGCTGGGGGCGCATGCATTCCGGGATCGATTTCGCCGGTCCGCGCGGGTCCGAGATCCGTGCAACGGCCGCCGGTGTGGTCACCCATGCCGGGTGGCAGTCCGGTTACGGCAAGCTTGTGAAGATCGAACACCCTCTCGGTTTCGAAACCCGGTTCGCCCATCTCAACTCCATCAATGTCAGCGTTGGCCAAAGGGTCTCGCGCGGACAGCGGATCGGTGGTATGGGAACGACCGGACGTTCAACCGGTGTGCATCTGCACTACGAGATTCGTCGGGGCGGTCGCGCCTTGAACCCAACCACCTTCCTAAATGCAGGTCAGGATGTTTTCTAAATCGAAGCTGAACCAGCCCGGCGGCGACGCCGACAAACCGAAACAGCCGGGCGCCCCCGCCCAGACGGCACCTGCCACGCCCCCGTCCAAGCCCGCAGGCCTGGAACTGGGCGCCGGTCCTTCGGCGATGAAGCCCAAGGTCGCTCCGTCGACCCTGTCGTCCGACCTGATGATCAAGGGCGACATCCGCACGACCGGCGACATTCAGGTCGAAGGCGAGATCGAGGGCAACATCCAGGCCCACCTGCTGACCGTCGGTGAAGGCGCCGTCGTGCGCGGTGAAGTCGTTGCAGATGACATTGTCGTCAACGGTCGGGTCATCGGTCGCGTGCGTGGCCTGAAGGTCCGCCTGACGTCGACCGCACGGGTCGAGGGTGACATCATCCACAAGACCATTGCCATCGAATCGGGTGCGCATTTCGAAGGCGCGGTTCAGCGTCAGGACGATCCGCTTGGCGGCGGAAAAGGCAGCGGCGCCGCAAAGGCAGCCGCCCCCGCGTCCAAACCCGAGACGCCGCAAAGCTGATCGTCGGACAGACATGGTGAACGACCGAACCCCGCCCCCGCAATGGAGCGGGGTTTCTCGTCTTCCGGGGCTGGAGGGACGGATTCCGAGCAGCAGCCGGTCTGCCGTCGTGCTCTCAACCATCGGCTCGCTCGGCGATCTCTATCCGGTCCTGTCGATTGCGCGTGCCCTGGAAGATCGCGGAACGGAGGTGCGCCTCGCGCTGACACCCGAGGATTGTGACATAGCACGGCGCTGGGGTCTTCTGGCGACACCGGTCGGCCCCAGTCAGGCAGACGTCTGTGCCGCACTGGGCATGTCGCGGGACGAGGTCGCGGCCTCCGTCCTACAAGATCCGGGGCCTTTGATATCGCAGGCCCTGATGCCGCTGCTACCCGACATGGCGCGCACGATTGCCACATTGTGTGACGGTGCAACCTGCGTTGCCGGCACGAGTTTCGCTTTGGGCGCGGCCCTTGCGGCCGAGATGACGGATCTGCCCTTCGTGCCCCTGATCCTGCAGCCCATGATGCTGATGTCGGCCGAGGATCCCGCACACGGTCACGCCCACCGGTTTGCCCTGCACGACCGGACTGGCCCCCTTGCACATTTGTGGAACCGGGCGTTCATAGGCGCCGTGCACGGTGTCTTCCGCCTGCGCCACGGGCGGCAGCTTTCGCGCGTGCGGCGGGATCTGGGCCTGAACAGGCAACGCGCCACTCCGATCCTCGACCACGACGCGACGATGCCGGTGCGGCTTGGCCTGTGGTCCGAACACTTCGCGCCAAAGCCAAAGGATGCGCCCGAGGGTCTGCATCTTGTCGGGTTCCCACCGGCCCCCGAAGGCGATCTGCCGGCTGAGGTCGTCGGTTGGATTGCAGAGGGCCCGCCCCCCCTCGTGGTCACGCTCGGCTCGATTGCGCAACGTCTGGGGCGAGAGAATTTCTGGCGTCAGGCCATCGACATGGCGCGACAAATGGGGCTGCGCGCGGTTCTGTTGCATGGTGCCGCCGAGGTTCCGCAAGGGCTGGATATCCTCGCCCTGCCCTATGCGGCGCATGCGCCCCTGTTCCCGATGGCGGCGGCGGTCGTGCACCATGGCGGGATCGGCAGCACGGCCGAAGCCATGCGCGCGGGGCGCCCGCAACTCATCCTTCCCGTCGGGGGGGACCAACCGGACAATGCAATGCGCGTGAAGCGCGCCGGTCTGGCCGAAGTCATTCCAATCGCGGCCTTTACCGGGCAACGCGGCGCCGCGGAGCTTGGCAGTCTGCTGAACAGGTTCGACTACGCAAAAGCCGCGGCCCTTGCGGATACCATCACGGAGGAGGACGGCGCCGCGATCGCCGCGCGGCACCTGCAGGATATCGCGTTGCGCGCTTAGCCGCCGGCTTCGGACCGGGACTTGCCCGACGCGTCGGAGGCCAGGACAGACGCCATGATCCCATCCAGCGCCCCATCCAGAACGCCGCTGGTATCGGACGTCTCGAACCCCGTGCGCAGGTCCTTCACCATCTGGTAGGGTTGCAGGACATAGGACCGGATCTGGTTGCCCCACCCCGCATCGCCCTTCGCCTCGTGCGCCGCGTTGATATCCGCGTTCCGGCGATCCAGCTCCATCTGGTAGAGCCGCGATTTCAGCGCCTTCATCGCGATGTCGCGGTTCTGGTGCTGCGATTTCTCGGACGAGGTAACGACGATGTTCGTCGGCAGGTGGGTGATCCGCACCGCCGAGTCGGTCGTGTTGACGTGCTGTCCACCCGCGCCGGACGACCGGTAGGTATCGATACGGATATCGTTGGGCTGCACTTCGATCTCGATGTTGTCATCGACGACGGGATAGACCCAGACGGAGCAGAACGAGGTATGGCGCCGCGCACTGCTGTCGTAGGGCGAGATGCGCACCAGACGGTGGACGCCCGATTCCGACTTGAGCCAGCCATAGGCGTTCTTGCCGCTGATCTTGTAGGCGGCGCTTTTAATGCCCGCCTCTTCCCCCGGTGTGGTGGACTGAAGCTCTACGGTATAGCCCCGCTTCTCGGCCCAGCGGACGTACATCCGGGCCAGCATCGAGGCCCAGTCGCAGCTTTCCGTGCCACCCGCACCGGAATTGATCTCAAGGAAAGTATCATTGCCATCGGCCTCACCGTCCAGCAGGGCCTCCAGCTCCTTCTCGGCGGCGACTTCGACCAGCTTGGCGATGGCGGCTTCGGCCTCGGATACGATTTCCGCATCCTCTTCCATCTCGCCCATTTCGATCATCTCGAGGTTGTCGGCCGTGTCCCGCTCCAACGCGGTGATCCCGTCGATCGAATCCATCAGGGCCTGACGGTCCCGCATCATCGCCTGCGCCCGATCGGGATTGTCCCACAGGGTGGGGTCCTCGATCATCGCGTTGAATTCTTCCAACCGGTGCGGCGCCGTTTCCCAGTCGAGGCGCCGCTTGAGCAGGGCCACGGACTTGGCGATGGCATCGACATGGTTCTGGACTTCTGCGCGCATCGGGACCTCCGGAGGGAATAGCGTTGCCTCACCTAAACCCTGCCCCGGCGCGCGGCAAGCGGTCGGTCGGGGCAGGTCGCAAAGGACAGGCGGTCAGGTCAGTAGAGGCCGCCGGACGACAGCGCCCCGAATGTCGCCCGCGCCGGGACGACGACCTTGCGTCCGGTCGATGTCTCGACCTCGCGCGCGACGGATTCCTCGCCGCCATCCGTCTCCCCGCGCCCGAACAGCGGCAGATCCCCGGCCATGGCAAAGCCACCATCGATGATCGCGCCGCCGCCGATGCCCAGGAACGGGTCGTCGCCATCGCGGAAGTATTCGGCAACGACATGTTCGCCGGTCGCATCATCCGGCAGGCGCGCACCGGTATAGCGGTCGATCTTGACGAAATAGCCGCCGGGCGGAACTTCGAACGGGCCGCCGCCATATTCCTTGATCGCTTCGCGCATGAATTCGTTGAACACCGGGCCGCACATACCACCGCCCGAGGCGCCGCGTCCCATGCTGCGCGGACGGTCATGGCCGATGTAGCACCCTGCCACGATGGTCGACGAAAAGCCGACGAACCAGACGTCCTTTGCATCGTTCGTCGTGCCGGTCTTGCCCGCGATCGGAACCGGCAGGTTCACGGTGCTGGAGGCAGTGCCGCGATCGACGACGCCCTTCATCATCGACGTCAGCTGATAGGCGGTGATCGGATCCATCACCTGTTCGCGGTTCGTCACGATGCGGGGGCCATAACCTTCGGAGAGGGAGGCGAATTGTTCGCAGTCGGTGCAGGACCGCTGGTCGTGGCGATAGACGGTGCGGCCGTAGCGGTCCTGAATGCGGTCCACCAGGGTCGGCTCCACCCGCTCGCCACCGTTGGCGAACATCGCGTAGGCGCTGACCATCTTGTAGAGCGTGGTTTCCTGACTTCCCAGCGAGTTCGCCAAAAGTTCCGGCATGTCGTCATAGACGCCGAACCGCTCCGCGTAGCGACCGATGACGTCCATGCCCACGTCCTGTGCAAGGCGCACGGTCATCAGGTTCCGCGACCGTTCGATACCGGTGCGCAGGGGGGACGGGCCGTAAAAACGGTTCGACGCATTTGTCGGGCGCCAGATTTCCCCGCCCGACACGATTTCGATCGGGGCGTCCACGACGATGGTATTGGGTTGATAGCCACTGTCGAGGGCTGCGGCATAGACGAAAGGCTTGAAGCTGGAACCCGGCTGGCGCGTCGCCTGCGTCGCGCGGTTGAACACGCTGTCCTGATAGGAAAAGCCACCCTGCATCGCGAGGACACGGCCGGTATTGACGTCCATCGCCATGAAACCGCCCTGCACTTCGGGGATCTGACGCAGGGACCACCGGATCAGGTTGCCGGTGCTGTCCTCGGTCATGCGGCGGACATGCACGACATCGCCGGGCTCGAAGTTGTCGAAGAAGTTGCCGCGCATCCACGCGATGTCGTTGCGCGGCACGCTGACACGTTCGGCGACATCCTCGACCCCGAGGGTCAGGGATTGATCCGCGATCTCCATCACGACGGCCACGTGCCATCTGCTGTCCAGTTCGACATCACGGCTGACGTCCGTGTTGGCCAGCGCGGTGCGCCACGCGTCCTCGTCCGACAGCGTCTCGACCGGGATCGTCTTTTCGGTGCCGCGCCAGATGCCGGAATTGCGGTCGAACTTTTCAAGCGCACGCTGCAGGGCGCGGGCGGCGACCTTCTGCATATCGGCGTCGATGGTCGCGCGCACCGTGAAGCCCTGCGTGAAGAACTCCTCCTCGCCGAAGTCCTGGCTCAGCTGGCGGCGGATCTCGTCGGTGAAATAGTCGCGCGGCGGCAGGGCGGCGCGGAAGGGCGCGTAGTGCCCGGATTGCACGGTCAGAAGCGGCTTGGACTGTGCCTCCTGCATTTCGGCGCGGGTGATATACCCGTTCTCGAACATCTCGCGCAGAACGAAGTTGCGGCGGTCGATGGCGACCTCGGCCTGACGGACAGGGTGATAGTTGCTGGGCGCCTTCGGCAGGATGGCGAGATAGGCCGCCTCCTCCAGCGTCAGTTGCGAGAGGGTCTTGTTGAAGTAGGTCTGCGCCGCTGCGGCCACGCCATAGCTGTTCTGCCCGAGGAAGATCTCGTTCAGGTAGAGTTCGAGAATGCCTTCCTTGTCGAGCGTCTCCTCGATGCGGGACGCAAGGATGATTTCCTTGACCTTCCGCTCGGCCGAGCGGTCGGAGGACAGAAGGAAGTTCTTCATCACCTGCTGCGTGATGGTCGAAGCCCCCCGCAGACGCCCGCCCTGCGCGGCGGTCACAGCGGCCGCGACCATGCCCATCGGGTCATAGCCTGCGTGCAGGTAGAAGTTCTTGTCCTCGGCGGAAATGAACGCGTGCTTCACCAGATCGGGGATCTCGGAAGCCGGGGCGAACAGGCGACGCTCGCGTGCGAATTCATCCATCAGACGCCCCTCGCCAGAATAGATCCGGCTGATCGTCGGGGGCGTGTATTGCGCAAGCTGTTCGTGGTTGGGAAGGTCCCGGCCGTACATCCACAGGATCGCGCCGACCGTCAAAGCCGCCGCGATCACGCCAAGGGTCACGGCGGAGAACAGCCCGCCGATTGCGGACAGGACGAACATCAACGTGCCATGCAGCCCTCGGGCCACGGCACCTGCGCCCGATGTAGACATCGCCTTGAAATTCATTGTCCGCCCCTCGCGTCACCTGCAGGGGCAGATATACGTAAGGCGCGCATTGACGTCAAAGCGGTGGCCGCCCCTGTGGCGATGTTTCGCGCGGGCCTAGCGCCGCAGACGCAACGCTTCCGCAGCGTCATCGACGGCCCATGCCTCGATCGCATTCGCGATGGCCGCCGCCATGCGCGCACGCCACGCCGGGGCCGTCAGGTTCGCAAGGTCCGTACCGTTCGACATGAAACCAAGCTCCAGAAGGACGGAAGGAATGTCGGGTGCTTTCAGGACCGTGAAACCGGCGCGCAGCCGGGGCCGCTTGTGCAGGCGCAGGCCCGCACCGTTCAAGCCGGCGACCAGTGCGTCGGCAAGGGCCGCGGCCCGTGGCGCGGTTTCGGCGCGCGCCAGATCGATCAGGACCTGCGCCACCTCGTCACCCGGATCGCTGAGTTCCAGCCCCAGCAGCAAGTCGTCGCGGCCCAGTCGCGCGGCCAGTTCGGCGGACATCGCATCCGATGCTTCCTCCGACAGGGTATAGACCGTCGCGCCCTGTGCCCCGCCCCCGTCCAGCGCATCCGCGTGCAGCGAAATCATCAGGTCGGCACCGGCTGCGCGCGCAACACTCGCCCGCCCCCGTAGCGAAAGAAAGCTGTCCCCGTCGCGGGTCAGAACGACCGTGTGGCCGGCCCGGCGCAGAACCTCGGCCAGTTCGCGTGCGAACCGCAGCATCAGGTCCGCTTCGGTCAGACCCGCGCGTTCGGCCCCGGGATCGATGCCCCCATGTCCGGGATCAAGGGCGATGACCAATGGCCGGTCCCCCGTCTGCCGCGTGCGGCCCGTGGCGATATCGGGCGGCGCGATCCTGTCCCAACCCTGCGCGATCAGGGGACCGGGCGTTCCCGCCCCTTCCGTCAGGACGATCCGGATGCGGGCGCCCTGCCCCGTTTCCATCCATGCGCGATCCAGTTGCATCGGCCCCATCAGGTCCACGACCAGACGCGACCATCCGGGGTGCACACGCCCCGACCGCAGGCCGGTCGCACGGTCGCCGTCGATCGCGGTCGCATCAAGGGCGGACCAGTCGACCTCTGATGTATCAAGGATCAGGCGCCACGGATCGCTGCGCAGAAACACGCGCCACGGCACCGCCTGACTGATCGGCAGATCCAGTGACAGACCGCCCCGCCGGACATCCTCGATAACCGTCTGCGCGGCGTCGGGCACGGCGAGCGCGCGGAAGTCCTGCGCCTGCGATGGCAGGCTGAAACACATCAGAAGGAAAAGCGCCCGTATCATCGCGTAGCCATGAACTCCTGCAGCCGCTCAAGACCCAGCACGATATCCTGCGTCGCGCGCGCATAGCTGAAGCGAAGGGTTTGCCCCCCGCGTACGGGATCGAAATCAAGCCCCGGTGTCACTGCGACGCCCGCCTTCTCAAGGATCTCGCGTGCGAATGCGACGGAGTCCGAGGTCATTTCGGAGACGTCTGCATAGACATAGAACGCGCCGTCCGGCGGCGCGATACGGTCGAACCCGGCCTTCGGCAGACCGTCCAGCATCAATTGCCGATTTGCGGCATAAACACCGAGGTTCGTTTGCAATTCCTCGGTCGCGTCCATTGCGCCCAACGCGGCGATCTGGCTGGCGTGGGGGGCGCAGATGAACATGTTCTGCGCCAATCTCTCGATCGTGCGGACATGGTCCGGGGGCACCACCATCCAGCCGATCCGCCATCCCGTCATGGAGAAATACTTGGAGAAGGAGTTGATGACGTAGACGTCGTCCGAAACCTCCAGCGCGCTGACCGCGCGGCCGGCGTATTGCACCCCGTGATAGATCTCGTCGCTGATGAAGGCCGTGCCATTGGCATGACAGGCCTTGATCAGGGTTGCCATGCTGTCACGGTCCAGCATCGTGCCGGTGGGGTTCGACGGCGAGGCGACGATCAGGCCGGACAGATCGCCCGGCAGATCACCGGCAACGGGCTGAAACCGGTCTTCGTTCCGCGTTTCGATCCCGACGGCCTGCAACGACAGCGCCTTGAGGATCTGCCGGTAGGAGGGATAGCCCGGCAATCCAAGCCCCACCTTGTCGCCCGCATCGAAGAGGGCCGTGAAGGCCAAAAGGAACGCCGCCGATGATCCGGCGGTGACGACAACGCGTCCCGGATCGAGGTCGATATCATACCAATCCTTGTAAAGCGCGGCGATCCGTTCGCGCAGTGCCGGCAGGCCCAGAGCAACCGTGTAGCCGAGCGCATCCGCCTCCATCGCGCGGGCCAGTGCATCGCGCGCGGCCTTGGGTGCGGGCGTTCCGGGTTGGCCGACCTCCATGTGCACGATGTGGCGTCCGGCGGCCTCGGCGGTGCGGGCGGCCTCCATCACGTCCATCACGATGAACGGGTCGACCTGACTGCGCGATGAAACGCTGTGGCCCGTTACCCGGCGTGCGCTTTTCATGGATGGCTCCCCAAACTCTGGCATCCGGGACAGATGGACCGGGCAAGCGGCCCCCGTCAACGCCCTGCGATGGTCCGATTTTCATGCGCGGTTGAACCCGATTTCCTGGCGGTGATCGGACACGCCAAGACCCACGGCGCAGGGAAAGGTGCGAATGGGAAGCCTGCGCAGGTGCAAATGGCAGAATGCCGTCGCGTCGGTCGAGGCCACAAAAGAAAAACGCACCCGGCGAAGGGTGCGTTTCCTTTGTTCGACCTATCGGAAGACTCAGCTGCCGAAAGACCACCAGCCGCGCTTCTTGGGCGTTTCGTCCCCGGCTTCCGTGGTCGCAGTGTCAGCTGCGCCTGCATCGGGTTCCGTCACGGGCGCTTCTGCCGCTGCGCCTTCAGGGGCCGGGGTCTCGGCTTCGGGCGCGGGCGCGATCTCCGCAACCGTCTCCGCAGCCGCCTCCACAGCGTCGGACGGTCCTTCCTGTGCGACAGGTGCCGGTGCACGGGCCCGCGTGCGGGTCCGCTTGGCAGGCTTCGCCTCAGCCGCAGGTGCCTGTTCCGGCTCCGGTGCTGCGGGCGCGTCCTCCGTCACGACAGGCTCGGCATTCGTCGTCTCCGCAACGGGTGCGTCGTCGACAACGGGCGTTTCCGCCGCGTCTGCTGCCGGGGCCTTGGCGCGCGACCTGCTGCGACGCCGCTTCGGCTTCGTGGTCTCGTCCTGTGCCTCGGGTTCTGCACTGCCGGCCTCGGGCGCCGTCGCTTCGGAGAGATCGGCCTCCGGTGCCGCAACCTCGGTTGCTGCCGTCTCGGGCTGGGCCTCGGACGTGGGCTCAGCTTCGGATGCCGCGTCGGTCACCTTCTTGGAGCGACTGCGCGTCCGGGAACGCGACCGGGACTTCGGCGCAGCATCAGCTGCGGGAGCCTCGGCATTCGGCGCATCGTCGGCGGGGGCCTCCTCGGCCGCAGCGTCACCGCCCGACACGGGCTCCGCAGTCTGTGCATCGGTTTCGGACGCTTCCTGCCCGTCACCATTCCCTTCGCCAGACCCCGACTTGCGGCGGCGTGACCGACGACGGCGTTTCTTGCGCGGCGCCCCATCCTCGGCGTCGCCGGACGCGTCCTTGGACGGGGTCTGCGTCGCTGCCTCTTCGGTCGCCTCTTCGACGACCTCGGCTTCGATCACCTCTTCCTCCTCGTCCTCCGACGGTGTCCAGGAGGTATCCATGGCAACAACCTGCGACGCGGGCTTTGGCACCTGACGCGTTGCGGTCTTGAACTTTTCCATCGTGAAATCGGGCGCAATCAGCGCGGCGTCGGCCACCACGCGCACGGCCATGCCATAGCGCGTCTCGATCGAGGCGAGATGTTCGCGCTTGTCGTTCATGATGTAGTTGCAGACATCGACCGGCAGCTTGAGCAGCACCTCACGCGACCGCTTGCGCACGCCTTCTTCCTCCAGCGCGCGCAGGACCTGCAACGCGACGGAATCGTCCGACCGGATCAGGCCCGTGCCGTGGCAATGCGGGCATTCCTGCGTCGTCGCTTCCAGCATGCCGGGGCGCAAACGCTGACGCGACATTTCCAGCAGGCCAAAACCGCTGATCCGGCCAACCTGAATGCGCGCACGGTCGTTCTTGAGCGCGTCCTTCATCCGCTTCTCGACGGCGGCGTTGTTCTTGCGCTCGTCCATGTCGATGAAGTCGATGACGATCAGACCGGCCAGATCCCGCAGCTTGGCCTGGCGCGCGACCTCGTCTGCGGCCTCAAGGTTGGTCTTGACGGCGGTGTCCTCGATGGACCCCTCCTTCGTCGACTTGCCGGAGTTCACGTCGATCGCGACAAGCGCCTCGGTGATGCCGATGACGATATATCCGCCCGACTTCAGCTGCACCGTCGGGTTGAACATCGACGACAGGTATTGCTCCACCCCGTGCTGGGCGAACAGCGGCTGGCCGCCCTCCGGGTGATGCTTCACGTTCTTGGCGTGGGACGGCATGATCAGCTTCATGTAGTCCTTGGCATGGCGATACCCGGCCTCGCCCTCGACGATCACCTCGTCGATGTCGCGCGAATACAGATCGCGGATCGAGCGGTGGATGAGGTTGCCTTCTTCATAGATCGGCGCGGGGGCGATGGACTTGAGGGTCAGTTCGCGCACCTGCTCCCACTGGCGTTGCAGGTATTCATAGTCGCGCTTGATCTCGGTCTTGGTGCGCTTGGCGCCCGCCGTGCGCACGATCAGGCCGGCGCCCTGCGGCACGTCGATTTCCTGCGCGATTTCCTTCAGCTTTTTGCGGTCGACGGCATTGGTGATCTTGCGGCTGATGCCGCCACCGCGCGCCGTGTTCGGCATCAGCACGCAATAGCGCCCGGCCAGCGACAGGTACGTGGTCAGCGCGGCGCCCTTGTTGCCACGCTCCTCCTTGACGACCTGCACCAGCATGATCTGGCGGACCTTCACGACCTCCTGGATCTTGTACTTCCGGGGGCGCGGCTTGCGAACGGGGCGAATGTCTTCCTGATCGTCCGGGTCGGCGACTGTCTCGACGGTGGTGTCCTTCTCGACACCGGTGTCCTGCTCTGCGGTGTCGGCGTTGTCGGTCTTTGCCGTGCTGCCCGACGACTTGCGCCGGCTGCGCGAACGGGACCGCGGCTTGGGCGCAGGTTCATCGACGATCGGTGCCGCCTCTGCGGTGTCGGTGGTCTCATCCGCGAGGTCGACAGTCTCCATCCCTGCCGGTTCGGCGGGTGTCGCGACCTCGTCGGTGGAAGGGGTCGACGCGTCTTCGTCAGGCGCCTTGGAAGGTTCCTCCGACACGACGGTCTCGTCTTCCAGACCGGTATCTTCGGCAATCGTGGTGACTGGGCCGTCATCGTCATCCGATTGCGCGGCCTGCTCCGGCTGGTCCTCGGGCGTGGCGGTGTCGGTGGTGGCGGCTTCGGAAACCTCGGCGGCCGTTCCGCTCACGACGACATCGGCCGGGGCCTCGACTTCGGAGGGCTTCGCGTCCGCGGACGTCGCATCCTCTGCGGAGGCGGCCTCCTGCTCTGCCGGGGCGGTCTGATCCTCGGGCGTATCCTGCTGGGCGGTCGCGTCGTCGGGCGCGGATTGTGTTTCGCCCGCGGCGTCCGCCTGCGTTTCGACGGCATCAGCGGTATCGGCGTCCGAGGCGTCTACCTCGACCTTCTTCTTGCGAGAGCGCGAGCGGGAACGCGAGCGGCTCTTCTTGGGGGCCTCCTCGGCCTTGTCGTCGGTTGCATCGTCCGTGTCGCCATCCGGGGCCGTGCCACTCGCCTTCGCGTCCGACGCCTCGTCCGCGGCGGCCTGTGCCTCGGCATAGGCCCGCTCCTCGGCCAGCAACGCATCGCGGTCGGCCTTGGGGATCTGGTAGTAATCGGGGTGAATCTCGGAAAACGCGAGGAACCCGTGGCGGTTGCCGCCATAGTCCACGAATGCCGCCTGAAGCGACGGTTCGACCCGCGTGACCTTTGCCAGGTAGATGTTGCCTGCAAGCTGTCGCTTGTTCAGGCTTTCGAAATCAAATTCCTCGACCTTGTTTCCGTCTGCCACCACGACCCGGGTCTCTTCCGGGTGGGTGGCGTCGATCAGCATTTTCTTCGCCATGTTGCTTTCCGCAGCCCGCGCGCCTTCGCCCCCCTGGGGCGGCGCAATCGGCGGGCTGACTTGATTGGGCGAGGCAGCCATACAGCATCGCGGGGCGGTTTTGCCGCATCCCGTCGCCTGCTGTTCTGTCCTGCGTCATCGCGCGTTACTCCGGCCGCGGCCCCTGATTTCAGGGGGCTGGCCATTCATTGCCCGACACCAAAAGGCTCGGGCGTCTCTCGGGGCTGTAAAAGTCAGCCCACATACTTAGCCCGATGTCGTGGACCACATTGAGGGTCACCGATCATGCGGGAAAGAATCCAACCGGTCCCGACCACCAACCGATTGGCGGCACGACCGTCTTTGTTGCATATCTGCAAGGGGTGCATCGTGCAACTGTTGAGTGCGGGGACACGATCCGCAGGGGCATGAGCAACCGGAATGCGCCTTTCATTCTCGCGATCGATTGATCTAGGAGATGAAAAATGAGCATTCGGATCGATAGAACGCCGCCGCGCACGGTCATTGTCGGCGGCCCGCCCCGGTCGGGAACCCGGTTTGTCACGGATGCCCTGAACCGGCATCCCGACGTCGCGATCGAAGGGGAGCCGCATGCCGCCGCCCTGCGCGAAACACTTGCCTATATCGACCGGATGGATGCGGAGATGGCCGCCGTCGGGGCGAAATATTGGCAGGACAGCCGAGCCGACATCTTCTGGGCCGCCGTAAGGGGTGCTCAGAAACAGGGCCTGCGCCGTGATCGCGTCAAGGCCGGCGTGGAGGGGTTCAAACTGCCGAGGATCGAGCATCAATGGTCCCGCATCCATGGAATCGTCGGCCCGATGACATTCGTCTTTTGCCTGCGGCCCTTTCCGGAACACTGGCTATCCATCTGGAATCGCTGGCCAGAGCAGAAGATCGAGGACGTCGCGGCCCTGTTCATTCAGTCCATTGTCCACGCCGGATCGATGGCAGACTGCCCCGAGATCACCCTTGTCAGCTTCGGGTTGCCGCAGATGGCCGCGAATGGCGCCTCGCATCTGTCAGGTATCGGTAACGCCCTGAACCTGGCCGACGTCGACGGCTGGGCCCAATCAATCGATCAGCATCGCCGCGCAAACGCCGCGGACAAGTTCACGTGTGCGAAACGCACCACCCTGACACCAGAAGAGCAGGCGTTCATCGACGCCCACCCCAATATCGCTGCGGCCTATGACGATCACTGGCGCCGGGTCGACGCCCCTTACAGGTAGTTCGACCGGCTCAGCCCGTACTTGGCCATCTTTTCGTTCAGTGTCCGGCGCGGCAGGGACAACTCCTCCATCACCGCAGCGATGGACCCGCGGTGGCGGCGCATCGTGTTGTCGATCAGCATCCGCTCGAACGCCTCGACGTATTCCTTCAACGGCTTGCCCTCGGTCGTGACCTGAATGGTCTCACCCTGCTCCTGCGTGTCGGACATCAGCAGCGAGGCGATCGATCCCGTCCCCCGCCGCTGTTGCAGAACGGCGCGTTCGGCCAGGTTGATCAGCTGACGCACGTTGCCGGGCCAAGGGGCCTGCAACAGTTGCGCCGCCTCCTGCGCCGACAGTTGCGGCGGGGTCGCGCCGTATTCCTCGCCGAATGCCTCGGCGAAATGGGTGAACAGGGTCAGGACATCCTCACCCCGGTTGCGCAGGGGCGGCAGGACCAGCTTCATGGCGGCCAACCGGAAGAACAGATCCGACCGCAGCGCCGCCTCGCATGTCCGATCCGGGTCGGAGGCATTGCAGATCGCCACGATGCGGGTTTCCGCCGGGGTCCCCTGTTCGTTGATGAACGTCAGAAGACGCGCCTGCAGCGCGGCGGGCAGGCTCTCGATATCTTCGAGGACCAGCGTGCCGCCGCGTGCCTCTTCGACAAGCGGCAGGCCACCTTCGGTCACCGGGCCGAACAGCTTGGCGCCCAGCTCCTCCTCTCCCAGTGCGGCGCAGGACGTCATCGCAAATGTCTTGCCCTGCCGCGGGCCGACCGCATGCAGGGCATGGGCCACCAGGGTCTTGCCGGTCCCGGTTTCGCCATCGATCAGGACATGCGTATCGGCCTGCCCCAGATCGAGAATATCCTCGCGCAGGCGTTCCATCGCGGGCGACGTGCCGATCAGCTTGCGCATCAGAACGGTCCCGTCCGAGAGTTCGCGCCGCAGAGCGCGGTTGTCGAGGGTCAGCTTGCGCGTCTGCGCGGCGCGCCGGGCCAGTTCGGTCAGGCGGTCGGGGTTGAACGGTTTTTCCATGAAATCATAGGCACCGAGGCGCATCGCCTCGACGGCCATGGGAACATCGCCGTGCCCCGTGATCATGATGACCGGCAGGCTGCTGTCCGCACTCATCAAGCGCTTGAGAAACTGCATGCCATCCATGCCCGGCATGCGGATATCGCTGATGACGACGCCGGGAAAATCGGGGGTCACCTTCTTCAACGCCTCTTCCGCGCTGGCATAGGTTTCGGTCGCGAACCCGGACAGGGCCAGCCACTGGCTGATCGACTGCCGCATGTCCTGTTCGTCGTCAACGATGGCGATCCGTGCCTGTTCGGCCATGGGGGTCTTCCTTATTCGGCTGCGTCGAGCCGTGTTTCCAACGTCGGCAGGCGAACTTCAAACACCGCCCCCCCGGTTTCGCCATTGCGGGCGGTCAACCGCCCGCCGAGGTTCGATACGATGCCCGAACTGATGGCCAGCCCGAGGCCGACACCCTCGCCCGGTTTCTTGGTCGTGTAGAAGGGTTCGAACAACTGCTCCGGCGCCTCGATCCCGTGGCCGGAATCGCGGACGGCGATCACGACCTCCTCGCCCGAGGTTACCAGGATATCCAGTTCCGGGTCATCCACGTCGTTCATCGCATCGAGCGCATTCCGCACGAGGTTGATGATCACCTGTTCCAGCCGCAGGCGGTCGGCCATGACAAGGACGGGCTGTTCCGGCAGGGCCTGCGTCAGGCGCACCTTGTGCTGGCGCAACTGCGGCTCCATCAGGGTCAGTGCGGCGGACACCGCCTGCCTGACATCCACCTCCTCGAAGGCTTCGCCCCCCTTGCGGGCATAGGACTTCAGCTGACGGGTGATCGCGCCCATCCGGTCGATCAGATCGTCGATCCTCTGAAAGCTGGACAGCGCTTCTTCGGGGCGACGTCGATCCAGCAAAAGGCGCGCGCCGGCCAGATAGGTCTTCATCGCCGCAAGCGGTTGGTTCAACTCATGACTTACGGCCGCGGACATCTCGCCCAGTGCGGCAAGTTTGGACGACTGTGCAAGGCTCTGCTCCGTTTCCTTCAGTTCAAGCTGCACGCGCTTTCGCTCGGCAACTTCCCGGCTGAGGCGGTCGTTCAACCGGCGCAGCGCGACGGATTCGCGTTGAAACAGCAGGGACCGAAGGGTGGATCGGCGATTGAGCAGGTAGAACCCGAGCGCCAGAAGCAGGGCAAAGCCCATGATGATCAGGGCCAGAACGCCGTTGACGCGTTCGCGCACGGATTCGTAGCTGGTGAAACTTACGAGGCGCCAGCCCCGGAAAGGCACCCGTGCCTCCATCTGCATCAAGGCCGCGCCCGAAAAATACCCGTCATCCGTGTCAGGCCCGAATGCGCCCGTCGTCGCCAGCGCCCGTTCCAGGGCGGAGGGCACCGACATCGTCTGCAACGCCTGATCCAGCGGCTTGCCGCGCCACCGCGGTTCCGTCGACAGGATGACGGTCCCCCCCGCGTCGGTGACGGCGACGGCCGCCGTCGTGCCGCGCCACCGGCTTTCGAATTGGGCAAGGTCGACCTGCACCTGCAGAACGCCCAGCGGCGTCGTGCCATCCCGGACCAGGCGGCTGAAGCTTGCGACATAGGCCCCGGCCGCATCGGGCGCGAGGGTGAAGACAGTGTCCGTGGTATCCACGGCCTCGGTAAAGAAAGGCGTTTCGCGGTGCAGCGTGCCCAGTTGCGTGCGATCCGTCGCGGCCACCGTGCGTCCATCCATGTCCATCAATCGGATGGAGGCCGCCCCGATCTCATCCACGTAGGAGATCAGCCGCTGAGAGGATGCCGAGAAATCCCGCACGTTCAGCGCCGAGATCAGCGTCTGGTCCCGTGCCAGCAGAAGCGGCACGACGGAATTGCGCTGCAACTCCGACAGGATGGCACCGGCATAGAGGGATTGGCGCAACTCTGCCCGCGTCCGCGTCGTCTCGACGAATCGCTCGGTCAGATAGGCATTCGCCACATAGACGACGGCAATCGCCACGAGGACGGTCGACGCCACGATGATCCGGGCCAACATCGGCAGACGTGGAAGCACCCGTTCGGACTTGGTGCCGCGGTTCTCATCCGTTTGATCCATTGAGCGTCTGCGCCACCACATGTCAGAGCGTTATCGCGCGACCGACCCTGCCTCAAGCGTGGGGCCGCGCGTCGGCGGTGCGCCGCCCGCCGGACGAGACGCGATCAGGCCTCGACGAGCGCGCGGGCCAACCCGGCGAACAGGGCGGCGCCGTCGGTATTGCCGTGGGCTGGGTCCGATGCACGCTCGGGGTGGGGCATCATGCCCAGCACGCGCTTGTTCTGGCTCAGGATCCCGGCAATGTCGTCCGCCGCACCGTTGGGCGTTTCCACGTAGCGGAAGGCGATGCGCCCTTCGCCGGTCAGGCGGGCAATCGTTTCCGGCGGGGCAGTATAGTTCCCCTCGTGGTGCGCGATCGGAATGTCGATCACGTCGCCCACGGAATAGGCGCTGGTAAAGGCGCTCTCGGCGTCCTCGACCCGAAGCGCGACCGTCTTGCAGATGTATTTCATCCGCGCATTGCGCAAAAGCGCGCCGGGCAGCATCCCCGCCTCGGTCAGGATCTGAAAGCCGTTGCAGGGCCCGAACACATAACCCCCCCGATCCGCATGTGCCTTCAGCGCAGCAGAGATCGGAGACCGTGCGGCAATCGCCCCGCAGCGCAGGTAGTCGCCATAGCTGAAGCCCCCGGGCACCCCCACGAGGTCGGTTCCGGCAGGCAGTTCGGTTTCCTTGTGCCAGACCATCTCGGTCTCGAACCCGGCGGCGCGAAAGGCCACAGCAAGGTCACGGTCGCAGTTGGAACCGGGGAAGACGAGGACGGCGGCTTTCATGGGCATGCTTCACAATCTGGGGACACTGCGCCGTCCGTTTTTCACATTCCGGCGAAACTTTCCAGACGCCGTCTGCAGGTCGCGCCCGATCCCCTAGCGGGCGAAATCGGTCACGATCGCCACGCCCGGCGGGGTCGGGCCGTTGAAGGCAGCCAATTCATCGGACACATCGGACAAGGCCACCTCGCGCGCAATCATCGGAGACATGTCGACCCGCCCGGACGTGATGAGCGACAGAAGCGAGGGGTAGCGCCAGGATGGCATGCCGCGCGTCCCGTACATTGCCAGATTGCCCTGATAGACGGCTGACATGTTCACATCCATGCGCGCCGTGTGACCGGTCGGCAGACCGACCTGCACATGCCGCCCGAGCGGGCGCAGGCATTCGAGCGAGGCGTTCACCGTGGCCGGAATGCCCAGCGCCTCGACCGAGACATGCGCCCCGCCGCCCGTGATCTCCCGGATCTGCCCGGCGGTATCCTCGCCCGCCAGAACGGCGGCATCCATGCCAAGCGACAGCGCATGGTCCAGCTTTTCCTGCACCACGTCCACCACCACCACATGCGCACCCAGGGCCCGGCCCAGCAGGGCAGCGGACAATCCGATGCCGCCGGTGCCGTGAACGGCAAGCCATTCGCCCCCCTGCAAGGCCGCGCGCCCGGTAAGCGCGTGCCACGACGTGGTCACGCGACACCCAAGACCCGCCGCCACCGTAGGTGAGATACCATCGGGCAGGACGGCCAGATTGAAGTCGCGCGGCACCGCGACGTATTCGGCAAAGGCCCCCGGCTCGACGAAGCCCGGCAGCCGCTGATCGAGGCAGGTGTTCGACGCGCCTGACCGGCATTGCGGACAACTGCCACAGGACAGGATGAACGGGGCCACCAGCATGTCACCGACGGCATGCGTGGCGTTCGGCCCGGCCTCGACGACTTCGCCGCAATATTCATGGCCGCCGATCTGTCCGGGCTTGACGCGCGGATGCTCCCCCACCCACCCGTGCCAGTCCGACCGGCAGACGCCGCAGGCGATGACGCGCAGGACGACGCCGTCATCGGGGCACTCGGGATGGGGCACATCCTCCAGCGACAAGGGTGCGTTGTAGGATCGCAGAACAGCAGCACGCATGAGAAACCTCCCTGTTTTGAGATGAGGCTAGCGCGGCAAATCCCAAGGCGCGAGGGTCATCTTGCCGGCGGGGTGCCGACGTCCCTGACAAACGAAAACGACCCGCCGCCGGCGGGTCGTCACACTCGTTACATGTACCAATTGCTACACAATCCACTTGTCACATTCCGTCGGCCGCTGGCCTCAGAGCCTGCTGATCCATGCGTCGACCTTTTCGCGGGCCTCTTCCTTGCTGTCGCCGTAACGCTCCTGAATTTTGCCTTCCAGAACGTCGCGATCGCCTTCGGCCTGTGCAAGGTCGTCGTCCGTCAACTCCCCCCACTGCTGCTTGGCCTTGCCGGTGAATTGCGTCCAATTGCCTTGGATTTGATCCCAGTTCATAGCGCTCTCCTTTCAGAAGTTGCTCTGATGGACGAACGTGGAAGGGCGCCGAATCGTTCCCGATCCCGGCGCCCTTTCGTGCATTACCTCGCGATAGCGGCCAAGGCCGCGACCGGCGTCACATCTCGATGCGATAGCTTTCGATGACCGTGTTCGCCAACAGGCCTTCGCACATGGCGCGCACGTCCGCTTCCGTGCTGCCCTCGGCCAGATCCAGTTCGATCAGCTTGCCCTGCCGGACCCCTTGAACGCCCGAAAATCCCAGCGCCCCGAGCGCGTGCCGGACCGCCTCGCCCTGCGGGTCGAGAACGCCGTCCTTCAACATGACCGTTACCTGAGCCTTCATCGGGACGCTCCCTTGTGTCTTGTGCGTATGTACCGATCCGCGCGCCCAGCCGGACGCGGGATCGTCAGTTGATCAATGTCGGTCGCGTCACCGGACCGGAGTTGGCCGGCAACACGCCAAGACGGCGCGCGACCTCGGTATAGGCATCGGCGAGCGACCCCAGATCCCGGCGGAACACGTCCTTGTCCAGCTTCTTGCCGGTCTCGATATCCCACAGACGGCACGAATCGGGGCTGATCTCATCCGCGAGGATCAGGCGCTGGAAATCGTTGTCCCAGACGCGGCCGATCTCGATCTTGAAATCCACCAGCTTGATTCCGACGGCCATCATGCACCCGGACATGAAATCGTTCACGCGCAGCGCAAGCGCGACGATATCGTCAAGGTCCTGCTGGCTGGCCCAGCCGAAGGCGATGATATGCTCTTCGGCGACCAGCGGGTCGCCCAGCTTGTCGTCCTTGTAGCAGAATTCGATGATGGGGCGTGGCAGGGGCGTGCCCTCTTCGATGCCAAGGCGCTTGGACATCGATCCGGCCGCCACGTTGCGCACGATCACTTCCAGCGGAATGATCTCGACCTGACGGATCAACTGCTCGCGCATGTTCAACCGCTTGATGAAATGCGTGGGCACACCGACGCCGGCGAGGCCGGTCATGAAGAACTCGGACAGGCGGTTGTTCAGAACGCCCTTGCCGTCGATGACGTCTTTCTTCTCGCCGTTGCCGGCCGTGGCGTCGTCCTTGAAATACTGCACAAGCGTTCCCGGCTCTGGGCCTTCGTACAGGATCTTGGCCTTGCCTTCGTAGACTAGTTTGCGCCTGGCCATCTGGTTTCCATCCTCGGGGTGCTGCGGTCAGGGCGCACATATGCGGAATGGGACACCGCTGCAAGTTAAGCGGTCATGGTGTTCCCGTGGGGGTGACGGGTTGCGATGACACGGGCGAGGTCGCATATCTGATCCAGTGACGCCTCAACCCACCGGAGACCCCCATGTCCAGCAGCTTCAACGACCGCGAAAAGAACTTCGAAAACAAGTTCGCCCATGACGCCGAACTGCAATTCAAGGTCGAGGCACGGCGTAATCGCCTGCTGGGGGAATGGGCGGGTGAATTGCTGGGCAAGACCGGCGATGACCTGAAGGCCTATGCCACCGAAGTCGTCAAGTCCGACTTCGAGGAAGCGGGTGACGAGGACGTGTTCCGCAAGGTTTCCGGCGATCTGGGATCCAAGGCCAGCGAGAGCGAGATTCGCGCCAAGATGGCCGCCCTGAAAGAGACCGCCAAAACCCAGGTCATGACCGAAATCGAAGACTAGGCTTACGGCCCTGCCCCGCATGCGTCGTTCCCGGCGCTGTTCCACGTAACCCGGAACATCGAGGCTGGTGATAGGTAGCTACCGGCGCCGCGTGCAACCCGCGGGCCGGTTTTTTCGTGCCGGGCGTCATGCCCCGTCGGTCGGCCCCCGCCGCATCCTGGCCACCCGACTGGCAAGCCAACCCCCGTTCCTGCCGTCCGACCCCGCCCCGTCCTTGGGCCGGGGACGCCCGGCTTTCGCACGGCCCAGCAACTTGCGGTCGGGAAACGGGCTTTCGGGATGGATCAGCAGCCAACGGTCCGTATCATTGCCCAGCCTGCCCTCTGGCAGGTGCCGCAGACGATAGGTCACCGGCGCCGCGCCGTGGCTGGCCGGGCCGGTCATCTCCGCCCCGTCCGCGAACATGTCGTTCCCGTCGAGCAGTTGCGCCGCTGCGGCATAGATCGCGCGCAGGACCTCTGCCTGTGGTTGCGGGCTTTGCCTGATCTCGACCTCCACCCCCACGAAAGAGGCCAGACCGACGCTGACCCCGCTGCGCAACTTGGGTGCAGCCGGATCGCGGAAGGGCACCAGATGCAGCCAGTGCAGCAACGGGATGCGCCCGGCGCGAACGGCATCCGCCGCCCTCAGGAAATCGTCCCCCGGCATCAATCGGTCGCACCACCCGATGGCGATCCCCGCCGTGATGGGAAGGTCCGCGAAAACTGCGGCGATGGCGGTCGCGTAGCGGGCCGCATCGAGGCGGCGGGCAAGATCCGTGCCGCCATGGTTGACCGCGATTTCAAGATGCGCGCGGTTCTGCGTCATGCGGATGGCATCCGGGCCGGTGGGATCGATCCGGTTGCGATGGAACAGGGGATGCCAATCCATCGAAATCGCTTCGCCCGCCGTGATGACGCCCGGACCGATCCCCCCACCACAGGGCACCGTAGCCACGGCGTCAGAGGCATCACCGGGCGCCGGGTCGGGCGTTGCGTCGGCGCGCCCCCATGCGAGGTCGGGGAAATCCTCTGCCACGGCGGTCAGGATGTCACCGGCGTCGAACTGCAGGATTTCATCCAGAAGAACCGTAATACGGAACGGCGTCGAAAGGCGTATCTGGCCGGTCGACCTTGCGGTCGCAGGCGTCCTGCGTGGTGTCATCGCCCCGCCTCCGTCCGCGACAGCCTGTGTCGCGCCATCCTGGTGATCGCTTCCTGTCGAACAGGCGTGATCCCGAGGCGCCGTGTCATCGGATCCAGCACGGCCGCCTGCGCGGAACTGACCGGCCCATCCGACAAGGCGACCTGCGATGCCAACAGGACGGCGGCAATCTTGCCGGTATCGTCGAGGTGCTGCACCGCGTGTTCGAAAACGTCCTCCGTTCCGCCGTCCTGCAGGTTGCGGATGACCTCCTCTACCGCGGCCTTCAGGGCGCTGGCCGGCAGGGCCGACAGACCGGGCACCGTCGTGGCCGCAGCACAGATTGCGGCGACCTCTGCCTCGGCCAGATCGCGATCGGCATCGGCCACGATGATGGCCATCGTCAGGATGGCCTTCGATCGGTGATAGGCCGATCCGTGTCGACGGGCCGCCCGCAGGTCGGAAAAATGGGGCACGCAAGCCTCTGATGTTCGAAACGGTCCGATCCGGCCTAATGGCGGCAAATGACCAATTTCGGGCGGGCCATGGGCGAAAAACCGGCGGCAGAGTTGTTCCCGCCCTCACGTCGGTGATGAATTATTTGAATTTGCGCTGGGTGACCACACGGGTCATAGGCGCCCGACCCGCCCATTTCCCTTCCGGAGGCCGCAATGCCCGACGCCCTGACGAAACTTCTGCGCGACCGCGACTGGCTGTTGGCGGATGGTGCGACCGGCACGATCCTGTTCAACATGGGGCTGGAGGCCGGGGACGCCCCCGAATTCTGGAACGAGACCGAGGTCGCCAAGGTGCGCGCCCTCTACCAGGGATCGGTGGATGCCGGGTCCGACCTGTTCCTGACCAATACGTTCGGTGGCAACGCCGCGCGGCTCAAGCTGCACGGGGCCGAGGCGCGTGCGGGGGAATTGTCGCGCATGGGTGCGGAGATCGCGCGCGAAGTCGTGGACAAGGCGGGCCGCCCCGTGGTCGTGGCGGGGTCGATGGGGCCGACCGGGGAAATCATGGCCCCCATGGGTCCCTTGACCCATGAAGCAGCGGTCGAGATCTTTCACCAGCAGGCCGAAGGCCTGAAGGCCGGTGGTGCCGACGTCCTGTGGGTCGAGACGATCAGCGCCCCCGAGGAACTGAAAGCCGCCGCCGAGGCCGCGGCCCTCGTGGACATGCCGTGGTGCGTCACCATGAGCTTCGATACGGCCGGTCGCACCATGATGGGCACCACATCGGGTGCCATGTCGCGGCTTGTCTCCAAACTGCCGAATGCGCCCGTAGCCTACGGCGCCAACTGCGGCGTCGGCGCATCGGACCTGATCCGCACCGTCATGGGCTTTACCGGCGACATACCCGTCATCGCCAAGGGCAATGCGGGTATCCCCAAGTTTCACGACGGGCACATCCATTATGACGGCACGCCCGAATTGATGGCCGACTATGCCGTTCTCGCCCGCGATGCGGGCGCCACGATCATCGGCGGTTGCTGCGGCACGACACCGGCCCACTTGAAAAAGATGCGCGCCGCGCTGGAATCGACGCCCCGCGGGACGGCCCCTGCCCTCGACGTCGTGGCCGAACGACTGGGCGGATTCTCGTCCGACAGTGATGGCACGGACGGTCGCGGCCCGACACGGGACCGGTCGACAAGCCGGCGCCGCGCGCGCGGCTGATGGGTCCCGCATTCGGCCTGCTGGTCGGCCTTTTGGCCGTCTGCGTCCTTGCATCCTTTGCCGGCCCGTGGATGCCGGCCTTCGACAGCCTCGCGATCCTGCTGCCCTATGCGGCGGCGGGGCTGTTGCTGATTGCCATTCTGGTCGGGTCGGCGGGAAGAAGCCTCCGACTTTCGGCCGCGATGCTGGGTGTCATCGGCCTGATCCCGGTCGTCTTGTTCGCCTTGCCCACACGCACCGGGGATGGGCCCGCGCTGCGCCTGCTGCAACACAACATCCTGTACATCAACGATGGACGATTGTTCCCGGACGTCATCCAGGGGTCCGATGTCGCCACCTTTCAGGAGGTGCAATCGGTCTGGACCGCGCTGCGCACCCTGCCCGCCCCTTGGGTCGGACTGGATTGCCCCGAGGCCGTCGGCATCGGCACCGCCGTTGCCACCCGGTTAACCGTTCTGGATCGCGGGTGCCTGAGCAGTGGCGAGGCCTGGGTCAGGGTCCAGAGCGACCTCGGGCCGGTCACCGTTCTGTCGCTTCACCTGCACTGGCCCTGGCCCGCGGGTGGCGATCGCCAGATGCAGCAGGTCGCAAGCCTCGTGAACGAAATCGAACGTCTGGCGACGCCCCTCGTGATCGGTGGCGATTTCAACCAGATGCCCTGGTCGACGGCCGTCGCGCGCATTGCCGACGCGGCTGACGGCAAGGTGACGGGTGGCTTGCGTGCGACCTTCGTCAAGGCGGGCGGTGCGATCCGCCTGCCCATCGATCACGTCATCATCCCCGAAGGTTGGCACGCCCGGACGACACGCGGGCCGCGCCATCTGTCGGACCACCACTCCGTCACCGCCCGCATCACGGCCGGAGGGTGATAACCATGCCCTCCTTCTTTGTTCCTCAAATATCCGAATCCTGCGCCCACTGCGCACGCGCCCCGCGGATGACCGGGCACCAGCGATCAGAAAAGCGCCAGCTGGTCGCCCGCACGAGGCGGCACGCGGAACAGGTCCGTCCGCAGCGCGGGCAACTTCCATGCAAGGTTCAGCGAACCACAGGCCCGGTGGAACCGCGTCTGCAACAGGTCGGCATGAACACCGCGCCCGCGCATCCTCTGGCCAAAACCCGCGTCATAGAGCTTGCCGCCATGAAACTCCCGCACGCGGTTCAGAACCTTGCGGGCGCGGTCGGGCGCATGTTCGCGCAGCCATTCCTCGAACAGCGGTGCGACTTCCAGTGGCAGGCGCAGGGGAATCATGCTGGCCGCCTGCGCGCCCGCGTCGCGCGCGGCGGACAGGATGCCCTCCACCTCTTGATCGGTAAGGCCGGGGATGACCGGCGAGACCATGACGCGCACGACGACCCCCGCCTCGGCCAGCCGCTCGATGGTCGCAAGGCGGCGCGAGGGAACGGGGACACGGGGTTCCAGTTTGCGGGCAAGGGCGTCGTCCAGCGTGGTGACCGACAGGCCGACGCGGCACAGCTGTGGCCCCATGTCGCGCAGGATGTCGATGTCGCGTTCCACCATCGTGCCCTTGGTCGTGATGGCGACGGGGTGCCGATGATCGCGCAGAACCTCCAACAGGTGACGCATGATGCGGCGATCCCGTTCGATGGGCTGATAGGGATCGGTGTTCGTTCCGATGGCCATCGTGGCGGGCACATAGCTGCGCGCGCGCAGCTACGCCGCCAAGGCCTCGGGCGCGTTCGGACGCGCCGTCAGCCGCGTTTCGAAATCAAGGCCCGGCGACAAGCCCAGATAGGCATGGCTGGGACGCGCATAGCAATAGATGCAGCCGTGTTCGCAACCCCGGTACGGGTTGACGGACCGGTCGAACCCCAGGTCGGGCGACTTGTTTCGGCTGATCGCGCGGCCCAGATGTTCCTCCCGCACCTCGGTCGCGGGGCGGGCGGGCATCGCCACCTCGCGTTGATAGGGGTCGAACCTGCTGCCCGCGTTGGACAGGGCGCCGCGCGTCGCGATTGCGGTCGGGGACAAGGCGTCAAACATGAGAACATAAATAGAACATCTGGCGAATTCGCGCAAGATGGTCGCGAGGCGTCAGCCCGATGTCGCTTTCTGCACTGTCAGATCGCGGCCCCCCATCCACAAAAATCCTGAGCACATGAGGAAGCCACCATGTCAGACGACGCAGAAGACGACATCATCCTGGCCGACCTGCCCGACGAGGAGCTGGTCGCGCAGATGTACGACGACCTCTACGATGGCCTGCGCGAAGAGATCGAGGAAGCCGTCGAGATCCTGCTGGAACGCAAGTGGGAACCCTACCGCATCCTGACCGAGGCGCTGGTCGGCGGAATGACAATCGTCGGCAACGATTTCCGCGATGGCATCCTGTTCGTCCCCGAGGTTCTGCTGGCCGCGAACGCGATGAAGGGCGGCATGGCGATCCTGAAGCCGCTGCTGGCCGAAACCGGGGCGCCGCGCGTCGGGAAGATGGTCATCGGCACGGTCAAGGGCGACATCCACGACATCGGCAAGAACCTCGTGTCGATGATGATGGAGGGCGCCGGTTTCGAGGTCGTGGACCTTGGCATCAACAATGCCGTAGACAGCTATCTCGATGCCCTTGCCGCGGAAAAGGCCGATATCCTCGGGATGTCTGCCCTGCTGACCACGACGATGCCCTACATGAAGGTCGTGATCGACTCGATGGTCGAGAAAGGCATTCGCGACGACTACACGGTTCTTGTCGGCGGTGCGCCCCTGAACGAGGAGTTCGGCCGCGCCATCGGTGCGGATGCCTATTGCCGCGATGCCGCCGTGGCGGTCGAGACGGCCAAGACCTTCATGGCGCGCAAGCACAACCAGATGGCCGCTGGCTGACCGCAGGCGGATGCTGCGTGCCGGGGCGCGGCGGGGCACCACCCCGCCCGCCCATTCCCGTCGGGCCCTTGTTGTCTTCGCGCGCTTGTTTGCGTCGCCACGACGACTGACCTCGTGTTCATGAACATGTCCAGCGTGATCAACACTCGTGGGTGGGTGGTCTTTCAAGACAAGACGCGGCGCGCAAAGCTTGCCATACAGATCGCGGAACACTGACCTGTCTGCGCCACCGGAGGCCATCTCATGACCCTGACACTCCACCTTGCACCGGGCACCGTCGCCCTTGCCAGTCATGCCGCGCTGGAGGAGGCCGGCGCAGAGTATGATCTGAAATGGCTCGACTTTTCCGCGGCCGAACAGACGCGGGCCGACTACCTTGCGATCAATCCCAAGGGGCGTGTTCCGGCCTTGATAACCGAACATGGCACGTTGACCGAAACGATTGCCATCCTGTGGTGGATCGCGGCCACGCACCCGCAGGCAGAGCTCATGCCAACCGACATGTGGCAGGCCGCCCGCGCGCGCGAGACGATGACATTCCTCGCCTCGACGATGCACGTGGCCCATGCACACAAGATGCGCGGGCACCGCTGGTCCGACGACCCGGACGCTCAGCAGAGCATGCGCGCAAAGGTTGCCGAGAACATGGCCGATTGCGCCGCATGGCTGGAGGAGCGGCAAACCGGCGACTGGGTGGCGGGCACATTCTCGGTCGCTGATCTGTATGTCTGGACGGTGCTGCGGTGGCTCGACGGGGATGGTGTGCCCCTGTCGAACTATCCCCGCCTGCAGGCGCTTTTCGACCGGGTGGCGGCGCGTCCGGCGGTCGCCCGGGTTGCGGCCCTGCACGGATAGCGTTGATCGCAAGGCAAGGCGTGCCGCTTGGAAAGAACGGCCAGTGCCCCCATCTTAAGGGCGTGGAACACCCGGAGGATACCATGCCAATTGATCGATTCGTGCTGATCCTCGTGATCGTCCTTGCCGCGGCGGGGGCGACCGTCTGGCTGGCCGCGATCGTGGCGACCTCGATCACGGTGCCCCTCGGCTGGCTTGCCCTGATCCCGGCGGTCCTTGCGGCGCTGATCGGGTGGCGGGTGATCTCGGACCGCCTGCGCAACCGCGAAGACGACCATTATGACCGGATGGAGTAGCCAGTGACCGACATGATCGTGACAACGACCGACGGCGTGGCCGGGCGGGACATCGTGCAGACCCTCGGGCTGGTCAAGGGATCCACCGTCCGCGCCAAGCATATCGGGTCGGATATCGTGGCCTCGCTGCGCAATCTCGTGGGTGGAGAGGTCAAGGAATACGCCGCCCTTTTGACCGGCGCGCGCGAGCAGGCCATCGACCGCATGCTGTCCGAGGCCCGTTTGATGGGCGCGGATGCCGTCGTAGGCATGCGTCTCGAAACCTCGACGATCACGCAGGCTGCGTCCGAAGTCGTGGCCTATGGCACCGCCGTGCGACTGGCATGAGGCGCGGCCGCCGCAGGTCCGAGGCCGAGCCCGATACCTGGGAGGCGCGCCTGACGCGGGATGGCTTGCCCGTGGCGACCGCGCCGCAACCGGGGCGCGTTCTGGTCATCGCCTGCGGGGCACTGGCGCGAGAGATTCTGGCCGTGGTCGAGGCGAACGGCCTCGGTCATGTCGACCTGCATTGCCTGCCTGCGATCCTGCACAATCACCCCGACCGCATCGCCCCCGCCGTCGATGCCGCGCTGACGCAACAGGCCGCGGCCTATGATCGGGCCTTCGTGGCCTATGCCGATTGCGGCACGGGGGGCGCATTGCGGGCGGTCTGCGACAGGCATGGTGTCGAAATGATCAAAGGCCCGCATTGCTACGCCTTCTTCGAAGGGCTGGATGTCTTCGCAGGTCGGGACGAGATCGACGCCTTCTACCTGACGGATTTTCTTGCCCGACAGTTCGATGCCTTCGTCACCCGCCCCCTCGGCCTCGACAGACACCCGGACCTGCGGGACACCTATTTCGGGAATTACCGAACGCTGGTCTACCTTGCGCAGACGGACGATGCGGACCTGACCCGACGCGCGCGGGCGGCGGCGGATGCACTGGGCCTTGCGTTCGAACGCCGGTTCACCGGCTACGGCGGGCTTTCGCCGGTTATCGCCCGGCTTTGACCGCAGGCGACGGCAACAGTTGACAGAGCGGGCCACGCCCCCGCATCCTGCATCACCGGGCCGGAGGATGACCCATGCGTTCCACCATTGCTGCCATCGTGATGTCGATGCTGCCCCTTTCGGCGCAGGCCATGGATGGCGCGCGGCCCTTGCTTCTGTCCGATGCCCCCGGTGCCGTCGGCGCCCCGGTCCTGACCTCGGACGAGGTCAAGTTGGGGCACCTCGTGGCGTTCCGCCCACAGGACGATGGCGGCGTGTTCTGCATCGTGCAACTCGACGACGAACTGCGTGTCGACACCTCGGCCCTGATGGTGGCGGGCCTCATGCGGGCCACTGACGGGTCGCTGCGCCTTGTCGAAGATGCGGCGACGCTGGCCGATCGGATGAAATTGCCCTTGCGGCCGCGCTGACGCGTCGGCCACTGGACCCCCCCCGGCTTGGGGCCTATGAGGGGGCGCGCAACCGATCCCGAGGCTCCCTATGTCCGATCCCGCCATCACCCCAGACCTGATCGCGGCCCATGGCCTGTCCGAAGACGAGTACGCTCGCATCCTGGAGATCATGGGGCGGGAGCCGACGTTCACCGAACTGGGCATCTTTTCGGCCATGTGGAACGAGCATTGTTCCTACAAGTCGTCGAAGAAATGGCTGCGTGGCCTGCCCACGAAGGGACCGCAGGTCATCTGCGGACCGGGTGAAAATGCGGGCGTGGTCGACATCGGCGACGGTCAGGCCGTGGTCTTCAAGATGGAGAGCCACAACCACCCGTCCTACATCGAGCCCTATCAGGGCGCCGCGACCGGCGTCGGTGGCATCCTGCGCGACGTGTTCACGATGGGTGCGCGCCCCGTGGCCGCGATGAACGCCCTGTCCTTCGGCCTGCCGACGCACGCCAAGACGCGACAGCTGGTGCACGGAGTGGTCGAAGGCGTAGGCGGCTATGGCAACTGCTTCGGCGTGCCGACAGTGGGGGGCGAAGTGCGCTTCGACGCCAGCTACAACGGCAACTGCCTCGTGAACGCCTTCGCGGCGGGGATCGCGGATGCCGACAAGATCTTCTATTCGGCGGCCAGCGGCGTGGGCCGCCCGGTCGTCTACCTCGGGGCCAAAACGGGCCGCGACGGCGTCGGCGGGGCCACGATGGCCAGCGCGGAATTCGACGACACCATCGAGGAAAAGCGCCCCACCGTGCAGGTCGGTGATCCCTTCACCGAAAAGCGCCTGATGGAGGCGACGCTGGAACTGATGGCGACCGGCGCGGTGGTGTCCATTCAGGACATGGGGGCGGCGGGCCTGACCTGTTCCGCCGTGGAAATGGGCGACAAGGGTGGCCTTGGCATCCGCCTTGACCTTGACCGTGTGCCGGTGCGCGAAACCGCGATGACTGCCTACGAGATGATGCTGTCCGAAAGCCAGGAGCGGATGCTCATGGTGCTGGACACCGCCAAGGAAGACGTGGCCCGCGCGGTGTTCGAGAAGTGGGATCTGGACTTTGCCATCGTGGGCGAGACCATCGCCGAGGATCGCTTTCTGATCGTTCTGGACGGCGAGGTGAAAGCCGACCTGCCCCTGTCCACCCTGGCCAGCAGCGCGCCGGAATACGACCGTCCCTGGGTGCCGACGCCCTCGCCTGCGCCGCTGGGCGACCTGCCCGAGGTCGACCCGATGGCCGGCCTGCAATCCCTGATCGGCAGCGTGAACTACTGCGCGCGCGATTGGGTGATCGAACAATACGACACGCAGGTCATGGGCGACACGATGGTCCTGCCCGGCCTCGACGGCGGCGTGATCCGTGTGCACGGAACCGACAAGGCCTTGGCCTTCACGTCCGACGTGACGCCCCGCTACGTCAAGGCGAACCCGGTCGAAGGCGGCAAGCAGGCCGTGGCCGAGGCCTATCGCAACCTGATCGCCAAGGGTGCGCGCCCGCTTGCGACGACCGACAACCTGAACTTCGGCAACCCGGAAAAGCCCGAGATCATGGGCCAGTTCGTGCAGGCCCTCGACGGGATCGGTCAGGCCTGTCTGGCGCTGGACATGCCGATCGTGTCGGGCAACGTCAGCCTGTATAATGAAACGGATGGTGCGGGCATCCTGCCGACACCGACGATCGGGGCCGTCGGCCTGATCGAAAAGGCCGAGACCCGGATCAGCGGCGTGGTACAGCCGGGCATGATCGCCCTGTTGCTGGGCGGCGATGGCACGCACCTCGGACAATCGGCCCTATTGGCCGAACATCTGGGCCGCAACGAAGGCGATGCCCCGCCCGTCGATCTGGCGGCGGAACGCGCCCATGGTGAGTTCATCCTCGACAATGCGGCATGGATCACGGCCTGCACCGACCTGTCGGACGGTGGCCTTGCCCTCGCCGCTTTCACGCTGGCCGAGGCCCATGGCCTTGCCGTGACACTGGACGTCGAGACGACCGAAGCCTTGTTCGGAGAGGATCAGGGCCGGTATCTGCTCGCCTGTACCTTCGATGCGGCAGAGGCCCTGATGGTGGCCGCCGGACAAGCGGACATCACCCTGACGATGGTGGGCCAGTTCGGCGGCGATGTCGTCAAGCTGGGCACGACGTCTGCCCCGCTGGACGAGCTGTCCAGCCTGTATCGCGGCACCTTCGCGGCCGCGTTCGGGTAACAGCGGGCCGCAGGGGGCTCTGCCCCTGCGCCTCGGCTCTCGGACCAGTCGCGGCTGAAACGCCCCGCCGGGGGCGTTTCCGGGGCGCCGCTCACCCCCGAGGCATCCGGGGCCGGCGTAGGGCAACGGCGGCAAGGTCAATCGACGGTAAAGGATCACGGGGGGCGCTGCGGCCAGTCGGCATCTTGCCCTCGCGCCGCGCCCCACCTAGCTAGATCAATGACACTATCAGGAGGTCAGCCATGGCGATGCAGGCGCAAGACATCGAGGATCTGATCAGGGCCCGCTTTCCGCAGGCGAAGATCACGATCACCGATCTGGCCGGGGACGGAAACCACTATGCCGCCGAGGTCGTGGACGAGAGCTTTCGCGGCCAATCGCGCGTGACGCAGCAGAGGGCGGTCTTTGCGGCCCTTGGCGACAAGATGGCCGGCAAGAACGGAGAGTTGCACGCCCTTGCGCTTACGACCCGCGTGCCGGAATGAGCGGCCTGGCCGCCACACTTGCGGCCCTGATCGTCGGCGTCCTGTTGGCGCGGGCGATCTGGATCCTGCGCAAGGAAGCGCAACAGGAAGATGGCGGGCGGCCGCGCGGCATTGCGCCGGGCACGGGCTATACCGAGATTACGTCGGACTACTCTTCGGGCGTGGGGGGCGGCAATCAGCTGACCAGTCGCGTGCCGAAGGATCCACAGGAATATGCGCGCGTCTTCGTGCCGCGCCGCGACAGAGAAAACAGGAGTTGAGATCATGACAGACGCTACCGCGCAGATCGACGAAATGGTGAAGAACAAGGACGTCGTCCTGTTCATGAAGGGCACCAAGACGATGCCGCAATGCGGATTTTCCAGCAAGGTTGCCGGCGTCCTGAACTACATGGGTGTCGAGTATTCCGACGTGAACGTCCTTGCCGACGATGCGATCCGCCAGGGCATCAAGGATTACTCGGATTGGCCGACAATCCCGCAACTGTACGTGAAGGGCGAGTTCGTCGGCGGTTGCGACATCATCACCGAGATGACCCTGTCCGGTGAGCTGGACACCATGCTGGAAGACAAGGGCGTGTCCTTCGACAAGGACGCCGCAGACAAGATCCGCGAAGCAAACGCCTGATCGGCACATCATTCGTGACAATGCAGAACGCCGCCCCGAGCGATCGGGGCGGCGTCCTTCGTTTTCGGACCGGGGCCACGGGGTCAGAAGGCCACTTCGGTATGATCGACGAGCAGCACATCGTTGATGTCATTGGAGAGGCTTTCGATACCGCCCGAGATGACGCCCATCACGGCAAGGCCCAGCCCGACAAGGGCCGCGGTCAGGACCACCCAGTCGACGGTCACCGCCCCGGATTCGTCGTGGATGAACTGGGCGAGGATGAGGGTCTGCTTGTCGAGGGTCATTGCAATCTCCTGTTGTTGCTGACCTCGACAGACCATTCGGCAAAGGTCGCCCGGCGACGCAAAGACGGCACCGCTGCGACCTTTTCCTAAACCTCTAGTCTTTCCGGCGTCCTTCGACGTGCTTGCGCAGCCGCGAGGCCTGCACCCGCTTCTTGCCCTTGTATGGGTTCGCATCGCCCTGCCCCCGCATGTGCAGGCGGATCGGCGTGCCGGGCATGTCGAAATCCTCGCGCAGGCCGTTCACCAGATAGCGACTGTAGGCGTCGGGGATCGCGTCGGGGTGCGAACACATGACGACAAACCCCGGCGGACGTGTCTTGACCTGCGTCATGTAGCGCATCTTGATCCGGCGGCCCTGCGGGGCGGGTGGCGGATGCTGTTCCAGCATGCCCGTCAGCCAACGGTTCAACGCCGCGGTCGGGATACGGCGGTTCCAGACCTCGTGCGCCTTGACGATGGCCTGTTGCAGACGGTCCATGCCCCGGCCCGTCTTGGCGGACACGGTCACGAGGGGGGCGCCGCGCAGCTGCGGCAACAGGCGCTCGAAGGCTTCCTTCAGCTCCTTGAGCTTTTCCTGTCGGTTTTCCTCGATATCCCACTTGTTGACGGCGACGACCACGGCCCGGCCTTCGCGGGCGGCAAGGTCGGCGATGCGCAGATCCTGCTGCTCGAACGGGATTTCGGTATCGAGAAGAACCACCACGACCTCGGCGAACTTGACCGCGCGCAGGCCGTCGCTGACCGACAGCTTTTCCAGCTTTTCGGTAATCTTGGCGCGTTTGCGCATGCCCGCCGTGTCGAACAGACGGGTCGGCACGCCATCCCAGTCGAACCCGAGCGCGATGGAATCACGGGTGATTCCCGCTTCCGGACCCGTCAGCAGTCGGTCCTGACCGATGATCTGGTTGATCAAGGTCGACTTGCCGGCATTGGGGCGCCCCACGACAGCGATCTTGAGGGGACGTTTCTCGGTCGGGGCCCAATTGGCTTCCTCGTCCTCGTCATCCTCGTCGATCTCGATCTCGGCTTCCGCCTCCTCCTCGTCCACGGGGGTTGCGGCGGCCTTTGCCTCCACCAGGGGGCGCAGGGCGGCGGCAAGGTCGGCCATGCCTTCCCCGTGCTCCGCCGACAGACCGATGACATCGCCAAGGCCGAGGCCGAAGGCCTCGAACATGCCGGCCTCGCCCAGACGGCCCTCCGCCTTGTTCGCAGCAAGCAGGACGGTGCCGCCCTTGCGGCGCAGGATGTCGGCGAACACCTCGTCCGCCGGGGCGACGCCGACGCGGGCGTCGATCACGAACAGGGCCGCATCCGCCATGTCGACGGCCCGTTCGGTCAGGCGGCGCATCCGTCCCTGAAGGCTGTCGTCTGTCGCCTCCTCCAGTCCGGCGGTGTCGATGACCGTGAACTTCAGGTCGCCAAGACGCGCGGCGCCCTCGCGCAGGTCACGGGTCACGCCGGGTTGGTCATCGACCAAGGCAAGGCGTTTGCCGACGAGGCGGTTGAACAAGGTGGACTTGCCGACGTTGGGCCGTCCGACGATGGCGAGGGTGAACATGAGGGGCCGTCCCGCGTAAGATCAGGCGCGGCACCTAACGCACCTTGACCGTCAGGGAAAGACCGTGTTCGCGTGATCGCCGATCAGCGGTAGGCGTGCAGGTCGCCGCCACGCCCGACGACATAGAGCGCGTCACCGAAAACGATCGGCCGCGACGCCGCCCCGCCGGGGATGTCGATCTGCGTGATCTGCGTCCCATCGACCGGGTCGAACCCGCGCAGTGCCCCGTCCGAGGACGCGACCCACAGCTTTCCGCCCGCAAGGACCGGGCCGAAATGGGCATAGATCCCCTGCCGCCGGGACAGCCGCTGATTGCGGTAATACGGCAGGTCGGTGCGCCAGATCGGATCACCCGTCGCCGCATCGATCCGCAACAGCTGCGCCCGATCGGATACGGCGAACAACGATCCGCCCGACACGACCAGCGGGCTGACCGCGCCTTCGTCGGCCGTCCAGACACGCGTGCCGGACGATTGCTCCAACGCGACAAGACGCCCGGACGAGGTTCCGGCATAGACGATACCGTCGGCCACCACGGGATCACCCGTGATATCGCCGACAAAGCCCGAAGCGACCCCGCGGCGACGCCCGGAAACCGAGCTGCCCCAAACGCGAATGCCCGAAGCCTTCAGCGTGGCGACGATCTCGCCGCTGGCATAGGGAAATATGGCGAGACGCCCGGAAATGGCTGGCGATGGCGCGGTGGCGGTTGCCGCCTGTGCCTGCGCCGCCGGAATGTCCCACCGAATACGGCCGGTATCGGCCTCGATCGCCCAGGCGCGGTTGTCACGGCTGACAAGGTAGACCAGACCGCCTTCGACCTTGGGTGTGGTGATCGGCGCATCCAGACGCTGCACCCAGCGTTCGGCCCCACTGGCGGGGTCGAGGACGTGAAGCTCTCCGAAGCCGGTGGTCACATAGAGTGCGCCGCCGACCACGGCCAGACCGCCGCCCGACGCCTCGTTTGCCTTTTCGGCAGGTGGCACGAGGCTGCGCGACCAGACGACCTGACCGGACAGGGAAACCGCCGTCACAGTCGATTGCGCATCCAGCGTATAGAGTTGCGTACCGTCGGACACCGGGTCCGCGGTGATCCGCTGACGCCGGGTATCACCGCTGCCGATATTGGCTGTCCAGATGCGGGCGGGCGCGGCCGCCAGCGTCGCATGGGCCGGATCGTTGCTGGCGGTGCCGACACGCATCGGCCAGGCGGCCAGACGTTGCGCCGCCGGCAGGGTCAGCGGCACAGATCCTTCGGCCACATCGGTTGCCGCAGATGCGAGGATCGCGCCATCCGCGTCCGCGCGTACTGCAATCCGCTCGCCTGCAAGGATTTCTTCGCGCTTCTCGCAAGCCCCGAGTATCAGAGCGGTCACGCCCATCAGGATGCAGATCTTTGCATTCATGAGATTTTCCTGCTCCCTGCCCTTCAAGCGTACGCGGATCCTGTCGTCAGACGGGTTCCGGCGTTCCCCCAAGGGCCACAATCAACTGCACCGCGCGGCGACGCAAGGTCTCCGTCACTCCGGCCTCCTGGCTGAGCACGCGCAACAGCGTGATGGCGGTGGCGGTGTCGTCGGCGCGCACGGCGGCCAGCGCCTGCTGCTCGACGGCAAGGGCGCGATACGGCGCGCCGGGTGTCGCCAAGGCTTCGAGGATCTGACCATCGCGTGCCGCATCACCGGTGCCGCCCGACAGGATCACCTTCAAGAGCGCCAGATCACGGTATGTCGGCAAAAGCTCGGGCATGTCCGCAAGGGCAAGCCAGACATCGCGCGCCGCCGCTGCATCACCGTCTTCGCCGTTCGCCAGCGTCGTGGCGTTCAGCAGGGCCTGAATGGCGGCCTGTTCCTGTCCGACCGGTTCGATCGCCGCGATCGCGGTCCGTCGGGCAGGCAGATCCTCGGCGTCGAGGGCCGCGATGACGGCATTGCCGAAGGCCTGGGCACGGGCCGCATTCTGCGCCTTCTGCCATTCCAGATAGGCGGCAACGGCAACGAAGGCGACGACAGCGACGACGGGGATCCAGCCCCAGCGACGCAAGGCAGCCGTCACGCGATCGCGGCGAACCTCCTCGGACACTTCGTCGATGAAACTTTCCGGGTTGGACATCTGACCCCTCCGTTGGCAGTGGCGGCTGTCTAGCGCCGATCCCGCCGGGCGCCAAGACGCAAAGCCCGCCTTGATGCCCCAGCCTGCAAATGCGCAGGTTCCCCTGATATTTGCGCACTGGACTCTCGCCTTGTCAGTTGATCCAGTGACGCGTACTCATTTTTTAAATCTAAACCGAACGGTTCAGCGTATAGAGTTACGAGGTCGCAGAATCGCGGCCTTGTTCTGCCAGAGGATTGCCATGCGTTTCTTTTCCCTTCTGACAGCTGCGTTGGTGTGCGTGGCGCTTTTCCTTGTCGTGCTGCAACGAGAGGCTCTCTTGCAATTCGCGCGAGGCTTCGGAAGCGACCCCGTGGAAGAGACACCCGTGGCCGAGCCCGCGCCAGCCGAAGTGCCCGTGGCAATCGCCACGACCGGGGCGGAGGAAGCACAGGAAGCGGTGCATGTCGTGGCCTTGCGGTCCATTGCGCAGGATGTTCCCGACGCCGTGATGGTGCGTGGCCAATCCGAAGCGGCCCGCGAGGTGGTGGTTCAGGCGGAAACCTCCGGTGTCGTCGTGTCCGAGCCCATCCGCAAGGGCACCTTCGTCGAGGCCGGGCAGCTGCTGTGCGAAATCGATCCCGGTTCGCGTGGTGCCACCTTGGCGGAGGCCGAGGCCCGGCTGGCCGAAGCGCGCGCCCGCATCCCCGAGGCCGAGGCCCGCGTCCCGCAGGCACAGGCCACCGTTGCCGAGGCCGAAGCCCGCCTGCAGGAGGCGCGAATCAACCAGAACGCCGCCATGCGCCTGTCCGAAGGCGGCTTTGCCTCGGACACGCGCGTGGCAAATGCCGACGCGGCGCTGCGCTCCGCCGAAGCCGCCGTCACCGCCGCCCAGACGGGTCTGGAGACAGTGCAGGCCGGGATCGAAAGCGCCATGGCGGGCATCGAAGCCGCCGAAGCCACGGTGGAACGCGCGCGTCTGGATATCGACAAGCTGTCGGTCGAGGCCCCCTTCGCCGGCCTGCTCGAAACCGACACGGCCGAACTGGGGACACTGTTGCAGTCCGGCGCGCCTGATTCGGCGCGCTGCGCGACGATCGTGCAGCTGGACCCGATGAAACTGGTCGGTTTCCTGCCAGAGGCGCAGGTCGACCGCGTCACCGTCGGATCGAACGCGGGTGCGCGCCTCGCCTCTGGCGGTGATGTCACGGGCAAGGTCACCTTCCTGTCGCGCTCCGCCGACGATCTGACGCGCACCTTCCGCGTCGAGGTGACCGTGCCGAACGAAGACCTCAGCATCCGTGATGGACAAACCGCCGAGATCCTCATCCAGACGCCGGCCACGCGGGCGCATCTGATCCCGGCATCGGCCCTGACGCTCAACGACCAGGGTGAGCTTGGCCTCAGGATCGTCGAGAACGGCATTGCCGGTTTCGCGCCTGTCACATTGGTCCGGGATACGACGGAAGGCGTCCTTCTGACCGGTTTGCCGGACAGCGTGGATGTCATCGTCGTCGGTCAGGAATACGTGACCGACGGTGTCCCCGTGCGGGTCAGCTATCGGTCCGATGACGCGGATGACAGCAACCAGGAGGCCACGCAATGACAGGCATCATCGACTGGGCCGCCGGCCGTGCCCGAATGGTCCTCGCCTTTGTCGTCCTGTCGGTCATGGCGGGTACGATCGCCTATGTCTCCCTGCCGAAGGAAGGGGAGCCGGACATCGACATTCCCGGCATCTTCGTCAACGTGCCCTTCCCCGGCATCTCCGCCTCCGACGCTGAAAAGCTGTTGGTCAAGCCGATGGAAACGCAGCTCAAGGAGGTCGATGGCCTCAAGTCCATGAGCGCGACGGCCGCCGAGGGTTTCGCCGGCATCTTCCTCGAGTTCGAGTTCGGCTGGGACAAGGCCGCGACCATCGCCGACGTGCGCGACAAGATGAACAACGCCGAAGCGGATTTCCCCTCGGGCGCGGATCAATATGCCATCGACGAAATTAACTTCTCGGAATTCCCGATCCTGATCGTGTCTTTGTCCGGTCAGGCCCCGGAACGCACCCTTCTGCGGCTGGCGAACGAGATGCAGGACACGTTGGAGGGGATGCCCGCCATCCTCGAAGCCGGTCTGGCCGGGCACCGGGACGAAATGCTGGAGGTCCTGATCGATCCGCTTGCGTTGGAGGCTTACAACGTCACCGCCGGTGAACTGATCAACGTGGTCACCAACAACAACCTTCTGGTTGCCACCGGTTCCGTCGAGACGGCATCGGGCGCGTTCCCGGTCAAGATCCCCGGCTCCTTCGACGATACGCAGGATGTCTACAACCTGCCGGTCAAGACGGATGGCGACCGCGTCATCACGCTGGGCGATCTGGCCCAGATCAACCTGACCTTCGAGGACCGCGAGGGCACCGCCCGCTACAACGGCGAAACGACGGTCGCCTTGCAGGTGGTCAAGCGCAAGGGCTTCAACATCATCGACACCGCCGCCGAGGTGCGCGACGTGGTCGAGGCGCAGGTCGCCTCCTGGCCCGACGAGTTGCAGCAGGCCGTCCGCGTCGAGGTGACGCTGGACCAGTCGCGTCAGGTCAAGTCGATGGTCAGCCAGTTGGAGGGCTCCGTCCTGACGGCCATCGCACTGGTGATGATCGTGGTACTGGCGGCGCTCGGCACGCGCTCCGCTTTGCTAGTGGGCTTCGCGATCCCGACGTCGTTCCTGTTGTCCTTCGCGCTGATGGGCGTGCTGGGCCTGACGATCTCGAACATCGTGATGTTCGGCCTGATCCTCGCGGTGGGGATGCTGGTCGACGGGGCCATCGTGGTCGTGGAATACGCCGACAAGCGCATCTCCGAAGGCTCCGGCCCGATGACCGCCTTTACCGAAGCGGCCAAGCGCATGTTCTGGCCCGTCGTCTCCTCCACTGCGACGACGCTCTGTGCCTTTCTTCCGATGCTGTTCTGGCCGGGCGTTCCGGGTGAATTCATGGGGATGCTGCCCGTTACGCTGATCTTCGTTCTGTCGGCGTCGCTGATCGTGGCGCTGGTCTACCTGCCGGTTCTGGGCGGCGTGTCCGGTCGCGTCTCGCGCGCGATCGAAAGGACCTCCGGCTGGTTGCGCGCCAAGCTGCCATGGGTTGTCCGGGCCGTCCTGGCCGTGGGCGCGGCGTGGATGATGGTCGTCTCCATCCTTCAGACGTTGAACCCACAGCTTCTGTTGCCGGAGACGGAACAGGGCAGCTTCGTCGCCATGATCCCCGGCGCGATCGGTTTCGTGATCAGCGCGATGCTTCTGTCTGCCTGCCTCGGCTCCGTCACGTGGCACCGCAAGGAACAGCGCGTCCGCTCCGGCTACCGGCGCAGCCCGTTCGGCTGGTTCGTCCATGTCATCGTCGGCAACCCTCTTGGCCCCCTCGTCGCGATCGGGGTCGTCGGTTTTGCCGTCGTGTCGGTGTTCACCTACTTCGGGTCGAACAACAACGGCGTCGAATTCTTCGTCGAGAGCGAGCTGGAACAGGCCAACGTCTACGTCCGGGCGCGGGGCAACCTGTCGCTGGACGAAAAAGACAGCCTGCTGGCACAGGCCGAGCAGATGGTTCTGGAAACCCCCGGCATCCAATCCGCCTTCGCCTTCGCGGGCGACGGGGGCCTGAACTCGGGCGGTCCGGGTGCGGCGGGCGGCCCCTCCGACACCATCGGACAGATCCAGATCGAGATGGTCCCCTGGGAGGATCGGCCCACCGTGTCCGAGCCGTGGTTCACCATTGCCGGGATGACCTTGAATACGCAGGTCGTGGACCCGGCCTTCGATGGCGACCGGATCGCCGAAGACCTGCTGACCCGGTTGCGCACCCTGCCCGGCATCAAGGTCGATCTGAGCGCGAATGATCGCGGCCCCGCACAGGGCAAGCCCATCCACCTGCGCCTGAAAGGCAGCAACTGGGAGGAGCTTCAGGCCGCGACCCGCGGGATGGAGGGGGTCTTTGCATCCACCCCCGGCCTTGTCGATCTGGAAGACACCCTGCCCCTGCCCGGCATCGACTGGGAAATCGACGTGGACGTCGAAAAGGCCGGTCGTTTCGGCGCCGATGTCGCCACCGTCGGCGCGATGGTGCAGTTGGTCACGCGCGGCATCCTGCTGGACACGATGCGGGTCGACACCTCGGATGACGAGATCGAGATCCGCGTCCGCCTGCCCGACGAGGACCGCGTCCTCTCGACGCTCGACACCCTCAAGGTGCGCACCGCGGACGGCCTCGTGCCGCTGGCCAACTTCATCACCCGCAAGGCCGTGCCGCAGCTGGCGCAGATCGACCGGATCGACGGCGAACGCTATTTCGACGTCAAGGCCGACGTCGCTCCAGGGCTGGTGAAACTGGTCGACAAGGATGGGACGACAGTCGGCATCGTCTCCGAAGCCGAGGCCGAGGGCACGGACCTGACCGTCGTGCCGGTCACCGCGAACGAGCGGATTGCCCTGCTGACCGAACAGCTGGAAAGCGGTGACCTGTTGCCGGCGTCTGTCGCGTGGGAATGGACCGGCGATCAGGAAGATCAGGCAGAATCCGGCGCCTTCCTGATGCAGGCGTTCGCCGGGGCCCTTGGCCTAATGTTCATCATCCTGCTGGCGCAGTTCAATTCGATCTACAACTCCCTGCTCGTGCTTCTGGCCGTCGTCCTGTCGACGGCGGGTGTGCTCGTCGGGATGCTGGTCATGGATCAGGCCTTCTCGATCATCATGACCGGCACGGGGATCGTGGCCCTCGCGGGGATCGTGGTGAACAACAACATCGTCCTGATCGACACCTATCAGGAATACAGCCGCTACATGCCCCGGATCGAGGCGATCACCCGCACCGCCGAGGATCGCATCCGCCCCGTCCTGCTGACGACGCTGACGACGATGGCGGGTCTGGCCCCGATGATGTTCGGCCTGTCCTTCGATTTCATCGGCGGCGGGTACTCGATCGGGTCACCGACGTCGCTGTGGTGGATTCAGCTGGCGACGGCGGTGGTCTGGGGCCTTGGCATCGCGACAGTCCTGACATTGCTGTTCACGCCTGCGATGCTTGCCCTGCGCGTCTGGTTCGTGACCTATGCCATCGCGCTTTCGCGCCTTGTGGGTCGCATGGGCTTCGGCCGTGCCAGCCGTGCGGGACAGGACTGGGCCCTGCGCCGGGCCGCCAAGCGGATCAAGGCACCGACACTTCTGTGGTCGGAGCCGGAGGAGGATCTGCCCCGAACGAAAGCGGCCCCCCTTGACCCGGACATGGCCCCCGCACCCGTCGCGGTCGTGCGTGCCGCTGCGGATCAACCATCGGACGATGACTGGGACGATGACACAACAATCGGCCACCCACCCCTGCGGGCCGCCGAATGAGAACCACGCAAACAACCCCCGCCGGTCGGGGGTTGTTTCGTATCCGGGCCTTGGAAATATTTCTTGCGATTCATTCGCAACTGAGTTGACAGACGTCGGGACGGATCCTATTTGAGAATAGTTCGCATAAACATCCAGGATTCGACCCGAGAGGCCCACATGACAGGACGTTTAATGACTTTTTGCGCGGCGGCGGCGACGGCGCTGTCGGTTGCAGGAACCGCCGCCTTGGCGGACGACTTCAAGGTCGCGACGACATTCACGGTGATTGCGGACATGACCCGCAACGTCGCAGGCGACGCGGCCGAGGTCGTGTCGATCACCAAGCCGGGGGCCGAGATTCATGGCTATCAGCCCACACCCGGCGACATCATCGGCGCCCGCGATGCCGACCTCGTCCTATGGAACGGTCTGAACCTCGAACTCTGGTTCGAGCAGTTCTTCCGCAACATGGGCGACGTTCCGCAGGCCACCCTGACCGAGGGAATCGAGCCGATCTCGATCACGGGGGGCGAATACGACGGCAAGCCGAACCCCCATGCGTGGATGGCTCTGGATTCGGCGCTGATCTACGTCGACAATATCACCGCCGCCCTGTCCGAACATGATCCGGACAATGCCGCCACCTACGAAGCCAATGCCGCGCGCTACAAGTCCGAGATCGAGGCGACGCTGTCCCCCCTGCGCGACGCCATCCGCGCCCTGCCCGAGGAACGCCGCTGGCTCGTCACCTCCGAAGGGGCGTTCAGCTATCTTGCGCGCGACTACGACTTGCGTGAATTGTTCCTCTGGCCGATCAACGCGGATGCACAGGGCACGCCGCAACAGGTCAGGGCGGTCATCGACACCATGCGCGCAAACGACATACCGGTCCTGTTCTCGGAATCGACCGTATCGGCGGACCCGGCCCGGCAGGTCGCCCGCGAAACCGGGGCCACCTATGCCGGCATCCTGTATGTCGACAGCCTGTCAGGCCCCGACGGTCCGGTCCCGACCTACCTCGACCTGTTGCGCGTGACCTCCGAAACGATCCTTGCAGGTCTATCGGAATGAAGGACACCATTGTGCAGGAAGGCATCGCGGCCGAAGGTCTGTCGGTCACTTACGCCGGCGGGGTTACGGCCCTCCGCGACGCCTCCTTCACATTGCCGACAGGCACCATCGCCGGTCTGGTCGGGGTGAACGGCGCGGGCAAATCGACCTTGTTCAAGGCGCTGATGGGCTTTCTGCCCGTGCGCGCCGAACGGATTGCCCTGTTGGGCCATTCTATCGATGACGCCCTGCGCCTGAACCTCGTGGCCTATGTGCCGCAGGCCGAAGAGGTCGACTGGACCTTCCCCGTTCTGGTCCGGGATGTCGTGATGATGGGACGATACGGGCATATGGGGTTCTTTCGGCGGCCCGCCCCGTCAGATCGGGCCGCCGTCGCCGATGCGCTGTCCCGCGTCGACATGAGCGCCTTTGCCGACCGCCAGATCGGCGCCCTGTCCGGCGGACAGAAGAAACGCGTCTTTCTGGCACGCGCCCTGGCACAGGATGCCCGCGTCATCCTGCTGGACGAACCCTTCACCGGCGTGGACGTCAAGACCGAGGATGCCATCATCGCCCTGTTGCGGGAAATGCGCGACGAGGGGCGCGTGATGCTGGTATCGACACACAACCTCGGATCCGTGCCGCAATTCTGCGATCGCGCCATCTTCATCAAGGGAACGGTGCTGGACTACGGTCTGACGACCGACGTGTTCACCCCCGCCAACCTAAAACGGGCCTTCGGGGGCGTTCTGCGCCGCTATGACCTTGGCGGCGAGGATCTGCACGATGACGAAGCCGACAAGCGCCGTGTCACCGTCCTGACCGATGATGAACGGCCCTTCGTGATCTACGGGGACGATCATGACTGACGTCTTCGGGCAAGGCCGCCGTGCCCCTGTTCCTCTGGTCGCAAATACCTCGGGGGTCCGGGGGCTGGCCCCCGGTGCAGTCAGATGACGACCCTGCTCGAACCCTTTGCCTATGGCTACATGGTCAACGCGATCTGGGTGTCCGCGCTGGTCGGTGGCACATGTGCGTTCCTGTCCGCCTTCCTGATGCTCAAGGGGTGGAGCCTGATCGGAGACGCCCTGTCCCACTCCGTCGTGCCGGGGGTGGCGGGGGCCTACATGCTTGGCCTGCCCTTCGCCCTTGGCGCGTTCCTGTCCGGCGGGCTGGCTGCGGCGGCGATGCTGCTGCTGACGGAACGGACAGGCCTGAAGACGGATACGGTCATCGGTGTGATCTTCACCGGGTTCTTCGGCCTTGGGCTTTTCATGGTTTCGCTGTCACCGGCGTCGGTCGACCTGCAGACGATCGTTCTGGGCAACATCCTCGCCATCACGCCGCAGGATACCATTCAGGTCGTCATAATCTCGGCCATCACGTTGACGGTGCTGACCCTCAAATGGCGCGACCTTCTGGTCGTGTTCTTCGATGAAACCCATGCCCGTGCCATCGGTCTGAACCCGCGCATGTGGAAGGCGATCCTCTTTACCCTGCTGTCTGCCTGCGCCGTGGCGGCGATGCAGACGGTGGGCGCGTTCCTCGTGGTCGCGATGGTCGTGACGCCGGGGGCCACGGCGTATCTGTTGACCGACCGCTTCGGCCATCTTCTGGCAATTGCCGTGGCCGTCGGCACGGCGTCCTGCGCGATCGGCGCGTATGTCAGCTATTTTCTTGACGGGGCCACGGGCGGCGTCATCGTGGTCCTGCAGACACTGCTGTTTGCCGCAGCCTTCGTTTTCGCGCCGACCCACGGAATGCTGGCCATCCGGCGCAGGGTGCGGACATGATGGAAACGCTGCTTCTGCCGTTTCAGCTTCCGTTTCTGCGCGACGCGATGCTGGCCGCGCTGCTGGTCGCCGCACCCTGTGGCCTGTTGTCCGCCTTCCTCGTGCTCAAGGGGTGGAGCCTGATCGGCGATGCGATCAGTCACGCGGTTCTGCCCGGCGTGGTCGGCGCCTACCTTCTGGGCCTGCCGCTCATCCTTGGTGCCTTCGTCGCCGGGATGGGGTCCGCCCTGCTGACCGGATGGCTGGACACGCACAGCCGCGTCAAGCGCGACACCCTGATGGGGGTCGTCTTCTCGGGCATGTTCGCGACTGGCATCGTGGCGATCACATGGATCGCCCCCGAGGTGCACCTCGACCATATCCTGTTCGGCAACCTGCTCGGGGTTTCCCCGTTCGAGCTTTGGACCGCGGGCATCATCGCTGCCGTGATAATGATCGTGATGGCGGCCCGGTGGCGCGACTTCCTGCTGCATGCCTTCGACCCGACACAGGCGCGGGCCGCGGGCCTGCGGGTGAAATGGCTGCACAACGGCCTGCTGGCGATGATCTCGGCGGCCGTGGTTTCGGCCCTGGGGGCCGTTGGCATCATCCTCGTCATTGCCCTGCTGGTGACGCCCGGTGCGATTGCCTTTCTGCTGGTTCATCGATTCGGACCGATGCTGCTCCTGAGCACGGGAATCGCCAGCGGTTCGGCCATTTGCGGGCTGTATCTGTCGATCGCGCTGAATTCCGCGCCTGCCGCCACCATCGTGGTCGTTCTGACGGCTCTGTTCCTCGCGGCACTCGCATGGCGGGCAGCAAGGCGGATGCTGCAACCCGGCCGAGAATGATCAGATACGCATCTGCTTGCATGTTTGACGGGCAGAATGCGAACATTATTCCCGAAAAACCGTTGCAGAACAGTTGCTTTCCAAGGTTTCACGACGCGAACAGGGTTTTTTCGCGGTTGCAGCATTGAACTGCGCTGCGTCGCAGCTTACCTCTAAACCATCGAAGCGGCAGACCTCTCCTCCTCCCTGGTCACGCCCCTTCGGGGAACTTCGCGACCTCGCCCCCTCCTCCTCCCTGGGCGAGGTCGCAATTCCGCCGCATTCACGCCCTACTGCGTTCTTGGTTTCTGTTTTGGATACATCCCATGGCCCCAGCCGGGCTCAAGGATATGAGAATGCAAGGAAAGCTGCCCCGCCCGTCCGTCCCGACCCCGGGTCCCGTCCGACGCGATCCGCGACCGCAACCGGTCCGGTTCACCGACTGGGCGGCGATCTGAAGACAACAGTCGCGGCGTGAAAGGCCTGCGGTGCGGGGCATTCCGAACCTGACGCCATCGCCGCCGGCATCGTTACGCAGGTATCGCGCATAGGCCAGCGTAACGGGCCGGCCTATGCGCATATTCTACCGTTGCATCGGCAACAGTCCTCGGTCCTACGCGTAGGCCCCTGCGGAATACGTCAACTCGTAGCTGTGGCTGTACAGCTCGAACACGATGCCGAACGGATCTTCGACATAGACCATGCGATAGGGTTTGGAGCCGGGGAAATATTCCCGGATCGGCATGCGTTGCCGTCCACCGGCGTCCACGATCTTCTGCAACAGGCCTTCGACATCAGGGTCCTGAATGGCGAAATGGAAGGTTCCGTGGCGCTTGTGCTCCAGCTTCTCTTCGGGGGCGTAGTTGTCCGGGAACTCGAATATCTCGATGCCGATCCCGTCAGCCGTGGACAGGTGCGCGATGCGAAGCGATCCCCACCCCGGTCCGAACACATCCGTGCACATGACGCCGATTGCGCTGTCGTCTTCGACCGCTTCGGATGGCTGCATCACGACATAGAAGCCGAGTACTTCCGAATAGAATTTCACCGCCGCCTCAAGGTCCGGGACGGACAGGCCGATGTGGGAAAAGGTGCGTGGGGTCGGTGTCATGCCGATAACTCCTGCTGTGTTGCGTTGGAAGGGATATAGACGCGGCACCCCGAAATGTGAAATTATCATACTGCATGATTTTCCGAACATATCGTTATCATCCATGCTGAACGCCACTTGGTTGGAAACCTTCACCACGCTTTGCGAAACCGGCCACTTCACCCGCACGGCAGAGCGGCTGAACATGACACAGCCGGGGGTGAGTCAGCATCTGCGCAAGCTGGAACGCCAGGTCGGTCAGCCCTTGATCACCCGACAGGGCAAGGCCTTCACCCTGACGCCAGCGGGCGAGACGCTGTTCGACCTCGGGCGGTCCAGGCGGGTGCAGGAACGTCGCCTGCGCGAGGGTATCGCGGCGGATGACCGCGACACCGGATCGGTGCGCATCGCCTGTTCAGGCAGCTTCGCAATGCTTCTCTACCCCATCCTGACACCATGGATGCAGGATGCCCCCGCGCTCAGCCTCCATCTGACTGCCGCGCCGCAGGCAGAGATTCTCGCAGGGCTGCTCGACGGGCGTTTCGACCTTGGCGTTCTGGGAACCGATCCGGATCACGCGCGGCTTGAGGCGACGCACCTTGGGCGCGAGGAACTGTGCCTGGTGTTGCCCGCCAACGAAGATGCAGGGCCGGTCGGCTTCGCGGATCTGGATGCGCGCGGCTTCATCGCGCACCCCGATGGCTATGCCTATGCGGACGACCTGCTGAAACTGAACTTTCCCGACGATTATCCCGGCGCGGATCGATTGCACCTGCGCGGCACCGTCAACCAGATCGGCCAGATCCCCGCGCCGGTCGCGCAAGGCATCGGATACACCCTTCTGCCGCGCAGCGGGGTCGAGGCCTTCACGGGAAAGGGTGGCTTGCGGATCGCCCAGCTTCCCCGCCGGCGCTGGCACGAACTGTGGCTGGCGACACAGCGCGGCCGCGCCCTGTCCGCCCGCCTACGGCACGCCCGGGCCCTGATTTCACAGGTCGCCGCCCTGCTGAAATAGCGAACATGGCGCAGCGCCTGCCCCGCCGACCACGACCGACACGTCGCACGAAAAATCCCGCTCCGGGTCAGCGAAGCGGGATCGTTTGATCAGAACGGGGTGGGCGTGCAGATCGCCGCCCCTCCGCGCCCTAGCGAGTGGTCAGGATCACCGGACGCAACTGCCGTGGCGTGGTCGACGTCCAGATCGCCTGGCTCTGGTAATCGCCCTGTGCCGTCCGGGGGCCCCGCTGCGGGTTCAGGCGTCCGTCCGTCCAAGCGGCGCGATATCCCGCCGGGGGGTGGGTCACGTCGAACGTGGTGCGCGCCGCCGGAACGACCACGACGCCCGCCGACCGGGTCGATGCATTGGTCGTCAACGCGTTGCTGTCGACCGATGACTGACGCTGCGGCGACCAACCTGCGTCACCACCACACCGGCTTGCCCCGCCCAGATAGCGCGCGGATACATCGGATGCACCCTGACATGCGCCTGTGGCCACCGGGCGCCGTGTCACCGTCGTGGCCCGGTTGGCCGATGGTGCTGTCGGGCTGATGCGGCGGGCGTTCGCGGGGGCCGTGGTCGTGACGACGACCTGTTCCCCGGCACGCTGATTGCGGCCGAGGCCACGAACCGGCTGCGACGGCGTGGTCACGACGGAAGGTGCGGTCAACGTCACGACGCGCGAGGGCTGCGCCGCCGTCGATGTCGGGCTGCATCCCGGAAGGTAACGCGCGGACAGGGCCGAGGCCCCGCATCCCGGCGGCAGGGTTACCTGGGGCTGGGGCTGTGGCGCCGGGGCACGCACCACCTGACGCATCGGGCGCGGCGCGGCGGCGCGGCGTGGCGCGGGCGCGGCGGCAACCCGGCGGGCCGGAGCGCTGACCACCGGTGGCGGCGCGGCACGGCGGGGCGCCGCTTCCACGATCGTGCGGGGCGCGGCGGTTGCCGGCTGTCGACGAATGACGGGTTCGGCGGTCTGAACGGGCGCCGGGGTCGGGGCCGCGGCGGCCGTTTCGGTCGGCGCCGGTGTCGTCACGGGCGCGACCGCAGGCGCAGGCGCAGCGGCTGTGCGCGATGGTGCGGCGCCACACACGACAGAGCGGTCCCGGTTCACGCGCGGCACCCAGCGGGTCGCCCCATCGACCCCGGCCCGGATGAACACGCATCCCTCACTGTCGACATATTGCGCGCCGGTAAAGCTGCTCGGAGGGATCTCGGCAGGGCCCGACGTACCGCCCAGCCGCTGTGCCTGTGCGGGGTGAAAGGCCATCACGGCGGTCGCCGCGATCACCCCTAGCCCCAAGGTCCTGAACATGCCCATACCGCCCTCCGAATGTCTTTTTGCCGTCTCGGCTTTTGGCGCAGTGTGCACGAGGCGCCTCTACCAAGTAAAGTATGCAGCGCCTCGAAAATGCCGTTATTTCGTGCCGAACATCCGGTCGCCCGCATCGCCCAGTCCCGGCACGATATAGCCCTTTTCGTTCAGCCGTTCATCCACGGCGGCGGTGACGATCGGCACATCCGGATGCGCCTCCTTCATGCGGGCGATCCCTTCGGGCGCCGCCAGCAGACAGAGGAACCGGATGTCCTTGGCGCCCTGTTCCTTCAGAAGGTCGATGGCCGCGACGGATGAATTGCCGGTCGCCAGCATCGGATCGACGGCAATCACGAGGCGTTCATCCAGATGCTCGGGGACCTTGAAGTAATACTGGACGGGCGCCAGCGTTTCTTCATCCCGGTAGAGGCCGACGAACCCGACCCGCGCCGATGGCACCAGCTCCAGGATACCGTCCAGCAGGCCATTGCCCGCGCGCAGGATCGACACGAGCGCCAGTTTGCGCCCCGCCAACGTCGGGGCGTCCATCTCGGCCACCGGCGTCTGGATCCGCTTCGTTTCGATCGGAAGTTCGCGTGTGATCTCGTAGGCGAGCAGCTGGCTGATCTCGCGGAGCAACTGCCGGAAGACGGCGGTCGAGGTTTCGACCTCGCGCATGATCGTCAGCTTGTGCTGCACCAGTGGATGCGTGACGTGGGTGAGGTGGTCCATGGGGCTACTCCAGATAAGACAACAGACGCGCGCGGGTGGTCGCGTCACAAAATGCGGCTTCTGCTGCGGTCCGATAGACGGAGCGGAACTCGGCGTCACCCCATCCGAAGGCTTTCGTCAACGCGTCGTATTCTGCCGTCATATCGGTGCCGAAGAACGGCGGATCATCGGTCGACACGGTCACCGGTACGCCCGCAGATTTCAATTTATCAATGGGATGCGCGTCGATGTTCGCGTAAACGCCAAGAACGACGTTCGAGCCGGGGCAAACCTCCAGCACGATGCCTTCTTCTGCGAGGCGACGGATAAGGGCCGGATCTTCCTGCGCCCGCACCCCGTGGCCGATGCGGCTGACGTGCAGATCATCAAGGGCATCCCGGACCGACTGCGGTCCGCCGAACTCGCCCGCGTGGGTCGTGAGGCCAAGCCCCGCCTCGCGCGCGGCTGCGAAGGACCAGGCGAAATCACCTTGTGTATAAAGCCCCTCGTTGCCCCCCATGCCGAAGCCGGTGATCAGATCGCCCGCAGTATCGACCGCGCAGGCGGCCGTTTCCCGGGCCTTGTCGGGGCCGAAATGGCGAATACAGGTGACGATCCCGCGAAATTCGACCTCAGGCACGCGCGCGGCACCTTCCCGGATGGCGGCCAAATACTCCCGCCAGGCGCCCAGATCGCGGCCGCCGCAGAAATCGGGGCTCAGGAAGGCCTCGGTATAGATGACACCATGCGCCGCCGACTGCTCCAGCACCGCCTGGGTCAACCGGCCAAAATCCTCGGGCGTTTGCAGGACCGTGGTCGCCGCCTCATAGACTTTAAGAAAGTCCTCGAAGTCATTGTATTCATACGATCCGTCCGGTCCGAACACCCCATCGAGGGTGATCCCCTTTTCGTCGGCCAGCGTGCGGATGAAAGCGGGCGGAGCGGCCCCTTCGAGGTGAAGATGCAATTCGATCTTGGGCAGTTTGGTCATAGAAAGCGCCTCCCCGGTCCGACACTCGGCACACCGAGATGCGCACAGATCGTCGCTGCCACATCGGCAAAGGCCACATGCCCGATCTCTCCGCTTGCCCCGGCACATAGGACGGGCACGCGTTCCCGCGTATGATCGCTTCCCCGCCACGTCGGGTCATTGCCGTGATCGGCGGTAAAGATCATCAGGTCGTCCGGCCGCATTGCCGACAGGATATCTGGCAGGCAGGCGTCGAACCATTCCAGATGCTCCGCATAGCCGACGACATCGCGCCTATGGCCGTAAAGGCTGTCGAATTCGACAAAGTTCGCAAAGGTCAGCGACCCGTCAGGCATGTCGCGCACGGCATCGGCCAGATGGGTCATCAAAACGTCGTCCGGGCCCTTGGCCGTACTGTCGATGCCCTGCATCGAAAAGATGTCGCCGATCTTGCCGATGGCATGCACGCGGCGTCCCGCTGATTGGACCGCATCGCACAGCGTCGGTGACGGCGGGCGGATCGCAAAGTCCTTGCGGTTCGCCGTCCGTTGCCACGGCCCCTCGCCGATGAAGGGACGTGCGATCACGCGCCCGACGCGCCGCTCGTGCAGATCCGGCGCCAAGGCGGCACACAGGTCCAGCAGGCGGTCGAGGCCGAAATGTTCCTCATGTGCAGCGATCTGCAGAACGCTGTCGACCGACGTGTAGCAAATCGGCCAGCCCGTACGCAGATGCGCTTCGGCTTCCTCTTCGATGATATTGGTGCCCGAAGCGTGTCGGTTGCCCAGAATGCCGTCCGTCCCGGCAAGCGCCGTGATCCTTGCGACAAGGTCGGATGGGAAACAGGGCTGCGTGTCGGGAAAATACGTCCAATCGAAAGGCACCGGCAGGCCCGCCAACTCCCAGTGACCGGACGGCGTGTCCTTGCCATTGCTGACTTCGGTGGCGGCACCCCATGCGCCATGCGGCGTTGCGGTCAGGCCCGGCGTCGCGTCACCCGATGCCAGACGCACAGCGGCGCCAAGCCCCAGATTATCGAGATTGGGCAAGCTCAGCGACCGGCCGCCCCGCAATTCCGCGACATTTTGTGCGATATGTCCAACCGTATTCGCCCCCTCATCGCCAAACTGCGCCGCGTCAGGCGCCCCACCGGCACCGACGGAATCCAGAACGACAAGGAATGCACGGCTCATCTGATCACCTCCTGAACGAGGGGTGGCGGCGTCACGGCCCCCTGTTCCATTTCGATGGCGAGGGCGACGCGTGTTGCCGCCTCTTCTGCAATCTCGCTGTCGCTGGCGTGGATGCGGGCCAGGGGCTGCCCCTCGGTGACGACGGCGCCGAGCTGTGCGATATGGCTGATGCCGACGGTCGGATCGATGATGTCATCCTCGCGCTGCCGGCCCCCGCCCAAGGTGACGACGATTTCTCCGAGGGCGCGGGCGTCGATGCGACCGATCACACCGGGCCTGTCGGCGCGCAGTTCTGCCACGACGGGTGCTGCGGGCAGACGGTCACGCCACCGTTCGAGAAAATCGGTCGGCCCGTTCTGCGCGGCGACCATGCGTCCGAAGATTTCGGCCGCGGCACCTGACGTCAACGCCGCATCGATCCGCGCCGCGCCGTCCTGTGCATCGGCGGCAAGACCGCCGAGGGCCAGGGCTTCGCCGCCCAGGGCACGGGTCAGGGCGACGAGCCGGGCCGAACGACGCGTCCCGGGATCGGTCAGCGCCTCCATCGCGGCGATGACCTCCAACGCGTTGCCCGCACTGGTCGCGGCGGGCTGCGACATGTCGGTGACGATCGCGGAGGTCATGACCCCGTTCGCCTGCCCCGTCTCGACCAAGGCCTGCGCCAGCGCGCGCGCCGCGACCGGGTCGGACATGAACGCGCCGGAGCCTGTCTTGACGTCCAGCACCAGCGCCTCCAACCCCTCGGCCAGTTTCTTGGACAGGATGGACGCCACGATCAGGTCGAGGCTTTCGACCGTTCCGGTGACATCGCGCACGGCGTAGAGGCGACGGTCCGCCGGGGCGATGTCAGCCGTCGCACCCACGATGGCGCAGCCGACGCGCGCCACGATCGCCTGAACCTCGTCGGTCTGCATTTCCGTCCGGAAACCGGGAATCGCGGAAAGCTTGTCCAGCGTCCCCCCCGTATGGCCCAGCCCACGGCCTGAAATCATCGGCACATAGGCCCCGCATGCCGCAAGGGCCGGCGCAAGGATCAGCGATACACAATCCCCCACGCCGCCGGTGGAATGCTTGTCGATGACCGGGCCCGGCAGATCCCATTGCAGAACCTCGCCGCCGTCACGCATCGCGCGGGTCAGGGCCGCGCGACCATCGGGCAACAGCGGCGTATGGCAGACGCCCATGGCAAAGGCACCCGCCTGTGCATCGGAAACGGACCCGTCGGCCAGCCCTTCGGCAAAGGCGGTCAGGTCCCGAACATCGGGCCTGTGCCCCTGTCGCAGGGCGCTCAGCAGGCTGCGCGCCGCACTCACGCCATATGGCCCGCATCGAAGGCACCCGGCAGAAGGTCCGCCACGGTGGTCCGCCGCTCCGCCCCGTCGACCGTGGCCAGCGTGACCACGACGTCACCCTTGGCGAATTCCGCCAGTTTCTGCCGGCACCCGCCACAGGGCGGCACGGGACTGGGCGATCCGGCCACGACATAGACTTCGGTCACGTCACGCTCTCCGGCGGCGCACATCGCGGCAAGCGCACCGGCCTCGGCGCAGGTGCCTTCGGGATAGGCGACATTCTCGACGTTGCAGCCGGAAAATACCGTTCCCGCAGAGGTGCGCAGGGCCGCGCCGACCTTGAAGTTCGAATAGGGCGCATGGGCGTTTTCACGCACGGTCATGGCGGCCTGTCGCAGGGTTTCGGTCATGGGCGGCCTCCGCAGGTGGGTCAAACACGTCCCTCGTGCTAGGCTTGACGGGCGGGGCGATGCAAGGCCCTCTGCTCCCGCAGGGGTGAACAGGCGTGATTGGCCAATGGCCGATCTCCGGGGCATTCTGTGCCGGACAAAACGACAGAGGCCGCACATGACCCTGAAAAGACGCACATTCATCATTGGCGGCGCTGCTGCTGCCGGGGTCGGGGCGCTTGCCCTCGGCGCTTATCTGACGCCGCGCCAACATGCCCCGGCGCGGGTCTACACCGCCGACGGCCTTGCCATCCGCGGGACCGACCCCGTCGCCTATTTCACCGAAGGCCGGCCGGTCGCGGGCGACCCGGCCATCACCCATGACTGGGCCGATGCGACATGGGCCTTTGCCACGACCGAAGCACGCGACATGTTTGCCGCGGACCCGGTGGCCTATGCCCCCCAGTACGGTGGTTTCTGTGCCTGGGCGGTGGCCGCGAAAGGGGAGTTGTATTCCACGCAGCCGGAAAACTGGGCGATCGTCGACGGCAAGCTGTACCTGAACTTCAACGACGGCGTGCAGGAGACGTGGAACACGGACCGCCCCGGTTTCATCGAGGCGGGCGACGAACGCTGGCCAGATATCGTCGCAGACACCTGAACCGGGAAACGCGCGCCCCCTTCCTCTCGCCACAAATAGCTCGGGGGCGCCCGAAGGGCGGAGGCAGTGCCCCCACCCCCACCAACGTCAGAGCATCAACTGATAGCTTTCGGGCACCCAGTGGAAGCCGTCTCCGCGGGTTTCGACGAAGCCCACGGCCGGGAACGGCATGTGGTAGCCGATCATCGGCATGCGCTCGGCCGCCAGCATCGACAGGACGCTGCGGCGCGAGGCAGCGGCGGCTTCCTTGTCCATGTCGAAGCGGACCTCCCAGTCGGGATGGGCCAGCGACCAGACGTAGTGGTTCGCAAGATCCGCCGCGACCAGCAGGGACTTGTCCCCGGACGACAGACGATAGGTCATGTGGCCCGGCGTGTGACCGAAGGCAGCCATGGCGGTGATGCCCGGGGCCGCGTCCTGTCCGTCCGACAGGAACGTCATCTTCTCGGCCAGGGGCGCCACGTTGTTCGCGAACCCCTCGTTGTCGCCCGACGCCCAAGCGTCGAATTCCGCCTGTCCCGTGACATAGCTGGCGTTGGCGAAGGTCGGCGCGCCATCTGTCATCAGGCCGCCGATATGGTCGCCATGCATGTGCGTGATAATCACCGTGTCGATGTCATCGGGGCTGTAACCCGCTGCCGTCAGGGCGTTAGTGATATGCGCGCCCTGCTGGCCGGTGTCGAACAGGATCAGGTTTTCACCGGTGTTCACCAGTGTCGGTGTAAAGAAGAACTGTGACACGTCGGTCGGCAGGAACGCTTCCTCGGAAACCTCGGCAAAGGTCTCGGGGGATACGTTCATCCCGAAGATGCCCTGCGGATCGTTGGGGTTGGTCAACGTGTTCGCCAGAAGGGTCGTCACCTCCATGTCGCCCAGCGTGAAGCGGCGGATGTTCTGACCGCTGCCGGTCTGTTTGGGAGCGGCGGCAGCAGCCGGCAGTGCGGCGGCGGCAAGCGGCAGGGCGGCCGTAGCCGTCAGGGCGGCGCGGCGGGTCATCAGGGTCATGGGCGTCTCCAACTCGAAAAATATCGACAATGCGAGTTTAGATTGATCCCCTGCCCCGGCAAGTGACGTCCCCGTGATAACCCAGACTGGACAAGACCGCCCCCCGATGACACATGCGCGGGGGTCAAAGGAGCCGTCCCATGTCGTCCACCCAGACCGTTACCCGTTTCGCACCCTCACCCACTGGTTACATCCATGTCGGCAACCTGCGCACCGCGTTGCTGAACTGGATGATCGCGCGCAAGGCGGGCGGCACGTTCATCCTGCGCCTCGATGATACCGACCCCGAACGGTCCAAGGACGAATACGCCGACGCGATCCGCGAGGATCTGGAATGGCTCGGCCTGACGTGGGACCGGGAGGAGCGCCAGTCGGCGCGCCTTGACCGCTATGCGGCCGCCGCAGACGAGATGCGCGCCTCTGGCCGTCTGTACGAGGCGTTCGAGACACCCGTCGAATTGGACCTGAAGCGCAAGAAGCAGCTGAACATGGGTCAGCCGCCGGTCTACGATCGTGCGGCCCTTGCCTTGTCGGACGAGGAGCGGGACCGCCTGCGCGCCGAACGTGGCGGGCATTGGCGGTTCAAGCTGGACCAGTCGCGCATCGTCTGGACCGACGGCATCCTCGGCGATCTGAGCATCGATGCCGCCTCCGTCAGCGACCCGGTTCTGATCCGTGGGGATGGTCAGGTTCTGTACACGATCGCCTCGGTCGTCGACGACACCGACATGGGCGTGACCCATGTGGTGCGCGGGGCCGATCACGTCACCAACACGGCGACGCAGATCCAGATCATGCAGGCACTCGGCCATGACCATCCGACCTTTGCGCACCACTCGCTGTTGACTGGCCCGCAGGGTGAGGCGCTGTCCAAGCGCCTGGGCACCCTTTCGATCCGCGACCTGCGCACGCAAGGGGTGGAGCCGATGGCCCTTCTGTCGCTGATGGCGCGGCTGGGGTCGTCGCAGCCGATCGAGGTGCGCGACACGCCGGAGGATCTGGCCCTCAATTTCGACCTGTCGCAGTTCGGCGCAGCGCCCACCAAGTTCGACGTGGCCGCGCTCCGCCCGCTCAGCGCGACAGTGTTGCAGGGCACGCCGCTGTCGACCGTCGCAGCGGACGTCGCGGCGCTTGGCGTCCCGGACGACAGCGCCGATCGGTTCTGGACGGTCGTGCGCGACAACATTCACAGCCGGGCGGAAATGGCCGACTGGTGGCGCCTGATGACCGAAGGCGCAACACCGGAGATCGATGCCGAGGACGCGGAGTTCGTGAAGGACGCGATCGCGGCCCTGCCCGATGCCCCGTGGACGGACACGACCTGGGCCGAGTGGACATCCGCGATGAAGACGGCGTCCGGCCGCAAGGGCAAGGCGCTGTTCAAACCGTTGCGTCAGGCGATGACGGGGCGCACGGACGGTCCGGACATGGCCAGCCTCATGCCGCTGCTTCAGCGTAAACCACGGATCTGACGGGCGCACTGCCCGGACCGAACTGAAAACGGGCGCCCCTGATCGGGCGCCCGTTTTCGTCAGCCGCTGACCTGCTCGCGCAGGATGGCCGCGGTAAGCGAGATCATCAGGTAGATGCCCGAGAAGATCAGGAACGCGAGGATCGTGTTCTCGAAGGCGCGCGGATAGGTCGGCTCATCCGGGGCCAAGGGGGGCACGGGGGTCGACAGGTAGCGGACCTGCCGGTTCGCCTCGATGCGGGCCATTTCCTGTTGCTGCGCGGCCTGTTGCAGCAACAGCTGCCGCGTCGTCAGATCCATCTGTGCCACGCCAAGTTCGGCGGATACGCGTGCAAGGCTGACGTCGGATGTCGCGCCGTCGGTCAGACCCGCGCGCAGATCATCCAGTTCGGCGTTCAGACGGGCGATGTTGCGCTCCGACACCTCTACGCGCGTTGCCTGCGGTCGCGGGTTCGCCTGTAGCTGATCAAGGCGCAGACGTTCCGCGCGCAGTTCGGTCTCGATCGCGCTGATCTGGCTGTACCTGCTGCTGAGTTCGGCATCGGCCGAGACGACGCCCAACTGCTCCTGCAGGTTCACGACGCGGGATTGCGCGGCCAGCATCCGTTCCTCGGCGTCCTGAAAGCTCTCCATGGCGCCGGCCATCTGGTCGGTGCGCAGGCGGGCGGTCAGTTGATCGACCTGTTCCTCGGCATAGCCGATCAAGGCGCGGCTGAAGCTGGCCGACACCTCGGGATTGGCGGCGACCACCTCCATCTTGATGACGCCTTCGGTCGGATCGTATCCGATTTCGACCATCCGCTGATACAGCTTGTAAGCGTCTTCGCGCGACCCGTCCGGGTCCAACCGTTGCAGCGCGTCGATCCCGTCCTGCGCGAAATGGGCGCTGAAACCCTGATCCTGATCCAGCCGCATGAAGGCATCGCGCGACAACAGATACCCCTGGACCGAGATGCTGTCCTGTTGCGTCGCAATGCCCGTCCCCGAGAAGAGACCGCCCAGACCGGCCCCACCCGCGGCGGCGTCCGCCTGCTGAATGATGAACTCGGACTTGGTGGCGTACATCGGCGTGGCGATCGTGTAGTAGTAGATGCCCGCAATGATCGTCGGCAGGCCAACGAAAAAGCTGAGCCGGATCGACAGAAGGGCCAGACGCCGGCGCCGGCGCTTGGCGATATCGCGTTGGATGTTGACGATTTCCGACGCGCGCTGATCCCCGTCCAGAACGATGGGCGATGGCATGGCCGGCGTGGGCGCCTGACGTTGGACGGCGGGCAGGTGTTGCGCGGGCCCGGGGCTCGCATCGCCCTGCCCCGGCACCAGTTGCAGCATGTTGGACCGCTCGAAAGGGTCGATGCCCTTGGCGCGCAGCGCCTCGACCGCGTCCTTGTCGGAGCTGACCTTGATGCCGTGTTTTTGCGCGATGCGCCGCGCCATGCGCAGCTGCCGCCCCGTCGGCATGTCCGATGTTGCGGCAACGGCGGCCTGAATCGCGGTCTGCGGCGGTTGCGGAACATCGGCGAAACCGGCGGGCGCGGTCGGCGTCGGCACGTCGGAGTTCGCAGGCGCGGACATCTGTGTCGCCCCGACGGACGGAACCGCCCCGTCGGACAGAACCACGCCCGGCGTCATGAAGGGGGCATCCGGGCGGATGCGGAATTTGCGGGCCTTAGGCATCGTATTCATAAAGCCTCCGCGCTTCTTCAAGCGTGTCGAATTGGTGCAGCTTGCCATCCCTGAGAACGGCGGCCGAGGTGGCAAAGCGTTCCAGCGTCTTGGCCTGGTGACTGACGATCACGACTGTCGCTTCCTGCAAGCGTTCTTTCAGGATGGATCCGGCGCGCTTGTTGAACTGCGCATCCGTGGTCGAAGGCATGCCTTCGTCGATGAGATATATGTCGAACTCCAGCGCCAGCATCAGCGAAAAGGAAAAGCGCGCGCGCATCCCCTGGCTATAGGTGCCGACGGGCATGTCGAAGTATTCCTTGATATCACAGAGCCAGCGGCAGAACGCCTCGACGTAGTCCGGATCGAGGCCATAGAGCTGTGCGATATAGCGGGCGTTTTCCGTGGCGGAGTTCTTGTTGATGACACCGCCCATGAAACCGAGTGGGAAGGACACGCGCGACGTGCGCCGCACCTCCCCCTCATCCGGTTTTTCGAGGCCCGCCATCATGTTGATGATCGTGGTCTTGCCCGTCCCGTTCGGGGCCAGCACGCCGACGGACCGACCCGCCGTCACGCGAAAGGACGCGCGATCAAGGATCACCTTGCGCTGCTGTCCCGTCCAGAACGATTTGGAGACGCTGTCGAATTCGATCATCTGACGGTGGCCCGATTCATTAACCCTGCACAGACACCCGACATGGGTAGGCCCGGGGTCCCTGATAACCGGTTAATCCGTCCAGAATGTGGACAATGCCACGATTTTCGCCGCTTCGTAACGGGAACTGCGGCGGCTTTTAGGCAAAGCCGCCGCAATTCGGCCTTAAACGTCGACCTTCTGCACGCGCAGCAGCTTGCCCGCGAGGATGGATACCCCGGCAGCGGCGAAGCTGAACAAGGCGCCCATCTTGGCCGCATCCTGGATCGGGCCCGGATCGAAGGCCACGGACGCCACGAACAACGACACGGTGAAACCGATCGCCGCGACGCATCCGATGATGAACAGGTCGATCGTCCGCATCCCGGCAGGCAGCCCGAGCTTGAGCGTGTACGCCCCGATATAGCCGAAAAGCATGATCCCGATCGGCTTGCCGATCAGCAGACCCGCCAGCACGAGCCACGTCGGTTCGGAGATGGAGGAGAACGTCACGCCTGCGTTCATCAGGCCGAAGAAGAACAGGACGATCTCGACCGGATGCTTCAGCAGATGCTCGGCGTGGTTCAGCAGGTCGGTCAGGTATTGCTCGGCCTCGGCGAAGAAACCAAAGGCACGATCGGCATGCGGCAGCGTCGGCACGATGGGCAGAAGGCCAAGCGCCGGGTGCAGACCGGACTGCGCAAAACCGTACCACGACAGGGCACCGGCGGCGAGGTATGGCCAGAACGACAGGGTGTTGCGCATCCATGTCGACCGTGTGCGCAGCTGGTCCCCGCGGTCCATGCGACGCGGCAGCCAGTTGAACAGGAAGAACACACCCACGGCCGAGCCGAGCGAGAGCAGGAGCCACGCAGGCGCCAGATCGCCGGAGGGATAGAAGATGGCCAGGATGATCAGGCCGATCGCATCATCCGCAATCGCGAGCAGCAGCAGGAAACGCACGGCAGGATGGCCCGCACCGAAGACGATCCGCCCGACGAGATAGCTGAACGCGATGTCGGTGGCGGTGGGGATGGCCCAGCCGTTGGCAACGGCGCCGAACTTGTCCGGCCCGAGGAACCACGCAAGGCCGAGGTAGACCGCAATCGGGCCGAACATGCCGCCGGCGGTTGCGAACAGAGGCGTGGCGGCCTTCTTGCCGCGCAGCGACCCGTTCTTGAGGATCACGGCCTCCCAGACTTCCTTGCCCGCAATCGCGAAGAAGAACGCCATCAGCACGTCGTTCACGAGGTAATGGGCCGTCAGGACCTTGGCCGTTTCGGCATGACCGAACAGGGCAGCATCCTCGCCGAGCACCTGTTCCCAGTGATGCAGGCTGGAGCCGACGTAATCGTTGAACCACAGGGGGTAATCGACGAACAGGTGATACGAATGGGCATCCGTATTCGCCCAGACCAAAGCGATGACTGCGCCAAGGATCAGCAGCAGCGAGTAGTTGGTTAAGAAGTTCCAGACGCGATACATGCGAGCCCCCCAAAGTGTTCGCGCCTAGCTAGCCGAGGGGGGGCATGGCGGCAAGCGTTCGGGGGGTGGGACCGTGGCACCCCGGAAACACTCCGCACAAGTGATCCGGGGCACGTCGTCTGTGTGCAGCGGGCGGCGCTGCAATCATGGGCACTCCGCCCGCTACGTTATCAGCCGGCAAGCATCACAGCCAATAGGGTGCCGTGTTGTAGTAGCGGAAGACGTCGTCGCGATAGCGGTCATCATCGCGCCAGCCGTCGCTGCGGCGCGGTGCGCCCTGCAACTGCTCGGGCGTGATGTTCGTCAGATAGCCATGCTTGGTCGTGTCGTATTCCAGCTTCTCCCATGGAATGGGGTGTGATTCTTCCCCCATGCCCAGAAAGCCGCCGAAGTGCATGACGGCATAAGCGACGCGGCCCGTGACCTTGTCGATCATCAGGTGGTCGATGTGGCCGACGTTCTCGCCTTGGGTGTTGTAGACCGCCGTGCCGTTCACCTCGTCAGACGAGATCGTCTTGGAAGAAGACGTGCCGCGGTCTGCGGTCGTCGTGCCGATGTCGGTGTCTCGAAGTACCATGTCGTGTCCTCCTTGCAGGTTGGTATCCTCAAAACGCCAGGACCGGGCGTTTGTTCCGGCGCGCCAGCGGCCTCGGACGGCTGAAATCCGCCACCCGAAACGAAAACAGGAGGCCCCTTTCGGAGCCTCCTGTCCTGATCCTTCGGAAGGGTGGGGGAACCGCCGAAACGGCCCCCTGCCCCGATCTGGATCGAACGTCGCCGAAGCGCGGTCTGATTACATCATGCCGCCCATGCCGCCCATGTCGGGCATGCCGCCGCCGACAGCTGCGCCTTCCTTGGCGGGCTTGTCGGCAACCATGGCTTCGGTCGTGATCAGCAGACCGGCGATAGAGGCTGCATCCTCCAGCGCGGTGCGGACAACCTTGGCCGGGTCGATGACGCCGAACTTGAACATGTCGCCATATTCTTCGGTCTGGGCGTTGAAGCCGAAGGTCAGGTCGGTGCTTTCGCGGACCTTGCCTGCAACGACGGCACCGTCGACGCCGGCGTTTTCGGCGATCTGACGCAACGGCGCCTCGATGGCCTTGCGCACGATGGCGATACCGGCGGTCTGGTCGGAGTTTGCACCCTCCAGGCCGTCGAGCGACTTGCCACCCTGAACCAGGGCAACACCGCCACCGACGACGACACCTTCCTGCACGGCAGCGCGGGTCGCGTTCAGTGCGTCATCGACGCGGTCCTTGCGCTCCTTCACTTCCACTTCGGTCATGCCACCGACGCGGATGACGGCAACACCGCCGGCCAGCTTGGCAACACGCTCCTGCAGCTTCTCGCGGTCGTAGTCGGAGGTCGTCTCTTCGATCTGACCGCGGATCTGGGCAACGCGTGCCTCGATCTCGGCCTTGTCACCGGCACCGTCGACGATGGTGGTGGTGTCCTTGGTGATCGAGACGCGCTTGGCGGTGCCCAGCATCTCCATGCCGACGTTCTCGAGCTTCATGCCCAGATCGTCGGAGATGACCTGACCACCGGTCAGGATCGCGATGTCCTGCAGCATGGCCTTGCGGCGGTCACCGAAGCCCGGTGCCTTGACGGCAGCGATCTTGAGGCCACCGCGCAGCTTGTTGACGACCAGCGTGGCGAGGGCTTCGCCCTCGACGTCCTCGGCGATGATCAGCAGGGGCTTCTGCGACTGGATGACCTGCTCCAGCAGCGGAACCATCGGCTGCAGCGACGAGAGCTTCTTCTCGTGCAGCAGGACGATCACGTCTTCCAGCTCGGTGGTCATCTTGTCGGGGTTGGTCACGAAGTAGGGCGACAGGTAGCCGCGGTCGAACTGCATGCCTTCGACAACATCGGTCTCGGTCTCGAGGCCCTTGTTCTCTTCGACGGTGATGACACCCTCGTTGCCGACCTTCTGCATCGCGTCTGCGATCTGACGACCGATCTCGGCTTCGCCGTTGGCGGAGATGGTGCCGACCTGAGCGACTTCGTCGCTGTCGGTCACGTCACGGGCAGCGGCCTTGATGGCCTCGACGACCTTGGCGGTGGCCATGTCGATGCCGCGCTTGAGGTCCATCGGGTTCATGCCGGCGGCAACGGACTTCATGCCTTCCTTGACGATGGCCTGAGCCAGAACCGTCGCGGTGGTGGTACCGTCGCCGGCTTCGTCGTTGGTCCGGGAAGCGACTTCCTTGACCATCTGGGCGCCCATGTTCTCGAACTTGTCCTCAAGCTCGATCTCTTTGGCGACCGACACACCGTCCTTGGTGATGCGGGGGGCACCGAACGACTTGTCCAGAACCACGTTGCGGCCCTTGGGGCCCAGCGTGACCTTGACGGCGTCGGCGAGGATGTTGACGCCTTTCAGCATGCGGTTGCGGGCGTCGGTGTCGAATTTCACGTCCTTGGCGGCCATGGTATTCTCCTGTGAATTGAATAAGTTGGAAGGGGACGTTCAGGCGATCTCTTAGGAGATGATGCCCAGGATGTCCGATTCCTTCATGATCAGCAGCTCTTCGCCGTCGACCGTAACTTCGGTGCCCGACCACTTGCCGAACAGGATCTTGTCGCCAGCAGAGACGGCAGGTGCGATCAGCTCGCCCGAGTCCTTGCGCGCGCCTTCACCGACGGAGACGATCTCGCCCTCGGCGGGCTTTTCCTTGGCGGTGTCGGGAATGATCAGACCGCCCTTGGTCTTCTCGTCGGATTCGGTGCGACGGACCAGAACGCGGTCATGCAGCGGTTTGAAAGCCATTGCGGTAGCCTTTCAGCTTAAGTGTTACTCCCTCGTTGTCACTCACCCGAGGGGAGTGCCAACGACCCGGGAGGTATGGCCTCGCATGGGTCCTGTCAAGGCGGTCCGCACGCGGATTCCAGAGTTGAATGCCCGAGAATTTTCTCGAATGCCGATGGGGCTCCTCTTGACATGCCCCGCATTCGACCGACCTCTGCCCGGACGCCATTTCCTGCGCCGGAGACATGCCGATGGCCCCGCCTGACGAAGCCCCCGCACCGCATCTGGATATGGCCCCGACCCTCACGGCGTCGCCGCACTGGCTCTACCTTCTTCGCGAATTCGAGGCTCTTTACCGCCATGGCTCGGCCGGGGGCAGTCCCAAGATCAGATCGCACCGCAAGGCCGTGCGCGAAGCGTTGTCCAAGATCATCGCCCGCAACCCGCAGATCGAGGAACGGCCCGCGGAACACAAGCCGGTGGTCGCCCACCTGCCCCGCGCGCTCGACCTCGGGGAACGCGCCGCGATGCAGGGGATGGCCCGCGCGCTGCGCGAAGTGCAAACGCGCCTGACGTGGGAATATGGCTACGAAAAGGTGCCCCGGCCCCTCGCCCAGAAATTTGCCTACTGCGACATCCTTGGCCCGAACGGTCCGATCCCGTCGGAATCCCTGACGCTGGGCTTCGTCCTGTTTGCCCCGCGCACGACCTATCCGCAGCACAGTCATGACGGGATCGAGGAAAGCTACATCTCCATCTCTGGTGCCTGGTCGGAAAACAACGCCGCCGTCTATGCGCCCGGCTCGCTGATCCTGAACGGATCGGGCGATGAGCACCGCATCACCACCGGCGACATCGATCCCTGCCTTCTGGCCTATGCTTGGGTGGGACCGCCCGCCGCCTTGCGCGACCCGAAGATGAAGTTCAGCCCCCGGCGGCGGAGCTGACGCCCCGCGTGGCCGTCACCGACGACATACGCGCCTGTCGCCTGTGCGCAGACCGGTTTGCGGCCACCCACACGGGCCATCGGCCCAGCCCCGTCGTCTGGTTCGATACGGGCGCGCCCATCGTCGTGGCCAGCCAGGCCCCCGGCATGCGGGCACATCTTTCGGGCAAGCCCTTCGACGATCCGTCCGGTGTCCGTCTGCGGGACTGGATGGGGCTGGACGAGGCGGCATTCTGGAACACCGACAACGTCGCCATCGTGCCGATGGGTTTCTGCTTTCCGGGCTACGACGCCAAGGGCAGCGACATCGCTCCGCCCCGGATCTGCGCCAAGACATGGCGAGAGGCCGCCCTCGCCCACGTCGGGTCGCCGCGGATCACGTTGCTGATCGGGGGCTATGCACAGGATTGGCACCTTGGCCGCGGTCGCGTGACGGACAGGGTCCGCGACTGGAAGGCCCTTGCGCCCGACGTCTTCTGCTTGCCCCATCCGTCCTGGCGCAATACCGCGTGGCTCAAACGCCATCCATGGTTCGAGGCAGAGGTCCTGCCAGCGCTGCGCGCCGCAATTTCGACCGCCCTTCGGACCACCGCAACCCGGTGACGACCGTACGAACACGCCCCTTTCGCGACAGGAAACCGCCGCCCATGACAGACAAGACCCCGCTGGATCACGCCCATGTCCGCGCCGAAGAAACGGGCAAGGACGAAGACCGCCTGACGTTCTTCAACCGTCTGGCCGAGGCCGAACTGCACCTGCTGCTGGAAAGCGCGTCCGACGACCACATCGTGCCCCGCCTGTTCGACGTGGACGGCGTGTCCTATGCGCTGGCCTTCGACCTGCCCGAGCGGTTGGAGGCCTTCGCGGGCGCGGCACCCACCGCGACCCTGTCGGGCCGACGCCTGGCCGAAATGGTGGCCGATGCGGATCTGGGACTGGGGCTGAACCTTGACGATGCCCCCTCGGCGCAGCTTCTCCCACCGGACGCGATGGCGTGGCTGGCCCGCACCGTGGCCCATGGACCCGAGCAGAGCGACCGCCGCATCGCCGAAGTGGCCCCGCCGGGACAATTGCCCGAATCCCTGATCGTCGCGATCGATGGCAAGCTGACGCTGGCCGCCGGTCTGGCGCGGACCGCCTATCTGGCGGGCGTCACCTATGAGGATGGCGGCAAAGGCCATCTTCTTGGCATCGTCGATCCCGTCCCCGGGGCCGAGGATGATCTGGCGCGCGCCGTGTCGGAGGCGCTCGTGTTCTCGGGCCTCGAGGCGGGGCAACTTGATGTGACCTTCCTGCGCGCCGCTCAGCCCATGGCGGCAACCTTGGCGCGGCACGGCCTGCGAATCGATCTGCCGGAGCCGCCGGCATCTGGCCCCGTCCGCGACCCGACCGCGCCGCCGCGCCTTAAGTAGCATCCGGAAACAAAAACCCCCGGCGCGCATTTCTGCGGGCCGGGGGTCTGTCGCGCGGGTCTTCGGCGGGGGGAGGAGCCGCGTCAGGCCTGCGCAGGGGACGGCATCAGGGCGGGGGGGGGGAGGATCCCGATGCCGGTCCGGTCAGGTGATCACTCGTCGTCCTGGCTCTCGGCGTCGATGCGGGCGAAGATGTCGGCGCCGTAGGCCGCGTTCGCATCCACGACGGTCGCGCCGTTCAGGCCGCGCTTTTCGTTGTTCGAGTCGTAGTCGGCGTTGAAGTGCGTGAAGGCCTCGCCCACCGCACCGCTGCGGGTGGAGACGGTGACGCCGTCGAATTCGGCCGCGCCGATGGCGACCTGCTCGTTGTTGGAATCGATGTCCTGATTGAAGTGCGCGGCGGCTGCTGCGGCACCGGCGCCAACCTGGGCGGATGCGGCACCGGTCAGGGCGGCGGAGGCGATCAGGGCGGAGATGAGGAGCGTTTTCATGTGTCTTGTCCTTTGTGTGCGGCGCCGCGCGGTCTGGCGGCTGGCCTTGTGGGTTCGATGCGGCGGGGCGGTGTGCCCTGCTGATGGATATGAGATGTCACTTCGGGCCCTGCGCTTCAATGAACGAAACCGTGATAAGTTAGGGATAAACGCGCGAATATGCACACCACACCCGCTGCCCCGCACCGCGCTCACATCCCCGCGACGCTGCCTCACGCGGGCGTGAAAAGGGGCGGGAAACTGCAATGGAAAAGAATGCGAAGGCGCCGAATCGGCACCGATCTTGAATTCAGCCGATCGGAAAAGCCGGCCCGATTTCGGAAAATCCTGACGGATCAGCGCCCCGACATGGGCGACAGGTCTATGCCTTCGGCCAACAGGGCCGCCCGAACGGCCCGCGCGATGGCAACCGCTTCGGGACCATCGCCGTGCAGACAGATGGAATCGCAGGCCGCAGGCAGGATTGCCCCCGAATTGGCGATGATCGCACCGCCGCGGACGAACCGGACCATGCGTTCCGCCGCGATTTCTGGGTCGTGGATCATCGCCCCCGGCTGCCCCCGCGTCACCAGTGTCGCGTCATCGTTGTAGCCACGATCCGCGAAGATCTCCCCGGCCCAGGACGCGCCGAGATCTCGGGCGACGGCCTCCTGCGCGGTGCCGGCAAGCACCAGCAGGATGACCTGCGGATCGACGCGCAAGGCCGCCTCATAGGCGGTGCGGGCCAGATCGGCATCCTCGGACGCCATGTTGGCCAGTGCGCCATGCAACTTGAAGTGCCTGACCTCGGCTCCGACCGACGCCGCCACGCCCCGCGCGGCCCCGAATTGCCATGCAACGAGGTTCGCAAGACTATCGCCAGCGATGGCCATGCGACGACGTCCAAACCCCTGAAGGTCCGGAAAACCGGGGTGTGCGCCGATCCCCACGCCGCGATCGCGCGCAATTTTCATGGTGCGGGCCATGACGTCCCAATCGCCGGCATGGGCCCCGCAAGCGACATTGGCCGAGGTGACGACATCCAGAAGGGCCGCATCATCGCCCATGGTCCAATCGCCGAAGCCCTCGCCCATATCGGCGTTCAGATCGACTTTCATGGCATGTCCTCCGGGCTTTGCGCCGAGACGACGCCGCTGATCAATTGCATCGACAACAGGTTCGGCACATCTGCCGGATCCCGCACGAGCGGCACCGCAACGGGACGGGCGGGCATGAGGCCCCGCGCCTCCTCGACGGTGACGAACCTGAACCGGAAGGTGGCCCCCGGCGGCGCCTGAAGCGCGCGGGGCAGATCAACCGCGATGACGGACCCGATCCGGGGGTAACCGCCGGTCGTCTGACATTCCGGCCCAAGGATGTAGGGTACGCCGTCGCCCGTCATCTGCACGTCCCCGGGCAGGATGAAATCGGACAACAGGGTCAACTGCCCCTGCGTGGCGAACCCCGCCCCGTCGGACGCAAGACGGACGCCCTGTCGGTTGCCGCGCGGATCACGCACGAAGGCCGTGTCACAGAACCGGGCGCGTTCCTCGTCGGAAAAAAGCCGGGTCTGCGGGGTCGGGACAAGGCGCAGTTCGCCGCCGTCGAACCGGGTAGGCGCCGTGTCCAGACGCCGGGCCGCGCCACCGCCACCGGCCTTGCATGGCAGGGTGTCGCCCTGCTGCAGCGCATCGCCGATGCCCGCAATGCGATGGGCGGCGCGACTTCCCAGAACCTCTTCGGTCGATAGCCCCCCATCCACGTGCAGATAGGAATAGCTGCCCTGCCCCGTCGGACGCAGGTCCAGCACCGTCTGGGCAGGCAAGGGATGAGCGGCATGCCAGACGAGGGGACGGCCATCGGCTTCGGCCCGCATGGGCGCCCCGGTCAGGGCGATGGTCGTCGGCACATGCAGTTTCAGACGCAGGGGCGCACCCGGTATCTCCAACCCCGCACCCGCGCCCGGCCCCAGCAGGGCGACCGCCTCGGCCAAGGCAAGGCGATCCGCCGCGCCGCCTTGCGCAAGCCCCTGGGACAGCCAGCCGGGGCGCCCATGGTCCTGAACCGTGATCAGTGGACCGCAAGACAGGATTTCGATCATTCCAGCACCGTCCAGCTTGCGCCCCCGTGCCTTTCGGAATCACGCGATGCGCCATCGCGCAACGCCTCGCCCGAAACGGCCGGAAATTGCACCTCGTCCCCCGGCGACAGGGCGATCGGACGTGGCCGGGCCTGTTCGAAACAGCCGAAAAGAGTGCGCCCCACCTGTCGCCAGCCTGTCGGCGCCTCGGTCCCGAACAGAACGAACTGCCGCACAGCCACAACAAGCGCGCCCTCGGGCACCTTGGGCGTCAGGGCCGTCTGACGCGGCAGGTCCCAGACCTCCGGCAGGATACCGAGATAGGGCATGCCCGGCGCGAACCCCAGTGACAGAACGCGGACGCGGGCGGTGGACAGGGCCTCGGTCGCCTGTTCGGCGGTCATACCCACCATCTCGGCCGTTTCCGCCAACTGGGGCCCGTCCGCGCCACCATAGCTGCAGGGAATGGACCACAGCCGTCGCGGCGGCGGCGGGACCGTGGCCCAGTCCCGCGCGTCGAGCAGGCGGCGCAGCGCATCCTGCACGCGCCCCGCATCGCCAGCGGCCACACGCACGAGGACGGACCCCAGCGAGGAGGCGGTTTCCAACGCACCCTCGGGCGGCGATGCCTGCAACGCGGCCCGGAATGACACACAGGCGCGGTTCGCGGCATCGTCGAGACGGTCCGAGAACCGCACGAGCAGCGCATCCGCGCCAAGGGGTTCTATCCTTGGAAAACTGTCAGCCATGCGATCTGCCTGACGACAGGGGCGCGACGGGTCAAGGCTTGCCTCGCGCGGTGGCCCGTGAAATCGGTTCCGCCATGCAATTAGCCTATACAATGACCGCCGGACGTGGCGCCCTCGATCCCCTGCTGCACGAAGTGGCGGAAAGGGTGCTGACGCGGGGTCTGCGGGTGGCCGGTATCGTGCAGATCAATACCGATCGTCCCGGATGCGCGCGCTGTGACATGAATGCGCTTGTCCTGCCGTCCGGCCCCACGATCCGCATTAGCCAATCCTTGGGGCCCGAGGCTCGGGGATGCCGTCTGGATGCGGATGGCCTCGAAACGGCCGTCGCGGCGACGCAGGCGCAGCTGTCACAGGGGGCCGATCTTCTGATCATCAACAAGTTCGGCAAGCAGGAGGCGGCTGGCCGCGGCTTTCGCCCGCTTATCGCGGACGCCTTGGCGCAGGGCGTAGGCGTGCTGGTCGGTGTGAACCCGCTGAACCTGTCGGCCCTGATGGATTTCGCCGACGGTCTGGCCGAGGAGGTTCCGCCCACAACGGACGCCCTGATCGGCTGGATCGACGCAAGCGTCCAGGCCTGAATGGGCGGATCCGGCAACATGGGCTGCGAACCATCCGGACGGTTCTCAAGTCGCTCATATTGTCGTCACGAGCGCATCATCGACACTCAAGACCAGCACAGGACAGGACAGGACAGGACAGGACAGGACAGGACAGGACAGGACAGGCCGTCTGCGTGCCGCCTGAACCGGGTTGAAGCATGAAAATGCAATATTGCGGCTTTGCAGTGTTCCGGTAACGTTTTGTTAGGATCCGTCTCGGATGGTCTGACCGATCAGTCAAATCTTCCGAGGATTGTTTCTTGTTGCCAATCGAAGGACATCAGCAGGAGGATATGTTGTCCCTGCAACTGCGGCGGTCCGGAACGGACATGCCGGTAGAGGTTCTGGCGGCCGAAATCACGCGCCCCGGCTTTCGCCACCGCCTGACGTTCGAGTGTGACAATTCCCTTGCCGAAGCATTGCAGCCCGAACTTGCGGAATTCATCGAGGTGGTCCTTGCCGACACCATCGAGGCGGGCCCTACCGTCGTCGATCAGCCGAAGGCCACCGTCTGCATGCCCGGCCTGACGCTGGGACGCCTGCGCATGATCGTCGGCGCGCCGATCGGTGACAAGCGTCTGGTCACCGTGCGTTTCCGCTACTTCATTGGCGGCATCCAGAATGCCTTCGCGGCGCGCACCTATTTCGATCGTCCCGCCCTAGCCCACCGGGAGGAGATCGGGATGCGCGCGTTGGAGGATATCGCCGTCCCCCTTCTGAACATGGCTATGACGGCGCGCAGCTGGTCGGATGCCGTGCCGCAAGGAATGTTTCACGACGGCATGGCAAATGCGCTCGGCGCCATCGAGGCGCATGCCGTCGAGCTGGAATTCTACGCCGGTCTTCTGCGGCGCTACATTCACGAATGCGGACCCGGGCGGATGGCGGCCTTGGGTCAGTTCGACGATCCCGTCCTGCGGATGATGCAGATGGCAGAACCGCCCGTCCCCGCCCTGCGCCGGACTGCCGACAGTTGAAACCGCGTTACCGGGTCGCGGCCTCGACCAGATCCGGCGCGCGTGTGTCGATGGCAAAGACCACGCGACGCGAAGCGATCGTATCCTCGTCGCCGGCGGCGGTCAGGATCGGGCGGGACGACGAATACCCCACCGCCGTCATGCGCGTTCGCGCCCAATCGGCCACATCGTCGTCACCGGCATGGAAAAGGCAGCGTTTGAACACCGCCGCGGCGCGCGCCTGACTGAGGTCGAGGTTGCGGTCGAACGCGGCGCGGGGCGGCAGGGATATCCATTCGGACGAGGCGTGCCCTTCGATCCGGACCGCAGACAGGTCATCGCGCCGGGCGTGAAGCTGTTCGATCCACGGGCGGCATAGCTGCCCGAGGGCCGTGTCGAAGGTATCCGTCAATTCCGCCGATCCCGCCTCGAACAGCAGCGTGTCGCTGAACACGATGGACCCGTCGGGCCGCACCTCTCCGCCCAACCCGGCCACCAAGGGGCCGACCTGCGCCTGCAACGACCCCGCGATCTGCGCGCGGCTCTGCGCCGCCTCCAGACGCGCACGGGCCACGTCGTCCATCCGGTCCGACAGGCGCGCGACCTCCTCCGGGGACAGGCCCGTGGCGCGATAGGCGGCCAGCAGTTCGGCAATCTCGGCCGCCGTCTGCGGGTCGCTTCCCTCGGCGAGGATGTCCTGAAACTCGGCCAGTTTCGCAAGGTCGAGGCGCAGCGCCTCCAACCCGCCATCACGCAGCAGCTCTGCGATTTCCGGGAAATCCTCCAGCCGTGCCATATCCGACAGGACTGCGCGGCTTTCGGGGTCCAACGTCACCGCGGCCTGCGCAAGGTCGCGCAGCATCGCCTCGTCCAGCAGGCGCACGCGGTCCAGAACGTCCTGCGGCGTCAGCCCGCCACGCAGGGCTGGCAGCAGATCCAAGGCCATCGCCGCCTCGGATGGCGATGCCCCCATGTCGGCCAGCTGTCGAAACGCCTCCAGCTTGGCAAGGTCATTGCCCAGCATCGTCAACTGGTCGCGGTTGGTCAGGGCGGCGGCCTTCTGGTCTTCGGTGAAGGCGTCGGCAAAGCTCTCGGCGGCTTCCGCGCGGGTTTGCAGGGCCTTGATCCGTTCGCGCGCGGTCGCCATCCAGACCCCCAAAAGCAACAGCAGCACGAAAGCGATCAGCATGAACGCCTCGGCAACGGTCAGGCCCATCACCGTCCCGCGCCGATAGCCGCGCCCCCGATCCATCGCCTCCCGATGCCTCATGCGTCGTCCACCTTCGACCGGGGCGCATCATTCGCCGCCTGCGCGAGGGTCAGCGCGGCCTCGATCTCGGCCCGTATGTCGGCTCGGTGGTCGCGCAACTCGCGCAGGGCGGCCTGTCCGATGCCCGCGGTCGACGCGCCGAGCGCGGCAGAGGATCTGTTCGCCGCTGCCTCGAACCGCGCGATCACCTTTTCAAGGCGGTCTTCGGCGGCGCGTGCGGCGCGCGCGCTTGCGTCGTCGAGGCGGGCCTCGAAGGCGGCCGCACGGTCCGCCGCCTCGCGTCCGTGGCGGTCGGACAGGCCGGCCAGGCGCCCCGACGCCTGCGCGACCGTGCGCTCCGCCTGCGTGGCCAGCCCGTCGTTCATCGTGGCGGCCCGGTCGGCAAAGCGGGTCATCGCCGCCTCGAAACTCGCCATCATCCGGTCCGTGGCATCCTTGCTGCGCGCGGCATCCTGTTCGGCCAATTCGCGATGATGCTGCGCGAGGGTCTGCCGGATCTCCACCCCGAGAAAGCGCGTGCCCCGGATCACTTCGGCGAGTTCGCTTCGGAACGCGGTCATCCCCTCGGCCAGCGCCATCTGCGCCTCGCGCTCGCGCGCGACGATGTCGACGCGGAACTGCATCAGGAACACGCGCACCGCGACGCCAACCACCGTCGAGGTCAGCGCCACGCCGAAGCCGGAGATGACGGTCGCGATAAAGGCCGCCTCCGCCGTCGGATCGCCCAGTTCCCACAAGGTATAGGCCAGCGAACACAGCGTCAGGACGAACCCGAGGTAATAAGCATTGTCGCCGATCTGTTCCGGCTCCAACCGGGCGGACCGCAGGCCCCATGTCAGGCCCGCATAGGCCAGGATGACACCACCGGCGAACACGGCAGGCACCCATTGCGGCACCTCCGACAGCTTCAGCAGGACGACGCCGATGGCCCCGGCCCCGAAGGCAAGCGCAAGCAGCCATCGGTCCAGGCCGAAGCTGTCCAACGTGCGTTGCGGCGCGAGGGCCATGTCAAAGATCCCCTAGTGTCGTCGTCGTCACGGCAGATGCCCCCTGTGCATCAAGGTAGCGGCGCCAGAAATCGTCGACCACGGCCTGCGGTGCGGCCGGTCGGGGCAGCCGCAGGATGCGCACGCGCGTATCCGTCAGCGACCGCGCCAACCGGTCGGCCGCGCCGCTGTTGCGAAAACTGGCCCAGTCATCGCCCCGGTAAAAGCTGAAGACGTCGGAATGCTGAACCAGATCGGTCACGAGGACCACTTCGCGCGGGGCATCCCCGGTTCCGAAGTCGGGAATGCGGGTCAGAAACTCCTGCAAAGCTTCGAGGATGGGCGAAGCCTGCGCCTCGGGGATGGCCAGCAGACCGTCCAGCGCCGCGCGCACGGGTGTGACGAAGCTGACCTCATATCGTTCGGCAACCAGCCGCGGATTGCCGATCAGCGCCGAGGCATCGCTTGGCGGTTTGCAGAGCGATGTGAAACTGCCAGCGCGGATGTCGCCATCGGGCGAGACGGTGGCAAAGCTGATCCGTGTGAAATCCGGCGCGCCATCGATCATGTCGGTGATGCGGTTGCGCGCGGCGCGCAATTGCGTGGACGACACCGGATCTGTCGTGTCCAGCAGGATGGCCAGATGCCCCGTCGGCCCGTCTGCGGGGCACAGGCTCGTGCTGTCGATCGGGGCCTTGCCCGCTTCGGCAAACAGGAACCACCCGATCACGCCGAGGGCGGACAGGGCCGCAACGATCAGGCCGATACCCATGGCGGTCGCCCCGGCCCCGCCCCCCCGGCGCCTGTTGCGTCTGCGACGGGCCACGTCAGGCGGCCTCGGCCACGACGCGCGGGCGCGCGGCGGTGTCGCCTGCCTTGATTTCCCGCACGGTCGGATAGGCGTCGAGGGCATGTTCCCGCGCCCCGAGCAGGGTGGCGACCCCGTCCCGCACGACGCTGTCGATCCGCTCGATCTCCTGCACGGCCACATCGCGATCCGCCTCGGGCGGATCGGGCATATGGTAGGCGGGGAAAGCGAAGGCACCGTTGAAATAGGCCGGACCGGCATCGTCGCGCGCGCGCAGGTTTGCATCGCGGTACAGACGGATCAGACGGTTCGCCGCCTCGTCGCAGGTTTCGAGAAAGGCCGTCAGCGTCCGCGTCAGGGTGCCGCGTTGATGCACCGCATCGACGGCCGCCTTCAGTTCCGTGCGACGTGCCTGCGCCTCCTGTTCCAACTTGTCGCGGGCCTCTGCAAAGGCGTCCTCTAGGGCATCCTGCGCATCCCCGTAGGCTTCGGCATAGTCGTCGATGGCGTCTTCCCATTCGTCGTAGATGGCGTTGTAGCCCGGCATCGGGTCCAGCCGGCTGAAACCCTTGCTGAAGGCCGCAAGACTGACCAGCAGGCCGAAACCGACGACCAGCCATGATTCGAGACCCCGAATGGCCAAGGGCGCGGCCAGCAGGTCATCGACCGAGGCGATCATTGCCGCATCCCATGCCAAGGTCGCCAGAGCATCGCGAAAATGCGCCACGGCAAGGTTCAGGGTCGCGGCAAAGCCGAGGAACATCAAAAGGCAGGACAGGCCCCAGATCTTCCACAACAGGCCACTGCGGTTCAGAAAGCGCGTGTTGCTGCCGGCGGCATAGCTGAACGCGATGTTGATGACGGCGATGATGCAGGCAAGACCGACACCCCCCAGATAGCCAAGCTCGCTGCCGGCGGCGAAGAACAGGCCGTTGGCCACAACTTCGAGCAGGCCCACGACGAGGATCAGGCCGAAGGCCAGAAACCCGTTCTGGGCCGGGCGGGGCGGCCCCTCCAACCCATGACGGGTCTGAAAGGCGCGCAACTTGCGCTCCAGGCCGCCGACGCGGGCGCGCGCATTCTCGAGGTGGTTCTCTTCGTCGAGGGTGAGGTTGCGGATCGAATTGCGTGCCTCGCCAACCATCAGTTCGACACGTTCCCGTGCGCTGCCGGCCTCGCGGATGCGGGCGGCATAGGCCTGCTGTTCCATCTCGAACTGGCTCAGCGCGCGACGTCGCAGGGCGCGCACCGCGTCCGCCGCCTCCAGTTCGGGGGACGACAGGGTGGATGCGCTGATCGGGGGGACGCCCGCGCGCGCATCGGTCGTGGCGCGCGCCTCCAACCTCAGGTCGGAGGCCAGCTTGTCGACCATGATCTCGGGAAAGGTCTGCAGGTCCGGGTCGAACCGGTTGGACTTGGACTTTCCGAACATCGAATCCCTCGGTCGTCTGGCCGCGCCGCCCGCGGCCCATCGGTGCCAAGGTGGGCGCTTTGGCCACAGATTACAAATGCCCAGAGGCGCATATCCGCACTTGCAGGCGAACCAGACCGTCGCATAGGTCGAACGCGATGACCGACGGCACACAACTCACCTGGCAGATCTGGATATGGCCCATCGCCCTTGTGGGTCTGGCATTGGGCGCATGGCTCCTGCCGTGGGACGATTGGGTGCCGCTGCTGCGTGACTGGGTTGCCGGACACGGGGCGACCGGGTGGCTGGTTTTCGTGCTGGTCTACATCGTGGTCGTGATGCTCCCGCTGCCTGCTGCCGCGATGTCCGTCGTCGGGGGTCTTGCGTTCGGATGGTGGGGCTATCCCCTTTCGATGGCCGGTAGCATGCTGGGCTCGATCCTGCCGTATCTGATCGGGCGGCGATGGCTGCGCGGCCCGCTTCTGCGCCGCTTCAACGGCCCGCGGGTGGCCGCCGCCGACAGGGCCATCGCGCAGAACGCCGTCCTGTTCGTATCCCTGTTGCGCCTGACACCGATCCTGCCGTTCACGGTGCAGAACTGGTTGCTGGGCCTGACTGACATCCGCTTTTGGCCCTATGTCTGGGCAACGCTTGCGGGGCTGGCCCCCGGCACCCTGGCCATGGTCTGGATCGGAGAGGTCGGCGGCCTTGCCTCGACCAGGGCGCAGGGCGGGCAACTCTATATCGCGGGCGCGGGTCTTCTGGCCTTTGGAATCCTCGTGATCTGGATGGGGCGCGTCGCAACCCGCGAGTTGCGCCGTGCCGGGTTCGATCAGTCCTGACCTGATGCGGAGCGGCGCCTAGCGGCCCAGCCTGCGCGCGATCCGGGCGGCCTTTTGCGCGGTGCGGGCATTCCGCGCGGTCTTGGAGCCGAAGATCCGCGACGCAAGACGCCACAACATCCGGTTCATCAAAAATCTGATCATCTGCCCCTCCTTCCGGTTGCCTGATGTTCCTGAATGATAAACGAGGCAAAATCGCGATTGGTTCATTCTTCGGGCGGGCTGGGCGTGAAAAGGTCTTCCTGTTCGGCATCGTCGCTGTCCGCGGGGGCGGCCGGACCGGGCGTGCTTTCCAAAAGGCCGGCCGCGCGCAATTCCTTCAGGCCCGGCAGGTCGCGCGCACTCTCCAACCCGAAATGGTCGAGGAACGCGCGTGTCACGACAAAGGTCACCGGTCGGCCCGGCGTCATCTTGCGTTTGCCCAGCTTGATCCAGCCAAGCTCCATCAGGTGTTCGACGGTGCCCTTGGATACCGAAACGCCGCGGATCTCCTCGATCTCGGCGCGGGTGACAGGTTCATGGTAGGCGACGATCGCCAAGGTCTCGATCGCCGCGCGTGACAGCTTGCGCGTCTCGACCGTCTCGCGCGTCATCAGGTAGGACAGGTCCGATGCCGTCCGAAAGGCCCAGGCATCCCCCGACCGCACAAGACGGACACCGCGCCCGTCGTACCGACTGGCCAGTTGCCTCAGAGCGGTGGGCGCATCGCAGCCGTGGGGCAGACGGGCATGAAGCTCTGCAACCGTCATCGGCGTGGCCGACGCGAAGAGGATCGCCTCGACCATACGCTCCTGCTCGCCCGGCGGGGGGGCTTCGAACAGGCTCGGATCCCTGCTTTCGTTCATCCGGCGGGCCGTGCGCGGATGCGGATCGGGCCGAAGGTATCATCCTGCCGGATGTCCAGCCGCCCCCCCTTGGCCAGTTCCAGCGTCGCGGCAAAGGTCGACGCCGTCGCCGATCGCCGCCGTGCCGGATCGCCCTGCCAGCCATCCGGCAAAAAGGCGAGGATATCAGTCCATTCCAGCGTCGTACCCATCAGCGGCCGCATGCGTTCCAAGGCCTCCTCCATGGTGAACACCCCGACCCGATCCATCACGAACGGGCGGAAATCGTCGCGCGTCCGCAGACGGGCGTAGGCCTGCATCAGATCGAGCAGGCTGGCGGTCCAGGTCACCTTGCGGGCGCGGGTCTGTTCTTCGGGCTGACCGCGCGCAAAGACATCACGTCCCAGTTGATCGCGCGCCATCAGACGCGCGGCCGCCTTGCGCATGGCCTCCAGCCGCTCCAGCTGAAAGGCCAGATGCGCGGCCAGATCCTCGGCGCTGACCTCCTCCTCGGGGTCCGGCGGAAGCAGAAGGCGCGATTTCAGAAAGGCCAGCCATGCCGCCATCACGAGGTAGTCGGCGGCCAGTTCGATCCGCAGGGCGCGGGCCCGGTCGATGAAGTCGAGGTATTGGCGCGCAAGGTTCAGGACGGAAATGCGCCGCAGATCTACCTTCTGCGTCCGTGCCAACGTCAGCAACAGGTCGAGCGGTCCTTCGAACCCGTCGACATCGACGATCAGAGCCTCGGCCGCCAGGCGTTCCTCGACCGATTGGCCGGTGCTAGCATCCCGCGCGGGGCCTTCGGGAAAATCGTCGTCGCTCACTCTGGGTCCTTCGCGCCTGTCCGCAGGGGGGCAAGGGTCCGTGGGGGGCGGGGTAATGTCAACTGCGCCCACGCTGGAGGCGTTTCAGCCGATCAACGAGGCCAGTTCTGCACGCGCCGCGTCCAGATCGAGTTCAACCGGCGGACGGCGGTCCTGCAAGGCGCGGTCGGCGCGGCGCATCCCCTCATCCGTCAGGGCGGGACAGGTGGCGGCGACGACCTCCATGTCCGGCATCTGCCCATTGCAGTGCAGAACGACATCGCAGCCAGCTTCAAGGCTTTGACGGCACTTGCTGGCCATGTCCCCCGGCAGGGCACCCATCGAGATGTCGTCCGTCATCAACAGACCGGCAAACCCGATGTCCTGTCGCACCAGACGCAGGATCGCGGGCGAGATCGTGCCCGGTGCCTCGTCGATATCGGCATAGACCACATGCGCCGTCATGCCGAGCGGCAGATCCGCCAATTGCCGGAACACTTCGAAATCACTGGCGGACAGCTCCGCCTGCGGGGCCGTCACACGGGGCAGCGACAGGTGGCTGTCGGCGGTGGCGCGACCGTGACCGGGAATATGCTTGATCACCGGCAGGACACCGCCCTGAAGGCAACCGTCGGCATTGGCCCGCGCACGCGCGACGACCTGTTCGACCGTGGTGCCGTAAAGACGGTTCAGCAGAAACGGATGCGTTGCCTCGCCCGCGATATCGGCGGTGGGGGTGCAGTTCACGTCGATGCCGACATCGCGCAATTCCCGCGCGATCAGCGTCGCACGCAGGAACATCGTCCGCTCCGGGTCGCGCGCCCGCTGCATCTGTGTCAGGGGTGGCAGCCAGTCGGACCAGAAGGGCGGGCCGAGGCGCTGCACGCGCCCCCCTTCCTGATCGACAAGGATGACCGCGTCGCGCCCGACCGCGTCGCGCAGGTCGGACGTCAGGCGGCGCAACCGATCGGGCGTGTCGATGTTGCGGGCAAACAAGATGAAGCCCCAGGGGTCGGCATCGCGAAAGAACGCCGCTTCGCGTGCAGACAGGTCGGGGCCTTCGCACCCGAGGATGAAGGCCCCTGCCATCGTCTTAGCGGACGGTGACGGGAATGCAGGCCGCGTCCTTGGCCAGCAGGGCCGAGCAGAAGCGGCGTGCCTCGGACCCGTCCTCGAAGCCGACGACCCGCAGGCGCCAGAAGTCGCGACCGCCGGAGCGGGCCTTTTGCACCAGACGCTGCTTGCCGGACATGTAGTCACCGAACCGGCCCTGCATCCGCTCCCACTCGGACCGGGCGGCGCCTTCGCTGTCATAGGCGCCCAGCTGGACGACGCGGGTGCCGGGCAAGACCGTCGCCGGGTCGACGTCGATGCCCGTGCTGACGGCGCTGACCTGCGCGCTTGGCGCGGCAACGGGGGCTTCGGTCGGGGCACGGGATACGGTTGCGATCTGCGTTGCCGCCACCGGGGCGCGGCGCAAACCGTCGGGGCGCGAAGATGGGCGCGCCGACCGGGCCAGGCCGGGGCCGGTAAACACCGGCGTGGTCGCGGCAACGGCGGCCGGGGCTTCCTGCATTGGGTCGGGGGTCGGCAGGGGCGTGTTTGCAGGCGCGCTGCTGCCGACGACTTCGTCGAGCGGCTCCAACCCGCTGGCCAGTTGATCCGCCAAGCTGGCCATATCCAGCGGCTCCGGCGTGGCGATGGCGCTGTCCTCGGGCGCGGGGGTGGTCACGGCCTGACGGACCGGATCGACCGCCGGCAGGCCTGCTGCGGCCCGACGTTCGGCCAAGGGCGGTGCCGACAGGTCGAGTGGCGCAGGCGCCAGCACGATCTCATCCGGGGCCGGCGCGGCCGCACCGCCAGAGGTTATGTCCGACAATGCCATGCCCTGAAACGGGGCCTGCGCCCCACCGGGGTCGGCGGGGGCAACCCGCATCGGCCCTTCGAGTGCCGCGATGACAGGGATGTTGGACATGTCACGGAATGTCAGGTCCACGGCCCAGAACGACAGCCCCGCCGCAAGACCAAGGGACGTGCCCGCCCCGATCCAGTTCGCAAGTCCGAAGCCGCGCAACGCCTCCGCCAGTCGCGACGACCGCTCCGCACCATAATCCGCACCATAGTAATCGAGATCCGCCATATGCCTGCCCTCCATCCCGGTGCGGGCGACGCCCCGGGACTGCTGCCTACTGCCCTGATCCGCCGGGGTTATTCCCCGATCGCATCGCTCTCACTCCGGCTGCACCCGACCCGTCTGACGCGGATCGTTCAGCGCATTTCCTGTGCCGGCTCGACGCCCAAGATACCCAAACCCGACGCGATTACAACGGAAACGGCACGCGCCAGCGCGATCTTCGCCCGGGATGTGGCTTCGTTGTCCTGCAGGAAGCGGAGCGACACCTCATCGTTGCCCCGGTTCCACAGTCCGTGGAACCCCTGTGCCAGTTCATACAGGTAGAACGCGATCCGGTGCGGCTCGTGCCCCTTCGCCGCGATCTCGACCAGCCGCGGCCATTCGGCCAGCTTGGCAGCAAGGGCCTGTTCGGCCGCATGATCCAACTGCGTCAGATCCGCCGAGGACAGGGCCGCATCAGAGGCATCGATTCCCTGTTCGGCCGCCTTGCGCAGGACCGACATGACGCGCGCGTGGGCGTATTGGACGTAATAGACCGGGTTGTCCTTCGATTGCTCCAGCGCCTTGGAAACGTCGAAATCGAGCGGCGCATCGTTCTTGCGGGTCAGCATGATGAACCGCGTCACGTCCGCGCCCACCAGATCGACCAGATCGGCCAGCGTGACGAAGGTGCCCGCCCGCTTGGACATCTTCAGCTCTTCACCATCGCGCAGCAACTTGACCAGTTGCGTCAGCTTGATGTCCAGCGGCACCGCGCCGTCGGTCAGGGCCGCGACAGCCGCCTTCATCCGCTTGACGTAGCCGCCGTGATCGGCCCCGAACACGTCGATCAAGGCGCTGAACCCGCGGGTCGTCTTGTCGTAGTGATAGGCGATGTCCGGCGCGAAATACGTCCAGCCGCCGTCCGATTTCTTGATCGGCCGATCGACGTCGTCGCCATAGGCGGTAGATTTGAACAGCGTCTGCTCGCGCGGTTCCCAATCTTCGGGCAGCTTGCCCTTCGGCGGCTCAAGCACACCGCGATAGATCAGGCCGGCTGCGTCCAGCTTGCCGATGGCGGCCTCGATCTGACCCGTGCCATACAGCGCCTTTTCGGAACTGAAGACATCCATCTTGATATTCAAAAGCGCGAGGTCGGCACGGATCAGGTCCATCATCGCATCGGTCGCATAGGTGCGCACCTGCGGCAGCCATGTCTCCTCCGGCTGGTCGATGTAGGCATTGCCGACCTTGGCCTTCAGCGCCTCGCCGACCTCGATCAGGTAATCGCCGGGATAGGTGCCCTCGGGCCAGTCGACGGTCAGGTCATGCGCCTCGAGGTAGCGGTTGTAGACCGACCGGGCCAGCACATCGACCTGTGCGCCGCCGTCGTTGATGTAGTATTCCCGCGTCACGTCGTAGCCCGCATAGGCCAGCAACGCGGCCAGCGCATCGCCGAACACCGCACCCCGCGTGTGCCCGACATGCAGCGGTCCGGTCGGGTTCGCGGACACGTATTCGACGTTGATCGACGCCCCCTGCCCCATGTCGGATGCGCCGAACCCTTTGCCCTGCTCCAGCACCGCGCCGACCACGCCTTGCCAGACCGAAGGGGCCAGCCGGATGTTGAGGAAACCGGGGCCCGCGACTTCGGCCGAGGCGATGCGCGGATCGTCGGTCAGTTTCGGCACGAGGGCCTCGGCGATGTCGCGTGGCTTCATCCGTGCGGGTTTGGCCAGCACCATCGCCGCATTCGTCGCCATGTCACCGTGTGCGGCATCGCGCGGAGGTTCCACCGCGACGTTCGCGGTGTCGAGGCCTTCGGGGATCACCCCTTCGGCGGCAAGGGCGGTCAGGGCATCGAGGGTCAGGGCGCGGATATCGGCGAACAGGTTCATCAGGGGTGTCCGTGGCTGGGGTTGGTCCCCCTCTAGCGCCGTGACTGCGCGGGTTCAACGTGTCGCGCGGTCAGCATGCCGTCATGTCGGCACCGCCATCGCAGCAATCGCCCCGAGCGTGTTGTAAATCGTTCTGCACGGGCGAACCGCACGATCCCGAAACACGGAAGGGAGTCCCGGCCGCGCAACCGTTGGCCCCGTCGCGGACCGAGGCACCTTACCGAACCCGGGCGGTCATCCCTTATGCTCCATCACGAAGGTGATCTGCAGCAGGCACCCCTCGGCATCAATCATGCCGCCCTCTTCCTCCATCATCTTCTGGACGTCCATGTCGACGCGGTTGCCGATCTCGGTCTCGGACAGAACCTGCATCGTGCCGATCACGGCTTCCTTGCCCGGCCCTGACAGGCTGGCCACCCATGTCGTGTCGTCTGTCTGCACCCATTCGACCGGTTGCCCGTCCGGGTTCAGGCCGCTGGCAAGGTTCGGATCGAAGGTGTCGGGCCAATCGACCTCGAAAACATTTCGGTGGCCGATGTTGGCGGCCATGGCGTCTGCCATGGGTCGAAACATCGGGGGACATTCCTCGGCCATGCCGGCCTCGACCGACCGCACGGTCCATGTTCCATCCAGCGGGACGATATCGGCCGCGGCGGATGTGGCGCAAAGGATCAGGGGCAGAACAAGACGGGTCATCGAAATCTCCGAAGGCTGAAAAATGGCTGCTCCCACCCTGCGCCACGCATGGCATCTGCGGCAAGTCAGGGTTTCCCGCCGCCCTGCGGGCCTAGCCGTCGGTGCCCGACGCCTTCGCCATCGCGATAAGGCGGTCGTGTTCCTGCAGGGCGAAACGATCCGTCATGCCTGCGATATAATCGCAGACGATCCGCGCCAGTTCGGTTTCATCCTGCGCATCCTCGACGTCCTTGCGCCACTGCTTCGGAAGGTCGGCCGTATGGGACATGAAATGGGGGAACAGGTCATCGACCACCTGTGTCACCTGTTCGCGCATCCGCACGACGGTTGGCGCGCGGTACATGCGTTCGAACAGGAAGCGGCGGATGACCTTCAGATCGGACCAGAGCGCGGGCGTGAACTGCACCATCATCCGGCCTGCGGTGCGGATGTCCTGGGCCGATTGCGGCTGAACCTCCGCGAGGTTGGCTTCGGTCACGCGGATGACGTCTTCGACCAGAACCCCGAAGAACCGGCGCAACGCCTCATGCCGCCGACGATAATAGTTGAGACCGGGATAGATGCGATCCACCTCGGCAAAGCAGTCGTGCAGGATCGGCAGGTCCGCCAATTCGTCCGTCGAGAAAAGCTCGGCCCGCAAGCCGTCGTGCAGGTCGTGATTGTTGTAGGCGATATCATCGGACAGGGCCGCGACCTGGGCCTCGGCGCTGGCATGCGTGTGCAGTTCCAAGTCGTGCAGCGCGTCGTATTCGGCCAGCGCATAGGGTATGGACGCGTCGCTGATACCGGCCCCCGGGGCCGGGGCGACCGGGCCATTGTGCTTGGCAATGCCTTCCAGCGTTTCCCACGTCAGGTTCAGGCCGTCCCATTCCGCATAGTGACGTTCGAGGCGGGTCACGATGCGGATTGCCTGCGCATTGTGGTCGAACCCCCCGTAGGGGGCCATCAGCCGTTGCAGGGCATCTTCGCCGGTGTGCCCGAAGGGCGGGTGCCCGAGGTCATGGGCCAACGCCACGCCCTCGGTCAGTTCCATGTTCAGGCCGAAATGCTTGGCCAAGGTGCGCGCCACCTGCCCGACCTCGATGGAATGGGTCAGGCGGGTCCGGAAATAATCGCCCTCGTGCTCGATGAAAACCTGCGTCTTGTGTTTCAGGCGGCGAAAGGCGCTGGCGTGGATGATCCGGTCGCGATCCCGCTGAAACGGAGAGCGAAAGGAACTCTCCTCCTCGGGATAAAGTCGGCCACGGCTGGCCTCGGGGTCGCTGGCAAAAGGGACGATGCGGGTCACGGGCAAGTGGCTCCCTTGGCAGGCGGTGTCAGCACCCATATATCGAAGGTCACCGCAATGCACAGCCCCGAGGCATACCGCATGGATCTGTCCCTTCCCCCCCGCGTCACCCCCCGCTGTTTCGAGCGTCTGGCCGAGATCGGAGCCGGCGACGCGGGCAAGGCCCTGCGCGTCGCGGTCGAGGGGGGCGGATGCTCCGGCTTTCAGTACCAGATCGATCTCGACACGCCCAAGGACGACGATCTGGTGCTGGAGGGAGACGGCCAGAAGGTCGTGATCGACGACGTGTCGCTACCATTCCTTGCCAATGCCGTGATCGACTTTACCGAGGAACTGGTCGGTTCCCGTTTCACGATCGAGAACCCCAATGCCTCCAGCAGCTGCGGCTGCGGCGTCAGCTTTTCGATGTGAGCGCGGCGTCGGGGGGCGTGTCCGGCATCGCCCGGACCATCCTCACGAAGCGCGCCGACAAGGCGACGGCCGCGATGGCCAGCCCGATGACAAGGCCCATCCAGATGCCCGTCGGCCCAAGGCCGAAGGTGAAGCCCAGAAGGTAGCTGGCCGGGACGCCGCAGGCCCAGTAGGCCAGCACCGCATAGACCATGGGGCGGCGCGTATCCTGCACCCCGCGCAGCACGCCCAGCGCCATGACCTGCCCCGCATCGACCAGCTGGAACGCCGCCGCGAGGATCAACAGATACGCACCCAGTGCCAGAATCTCGGGGGCCTGCGGATCGTCGGCACCAAGGAACAGCGACACGATCCACGTCCCCGCGCCGAGGTACAGGGCCGTGGCCAGCAGAACGGCCCCGAACGACAGGATCGCGGCCGCCAGGGCGGCCCGGCCAAGCCCCGCGCGGTCGCCGCGCCCCCAGGATTGGCCGACGCGCACGGTTGCCGCCGACGACAGCCCAAGGTGCACCATGAAGGTCAACGCCGCGATCTGAATGGCAATGCCATGCGCCGCCAACGGCACCGTGCCAAGCCACCCCATCATCAGGGCCGAAGCCGCGAACAGACCCGATTCGGACAGGTTCGTCAGGCCGATGGGCCAGCCCATCCGGAAGATCTCGCCGAACGTGGGCCAGTCCGCGCGCCAGATGTTCCTGAGCAGTTCGAACCGGGCCATGTCGGGCCCCCGTGTTGCATAGAGCGTCAGGACCAGCGTCGTCAGCAGATGCACGCCGACCGACGCGATGGCCGCACCACGCAACCCCAATTCCGGAAAACCGAGGTTTCCGAAGATCAGCAACCAGTTGACGCCCGCGTTCAAGACCACCGCCGCCAACGTCGCCCAGAGGACGATGCGCGTATGTTCCAACGCACTCAGGTGACTGCGCAGCGTCACGGTCAGCAGCGCGGGCAGCATCCCCAGCCCGGCGATCCGCAGATAGGTCTGCGCGTCGGCGGCGACTTGCGGGGCCTGACCCAGTGCCAGCAAGAACGGTTCGGACCAGATGAACAACGGCAGGCACACAAGCCCGAACAATGCCGACAGCCACAGGCCCATGCGGGCCACGCGGCGCGCGCGCGTTTCGTCCCCCCGCCCCACGGCCGCGGCCGACAGGGGCAGCACCGCATATGCAAAGCCGGAGCCGAGCACGTAGATCGAGAAGAACGCCGAGTGACTGATGGTCGCCGCAGCCAGTGCATCGACCGAGTATCGCCCCAGCATCAACGTATCCGTCAGCCCCACGAGGAGCTGTGCCACCTGCGATCCGACAAGGGGCAGGCCCAGCAACAAGGTACGGTTCAGGTCATAAATCAATCTGCGCGGCATGACGGGGCCCTACGCCCCGCCGCCGCCCCTGTCCACACATCGCGGGCCCGCGATCAGGCCGCCAGACGGTCGAGGTCGGCTGCCATCTCCTCGGCCAAGGCGCGGGCATCGACGCCGGGTCGTTCGGCCGAGGCGCGCAGACCGGTAATGTCGGCCTGATAACGGCGCGCAAGGCGGGCGGGGTTGTGATGCGGCGCAACCTCTCCGCTGGCCTGCGCGGCGGCAAACAAGGCCCGGAACCGCGCCTCCATCCCGTCCAGCAGGGCATTGGCCCGCTCCGACAGCGCGTCTTCCCTCCCTCCGACCTCCAGCAGGGTCTTGACCAACATGCAGGCCCGCGCGGGTCCACCGGGCGCCGCGAAGGACAACAGATGCCTGCGCAAGGCGGTCAACGGCGTCGTCTCCTCCGCCAATCGCTCCAGCGCCGCCGCGCCGTCGGCGGCATAGCGATCGAGGGCGAGCGCGAACAACGCATCCTTCGACCCGAAGGCCGCGTAGAAGCTGCCCGGTCGCATATCCAGTGCGGCTTCGAGATCCTTCATGGACGTGCCCGCCCAGCCGCGCGTCCAGAACAGGTCGCGGGCGCGGTCGATAAGGGCATCTCGGTCATAGGCGGGGGCGCGGGGCATGGGTGTCACGAGTTGTTGAACGATTGCTCAATTATATACTTGAACGATCATTCAAGCAAGTCTAACCGTGGCGCATCAACCGCAAAGGACACCCCATGACGGACTTCCCCTCCCACGATCTCGAAACCGCACCCGAAGCTTCCAAGCCGCTGCTGGAAAAATCGCTGAAGGCCTTTGGCCGCCTGCCCGGCCTGCACAAGGTCATGAGTGAGAGCCCCCAGATGCTCGAAGGCTACCAGGTGCTGCACAAGCTGTTCACCGAGACCGATTTCGACGCCGACGAACTCACCGTGGTCTGGCAGACGATCAACGTCGAACATGCCTGCCACTACTGCGTGCCCGCCCACACCGGCATCGCCAAGATGATGAAGGTGGATGACGCCATCTCGAACGCCCTGCGTGACGAGACGCCCCTGCCCTCGCCCAAGCTGGAGGCGCTGCGCACCTTCACGCTGGCCATGCTGCGCGACCGGGGCAACGTGTCCGAGGCCGACATGAACGCGTTCTTCGAGGCGGGCTACGATCATCGCGCCGTGCTGAACGTCATCCTCGCCCTGGCGCAGAAGGTGATGTCGAACTACACCAACCACGTCGCGCAGACGCCGGTCGACGCGCCGATGCAGCAGTTCGCATGGGAAAAGAAGTCGGCCTGATCCGACTTTCGCCCATCCGACGACCGGCCAACAAAAAGGGCGCCTCTCGGGGCGCCCTTTCTCGTGTCTGCGGGCTGTTGCCCCCGGCTTAGCCGACCAGTTCGAGACCGGAGAAGAAGAACGCGATCTCTTCCGCTGCGGTTTCCGGTGCATCCGACCCGTGGACGGAGTTCTCGCCGATCGACAGGGCGAATTCCTTGCGGATCGTGCCCTCGGCGGCTTCGGCAGGGTTGGTGGCGCCCATGACTTCGCGGTTCTTCGCGATGGCGTCTTCGCCTTCCAGAACCTGCACGACGATCGGCTCGGAGATCATGAATTCGCACAGCTCACCAAAGAACGGACGCTCGGAGTGAACGCCGTAGAAGGTCTGCGCCTGGGCCAGGGTCAGCTGGATGCGCTTGGAGGCGACGATGCGCAGGCCGGCATCCTCGAACTTCTTGGTGATGGCGCCGGTCAGGTTGCGCTTGGTGGCGTCGGGCTTGATGATCGAAAAGGTGCGTTGAACGGCCATGGTCGTCTCCTCGGGGGTTGGCCCTCGGGCCGTCAAAGGCCCGCGGGGTGTGATTTGCCGCGCCTCTAGCAGCGCCGGCGCCCAAAGGGAACCGCGCGTTGACACCGGCCCGCGCAACGGTCAATGCGTCGGCCATGCTACAGATCTCAGAGCTTTCGTATTCCGTCGCCGGTCGCCCCCTGTTGGTCGACGCCAGTGCGACCATCCCCGAGGGGCACAAGGTCGGCCTTGTGGGTCGCAACGGCACGGGCAAGACCACGCTGTTCCGCATCATCCGGGGCGAAATCCCGCTCGATTCGGGGGACATCACCCTGCCCGCGCGCGCGCGTATCGGCGGCGTCGCGCAGGAGGTGCCATCCTCCGAGACGTCGATCCTCGATACCGTGCTGGCCGCCGACACCGAACGCGCCGAATTGATGGCCGAGGCGGAGACCGCGACCGACCCTACCCGCATCGCCGAGGTGCAGGCCCGCCTGCAGGACATCGACGCATGGTCGGGCGAGGCACGGGCCTCGATGATCCTGCGCGGCCTCGGCTTCGAAGTAGAGGAACAATCGCGCCCCTGTTCCGCCTATTCGGGCGGCTGGCGGATGCGCGTGGCGTTGGCCGGTGTCCTGTTTGCACAGCCCGACCTGCTGCTGCTGGACGAACCGACCAACTATCTGGATCTGGAAGGCGCGCTGTGGCTGGAGGCCTATCTGGTCAAGTATCCCCACACGGTCATCATCATCTCGCACGATCGTGCGCTGCTCAATCGGTCGGTCGGCGGCATCCTGCACCTCGAGGACAAGGGCCTGACCTATTACACGGGCACCTACGACCAATTCGTGCGCGCCCGCGCCGAAAAGAGGGCGGGACAGGCCGCCCTTGCGCAGAAGCAGCAGGCGCAGCGCGCGCACCTGCAGGCCTTCGTCGATCGCTTCAAGGCCAAGGCATCCAAGGCGAAGCAGGCGCAGAGCCGTGTGAAGATGCTGGAAAAGATGGAAACGATCACCGCGCCCGAAGATGCGGCGCGGGTGGTCTTCACCTTTCCCAAGCCCACCCAGCTCAGCCCGCCGATCCTGCGGCTGGAGGCGGCCTCGACGGGCTATGGTGACAAGACCGTCCTGCAACGTCTGAACGTCCGCATCGACCAGGATGACCGCATCGCCCTGCTCGGGCGGAACGGCGAAGGCAAGTCGACCCTGTCCAAGCTGCTGTCGGACAAGCTGGAAACGATGGACGGCAAGCGCTTTGCCTCCGGCAAGCTGAAGATCGGCTATTTCGCCCAGCACCAGGTCGATGAGCTTCATGTCGACGAGACGCCGCTGGATCACATCCGCCGCGAACGCCCCGATGAGATGCCGCCGAAACTGCGTGCGCGTCTGGCCGGGTTCGGCCTCGGTGTCGATCAGGCCGATACGCTGGTGGGCAAGTTGTCCGGTGGGCAGAAGGCGCGGCTGTCGCTGCTGCTGGCGACGCTCGATGCGCCTCATCTGCTGATCCTCGACGAGCCGACGAACCACCTCGACATCGAGAGCCGCGAGGCGCTGGTGACGGCGCTGACGCAATACGACGGCGCCGTCGTTCTGGTCAGCCACGACATGCACCTTCTGTCTCTGGTGGCCGACCGGCTGTGGCTGGTCAAGGACGGGACCGTGGCGCCCTATGACGGCGATCTGGAAAGCTATCGCAAACTGTTGCTTCAGGGCGATGAAAAGCCCGCCAAGCCCGAAAAGCCCAAGGAGAAACCCGCCGTCAGCCGGGACAAGATCCTAGAGTTGCGCAGCGAGGTCCGCAAATCCGAGGCGCGCGTCAAGAAAATCGAGGAAATGCGCGACAAGCTGGCCAAGAAACTGGCGGACCCGGCCCTTTACGAAGACGGTCGCGCCGGTGAGCTTGCCACCTGGAACAAGAAATACGCCGAAGTCATGGAGGCCTCGGACCGCGCCGAGGCGCTGTGGCTGCAGGCGATGGAAACCCTGGAGAAGGCACAGGCCTGAGCCGGCCTGCGCCCGACGACAGCCAGCGCAAAGGGGGATGATCCCGACATGACCACCGCAGAAGCCGCCACCGCCTTTGCCGCGCTCTTCGTCGTGATCGACCCCATCGGCCTTGCCCCCATCTTCGTGGCGCTGACCGCGGGCATGTCACCCCGCGCGCGCCGCGCCATCGCCTTTCGTGCCTGCGCGATCGGCGCATCGATCCTGATCCTGTTCGCCCTTGCCGGTGAGGCCGTCCTGAATTTCCTCGGCATCTCCATGCCCGCCTTTCGCATCGCGGGCGGCCTTCTGCTGTTCCTGACGGCCCTCGAGATGCTGTTCGAGAAACGCACCCAACGCCGCGAGGGACAGGCAGAGGTGCCATCCACCGATCCGTCCGTCTTTCCCCTCGCGCTGCCGCTGACGGCCGGGCCGGGTGCGATCGCCACGATGATCCTGCTGACCGACGGCGCCTCGCCCATCGGGACGGTTCAGGCGATTGGCGTGATGTTGGCGGTGATCGCGGTCGTTTTGCTGCTGTTCATGCTGGCCACGCCGATGGAACGGCTGCTAGGCCCTACGGGCATCAACGTCACGACGCGCCTTCTGGGCATGCTGCTTGCCGCCCTGTCCGTGCAATTCGTCCTCGACGGCCTGTCCGACCTGCCCGGCTGGTAATCACTCCCCCCGACGGGGGGTGGTAACGACCGGCCGAGCACCTATGTCTGAAGGATGGACGGAGACAGCATCGCGACCCTTGTCAAACTTGCCATCCTGCTGATCGTGATCGGCGGATCGGTTCTGTTGATGTTTCGTGGCCGGGTCGGACAGGCATTGCAGCAGGCAGCGATCTGGTTCTTCATCTTCGTCGGCGCCGTTCTGGCATACGGGGTCTGGGACGATGTCTCGCAGATCGCGACGCCCCGGCAATCGGTCATCACCGACGGCGAGGCCGTCATGGTCGAGGTGCCGCGCGAACGGGACGGGCATTATCACCTGACGCTCGACATCAACGGCGTGGACATTCCCTTTATCATCGACACCGGCGCCACGGACCTTGTCCTGACCCGTCAGGACGCGGAAAGCGTGGGCCTGATTGCCGAGGATCTGCGCTTTTTCGGGCGTGCGATGACCGCGAACGGATCGGTCGAGACCGCGGCGGTGCGCCTCGACGAAGTGTCTCTGGGAGGTGTCGTGGACAGGAACGTGCCCGCGGTCGTGAACGGCGGGGAAATGCGTCAGAGCCTTCTGGGAATGTCCTACCTTCAGCAGTTCGGGCGTATCGAGATTGAGAACAACCGGCTGCGCCTGATCCGCTGAGGGCGGCGCGGGCGGCAAGTGCCGGATCGGATATTTTCGGGAACAAAGAAGAGCGGTCGCGTCAGGCGGAAACCTGTTTCGATGCCGGGGTCTGCGGCGGCGGCGGAGACGCCGGTTCGATGATCAAGAAGCCCGGAAGCGGCGGCATCTTCGGAGCCGGCGCGGCCGATGCAACGTGCGGGATCAGCATCAGAAGGGCGAAAAGGGCTTTCATGCAGAGGTAACGCGTTGAACCGGCCCCGGGTTCCCGTCAATCGATGTTCTTCGTCGCCTTCTGCTCCCATTTCCCCGATTCCTCTGACCAGTAACGCGCGCCGATACCCGCGCCGGTCAGGGCCGTCCACTGGCCGCGCGCGCGGGACAGCGCCTCGCCATCCGTTCCATCGAACAGGATGCAGGCGCGTTCGAGGGAGGCGATCTCCTCGTGTGAAACCGCCGCACCATCCACGGACATCAGGCAGTGCGGCGCATTGGTCGCGGCCCCCGGCGTCAGCAGGATCGGTTGGTGCGCATCATGCGGTCCGCCGGCAACGCCATGGGGCAGGAAGCTTTCAGGCGGGCCCAGCCACAGCTTGTCATCCAGCCACCCGATACGCCCCTCGTCGCCGCAGCGTACCGCCACGCGCCAGCCTTGCGACAGGCAGCGCGGCAGCAACTGGGCAAGCGTTTCAACCACCGACCGGCGGGTCAGGTGGTAGAAATACGCCTCAGCCATCCTGGTTTTCGCAGGTGTCGCGGATCAGGCGATCCAGCGCCCGCACGCCCCAACCGGTCGCGCCGTCGGGCGACAGGTCCGTGCCACCCTTGACCGAGGCCGTCCCGGCAATGTCGAGGTGCATCCAGGGCGTGTCGTCCTTGACGAACCGTTGCAGGAACTGCGCGGCCGTGATCGACCCACCGGGCCGTCCGCCAACATTCTTCATGTCCGCCACGCGCGACTTCAGCTGTTTGTCGTAGGCATCGCCCAGAGGCATGCGCCATGCACCCTCCTCCTCGGCCTGCGCGGCCTTGAGGAAGTTGCCCGCCAAGGTGTCATCGTTGGAGAAGACGCCTGCGTTCTCATGACCCAGACCGATGATGATCGCCCCGGTCAGAGTGGCGAGATCGACCATGCCGGTGGGTTCGAACCGGTTCTGCACATACCACATGATGTCACACAGCACGAGCCGCCCCTCGGCATCCGTATTGATGATCTCGACCGTGTCGCCCTTCATCGACGCGATGACGTCGCCCGGACGGATGGCGTTGCCGTCAGGCATGTTTTCGACGAGGCCGACGATGGCGACGACGTTGGCCTTGGCGCGGCGCCTTGCCAGCGTGTGCATCACGCCCGCGGCGGTGCCGGCGCCGCCCATGTCCATGGTCATGTCTTCCATGCCGGCGGCGGGTTTCAGACTGATGCCGCCGGTGTCGAAAACGACACCCTTGCCGACAAGGGCAAAGGGTTTCTCCTCGCCGCCGCCGTTCCATTGCATGACGACGACCTTCGACGGGCTGCGCGATCCCTGCCCCACACCCAGCAGACAGCGCATGCCCAGTTCGGCAAGCTGCTCCTCCTCCAGAACCTCCACCTCCACGCCGAGGTCGCGCAGGCCCTCCAGCCGCTTGGCAAATTCCGTGGTGGTCAGGACGTTGCTGGGCTCGTTGACCAGATCGCGCGTCAGGAACACGCCTTCTGCCTGTGCGGCGGCGTCGGCATAGCGGGCCTCCGCGTCCTCGGGCTTGGGCGACAGCACGGTGATCCCGGCAGCGGCGGGCGGGGTGTCGCCGGTCTTGTGATCGGTAAAGTCATACCCCCGCAACGCCGCCCCCAAGGCGACATCCGACAGGTTCCGCTGCGCCCCGGCCACGACGGTCAGGGCGCGCGTTCCACGCAGTTTCGCAAGCGCCGCACCGGCGGCCATCGCGGCCTTTCGCGCAGGCTTGCGGTCCAGCCGCACCACGACCAGCGCCGTCGCGGCGAGGCCGGCAGGAAAGCCGAGTTCCAGAATATCGCCTTCCGACAGCTTTTCGAATGCGGGGCTTTCGACCGCCCGTTGCAGCGCGCCCTTGGACAGGCGGTTCAGCCGACGCGCACCCGGCGACAGGGTTCCGCCCTCGGGGACGATGGCGGCGATGACGCCTTCGACATCTGCAAGCGTTTCGATGTCGAGGGTCGCAAAGTTGACGGCGGCGGGGGTTGTCATATGCAGAAGTCTCCGAAGGGTGGCGGCAATGCGCCAGGGCGTTTGCCGCGACCCTAGTGCGCCCATCCAGCCTTTTCCAGCCGCCATGGGCAAAGGGGGCTTTGCCCCTGCCGGTCAAGGCGGTTAGGAAGGGGGCACGCGCTTTCCCGGGGGGGGACATTGGGCACTTTCGACCGATACCTTACGGGTCAACTGCTGACGTATTTCGGGTTCTTCAGCCTCGTGCTGGTGGCCGTCTACTGGGTGAACCGGGCGATCGGCCTGTTCGACAGCCTGATCGCGGGTGGCGCGACCGTCCTCACATTCCTTGAGTTCACGGCCCTCGCCCTGCCCAACGTGATCTTCGCGGTGCTGCCGGTCTCGGCTCTCGTGGCGATCCTGTATGGCCTCAACCGCCTGTCGGCAGACAGCGAGATGGTCGTCGCCCAGACCGCCGGTCTGGGACCATGGCGGCTGGCGCGGCCTGTTCTGATCTTCGGGTTCGTGGTTGCCATCATGGTGTCCGTGCTGGGCCATGTCCTTGTCCCCGCCTCGCGCACCGCATTGGCCGAGCGGGGGGCAGAGTTGAGCCGCGATGTGACGGCGCGTTTCCTCAAGGAGGGAGAATTCCTGCACCCCGGCACCGGCGTGACGGTCTATGTTCGCGACATCACCGAGGCGGGCGAATTGCTGGGCCTGTTTCTGCAGGACCGGCGCGGGGATGCGACGCGCACGTCCTATACCGCCGAACGTGCCCTTTTGGTCCGTGCCGACACTGGCACGCGCCTCGTAATGTTCAACGGCATGGCGCAAACCCTCGACGTGACGGACCGCAGCCTCGTGACCGTGCAGTTCGATGATTTCGCCTATGACCTCGCCGGGCTGACGGGGGGCGACACCACCCGTTTGCGCGATCCGCGCGAATTGCCGACCATCGCCCTGCTGCGCGCGGACGCGGAGGCGCGGGCCGTCACCGGCGCCAGCCGCGCCAAGCTTCTGTCCGAGGGGAATCTGCGTTTCTCCGAGGCTGTCTTTGCCGCCGCCCTGCCCCTCATGGCGCTTGGGTTCCTGATGCTGGGTGGCTATTCCCGCCTTGGCCTCTGGCGGCAGATCATGGCCGCCGTGGTTGCGGCCATCGTGCTGAAGATGCTGTCGAACGTGGCCGAATCCATCGCGCGGGACGATGCGACGCTGTGGTGGGTCATTCACCTGCCCGCTTTGGCGACCGCCGGTCTGGGCGCGGTGCTGGTCTGGTACAGTTCGCTGGGCGCGCGCGCCTTCCGGGGGGCGCCGGCATGACCCTTGCCCTGTATATCTCGCGACGGTTCCTGTCGCTGGTCTTCATCGTCTCGCTGGTATTCACGGGCCTGTTGCTGCCCATCGACCTCATGGAACAGCTGCGCCGCCTCGAAGGACAGGACGCCGACATCGCGGACGGCCTGCGCCTTGCCGCGTTGAACCTGCCGGCCGCGTTGTATCAGATCCTGCCTCTGATCGTGATTCTTGCCACGCTGGCTCTGTTCCTTGCGCTGGCCCGGTCGTCGGAGCTTGTGGTCGTGCGCGCGGCGGGCCGATCGGCGGTGCGCGCGCTGCTGGCGCCCGTGCTGGCTGCACTCCTGCTCGGTGTGATCGCGCTTGCGGTGGCGAACCCCATCGTGGCCGCGACCCAAGGCATCTACGAGCGGGAGATTGCGCAGTTCCGCACGGGCCTGTCCAGCGTCCTGTCGGTCAGCGAAGAGGGCGTCTGGCTGCGCCAGGGCGACGCCGAGGGACAGACAGTGATCCGCGCGGCGCGGTCGTCGCTTGGTGGCACCATCCTGTTCGAGGCGACCTTCATCGCCTTCGACGCCGAGGGCACGCCGATCGAACGGATCGACGCCCTGCGCGCCGAGCTGTCGGCCGGTCAGTGGTTCCTGCTGGATGCGAAACGCTGGCCGCTGGGCACCTCCGACAACCCGGAACGGGATGCCGTTTCCCAAGGCTCGACCACGATCCCGTCGACCCTGACGGAAAACCAGATCCGTGACAGTTTCGGCGTTCCTTCCTCCATCCCGATCTTCAAGCTGCCCGCGTTCATTGCACAGCTGGATGCCGCCGGATTCTCGGGTCGCACGCACCGTGTCTGGCTGCATATGGAGCTGGCGAATCCCTTCATGCTGGCCGCGATGGTTATGATCGGCGCGGCCTTTACCATGCGCCACGTGCGCGCGGGCAAGTCGGGCACGATGGTCCTGATGGCTTTGCTGCTGGGGTTCGGCATCTTTTTCCTGCGCTCCTTCGCGCAGACGCTGGGCGAGAACGGGCAGCTTCCGGTCGCGCTTGCCGCTTGGTCCCCGCCATTTGCCGCGATCCTGTTGTCGCTGGGGGTCATCCTTCAGCTGGAGGACGGCTGATGCGCTGGTTGATCGTCTGCATGGCCCTGCTGGCCGGCCCCGTCATGGCGCAGGGCGTGCCGGCGACGCTGGTGGCCGACCGTATCGATTTCGATGCCGATCGCCTGACCGCCTCCGGCGACGTCGAGATCTTTGCCGACGGGCGCATCCTGCGCGCGCCGCGCATCACCTATCTGCGGTCCGAGGACCGGTTGCAGGTCGACGGTCCCCTGACGCTGATCGATGGCGATGACGCGGTCCTCGTCGCGGATTTCGCCGATCTTTCGCCCGATCTTCGCGGAAGCGTCCTGCAAGGGGCGCGCCTCGTGCTGGCGGATCGCCTGCAGATCGCCGCGACCGAGATCACGCAGGGCGACGCGGGTCGGTTCACGCAGCTCTATCAGGGGGTCGCCTCCTCCTGCTCCATCTGTGCCGATGGGGATGTGCCGCTATGGCAGATCCGTGCCAAGCGCATCATCCACGACCGCGAGGCCCGGCAGATCTACTTCGAGAACGCCCGGTTCGAGGTCGGCGGCGTCCCGGTCGCCTGGTTGCCGGTGCTGCGCCTGCCGGACCCTACGCTGGAGCGGTCGTCCGGTTGGCTGGCCCCGCGTTTCTCCTCCGACGACACCCTCGGGACCGGCATGACCGCGTCCTATTTCCTGACGCTCGGCCCGTCCCGCGACCTGACGTTTTCGCCGTTCGTGACAAACCAGAACACGCGCAGTCTCGGCCTGCGCTACCGGGAGGCCTTCGACACGGGGACACTGCAGATCGAGGGCGCGATTTCGGAGGACACCATCACCCCGGATCCGTGGCGCGGTTATGTCTTTGCAGAAGGCACATGGGCCCTGACGCGAAACTACCGCTTCGAGTTCGACCTGGAGGCAGTCTCGGACGACGACTACCTTCTCGACTATGACGTCACCGACAAGGACAGGCTGGACAGCCGCGTCGCTATCACCCGTGTCGACCGCGACAGCCGTTTCGTGGCCGAGGCGATCCTGTTTCAATCCCTGCGCATCGGCGAGGACAACCGCTTCCTGCCGACGCGGGTCATGACGATCGAACGCCAGGGCCGCACGGAGCCGAACTGGCTGGGTGGGCAGGCGGTCTGGACATGGCAGGTGCACGGACGCGAACGGACCGCCACCGAAGTCCCCGCAGGCCAGCCAAGCAATGCCGCCCGCGATGTCCTGCGCGCCTCGGCCGCCGTCGACTGGCGGCGCAGCTGGATCAGCGAAGGGGGCATCGTCCTGACCGGTCTGGGCGGGTTGCACGTGGATGCCTACAACGTCCGGCAGGATCCGACGTTCAATGACACGGCCTTCATCCGCGCCGTGCCCTATGCGGGGCTTGAGGCACGGATGCCGCTTGCACGGTCGGGGGCAAATGGCGTGCGGCATGTTCTGGAACCCGTCGCGCAGGTGATCCTTGCACCCAACAACCGCAACGCAACCCCGGACGAGGACAGCCTGACGCCCGAGTTCGACGAAGGGAACCTGTTTTCCGCCAGCCGGTTCGCCGGACGCGACACGCGCGAACTTGGCAATCGGCTGAACGTCGGCGTCGGCTATACCCGGTATGACCCCGCCGGCTGGAACGTCGGTGTTCTGGTCGGACGCGTCATCCGTGCTGGCGACCTCGGACAGTTCAGGCCGGGCACGGGTCTTGATGGTCAGTCGTCCGACTGGCTTTTGTCATTCGGGGCAAGCCACGCCATCGGGCTGGAGGTCATGAGCCGCTCGCTGTTCGACGATCAGCTGACATTCTCGCGGTCGGAATCGATCCTGCGCTGGTCAAGCGACGATCATGCCGTCGAAACGCGCTATACCTGGTTGGAGGCGGACCCGACCGCCGGGCGGACCCTCGACACCTCGGAATGGACGATGGACGCGGCACTGGGCCTTGGCGACGACTGGACGGGACGGGCAAACTGGCAGTATGACTTCGTCACGAACGACGCCAGCAGCGCAGGCCTTGGCCTGACCTATCGGTCGGATTGCGTGACAGTGGATTTCGACGTGGAGCGGCGCTTTACCTCGACCACGACGCTGCAACCCTCGACGAGTTTCGGCTTGTCGGTGGAACTGGCCGGGTTCGGGGCAGACGACAGCGCGAAACGCGCGCGCAAATGCGGGATATGAGGCTTGGGGGCCGGGCAGCAAATGATCTTCGATGTGAAACGCACCTTGCGGCGCGGTGTATGCGCGCTGGCCGCCGCAACCTGTCTTGTCGTGCTGCAGCCGACGACCGGTTTCGCACAGGGACAGCCCTTTGCCCCGGCCGTAACCGTCAACGGCGTCAGCGTGAACAACTGGCAGATCGAACAACGCGCGCGCTTTCTGGCCCTGCTGGGGGCACCTGATGCCGATCTGGCCAGCGCGCGCGACACCATGATCAACGAAACCCTGCAGGTACAGGCTGCGCGCGCGGAGGGTATTACGCTGACGCCGCAGGAACTGGACAGCGGCATGGTTGAATTCGCCGCCCGTGGCGGGTTGGAGCCGGACCAGTTCGTCGCGCTGCTGGAACAGGCCGGTATCGCGGCCGAGACGTTCCGCGACTTTGTCCGCAACGGCCTCTACTGGCGGCAGCTGGTCCAGCAACGGTTCGGCCCGCAGGCACGCCCCTCCGAGGCGGAGATCGACCGCACCCTCGCCCGTGGCAACACCGGCGGTGTCCGCCTGCTGTTGTCGGAGATCGCGATCCCGCAGACACCGGAAAACCGGGACGAGGTGCGCGCATTGGCCCAGACCCTGTCGGACAGCCTGTCTGGACAGACCGCCTTTCAGAGGGCCGCGCGACAGTATTCACGCAGCGCCTCGGCCGGGCGTGGGGGGCGGCTCGACTGGCTGTCCCTGTCGCAGCTGCCGCCGCCCATCGTAACGCAGGTTCTTGCCCTTTCCCCCGGAGAGGTTTCCGCCCCGGTCGATCTGGGCAGCTTCATCGGCCTCTATATGCTGCGCGACCTCGACGAGAGCGGTGCGGGCCCGACCGAAGCCCTGTCGGTCGATTACGCCGAATACCTGATCCCCGGCGGGCGCAGCAACGCGGCGCTGCAACAGGCCGCCATCCTGCGCGCCCGCGTCGATGTCTGCGACGATCTTTATGGCGTGGCCAAGGATCAGCCGGCCGAGGTTCTGACCCGGCAGGTGGCACCGATTGCCAGCCTGCCTGCCGATCTGGCGGCCGAACTGTCGAAGCTGGATGATGGGGAGGTCTCGACCCTCCTGACATCGGGCGGGAACCTGCGGTTCATCATGATGTGCGGACGCGTCGTCGAACCTGCCGAAGGCGCGTTCGAGGCGATCGGCCAGCAGATCCTGACGCAGCGCCTGACCAGCTATGCCCAAGGCTATCTGGACGAGCTGCGATCGGACGCCATCATCACCGATGGCTGATCCCACAGGCGCGCCCATCGCGGTAACATGCGGGGAGCCCGCCGGTATTGGCCCGGAGGTCATTGCCCGCGCGCGCGCCTTGTTGCCAGACATCCCGTTCTTCGTGATCGGCAACCCCGACCACTTCACCGGTCTGGGGGCCGAAATCACGGTGATTTCCTCGCCCGATGCGGCCAGCGCGGGCACCCTCTGCGTCCTGCCCCACGACATTCCCGGCGCGCGGACACCGGGCGTGCCCGACCCGCAGCAGGCGGCGGGCGTCATTTCGGCAATCGCACGCGCGGTCGATCTGGCGACCAGCGGTGCGGCCAGCGCGGTCTGCACGGCCCCGATCCACAAGAAGGCGCTCAAAGATGGTGCCGATTTCCCCCATCCCGGCCATACGGAATACCTTGCCGCGCTGGCGGGCGGGGCCGAGGTTGTGATGATGCTGGCCTGTCCGGATCTGCGCGTCGTTCCCGCCACGATCCACATCGCCCTTGATCGCGTTGCTTCGGAACTGACGCCCGTAACGCTGGAAACCTGTCTGCGGGTAACGCACGCGGGTCTGCGCCGCGATTTCGCCATCGCGGCACCCCGTATCGCCGTGGCGGGGCTGAACCCCCACGCCGGCGAGGGCGGCACCATGGGACGGCAGGAGGTCGACTGGATCGCCGACCTCGTCACGCGCCTGTCGCCGGAATTGGGCTGTTACGGTCCCCTGCCCGCCGATACGATGTTTCACGCCGGCGCGCGCGCGCAGTATGACGCCGCCGTCGCGATGTACCACGATCAGGCGCTGATCCCGATCAAGACCATCGATTTCGCGGGCGGCGTGAACGTGACGCTTGGCCTGCCCTTCATCCGCACATCGCCTGACCACGGCACCGCGTTCGACATCGCGGGCAAGGGCATGGCCGATCCGACCTCGATGATCGCGGCCTTGCGCATGGCGTGGGACATGTCCGGCCGGCGGCAGAGCCTTTAGCGGCCAAATTCCCGAAACCCCTTACCTTGCGCGGGTCGGGCGGCTACAGGCTGTGGTCATGAGCACCCTTGATGACCTGCCCCCGCTGCGCGACGTGATCGCGACCCACGATCTGCGCGCCAAGAAGAGCATGGGCCAGAACTTCCTTCTGGACCTGAACCTGACCGCCCGCATCGCGCGCCTGTCCGGACGGCTGGAGGGCGCGCAGGTCCTCGAGGTCGGGCCGGGCCCCGGGGGCCTGACCCGTGGATTGCTGGCCGAAGGCGCATCACGTGTCCTTGCGGTCGAAAAGGATGCCCGCTGCCTTCCTGCGCTGGAGGAAATCGCCGCCCGCTATCCCGGCCAGTTGACCGTCGTGAACGGCGACGCCTTGCAGATCGATGTCGGTGCGCATCTGGATGGCCCTTGGCGCGTCGTCGCGAACCTGCCCTACAACATCGGGACGGAGTTGCTGGTCCGCTGGCTGACGCCCGCAAGCTGGCCGCCCCCATGGTCCAGTCTGACGCTGATGTTCCAGAAGGAAGTCGCGCAGCGGATCACGGCTCAGCCGGGCGACAAGGCCTATGGGCGCCTGGCCGTCCTGTCCCAATGGCGCACGACCGCGGAAATCGTGATGACCCTGCCGCCGGAGGCCTTCAGCCCCCCACCCAAGGTCCACTCTGCCGTGGTTCATCTGACCGCCCTGCCGGAGCCGCGTTTTCCAGCGGATGCAACCATCCTCGAGCGGGTCGTTGCAAAGGGCTTCAATCAGCGGCGCAAGATGCTGCGCGCCGCGCTCAAGGGGCTGGTTCCGGATCTGGAGGATCGCCTGATGGCGGCCGGCATCGCGCCGACCGAACGGGCAGAGCGCGTGTCCATCGAGCAGTGGTGCGCCTTGGCCCGGGTCATCGCCGACTGAGGGCGCGACCGGTCACGGATCAGGGGTCACACCGGCCGGTCGCCTGACCCGACCCGTGCGCGCGACGGCGACGGGCCGGTCCGATCAGGCGTCTTCGGACGACGGCGCGTCGGAGGAATCCGCATCCCCCTTGGGCTTGGCCGGGGCTTTCTTGCGGGTCCGGGTGCGCTTGGGCTTCTCGGCCGGGGTCTCGGATGCCGCATCTGGTGCGGCCTTGGCCTCCGGCGTCTCCACGAGGCCGCTGTCGTCCCCGACAACATCAGGCGTGTCGATCACGTCGTTGGCTTCGGTGGCGGGCTGCCGGTCCTGCTGGGGCTGCCGACGGCGGTTGCCGCGGGGCTTTTCAGCGGTTTCGGCGCGTTGTTCGTTGCCACCACGATCGCCACGCTTGTCTGCCGTCGGCTGATCGTCACGCGGGGCGCCGTTGCCCTGACCACCCTCGGCCTGATTGGCCGCCGCCTGACCGCCCGGGGCCTGATTGCCCTGACCTTGACCATCCCGCTGGCCATTGCCGCCGGCCTGATTGCCGTTCGGTTGTCCGTTGTTCTGGCCGTTGTTGTTTTGGTTGTTGTTCTGGTTGTTCTGCTGCTGGCGCGCGTCCATTTCCTTCTGCGCGACGGCGAGCATGCGGGTGTAATGCTCTGCGTGCTGCTGGAAGTTCTCGACGGCGACGCGGTCACCGGACAGCTGCGCATCGCGTGCCAGCTGGTTGTACTTGTCGATGATCTGCTGCGGGGTGCCGCGCACCTTTCCCTCCGGTCCCGAACTGTCGAAGACACGGTTGATGATGTTGCCACCCTGGGGACGGTTGTTGCGGTTCTTGTTCCGCGAACGCGACTTGGAGCTTCTCATGCCTGAATAGGTTCCGCTTGGAGGTTTGGTGCCGAAGTGTTGGCCGGGGACCGTGCCCAGACTGACTGGGTCGAGTGGGTCCGAGTTTATCGGGCGTTGCATAAGGGGCGAGGGCAAAAGCCGCCGACATCCGCTGATGTGCAAAGGCGTTATGGAAATAATGCGCCCCGTTTACAAGGAGATTCGTTACCTATCGGCCGGTTTTTGCGCGGAAACGACCCGATCCTTGCCGGGAAGGTCCCGGATCGTCGCGATGTTGATCAGTCCTGCCGCCTCGAACAGCGCCGAGACAGCGGACGCCTGCGTCGCCCCGATCTCGACCAGAAGCCGCCCGCCGGGCACGAGGTGGTCGGGCGCATCGCGCGCGATGCGGCGGTATGCATCAAGGCCGTCCCCCCCGGGGGTCAGGGCCAGATGCGGTTCGTGCAGAACCTCGGGCGACAGGTCCACCATTTCGTCCTGCGAGATGTAAGGGGGGTTCGAGACGATCAAATCGACCTGTCCCGTCACCCCCGACAACCAGTCCGACCTGAGGAACGAGGCACGTCCCGCAACCCCGACGCGGTCCGCATTGCGTCGTGCGACGGCCAAGGCGGCCTCGGATATATCCGTCCCGAGACCGGTCGCTTCGGGTCGTTCATGCAAAAGCGACAGCAGGATGCAGCCCGACCCCGTGCCAAGGTCGACGACGGTCGAGAACCCGTCGGCCAATGCCGCTTCCACAAGGGTTTCCGTGTCCGGTCGCGGGTCAAGGACGTCTGGCGTGACCTCGAAATCATGCATCCAGAACGCCCGCCTCCCGATTATGTGGGACACCGGCTCGCGGGCCGTGCGACGGGCGACCATGGTGGCGAAACGGTCGGCAACTTCGGCTGACAGGACAAGGTCGGAACCGGCCCCCGCCGCGTCCATCAGGGCCGAGGCATCGCGCGCGGCATCGGGGATCCCCACCATTTCGAACCTGCGCCGCGCTTCGGCCAGCGCACGGACGGCGTCCGTCTCGCTCATGCGCCCATCTCTGCCAGCAGGGTTGCCTGATGGTCGGAGGTCAGCGCGTCGATGACCTCGTCCAGATCGCCCTGCATCACCTGGTTCAGCGAATAGAGCGTCAGGTTAATGCGGTGGTCGGTCATCCGCCCCTGCGGAAAGTTGTAGGTGCGGATGCGTTCGGACCGGTCGCCGGAGCCGACCTGCGACTTGCGGTCGGCCGAGCGTTCCGCGTCCAGCGCGGCGCGCTGTGCCTCGTAGAGACGGGCGCGCAGGACGTTCATCGCGATCTCGCGATTGCGGTGCTGGGATTTCTCGGCGCTGGTCACCATCATGCCGGTCGGCAGGTGGGTGATCCGCACGGCGGAATCGGTCGTGTTGACGTGCTGTCCCCCCGCCCCCGAGGCGCGCATCGTGTCGATGCGGATGTCCGTGGCCGGAATGTCGATGTCCACCGCCTCCGCCTCGGGCAGGACGGCGACGGTGGCCGCGGAGGTGTGGATACGCCCCCCCGATTCGGTTGAGGGCACGCGTTGCACACGGTGCACGCCGCTCTCGAACTTCAGCCGGGCGAAGACGTTCTCGCCTTCGATCCGGGCGACGTATTCCTTGAGGCCGCCGAGGTCGGTCTCCTGTCGTTCCACCACTTCGATGCGCCAGCCGCGGCCTTCGGCATAGCGGCGATACATCTCTTCGAGGTTGGCGGCGAACAGCGCGGCCTCGTCGCCCCCGGTGCCGGGACGGATCTCCAGGATGGCGGGGCGGGCGTCGGCGGCGTCTTTCGGCAGCAAGGCGATCTGCAACGCGGCTGCCCCTGCCGCCAAGGCGGCGCGCAGGTCGGGCAGTTCGGCTTCGGCCAGCTCTCGCATCTCGGGGTCGGCCAGCATCGCCTCGGCTTCGGCAAGCTGTCGGGTCAACGCGTGGTGTGCCCGCACCTGTTCAGCAACCGGTTTCACCTCCGCGTATTCGCGGGTCAGGTCGGCGATTTCCGACGCCTCCGGCCCGGCGTTCAGCCGCGCTTCGAGGAACTCGAAACGGGCGAGGATCTGGTCTAGGCGCTCTGTCGGGATCATGGCGGCGGTGATGCGGCGGATAGACGTCTTGGTCAAGGGCGCGTCCGTGTTAGCATCCCTCAGGAGGTTTGACTCATGAACATGCGATCCACCTTTGCCCTTGCCGCGACATGCGCCCTGATGGCCGCACAGACCACCGCGAAGGAACTGCCGTGCGAATGCCGCGACACCTTCGGAAACCTGCATGACGTCGGCACGCAGGTCTGCCTTACTGTCGATGGGCGCACCTTCATGGCGTTGTGCGCCATGTCGCTGAACGTCACGATCTGGCGTGACACAGGCGCCGCCTGCCCTACGGGGTGATCCGCGCGTAGCGGGTCAGGGCGCGATAATCCTTGCGTGGCCCGGTGACACGCCACCGGACCGACCAGTGCGGCCAGGCGGTGAAGTCATAGGCCAGGCGATAGTCGTCGGGCGGGCAGTCATGGGTTGCCCTTGGTCGCGCCACCGGCGGGATGTGGTGGAACGGGCGGCCATCGGCGAAGCTGACCGCGATGGTGTCGCCATCCGCCTGCCACAGCGTCTCGCGCCGCGCCTCGAATGCCGTGGCGCCCTGCGTCAGGGTGCCGACCTCCGCGCTGCGCCAGCCATCGCCCTCGGCTCGCCACTCCGCTTGACCGGAAAACCGCGCAACCTGCCCGTCCGCGTGGCGAATGACGCGCGCGACCCGCCAGAGGCCCGCGAAGGCGGTCAGGTCCGGCCTCATCCCCAAGCCTGCATCAACGCCCAGATCGCGTGACCGGCAAAGATCAGCAGGACACAGCCGACCGCGAAACTGCCCAGATCCTTGGCGTGTTTTGCGAAATCGCTGATCTCAGGCGACAGGCGATCGACGATCAACTCGATCGCCGTATTCAGCGCCTCGATGGCGAGGCCCGCGATGAACAGGGCGATCATCATCGCCCATTGCGCGGCCCCTACCCCGGCGACCACGAACAGCAAGGCCGTCACGCCACCCATCACGACCTGTATCTGCGCCGCGCGCTGTCGCATCAGGAACCGGGCGCCCGCTGCGGAATAACCCGTCGCCGCGAAGGGGTGCATCCAGATCGGGCGGGTGTTCTTGGGGGGGCTCATGCGGATGTCCGCTGTCGGGGCCGCGCCGGGAAAACCTGTCTCATCTCACCGCTTCCTTGCGAGTGCCTGCGCCGCACCTTATGACGCCCGCGACCCCGCTGACCAGAGGACCGCAGCCATGATCCCCCGCTATTCCCGCCCTGATATGGTGAAAATCTGGTCGCCGGAGACCAAGTTCCGCATCTGGTTCGAGATCGAGGCCCACGCCTGCGACGCGATGGCCGACCTCGGCGTGATCCCGCGCGAAAACGCCGAAGCCGTCTGGAAGGCCCGCGACGTGGAATTCGACGTCGCCCGCATCGACGAGATCGAGGCCGTCACCAAGCATGACGTCATCGCCTTCCTGACCCATCTCGCCGAACATGTCGGATCGGACGAGGCGCGCTTCGTGCATCAGGGCATGACGTCTTCGGACGTGCTGGACACCTGCTTCAACGTGCAGCTGGTGCGCGCCGCCGATATCCTGATCGCCGATCTGGAGGGGTTGCTGGCCGCCCTCAAGCGCCGCGCGCTGGAGCACAAGGACACCCTGCGCGTCGGCCGGTCCCACGGCATCCACGCGGAGCCGACGACCATGGGCCTGACCTTCGCGCGCTTCTACGCCGAGATGGACCGCAACCTGACCCGGCTGAAGGCCGCCAAGGCCGAAATCGCGACAGGCGCCATTTCCGGCGCGGTCGGCACCTTCGCCAATATCGACCCGGCGGTCGAGGAACACGTCTGCGCGCAACTAGGCCTCAGCCCCGAGCCGATCAGCACGCAGGTCATCCCCCGCGACCGTCATGCCGCCTTCTTTGCCTGTCTCGGCGTGATCGCCAGCAGCATCGAGAACGTCGCCACCGAAGTGCGCCACATGCAGCGGACCGAAGTGCTGGAGGGGGCGGAGTTCTTCTCCATGGGGCAAAAGGGCTCCTCGGCCATGCCGCACAAGAAGAACCCCGTGCTGACCGAGAACCTGACCGGCCTCGCCCGCCTCGTCCGCATGGCCGTGATCCCGGCGATGGAGAATGTCGCCCTCTGGCATGAACGCGACATCAGCCATTCCTCGGTCGAACGCACCATCGGCCCGGATGCGACCATCACGCTGGACTTCGCGCTGGCCCGCCTGACCGGCGTGATCGACAAGATGCTGATCTTCCCCGACAACATGCTGGACAACATTAACAAGTTCCCCGGCCTCGTGATGTCGCAGCGCGTCCTGCTGGCCCTGACGCAGGCCGGTGTCAGCCGCGAGGACGCCTATTCCATGGTTCAGCGCAACGCCCTGAAGGTGTGGGAGCATCGCACCGATTTCCGCGAGGAGCTGCTGGCCGATGAGGCCGTCGTGGCGGCTCTGGGCGTCGAGGCCATCGAGGAGAAGTTCGACCTCGGGTATCACACCAAGCATGTCGACACGATCTTCAAGCGGGTGTTCGGCGACTGATCGCGCCTGCGACAAAAGATGCTTTGGACGAATGGCGCGGCGGGGCTACCGTAAGGTCACCCAAACAACAGACGGAGACGATGATGACGACGTTCAAGACACTCTTCGCCGCCGCTGCCCTCGTGGCTGCCCCCGGTCTCGCGACCGCCTACGAATGCAACTGGGGCAAGGCCGAACAGGTCACCATGTCCTGTGCCCCCGGCACGACATGGGACGCCACCGCCGGCACCTGCACGCCCGAGGCTACGGGCTGACGCCGGCGGCATCGCGAACGTATCGGGCCCCGCCGTCACTGGCGGGGCCTTTTTCATTCCCGGCAGGTCACGACCGGACCGCGCGTCCCGCCACGTAGACCTGCGCCACCGCGCGGTCGTCGCCCATCATGATGGTCGGGAACACCGCCTCCCAGATGTCGCCCGCACGGGTGCTGCGCTGCGTGATTGCCGGGGTGGAGGCGAGGTCCAGAACCACGAGGTCCGCATCCGATCCGGGTGCCAGGGTGCCTATGCGGTCCTCGGCCCGCAGCGCGCGCGCCGACCCTTCGGTCGCCAGCCACAGCAGTTGCGCAGGATGCAGCGCCTGCCCCCGCAGCTGCGCCACCTCGTAGGCCGCCGCCATCGTGCGCAGCATCGAAAAGCTGGACCCCCCGCCGGTATCCGTCGCCAGCCCGACCCGCATCCGTGCGGTCAGCGACATGTCGAACAGGCCCGACCCGATGAAGGTGTTGGACGTCGGGCAATGCACCACGGCGGCGCCGACTTCGGCCAGACGGTCCACCTCCCGCGCCATCAGATGGATTGCGTGACCGTAAAGGCCGTTCGCCCCCAACAGGCCATGCGCCTCGTAGGTGTCGAGGTAATCGCGCGCGTCCGGGAACAGGTCGCGGACCCAAGCAATCTCGTCGACTTGTTCGGACAGATGCGTCTGCATCAGGCAGTCGGGATGCTCGGCCCAAAGCGCACCCAGGGCCGACAATTGCTCCGGGGTGGAGGTCGGGGAAAACCGGGGCGTGATGACGTAGTTCGCGCGCCCCGCCCCGTGCCAGCGGGACAGCAGGGCGCGGCTGTCGTCATAGGCGCTTTGCGCCGTATCGCGCAGGTCATCGGGCGCGTTGCGATCCATGCAGGTCTTGCCACCCCAGACGGCCATGCCCCGCGCCGCAGCCGCCTCGAACAGGGCATCGACGCTGGTGGGATGAATGGTGCAGAAACTCGTGACGGTCGTGCTTCCATGGGCCAGCGCGAGGTCCAGCGTGCGCCCGGCGATCCCGGCGGCATAGGCAGGGTCCGAAAACCGGGCCTCCTCAGGGAAGGTATAGGTGTTGAGCCAGTCGATCAGCCGCTTGCCCCAGGATGCGATCATCGCCGTCTGCGGGTAATGCATATGCGCGTCGACGAATCCCGGAAGGATAAGCGCATCACCATGATCGACCTCCGCCGCGCCGGGATGGGCCGCCCGCACCTCGTCGACCGGGCCGCTGCCAAGAATGCGCCCGTCGTCCACCGCGATGGCGCCATGCACCTCGTGATGCGCGGCTTGCGTCAATGGTACGGCGAACGGATCGCCCGGAAAGGTCAGCACTTGACCAAGGATCAGCTGTGTCATGCGATCAGACCTACGGCGCGGGCCATCCCGCCCGCAAGCCCCCGGCCCCGCCCCGGACCCGACGGAAAACAGCCCCGGCGCCCCGCCGCCGACCGCAGGATGCCCCTACCACTTGCCCCGGCGAAAGGGTATCGCGGACCCAATGATCCACACAGGAGGACGCGATGACTGAGCATGAGCCCGACACCCTCCTGAGGTCGCAAGACGAGGAAACCCAGACGGCAGAACTCGAAGAGGAAATCGACCTCGACGACTCGCGCGTATCGGCCGTTCGCGATGCGCTGGCACAGCGGGATCGCACCGGGCTGGACGACCTGCTGGAGCCGCTGCACGGCGCCGACATCGCCGACCTTCTGGAGCAGGTCTCCGAATCCGAACGCTCGACCCTCGTGGAGCTTTGGCAGGGTCAGATCGACGGGGAAATCCTGTCCGAACTGGACGAGAACCTGCGCGAGGAGGTGCTGTCGTACCTGCCCGCAGAGGATGTCGCCGAGGCGGTGCGGGAACTGGATACAGACGACGTCGTCGATCTGGTCGAGAACCTCGATGATGCGGATCAGGCCACGGCCATTCTTGGCGCCCTGTCAGATGTGGACCGGGTCGCGGTGCAGCAGGCCCTGTCCTACCCCGAGTATTCGGCCGGACGCCTGATGCAGCGCGAGGTGGTGATCGCCCCGTCCTTCTGGACCGTCGGTCAGGCCATCGATTTCCTGCGGTCGGGTCCCGACCTGCCGGAGCAGTTCTACCACGTCATCCTGACGGACCCGCGCATGCGCCCGGTCGGTCATGTCACGCTTGGCAAGATCCTTGCGTCGCCGCGCGAGACGCCATTATCGGACATCGAGGAAGACAGCTTTCGAACCTTCGAAGTCACCGACCCGGAGTCGGAGGTCGCCTATGCCTTCAACCAGTATCACCTGATCTCGGCCGCCGTGGTCGACGCCGACGACCGATTGCTGGGCGTGATCACCATCGACGACGCCATCCGCATCCTCGACGAGGAAGCGGAGGAGGATATCCTGCGCCTCGCCGGTGTGGACGCCGAGGAATCGCTGTCGAACAAGACCCTGGGCGTCGTGCGCCGCCGCTTCCCCTGGCTGGCGGTGAACCTGTTCACGGCGATCCTTGCGTCCGTGGTGATCGCGCAGTTCGAGGCCGTCCTGACGCAGATCGTGGCGCTTGCGGTGTTGATGCCGATCGTCGCCTCGATGGGTGGCAACGCGGGGACGCAGTCCCTGACCGTGGCGGTGCGCGCGCTGGCGACCCGCGACCTGACCGGCGGCAACGTCTGGCGCGTCATCCGGCGTGAAGTGATGGCGGGCGCGATCAACGGCCTGGCCTTCGCGGTGATCATGGGGGTGGTCGGGATCGTCTGGTTCGGCTCGCCCGCGTTGGGCGGGGTGATCGCGGTGGCGATGATCGTGAACATGGTCGTGGCCGGCCTTGCCGGTGTCGGCATACCGGTCGTGCTGCAGAAGGTGGGGATCGACCCGGCACTCGCCTCCGGCGCCTTCGTGACGACCGTGACGGATGTGGTCGGCTTCTTCGCGTTTCTCGGCTTGGCCGCGCTCTGGCTGCTGTAACGTTTCCGCCGACAAGGTGGCGCGTGCTGCCGCTGTCGAATGGATATTTATGGGAACAAAGAAGGGGCGAGGCGCGGTTTTTCAGGCGGCTGCGTCGAGCAGCGCCTGTGCGGCCCCCCGCGCGGCGTCGGTGACCGTGTCCCCTGCCAGCATCCGCGCGATTTCATCCACCCGGTCGGCCTGTGCCACCGGAATGACGGTCGAGGTGGTGACGTTGTCCGCCACCGATTTCTGCACGCGCCAGTGATGCGCGCCCAAGGCCGCGACCTGCGGAGAATGCGTGACCACCAGCACCTGCCCCCCATCGGCCAGCGCCTGCAACCGGCGGCCGACGGCATCCGCCGTGGCACCGCCAACGCCCCGGTCGATTTCATCGAAGATCAGCGTCACGCTGCGATCCCCCCCGGTCAGACAGACCTTCAGGGCCAGCAAAAAGCGGCTGAGTTCGCCGCCCGAAGCGATCTTGTCCAAGGGGCCGGACGGCGCGCCGGGATTGGTGGCCACCTCGAACGAGACATCGTCCCAGCCGTCCGACCCGGCCGTGCCACGCGTGACGTTGGTGGTGAAGGTTGCACGATCCATCTTGAGTGGTGCCAGTTCACCCGCCATCGCGATGTCCAGACGCTCCGCCGCTTCGGTTCGCAACTGCGTCAGGGCGGCGGCGGCCCCGTCATAATCGGCGCGCGCCGTTTCCACCGCCACGCGCAGTTTTCCGATGCCCCCGCCGGATGCGTCCAGAAGGGACAGCCGTTCGCGCAGGCCGTCGGCGAAGGCAGGCAGGTCATCGGGGGCCACGCCGTGCTTTCGCGCGATGGCGCGAATGGCGAACAGGCGTTCCTCCGTCTCCTCCAACTCGCGCGCATCGAAGGTCAGCGCATCCAGACAGCTTTCGACGCCCTGCTGCGCCTCGCCCAATTCCACCAGTGCCCGGCCGAGCGCGTCGAGCGCGGGGGCCAGTGCCTCGCCTGCCTGATCCAGCGCGCCGTCCAACCAGCGGCTTGCGTCCATCATCTGACCCTCGGCGCCCGACATGCCGAGCGCCTCTGCCGCGCGCCCCACATCGGCGCGGATCTTTTCGGCCCCCTGCATCAGGCGGCGACGCGCATCGAGTTCCGCGTCTTCACCGACCTCGGGTGACAGCTTGTCGAATTCATCGACCGAGTAGCGCAGGAAATCCTCTTCGGCGCGCGCCTCCTCCACCTGCGCTTCGGCCGCGTCCAGCGCGCGGCGCGCAGCGGCGAGTGTCGACCACGCGCGGCGCACGGCGGCCGTGTCGGCACCGGCGAAATCGTCCAGCAGACGCCCATGTCCGCGCACGTCCAACAGGCCCCTGTCATCGTGCTGACCGTGCAGCTCCAGCAGGCTTTCGGACAGGGCGCGCAGCACCTCTCCGCTGACGCGGCTGCCGTTGACCCAGGCCGTCTTGCGCCCGTCACGGGTGTTGACGCGGCGCAGGATCAATTCGCCGTCCTCGGCGTCGATCTGATGTTCGGCCAGAACCTCGCGGGCGGCGTGGCCGTCGGGCAGGTCGAAGACGGCCGTCACCTCGCCCTGCTTTGCCCCCTGACGGACCAGCTCGGCCCGCCCGCGCCAACCAAGGACAAACCCGAGAGAGTCGAGAAGGATCGACTTGCCCGCCCCGGTTTCCCCGGTCAGGACGTTCAGCCCCGCGCCGAACTCCAGCGACAGGCGGTCGATGATCAGCATGTCTGAGATGTCGAGTGTGCGCAGCATGTCCGGTATCCCGTGAGGCGGAGGTCTGCCCCGGCCCCGTCAATCAATCCCGCGCGCGCGTGGCCCCGCCCCGCCGCGCCAAGGTATCACAGCCAGCGACCGCGCAATGTCCGGTCGTAGATCGACTTGAGCCAGCCGGAGCCGGCTGCCTCCGGCGCAAGGCCCTGCCCCGTCAACTGACGGAACGCATCATCATAGAACGGCGAGCCCTGGAAGTTGTAGCCAAGGATCGCCCCCGCCGTTTGCGCCTCGTCCGTCAGGCCAAGGGCCAGATAGGCCTCGACCAGGCGCAGGAGGGCTTCGGGCGTATGGGTCGTCGTCTGGAACTCTTCGACCACGGCGCGAAAGCGATTGATCGCCGCAGGATAGTGCTTGCGCTTGAGGTAGTAGCGCCCGATCTCCATCTCCTTCGACGCGAGGTGATCGAAAGCAAGGTCGAACTTGAGGATGGAAGAGCGGGCATATTCGCTGTCCGGATAGCGCTCGATCACCGTGCGCAGGCTTTGCAACGCCTGAAACGTCAGGCCCTGATCCCGGCCCACCTGATCGATCTGATCGTAGTAGGACAGCGCCAGCAGATATTGCGCATAGGCGGCGTCTTCGTCCGCGGGATAGAAGTCGATGAACCGCTGTGCCGAGGCGCGCGCGTTCTCGTAATCCTTGTCCTGATGATAGGCGAAGGCCTGCATGATCAGGCCACGACGCGCCCATTCCGAAAACGGATAGAGACGCTCCACCTCCGAGAAAAGCCGCGCCGCGTCATCGGCATCGCCACGGGCCAGTTCCCGCTCCGCACGCTGAAAGATCGTCTCGGGCGCGGTATCCTCCAAGGCGATTTCATCATCGCTGCCACAGGCGGCCAGAATCCCGGCGACCGTCAACGCGATCAATGGCCTGGCTATGCGCCCAGCTTTGCGACCTGTCATCGATACCACCCTTGCCCCAGTCATCCGTTCGGACTTGCCGCACTTATACGCAGCGTCGCGCCGGGTGTGAAGCGCCTGCGGCCCATTCAAATCCCTCACAGATGCGCGAAGGAATCCTTTTCCAGACCGGCGCCCGGCAGGACGCGGCATTCGGCCGCCGTCAGCGTGCGAATGCGATAGGCCAGAGGGTCTGCAAACAACGCATGCAGCAGCTTGTTGGTCATCGCGTGGCCCGACCGCAACCCGGTGTAGCGCCCAAGGATCGGCGCGCCCGCCAAGGCCAGATCACCAAGGGCGTCCAGCATCTTGTGGCGCACCGCCTCGTCCCGGTGACGCAAACCGCCGGGGTTCATGATCCGGTCGCCATCGACGACGACCGCATTCGCCAGCGACCCGCCAAGCGCCTTGCCGGCGGCGTGCATCGCATCCACGTCCTGCTGGCGGCAGAAGGTGCGGCTGTCACACAATTCGCGGACGAAGGTACCGTTGGACAGACGCAAAACCTTGCGCTGCTGGCCGATGGCCGCATCCGTGAAATCGATGGCGAAATCGATCTCCAGTTCGGCGGCGGGCTCCAGCATCGCGATGCGGTCCCCGTCTTCCACCTGCACGCGGCGCAGCACTTCGATCACGTGGACCGGGGCATTCAGTTGACGGACACCGACCTTCAGGATCGCCCGCACGAAATCAGCAGCCGACCCGTCGAGGATCGGAACCTCGGGGCCATCCAGCTCGATCGTCGCATTCAGAACGCCACAGCCGGCCAGGGCCGCCATGACATGCTCGACCGTCGACACGGACACACCTGCTTCGTTCACCAGCAAGGTGCACAAGGGCGATGTCTGAACATTCGAATGCCGCGCGGGGATCATGGCATTCTCGGCCACGTCCGTGCGACGGAACCAGATACCATGATGCGCGCTGGCAGGTTGGATCGACAGGCGCGCAGGCTCACCCGAGTGGAGACCCACACCGGAGAGGCGGATAGCGGATTTGACCGTGGTTTGCATGACGTCGATCCTTCCATTCCGCGCCACAGGGCACGGCTTCGAGGATGGAGATATGGACAGAGCGGTTTCGACACAATTCAACCATGGTTACGTGCTGAAACAGGTTCCGCGAAGGGGTGGCGGAAAAGCGCCGATGCCCGCGCGACCACACGAAACTGTCACGAATGTAACGGGTTACGCCGGCGGGAACCCTGCCGAATCGAAGTCGGGCCGAAAGGTTCGTGATTGTGCCGCTACGTCACGTTCAGGCAGAAACAGCCTGGATCACGGCATTTGAAACGAAACGCGGCGACCGAATGGCCGCCGCGTCTCGTCTTGAATGTGGCGCTGACGCAGGTCAGTTGGCCTGACGGCGCAGGAAGGCGGGGATCTCGATCCGCTCTTCCTCGGGCTCTGCCTGCAGGGCCGGACGTGACGGGGCAGCCGGAGCCTGCGGTGCAGCGGGCGCCGTGTCGGCGGTGCCGGTCATGCGGTTGATCAACGATCCGATACCAAACCGCGCGGCGTGCTGATCGCCTGCGGCCGAACCACCGCGGGGGGCCGAAGGCGCGGTCGGGACATCCCGACGCTCACCACGGGTTGCAGCACTGCGCAGACGCTCCATCGCCTCGGGCGACACGGCGCTTGGACGCGGGGCGGTAAACGTCGCCTGCGACGGCTCGGCGGCGGCAACCGGCTGCGACACGGGCGCAGGGGTATAGGCCGGTGGCGGCAGGTCGTCCTTGGCGGTCGGCGCTTCGCGATGACCGAAGAAGTCATCGGCGGCGTATTCTTCCTCGGCCTCGGCAACCGTGGCCGCATCGAAGAAGCTCGGCTCGGCAGGCTCTTCCGGGGTGGCTTCCGGCGCCGGGGCCGGTGCGACGGCGGCGGTCAACGGCAACGGGGCCGCGGGGGTAGAGGCCGCCTCGGGCTTGCGTGCGGCGGCGGCATTCTGCGTCTCGACCGGGGCCTGCACCTCGGACAGACGACGACGCGGCGCGGGCATCTCGCCCGACTGGCGCGCATCGATGCCGGTTGCGACGACGGAGACGCGCATGACACCTTCCATCGACGGATCGAGAGTGGATCCGACGATGATGTTGGCATCCTCGTCCACTTCCTGACGGATGCGGTTGGCGGCTTCGTCCATCTCGAACAGGGTCAGGTCGTAACCACCGGTGATGTTGATCAGAACGCCCTTGGCGCCCTTCAGCGACAGCTCGTCTAGCAGCGGGTTGGCAATGGCCTTCTCGGCGGCTTCGACGGCACGGTCCTCGCCCTCTCCCTCGCCGGTACCCATCATGGCCTTACCCATCTCGTCCATCACCGACCGGACGTCGGCGAAGTCGAGGTTGATCATGCCCGGACGGACCATCAGGTCGGTCACACCCTTGACGCCTTGGTAAAGCACGTCGTCAGCAAGCGAGAACGCCTCGGTGAAGGTGGTCTTTTCGTTGGCCAGACGGAACAGGTTCTGGTTCGGAATGATGATCAGCGTGTCGACGACCTTCTGCAAGGCCTCGACGCCCTCCTCGGCCTGACGCATCCGCTTGGAGCCTTCGAACTGGAACGGCTTGGTCACGACACCAACGGTCAGGATGCCAAGCTCGCGCGCGGCCTGTGCGATGATCGGGGCCGCGCCGGTGCCGGTGCCGCCGCCCATGCCGGCGGTGATGAAGCACATGTGCGCGCCGGCAAGGCGATCGACGATCTCCTCGATCGTTTCCTCGGCCGCGGATGCGCCGATCTGGGGCCGCGCGCCTGCGCCAAGCCCTTCGGTCACGCGAACGCCCAACTGGATGCGGGCCTGGCTGTGGTTCTGCGCAAGGGCCTGGGCGTCGGTGTTCGCGACCACGAACTCGACCCCTTCAAGGTCCTTCTGGATCATGTTGTTGACGGCGTTGCCGCCCGCACCGCCGACACCGAACACGGTGATACGGGGCCGCAGGTCCAGCTCAGTGCTGCCGCCGGGCATGGAGAGGTTCAATGTCATCTGCTGTCCACCTGTGATTCGGCCCTGCCTCAGGCCCTTGGTCTTCGTTCACGCGGTCTACGCCGCCTTAATTCTGCCTTACTTTAGCGAAGCATCGCGAGTCCGTCACCCAAAAAACGAATCGTATCACCAATTGTCCCTAAACCAGCGCACGGCGCGGCGAAGTGGTGCGCCATGGGTACGCTCCGGCACGGCCTCGAAGTCCCAGAATTCGTCCTGTGGTTCCGCGCCCTGCATGCACAGACCGACGCAGGCGGCAAAAGCCGGGCCCTTGGCCGCCTCGGGCAGGCCCTGAACGCGCAAAGGCCGCCCAAGTCTGACCTGATTGCCCAGAATACGCCCCGCGAGGGCATCCAACCCCGGTATCTGCGACGCACCGCCCGTCAGAACGATCCGCTGCGACGGCAGGTCGCTGAAACCGGCGGCATCGAGGCGGGCGCGCACCTCTTCGAGGATTTCCTCGACCCTCGGCCGAATAATGCCGATCAGTTCGGTACGCGTGGCCGATCGACGGTCGTGGTGCCAGTCGCCGGTGTCTGCCTCCAGGGCGATCATCTCGCGGTCGTCCATGCCCGTGGCGACGACGCCGCCATAGCGCGTCTTGATCATCTCGGCGGTCTGCGCGGGTATGCGCAGGCCCTGGCTGATGTCCGACGTCACATGATCGCCGCCCATCCGCACCGTATCGGCGAAAACCATGTGTTTGCGCATGAAAATCGAGATGCCGGTGGTCCCGCCGCCCATGTCGATGCAGGCCGCGCCCAGTTCCTTTTCATCCTCGACCAGGGCCGAGGTCGCGGCCGCATAGGGCGCGGAGGCCAGCCCCGCCAGTTCCAGATCGCAGTTGTGCACACAGGTCAGCAGGCTTTCGACGGCATGGGCATCGACCGACAACAGGTGCATGTCCGCGCGCAGCATCTCTCCGGTCTGGCCACGCGGATCGCGCAGGGTCGTGCGGTGGTCGATGCCGAAATTGACGGGCTGCGCGTGCAGCACCTCGCGCCCTGCCCCAAGGTCGGGCGTGTCGACGGAGGCCAGAACGCGGCCCACGTCCTGAACCGAACAGGGCCCGGTTTCCAGCATGACTTCACCGGACAGGCCAAAGCTGCCCGGACGCCCGCCGGAAAAGCATGCAATGACGTGATCGACCCGGACATTGGCCATCTTCTGCGCACCCTGAACGGCGGTGCGGATCGCCCGCTCCGTTTCGGGCATGCTGTCGACTTCGCCCATGTGGATGCCGCGCGACCGCGTCGTCGTCGCACCGATCACGCGGAAGTTGGACTGACCGGCCATGTGGCCGACGCCCTCACCCTGCGGCGTGTTCTCCTCGAACCGCAACACCAGACAGGCCGTCTTGTAGGAACCGACGTCCAGAATGGCGATCACTCCGCGTTGCAGCGCGGCCTGACGTTTGCGCCGCATGGCGCGTTGGGCGTGGAACAAGCGGCTCATTCGGCCTCCGTGGCATAGCTCAGGCGTTCAAGATCTTGGAGTCTCTTCAATTCGATCCGCGCATCGCGGGACAGGCGCAGGGTCGGACGGTCACCGATCCGCAGGTCGACGACCGACACATCCCGCGACAGCACGTCCTTGGCCGCATGCAGCGCCAGCGCGCGGTCCAGTGCGGCGGCGGGTGCCCCTTCGGGCAGCATGATGCGCTGCCCGCCGGTCAGCATCACATCCCAGCGGCGGTTGCCCACGCGTGTCAGGCCGACCAGCCGGTCCGTGACCGGGGCCGCCGCCTCGAACAGGGCTAGCGCCTGATCCACATGCGCATCGGCCCCTTCACCCGAGATCAGAGGCAAGGCGCCCGCCTTGCCGATATCGGTCAGACGCGCAACATGATGCCCGGTCGCGTCCAGCACGCGGATGCCGTCCGCCGTCACCCATGCGACCGCGGGCCGCCGTTCGGTGATCTTCAACAGCAGGACACCGCCCGACTTGACCCGCACTTCGGCACGTTCCACCGGGTCCAGCCCTTCGAGGGCCTGCCGCAGCGCATCGAGGTCCAGAACGAACTGCGACAGCGGCAGATCGACAGGCAGCGCCTCCTGAATGTCCTGACGCAACTGGTCGGAGGCGCCCTCGATCCGCAGCAGTCCCACCATGAACTCGGGCCGGTCCTGCACGGCGCTGATCATCCCGTTCCATGTGTCGACGATCGCGATCTGCCGCGCAGGATCGTTGATATACCACGTGAACAGGAACACGAACCCGAAGGACGGGATGCCCGTGCGGATCAACGCCCGGAACAGAGGCGTCAGCCACAGCCGCTGCAAGCGGTAATCCCACTTCGAAGGTGCCGGATCGGGACGCAACGGCATCTGTGTCCCGCTGTTCATCGGTCGCATGACGCGTCCTCCACCAGACGTGCGCAAAGCTGACCGAAGGTGATCCCCGCATGCTGCGCCTGTTCCGGCGTCAGGGACGTGGGCGTCATGCCGGGCTGGGTGTTGGTTTCCAGCAGGATCAGACCATCGAGACCACGCTCCGCGTCCCACCGGAAATCCGTGCGACTGATGCTGCGGCAACCAAGCGCGCGATGCGCCCGCAGGGCATAGTCCTGACAGGCCCTGAAGATCTCGGCGGGCACCTCGGCGGGAACGACATGGGACGACCCCCCTTCGGCGTATTTCGCATCGTAGTCGTACCAGCCATCTGTCACGATCTCCGTCACCGTCAGGGCGGCCTCGCCCAGAACGGTGCAGGTCAGTTCCCGTCCCGGCGCATAGGTTTCGACCATGACCGTTTCAGGCATCGTATCTGCCAAGACCGGCGGGCGGTTGGCCCCCGCCTCGACGATGTAGATCCCGACGGAGGAGCCTTCGTTGTTCGGCTTGATGACATAGGGCGTCGGCAGGACGTGATCCGCCATCGCGTGGGCTTTGGGGACGATCCGGCTTTCCACGATGGGCAGGCCCGCAGCCGCGAAGACATCCTTCGACCGCGCCTTGTCCATCGCCGTGGCCGAGGCCAGCACGCCCGAATGCGTATAGGGCATCCGCAGCCATTCCAGCAGGCCCTGGATACACCCGTCCTCGCCCCAGCGACCGTGCAGCGCGTTGAACACCACATCCGCGCCGATGGCCCGCAAATCCGCGACCACGTCCGGCCCGGCATCCAGTTCTGTCACGCGATAGCCTTCGCCGCGCAGCGCCTCGGCACAGCCGAATGCTGTCGAAAGCGAGACCTCGCGTTCCGAAGACGGGCCGCCCATAAGGACGGCAACATGCGTGGGTGTCCTGCCCGACATACCCAAAATCCTGCGCCTCGCCGGACGCTTTTTACGCCTCGGCCTGTTATTATTATAGCTTCGCGTCCCTGTGCGGGACCGGCCTCTGACGGGCCTTACGAAGAAAGCGCGGGTTCACCGACCCGCTTGATTTCCCATATTAGCGATATTCCGCTCGCCTCGTATACCCTTTTCCGCACCTCTTCGCCCAATCCTTCCAGATCTGCGGCAGTGGCGCCCCCCTGATTGACCAGAAAATTCGAATGCTTGGGCGACATGATCGCCCCGCCCCGCATGGCGCCACGCATGCCCGCATCATCGATGACCTTCCACGCCTTCAGGTCATGGACATCATCGGCCCGCCCGGTCGACGAATGGCCCGCCGGGTTGCGGAACGTGCTGCCGGCGCTGCGGTCCTTGGTGGGCTGCGTGGCGTCGCGCTTGGCCAACTGGTCGGCCATCCGCGCCTCCAACGCCTCCGGATCGCCCGCCTCCGCGCGGAACGTCGCGCGCGTGACGATGGCCCCTTGAGGCAGATCGCTGCTGCGATAGGCCAGCTTCAGGTCGGCCGCAGGCAGGGTCACGATTGATCCGTCGCGCAACACGGCCTCGACCTCGATCAGGTGATCCGCGACATAGCTGCCGTAGCATCCGGCGTTCATTGCAACCGCGCCGCCGATCGCACCCGGAATGGTCCGAAAGAACGTCAGGTCGCGCCCGGCCGCCGCCGCCTTGCGCGCGACATGGGCATCCAGCGCCGCCGCCCCCGCATGCACAAGGTCGCCATCGACCTCGATCCCGTTGAATGCGCGCCCAAGCCGGACGACGACGGCGCGCAGCCCCCCATCGCGCACGATCAGGTTAGACCCGACACCCATAGGAAAGACATCGACACCCGGATCCAGCGCGCCAAGAAAGGCGCTCAGATCCTCCCGGTCCGCAGGCTGCAACAGCGCATCCGCAGGCCCGCCAACGCGCAACCACGTCAGATCGGACAAGGGCCGGTTTTCAGTCAGGGCACCACGAGTAGGGGGATAGGTCATGGCCGTGGAGTAGGAGTTTGCGCGCAAAGGGGCAAGAGGCAGGCGCCCGGCCCGGCCACCGTCGCGCGCAGCCGCCAAAACCAAGACCGCCCCCGCGCCGCAGATGCATTCCCTGATCAAGGGCGCAGGTCACGCGCCGCGGTTCAGCGACTATTCGGCGCCGCTTTTCCAAAGCACGCGGGCAACCCATCGCCATAGATATCGAAGCGGCCAGCGCAGAACGGCGGCCATCGTCATCACCCCGAGCATTGCCCAAGGCCATCCCATCGTGGCACCGAGCCCGATCACGATCGGCAGTCCTGCCGCGATCAGGACATAGGCGGCGGGCCAGCTTTGGCGCGACGACAGGCTGACCATCGCGATCCACGCGACCACGACCCAAAGGCAGAGGGCGATCAGGGCGATGGCTGTCTTCCTCTGGCCGAAGATACCTCGGGGTCCGGGGCAGCGCCCCGGCCGCCCTCAGCCATTCAGACGGTCGGGCAAGGCGTTGGCCCAGGCCGAAATCGTGCCTGCGCCAAGGCAGACGACGATGTCGCCCTCACGCGCCTGTTCGCGCACCAGACGCACGAGATCGTCTTCATCGGTCACCGCGCGCGCATGGCGGTGGCCGAACCGGATCAGACCGGCGACCAGATCGTCGCGCCCCGCGCCCTCGATCGGGGCTTCGCCCGCCGCGAAGATATCCGCGATCCCCACGACATCAGCGTCGTTGAAACAGCCGCAGAAGTCGTCGAACAAGGAATGCAGGCGGGAAAAACGGTGCGGTTGGTGCACGGCGATCACGCGGCCCGTGTCGCCGATGGACTGTCGCGCGGCCTTGAGCACGGCGGCGATCTCGACCGGATGGTGGCCATAGTCGTCGATGATCGGAACACCGTTCCATTCGCCGACCTTCGTGAACCGCCGGTTGACGCCACCAAAGGCGGCAAGGCCATCGCGGATGACGCCCTTCGGGACGCCCAGCTCTCGTGCCACCGCAACGGCGGACAGCGCGTTCGAGACGTTGTGATCCCCCGGCATGGGAAGACGACAACCCTCGATCACCGCATCCTCTGCCTGCAACTGGATGTCGAAATGCGCGATACCGCCCTCATAGCGCAGGTTCACAGCCCGCACGTCCGCCTGCGCGTTGAAGCCGAAGGTCACGATGCGCCGGTCAGTGACACGACCGACCAGCGCGCGAACCTCCGGATGGTCGGTGCAGCAGATGGCCAACCCGTAAAACGGGATGTTCGAGATGAAGTCGTCGAAGCCGCGCCGCAGGTTCTCGATCGTGCCCCAATGCTCCATATGCTCGGGGTCGATGTTGGTGACGATGGCAACGGTGGCCGGCAGGCGGTTGAACGTGCCGTCGGATTCGTCGGCCTCGACCACCATCCATTCGCCGTTCCCCATGCGGGCGTTGGATCCGTAGGCATGGATGATCCCGCCGTTGATCACCGTCGGGTCCAGTTCGCCCGCATCCAGCAAGGCCGCGACCATCGTTGTCGTCGTGGTCTTGCCATGGGTGCCCGCGACGGCGACGTTGGACTTCATCCGCATCAGCTCGGCCAGCATCTCGGCCCGCCGCACCACTGGCAGGCCCTGCGCACGGGCGGCGTCCAGTTCCGGATTGCCCGGCTTGATGGCCGAGGAAATGACGACGACCTCTGCCTCCTGCAGGTTTTCGGCCCGCTGCCCCTCGAAGATACGCGCCCCGAGCCGGGCGAGGCGATCCGTGATCTTCGACGTCTTCGCGTCCGATCCCTGCACGGTATAGCCGTGCGAGATCAGCACCTCGGCGATGCCGGACATGCCGATGCCGCCGATGCCGACGAAATGGATGGGGCCCATTTGCTGGGGCAGCTTGGTGGCGTTCATCTGGTCTGGCTCACGTATTGGACAAGGTCGGCAAGGCGGCTTGCGGCGTCCGGAACGGCAACGGACAGGGCCGCCCGTGCCATCTGGGCCGCGCCCTGCGGGTTGGACAGGATCGTGGTGGCCTGCTCGGCCAGGGTCTCCGGCGTCAGCCGACGCTCGGGTATCATGATGGCGGCGCCGGCTTCGGTCAGGCCACGGGCGTTCACCGTCTGATGGTCGCCCGCCGCGACCGCATAGGGGATCAGGATCGCGGGCCGGCCGATGACGGACAAGTCGGCGACCGTGGAGGCGCCGGAGCGGCTGATCACCAGCTGCGCATCCGCCATGCGGTTCGGCACGTCGTCGAAAAAGGGCGCCACCTCGGCCGTGATGCCCGCGGCATCGTAGAAGGCCGTGACCCGGTCATGATCCTCGGACCGCGCCTGATGGGCGACGCGCAGCTGACCGCGGATCGCCTCGGGCAGACGCGACAGGGCTTCGGGCACGGTATCCGACAGGATGCGGGCGCCCTGACTTCCGCCGATGACCAGAACGGACATCGGGTAGTCGCCGGGCGGGATATAGGGGGCGGCCGCGCGGGACAGGACGGATGCGCGAACGGGATTGCCGGTATGCGCGCCCTCGACGCCTTTCGGCAGGGTTGCCGGCCATGTTCCGCAGGCGAAGGCATCGACGCGGGTGGCGAACACCTCGTTCACGCGACCGGGCACGCCGTTCTGTTCGTGAATGATGCGGGGCAGCTTCATCAAGGTCGCCGCGGCCAGCGCCGGGATCGACGGATAACCACCGAAACCCGCGACAAGGGTGGGACGGTCCGACCGGAACGCACGCATCGCGCGAAACACCCCGGCAGACAGCTTGACCGGCACCATCGCCTTGGCCGCCAGCCCGCCACGCGCGAAGGTGGCAGACGGGATGACCTCGATCTCGACATCCTCGGGAAAACCGCCGGCATAGCGTGCCCCGCGATCGTCGGTCGACAGCTTCACCCGCCAGCCACGGGCCAGCATTTCCTCGGCCAGCGACTGGGCGGGAAACATATGGCCGCCGGTGCCCCCGGCGGCGATCACGATCAAAGGTGCGGTCATCGGAACCCGTTGGATAGAAGGTGGTCCCCGATCTCGGCCTGTGGACGGGCGCGGGTGAAACACAACAGGCACCCCATCAGGAGACCCATCGCGATGAGGGAGGAGCCGCCGTAGCTGACGAATGGAAGGGTCATGCCCTTGGCAGGCAGGATGCGCACCGCAACACCGAGGTTGATGAACGCCTGACTAGCCAACAGGACGGTCAGGCCGGTGCCGGCAAGGCGGATGAACACGTCCCGTTCAACGCACAGGCGCAACAGCGACCGCATCGTGATGACCGCGAACAGGGCGATGATACACAGCACCATGATCATCCCGTATTCTTCTGCGGCCACGGCGATGATGAAATCGGTATGCGCGTCCGGAAGGGTCCATTTGACCCGCCCCTCGTTCACGCCCGTTCCGAAAAAGCCCCCTTCGCGGATCGCGTCGATGGCATACCCCATCTGCGTGCGCGGATCGACTTCGGGGTTCAGAAAGCCATCGATCCGGCGGGCAAAGTGTTCGGAGTTGTTGTAGGCCACCAGGCCGACCAACCCGACCGCGCCGATGACAGCCGTGAGAAGGATGATCGGCGCGCCGGCAACGAAATAGACCGATGACCATGCGACCACGGTCAGCATCGCCTGACCGAAGTCGGGCTGCATCGCCAGAAAGCCGATGATGATCGTCAGGATCGCGAAACTGATGGTCTTGCCATGTGGTCCGCCCGGCTCCGTCGAGGCGGCCATCAGCCACGCACTGACGATGACGAAGACGGGTTTGAGGAACTCGGACGGCTGAACCGAGGCGAAGCCGAGCGAATACCACCGCGTCGCGCCCTTGCCGAAATCGGTGCCGAGCAGGGGCAGCATCATCACCGCCACCGCCGCCGCGACGAAACCGACGACACCGAGGCGACGGACCAGTTGCGGAGACATCATCGACACCACCAGCATCACGACGAATGCGAGGGTCCCGAAGACGGCCTGCCTTTGAACGTAGTGGAACGGAGCCAGACCGTTGCGTTCGGCCAGCGGCACCGATGCGGCAAGCCCCAACAGGATGCCAATGGCGAACAACAGGACCACCGCGAACAGGACGACCTTGTCGAGGGTCCGCCACCATCTTGAAAGAATGGCCTCGCCCGGAAGGACGATGACCGCGCCATGCGCTATCTCTGTCATTACACTGCCTGTATCTGCCCGCCCGGTTTTCCGGGTCTGCCTTTTGCAATAGCGCGTCGCCCACCATCGCGCCACCCTTTGCAATCAGGGGCGCGCGGGACGGCAGGAACATGCGGTCGGAGACGCGAAGACTGTGGCGCGAAAGACTCGGTTCACCGCCCCGGCGGGTCTGCGTCCGAGGGCATGCCCCATCGCGTACCATGGGCCCGTTACAGCCCCGCCGGATCAGCCGAGAACGGCGCGGATCTTGGCCTTGGCCTCTTCCGGGTTCGATCCATAGGGGATCAGATCGACCACTTCGCCCGCATCGTTCAGAACGAAGACCGAGGCATAGTGGTCCATGGTATAGTCGCCGTCGCCCAACTCTCGCCGTTGAAAATACACGCGCCAGGATTTCGCCATGTCCCGCACGGCTTCCGGCTCTCCGGTGATGCCGATGACGCGATCGGTCTGCGGCTCCAGGTAGTCGCGCAGGAATTCGGGTGTGTCCCGCTCCGGATCGATCGTGACGAAATATCCGCCGATGTCATCCGGCCCCACATCCAGATCGGACAACCACGTCTCGATGTCATAGACCGTCGTCGGACAGATCTCGGGACAATGGGTAAATCCGAAGAACAACAGCGATGGCCGCCCGGTGAAGGCCGCCTCGGTGATCGGGGCGCCGTTCTGATCGACAAGCGTGAACGGCTCACCCAGTTGCGTGCCCACGACGGCAGGCGTCCGGTTGTCCATCACCTGCCGCAGGGCCACCCCCGCGCCAAGCGCGAGGACGGCCACACCGAGGGCGAAGGCGATCGTCAGACCACGGCGCTTCATGGGTTCAGTCCCCGTGCCCGGAATGCGCGTCGGCCGTATGGCCGTCGCCATGATCTTCGCCGTGGCCCCCATGATCCATCGCGCCCGCCCCTTCGAAGGCGTCACGAACATCACCAAGGGTCATCACAGGGAAATCCATCGTCACCTCGCCCGACTGTGCGAAAGTCAGGGTGACCTGATGCGTCTCGCCGGGCACGAGCGGCCCGGTCAGGCCCATCAGCATCAGGTGCAGACCGCCCGGTTGCAGAACGACGGTTTCACCGGCCGGGATGGCGATGCCGCCGTCGACTTCGGACATGGACATCACGCCATCGGCCATCCGCATCTCATGCAGTTCGACCCGACCGACCGTTTCAAGATCGATGCTCGCGGATACGAGGGTATCGTCGGTCGCGCCGGTGTTCTCGATCATGACATAGCCACCGGCAACCGGCGCGCCCGGCGGGGTTGCGCGCAGCATCGTCTTGGAAATCTCGAGATCACCTGCCCGCTCGGCCCAGATGGGTGCCGTCAACGTGGCGGTGGAAAAAACGGCAAGGGCCGTAGCAGCGAGAAGGTTGCGCATCGTGCGAACTCCGGAAGGCATGGGACGTGGACACCAGATGGCACCCGCCGCAGCGGATGCCAACCGTGTCACCCCGTCGCAAGCGGCAAACAGCCGCCTGCCCTCACGTCTGCGTCAGTTGCCGTAGGCCACCGACGGAAGCCAGGTCGTCAACGCCGGGAACCAGAACACGATGGCCAGACCGGTCAGCTGCAACAGCACGAAGGGAATGACGCCCTGATAGATATGGCCCAGCGTCACCCCCGGCGGGCACACGCCCTTGAGGTAGAACAGCGCAAATCCGACCGGTGGCGTCAGGAATGACGTCTGAAGCGTCACCGCAACCAGAATGGCGAACCAGACGACGGACGGATCCTGCACCTGGCCAAATCCCGGAACGGCGAGTTCCAGACCGAGGATGATCGGCAGCATCAAGGGCATGATGATGATCGTGATCTCGATCCAGTCCAGCAGGAAGCCGAGCAGGAAGACGATGAACAGGATGAACACGACGATCATGTAAGGATTGTCGAAGGCGCCAAGGACGTGATTCTGGACGATCTCGTCCCCGCCATAGCGCCGCAGGACCAGCGCGAAGAAGTTGGCGGCAAGGAAGATGCCCACGATGTACCCTGCGGTGTTCAGGGTCGAGCGGCCGACTTCCTTGACGACCGTCAGGGACAGCTTGCCGTTCATGAAGGCCAGCGCCGTGGCGCCGAGGGCGCCGAGGCCCGACGCTTCGGTCGGCGTCGCGACACCCGCAAAGATGGAGCCCAGAACAAGCAGGATCAGGAACATGGGCGGCACGACGGCCAACAGCACTTCCTTCACCACCGGCCAGCCGACTTCGCCGGACTTTTCGGGCGGCGGCATCGAACCGGGGCTGATGATGCCATAGATCACGATGAACCCGATATAGAGCGCACCAAGGATCAGGCCTGGGAACAAGGCCCCCATGAACAGGTCCCCGAGGCTGATCGCCAACTGGTCGGACATGATCACCAGCATGATCGACGGCGGGATCAGGATGCCCAGCGTTCCCGCCGACGCGATCGTGCCGGTCGCCATGGGCTTGGAGTAGTTCTGCTTCATCATTGCCGGCAGGGCCATGACACCCAGCAGGGTGACCGATGCGCCGATCACGCCGGTCGATGCGGCAAGGATGATCCCGATCAGCATCACGGTCAGCGACAGGCCACCGCGCAGGCCGCCGAACAGCTTCTGCATGGCGTGCATCATGCGCTGTGCCACGCCCGACTGATCCAGCATCAGGCCCATGTAGATGAACATCGGCAGGGCGACGAGAACGGGGTTCTTGACGATATTTCCGAACAGGCGGCCCGACAGGACCGACAGCTTCTGATAGTCGATGCCGGTGCGGTCGAACTCGATCACATCGCGAAACGCGCCGCGGAACGGGTCGAGGAAGATCTCGGCGAACAGCGCGAAGATCAGGGACACACCGACCAGCGCCATGGCCACGGGCACACCGCGGAACAGCATCCAGATGAAGGTCAGGAACATGATCAGAACGACCAGTTCGTTCAGGGTCATGATCTCGTTGATGGCGGACAGGATGAACATCAGGCGGCGTCCTCGGACTTATCGCGCAGGACATAGGCGATGGCGATGATGATGACGGTTGCGAAAAGGGCCGCGGCGACGGTGATCTTCATCTCCTCCGGGCCGATATCGAAGGTATCGAAGAACCAATGGCGGCTGGCCTGCCGTGCGGTCGTGCCCGCCTCGGACGTCAGGAGCACGATGCCAAGTGCCGCGTAGTAGATCGCAAGGTTCACGATGAAGGCGATGGACGGAAACGCATAGAGCAGCTTGCGCCACCACAGCGGACGCGTGATCTGCGACAGCATGCGGACATAGGCGAACCATGTCGCCGCCGCGATGAACAGGAAGCTGACGTTCATGAAGGTCTTGAGCAGGTAGAGATTGTGCAGGCCGTTCGGGCTGTCCGACCCTTCGCGCGCGGCGATGGACGCCAGGGCATAGGTCAAAGTGACGTCCCAGCACAGGATGACGAACGGCATGAACAGCCAGACCAGGGCAAAGATGTCGATCTTGCGCTGCTTGGGCGCCGGGTAGTTGTCATAGAAGATGTCGACGCGCACATGGCTGTTCGTCGTCACGGCATAGCCGACACCGACCAGGACGGCCGCGCCGTACAGCCACCATTGCAGATCGTCGAGCCACGCCTGGTTGTTGCCGAGACCGCGCAGGATGACCTGACTGCAGATCGCGATCATCAGGATCGGGAACAACCACGCGAAGACGTTGGAGATCTGGATGATCGCCCGATCCCCGCGGTTGTGCATTTCCTTGCCGACCTCGCCGGGGTCGGAAATGGCAACAAGGACGGTATCCTCCGTCGCCTCGACGTATTCGTCGGAATGTTCGTTCTTGTGGGGTTCCTGCATCGAGCCCTCCGGCTACGCGACTACGCCCTCTGCATGGGCGTCTGGGGTGGTCCGGCCGCCAGTGGCGTCCGCGTGGTCTGAGTCCGCCGCCCCGTGAAACGGGGGCGGCGGGGACAGATGAACTGTCGTGTCGTCAGGGCCCGTGCCACGATCGGACACGGGCCGGTGGTCGTCTGATCAGTTGCGCGGACGCGGAAGGTAGATCGAGTCGCCCCACACCTTGTAGTTGGCACGGTACTCGGACAGGTCGTCCCAGACTTCCTTGAAGAAGGCGTCCTCGGCGGCCAGTTCGAGGGCAACCTCGTTCCACTGCTCCTCGAAGGCGTCGAGGAACTCGGACGGCCACTGCTTGATCTCCACGCCCTGGTTCTCGACGTTGTCGATCATCGCCTGATAGTTGGTCGCCTCGCCTTCGGCATACATCGTGGCAAGGTTCGCGGTGCAGGCCATGGTGATCTGGTTCTGCGCGATCTCGTCCAGGTCGTCCCAGCGATCCTTGTTGACCATCAGCTCATAGATGGTGGCGGGCTGGTGCCATCCGGGGAAGTAGTTGAACTTGGCGATGTTGTAGAAGCCCAGACGCGCATCCACCCGCGGCATGGAGAATTCGGTCGCGTCGATCGCGCCCCGCTCCAGCGCCGGGAAGATATCGCCACCCGCCAGCAGCGACGTCGACACGCCCATCCGCTGCATCACCTCGGCGCCAAGGCCGAAGAAGCGCATGTTGAGGCCCTGAAGCTGATCGAGGGAGGTGATCTCCTCCTTGAACCAGCCGGAGGTTTCGGGTGCAGTGATGCCACAGGGCATCGCGTGCACGTTGTAGCCGGCTTCGATATACATCCGCTCGAACAGCGCGCCGCCGTCATCATACAGCATCCAGCCGAGGAATTCGCCCGTCTCGGGGCCGAACGGCACCGCCGCGAAAAGCGAGGCGGCCGGGATCTTGCCCTGCCAGTAACCGGACGTCGTCCATGCGGCATCGACGGACCCCGAGGACACGGCGTCCAGCGCTTCGAGGGTCGGGACCAGTTCGCCGGGATCGAACTGCTCGAACTCGACTTCGGTGGAGATGGAGTTGATCTTTTCGACGAAATCGACGGCGCCCGTACCCAGAAGCGGCAGGTTCTTGGCAAAGCCCGAGGTCATCTCGAAGAATTCCTGCGCCTGAACGCCGGTCGTCGAGAAAGCCGCGACCGATGCGAGTGCAATAGCCTTGAGTTTCATGAATATGGTCCCTCCCTATTTGAACCGTTTGGCGGGGTTTGCCCCGCGCCTCGGCCCCTCCCAGGGCCGTGTGGTAAGGTTTCCTTACCGATTTTGACCTCGTGAGACTAGGGCAATTTTCCGTCTTTCTGCAATCGTTAGCGGAAACTTTAGGACTTGGCGCCCGATCTACGTATTAACCCGTAGAAGCATCCCCGATGATCCCCTCAATAGGTCGGCAGCTTTTCGGTCGGCCCGGACGACAGGCGCCACACGGCACCGCCCTCGTGGGGGAACAGGCTGCGCACGAGGGGGTCGTGGCCGGGCACCACGAGCTCCGGTCGGGATGCCAGCGATTGGATGCGGGCAAATCCGTTCAGCATCTCGGCAACGTCCGCAACGATCGGAAACGGTTTCGCGGCCAGATAATTTTCGTAGTAGTGGGCCGCATCCGAGGCGAGGCACAGCCACCCTGCCCCGGTTCGGACACGCACGGCCTGCAGCCCCTTGGAATGACCACCGATGCAATGGACCGTGATGCCCTCGGCGACCTGCCCATCACCCTGATGAAACGTCAGCCGTCCCTGATAGAGGGCCTTGACCGCCGTACAGACATGATCGCCCGTAAACGGCATCCGCAGCACGTCATGACACATGCAGGGACCGGTCGCATACGCCATCTCTGCCGCTTGCAGGTGCAGCTGTGCATTCGGAAACAGGTGCAATCCCCCGGCGTGATCGTAGTGCAGATGGGTGACGATCACCGTGTCGATATCATCGGGGGTCAGGCCGAATGGCGCGAGGGCCGCGCGAGGATCGATCAGAATCGGTCGATCACGGGCTGCGGCCTCTGCCGCATCGTATCCGGTGTCGACAAGGATCTTGCGATCGTCACTGCGCAAAAGCCACATGAAATAATCCATGTCGTGCGCGTCGGCCCGGTGATCGTCGAAGACGAAACTGTCGGCCCGGGTGCGCGCGTTCCGCTCCGCATAGCGGATGGCGAACACCTCCCACTCGCTCATCCGGCGACCTGCGCGTAGGTCCGCACGTCCTTCGTGGCAATCAGCGGCGCGGCAATCGCATCAAAGGCCTTGTAATGTGCCGTTTCGCGGTGGGCGTCGAACCCCGCCTCGTCATCGTACAGTTCATACAGGAATACTTCGGTCGGCCGGGCGGGATCGGTGCAGACATCGAACCGGTTGCAGGCCGGTTCCGCCAGCGAGGCGCGGGCGTTCTCCATCATGGCGGGCAGAAAGGCGGGCATTTGCCCCTCCTGCACCGTGATCGTGACGACGACTGCGAACATGCTGGCACTCCTGCATATGTTAACGTATTCATTATTCAGACTGACCAACGGGGGCCGGAATGTCCAAGACTTTTGACGTAGCAGTGTTTCATGGCGATGGCATAGGACCGGAGATCATGGCCCCGACGCTGGAGCTTCTGTCAGGCATGTCGTCATCCTACGACTTTGCATGGACCGATTGCCCGGCGGGCGCGGCCAGTTACCTCGATTGCGGCAGCGACCTGCCGGAAACGTCGCTGAATGCCGCGCGGCGTGCGGATGCGATCCTGCTGTCGGCCCTCGGAGATCCGGCTGTGCGGTTCGCGGATGGCACGGAAATGACCCCGCAGATCGACATTCGCATCGCGCTCGACCTGTATGCCGGGGTCAGGCCCGTGCGCGTCGTGCCCGGCATGCGCACGCCGCTGAAGATCCCCGAAGGCAAGATCATCGACTTCGTCCTCGTGCGCGAATCGACCGAGGGGCTGTTTCATACACAGGGCAAAGGCCATGTGACCGACGACATGGCCGAGGAAACGCTGCGCCTGACCCGCAAGACGACGCAGAAGGTCTGCGAATTCACCTTCGATCTTGCGATGGCCCGCCATGCCGGCGGATTGCCCGGCCGCGTGACTTCGGTCGACAAGGCCAACGTGTTCCGCGCCTTCGCCTTCTGGCGGGACATCTTCGATGGCGTCGCCAAAGGCTATCCCGATCTGAAGGCAGACCACGCCTACGTCGATGCCATGGCCCTCTACATGGTGCAGAACCCGTGGGATTGGGACGTCATGGTGACCGAAAACATGTTCGGTGACATCCTGTCGGATCTCGGGGCGGGATTGATGGGCGGCCTCGGCATGGCCCCGTCGGCCGATATCGGCGAGCATCACGCCGTGTTCCAACCCTGCCACGGCAGCGCCCCGGACATCGCGGGGGCAGGCATCGCCAACCCCTTTGCGATGATTCTCTCGGCGGGCATGATGCTGGACTGGCTGGGCCGCCGGAATGACATGCCCGCAATGGTGGCGGACGCCCATCGATTGCAAACCGCCGTCGACGCCTGCCTTGCCGCGGGCGAGACGACGGCCGACCTTGGCGGGGCGCTCGACACGATGGGCGCCGCTCGCGCGGTAATGGATCGGCTGTGATGTCCGTCCTGCGCGTCGGATTGCTGGGCCTTGGCTACTTTGCGCAGTTCCACCGCGAGGCATGGGGGCGGATCGACGGCGCCACCCTCGTCGCGACCGCCGATGCGGATCCGGCGAAAGGGGGCGACCACCACGACCTCGACGGGTTGTTGACGGCCGACCTTGATATTCTGGACATCGCCACACCGCCGGCGACACATGCCCGCACCATCCGCGCCGCCCTGCCCCGTGCCCTGCGCGCGATCATCTGCCAAAAGCCGTTCTGCACCTCACCCGAGGAGGCCGCCGCCGTCACGGCAGAGGCCCGGGCGGCGGGTGTAACCCTGATCGTGCATGAGAATTTCCGGTTTCAGCCTTGGTTTCGCGCAATGAAGACCGCGCTGGACGCGGGTCGCATCGGAACGCCCCTGAACATGACGTTTCGATTGCGGACCGGCGATGGTCAGGGACCGGAGGCCTATCTGGCACGCCAACCCTACTTTCAGACGATGCCGCGCTTTCTGATCCATGAAACGGGCGTTCACTACATCGACACGTTTCTCTATCTGCTTGGCGCGCCGGACGGCGTCTACGCTGACCTGCGCCGCCTGAACCCGGCCATTCGCGGTGAGGATGCAGGCATCTTCGTCTTCGACTACGCGAACGGTTGCCGCGCGATGTTTGACGGCAATCGCCTGCTCGATTTCGACACCGACCAGACCCGGCGCACGTTCGGCGAGGCCCTGCTGGAGGGCACCGACGCGACACTGACCCTGAGCGGTGATGGCGCCGTCCGCCTGCGGCGACGCGGGGAACAGGACACCGAAACCCTGTTGGACGCCAGGGATTGGCCGGGCTTCGCCGGGGACAGCGTTCACGCCTTTCAGGCCCATGTGGTTGCGGCGTTGCAGGGAAACGGTCGGCTGGAAACCGAAGCAGGGGAATATCTTAAGGTCCTGACCCTATCGGAGTTGATCTATGCCTCCGACGGCGCGGGCGCGCGCTTGCCAAACAGCGCGGTTCAATAAAATTCAACCGGAGTATTTGCGTATATGCAATGACGCTTTAACATTTTGTTGGTGTCTGTCGCCGATACCTTGCGCACCGTACAGCACCGGGGAACGCCCGGCTGTCTGGCACCACGCAACGTGGTCACCATGTGAAACATGACAAACACAGGATGTCCGATGAGCAATCTAACCACGCCGATCACCACAGGCGGACGCAGCTATGCGATCACCGCACTCTGCCTTACGTTCGTCCTTCTTGCGCTCGGCCTGCTGCCTGTCGAATCGGCGGCCGAGAATGCGACGCAATGCGGTGCGGACAGCACTGCCTCCCGCTATTGCGCAGCGATCCAGTTCTGACGCATCATGAATGACGCCGGTTCAGCCGGCCTCGCGCGCGGCCTCCGCGGCCGCGCGAATCCGGGCGATGTTGCGCCCGTATCCGTCCGGTTCCGAGACGCTGCCCCCCCGGAAAACAGCCGACCCCGCGACAAGTACATCGGCCCCCGCCGCGGCCACGAGGGGCGCGGTCGTGGGATCGACACCGCCGTCGATCTCGATATGCACGGGGCGGTCGCCCAGCATCCGGCGCAGGGTTCGCACCTTTTCGACCTGACTCGCGATGAACGACTGCCCGCCGAAGCCGGGATTGACGGTCATCACGCAGATCAGATCGATATCGTCCAGCAGGTGGGTCAATGCCTCGGCCGGGGTGGCCGGGTTCAGCGCCACGCCCGCCTTGACACCATGCGCGCGGATCGCCTGCAGGGTGCGATGGATATGGGGGCCAGCCTCAAGGTGCGCGGTGAGGATGTCCGCACCGGCATCCACGAAGTTCGCAATATAGGCGTCGACCGGCGAGATCATCAGGTGCACATCCATCGTGCCCTTGATGTGGGGTCGGATGGCGGCACAGGTGGTCGCGCCGAAACTGATGTTCGGAACGAAATGACCGTCCATGACATCGACGTGGACCCAGTCGGCGCCCTGCGCCTCGACCGCCGCGCATTCCGCGCCAAAATTGGCAAAATCCGCCGCAAGGATGGACGGGGCAATCTTGATCGAGCGGTTGAATGGGGTCATCGCGGTCTCCTCCTGCATTGTCTGTTGGCCTAAACCGTCGCGCCCACGCCCGAAACCCCCCGCTCCGTCACGATCCACGGGATGGCAACATCCGTCGCCTCCCGTGGTATGCGATCCACGCGCTGCGCTTCCAGCGCCAGACCGACGATCAGGCAATCGTTCAACCCGGCCAACGTGCGATCATAGAATCCGCCGCCATAGCCCAGCCGCCCCCCATGACGGTCGAACCCGACCATCGGCACGATCACCACATCAGGCACACGCCAGCCCCCTTCGACCGGAACCGGGACACGGAACGGGCCTTCCTCCATGGCGCAACCGGGCGTCCATTCCCGGAACCGCAGCGGCGCGCCCTTCGCCGTCACGACGGGCACACAGATGCGGTTGTCGAACGACAGGGCGCGCATCGTGGCCAATGGATCCGCTTCGGACCCGATGGGAATATAGCCGGCGATCGTCCGGCCCTTCAGATGCATCAGGCGCGCGAACAGACGCGTGGCCGCCGCCGCACGCGCGGTGTCCGGCGCCGCATCACGTGCGGCAAGGCACCGTTTGCGCAGTTGCGCCTTCTGCTCCGTCAGCCTAGCGTCCGCGCCCATGCAAACCTTCGATCATTTCGCAATTTCCGCGGCCACGCTGGCCGAGGGCGTCTCCCATGTCGAGGCGCAAACGGGTCATACCATGGGTGTCGGCGGGAAACATGCCCTGATGTCCACGCACAACCGCCTGTCGGGTTTGGGCGCGGGCGAGTATCTTGAGGTGATCGCCATCGACCCGGATGCCACCCCGCCCGGCAGGCCCCGCTGGTTCGACCTTGATCGACGCGCGGGCCCGCCGCGTATCGGCAACTGGATCGCGCGCACCGATGATCTCGATGCCCTGATCCGGCAATACCCACAGGCCGGTCGGTCCCTGTCCTTTGAACGGGGGCCCTTTCGATGGCGCATGGCCGTGCCCGATGACGGTATCCTGCCGTTCGACGGCTGCTTTCCCGCGCTGATCGAATGGGACAGCCCACCGCCCGAGTTCGAGGACACGGGCATGCGGTTGACCAGACTGACGTTGCAGCATCCCGACAGCGCGGACCTGTCCGCCATCATCGGCGACCTGATGCAGGACGCTCGGATTGAGGTCTCGTCCGGCCCGCGCCGGATCACGGCAGAGCTGATGACGCCTGCTGGCGCACGCACCCTGTCATGACCAAGCCACCAGACAGCCTACCCGCCGATATCGAGACCATCACCGATTGGGCGGAAGCGGCCCGCGCCAGCTTTCCCGCACCCTTCGCGGGGCTGGCGGCCGAGGTGCGCCTGATCGTCGATGACTGGCCGACGGACAATATCCTCGACGATCTCGGGATGGATGACGCCTACGACCTGACCGGTCTGTACGAAGGGGTGCCCCTGACAGAACGATCCTTCGACACGCCGGACCAACCGTCAACGGTGATGTTGTTCAGGCGCCCGATACTGGACGAATGGGCCGCCCGCGGGGATGTCGACCTGCGCGCACTGGTGACCCATGTGACCGTGCATGAGTTTGCACATCATTTCGGGTGGTCCGACGATGATATTGCCCGAATCGATCCCTGGTGGCTGTAACGACAAGGGGCGCCCCCGATGGGACGCCCCTGCAATAGTCGTCACATTCGATCAGGCAGCGGCGGGACGTGCCGACAGGATCGCGTCGACGGACTTCAGCGCGCCATCCTCGTCCATGTTGTTGACGGCGGCCAGCTCACGGGTCAGGCGGTCCAGCGCGGCTTCGTACAACTGACGCTCGGAATAGGACTGCTCGCGCTGCTCGTCGTTGCGGTGCAGGTCGCGCACGACCTCCGCGATCGCGATCAGATCGCCGGAGTTGATCTTGGCTTCGTATTCCTGCGCGCGGCGCGACCACATCGCGCGCTTGACGCGGGCCTTCCCCTTCAGCGTGGTCATCGCCTTCGACACCACTTCGGGCGAGGACAGGGAACGCATGCCGACATGCGTCGCCTTGTGGGTCGGCACGCTCAGCTTCATCTTGTCCTTGACGAAGGTGATGACGAAAACTTCCAGTTCCAGCCCGGCGACTTCCTGCTTTTCAATGGCAATGATCTGACCAACTCCATGGGCGGGGTAGACAACGAAATCATTCGGGCGAAACTCGGGCTTCTTCGACATGGGCATCCTCTCGACCCCCCTGCGAGCGCGCCAATTCGGCGACACGTAACCCGGCCCGAGGCGATACCTGGGTCGAGGCGGGAGGAATGTTTGTATCGGTTCACGCACGGATTTGCATGAACGCTTGTGGCAGATCACGTTCCCGGAGCACCCGGAACGCCAACAGTCATACCATAAAAACAGGCCTCATGAAAGTGTCATGAAGCCTGACCCACTGGGTCGCAAACTGCCGTAGCGTCAGCCGCCTTCGCCGGGCGCCTCGGAGAAAAGGTCCATCTTGCCCTCTTTTCCGTCCATTTCCTCTGCCTCCGGCAGCGCGTCCTTCTTGGTGATGATCACTGGCCACGCTTCGGAGTACTTGCGGTTGAATTCGACCCATTTGTCCATGTCCGGCTCCGTGTCCGGGCGGATGGCATCTGCCGGGCACTCCGGCTCGCAGACGCCACAGTCGATGCATTCGTCCGGGTGGATGACCAGCATGTTCTCACCCTCGTAGAAACAATCCACGGGGCAGACCTCGACGCAATCGGTGTATTTGCAGGCAATGCAGGCGTCTGTGACGACATAGGTCATGGGCGGATCCCTCGGGGCTGTTGCGGGTGCTCGATAGCGGCAGGGTTCGGCGGGTTCAAGGCGGTGCGGCGCCTGACCGCGCCGACGACCGACCCGGGCATGCCCGCGTGTTGCTGTCAAACCTCGATCGGCGGGGATGCGAGGCGTCCGCCCCCGGCGCAGTTCACGTTTCCGGCATGTCCCGTACGGCGTCCAACCGGCGCCGATCCCGCCCGGTCGGACGGGGCCCGACGCGGCGCGTCGGCGCGGGCGAATTGTCCACGTAGGCCGCCTGCGCCTCGCCCGCCGGACCACGGCGTTCAAGAAGCTGCGTCACCTCGATGATTCGCGTCGCAGACCCCGTCGGAAACACGAGCGTATCGCCAACCGCGATCCCGAAGGATCCTTTTGTCACCCGGTCGCCATTCACCCGGACACCGGTCTCGGCGACCACGCGGGCCGCCAAGGTGCGCGTCTTGAAAAACCGCGCTTGCCAGAGCCACTTGTCGAGGCGTTGACGGGCCGGTGCGTCGCTCACTTGTCCTTGAGCGCCGCCAAGGCCGCGAAGGGGTTGTCCGGATCGATCGGCTTGTCGCGTTTCGGACGCGCCTGATAGGTCTTGGGCTCATTGCCGCCGGACTTACCGGGACGTTTGCCCCCCTGGCGCGGGCCACCCTTGTCGCCACGCGGCTTGCCGCCACCCTTGCGCTGCGGCCGTTCGCCAGCATCGTCGCGCCGGGGACCACGCGTGTTGTTCCGCCGGGGGGCCCAGGTAAAGGTATAGAAAACCTCGACCTCTGCGGGCGCTTCCGCCGGCGCAGCGTCCTCGGCCGGGGCCTCCGAGGAGGGCTCGAGTTGCGCGGTCTCGGCCGCGGGGGTCGCTCCCTCTTCCGGTGCCACCGCCTCCGGCGCTTCCGCCGCAGTCGCGGGCTCTGCGCCCGGAGCAGCAGGCCGGGCTTTCGCGCGCTCACCCTTTTCGGCGTTGTAGCCAAGCCCGCCCATCAGATCGGCGAACTGTTCCAGCGTCATGCCCGTGATCGACAGCATGTCTGGCGTTGCCTCGAACCCGCCGCGGCTGTCCGCCGGGCGGATCAGATCGGCAAGCCGCTCCAGCATGTCGATACGGATCGCACGGGCACCGGACAACCGGTAGCCCGCCATGGTGTAGTAGCCTTCCGGCGCATGGGGCACGGCAGGAACCGTGACCAACCCCGGCGGCGGCGATTCAGGGAATTCGTCCAGACCGCGCCAAAGCGACCACAGCACGAGGCGCAGTCGCGTCGGCGCAGGTTTCAGCAGAAGCTGTTGAAAGACGGTGAACTGACCGAACCGGACACCATGCTTGCGCAGCTGGCTGCGGGCCTCTTGGTCCAGTTCCTTGACCTCTGCGGCGATCTCCTGCCGGGGCAGGATGCCGATCCCTTCCAGCAGGCGGAACGCAAAGCCGCGCGCCAGACCGGTCACCGCCTCATCGCGGGACATGGCGAGCAGTGGCTCGAACCCGGCGGCAACCTTGCGGTCGATGAAATGCTGCAGACGGCGCGTGACCTTCTGCATGACCTCGGGCCCGGCCTCGTCGTCGACGAAGGCCTCGACACCCGGCTTCAGGATCTCGGGCCCCTTAACCAGCTTGCCGACAGCCTGATCGCCCCACATGAGGCCACCCTGCTCGGTGAAATCCATCTCGGTATCGGGCGCGTTGTAGAACCGATCCGCGCGCAGGTGAAAATCGGGACGCAATGCCTGCGCCGCCGCCTGACGCACTGTCTTGGCCTCGTCCGGCGTGGTCGTCCCGGTCTGATGAAAGCGGAACCCCTCGAGACGGCCCAGCGTCTCGCCCTCGACGATCACTTCGCCCTTGTCGTTGATGTCGGCCAACAGGCCCTCCTTCATCTTCAGCCGCCGCAGCAGCACACTTGTCCGCCTGTCGACGAACCGATTGGTCAGCGCCTGGTGCAGCGCATCCGACAGGCGGTCTTCTACCGCCCGCGTCGCCTCTCGCCAATGGGCTTCGTCCTCCACCCATCCCTTGCGTTGCGCCACATAAGTCCAGGTGCGGATATATGCCAGCCGCTTCGACAGCGTGTCTATGTCACCTTCGACCTTGTCGATCCGCTTTATCTGTCGTGCGAACCAGTCCGTTTTGACACGACCGTGCACATGCAGGAAGTCAAAGATGCGCGCGAGCATCGTGGTATGTTCGCCATGACTGATACCCTGAAAGTCCGGAATGCGGCAAACATCCCACAAAAGACGCACATCACGGGCGTCATTCAGCCGAGAGGCGACGCTTTCAAGCTGGTTCAGCGTCTTCAACGACTGCAGGTCGTCCGCTTCGCGCCCACGGGTCAGGATCTGCTCGGGGCTTGGCGCCTCCAATGAGGCGATCAGGGCCTCGGCGTTGCGGAAATCCAGCCGGTCGCTGCGCCACGACAGGCGGTCGATGGGCTTGAAGCGATGCTCCTCGATGGCCTCGACCAGGCCATCCTCAAGCGGTGCCGCCTCGCCCGTGACGCCAAACGTGCCCGGCTGCATGTAGCGGCCCGCCCGGCCCGCGATCTGCGCCAGCTCGTGCGGCATCAGGGCGCGCATCTTGCGCCCGTCGAACTTGGACGTGGCCGAAAAGGCGACATGCTTGATGTCCAGGTTCAGGCCCATCCCGATCGCATCGGTCGCGACCAGATAGTCCACATCGCCATTCTGATACATCGCGACCTGCGCGTTCCGCGTGCGGGGCGACAACGCGCCCATCACGACCGCCGCACCGCCTTTCTGACGGCGCAAAAGCTCCGCGATGGCATATACATTATCGACCGAAAAGCCGACAATTGCGGTCCTTCCGGGCATGCGGCTTATCTTTTTCGAACCTGTATAGGTCAGCTCGCTGAAACGCTCCCGCCGCACGAACTGTGCTTCGGGGACAAGGTGCGCGATGGCCGGACGCATGGTGTCGGACCCCATGAACAGCGTCTCGTGCAGCCCGCGCATGTTCAGCAGACGGTCGGTGAAGACATGCCCGCGCTCGGGATCGGCGCATAACTGAATCTCGTCGATTGCGACGAAATCGGCGCCCATGCCCTGCGGCATCGCCTCGACGGTGCAGACCCAATAGGCGGCACGCGGCGGCACGATGCGTTCTTCGCCGGTGACCAATGCCACGACCGACGGGCCGCGTGCCGCGACGAGACGGTCATAGACCTCGCGCGCCAGAAGGCGCAGCGGAAGGCCGATGATACCGGTTCGATGCGCCAGCAGACGCTCGATTGCATAGTGGGTCTTGCCGGTGTTCGTCGGCCCCAGGACCGCCGTCACCCTGCCCTTTGGGCTGTCCATCGGCTATCCTTCAAAGAGCGCGTTCGCCGGTTTCACGTTCCAGCCGCTCGACAGCGGCGGTGACGTTTTCTTCGGCAGGATAGACCTCGCGCGCGGCGCGAAACGCCATCAGCGCGTTCTCATCCTCGCCCAGTTGTTCCATGATGATGCCCAGCCCGGCCAAGGCGCCGAAATGGCGCGGCTCCAGGATCAGGACCTGTTCGATGTCCGCAAGGGCCGGACCGTAACGCTCCATCAGGAAGAATGCCGTTGCACGTTCGTTCCACCCTTCGGCAAACTCCGGCGCGTGATCGGTCAGCGCGGTCAGATGTGCAATGGCCCGCGGCCAATCCTGCTGCGCGATCGCATCCCGCCCGCGTGTCAGCAGAAGATCCATCGCCGGGCTGCCCGAGTGGGACCACCGCTCCATGATCTCGGCGGACAGGCGCGCGGCCTCGCCGGCATCCTCGGGCGACGTCAGGGTGCCCAGACGGTTGAGCAAGGTGTCGGCATCGCGCGCGATCTCCTGCGCGGGCAAGGACGTTGCGTAAGAAAGCGCCAGCACGGTAACGAGGGTGTTGAAGGTGACGCGCGGGTCAATCATCTGTTTGTCATCCCTTCCGGTCGCCACAGGCGGCCCCCAGTTTCGAGGACCGACATGAGCGATATCATTTCCGAAGCCGTCACGCAGCTTTCTGCAAAGATTGGCACCTTCGACGGCAGCGTCAAGTTCGTCATCACGGACGAAGGGTCGATCATGGTCGATCAGGACGGTGTCCGCGCCGCCGACGAGGAGGCGGAGTGCACGATGACCGCAGACGCCGAGACGTTCCGCGGCATCCTCGATGGCGACGTGAACCCGACCTCTGCGTTCATGACCGGCAAGCTGTCCGTGGACGGCGACATGGGCACCGCGATGAAGCTTGGTGGGGCGCTGTCCTGACGGACGGCACCGACATGTCGGCGCAACCTGCGCCCTATTTCGAAGATGTGTCGAACGGGCCGGACGGCGGATATGCCGTCTGGCTGCGTGCAGCCGACGGTGTGCGCGTGCGCGCGGCCTTCTGGCCCGAAGGACACAAGGGAACGATCTTCCTGTTTCCCGGCCGCACCGAATACGTCGAGAAATATTCCGACGCGGCAAGGTTCCTGTCGGAGGCCGGTTTCGCGGCCGTGGCGATCGATTGGCGTGGCCAGGGCCTGACCGAACGACCGGAACACAACCGCCGCATCGGCCACGTCAACGATTTCAGCGACTTCCAACTCGATGTTCAGGCCGTTCTCGACCATGCACGCGAACGGGGCCTGCCCCGACCGTGGCATCTGCTGGGGCATTCGATGGGTGGGCTGATTGGCCTGCGCAGCCTTGTCGACGGACGGGACTTCGACCGGGCGGTCTTTTCGGCACCGATGTGGGGCCTGCCGATTGCCCCCCACCTGCGGGCCGTGGCCTGGACGATTTCCAGCATCGGCAGCAGCCTCGGATTCGGTCAGCGCGACACACCCGGCTCGGGCAAGGTTGCCGATCCTGCCGCCGCACCGTTCGAGGGTAACCTACTGACGAACGACGCGAATATGTTCGGCTGGATGAAGAACCAGGTCGTGACGCATCCTGACCTCGCGCTCGGGGGGCCTTCGTTGGGATGGCTCTGGGCCGCGCTGCGAGAGATGCACGCGCTTGCCCGCACGGCCGCGCCGGAGGTGCCCTGCCTGACGCTTCTCGGCACGGACGAGGGCATCGTCGATCCCGATGCGATCCACGTCCGCCTTGCATCCTGGCCGGGGGCGACCCTCGAATTGATCGACGGCGCCCGCCATGAGGCCCTGATGGAGGATGAGGCGACGCGCCGACGTCTCTACGGGCTTATCGTGTCCCACTACGAGGGTGGCGCGGCCTGATCGCGCCGCGGACGGGTCAGCCCCCGTTCGCCAGAACCCCGGCATCAAGGCGGACGACGCGGTCCATCCGGGCGGCCAGTTCGAGGTTGTGCGTGGCGATCAACGCCCCCATCCCCGTTTCCTTGACCAAGGCCACGAGCGCGTCGAAGACCGTGTCCGACGTTCCGGGATCAAGGTTGCCCGTCGGCTCATCCGCCAGAAGGACGGCGGGACCATTTGCAAGGGCGCGACAGAAGGCCACGCGCTGCTGCTCGCCGCCCGACAACTCGGCGGGGCGATGGCCGCTGCGATGGGACAGGCCGACGCGCGTCAGCAAATCCTCGGCCCGCGCATTTGCCACCGCAGGGGTGGCGCCGTTCGCCAGTTGCGGAAGGGCGATGTTCTCGGCGGCCGTGAACTCGGGCAGGAGGTGATGGAACTGATAGACGAAGCCGATGTTCTGCCGACGTGCCTGCGTCCGGGCGCGGTCGGCGCGTCCGGTCATGTCCTGTCCGCCGATGAACACCGTGCCCGCATCGGGCGCATCCAGCAGGCCGGCAATATGCAGAAGCGTCGATTTGCCCGCGCCCGATGGCGCGACAAGGGCGACGACCTCGCCCCCGGCGACCATCAGGTCGATGCCGTTCAGAACCCGGATCTCATTCGATTTGCCAAGGTGGTAACCCTTTTCGATCCCGCTCAGCCGTAGTGCGTCATTCATAGCGCAGCGCCTCCACCGGGTTCATCCGGGCCGCGCGCCGCGCCGGAAAGATCGTGACAACGAAGGACAGGCCAAGGGACATAGCGACCGCCGACAGGACATCGGCACCCTCCAACCGGGCGGGCAGCGCGCTGATATAGCGAATGGACGGATCCCAGACACCGCCACCGGCCAGCGCGTTCACCATGTTGAAGATCGGGTCGATATAGATCGCGAACAGACACCCGAGAACCACCCCGATCACCGTGCCGATCACGCCGATGGACGCACCACACAGGAAGAATACGCGCAGGATCGTCCCCTCGGTCAGGCCCATCGTCCGCAGGATGCCGATATCGCGCCCCTTGTTCTTGACCAGCATGACCAGACCGCTGGTGATGTTCAGCGTCGCGATCAGGACGAGGATGGAGAGGATGACGAACATGATATTGTCTTCCATCTGCAACGCCCGGAGGAACGCGCCGCTGCTGTCCTTCCACGTCCAGAGGTATGTCCCCTCGCCCGAGGCATCCAGAAGGGCCGGCCCGATCAGATCCACGGCCTCGGGGTCGTCGATGGCGACCTGGACCTCATCGGCGACACCGATCCGATTGAAATACTCCTGCGCCTCGGCAAAGGGCATGTAGACGCGGGTCGAGTCGATGTCATAGCGCCCGACCTGAAACACGAAGACCACCGGATAGGCCTTGATGCGGGGACTGGTGCCGAACGCCGTCTTGACACCATCAGGCGAAATCAGGCGGATACGGTCCCCGACATCCACGCCCAGCTGGCGCGCCACACCTGATCCGATCGCGATGCCCTCTTCGAAATCGGCGAGGGAACCGCGCGCCTCCTCGGGCTCGGCGATGCGGGGGATGGCGGCAACGTCCGCCCCGCGCATGCCGATGACCTGAACCCCGGCGTTCCGCCCCTGCCCCGCGGCCATGACCTGTCCCGTGACGACCGGCACGGCGCGGGTGACGCCATCGACCCCGGCCGCGGCGGACGCGACCTCATCATAATTGGCCATGGTCCGCGTCAGGCCGCCATTGGGCTGAACCTCGCCATAGCTCAGCACGCTGACATGCGGATTGGCCCCGACGATCGTATCGACGAATTCATGGCGAAAGCCCGAGCGGACGGCCAAAGTCGCGATCAGCGCGAAGACCGCGAGGGCAATTCCCACGAGGCTGATCCACGTCATGACGGAAATTCCGCCTTCGGACCTGCGCGCCCGCAGATAGCGCCAGGCGATCATCATCTCATAGCGTTTGAACATGAACTCGCTCCGTCAGGGGTCGCGGGGGGCCTTGGGCCGTGGTGCGCAATACGACACCACGGCGTCCGGCGACAGAATCAGATCGGCAATCCCCCGTCATATCTTCGCGATGGCGCGCCCCGCGAACCGGCGGACCCTAGCGTGCGCCGGGCACCGCCGCATAGATCTCGCGCAGGCGGGCGATTGCTTCCTCCGGCGCCATCTCCTCGCTTTCGCCGGTGCGACGGGAGGTCAGCTCCACCTTGCCGCTGGCAAGGCCACGCGGGCCAACGGTGATGCGCCACGGCAAGCCGATCAGGTCCATCGTGGCGAACTTGGCGCCCGCCCGTTCCTTGCGGTCGTCATACAGGGCGGTCAGCCCCTCGGAGGCGATGGCGTTGTAGATGCCGTCGCAAGCGGAATCGGTCGCCGCATCGCCCTGCTTCAGGTTCACGATCCCGACGTCGAAGGGGGTCACCCCTTCGGGCCAGATGATGCCCTTTTCGTCGTGGCTGGCCTCGATGATCGCCCCCAGCAGGCGGCTGACGCCGATGCCGTGCGACCCCATGTGCAGGGCCGTGGGCTTACCGTCCGGGCCCTGGACGGTCGCGCCGAGGGCATCGGAATACTTGGTGCCGAAATAGAAGATCTGTCCGACCTCGATGCCGCGCGCGGTGCGGCGACGTTCTTCCGGGACTTCGGCGAACAGCGCCTCATCATGGGTTTCATCGGTGCGCGCGTAGCGAGAGGTGAACTCCTCCATCACGCCGGCGCACTGCTCGACGTCGTCGTAGTCGATCTGCCGATCGCCGAAGGTCAGTTCCGTCACCTCGGAATCGTAGAACACCTCCGACTCGCCCGTTTCGGCGAGAACGAGGAACTCATGCGTATCGTCGCCGCCGATGGGCCCGGAATCCGCGCGCATCGGGATCGCCTGCAGGCCCATCCGCTCATAGGTGCGCAGATAGGTGACGAGGTGGCGGTTGTAGGCGTGACGCGCGGCTTCCTGCGTCAAATCGAAGTTGTATCCGTCCTTCATCAGGAACTCGCGGCCCCGCATGACGCCGAACCGGGGGCGCATCTCGTCGCGGAATTTCCACTGAATGTGGTAGAGCGTCAGCGGCAGATCCTTGTAGGACGCCACGTTGGACCGCACGATGTCGGTGATCAGCTCCTCGTTGGTGGGACCATAGAGCATCTCGCGATCCTGCCGGTCCTTGAAGCGCAGCATCTCGGGGCCATAGGCGTCATAGCGACCGGATTCGCGCCACAGATCCGCCGATTGCAGCGTCGGCATCAGCATGGGGATGTGACCGGCGCGCTCCTGCTCCTCATGCACGATCTGCTCGATCCGCTTGAGGACGCGGTAGCCGAGCGGCAGCCACGTATAGATGCCGGCCGAGGATTGCTTGATCATCCCGGCACGCAGCATCAGCCGGTGACTGACAATCTGCGCCTCGGCAGGTGTTTCCTTGAGAACGGGCAGGAAGTAGCGGCTCAGGCGCATGGGGCGGCTCCGGGGGGGGGTATACGATTGCCCTAGGCGATACCGAGCGGGCCGCGCGGGGGCAAGCGATCACGCCATCTGCGCCGCATATCGCGCAAGGCGGGGGGCACGATCGGCGGTCAGGCCCTCACCACCTTCAGCTTGGCTTCGGCCCCAAGGCTGCTGGCCAGCGACTTGAACCGCGCTTCGGCCACCTCGCCCCACAGCGCCTCACCATCGCCCTTGGGCAGTGACAGCTCCAGCTCGCCGCGCTTGGGATAGAGCTTGAGCCGCCCCATCAAGGCATGGTCCTGCGCCGAGAACATCGCGCCGAAACGCATCGCCTTGCCGACAACCTCGGCCTGTCGCGTGTCACCCTCGCCAAGCAGGGGGGCCAGTTTCTCGAACGGCGTCCCCTCGCGCTTGTTGCGATAGCGATGCAGAAGCGCGAGGCCCATGTAGACCCGTTCCGAATGGGTCAGGCCTCCGAGGTTCGCACGCGTCGCATTGTCGAAGCAGATTTCCGCGCGGTAGTCGGGATGCGCCCTCCAGCTGACATCGTGCAGCAGGCAACAGGCCCGGATCAGGCGGCGGCGCCGGTCCCGTTCGCGCGAAAACAGCGGCGATATGAACTTGTAGAGCACCCGGCCGAAGCCCGGCAGGCGGGCAGAAGCCGCCTCGGACGCGCGACAGCTTTCGATCAGGGGATCGCGGGCGCGCAGGACATCGGGCATCTGTTCGTAGAGCAACCCCTCGCGGATCCCGTAGCTGGAAACCGCGATTTCCTTGGGGTGAAACCGACGGACGACGCGGGCCAGAACCTCGGATGCGATCGGGACCAGCGCCATCCGCGCCTGCGACGTGCTGGTGCGTCGGCCGAGGTCTTCCATGTCGTTCGACTGGATGAAATCCAGCGTCGCGCGCAGGTCGCGGGGCGTCATGGTGTATTCATGCAGGACGTGCAGCGGATAGTTCCGCCGCTCCATGTCGATCCGGGCGATGGCACGCCACGAGCCGCCGACGAGGTACAGCTTGTCATAGCGATCCCGGCCCATCGCCCTGGCCATCTCGGCGACGCCCTCGTCGATCTCAGTCTTGCGCGCGCTCTTGGACTTTATGCCTTGCAGCTTCAACGGGCCAAGCTTGCCCGACACGGTTGCGCCGACTTCACCGCCGGCCAGTTCGGCCAGCTCCATCGACGACCCGCCGATATCGCACATCAGGCCCTCGGCCTCGGGCCATCCCAGCAGGACGCCCTGCCCCGAAAGCCGGGCCTCCTCCGTGCCGTCGATCACCCAGAGATTCAGGCCGGTCGCGGCCGTGACCTCGGCCTCGAATGCCGGGCCATCCGATGCCTCCCGGACGGCGGCCGTCGCAACGGCCGTCAGGGAATTGACCTCCATCCCCCGTGCGAGGATCGCGAACCGTTTGAGCGCGGAAAGTGCCCTGACCCGCCCCTCGGGGTTGAGCTTGCCGCTTTCGGCAAGGCCCGCGCCAAGCCCGCAGAGAATCTTTTCGTTGAAGAAATATGCCGGGCTGCGCGCCGCGCCATCGAAGACCACCAACCGGACCGAGTTGGACCCGACATCGATGACACCGACCCGCCGCAGCGCCCGCGCCTCGGGCCCGTCAAACAGTGGCGCGCCAAACGGTCCGTACTCCTCTGAGTCGATCACGTCGTTGATCATCGGCGGGGCCCTCGGTGCAAAACGCTTCAGTCGGGTCTGACATGGCAGTGAAGGTGCGGTCAATCGAAGGTCGGCATTGCCCGGCCTTGCCGTCCCCGCGTCATGCGGTGTGCAAGCTGTCCTGACGACAGCGCGCCCACCCGTTCCGATATGCCCGATGGTCGGGATTCAGCCCCCTGACCGAAGCCGCCCCTGCGCAGCATGGATGCGCAGGGCGATCGTCGCGTGGGTGGCAACCGGCCTATTCAGCGGAATGGGTCAATTCCGGCACGTCCTTCGCCCCCGCCGATCCGCGACCGGACAGGGAGGGATTCTCCATGAAGAAGCGATGGCAATTGAAGGGATTCTCCATCGCCGACACATCCGCACGGGTCCAATCACCCTCGGGTCCCAGAACCCAGCTTTGGGCGACATCGGCAAGGTTGGCCGCCATGACCTGGCTGACGATCTGCGCCTTGACGGTGGGATTGGTGCATTCCACCAAGGTCTCCACCCGCCGGTTCAGATTGCGCCCCATCCAGTCCGCGGAGGAGATATGGACGCGCGCCTTCTTGGACGGCAGGCCGTGGCCATTGCCGAAACACACGATACGGGAGTGTTCGAGGAACCGCCCCACGACGGATTTGACGCGGATATTCTCGGACAGGCCGACGACACCCGGACGCAGGCCGCAGATGCCCCGGATCACCAGGTCGATCTTCACACCCTCGCTGCTGGCGGCATAGAGCGCATCGATCACGTCAGGTTCGATCAAAGCGTTCATCTTGGCCCAGATGGCCGCGGGCCGACCGGCGCGTGCATGGTCCACCTCGGCGGCAATCGACTCGAGCAGAAAGGCCTTCATCTCGTTGGGCGAGATGTGCATCGCCTCCAACCCCTCGGGCGGCGCGTAGCCGGAGATGTAGTTGAACACCTTCGTCGCATCACGGCCCAGCTTGTCGTTCACGGTAAACAGGCTGAGGTCGGTATAGATGCGTGCGGTGATCGGGTGATAGTTGCCCGTCCCGAAATGCGTATAGGTGACCAGCTTGTCGCCTTCGCGGCGGACGACCGTGCTGATCTTGGCGTGGGTCTTGTAGTTGGTGAAACCATAGACGACATGCGCGCCCGCCCGTTCCAGACGGCGCGATTGGCGGATGTTCGCGGCCTCATCGAAACGGGCCTTCAATTCGACCAACGCGGTGACCTGCTTGCCGTTCTCGGCGGCCTCGCACAGGGCGGCGACGACGGGGCTGTCGCGGGACGTGCGATAAAGCGTCTGCTTGATCGCCACGACGTTCTTGTCCAGCGCGGCCTGCTGCAGGAAGCGCACCACCATGTCGAACGTCTCGTAGGGGTGATGCAGCAGCATGTCCTTCTGCCGTATGGCGGCGAACATGTCGCCGTCGTGGTCCTGCACACGTTCGGGCACGCGCGGCGTGAAGGACGGCCACAGAAGGTCGGCGCGTTCATCAACGACCAGTTCCTTGAGGGCGGACAGACCGATCAGGCCGTCCACCTCGATCACCTCGGTTTCGTCGACACCGATCTCGTCGACGATGTCGCGGCGCAGACCGGCCGGCGCGCCTGCCGTGATCTTCATGCGAATGATTTCGCCCCGGCGACGACGCTTCAGGGCGGTCTCGAATTCCCGCACGAGGTCTTCGGCCTCTTCCTCGACCTCCAGATCGCTGTCGCGCAGGACGCGGAACGCACAATGCCCGCGCAGGGCATAGCCGGGGAACAGCGACTCGATCTGCATCATCAACAGCTCTTCGAGCGGCAGGAACCGGACGGTCGCCGCCCCGGACGTATTCGTATCACCCTTGTCGGGCAGGCGGATGAAGCGGTCGATCTGTGCCGGCACCGGCAGAAGCGCACGCAGGCGACGCCCGTCGGACCGCCGCTCCAACTCGACGGCAAGGGCGAAACCCTCGTTCGGAATGAACGGGAAAGGATGCGCCGGATCAATTGCCAGCGGCGACAGGATCGGAAAGACCTGACGCAGGAAATGATCGGCCAGATCGGTCTTTTCGGCGGCGGTCAAACCGTCGCGGGACAGAAGGGTGATGCCCACCGTTTCCATCTCGGCGCGCAGATCCTTCCATGCCGATTGCTGCTGCCGCAGCAGGCGAACCGCGTCCTCGTCGATCATCGCCAGCTGTTCGGCCGGGGACCGGCCGTCCGCCGCAGGTGTCGTGTTGCCCGCGCGGGCAAGTTCGCGCAGGCCTGCCACGCGGACCGTGTAGAACTCGTCCAGATTTGCGGCCGAGATCGACAGAAAACGCAGACGTTCCAACAGGGGAAGGCGCGGATTCTCCGCTTCTTCCAGCACACGCCAGTTGAAGGCGAGCCAGCTGCGCTCCCGGTTGAAGAAACGGCCGGGGCCGATGACACGCGCATCATCGAGGGTGACGGGTGCGGGAAGGGGGGCACGCAGGAAGTCTGCGGCGGGGATCTGATCGGAGTCCAACATGTGCGGCACCCTAGCGCTAACGTGTGACGGAAGGGTGACACGCTACGTCCGCGTCCGCATCCTGTCCAGCGGTGCCCGCGTCGTAGATCCGCATTCCCGCCAACGCCACATCGGCCGAGAATGCGCGTCCGATGGCAAGGATTCCGACGCGCCGCGCCTTGGACAGATTCAGCGGCACCTGAGTCCGGTGCGGCGCCAGTTCGGCGAACGGGATCCTGACGCAGGTCCAGACATCGGGTGCGGTGAACGCAAGGCGATAGGATTGCCACGGGCGGGTCAGATCGTCGGTGCGCAGCCGGATCTCATAGACCTCGCCGTTTCCCAGAACCGTCAGTTCAAGACCGGCAGAACCGGACAGATCCACCACCCCGCCATCGGGGCGCAGGTCAGTCGCCATCTGGATAAAGCCGCCATCGTTGTCCAAGGACACCTGCCCCGTCAGCCGGTCGGCCTTCCGCCCCTGCACCACCTCGCGCGTCACCTGCCCTTGCGAGACGCCGCCCATCACGGTGTCGGCGACATAAGTCCAATCGGGGTTCGGGGTCATTTCAGTCTCCTGCGACCAGATCGGCGTTGAGATGGATACCCCCATCAGGATTGCGGCGCAGACAGGCAGGGCGCGCGCCCGGCGCACCGCGCGCATCATTCGCCCAAGAGACGGCGCGCGACGGGGATGTCGACTTCCTGCCCCGCGCTCAGCGCTTCGGCGTCGAGCTGTCCGACGATCCGATGCGCGGCGGCAAAGCTGCGCTCCATCCGGGGCAGCAGATATTGCACGAGGGCGGGCCGCACCGCGATCTGACGGTCCGCGAACAGCTTGACCAGAACGGCGGACAGCAACGCCTCGTCGGGCTGTTCCACCACGGCGGGTATCAGCGACGACAGGCGACTGGCAAGGTCGGGTAAGGCCACCGGCCAATCGGACGGCGCCAGACGCCCCGTCAGCAACAGACCCCGGCCCGCCGATGCGCAGGCATTCCACAGGTGGAACAACGCGCGCTCTCCCTCCGCGCCGGGAAGGCGGCGGTCGGCGTCCTCGACCACCAGCGGCCCCTCGGCAAGATCGGGCGCTTCCTCGGCGCGCAGACTGGCGGCATCGATGATCCGCGCGCCCGCGTCCTCGGCCCAGATGGACGCAAGATGCGACTTGCCGGCCCCCTCGGGTCCGATGACGGCCAGCCGCCTGTCCGGCCATGCGGGCCACAGGTCGATCAGACCCAAGGCACGCGCATTGGCGGGCGAGATCATGAAATCACCCCTGCCCCGCGCCTCGAGGTGCGGCAAGTCGATGGTAGTCTGGCGCATGGTCACTCTGCCGCGTCATGGACATGCGCAGGGTCCACCGGCTCCATCCGCGGCGGCACGGCGGCCTGTGGATCGCGCCCCCGGTACAGCAGGCTGTCCTTGTATTCGGCCATCGCGAACCGCGCGACCACCCCAAGGGACGCCGCGACGGGCACGGCCACCAGCATTCCAACGAACCCATAGATGGAACCGAAGGCGGACAGCGCGAACAACAGCCAGACAGGGTGCAGACCGACGCTATCCCCGACCAGCTTGGGCGTCAGGATGTTTCCTTCGAAGAACTGACCGGACACGAAAATCGCGGCGACAAGGCCGATGGCGGCCCAGTCGCCCCAGAACTGAAACAACGCAAGGCCGATGGCCAGGGCCCCGCCAACCAGTGCGCCGATATAGGGAATGAAGGTGATCAGACCCGCGATCGCCCCGACAACAAGACCGAACTGCAACCCGACCAGCATCAGCGCGGCGGAATAATACGTCCCGAGCACGAAGCAGACGGTCAGCTGCCCGCGCACGAAGCTGGCCAGGGTGGCATCGATGTCCGAGGCGATTCGGCGGATCGTGCCGACATGGTCGCGCGGCAGCATCTCGTCGATCCGGGCGACCATGTTGTCCCAGTCGAGCAGCAGGTAGAACGCGACGACCGGAACGACGACCACGAAGACCAGCGCGTTCACAACCCCGAACAGACCGGCAACGATCTGCTGCGCCAATTCCCCACCGCGCGATTGGACCATCTCACCAAGGTCGGCCAGACCGGTCTGGATCAGCCCGCCCTCTTCCACCAGGTCCGGGAAGCGGGCGGTCAGCCAATCGCGCAAGGCATTGAAATAATCCGGTGCGGCACGCACGAGGGACGTCATCTGTTCGACCAGCAACGGAATGATGAAAGCCACGGCAAGCAGAAGGGCCAGCACCCCGACCAACGTGATGATGGCCGTGGCGGCGGACCGGGGCAGGCCCAGAACCTCCAACCGGTCGGCCAGCGGGTCGAGGATATACGCGATGGCCCCGCCGACGATGAACGGCAACAGGACAGGTCCGAGATACCACAGCAGCACGAGGAACACGGCCGCAGCCAAGCTCCAATACAAAACCTGAGCCCTCACTGGCAAAGCCATGGCTGTCCCCTCGATGCGCGTCCCGTTCCAGATGGGCATGTTATGACAGCTTGGCAAGTAACCCGGAACCCGCGCCAGTATCGGCACATCAGTTTGCGATGACCGGTCTTGGCCGGCATAGGGCCCATGCCTTGGAAAACGTCTATGGGGACCACCGATCACGCACATCCGCGACGCCGGCGAACTCCTGCCCTTCGAATATCGGGGCCGTGTGCCCGTCCGGGCGGGCCGTGGCAGATGGCGCCGACCGGACGGCATGCACCATGCCCGGCGCAAACGCGCGTCAGGCGAGGCGGGCCTTGACCATCGGTCCGACCCGGCCGAAATCCATCTGGCCTGCGTGCTTGGACTTCAGCAGGCCGATCACCTTGCCCATGTCGCGCAGCGATGCGGCCTCGGTCTCGCTGATGGCGGCGGCCACGGCGGCTTCGACCTCCTCGTCGGACAGCTTGCGGGGCAGGAATTCCTCGATCACCTTGATCTCCGACAGCTCCTGCTCGGCCAGTTCCAGCCGGCCCGCTTCCTCGTAGGCGCGGGTGCTTTCCTGCCGCTGCTTCACCATCTTGGCGAGGATGGCCATGATCTCGGCCTCGCCGACCTGACGGTCTTCGGCGCGCAGGGCGATGTCCTGATCCTTGATCGCGGCATTGATCAGCCGCAGCGTGCCAAGTCGCACAGAGTCCTTGTCGCGCATGGCTTCCTTCAGCCCCGCACTCAGCTTGTCTTTTAGTCCCATCAGATACACCCTCGTGCTGCGTGACGCGAAACGCCGCGTTTAGCCCAGCACAACAGGCGCCGCAACGCCCTGCGGCGCCTTGACCCTCCGCCACCCGCGCCATACACCCCGGCGAGTTTGCCCCGCCCCTGCCCAAGACCCTGACCGGAGAGTTCCCATGGCCCAGACGCCCACCGCCTGCCTTGCCCTTGCCGACGGGACGATCTTCAAGGGTCGCGGATTTGGCGCGACCGGAACCGCCGTTGCCGAATTATGCTTCAACACGGCCATGACCGGCTATCAGGAAATCATGACCGATCCGTCCTACGCAGGACAGATCGTGACCTTCACCTTTCCCCATATCGGCAACACCGGCATCACCCCGGAGGATGACGAAACCGCCGATCCCGTCGCTGCGGGCATGATCGTCAAGTGGGATCCGACCGAACCGTCGAACTGGCGCGCCACGCGCGACCTCGAAGGATGGCTGGCCGCGCGGGGCCGCATCGGCATGGGCGGCGTCGACACCCGGCGCCTGACCCGCGCCATTCGTCAGCAAGGCGCGCCTCATGTCGCCCTTGCGCATGACCCCGACGGCAATTTCGACATCGAAGGCCTGGTCGCACGCGCGCGGGCCTTTCAGGGTCTCGAAGGGCTGGACCTCGCGCGCGACGTGACCACCGCGCAATCCTACCGCTGGTCGGAAACGAAGTGGGCGTGGCCCGACGGCTATGGCACGCAGGAGGCGCCGCGTCGCAAGGTCGTCGCCATCGACTATGGTGCGAAGCGCAACATCCTGCGCTCGCTCGCGTCGGTCGGCTGTGATGTGACCGTGCTGCCGGCGACCGCGACGGCCGAAGATATCAAGGCCCTGTCACCGGACGGCGTATTCCTGTCGAACGGACCGGGCGACCCGGCCGCAACCGGTGCCTATGCCGTGCCGGTCATCCGCGAGATGGTCGACAGCGGCCTGCCGGTGTTCGGCATCTGTCTCGGTCATCAGATGCTGGCCATGGCGCTTGGTGCGAAGACGGTCAAGATGAACCACGGGCACCACGGCGCCAACCATCCCGTGCAGCGTCGCGCGGACGGCAAGGTCGAGATCACGTCGATGAACCACGGGTTCACCGTCGATACGCAAAGCCTGCCCTCGGGTGTCGAGGAAACGCACGTCAGCCTGTTCGACGGATCCAACTGCGGCATTCGCCTGTCCGGCAAGCCCGTGTTCTCGGTCCAGTACCACCCAGAGGCGAGCCCCGGGCCGCATGACAGTGCCTATCTGTTCGATGATTTCATGGCTGCCATGGACGCGGCATCTACCTGACCATCCGTTGCGAAGCCGGGCGGCGGAGCGCGGCCCGGTAACCGATTGTTAACCCCTTTCGGGCCACCTCGTCGGTGACCAAGTCCGAAAAGGGTTCAGATGCCGCCGTCGCAATCCAGCGATTCCGCCCGCCTGCGGCGATCGGACGGAGTGATTGCCCTGCCTTCCAGAAAGCTGGCGGACGGGGCTTCGGTCCTGACGCGTGATCTTTCGCAGAATCGCGTCGTCGTTCCCTTTCCCGTCTCTCCGCCCGAACCAAGCCGCAGACCGTTCACCCCGCGCCGGATCACGTTCGACCCGGACGCGAGCGATGTGGCGGAACGCACCCGGACCGTGCCGGAGTTTCAGCGCCGTCGCCATGTGCGTCGTCGTGCGTTGGGGGAAATCCTTCTCGATGCGGATGCGATTTCTCCGATCCAACTTGCGCGTGCCCTCGCCCAGCAGCGGGAGATGGGGCTGCGCCTCGGCGATCTGTTGTTGCAGACCGGGATCGTCGGAGAGGCGGCCTTGGCCCATGCGCTCAGCGTTCAGCACGGGACAGGTGTCGCCGGACCGCTGCCGAAAATGCGGGATCCGGCACGGGACTCATGGGCGCGTCAGCTTCCCGTCGAAACCGCGTTGGCCTTTCGGGCGATCCCGTGGGAGCGTATCGGCAAACGCACCCTGATCGCGACCAGCCGCCCCGACCAGATCGACGAACTGGCGCGTGTCCTGCCAGCCGAACTCGGCCCCTGCCGGTTTGCCGTCGTGTCGGACCGGGCGTTGGACGCGCGTCTCGGAGAGGTCCATGGCGCGGCCTTGGCCCGCGCGGCGGAATGCAAGGTTCCGGCGCCGCTCAGTTGCCGGGGATTGCAGGCACGCGGCGGGGCGTCCGTGCTGGCGCTCTGCCTTGTGGCGCTGTGCTTTGCCGTGCTGGCATGGCCAGCCACGGCGCTTGGAGCGGCAACGGTTCTCGCGATCCTCGTTCTGATCTGCAACATGGGCCTGCGGATTGCTGCCGTCATCGCGCTTTGGCGGGGGCGACGGGGCGGTGGGTCTTTCGCAACGATCCGAACAACCGGAAACGCGGTCGGCCGTCTGCCTGTCATCACCCTGCTCGTGCCTTTGCACAGGGAGCCGGAGATCGCGGACGCCCTGACCAAGCGCCTGTCTCGCCTCGATTATCCCACTGCCCTGCTGGACATCTGCCTTGTGGTCGAGGCGGATGACCTTGTCACGCGCGCGGCCCTGTCGCATGCCGACCTGCCACCGTGGATGCGCGTGATCGCGGTGCCGGATGGATCCCCGCGAACGAAGCCACGCGCCATGAACTATGCGCTCAACTTCGCGCGGGGCGAGATCATCGGTGTCTACGACGCGGAGGACGCGCCTGCCCCCGATCAGCTGCGAAAGGTCGCTGCGCGGTTTCATTCCGCCCCGCCCGAGGTTGCCTGCTTGCAGGGGTTGCTCGACTATTACAATCCGACCCGAAACTGGATGTCCCGCTGTTTCACCATCGAATACGCCAACTGGTTCCGGATGATCCTGCCGGGCATCGCGCGCCTCGGCCTCGTCGTGCCGTTGGGCGGCACGACATTGTTCTTCCGCCGCTCGGCGTTGGAAGCCGTCGGCGCATGGGATGCGCACAACGTGACCGAGGATGCGGACCTGGGCGTCCGTCTGGCCCGCAAGGGGCTGCGCACCGAGATCATCCAGACAACCACCCTCGAAGAGGCCAATGCCTCCCCCCTTGCCTGGGTCAAGCAGCGATCCCGGTGGATGAAGGGCTATATCCTGACATGGGCCGTGCACACGCGGCACCCGATGCAGCTATGGCATGACCTCGGGCCGAAACGGTTCTGGGGTTTTCAGGTGATGTTCGCGGGCGCGACCCTGAATGCGATCCTGCTGCCGGTGCTGTGGTCGACGATCGTCCTGACCGTCGGCGTTCCGCACCCGATCACCAAGGTTCTGCCCGGCGGTCACGTGGCGACACTGGCCGTCTTTCTCAGCCTGATGTTTGTACTCAACATCGCCCTGTCGATCATCGGATGTGCGGCGCCACACCATCGCAGACTGCGCCGGTGGGTGCCGACGATGGTGGCCTATTTCCCGCTGGCCAGCCTTGCAATGGCCAAGGCGCTGTCGGAAATTGCCCTGCGTCCGTTTCATTGGGACAAGACCGTGCATGGCGGTTTCGGCGGCGATGATTCGAGCGCGGAGATCGACAAGCTGCACAACGGCTTGCAGACGCTAACCCCACGGGGGTGACCAAACGCGCTTCGTTCGCGCACCGGTCACCTACAGGCTGCGGGCCTCTTCCCTCAGCCGCACCTCGAACGCGGTGCTCAGATGCTGGCGCAAGGCGGCGGCCGCGCGATCCCCGTCGCGCGCCGCGATCGCGGCAACGATGGCTTCGTGCTCTGCCAAGGCCGTCTCGCCCCGCCCTTCGGCGGCAAGGGATGTCGTCGCCATCAGCGCCATCGACCGATGCACCATGCTCAGCTGCTGCACCAGATAGCGGTTGTGGGACGCAAGGTGAATCTGGCCGTGAAAACGCCGGTTGGCCCGTGCGAGGGCCTCCGTATCGCCAAGCAGGGCGCGATCCTCCTCGACCATGGCCGCAAGGACTGCGACCTCCTCGCGGGCGGCATGTTGCGCGGCGAGGCGGGCGGCCAGCGCCTCCAGCTCGGTCCGCACGGCATAGAGTTCGGCCATCTGGTCATGACCCAGCGTCGCCACGATGAGAGAGCGTCCGTCGCGCGTCAGCAGGGCCTGCGTTTCGAGACGCTGCAGGGCTTCGCGGACGGGCGTGCGGCTGACGCCAAAGCGGTCGGCCAGTTCGCTTTCCACCAATCGGTCGCCGGGGCGATAGGTGCCGCGATCGATCGCATCGATGATCAGGGCATGGGCGTCCTTCTGGGTCGGCTGCACGGGCACATCCTTTGCGTGGGCATTGCCGAACGGTAGCGGGCACACCCTTGCGGATCAACCACGTGGGGCGTAGCCGAAGGGCCATGCACCCTGCCTTTGCCCATATCGACACCTGGGTCTTCGACCTCGACGAGACCCTCTATCCGCCCAGCACCCCGCTGTTCCCGCAGATAGAGGCACGTATGAACGACTGGATTCGCGCGTTTCTCGGCGTCGATGCGGCACAAGCAGACCGGTTGCGCGCGCAATGGTGGCTGGACCACGGAACGTCCCTGATGGGGCTGATGCGGGACCACGACGCGGACCCCGTGCCGTTTCTGCAAGACGTGCATGACATCGACTTTTCCGTTCTGGCCCCCGATCCCGAGATGCGGACGGCCATCGCGGCCCTGCCCGGTCGCAAGGTGATCTTCACCAACGGCACGACGCCCTATGCCCATAATGTCCTTGCCGCGCGCGGTCTGTCCGACCTGTGGGATGCCGTGCATGGGGTCGAACATGCGGGCTATGTTTCCAAACCGGCGCGTCTGGCCTTTGATCGGGTCTTTGCCCGCGATGGCCTGACGCCGCACCGCGCCGCGATGTTCGAGGATGTCGCCCGCAATCTGGCCGTGCCGCATGAAATGGGCCTCGTCACCGTGCATGTCGGGCCCGTCCGGGACCCGGGCGCGCATGTGCACCACCATGCGCCCGACCTCACGGCCTTTCTGCGCGGCATCCTGACCACTGGTCCCACCGCGTCAGGCGACTAGGTTTCACGACATGGAACATGACACCGATATCCTCATCTCCGGCGCCGGTCCTGCGGGCCTTGCCGCGGCCTGTATCCTTGGGGCGGCGGGGCACCGGATCACCCTTGTCGACCCGGCCCCGCCGATCACTGGCGAGGATGCGCCGGGGGCCGATCTGCGCACGACGGCTCTGCTGCAACCCGCGCGCGACCTTCTGACGGCGGCTGGCGCGTGGGAGGGCCTTGCGGCCCATGGCACCGAACTGGACGTGATGCGCATCGTGGACGCATCCGGCAATACGCCCGTCAGTCGCGATTTCACATCGGGCGATATTTCCGACGCGCCGTTCGGATGGAACGTTCCGAACTGGCTTCTTCGGCGGGAACTGCTGGCCCGGGTGGCTGACCTGTCGACGGTGGCGACGCGGTTCGACACGGCCGTGACGGGCCTGTTCGCCCGCACGACGGCGGCACGCGTGTCCCTGTCCGATGGCACCCGGCTGTCTGCGGCGCTTGTCCTGGCCTGTGACGGCCGCACCAGCCCCCTGCGCGGGATGGCCGGTATCGGCGCGCGCACCGTGGACTACGATCAGACGGCGATCGTTTTTGCCGTTGCCCACGACATGCCCCATGACAATGTATCGACAGAGGTGCATCGCAGCGGCGGGCCCTTCACCCTCGTGCCCCTGCCCGACCGTGAAGACACGCATCGATCCGCTGTCGTCTGGATGGACGACGCGGCCGCACAGGTCCACCGGATGGAGCTGGAGCAGGATGCCTTCACGGCCGAGGTCAACGACCGCTCCGCCGGGGTCATGGGCCCGCTGACGGTCATCAGCCAACGTGCCGCATGGCCGATCCTGTCCCGCATCGCGGATCGGCTGACGGCCCCGCGCCTGGCGCTTGCGGCCGAGGCGGCCCACGCAATGCCCCCGATCGGGGCGCAGGGGTTGAACACTTCGCTGAAGGATATCGCCGCCCTGCGTGATCTGGCGGCGCGGCATGATTTGGGCTCGGCCGCGATGCTGGATGCCTATCACCGCCAGAGATGGCCCGACATCGCGGCCCGGATGGCCGGGATCGACATGCTGAACCGGACGTCACGGGCCAGCTATGCACCGGTTCAGGCCCTGCGTGGCAAGGGCATGGCCCTCCTGCACGATGTGGCCCCCCTGCGCCGCACCATGATGCGGCTGGGTCTGGGGGGCCGTCCGACGCAGGCTCAGCCCGGAAAGACCTGATCGATCACGCGCACCAGCCGTTCGACCGTCCCATCGACATCGCGCAGCTTGTCCAGACCGAACAGGCCCAGGCGGAAGGTGGCGAAATCCGCCGGTTCGTCGCATTGCAACGGCACGCCGGCGGCGATCTGCATTCCATACGCCATGAAGGCGGCGCCCGATTTGATCTCGGCCGAGGGCGCATAGCTGACGACCACACCGGGGGCGCCGAACCCGTCGGCAGCGACCGAGGGCACGCCCTTGGCGGCCAGCATGGCGCGCACCTTGTTGCCAAGCTCCCATTGCGCATCCTTGGCACGGTCGAAGCCGAGGGCACGTGTCTCGTCGACCGTGTCGCGGAACACGCGCAGGGCATCGGTCGGCATGGTGGCGTGATAGGCGTGCCCACCGGCCAGGTAGGCATCCATGATCTGCGACCATTTCTTCAGGTCGATGGCAAAACTGTCCGACGTCGTTTCCTCGACGCGGGCGCGCGCACGCTCCGACAGCATCACGAGCCCGGCGCAGGGTGACGCCGACCAGCCCTTCTGCGGGGCGGAAATAAGAACGTCGACGCCGGTTGCGCGCATATCGACCCAGGCACAGCCCGAGGCGATGCAGTCCAGCACCATGAGGGCACCGACCTCGTGTGCAGCCGTGGCGAGTGCGGTGATGTAATCGTCCGGCAGGATCACGCCCGCCGATGTCTCGACGTGCGGCGCGAAGACGACGTCGGGCCTGACCTCGTGAATGCGGGCGACCACCTCGTCGATGGGGGCAGGCGCGAAGGGCGAGCGGCTGTCGTTGCCCTGTTGGCGCGCCTTGAGGACCTCGGCCCCCTCGGTGAAGGCGCCGGCCTCCATGATCTGGGACCAGCGATAGCTGAACCAGCCGTTGCGCACGACCAGGGCGCGGGCGCCCTGTCCGAACTGACGCGCCACGGCCTCCATGCCGAAGGTGCCGCCGCCGGGAATGATGACGGCATGATCCGCGCCGTAAACCTCGCACAAGGCGCCGTGCAGATCGCGCATGACCTGCTGGAACGACTGGCTCATGGAATTGAGCGAACGGTCCGTGAAGACGACCGAGAATTCTTCGAGACCCTGCGGGTCCACGGTATCGAGCAATGCCATGACGGTTCCTCCTGCGTTGGCGATGATATTTCATGCCCGTCCGGGCACGGCAAAGCCTATCTCGGCATACCGCGCGGCGTGGTGGGGTTCGCAGGTTTCCGAAACGCGCGGGACAACTCCGATCCTCGGCATGCGGGGGGACCCATGTCACAGCGGGCCAGGCAGCCGCTCCTCGCTCAGCAGGACATTGGCCTCGACCTCGCCCACGCCGGGCAAAGCCATGATCCGCCGACGCAGCACGCGCTCGAAGTCGGACAGGTCGCGGGCGGTCACACGCAGGCGGTAGTCGTAGCGCCCCAGCACATGTTCCACCCGCCGCACTTCGGGGATGGCGCTGACGGCGCGTTCGAAATCTTCCAGACTGACGCGGCCCTTGGTGGCCAGCTTGACCCCCAGAAAGACAGAGACGCCGAAGCCCAGCTTTTCCAGGTCAAGGGACAGGTCACGCCCCCGCAAGACACCCTCGTCACGCAGCCGGCGCAGCCGCCGCCACGCGGCCGGTTGCGACAGGCCCACGGCGCGCCCCACCGCCCCCGCCGACAGCAGGGCGTTGCCCTGCACCACCCGCAGGATCGCCCGGTCGAGGTCATCGATCGTCATTCACGTCCCCCGCATTCCACAATCATGCCGGCGCGGTCTTGCCCACCGGCGCCGTGCGTTTCGCACGGTTGGCCGACTTTTCCCCCAGCATCAGCATTGCGGGTGTCACGATCAAGGTCAGCACGGTCGCGATCACGAGGCCCCCCGCAATCGCCGAGCTCAGCTCCGTCCACCATTGGGTCGACGGCGCACCATAGACAATTTCACGCGTGAAAAAGTTCAGATTGACCCCGATCACCATCGGCAGCAGGCCCAGTGCCGTCGTCACCGAAGTCAGAACGACCGGGCGCAGACGCTGTGCCCCGGTGCGCAGGGCGGCCTCGAGGGGTGACAGGCCCAGACGCTTGAGGTCATTGTAGGTATCGATCAGCACGATGTTGTTGTTCACGACGATCCCCGCAAGGGCAATCACCCCGATGCCCCCCATGACGACGCCGAACGGACGCCCGGTCAGGATCAGGCCGAACAGCACGCCAGCGACCGAAAAGACGATCGCGCTCATGACGACGAACGCCTGATAGAAGCTGTTGAACTGTATCACGAGGATGACGAACATCAGGAAGATCGCCGTGGCAAAGGCCCCGACGAGGAACACCATCGACTCGGTCTGATCCTCGGCCTCGCCCGCGAACGCGGCTTCCACGCCTTGTGGCAGGTTCAGATCGTCGATGGCCGCCTGCAGGGCGACGGTCTGATCGTTCACGAGGACACCCGGCGCGACGTTCGATTCAATCGTGATGACGCGGCGCTGATCCACGCGGGTGATCGTCCCCGACCTCGGGGCCGGCTCGAACGTCACGAAGTTGGAAATCGGGACGAGGCCGGCTGTCGTCGGCACGCGCAGCGACTGCAACTCCTCCAGCGTGCGTTCTTCGGACGGAAAGCGCACGTTGATATCGACGGAGCCTTCCGCATCATCGGGGCGATAATCGGCCACGGTAATGCCGCGCGTCAGAAGTTGCACCGCCTGACCCAGCGTGGAGATATCGGCACCGAAACGGGCCGCTTCGGACCGGTTGACCGACAGTTGCCATTCCACCCCCGGCAAGGGCCGCGTGTCCGTCACGTCGGTGAACCCGCCGATATCGTCCATCGCGGCGCGAATGGCCGTCACGGCATCCGCTTGGGCCTGCGGATCGTTGGCCCGCACGCGGAGGGATATCGGCTTGCCCGCGCTCGGCCCGTTCGAGGCTGTCTGCACCTGCACGTCGATACCCGGCACCTCGGCCATGTCGATGCGGATGTCCTCTGCGATCAACTCCGCGGGGCGCCTCGTGTCCCATTCGGTGAATTCGATCTGGATCGTGCCGATCAGATCGGCCGCGTCCTGGTTCGATCCCCCCGACCGCGCATAGACGGACGCGATCTCGGGATAGTCGAACAGACGCGCCTCTACCCGCCGCACGAGCGCATCCTTTTCGTAGATCGAGAAATTGTCGCGCGCCCGGACCTGAACCTGGGCGAAGTCAGGCTCGACCGAAGGAAAGAAGCTGATGCCGTTGCCGAACTGTCCGTAGGCCGTGAACCCCGCAAGCAGGAAGGAGACTGCCATGATCAGCGTTGCCCACGGTCGCAGAATGGCGAATTGCAACAGACGGACATAGCCACCGGTCACGCCGCCCAGGTCACGCGGGTCGCCACGTTCAGCGGCATGAAGAACCGCCTTGTCCTTGGCCCCCTGCGGGGATTTGCGCCCGATGATGCCGCCAACCACCGGAATGAAGATCAGCGCCATGAAAAGAGACGCGGTCAGCGTCAGGATGACGGTGATCGGCAGGAATTTCATGAATTCACCCACCGTTCCGGTCCAGAACAGAAGCGGGAAGAATACCGACAGGGTGGTGGCCGTCGAGGCGATGATGGGCCATGCCATCCGCTTGGCCGCAAAGGCATAGGCGGCCTTGGGCGCGTCCCCCTCCTGCAGGCGCCTGTCCGCCAGTTCGGTCGTCACGATCGCCCCGTCGACCAGCATTCCGACCACGAGGATCAAGCTGAACAGGACCACGAGGTTCATGGTATAGCCCATGACCGACAGCGCCGTGACACCGGCAAGGAAAGCCCCCGGAATGGCCAGCCCGACCAGCAGGGCCGACCGGATGCCCAGCGCCCAGACGATCACGATCATGACGAGGATGACGGCCGCGATCACGTTCGCTTCGAGGTCGGACAGCATCGTCTCGACCTGTTCGCTCTCGTCCTGCATGTAGTTGATCGTCAGGCTTTCGGGCCAATCCATACGGGCCTCTTCGATGACACCCCGAACGGCGGCGACCGTCTCGATGATGTTGGCCCCCGACCGTTTCTTGATTTCCAGCGCGAGGGCAGGCTGGCCATCGATCCGGGCGAACCCCGTCGGATCCTCGAAGGTGCGCCGGACCGTGGCCACGTCCGCAAAGGTCACGACCGTGTCGCCACGCACCTTCACCGGCAGGGCCATGACGTCGGCCACGTCCTCGATCAGGCCGGGAACCTTGAGGACGATGCGCCCGGCCCCGTTCTCGATCGCGCCGGCGGCGACAAGCAGGTTGTTGCGGTTGATCTGGGAAATCAGCTCTTCGAAACTGATGTTGTAGGTCTCGAAGATCGTGGGGTCGATCAGCACCTCCAGAAGCTCGGTCCGGGCCCCGCCGACATCGACTTCCAGAACGCCTTCCAGGGCCTCGATCCGGTCCTTCAGATCTTCGGCCAGCGTATTCAGCGTCCGCTCGGGCACCGGACCCGACAGGATCGTCGTGAGGATCGGGAAAAGCGCCGTATTGATCTCGGTCACCGTCGGATCATAGGCATCGTCGGGCAGGTCGGGGGTGGCGCGGTCGACCCCTTCGCGCACCTTGTCGAGGGCCTCGTCCGCATCGAAGCCGGGCTCGAACTCCAGCTGGACGCTGGCATAGCCTTCGCCCGCGTTCGCCGTCATCTGTTTCAGACCCGTGATCGAAGACAGCTCCGTCTCCAGAGGTTCGACCAGCAGACGTTCCGCATCCTCTGGGGAAATTCCGTCCAGACCGGTCGATACATAGAAGATCGGGATCGGAATCTCGGGCGAGCTTTCCTTGGGGATCGCGACATAGGAATAGGCGCCCGCCGTCAGCACCATGATCAGCACGAGAACCACGACGCGCGCGCGGCTGAATGCGGCATCGATCAGGGCGTTCATCGGGCCGCCCCGGTGATGCTGGCCGTGCCCTGCGCATCCTCCGCCATGTCGGGCACACCGGGCGCGGGTTCTGACGGGGTGCGCGATGTGCCGGCGTCGTCTTCCTGCGGGTCCACGACCTCACCGTCGTTCACGAACCCCTGCCCCACCGAGATGATCCGCACCTCGTCCGGCAGGCCCGCCACCCAGATCCCGTCCGTCTGGGCACGAACGATGGCGATCTCGTGAAACGCGACGGTGTCATCCCCGGTCACCGTCTTGATCCCGAGCGTGCCGTCGGTGTCGAGGGACAGGATCGCGGGCGACACGAAATGTGCGACCTCCTCGCCCGTCGGGATGCGCAACTGTGCGCTGATGCCTGCGGGAATGGCCCCGTCCGCATTCGGCACCTCGACGCGCGCCGTGAAGGTGCGCGTCTCTGCGTCCGCGCTGGTCGCGACAAAGCGCACCTCGCCCTGCGCCGTATCTCCGGTGATGAACGCCACATCGGCCGGCTGACCGACCTTGATATCGCGCAGCGATTGTTGCGGGACCTGTATTTCGATCGTCAGGGGCGTGTTGTCGACGACGCGCCCCACGTTCGCCCCCGCCGAGACGAATTCACCGACCTCGATGTCCAAGGCTTCCAGCCGACCATCGAAGGGCGCGCGGATTTCCGTGTCCGCGATGGCCTGCTGCGCTGCGGTGACGCCCGCAATGGCCGAGGCAAGGCCCGCGCGGGCTTCGGCCACCCGGTCCACGGTAGCAACACCACGGTCCAGCAAGGCCTCGGCGTTGTCGAATTCCCGCTGGGCGCGGATACGTTCCTGTTCCGCGCGATCAAGGTCGGCCTGTCGGGCGGCGACATCGAAGCGCGCGATGACCTGTCCTGCGGCAACGTCCGCGCCCATCTCCGCCAGAACCTCGCCGATCTGGCCCGACGTCTCGGCACGGACCACCGTGTCCCGGTCCGGCAGGGCCTGTCCCTCTGCCACGAAGACCTGCGCGACCGGCTCGGCGGTCGATGCGCGTACGGCGACCGTCACGGGGCGCAGGACGCGTTCCTCCTCCGGCGTGGCATCCGTATCCTCGGCCGGAAGGATGAATCCGCTGCCCATCCATGCAACGATGGCAAGCGCAAGGGCACCGGCCACCCATTTGGAGCGGTTCGATCCCGCATCGCTCTCGAACGTCAGGGCGGGGGGTGTCTCGCTTGTCGCATCGGTCATGGGGGGTTTGTCCTTGAACTTGGGCGCCTCGGTCCCGGAACGCGTTAAATGGGCTTGCCCGGCGGTTCAGCCAATAGCCGTGCGATGCATTCGATCTTTCGCCACAGCACCGCCCCCGGCCATTCGTTCCCACCTACATGCCCGCCCCGCGGCGGTCGATGGAGGAGGCGTACCACGACCCTGCCAGTGTATCGCGCCACCAGCCAGCAGGTCCGAAATACCCCCACCCAAGGCCCTCGAAGGCCCCGCATGTCATCACACGACGCTTGCGCCGCTATGGGATAAGTCCCGGCGACATCACCTTGTTCCGCGGCATCCTGCGAACGCCCTGCGCAAGCCCTCTCCGGAACCGCAGTCCGCGACAGCCGTTTGGCCCGCAGGTTGCACTGTCGGCCACAGCGATGCAGACCGGTTTCAACATATGGACGACCGCAAACGATCACGGGGTGGCAGGCATGGTGATTTGGCTGGGTGTCGGGGCACAACTTGCGCTTGTTCTTGTCGGCCTGCTCGTGGCGCGGGCCGCGCTTGTGACCGCGCGCACACCGCAGGGGGCCGCCGCCTGGGTCGTCTTTCTGGTCTCGTTTCCACTGCTTGCCATTCCGATGTTCGCCCTGTTCAGCAGCGTGTCACGTTCCGGCGCACCCAAGGGCGCGCAGCACGCCTGCCCGGCCCCGATCGCGACGGGAACCCGGCTTGAGACATTGACCGGCGTGGTCGGCGCGCCGGTCACCGAGGGGAACACGGCGACCCTGTTGATCGATGGCGGACCGACGTTCGACGCCATCTTTGGAGCCATCGATCAGGCCCAGCATGAGGTTCTGGTTCAGTTCTACACGATTCGCGACGACACGATCGGCCGCGCATTGCGTGACCGCCTGATCGCCGCTGCACGACGGGGCGTCGATGTGCGGGTTCTGTGCGACATGGTCGGCTCCCTGTTCCTCGGGCATCGGTATGCCCGCGCCCTGCGGGCCGAAGGCGTGCGCTTTCAGGGGATCGTCGCCCCCCGACGCGTCATGGGACGTATCGGGCTGAACCTGCGCAATCACCGCAAGACCGTCATCGTCGACGGCGCGATCGGGTTCACGGGCGGCATCAATGTCGGTGACGAATACATCGACGGTGGCAAGGATTTCGACAGTTGGCGCGACACGCATGTTCGCCTGCGCGGACCGATGGTCGATCAACTACGCGCAATCTTTGCCGCCGATTGGACAGATCTGACGGGGGACGCCGTTCCACCCTCTGCGAACGCGCGCCCGTTGGTTGCAGACGATGGCGGGTGCCGTGGTGTCGTCGCCGGTTTCGGGGCGACCGATACCCTTGAACGCGGCAGCCTGCTGGCCTGCGGCCTGATCGGGCTGGCCAGAACGCGCCTCTGGCTCACGACGCCCTACCTCGTGCCACATGCGGATGTCGCGACCGCGCTGAAGCTTGCCTCCCTGCGCGGGGTCGATGTTCGCATCCTGATCCCCCGGCAATCCGACAACATGCTGGCGTGGTATGCATCGCGCAGCGCAGCGCGCGATCTGATCGCCGCCGGGATCGAGGTGCACGAATACCTGCCGGGGTTCCTGCATTCCAAGGTCATGCTGATCGACGACGATATCGCCTCCGTCGGAACCGCGAACCTCGACATCCGGTCGATGTTGCTGAACTTCGAACAGATCGCCCTGATCGAAGACACCGATTTCGCGCAGCAGATGGACCTGATGTTCGCAAAGGACTTCGAACGCGCAGTGCCACTGCAGATGCCCGGCCCATGGCATGTGCGCGCCCTTGCCCCGGTCGCACGCCTGTTCGGACCGCTTCTATGACCCGCCGGATCCGTATCGTCAGCTGGAACATCCGCAAGGCAGTCGGCCTTGACTGGCGGCGCGATCCTGCGCGCATCCTGCGGGTTCTGAACCGCCTTGCCGCCGATATCGTCATCCTGCAGGAGGCGGACCGGCGCCTGCCACCGCGTCCACCCGCCCTGCCCCCCGATAGCGTCCGGGCCGCGGGCTGGTCGATGATAGATGCGGACCCGGATACACCCTCGATAGGCCACCATGGCAATGCCGTCCTGCTGGGACGTGTTTTCACACTGGACCGATTGCAGGCCATCGACCTGCCGGGGCTAGAGCCGCGCGGCGCGGTCCTCGCCAGATGCACCGGGTGCGGCGGCAGCCTGACAATCGGCGCGCTGCACCTCGGGCTGCGCCACAAGGACCGCCTGCAACAGATGGCGCATGTCCTTCGGACAGCCGAGGCATTCGAGGGGCCCGTTCTGCTGGGCGGCGATCTGAACGAATGGCGCCCCGGTCGCAGCCTTCTGCCTGCCGGGTCGCCATGGCGCGCGGTCCTGCCCGGCCCGTCCTTTCACGCAAGCCGCCCCAGCCTGCGGCTGGACCGTTTCGTCGTCAGCCCCGATCTGATCGTTCGCGACAGCGGCGTCGCCACACGGCAGATGGCCGAGAGAGCATCCGACCATTTGCCCGTCTGGATCGAGATCGAGGGCTTGGCCTGACCCGATCGACAGGCAATGCCCCGTCGTCTTTCAGGTCGCGTTGACAGCCGAGCGTTCCACGCAGCCATTCCCACGTGGCTACCCGCCGCCCCGGTCGCCTGGGCCGGGCGCCGCGCGCGATCAAACCTGTCCGGGGCTCGCCACGCTGTAGCGCGCGCGGCCGTGGTTCTTGGAGGCATAGAGCGCCGTATCGGCATCCGACATCAAACGGTCGGGTTCGGGCACCCGATAGAAGCTGGACATCGTGATGCCGATGCTGCCGGAAATGCGACAGACGTGGCCGTCGAAAATGACAGGTTCCTCGAGGCGCGCGATGATGCGGTCCGCGATCCGCCGCATGAGGTCGACGTCACGGCAGCGACCGAACACGAGGATGAATTCGTCCCCCCCCACGCGCGCGACCATGTCACCCTGCCGCACGACATCGCGCAGGATGGTCCCGACACGCGACAGGACATGATCACCGGCGGCATGACCGAACGTATCGTTGATCGACTTGAAGTAGTCGAGATCCAGATGCATCAGCCCGAATTCCGTTCCGTTGTCCGACAGGGTCGCAAGGTGCCGGTCCATTGCCCGCCGATTGTGCAACCCGGTCAGTTTGTCGGTGATCGCCCGGTGTTCCGCCTCGCTGTGCGCCTCGACCAGACGGTCATTCAGATGCGCGAATTCCCGGACCACAGCCGACTGCGCCTCTATCAGGAACAGGATTTCGATCGTGGGGTCGAAGGCCGCGAAATCCGCCGCCGTCAGTCCGTGCCGCGCGACGCCTTTCGTGACGTCCGTGCCGAAGAAGACGTTGATCAGCCCCCCATCCCCAAGATCATAGACGACCGCCCGCATCCGTGTCCGGCTTTGCCCAGGACCGACCCGCCCCTCCTGCGGCAATTCCACGGTCAGGCGGCGACCGGGATTCTGCAGCAGTTGGACAGGATTTCCACAGCATTTGGGATGCAGAACCTGAACCACGTCGCACAGCATCTGGCCCGCCGCCCCCGGCGCGATATGGTCGAAGGTCTTTCCAACCCGCTGCACCCGCCCCCGCGCATCGAACAGGATGTGCATCGGCAGGATCGCGTTCAGCATGGCGTCGTTGCACAATGGGCCCGTCATATCGCCCCGCCGAGCGAGAATGCCTCCACCGGATAGAAGGCCTCCTGCACCAACTGGATCGTCACGGTTTCCGACCAACCCTCGTCCAGCCGCACGGCAGGCCCGACGTCGAGCATCGCAAGGGCGCCGTATTCATCCGCGAGCGCGCGCAACGCGCCCGTCAACAGACCACTCGCCCCCGGGACACACCAGTTGGATGAAACCTCGTAGGCAGAGCTGGTCAACTGGTTCAGATGGTAGTTCGGCAGGCCCAGATCGGGCACGGCCATGCGGCCCCTTGCGTCGATCTCGTCGATGGACAGAAGCAGATCCTGAAACGTCGTTCCGGTAAACCGGAACAGCCTGCGCACGGGTTCCAGCGGCGGATGCGTGCAGATCCAGGTTCCGATGTCCTCCATCAGGTGGATACGGTCCTGGTTCAGATGCGCCGCCGCCGCCCCCTGCGCCGCGTCGAATTGCGCGTCGGGATAGCTCAGCATCGTCTCGAAACGGTCGAACGGCAATTCGGCCGCCTGACGCACCTGCTTCCAGACCAGTGGGCCGTGTGTGGTGGTCAGGAACGCCTCGAGGGATTTGCAGATCATGCCGTGCATCGTGCCCCCCCTCTCGACTGGTATGGCGGAACACTGACCCGACATCTCTCAACAGGTGGTTAAGAAATCCTAGAAATCCGTCGGGGCGCCCCCCTCTTCCTTGCGGCGGCGGACAAAGGCGGCCAATTCCTCGCGGATCGCGATATCCATCGGCGGTGCCTCGAACCCGGCGATGATGCGGCGCGACATGTCGTGCGCGCGCTCCGCCGTCCATGTCGCTCCGGCAATGTCCCACGCTTCGTAGTTGCGCCAGTCGGACAGGAACGGCTGATAGAAGGCCGTCTGATAGCGGTCCTGCGTATGCTGACAGCCGAAGTAATGCCCGTTCGGGCCCACCTCGCGAATGGCCTCCACGGCGATATCGTCCTCGGTCGTGGCCCAGATCGACGGGTCGAAATAGCGCTGCATCTGCTGTAGGACTTCGCAATCCATCACGAATTTCTCGGGCGAGGCGATCAACCCACCCTCGAGCCAGCCGGCGGCATGATAGATGACATTCGTGCCCGACTGCACCGCCGACCAGAGGGACGCGGTCGTTTCCCACATCGCCTGACCGTCCGGGACATTCGCGGCGCAGACGCCGGAGGCGCGCATCGGAACACCGTAGAAGCGGCACATCTGTCCGGTCATCTGCGTCGCCCGGATGTATTCCGGCGTGCCGAACGCGGGCGCACCCGACTTCATGTCCACGTTCGACGTGAAAGTGCCCAAGGCGATCGGAACACCGGGTGCGATGTACTGAAGCAGGCAGGCCGCCGCGAGGGATTCCGCCATCGACAGGGTCACTGCCCCTGCCATCGTCACGGGGGCCATCGCGCCCGCGAGGGTGAAGGGGGTGATGATGATCGGCTGGCGCCGCTTGGCCAGGATCATCGCGCCTTCGAGCATGGGGAAATCGTGTTTCAGCGGGCTGACCGAATTGATGTTGGTATACATCCGCGGCGTTGCGTCGAACGCCTCATGCGTCAGGCCCCCGGCGATCCGCGTCATCTCGATGACATCCTCGACCCGCTCGCGTCCCAGCGAATAGGCATGCACCACCTTGTCGGTCAGGTTCAGCTTCGCCTCGAGACAGTCGAGATGGCGAACGCTGGCATGGATATCGATCGCTTCGACCGGATAGCCACCGGCGAAGTGGATACAGTTGAAATACTGCGTGAGCTTCAGAAACTCGACATAGCGGTCCCAGGTGCCCGACACCTTGCCGGTCTTCAGATCCCAGTAGTTCGGGGGGCTGGAGACGTTGCCGAAGGCCATCCAGTTGCCGCCGATGGTCAGGCGCTTGTCGGGATTGCGCGGGGTGATGGTGAACTCCGACGGCGCCTTTCCCATCATCTCCATCACGAAATCCTCGTCCATGCGCACGTTCGTGCCATCGACCCGGCATCCCGCCCGGCGCATGTGCTCCACCGCGGTGGGGTTCAGGAATTCGATGCCGATCTCCGACAGGATCCGCATGGCCCCCTTGTGGATGGCCTGCACCCCGTCGGCGTCCAGCGGTTCGGTCGGACGGTCGGGGTTGCGGGGCTGACGGAACGGCATCTGATCGATGACGGCGGTACCGGCGCGATCCGCATGGCCCCTGCGGCCCCCCGCACGCCTGCGACGCGGTTCCGTCGGTTCGGTCTGTCCATCCATGGCGTCGCCCTCCTGTCCTCGCAGGATGCGAAGCGCGGTTCGGCGACGATTGGCGAACTGCGACCGTTGGTGTCGTTTTCGCTATGCGGTCTGCAGGGAAATTTCTTGGGCATCCAGCCATGCCGGCAAATGGCTGACATCCGGCAGGACGACCTCGGCATGAGGTGCGAGGGCCGCGTGGTCGAGGGTGCCGGTCAACACGGCTACGGCGCGCATGCCCGCCCCCTTGGCCGCCAGCATGTCGGTCATGCCATCGCCGACGACCACCACCTCCTGCGGTCGAAGGCCCAGACCCTCTGCGAAGGCCAGCGCACCATGATGGCCCGGCTTGGCCCCCCACCCGCTGTCATACCCGATGACTTGGGCAAAATGATCGAGGATCCCGAGGTGGGCAAGATGGATCCGCGCCTCGCTTTCATCCGCGTTGGTCAGAACACCAAGGGCCAGGCCACGACCCGCAATGTCATGCAGCAAGGGTGCTAGGTCGGTTACCGGCACCTGCTCCACCTCCATGACGCGCAGGTCCCACCACCGGCGGATCCGGTCTGCGTCCCATCCGACAAGTTCCGCGATGGCGGCCCCGGTTTCGGCATTGGTCGCCGTCACGAACCGACCGTCGGGCCGGATGACGCCGGCTTCAAGATCAAAACCGATCACGTCTGCCAGAACATCGGGCGGGGCTCCGGTTTCCCGGGCCAGTTCACGGATGGGTCCAGGCATCCACCGTTCCCACGTTTGCCGGAAGTCGGTGAAGGTGCCGTCCTTGTCGAAGAGAATCGCGCGTATCATGGGCCCGGTGTGCCTGCCACCTGCCGGCAGGTCCAGCGCTGCATGCGATCAGTCTGCGCGCACGGCACCGATCACGGCACCCGGCTTGCCGTCGATCAACGATTGGGCCAGCACGAATTGCGCGTGATCCTCCGGCACCGACGGGAGGACGACGGACATCGCCTCGCCCGACCAATCGGTCAGAACCTCCCAGCCGGTGACCACGTTGTGATAGGTCATGTCCCGCCCCGCGTTCTCGCCGTGCAGGACCGGCACCGTTGCCTCCGGCAGGACGGTCACGAGGATCAGCTGACCACCCGCGTCCGATTCCATCGCCATGACCTTGCGCCCGTCGGTGCCCGAGGCGACGCGCAGAACATCCCCGCTGCGCCCGCGATGCGCATCGATCAGTTCGGCCAACTGCATGCCCGATGGCCCGGCGACCTGATCCTGACCGCCGATGACGAATTGCGGCGTATAGACCACGCTGGACCCCGCAACCGAGGCATAGTCACGCTGCCGCTGGGAAAAGCCGGGTTTGGCGAAGGTATCCGCCCAACCGATCCAGTCCCAATAGTCGACATGCAGCGACAGCGCGATCACGTCCGACCGATCCGCAAGCTCCCCCAGCATGTCATCCGCCGGTGGGCAGGAAGAGCAACCCTGCGACGTGAACAGTTCCACGACGACGGGGTCGGCCACGGCGGGTGCGGCGGCAAGGGTGGCGGACAGAAGCAAGGCAAAACGCATGAGCAGGAAAATCCCGTTTGTGTCACCCGTTACCTAGACAGACCGATGCGGCATTGCCAATCACCCTTGGGTGAGGACCGCCTTACAACCAACGCCGCGTCCGCGCGACATAGGCCCGCGCCGCCCCGCCGAAGGTATCCAGAAGCGCCTTCTCCTCGATCCGGGCGAACCGCCTGTCGAGCACCCAGACGAGGCCGGCAACCGGCACGAGGGCAAGCAGCGTGTCCTGCCGCAGGGCATAGCCCGAGGCGATCAGCACCAGCGCAAGGTAGATGGGATTGCGCGACAGGCGGTATGGCCCCTCGGTGATCAGGGCCTTGGGCCGGTGATGGGGTTCGATCGGGGTGCGCTTGCGCAGGAACCACAGGCCACACCACCCGATCAGGGCCAGCGCCACGCCGATCAGGGCCGCGCCCGCCCAGGCCCCCGGCCCCCCGGCCGATGGCCCCGGGCCACGTCCCAGCAGCCATGACACCGCCATGCACCCCAATAGCCAGATCGGAGGAAGATCAGGAAAGCCACGCATGCCATATGCCCCAAATCAGCAACACGGGCACGACCCTGCCTCAACGCCATGGGCCGGGGCAATGGGGAACCGGTCGGCTTGCCGTGCCTTGCCACCGCTTTCATCATTTGCACGCGGCCCGAAGATCGCGGCACCGCAACGCGATCCTTGCGGGGCGCAATCGCGAAACGACGAAGGGCCCCGAAACCGGGGCCCTTCGCGCGCATTGTTAGGATATGCTTATTCTGCGGCGACGGGCGCCTGCGCAAGATTGCGCAGCACGTAGTGCAACACGCCGCCGTTCTTGATGTAGTCGATCTCCACTTCGGTATCGATCCGGCACTTCAACGTGATCGCCTTTTCGGTACCGTCGGCCATTGTGATCGTGGCAGGCACTTCCTGAAGCGGCTTGACGTCGGCCAACCCTTCAATGCTGACCTGCTCCTCACCCGTCAGCCCGAGGGAGCCGCGGCTGTCGCCACCGGTGAACTCGAACGGGATCACGCCCATGCCGACGAGGTTGGAGCGGTGGATCCGCTCGAAGCTTTCGGCGATGACGGCCTTGACGCCCAGAAGGGCCGTGCCCTTGGCCGCCCAGTCACGCGACGACCCGGCGCCATACTGCTCTCCGCCAAAGACGACGAGCGGGACGCCCGCGTCCTGCCACGCCATCGCCGCGTCATAGATCGAGGTCTGCTCGCCATCGGGGCCCTTGGTATAGCCACCCTCAACGCCGTCCAGCATCTCGTTCTTGATGCGGATGTTGGCGAAGGTGCCGCGCATCATGATCTCGTGGTTGCCACGGCGCGAGCCGTAGGAGTTGAACTCCCGCACCGGCACCTGACGTTCGATCAGGTACTGACCGGCAGGCGAGGTTTCCTTGAACGATCCGGCCGGGCTGATGTGGTCGGTCGTGATCATGTCGCCCAGAACGGCAAGGACACGCGCGCCCTTGATGTCGTGGATGGTGCCGGCCTCGGGGGACATGCCCTGGAAATACGGCGGGTTCTGCACGTAGGTAGACGTTGCCGGCCAGTCGTAGGTCTCCTGCTGGGGCACCTCGACGGCCTGCCACTTGTCGTCGCCCTTGAAGACGTCGGCGTACTTTTCCTGGAAGGCTTCGCGCGTCACGGTTTCCTCGACCAGGTCTGCGACTTCCTTGGCGGTGGGCCAGATGTCCTTGAGGTAGACATCGTTGCCGTCGCGGTCCTTGCCCAGCGGCTCCTTGGTGATGTCCACGTTCATGTCACCCACCAGCGCATAGGCCACGACCAGCGGCGGCGAGGCGAGGTAATTGGCGCGCACGTCCGGCGAAATCCGCCCCTCGAAGTTGCGGTTGCCCGACAGGACCGAGGTGGCGATCAGATCGTTGTCGTTGATCGTCTTGGAGATCTCGGGCGCCAGCGGGCCGGAGTTGCCGATGCAGGTCGTGCAGCCATAACCGACGAGGTTGAAGCCGATGGCGTCCAGATCCTCCTGCAGGTTCGCGGCCTCGAGGTAGGCGGACACAACCTGCGATCCGGGGGCCAGCGATGTCTTGACCCAGGGCTTGCGGTTCAGACCAAGCGCGCGCGCCTTGCGCGCCACGAGGCCCGCGCCGATCATCACGTAGGGGTTCGACGTGTTGGTGCAGGACGTGATCGAGGCGATCACGATGGACCCGTCATGCAGCTGCGACCGGTCGGCATCGCCACCGGAAATCCAGCCCTTCATGTGGAACCCTTCATCACCCGGGATCTCGACCGGCTCCGGCGCGCCGCCTTCACCTTCCCAGCGGATCTCGGCGCGGGCGCTGGCGTCCTTGCCGGAGCGGATGCCGTTGACATACTGCGAGAAGGTCTTGGATGCGGCCGTCAGGGCGATGTAGTCCTGCGGGCGCTTCGGGCCCGAGATGGCAGGCACGATGGTGCCCATGTCGAGGCTGAGCGTGTCGGTGTAGACCGGCGCATAATCCGCACCACGCCAGAACCCGTTTTCCTTTGCATAGGCCTCGACCAGCGCGATCCGGTCCTCTTCACGGCCCGTGTTGCGCAGGTAGCGCAGCGTCTCGTCGTCGATCGGGAAGAAGCCGCAGGTCGCGCCGTATTCGGGCGCCATGTTGGCGATCGTCGCGCGGTCGGCCAGCGGCAGGTTGTCGAGGCCCGCGCCGTAGAATTCCACGAACTTGCCGACGACGCCCTTTTCACGCAGCAACTCGACGACCTTCAGGACGAGGTCGGTGCCGGTCGTCCCTTCCATCATCGCACCGGTCAGTTCGAAACCGACGACTTCGGGGATCAGCATCGAGATCGGCTGACCCAGCATCGCGGCCTCGGCCTCGATGCCGCCCACGCCCCAGCCAAGAACAGCGGCGCCGTTGACCATGGTGGTGTGGCTGTCGGTGCCGACCAGCGTGTCGGGATAGGCGACAAGGTCACCGTTCTGGTCGGTATCCGTCCAGACGGTCTGTGCGAGGTATTCGAGGTTCACCTGGTGGCAGATGCCGGTTCCGGGGGGGACGACGCGGAAGTTGTCGAACGCGGTCTGACCCCACTTGAGGAACTGGTAACGCTCCATGTTGCGCTCGTACTCGCGGTCCACGTTCATCTGGAAGGCGCGCGGGTTGCCGAACTCGTCGATCATGACCGAGTGGTCGATGACGAGGTCGACGGGGTTCAGCGGATTGATCTTCTGTGCGTCACCGCCCAGCGCCTTGATGCCGTCGCGCATGGCGGCGAGGTCGACCACGGCGGGCACGCCGGTGAAATCCTGCATCAGAACGCGCGCGGGGCGATACGCGATTTCGCGCGGGGACTTGCCGCCCTGAACAGCCCAGTCCGCAAATGCCTTGATGTCATCGAGGCTGACCGAACGGCCGCCATCCTCGAACCGCAGCAGGTTTTCCAGAACGACTTTCAACGCGGCTGGCAATTTCGAGAAATCGCCGAGACCCGCCTCGGTCGCCGCGGCGAGCGAGTAGTAGCTGACGGACTGGCTACCGACGCTCAGCGTGCGGCGGGTCTTGGCGGTGTCTGTTCCGACTTGGACGGTCATTGGCGGTCTCCCGAAAGGGTGGGTGGCTATTGCCTGCCTCATGCCCCATGGGCGCGCTCGGATCAAGGGTATACCGTGGTATGCAATCGCGACCTTTTGAGCCGTTTCGCGATTTTTCGGGGTTCGCGCATCCTTTGCGATCGCCACGGGCCAACAGGTCTTCCCTCTGGCCTGCGACCCCGGCTAGGCAGTTGGTATGACATTGACCGTCACCAACCTTGCGTGCCGCCGGGGCCAAGCCGTCGTGCTGCGCGACGTGTGCTTCACCCTGGCGCGGGGTGAGGCGTTGATCCTTCGCGGGCCGAATGGCGCGGGCAAGACGACGTTGCTGCGAACGCTGTGCGGTCTGACCCCTGCGGTTGCGGGCACCGTGTCCGCGGATGCGGATGTCATGGCCTACGGGGCCCATGCAGACGGCCTCAAGGCGCAACTGACGGTTGCCGAGAACCTTGCCTTCTGGGCTGCCGCATTCGGCACCGGGCGGCCCGCCGTCGACAGGGCCGCGCAGGCCTTCGACCTTGGCGGCCTTCTGTCGCGACGCGCCGCCGATCTGTCCGCGGGCCAGAAACGTCGCGCGGCCCTGGCAAGGATGACGCTGACTGACCGGCCCGTCTGGCTTCTGGATGAACCGACCGTTTCGTTGGACGCGGCGAATGTTGCCCTGTTCGCCAAGGCCGTCACTGCGCATCTGCAGGGCGGTGGCAGCGCCCTCATCGCCACACACATCGACCTCGGCCTGCCGGAAACGCGCATGCTCGATGTCACCGCCTTCGCCGCCCGTGCCTCCCGCGCCCGCGAAGCCGACCCCTTCGCCGAGGCCGTCGAATGAGCCGCACCCGTTGCGCCATCCCGAAACACGGGCCGCATCCATGATCGCCCTGCTGATGCGCGACCTGCGCCTGGCCCTGCGCGCGGGCGGCGGCTTCGGCCTCGGGCTTGCGTTCTTCCTGATCCTCGCAACGCTGGTCCCTCTTGCCGTCGGCCCGCAGCCCGATCTGTTGGCGCCGATCGCGGCGGGCATCCTGTGGTTGGGCGCGCTCCTCGCTTGCCTGCTGTCGCTCGACCGTCTGTGGGCGCTGGACGCGGAGGACGGATCGCTCGACCTGCTCGCCACCGCGCCGATCCCGCTGGAGGGGGCGGCCACGATCAAGGCGGTCGTTCACTGGCTGACGACGGGCCTGCCGCTGACGTTGATTGCCGCCCCGCTGAGCCTGCTGATGTTCCTGCCGGCGTCGGCCCTGCCGTGGCTGGTTCTGTCGCTGGCTGTGGGAACCCCTGCGCTCAGCTGGCTGGGAACCTTCGGCGCGGCCCTGACCGTCGGGCTGAAGCGCGGATCCCTCCTGATGTCGCTGCTCGTCCTGCCGCTCTATATTCCCACGCTCGTGTTCGGGGCCGAGGTGACGCGACGCGGGGCGGAGGGTCTGTCGACGGCGACACCGCTGGCCCTGCTGGCGGCCATCACGCTGGGCTGTATTGCCCTGCTGCCGTTCGCGACGGCGGCGGCCCTGCGCGTCAACCTGCGCTGAGCCGGGCAACACCGGTTCGCACTGCGCACCCTGTCGGATCAAAGCCTCTGCGGCACCCCGCAAACGCGACATAGCGTCCCTTTCACAGTGGCGTCAGACCGCTTGCGGCAACCCGGTCCGGCCCATAGGAAGGGGGCCATGTCGATCTGGGAATACGCCAACCCCCGCCGCTTCATGGCCCTGTCCGCCCGCCTGCAACCATGGGTCTGGACATTGGCCATCCTGCTGTGCGGAACGGGCCTCGTCTGGGGGTTCTTCTTCACGCCCGAAGACTTCCGCATGGGGCATTCGGTCAAGATCATCTACATCCACGTGCCCAGCGCGTTCCTCGCCATCAATGCGTGGTTCATGATGCTTGTGACCTCGCTTGTCTGGCTGATCCGCCGCCACCACGTCAGCGCCCTCGCTGCCCGCGCGGCGGCACCCATCGGTCTGATCATGACCGCCGTGGCTTTGATCACCGGCGCCATCTGGGGCAAGCCGATGTGGGGCACCTACTGGGAATGGGATCCGCGCCTGACCTCCTTCCTGATCCTCGGATTGTTCTACCTCGGCTACATCGCCCTGTGGTCCGCGATCGAGGACGCGGATCAGGCCGCCGACCTGACCTCCATCCTCTGCCTCGTGGGGACGGTTTTCGCCGTTCTGTCGCGCTATGCCGCGCAATTCTGGAACCAGGGCCTGCATCAGGGCGCGTCCCTCTCCCTCGATGCGGAAGAAAACGTGGCCGACGTCTTCTGGCTGCCGCTCGTGGTGACGCTCGCGGGTTTCGTGCTGCTGTTCGTCGCGCTCGTGCTGATGCGCACCCGCACCGAAATCCGCCGTCGCCGCCTCCATGCCCTCGCACTTCGGGACCGTCTTGCATGATTGACCTCGGGAAATATGCCTTCGACATCTGGCTGGCCTATGGGCTCTCCGCTGTTCTTATCCTCGGGCTGATAGGGCAGAGCATCGCATCGTCGCGCGCCGCCAAGCGCAAGCTGACCGAGGTCGGGGAATGAGGCTTCTCGCGCTTGTGCCCATCGCCCTGTTCGCCGCACTGGCGGGGTTCTTCGTATCCGGCCTGTTCCGCGAGGATCCGGACGCCCTGCCCTCGGCCCTCATCGGCGGGGCGGCGCCCGCGCTGAACGTCACGGAGCTTCCGGGCCGCGCCCCCCTGCCCGATGCGATGCTGGCGGACGGTGAGGTGAAGCTCGTCAACTTCTGGGCCAGCTGGTGCATCCCCTGCCGGGCCGAGCACCCTCAGCTGGAGGCCCTGTCACAGGAGCTTCCGGTCTACGGCATCAACTACAAGGACAAGATCCCCGACGCGAACGCCTTTCTGGAGGAACTGGGCGATCCGTTCGCCGCGATCGGCGTGGATGGAACCGGGCGGACGGGAATCGACTGGGGCCTTTACGGCGTGCCGGAGACCTTCGTGATCGCAGGCGACGGCACCGTCGCCCTGCGCTTTGCAGGCCCCATCACCAGCAGCGTGATCGAGGACCAGATCCGCCCGGCCATCGAAGCCGCCCGCGCCCAGTGAGGGACGCGGCTTGCGAAGCGCGCTAGCATGCATAAATTCGTGACAATCGGCGCGATGGTGGGCGTGGCTGCGGCTCTTACAACCGTTTGGTTCTATCAGTCTCCTGTCACCACGGCACCAACGGACCCTGCGACAAACGCGAGATTGGGTCATCGTATCTTCATACCTTGGGAGGAGTTTCTATCCTGTCCCGGCTGCGACGGCTGGATACACTTGATCGTCGGCGGTCCGAACTACATCGCGGATCTGGGGCCGACAGAACGTCAGATCGACGTGCCAGCCGCTATCCGCAGCATGATCGGATTCAATCTCCGCCAAGATTACTGCAATCAGCAGTCGTTCGATCTTTTCCTTTCTTGGCTATCGAAAGCGACCACGCAGACAGAACCGGGCACCCACCGCGCAATTCGCCCGCCGGATGGATCACTGGACTGCCTCGGTATTGGTGAAGGAAGACTGCGCGGCCCAGGAGATGCCTGGGTCATCACAGCCCCGAGCGGCATGATCGGTCTGATATTCTGCCCGACTGGTCGCGTCATCTCAACATGCTGGCTGACCCTGACAGACGACAGCAATGCTTTCACGGTAGAAGCAGCCCCGGTTCCGCGACAGTCCCTGTGGGAAGCATATGTGCGCATCGATCCGCTGCTTTCGAACCTTGCGGCAACCTATCAGCCGACGGGCACCGATCCCATCGCCTTCCCGGCATTCACCAGATTCGCCACCGCCCCCCTCAGGAATTGAACCGCCAACCAGCCGACTGCGCCTGCACCCAATCCCAGCTGGACTGACACATGTCGCGCAACCCGTATTCCGCCTCGAACCCGAGTTCGTCCCGCGCGCGCGCAGGGTCGGCATAGAGGCGCGGCACGTCGCCTGGGCGGCGGGGGCCGATGACATGGGGCAACTCGCGCCCCACGACGTCCTGATAGGCGGCGTGCATTTCCAGCACCGACACCGGACGTCCGGTTCCTATGTTCAGAACATGGCCGCGCCCCTCCATCAGGGCATTCAGGGACAGGACATGCGCCTGCGCCAAGTCCATGACGTGGATGTAGTCGCGCCAGCAGGTGCCGTCCGGCGTGTCGTAGTCGTTGCCATGCACCTGCAACCGCTCCAACTCGCCCAAGGCGACCTTGGCGATATAGGGCATCAGGTTGTCGGGAATGCCGCGCGGGTCCTCTCCGATCAGGCCCGAAGGATGGGCGCCGACCGGATTGAAATACCGCAGGATGCCAACCGCCCAAGGGTCCGCCGCGGCCGCCTGTCCGAGGATCTGTTCGCAGGTCAACTTGGTGAACGCATAGGGGGAGGTATGCGACAGGGGCATGTCTTCGGTCAGGGGAAAGACCTCCGGCTCGCCGTAGACGGTCGCGGTCGAGGAGAACACGATACGCCAGACGCCAGCGGCTTTCATGGCCTGCGTAAGGGTCAGCAGGCCGCCGATGTTCGTCTCGAAGTAGTCCAGCGGCTTGGCCACGCTCTCACCCACGGCCTTGCGGGCCGCGAAATGCACCACGCCGTCGAAGGCGGTCTCCGCGAACATGCGGTCCAGCAGGGCCCGGTCGAGGACCGAGCCGGTCACGAGGTCCACCGGCCCGCCGGTCAGCCGTTCAAGGCGTTCCGCAACGCCCGGATCGCTGTTGGAGAAGTCATCGAGGATCGTGACATCGTATCCAGCCGCACGCAGGGCGACATGGGTATGCGACCCAATATAGCCCGCGCCGCCCGTCAGAAGTATCCGTGCCATCGTCGTCCTTTCAAACTTCCGGCTGCCCGCAGTCAGGTCCAGCCGCCGCAAGACGCGCCCGTCGTGCCATGACATGGGCGGTCGCCTCGTCGATATACCCACTTTTCGTCAATTTCTTGGCATCGTTCACCCCCATGATGGCCGCGTAATGATTGCGAGGGTTTTGACTGATGAACACACTCCTGACTTCCGAATCCGGCGCCGTGACCGTCGACTGGGTCGTCCTGACGGCTGCGCTTGTCGGTCTTGGCCTTGCGACCATGGGTGTCGTCTCTACAGGGGTGGAGTCCTCGACCGAAACCACGAACGAAGTCCTGACCAGCTATTCCATTAAGACCAAGTTTGAGACCCTGCTGGGCGAAAGCGGATTGAGCGATGGCCGCGGTGACTGGACCGGCGGTGAGTTGAAATCGATCGCGGGGTTCGGCGACATTCTGGCCCTGTCCGGCAATGCATCGACCGCCGAGTTGCCGATCGACGTCGACGAGGACTTCGACTTTGCCATCGTCGAGTTCGACATGATCGTGGGCGACAGCTGGGACAACGAGACCGGCACCATCACCATCAACGGCGAGGATGTCGTCGTATCGTCGCATCAGGTCTATTCGGACGAGCCGACGATCACGACCATCGATGGCGACGCCAAAACGACCGTCACCCTGACCCGGACCAGCGTGGATACCGGCAACACCTCGGCCCACTGGACCAGACGTGGGAACGAGGATCACACCTACCGTGTCCGCGTCGTCGCGGCCAACGACGGCGGGGCGCTGACCCTTGGTGCATCGACCACGCTGAACCAGGGGGCAAACGACGAATTCTTCGGCATCGACAACGTGACCGTGTCGGGCAGCGACTACGACCGCTGATGGCCTGCGCGCGGGTGCCCTTTCCCCGCACCCGCATCTCGCTTATCTTGTCGGCAACCACACAAGATAGAGCAGCATCATGCCCGACGACCTCCTCAACGGCGCGGCCGCCGAAACCTACGACGCCTCCTCCATCGAGGTGCTGGAGGGGTTGGAGCCCGTGCGCAAACGCCCCGGCATGTACATCGGCGGCACGGACGAACGCGCGCTGCACCACATGGTGGCCGAAGTCCTCGACAACTCGATGGACGAGGCCGTCGCAGGCCACGCCAACCGCATCGAGGTAGAGCTGCACGCCGACAATTCCGTCACCATCCGCGACAACGGGCGCGGCATTCCGATCGACCCGCACCCCAAGTTTCCCGACAAATCCGCTTTGGAGGTGATCCTGTGCACCCTGCACGCGGGCGGCAAGTTCTCGGGCAAGGCCTACCAGACCTCCGGCGGCCTGCACGGCGTGGGTGCGTCGGTCGTCAACGCCCTGTCGGACAGCATGATCGTGCAGGTCGCCCGTGACCGCGAATTGCACGAACAGCGGTTCTCGCGCGGCCTGCCGCTTGGTCCTGTCGAAAAGATCGGCGCGGCCCCGAACCGACGCGGCACCACCGTTACGTTCCACGCCGACCCCGAGATCTTCGGCCAGCAGCAACTCAAACCCGCGCGGCTGTTCAAGTCGATCCGGTCCAAGGCCTACCTGTTTTCCGGCGTCGAGATCCGCTGGAAATCGGCCGTCGACGACGGCACCACCCCGACCGAGGCGAAGTTCCACTTTCCCGGCGGCCTGTCCGACTACCTCAGCGAAACGCTGGGCACCTCGTCGACCTATGCCGATGCGGCCTTCGCGGGGACCGTCGATTTTCAGGAAAAGTTCGGCCAGCCGGGCAAGGTCGAATGGGCCATCAACTGGACGCCCGCGCGCGACGGCTTCATCCAGTCCTACTGCAACACCGTTCCCACGCCCGAGGGCGGCACCCATGTCACCGGTTTCTGGGCCGCGATCCTCAAGGGCATCAAGGCCTACGGCGAGCTTGCCAACAACAAGAAGGCCGCGCAGATCACGCGCGAGGATCTGATCTCCGGCGGCTGCGCGCTGGTCAGCTGTTTCATCGCGGAGCCTGCCTTCGTCGGCCAGACCAAGGACCGGCTGTCGTCCGAGATTGCCGCCAAGATGACCGAAGGCGCCGTGCGCGACCGGTTCGACAACTGGCTGGCCGGCGACACCAAGGCGGCGGGCGCCATCCTCGACTTCCTCGTGTTGCGGGCCGAGGAACGCCTGCGCCGGCGGCAGGAAAAGGAAACCGCCCGCAAGTCGGCCACCAAGAAACTGCGCCTGCCCGGCAAGCTGGTCGATTGCAGCCAGAACAACCGCGACGGCACGGAGCTGTTCATCGTCGAGGGCGACTCGGCTGGCGGGTCGGCGAAAATGGCCCGCAACCGCAAGACGCAGGCCCTGCTGCCCCTGCGCGGCAAGATCCTGAACGTGCTGGGCGCGGCGTCCTCGAAACTCGGCTCCAACGCCGAGATCAGCGACCTGTCACAGGCGCTTGGCGTGTCGCTGGGGACGAAGTTCAACATCGACGACCTGCGCTATGACAAGGTCATCATCATGACCGATGCCGACGTCGACGGCGCGCATATCGCGTCGCTGCTGATGACGTTCTTCTTCACCCAGATGCGGCCGATGATCGACGCCGGCCACCTCTACCTCGCCTGCCCACCCCTGTTCCGCCTGACCCAAGGCGCCAAGCGCGTCTATTGCATAGACGAGGCCGAGCGCGACGCCTGGTTGGAAAAGGGCATCGGCGGCAAGGGCAAGATCGACGTCTCCCGCTTCAAGGGTCTGGGCGAAATGGACGCCAAGGACCTGAAGGAAACCACCATGGACCCGGCCTCCCGCAAGCTGATCCGCGTATCGGTGGACGAGGATGCGCCGGGGGAGACCGGTGATCTGGTGGAGCGGTTGATGGGCAAGAAACCGGAGATGCGGTTTCAGTATATTTCGGAGAATGCGAAGTTTGCGGGGGAGTTGGATGTTTGATGGTCGATAAGCAATGAGCAAAAAAAGAAGAGTGGCTGTTCCAGTATCCGATTTGGAAACACACCTGATAGAACAGATACGCTTTTTGCAAAAATCTATTCGAGAGTATGACGCTGGCGACACCACGGAGTTTCGCCGAATTGCATCAACTCTACGCGTTATCTTTCATAATTCAAGGACATCACACTCCCTTTTCTCCCAACTCAAATTAGACAATTTGACCCTACCGTCGTACGCCGAAAAAATTGACGAACGCAACTTACTTTGCAGCTTCCCGCTGGCAATTACGTGCATTTCAGGTAACTCAACGTACCATATTCCTATTTTAGACCAGATACGCTCCAAACCTACGCAAATGGCTCTGGGCGATTGGAAAGCTGAGCTTGTTTACAAAGATCCAGGAGATCCTCGGCTAGCGACCCCGACAAAATTGGAGCTGACGAGGTGGGACTTTGTTCTGATCGTCGCGAACCAAGATGGCGGCTCGCATGTAGACCCTGAATTGGACGATAGATACGCTAGAATTGTTCGAGAAGGAGGCGGATTAGTACAGCTTACTGAGAGCGGGACCAAACCAATCTTCCAATTGGAAAGAGTCTATTTGCGTCATATTGCATTCGAAGCAAACATAGCGTTAACAAAGTGGCACAATCAAACAATTGGAAATCGAGCCTGCAGCTGTGGTAGCGAACGAAAAGCGAGATACTGCTGCCAGAAAGGAACCTTAGCCAATTAACGGCTGCGTTCCACCCGCCACTGAAGTCGGCCTGTAGATATGGGAAGCTGTAGGGAGCATGCCCGCTGCAAAGGACTTATCTGTCAGTAGCGCTGAGAAACCATAAGTGTTGTCTACGCATAATGTGTTTCTCGCTTGCGGTTCTGCGGCTTGCGAAAGGCGGAGCGGGTGACACGCCCCCTTCGTGGCTTTCCAACAAAGCGCGCACAACCTAGTCTTCTCCCATGCGCCCCATCGCTCCCTCCACCCGCACACGGGCCGCGCGCGCGGTCTGCACGTCGCTGCGCAAACTCCACTGGACGCTTCTCCTGACGCTCCTCGCCTGCACCCGCCCGCTCACCGACGCCGAAACCGCCCTCTCCGCCCAACTCCACGGCCCCACCCTCGACACCTCCGCCGTCACGCTCACCCAGAATCCCGCCATTGGCCTCTTCCCGATCACCTTCGACGCGCGCCCCCGCACCACCTGCCGGGAGCGGATCGGCCCGCCGCGCGAGGGCCGGATCACCGCCGCCACCGGGGGCATCGTCCTGTTCGAGCGTATCCTGCTGTCGCCCCGCGCCTACCTGCCGGATTACGCCGCCACCTCCGGGCCGAACGCGGAGATCGACCTGCCCGCCGCGATGTTCCTGATCCACGAACTCACTCACGTCTGGCAGTGGCAGAACCGCGACCTGACCGGCTATCACCCCTCGCGCGCCTTCACCGAGCAGATCACCATCGACGACCCCTACCTGTTCGACGACGCGGGCGCCCAACCCTTCCTGGCCTACGGCTATGAGCAACAGGCCAGCCTGGTCGAGGAATACCTCTGCTGTGCGACCCTCGACCCCGACGGCGCCCGCACCGACCGGCTGAAGCACCTTCTGCGCGAGGTCATGCCCGTCGCGGACCCGCGCGCCATCGCCCGCCCCGCGTGGGTTCCCCATACCGACGATCTGCCCGACATCTGTGCATGATCGCCGCAGGATGCGGAAACCGCTAGGCGATCGCGCCGATCCGGTCATAGGCTGGCCCCATGCTCCATATCCTCCTCGCCCTCACCCTGCTGGCGACGCCCGCCGCCGCACAGGACACGGACCTCGAACTGGTCCTGCTGGCCGACAGCTCCGGCTCCATCACGCAATCCGAACTGCTGTTTCAGCGACAGGCCTACGCCGAGGCCTTGACGGACCCGGAGGTGCTGGCCGCCATCGCCAACACCGCCTACGGCCATATCGCCGTCACCTACGTGGAATGGGCGACGAACCAGTCCGTCGTCGTCCCGTGGATGCAGATCGCGGGGCCAGAGGACGCGGAGGCCTTTGCCGCCGCCCTCGACGGCCCGCCCCGCCGCGCCACGGGCCGCAACGCCATCGGCAGCGCCCTGCTCTTCGCGGCCGAGTTGATCGAGACGAACCGTATCGACGGCTGGCGCCGCGTGATCGACTTCTCGGGCGACAGCACCGGCAACACTTTTGGCCCCCCGATGGAAGTGGCCCGCGATCAGGTCGTGGCCACCGGCATCACGATCAACGCGCTGGCCATCCTGTCGGAGCGGTCGATCATGGACGGGCGCGACGGGTTAGCGCAGGCTTACGCAGATCGCATCATTGGCGGCATGGGTGCTTTCGTGGTCGAGGCCGCGACGCGCGCGGTCTTCGCCGACGCGGTCAAACGCAAGCTGATCCTCGAAATCGCCGGCACGCCAACGCCCCGCATCGTAGCAACATTGGAGTAGCGTCCGTCGTTCCCGGACGCGTTCGGGCTCACCCCGCCGCACGCTCTTCCAGGGCCAGCCATTCTTCTTCGGCGTCCGACAGTTTCGCATGCCGCGCCACGAGTGCGTCGGTCGCCTTCTGGAACTTCACCGGCTCGCGGCTGAAAAGCTCCGCATCGCTCAAAAGCTCCTCCAGCTTGGCGATCTCCGCTTCCAGACGCGCGATTTCCGCAGGCAGGGCGTCGAGCCGGTGCTGTTCGGTGTAGGACAGCTTTTCGGTCTTTGCAGGGGGCGATGTGCGCTGCTCTGCCGCATCGGCCGCCTTGGCGACGCGCGTTTTCGTCTTTTCGTCCCAGTGAACGACATCGGGGCGCTGTGCGCGGTAATCAGACCATCCGCCGGGATAGACATCGACCCGGCCGTTGCCTTCCATCGCGATCGTCTGCGTGGCGACACGGTCGAGAAAATCGCGGTCGTGGGACACCAGAAGGACGGTGCCGTCATAGTCGCCCAGCACGTCCTGCAACAGGTCCAGCGTCTCGATATCCAGATCGTTGGTCGGTTCGTCCAGCACCAGCAGGTTGGACGGCAAGGCCATGATCCGCGCCAACAGCAGGCGCGCCTTCTCGCCCCCCGACAGGGACCGCACGGGCGCCTTCAACTGCTTGTCATCGAACAGGAAATCCTTGAGGTATCCCGCGACATGACGGGCCGTTCCGCGCACCATCACCTGATCCGAGGCGCCCGACACGCCCAGCAGCGGATCCATCGTCAGGTTGTCCCAAAGCGTCGCATTCGGGTCCAGCTTGGCACGCGTCTGATCGAAGACCGCGACCTCCAGATTGGTGCCCAGCTTGACCGTGCCCTCGTCCGGTTCAACCTCGCCCAGCAGCATCTTGAGGATCGTCGTCTTGCCGACGCCATTCGGCCCGACGAAGGCGACCCGGTCGCCCCGTAGAACGCGCAGGTCGAAATTGCTGGCGATCGGTTTGTCTCCAAAAGCCTTGGTCAACCCGAACGCCTCGATGACCTTCTTGCCGCTGGCCTGCCCCGAATCCAGCTCCAGCGCCGCCGTCCCGGCGCGCCGGATCTGCGCCGAGCGTTCGGCCCGCAACTCGCCCAAGGCACGCACGCGTCCCTGATTGCGCTTGCGTCGCGCGCTGATCCCCTCGACGGCCCAACGGGCCTCGGCCTTGATCTTGCGGTCCAGTTTGTGACGCTGGATGTCTTCCTCTTCCCACGTCTTGTCGCGCCATGCCTCGAAGCCGGAAAACCCGCTTTCCTGTCGGCGGACCTTGCCGCGATCGACCCACAGGGTCGCGCGTGTCAGGGCGGTCAGAAAGGCGCGGTCGTGACTGATCAGGACATAGGCCGCCCGCGTCGTGCGCAGCTCCTCCTCCAGCCATGCGATGGCCTCGATATCGAGGTGGTTCGTCGGCTCGTCCAGCAGCATCAGTTCCGGCGCCTCTGCCAGCAGCTTGGCCAGCGCCGCGCGCCGCCGCTCGCCCCCGGATGCGGCATCGGGCGCCGTGTCGAGGTGCAGTTTCAGGCCCTCGGCCGCCGCTTCCACCCGCCAGCTTTCGGACGGGTCGAGGCCCGATTCCGCATACTCGCGCAATGTCGCGAACCCGGTGATGTCCGGATCCTGCTCCATGTAGCCGACGGATGTGCCGGGCGACAGAACCCGTGTGCCGCTGTCGGCCTCGGTCAGGCCGGCCATGACCTTCATCAGGGTCGATTTGCCGGATCCGTTCCGCCCGACGAGGGCGACGCGATCGCCGCCCTGAACGACAAGCGAAAGATCCGCAAAAACGGGGTTCCCCCCGAAAGTCAGAGAGATGTCGGAAAGCTGAAGGAGGGGTGCGCGTGCCATGGACCGCGACCTATGCCTGCCGGCCTCCAACGTCAATCACACCGCGTCCAGCAGCCCCGACAGCAGTTGCGCACGGCGCGGAGGAATGGCGGCGATGGGCAGTGCGGTAAAGACATGGACGGTCCCAAGCTCCCTGTCCACGACCGCATGGTCCGACACCCGCGCGCCAAGCGACAGGTAGGAGCGCAGCAAGGGCGGCAGTGCCTCGGCCGTGCCGATCAGGGGCTGGGTTTCCGGGGCCTTGCGGCCGGGCATCCAATCGGCGGGCGCCACCCGGTCGCGCAGGCGCGCGGACGCGCCCGCGGCCATCGGGAACGAACTGCATCCATAGAGGGTCATCGCACCTGCCGCTTCGACCTGCCGTGCGAGAACCGCCAGCATCAGGCGGGGCACCTCCGGATCGCGCAGGCCGGGGCGCAAACAGATCCGCCCTACCTCCACCGCCTTGGGAAAGACCTTTGCGAACGCACGCAGATCATAATGCTGCGCGGTATAGCCGGTCAGGATCCCAGCTGCCTCCTGCACCGTCAGGCGGGCGCAACCGGCCAGTCCGTCCCCCCCTTCGATCAACAGATGACCTGCCGTCGCATCGAACCTGTCGCGGTCCGGCCTGCCATTGCGAAAGACATCTGATCGCAGGTCAAAGGCGGCATTCGCCCCTGTCGCATCCGTCATGCGGACACGCCACCGACCGGCCTCGATCTCCATCCCCGCCCTTTCACAAGCAACCATACCGCCCTATCTGCGTTAGTCGCACAAGATCAACGCAGGAAGGAAGCCCGATGGACAAGGTCGTCAAGACAGAGGCGGAATGGCAGGCCCAGCTGACGCCCGAGGCATACAAGGTGCTGCGCAAGCACGGAACGGAGCGCGCGTTCACCCACGAGAATTTCCCCAAGGGCGCCGGAACCTACATGTGCAAGGGTTGCGGCGCGCCACTATTCGATCAGGAACACAAGTTCGACAGCGGCACGGGCTGGCCCAGCTTCTATCAGCCTGTCGACGGGCTGGACAGCCGGACGGTCGATGAAAGCGTCGACACCAGCTGGTTCATGAAACGGACGGAGGTGCATTGCGCGCGCTGCGACGGCCATCTTGGCCACGTCTTTCCCGATGGCCCGCAGCCGACCGGCCTGCGCTACTGCATCAACGGCGTCGCCCTGACCTTCGAACCCGAAAGCGACTGACTACGATTACAACCGCGGGAAATCCGCGCCCCCTTCCTCCGGCCCGAAATACCTCGGGGGGCGCGGCAACACAGGGGGCAGAGCCCCCTACTGCCTCAGGTCTTGGCACCGCCGGTCGGTGTTTCGATCCGGTCGTGGTCCACGAGATTCCAGGGCAGTCCTGCCTGACGAAAGATACGCTTGCCTTGTCGGGGATAATCGCCAACGTCATGGGCAAGCCTTTGCCCCACGACCAGACAGCGCAGCGGCTCTGCCCCGGTGTTGACGATCGTATGGGGCAAGCCGCCGGCCCTGTAGCCGATGAAATCGCCCGGGCCGATTTCGACATGCTCCTCGCCGATCTGGGCCGTTGCCGTGCCCGCGATCACGTAGACGGCCTCGTCCTCGTGGTGGTGGACATGGAATTCCGTGGTCTCGTCACCCGGCGCGACCTCGATCAGGTGGATGCCAAGGCCGGTCAGGCCTGTGGCATCGCCCAGCGACTTGTTCACACGCCGCGCGGACGGGTTCAGGAAATGGGTCTTGGCCAGCCCCGCCATCCGCTCGATGTCGGACGCCTTCAGGACATAGCCCTCGGCGCCCTTCGGCGGCTCAGCCGTCATCGGCCAGGGCATCACCGATGCCGATGTTGCCGAAGTTGCGCAGCAGCTGCTGGATGATGCCGAATTCGCGGACGGAGCTTTCGGTGACCCGCCGCGAGAGAGAGACGACGCGGCCATCCTCGAGGCCGAATCTTTCGATATTGGCCACGGTTCCGTTTTCGGCAAAACTGATGGCGACCACCTGACGCTCGATCGTTTCAGGGGCGCGGTAGGCAAAGTTGCGCACGCGCGACTGCACGTAGTACCAGGCATCCCCCTGCAGGACACCGGACGCGGATGGCCGCCCGACCGAGGCGGCGACCGTGTCGCGCGTGTCGACCCCGACCGTCAGGGACTGCAAATCGGTTTCATCGGGCACATATCCGTGATTGCGGAATGTCGCGGCGCAGGCGGTCACGCCGACGATCAGAACGCACAGACCCGCAAACCTGATTGCGCCTGCGCGCAGTCTGCCCAATTGTCCAGTCATGTCGCCCGTCCCCACCCGTCGGCCGCCTGCCCGTTGCGGGGGGCGGTCTTTTCGCCTTATGGCTTAACGGGCCATGCAAGGGCCATCAAGCCCACTGACACCCGTCATCCCTCCGGAGCCGAGACCACCCGATGAAACCAGTCCTGTCCCTGAAACTCCGCCTCGCGGACCTGCCGCAACGCAAGGCCACGCAGGTGCGCCTGGTCCCGGACATCACCCAGCTGGAGGCATTGGCCGACAGGTTCGACCTCGATGGGCTGCGCAAGATGCGGTTCGAAGGCACGCTTGCCCCCGCCGGCGGACGCGACTGGCTGTTTTCCGGCAAACTGGGCGCCACGGTCGTCCAGGCCTGTCGCGTGACGACGGATCCGGTGACCACGCGCATCGATGAAGCGGTCGTGCGCCGTTATACGCCGGACATCGACGTCCCTTCGGAAAACGAGGAGGAGGTGGAGATGTCGGAGGACGACAGCATCGAACCCCTGCCCGAGGTCATTGAGATGGGCGCCCTGATGGAAGAGGCGCTGTCTCTCGCGATTCCGGCTTTTCCCCGGTCCGAGGCCGCGGACGAAATCGACCTGACTGCCGCACCACCGGGCGCCCAGCCTTTGACCGACGAGGCCGTCAAACCCTTTGCCGGGCTTGCGGCCCTCAAGGCCAAGATGGAAGGCAAGGACGAGGAATAGGCCCCCCGTCGCCCCTGACGCGAATGCCTACAGCAACATGGTCAGCTGCATGGTTGCCACGCCGAGGGTGAAAGCCGTGACCACGATGGCCAAGGTCGCAAGTGCCGTCTGCATCCGGTGTCCTGACGTGGTTGATCTCGCGACGCCGTGCGCCAATCTGTTTGTAGAACGTTGCCGGGCGCCGACTGGTTCACTCTTTTTCGCCGACCCGTGCGCTGCGGGCCCCTGTGCTGACGCCATCCGGGTTGCATCCCGGCGGAATCACTGTATGAGGCGCCCTCCGGTCCTGTGTAGGGGCGGAAAATCACTGGACCCTTGGCCGGATAGGCAATAGGGAACCACGGAAGATTCAATTGACACCGAGGGCCGTCTTTGGCGCCCCCTCCCGACTAGACTTGAGGTTGAGCCATGGCCGTTCCGCAGAACAAGGTCACCCCCTCCCGCCGCAACAACCGTCGCTCGCACGACAGCCTGCGTCCCGGCAATCCGGCCGAATGCCCCAACTGTGGTGAGCTCAAGCGCCCCCACCACGTGTGCGGTGCTTGTGGCCATTATGCCGACCGCGAAGTCATCGCGGCCGACACGGTCGAGCTGGACGACGACGTAGCCTGAGCCTTGGGCTCGCGCGACAGTCATTGGCACAGGAGGGGAACATCATGTCACGCGACATTGATGCCCCATCCACAGGCATGACAGACGCTAGCGGCGTTCTCTCCATCGATGCCATGGGTGGCGACCACGGACCTGACGCCGTGATCGCCGGCTTGGCACGTGCGATCCGCAAGACTCCCGCGATGCGCTTTCTGGTGCATGGCGACAAAGCCGTTCTGGATGCCCTGATCGCCAAGCGACGGGGCCTGTCCGATCATTGCACGGTGCGGCACGCCGCCGGAACCGTTGCGATGGATGACAAGCCCAGCCAGGTCGTGCGCACCGGCAAGGACACGTCCATGTGGTCCGCCGTCGAGGCGGTCAAGACCGGCGAGGCGCAGGTCTGCGTAAGCTGCGGGAATACCGGCGCCCTGATGGCGGTGTCGATGATCCGGCTGCGCAAGCTGCCGGGGGTCAACCGACCGGCGATCGCGATCCTCTGGCCGGCGCGGAACCCTCAGGGGTTCAACGTGATGCTGGATGTCGGCGCCGATATCCGGGCCGACGCGGACGACCTGCTGCAATACGCATTGATGGGCATGTCCTACGCGCGCAACGGGCTTGGCCTCGATCGGCCGCGCGTCGGACTGCTGAACGTCGGGACCGAGGAAAACAAGGGCCGGACGGAACTGCGCGAGGCGCATGACCTGATCGAAGCCAACGCCGACGCCTCCAGCTATGAATTCGTGGGCTTCGTCGAAGGCGGGGATATTCCCGGCGACCGCTGCGACGTGATCGTGACCGACGGGTTCACCGGGAATGTCGCCCTGAAGACCGGCGAGGGCACGGCGCGGTTCGTTCGTGACATGCTGGCCGAAGCGTTCAGCGCGACGCCGTTGTCCAAGATCGCGGCGCTGTTGGCCATGACATCGCTCAAACGGCTGTCCAAGCGGATCGACCCGCGCCGCGTCAATGGCGGCGTTTTCCTCGGTCTGAACGGGACGGTTGTGAAATCCCACGGATCGGCAGACGAAACAGGCGTGGCCGCTGCGGTGGCGCTGGCTTGGGATCTGTCGAAATCGGGCTTTTCCGACCGACTCCGTGCCCGCGTCGCGGCCGCCACAAGACCTCTGGGGGATGACGCTTGAAACGATCCATCATTCGCGGTGTTGGTCACTATCTTCCTGAACGGGTTGTTGAAAACTCCTGGTTCGAGAGCTTTCTGGAAACCAGCGATGAATGGATCAAGTCCCGCTCGGGCATCGAACGGCGCCACTTCGCGGCCGAAGGCGAGCTGACCTCCGATCTGGCGACGCATGCGGCACGCGCTGCCCTGTCGGACGCGGGGATGGACGTGACGGACATCGACGCGATCGTCCTTGCCACGTCGACACCCGATGTGACCTTCCCGTCGACCGCGACGATCGTACAAAACAAGCTGGGCATGACCCAAGGGTTCGCCTTCGACGTTCAGGCCGTCTGCGCAGGCTTCGTTTATGCGCTGACCAATGCCGATGCCCTGATCGTATCGGGTCAGGCCAACCGGGTCCTCGTCATCGGTGCGGAAACGTTCAGCCGCATCATGAACTGGGAAGACCGCACCACCTGCGTCCTGTTCGGCGATGGCGCCGGGGCCGTGGTGTTGGAGGCCGGGACCGGCACGGGCGGCCCCGAGGATCGCGGCATCCTTGCCACGGATCTGCATTCGGACGGGCGCTACCGCGATATCCTGCATGTCTCGGGTGGCGTATCCACCTCCCAGACCAGCGGGCACCTGATGATGGCGGGCAAGGAAGTCTTCCGCCACGCTGTCGAGAAGTTGTCGGAGTCGACACTTGCCGTGATGGCCAAGGGCGGGGTGACCGCGGACGACGTCGACCGCATCGTGCCCCATCAGGCCAATATCCGCATCATCACGCGCACCGCCGCGAAACTGAACCTGACGATGGACAAGGTCGTCGTGACCGTGGCCGATCACGGCAACACGTCCGCGGCATCGATTCCCCTCGCCATGTCGGTCGCAAAGGCGGAAGGCACGCTGAAACAGGGCCATCTTTGCGTGACCGAGGCGATCGGCGGCGGTCTGGCGTGGGGTGCCGTCCTGCTCCGCTGGTAGCCAAAGCGCGTTACGCCATAACGCCTTTCCCGGTTTCCGCCCGGCGCAATACGACGTATCAACTTCATCATCTAAGCCTCGGTGTTGACACGCCTTTCCCCTAGGGTGAAGCTGCGTCACGAACCTCAACCTACCCACGCGGGAGAATGTCATGGCCGGAAAAACGCTTACCCGAATGGATCTCAGCGAAGCGGTCTTTCGGGAAGTCGGGTTGAGCCGGAACGAAAGTGCGACCCTCGTCGCCTCGGTCCTGCAGCATGTCTCGGATGCACTGGTCGCGGGCGAACAGGTGAAGGTCTCCGGTTTCGGGACGTTTTCGACACGTGACAAGACGGCCCGTGTCGGCCGCAATCCCAAGACCGGGGAAGAGGCCCCGATCCCTCCACGCCGGGTTCTGACCTTTCGTCCGTCGCACCTGATGAAGGACCGCGTCGCGGCCGGCAATCAGGGCTGATCCTTGGCCACTCCTCCCGAGAAATCCGACGGCGCGTTCCGCACGATCCGAGAGGTTGCGGACTGGCTGGGCGTGCCGACGCATGTCCTGCGGTTCTGGGAATCCAAGTTCGAACAGATTGCCCCCGTCAAGGGCGCCGGTGGCCGCCGATACTACCGGCCCGAAGACATGCGTCTTCTGGGCGGTATCAAGGTGATGCTGCACGATCAGGGCCTGACGATCCGCGCCGTCAGCCAACGGATCGAAAGCGAAGGCGTGGCCCCGATCATGGACCTTTCGCCAGAGCTGGACATGCCCGAAGGGCCGCCCGCGCGCACGCGCCGTGTCATTCGATATGGCGAGTCCGGTGAGGCGCCCGCGACGACATCCACCGGCAGCAGCGCACGTGACAGCGACCCTGCCCGCGCGAAACCGGCCATTCGAGCGTCCGAGCCGGCGGCGGAACAGGGCGCTGAGGATGCGGCGGACACGTCCCGGCCGGACATCCGGCCCGATCCCGCGACACCGGTGGAGGATCTGCTTCCGGATCAGCCGGATGTCCCGACAGAAGGGTCAACGGCCCAGCCCGCGCCCGATTCACCGCCAGCGGAGGCACCGGCCCCGCAGCCGACCCCGGCCGGGCCCGATGATATCGCCCCGGACGAGGACGTTCCCCTGCCCGAGGCTCCGACCGATGAACCGCGTGTCACGGATGCGGCCCCCGCCCCCTCGCCGGACAGGGTGGACGATGCAGGCGACCCGGTATCCGAAACGCCGGAAGACGACGACGCGCCTCTGTCCGAAGATGTTTCGGACGATGACGAGGCCGATCCGGCAATCGAGCCGGATTCGCCGGACGCGGCACACCCCGTGCCCGTGCATCCGACGCGCGCGGCGCTTGAACTGGCCCGACGCGCCGGTGACATTTCCCCGACCGACAAGATGCGTTTGCGGCGTGTCGTGCGCCGCTATCGCGCCCTGATCGAGGAAATTACCGAAGACATGGCAGACAGGGACGCAAGCTAGGATGCCAAACGGGATTTTACGCTTGCGCCCCCGGTATTCCGCCGTATGTATGCCGCCAAGTCGGGCTATGGCGCAGCCTGGTAGCGCGTCCGTCTGGGGGACGGAAGGTCGCAGGTTCGAGTCCTGCTAGCCCGACCAAAACGAAACGCCCCTCCCCTGACCGGGGTGGGGCGTTTCGCTTATCTGACCGACGCTTTGGGGGGCGGCATGGCATATCCGACCGGTGTTCTCGCCAGCCAGCAGATCGAGGCAATGATCGCCGCCGGGGCGATCGACGCCCCGCCCCTTGCCCCCGATCAGGTCCAACCGGCCAGCCTTGATTTGCGCCTCGGGTCCGTTGCCTATCGTGTTCGCGCGTCTTTCCTGCCCGGCGCGGGGCGCGGCCTGACCGATCGTCTGTCCGAATTCGAGATGCATCGCATCGACCTGACCGATGGTGCCGTGCTGGAAAAGGGCGCGGTCTATCTTGTGCCGTTGCAGGAAACCCTTGCCCTGCCCGCAGGCCTGAGCGCCGTTGCGAATGCCAAGTCGTCAACCGGGCGGCTGGACCTGCTGACACGCACCGTCACCGATGGCGGGACGGAGTTCGACCGGATCGCGCCAGGCTATCACGGTCCCCTCTATGCCGAAATCTGCCCGCGCAGTTTTTCCGTTCTCGTGCGGCCGGGAATGCGCCTGAATCAGATCCGGTTTCGCGCAGGCGAAGCGGTTCTGGAGGACGACGCCCTGCGCGACCTGCATGCGCACACCCCGCTGGTCGATGGGACAGCTGTCATCGATGACGGACTTGGCTTCTCCGTGGATCTGCGCCCCGGCGCGGGCAATCTTGTCGGATGGCGGGCCAAGCCGCACTCGGGCGTCATCGACCTTGACCGGATCGGCCAATACGCCCCGTCCGACTTCTGGGAGGCGATCCGCACCGACCGCCAGCGCATCATTCTCGACCCCGGGGCATTCTATATCCTCGTCAGCCGCGAGGCCGTGACGATCCCCCCGGCCTTTGCCGCCGAAATGGCCCCGTACCTTGCAATGGTCGGAGAGTTCCGCGTTCACTACGCAGGGTTCTTCGATCCCGGCTTCGGTCACGGAACCCCGGCCCGCGGGGTGTTGGAGGTTCGCTGCCACGAGGCGCCCTTCGTGCTGGAACACGGGCAGGTCGTCGGACGGCTTGTCTATGAACGCATGTCCGAGGTCCCCGAAACCCTGTACGGGCAGGATATCGCGTCGAACTACCAAGGTCAGGGCCTGAAGCTGAGCAAGCACTTCGCAGCCGACTGACCCGACCTTTCGGCCTATCGCACCGGACAGGTCGCCCGCTGATCAGGCGTCAGCCGGTGCAGCGGCACCACCCATGTGTGCACGGCGAACAGAACGGTATCCGGAACCGACAGGCGCAGCACCGTCTGACGTTCGCTGCGCAGATACCGCGCGCGCTCGGGCGCGGGGCGCGGTCCAGTTTCCGAACGCGGCTGGTGCAGGGTCGCATCGGCATAGCCCAGCACGTTGGCACGCCACATGGGCCGCCCCGGACGCACCCGGTCGAACAGACGTTGCACCCTCTGCGCCATCTGCGCGTCATAGGGCGCGACAGGGGTGTGGATACGTGTCAGCGGGCGACCGATCTTTTCCGACAGGGTCCAGGAGGCCGGAAAGCACAGCACACCGGCGGTCAGGACATGCTCCGCCTCATCACGTTGCAGGATCAGCAGATCCTCCTGCAGCATCGCGCCCAGCACGTGCAAGGGCGGCGCATCCATCGGAACGCGCGCCCCATCGGGACAGATGACACTGCCCCCTGCCCGGCTGAACCCGGCGGGCAGCGCGTCCATGACCATATCGAACAGGGCCGTTTGCGCCGCTTCACTTCCCGGACAGGTCTGTACGACCACCTCGGGCTGCGTCGACAGCAACTGCCGACGCAGGGCCATCTGACCGGCATAGACGTCGTCCACGACGATCCAGTTCCCCTCCACCGGGCGCATTCCGGGCATCCGTGACAGGGCCGGGTCCGTCCAAGGCGTGAAGGGCAGGCTGGCTTGCGTGATCTCCAAGCGACATCTCTCCTGTCGGGAAAAGACGCGAAACGCTGCGCCGGCACGATCACCCTGATACAAGAAGGAGGCGCTGCGATGAAGGACCATTACCGCGATATCCGCAAGATCGACCCCACGCACGGAACGCATCTGGCGGACGGCTTGGCGAACCATTCCAACCGCCTGGAGATCGGACCGACCCTCTTGGCGTATCGCGAATGGGAAGCGGCCGGCTTGTCACTTCCCGATGTTTCCGCCATGCGCGCCCATCGCCTTGCGCGTCTGGTCGCGGGCGTCGCGGCGCGTGGCTATGGCGGGGTCCTGATGTTCGATCCGCTCAATATCCGCTACGCGACGGATTCGACCAACATGCAGCTTTGGAACACCCACAACCCGTTTCGTGCGGTTCTGGTCTGCGCCGACGGACACATGGTGATCTGGGACTACGCCAACGCCGTCTTCCTGAGCGAATTCAATCCGCTGGTGCGGGAACGCCGGGCAGGCGCGGATCTTTTCTACTTCGACCGGGGCGACGGGTTGGAACAGGCGGCAACCATCTTTGCGGGCGAAGTGCGCGACCTGCTGGCCGATCATGGCGGTGGGACCATGCGGTTGGGAATCGACAAGCCGATGATCCACGCGTTGCGCGCGTTGGAAGGTCTCGGCATCACCGTCTTTCCGGGCGAGGAATTGACCGAAAAGGCGCGATCCGTGAAATGCTTGGATGAAATCCGCGCCATGCGCTGCGCGATTCACAGCTGCGAGGCCGCCATGGCCGAGATGGAGACCTTTGCCCGCGCCGAGATACCCAATGGCGGCGTGACGGAAAACGATGTCTGGGCGGAATTGCACAGATCGAACATCAAGCGTGGCGGCGAATGGATCGAGACGCGCCTGCTGACCTCCGGCCCGCGCACGAACCCGTGGTTTCAGGAAAGCGGCCCCCGCGAGATTTCGGAGGGTGAAATCCTTGCCTTCGACACCGACCTGATCGGGCCCTACGGCATGTGTGCGGATCTCAGCCGTACGTGGTGGATTGGCGATGACATACCACCCCGTCCCGACATGATCGATGCGATGCGGCACGGGCATGAGCATATCACCCGGAACATGCAGGGGCTGCGCCCCGGCCTCGGCCTGCGCGATCTGACGATGAACACCCATTTCCTGCGGCCCGAATTTCAGGCGCAGAAGTACGGCTGCCTGATGCACGGCGTCGGTCTTTGCGACGAATGGCCCCTGATCGCCTATCCCGATCGATACGTCCCCGGCGCCTTCGATGACTATGTCACGGAAATCGGCATGACCCTCTGTGTCGAGGCGCTGATCTCGCCCGAAGGGGGCGATTTCTCGATCAAGCTGGAGGATCAGGTTGTCATCACGGAAGACGGATTTGAAAACCTGACATCCTATCCGTTCGATCCCCGCCTGATGGGCGTCTAGCGATGCGGGATGACTGGGCCGCTGCTCCTCTACTCGCTGGGGGCTGCGTGGCTCAGCAGGTCATCGCCCGCAGTCACGCGTCGCTCCTCCTCGACCATGCGTTCGATGGTGGTATCGGCCGTCACATCTTCGGCCGTCGGGGGCGGTGATGCCGGCGTGTCCTCTTCGGACACCACGAGCGCTTGGGCCCGCTTCTCCGCATCCGGCAGGTCGATGACCGGCAGGCCCCCACCCACGAGGTTGAGGCGATAACTCGGCTCCGGCAGGCCGATCCCGGCCTGTGTCAAGGCCGCCATCACCACGCGCAGCGCCTCGCCCCGTGCGACCGGATAGCTGCTGTCATGCTGATTGATCCATGCAAGGAACTCCATCGAGACGGTCGAATCCCCCGCCTCTTTGATCCAGACCTGCGGCGCCGGCTGCGCAAGAACGAAGTCCAGACCGGCCAGTGTATCCAGCCCGATGCGCCGTGCCTCGGCCAGATCATCGTTCGGATCGATCCCCAGAACGAAGGAGAAGCGACGCTCCGCGTTGCGGGTATAGTTGATGATCTTGCCCTTGAAGACGAAGCTGTTGGGCAGGCGCACGTGATTGCCGTCCGCATCCAGCAGGATCGTTGCCCGGCTGGTCAGGCGGATCACCGAACCGGCGCTGCCCTCGATGTCCACGTAGTCATTGGGCCGAAACGGCTGACGCAGGGACAGCATGACCGAGGCGATGAAGTTCTCGACCGTGTCGCGGACAGCAAAGCCGACCGCCAGACCGACGATACCCGCGGCCCCCAGCAGACCCGTCAGCACGGCGGTCGCGTTCAGGATGTCCAACGCCACGACAATACCGGCAAGAACGAACACCAGTCGCAGGACCACGCGATAGATATCGGCGATGAACGCATTGGGCGCCAGACGGCGCCACGGCGCCTGCCACCGGGCAAGGGCCACGCCCAGCATCATGACAAGCGCACCGGCAAGTATCGCCACGACCAGCAGGGGAAGATAATCGACAACTTGCGACATGCGCGATTTGAACCGGTCGAGGACGGGATCCAGCCGCTGTGCGACATCGGTGCTTTCGGTCACATCGTTCTCGATCGCGACAACACCATCGACGCGGGCCGCCAGCTCATCCAGCCGGGGGATGGATTCGCTGTCCAGCACCTCGCCCGTGAAGGTCACGATGCCTTCGCGGACGGACACGCCGACGCCGTCGTATCCGTCCAGTTCCGCGATGATCGCCTCGATGCGACGTTCGATCGCCATGTCACCGCGACCATCCTGCGTGACCGAGATCGTCCCGGACGGCTGCGACGCCTCCTGCGCGCCAACCGGGAGGGACCAGACCAGAATGCACACGAGGAGGAGAGAAAGACTGCGGAGCACGGCACGACCACTTCTTGACTTGGTTCTGCCTGCCAGAGTGGCGCACCGCTGATCGACGTCAACCCCGTGTTCCGCCCGCCGTTCGCGGCGACCTTGCCCGCCACGTCGCTATTGCGCCCGCCCTGGCCATGCATCGGGGCGCCGGCGCAGGGCACCCATGTCACCTGCGCACCGTTCTCTCCCGGACGTGAGGCAACGGGCCCGCCCCTGTCACCGTTGTGTGACGACGGGTCCGCGGCGGTTGCGCCGCCCTGCCCTGCACGACCATGTTGTGCGCAACCGAAAGGACGACTCATGCCGACCGAACGTTTCACATTCGCAGGCCACGACGGCAGCCAGCTGGCCGCCCGGCTGGACCTTCCGGAGGGGCCTGTCGGTGCGACGGCCCTGATGGCCCACTGCTTCACATGTGGCAAGGACATCCCCGCCGCCCGCCGCATCGCCACGCGCCTCGCCTCCATGGGGATCGCGGTGCTGCGCTTCGACTTTACCGGCCTCGGCCATTCCGAGGGCGAGTTCGAGAACACCTCCTTCACCTCCAACGTCGATGACCTCGTATCCGCCGGACAGGCCCTTGCCGACCGTGGCCTTGCGCCGCAGATCATCATCGGCCACTCCCTCGGCGGGGCGGCCGTGCTGCGCGCTGCGGGGTCGATCGCATCATTGCGTGCGGTCGTGACGATAGGTGCGCCGTTCGACCCCGGCCATGTCACGCATAATTTCGGCGGCGCGCTGGACGACATCGCCCGTGACGGCGTGGCCGAGGTTCAGCTGGGTCCACGCAAGCTGCGCATCGGTCAGGCATTTGTCGAGGATGTTGCAGGCGCCAAGTTGCAGGACGCCATCGCTGGCCTGAACCACGCCCTGCTCGTGCTGCACGCGCCCCGGGACGAGACGGTGGGCATCGAAAATGCGACCCGCATCTTTACGGCCGCGAAACACCCCAAAAGCTTCGTCACGCTCGACGATGCGGATCACCTGATCACGCGCCCTTCCGACGCAGAATATGCGGCGGATGTCATCGGTGCCTGGGTTACCCGCTACGTCGACGTCACGCGCCCGGCCCCGCCGATCGGCGCGCCCGAAGGCGTCACCCGCGTGACCGAGGCCGATCCGAACGGATTTGCACAGGACATCGTGGCCGGGGGCATTCACCATATCCGCGCCGATGAACCCGTCGCCTATGGCGGCACGAACCTCGGCATGACCCCGTATCAGTTTCTGGCCGCGTCGCTGGGCGCCTGCACGTCGATGACCCTGCGCATGTATGCCCGGCGCAAGAAATGGCCGTTGCAGCATGTCTCGGTCGACGTGACCCACGACCGCATGCACGCGCAGGATGCGCCCTCCGCCTCGGAACGGATCGACAGGTTCCGGCGCATGATCACGTTGAAAGGGCCGTTGACGGATGAACAGCGGGACCGCCTGTTGGAGATCGCGGACCGTTGCCCGGTACACCGCACCCTTGAAACCGGTGCGAGCGTCGAGACGGTCCTGCTGGCAGATGACCCCGTGACGCAGGAGGTCTGACGGCGCGCCGCCAGCGACCTTCCACCTGGTTCGTCAGCCGGTCTGGGCGAGTTCGGCGCGCATCTCCTGCAACCGCCCGAGACACATCTTGGCTGCGATGCTGATCGCCTCTTCATCGCCCTGACGCGTGACCTGATGAAGCCTACGGGCCGCTTCCTGCGTCGGCAGCGCGCCTATCGCGCCCGCGAGTGACAAGAGGATATGCGTCTGAGCCCGGATGACGCCCAGATCGCGATCCTCGATTGCCTCGGACATGGCATCGGCCACGCCAGTCAGGTCCTCCTTCAGACGGCTCAGCAGGACATCGCCCTGATCGGGGCCTGCCGCGGCCATCAACTCGGCCAGTGTCGCATAGGAAAACGGCGGCGCGCGCTCCGGCGCCCAGTCTGCCGGGTCCGGCGCACTTTGAAGGTAGTGATGGACGACCTTTCCGAAGGTTTCGATCGTCCCAAGCGGTTTGGCGAGGATGCCATCGGCCCCCGCCTCGAAGATGGCCTCCCGGTTGTCGCGCAGGACATAGGCCGTCATCGCCACCATCACCATCGGCGGGGCAATGCCGCGGGCTTGGCGCAGACGTTCGGACCGGATCACCTCCAACCCGCCGAGACGTGGCATTTCGAGGTCGATCAGCGCGATGTCGAACCGTTCCCGGTTCAACCAGTTCAGCGCCTCGATGCCATCGGACGCGGTTTCGCATTCCGCACCCATATGCGCCAGCATTCCCCGCAGCAGGGTCTGGTTCGTCGCGCTGTCATCGGCCACGAGGGCCCGCACACCGCACAGGTTGGGGAGCGTCCCCTGCGGCTCGTCCGCCGCCCGCTTCCAGGATCTGGCAGGAATGTTCAGGGTGACGCGCGCGCCCCCTTCGGGAAGGTTGCGCGCCAACATCTGACCGCCCAACCCCTCGGCGTGGGCCGATGCGATATGCAGCCCCATGCCCGTGCCCGGCGCGCTGCCACCGCGGGTGGCAGGGTCGAACAGGCGCGGCAGAAGGTCTTCGGGAAAGCCCGGTCCATTGTCGCTGACACATAGGGAAAGGGTCCCATCGGGATAGATGGCCGCGCCCAGTTCCACCGTCCCGCCCGGCGCGTGCCGCAGGGCATTTCCCATCAGGTTGGCGATGATCCGCCTCAGCGGCAGGCTGGGCAACCTGATGATCTGTGGCACCTCGGGCGAGCGGCTCAACAGGACGCGCGTATTGGTCGGGCGCGAGGCCCCGTGCCAGCGCCGCAGCTCATCATCCAGAAACCGGTGCAGGTTCAGGACATCGACGCCGCCCGCCTCGTGGCTATCGCTGCCCGGTGCGCCCAGCAGCATTTCCTCGACCAGCCGGGCCAGCAGTTCGGACGCGACATGGATCCGGCCGATCTGTTCCCGCGCCGCTTCGGGCAGGTCATCAGGATCGATCAGCCGCAGACCGCCGATGACATCGGATACCGTCGCGCGGATATCATGCGCGAGCAGTTCGATCGGGTCCGGGGTCGGCACGACCCCGCCCGGGGTGGTTTTGCGGCGGTCCGTCACCGTGCCTGCGCCGACGCATAGCCAAGCGTGGTCAAGGCCGCGCCGATTTCATCCATGATTGCCGGATCGTCGATCGTCGCAGGCATTTTCCAGTCCGTTCCATCGGCAATCTTGGCCATGACGCCTCTCAAAATCTTGCCCGACCGCGTCTTGGGCAGGCGATCGACGACCACGGCCAGCTTGAAGGCCGCGACGGGTCCGATCTTGTCCCGCACCAGCTTGATGCATTCGGCGACGATCTCGCCCTCGGGGCGATCGACACCGCGGGACAGGATCAGAAAGCCCAGCGGCAGCTGTCCCTTCAGGTCGTCCGCCACCCCGATCACGGCACATTCGGCGACGTCCGGGTGGGTGGCAAGCACTTCCTCCATCGCGCCGGTAGACAGACGATGGCCCGCGACGTTGATGACGTCATCGGTGCGCGCCATTATCCACAGATACCCATCTTCGTCCAGCATCCCGGCGTCACCGGTTTCGTAGTATCCCGGGAAGGTCGTCAGGTAACTTTTGCGGAACCGCTCTTCGGCGTTCCAGAGCATCGGCAGGGTGCCGGGCGGCAGAGGCAGCTTGATCGCGATGGCGCCAAGGGTTCCCGCCGGGACGGGGTGCCCCCCCTCGTCCAGCACCTGAACGTCATAGCCCGGCATCGGTTTCGCCGGTGAGCCGATCTTGACCGGAAGATGCTCCAACCCGACGGGATTGGCGGCGATGGCCCACCCAGTCTCCGTCTGCCACCAATGATCGATCACGGGTTTGCCGGTCAGCTTGGCGATCCATTCGATCGTATCGGGATCGGCGCGTTCACCGGCCAGAAAGATGGTCCGAAGGGCCGAAAGGTCGTGCCCGGCCATCATCTCTCCCTTGGGATCGTCGCGCTTGACCGCGCGAAAGGCCGTCGGCGCGGTAAAGAAGGCCGAGACCTTGTGGTCCGAGATCACGCGCCAGAACGTCGAGGCGTCGGGTGTTCCGACGGGCTTTCCCTCGAACACGATGGTCGTGCAACCGTGGATCAACGGGGCATAGCAGATATAGCTGTGTCCGACGACCCAGCCAACGTCCGAGGCCGCCCAATAGACCTCGCCCGCCTCGACGCCGTAGACGTTCTTCATCGTCCAGTCGAGGGCGACGAGGTGCCCGCCGGTCGCGCGCACGACGCCCTTCGGGGCGCCCGTCGTCCCCGAGGTATAGAGGATATAGGCAGGATGATCGCCACGTACGGGCACGCAAGGGTGCGGTTCGGCGGCGGCGGCAACCTCGGCCCAGTTCACATCCCGTTCGCCCAGTGTGACCTCCAGACCCGGACGTTCCAGGATGAAGCACGTCTCCGGCTTGTGGGTGGCCATGTCGATCGCCGCATCCAGCAGCGGCTTGTAGGGAACGGTGCGGTTCGGCTCGATGCCGCCTGACCCGGCAAGCACGATCCTCGGCGTGGCGTCATCGATCCTGACGGCCAGTTCAGCCGAAGCAAACCCGCCGAACACGACGGAGTGGATCGCCCCCAACCGGGCACAGGCCAGCATAGCCTCCAAGGCTTCGGGCACCATGGGCATGTAGATAAGGACACGATCGCCGATCGTGACACCGCGCGCGGCCATTGCACCGGCAAGGCGCGCGACGCGGTCCTGCAACTGGGCATAGGTCGTGCGGGTCACCGTATCGGTGACGGGGCTGTCGTAGATGATGGCGACCCGGTCGCCGTTACCTGCGGCCACATGCCGGTCCACCGCGTTGTAGCAGGTGTTGACCATGCCATCGACGTACCATTCGGGCACCGGGCCGCCTTGATCGTGCAAGGCCCGACTGGGCGGCACGTCCCAGTCGATCGCCTTTGCCGCGTCCATCCAGAACCCTTCCACGTCGTCCCGCGCACGCTCCCACTCCGACGTCCATCCCATGAAACTGCCCCCCTTGATTGTCCCATGCGCCCGGTCTAGGGCCACGGTTACCGGCCGCGCAAGAGCGTGGGGAACCGTTTGCGCAACCATCCGTTGCGTTCTCTTGTCTGAACGGAGAGTAGAGATGCCTCGCTCCTCCTTCCGTCGTTCGGCCATCCGCGGCTGGGCCCGCTGGCGTCTGACCCTGTCTCAAACACCCGCACCGCGCCTTCTTCTGGTGGGATACCTCAGTTACATGCTGCTTGGATGGGCATTGCTGTCGATGCCCTTCGCGCAGACGGTGCCGGTCTCCGCCATAGATACGCTGTTCATCGCGACATCGGCTGTTTCGACCACCGGCCTCGTGACGGTGGATCCAGGCAGCAGTTTCACCTTCGCCGGAGAGGTGGTCCTTCTGGCACTGATCCAGATGGGCGGCCTCGGCTACATGACCATCGGGTCGTTTGTCTCCCTGCACCTTGCGCACCGCTTCGACCGGCTGCGCCGCCAGACAACGCGCAGCGCTTTCAACCTGCCTGACAGGGTGGATCCCGCCAGCTTTCTACGCGCGGTCGTCATCTTCACACTGCTGGTAGAGGTGGTCGGCGCGCTTATCCTCTATGCCTTCTTTCGAGCCGAGGGCGTACCGGATGCGGCATGGTCGGCAATCTTTCATTCGATATCGGCCTTCGCCACTGCAGGCTTCAGTCTCAATTCCAACAGCTTCGAGGACTTCTCGAACCATGCCGGCATTCTGCTGACACTGTCCGTTCTGTCGCTTCTGGGCGCGATGGGCTTTCTGATCGTGGTGGATTTCTGGCGCACGGTGCTGGGCCGGGCGCGGCACCTCGGCTTCACCTCCAAGGTGATCTGGCGAATTACCCTGTCGTTCCTTGTCGTCGGAACCGCTTTGATGTTCGTGGCCGAACCGACGTACCAGGCCCTGCCCCCCGAGGACCGCCTGCTGGCCGCCTTCTTTCAGGTGATGTCTGCCTCCTCGACTGTCGGGTTCAATTCCACCCCGACAGGCGCGCTGGCACCCGCGATGCTGATTGTGATGTTCTTCTTGATGGTCGTGGGCGCCTCACCTGCGGGCACGGGCGGCGGCCTTAAGACGACGTCCTTCGCGGCTTTGGTCGGTCTTGTCCGCTCGACCCTCAAGGGACGAGAGCGGATCCGCTACTTCAAGCGTGAGATCCCCTTGCCCCGGCTTCAGACGGCAACCGCCTCGCTAAGTTACTACGCCGCGCTGCTGCTGATGGCGACGTTCCTTCTGTTGCTGGCCGACCCCGGCCTTCCTTTCGATGCCGTGATGTTCGAGGCGATTTCAGCGATGGGCACGGTTGGCCTGTCAATGGGGATCACCGGCGACCTGACGGACCTCGGCAAGCTGGTCATCATCGTGCTGATGACAGCCGGGCGCGTCGGCATCCTGACCTTCGGCATGGCCCTGGCCAGCCACGACGAAAGCCGGGACGAAGAGGCTGACAACGAGCTGATACTGTAGGCAGTCCTGTAAACCCACGCCCCTTTACGCGGGCCCGGGCTACGGGCATCCTTTGGCCCGACCTCATTGCTTTGCCGGAGACTGGCCCCCAATGGACATCCGCCCCCTCGACGACGCATCTTCCGTTGCTCCGCAACTCGACCCGCAGGATCTTGCCGCGCTGGCCGCCGATGGCGTGACCACGATCATCTGCAACCGTCCGGATGCCGAGGTGCCGCCCAGCCATCAGGCCGCAGCGATGCAGGCCGCGGCAGAGGCCGCCGGCCTCGCCTTCGTGTTCAACCCCGTCTCGATGCCGAACCTGACGCTGGAAGCGATCGAGGAACAGGCCGATGCGATCCAGACCGCCGAGGGGCGCGTGGTGGCCTATTGCGCCTCCGGCACGCGCTCCGCGATCTTGTGGGCTATGGCCTCGGCGGGCAGGATGCCGGTCGATGATATCCTCGCGGCCCTGCGCGGCGCGGGCTACAATCTGGACGGGATGCGCCCGCAGCTCGTAGCGATGGAAGCACGGGCATGAGCGATCGGGGCACACCACCGGATGACGACGCGGGACGCCGCTGGCACGACATGGGCGGGCGCCTGCCCGGTCCCGGTGATCTGGCCGGCCCCATTCCCGGCGCGGATCATGATTTTGCCCTCTGGGAAAAGCGCGTCGACGCCCTTGTCATCCTGTCCGGGCTGAAGGGGGTCTTCACCGTCGATGGCCTGCGCAGGGTGCTGGAGGACATGGGCGAAGAGGCGTTCGAGACCATGACCTATTACGAACGCTGGGTTGCCGCACTGAACCAGAACCACCTCGAACAGGGCACCTATACGGTTGCCGAACTGGGCGCGCGCATGGCCGAGGTGCAGGCCCGCGGCGCGACCTATGGCACGGCATGCGATGCGCGCTAGCGCCCCGGATTCCGGTGCTGTGCCTGCGGGCACCTTGCCCCCCGGCACGGCCGTCCGTGTCCGGCGCATGGCGCCGCCCGGACATGTTCGGACCCCCGCATACCTACGTGGTCGGACGGGTGTGGTGGAACGGGTGCTCGGCCCCTTCGCGAACCCGGAACAACTGGCCTACGGGCACGCGGGCGAACTGCTTGCGCTCTATCGTGTGCGGTTCCGGCTGGGCGACCTCTGGGCCGATACGGACCGGCCTGACGATACCCTCGATGCCGAGATCTATGCCCACTGGCTGGAGGAAGCCTGATGCCCCACGACACGCCATCCGGCACGCATGACCACCACGACCATTCCGGCCTGTCGCCATCCGGGCACCCGTACCGCGCCGATCAGGACGGGCCCCTGACCTATTGGCAGACGATGGAGATCGCCATCCGGGAGCTTATGGTCGAAAAGGGCGTGGTGACCGAAGCGGAGGTTGCCGCCCAGGTCGACGCGATGGACGCGCGCAGCCCCGCGCAGGGCGCAGCCGTGGTGGCCCGCGCATGGACCGACCCCGCGTTCCGCGACCGCCTCTTGGCCGACGGTTCCGCCGCTTCGGCCGAGATGGGCTTCGATGTCGGCCCCATGCGTCTGATTGCGGTGGAAAATACCGCCCATGTTCACAACGTGATCGTCTGCACCCTGTGTTCGTGCTATCCTCGCAACCTGCTGGGCCTGCCGCCCGATTGGTACAAGTCCCGCGCATATCGCACCCGCACCGTGCGGGAGCCGCGCCGCGTGCTGTCCGAGTTCGGCGTGACATTGCCCGAGGGCACGACGGTGCGCGTCCACGACAGCACGGCGGACATGCGCTATATCGTGATCCCGGCCCGCCCTGCCGGAACCGAAGGCATGGATCCCGAAGCGCTTGCCGCCCTCGTGACCCGCGACAGCATGATCGGCACCGGCATCGCGAAATCCCCCGCATGATCAGCCACGTCTGCATCGGGATCAGCGACATGGAACGCGCCGCGCGGTTCTACACGGCCACCCTTGCGCCCCTCGGCTGGCAGGAGCGCGCGGTGCAGGACGATGGCGGCACGGCCATGCGGTGCTGGCACATCCCCGGCCGGATCGCGCCCCGGATCTATCTGGTGACGCCCATCGATGGCGGGGCCGCAACCGCCGGAAACGGCAGCATGACGGCCCTGATCGCGCCGTCGCGCGAAGCGGTGAACGACGCCTATCGGCAGGGTCTGGACCATGGTGGCACGGACGCGGGGCCGCCCGGCGTGCGCAGGCATTACGCGCCCGATTATTACGGCGCCTATCTGCACGATCCCGATGGCAACAAGCTGCATTTCGTGCATACGCCCAACCTGCTGGCCTGAGGCGACGCGCCCCGCTTGACCCCGCCCCCGCGACGGCGCACCTGTTCCGCATCGATCACCGGAAGGGACCCCATGCCGCAGCACCTGACAGCCCGCCAGATCCTAGACCGTCTCGTCGCCTTTCCGACCGTCAGCAGCGCATCGAATCTCGACCTGATCGACTGGGTCGAGGACTACCTCGCCTCGCACGGGGTCGCGGCGCGGCGGGTCTATGACGCGACAGGCACCAAGGCTGCGCTGCATGCGAATGTCGGGCCGCAGGTCGAAGGCGGCGTCATCCTTTCGGGACACACCGATGTCGTCCCGACCGAAGGCCAGAACTGGACCACCGATCCGTGGACGGTCGTGGAACGGGACGGCAAGCTTTTCGGGCGCGGCACATGTGACATGAAGGGGTTCGTCGCCCTTGCCCTGTCGATGGTGCCCCATGCCCTGTCCCGGGACCTTTCGCGCCCGTTGCAGATCGCGCTGTCCTACGACGAGGAGATCGGATGCGTCGGCGCACCGCCGATGATCGACGACATGGTGGCCCATCTGCCCCGTGCCGCCGCGGCGATCATCGGGGAACCGTCGATGATGCGGCCCGTGACGGGGCACAACGCGTCGTTGATACACGAAATTGCCGTTCACGGCTACGAGGTGCATTCCTCCAACCTGCCCCGCGGGGTCAGCGCGATCCACGAGGCCGGGCGCATCCTGTCATGGGTCAACGACCGCAACGCGATGCTGATGGCCGAAACGCCGTCGCCCATCGCGGCCACCTTCGACCCACCCCATGCCACCGTGCACGTCGGCATGATCCAGGGCGGCACCGCACACAACATCACGGCAAAGGATTGCACCTTCAAGCTGGGCTTCCGCGTGCCTGCGGGGGACGACATGGCGCGCCACGTCGCCGCGATGACCGACCATCTGACGGCGTTGAACGCGGATCTGCGTGCGCGCCATCCCGACGCCGGTGTCACATGGCAGGCCGGCGCGGAGGTTCCGGCGCTGAGCCCCGAACAGGACGGTGCCGCCGAGGCGTTGATCCGGCGCCTGACAGGCGACAACGGAACGCATGTCGTCACCTACGGCACCGAAGCCGGGCAGTTCCAGCAGCGTGGCTTCTCGGCTGTCGTCTGCGGACCGGGCGACATCGCGCAGGCGCATCAACCCGACGAATGGATCGCGGTGGATCAGTTCGAGGCGGGCGATGCGCTGCTGCGACGGGTGGTCGAAACGCTGGTCTAGCAGACCCGTGCGTCAGGCGATGACGGGCAGGCTGCGCGCCTCGTAGGTCATCGTGATCTCACGTCCCAGAACGGGGTCCGTCATCGTTGCACGAAACTTCGATGCAGGCCGCACGCCACCGATGGCCCCGAAGGTGCCGCACATCATGGCCGATCTGTCGGCCATCTGCACCCCCGCGCGCAACCCGTCTAGCGGCCGCAGACCCGAAAGCGCCCCGTCCTGATAAAGCACCCAGGCGCCCGTTTCCTCGATCCACGATCTGACCGTGATCTGATCCAGATGCCCCGCCACGCTGTCATAGGACCACAGCCCGGTGGAACAGGGCTTGGGGCAGACCTGCTTGGAGGCCGCGACGGAGGTCGCCTCCAACTCGCGGTCGGTATGGTCAGAGCCGAGGCCAAGCCACAGATCATCGCCCTGACGCAGGATCATGGGCTCCGCTTCACCGGAACTGTGCTCGCCCAGAACCTCGACCACGGGATCTGTCGTCAAGAGGCTGCGCGAGACGCGATAGTAGAGGGGCACCTCGCTGGGCGGCGCCACACCGATCGCGGCCAGTTCGTCGATATGGTGCTGCACCGCCGCCGCGTCGCGTCCGGTCCAGCCCGCGATGATCAACTGGTCGATGGTGACGTCCAACGCGCCGTGTTCCGTTTCAAACTGCATCGATGTCCCCTTGGCGATTTCGCGACAGGTCTGCGCCGGTCGGACGAGGTTGTCGAGGGGGCCCGGCATCAATTGCGCGCCGGACCCGGCGCCGCGGGCTGATCCTCCCGTGGGCGACGCATCGCCGCCGCGATCAGGCCCCGACCTGCGGTCGCGGCGCATGCTCCTTCAAGTCGCGCCGTCTGATCTTGCCCGTGGCCGTCATCGGCAGGTCGGCGACGAAATGGACCGCGCGCGGCGCCATATGCGGTGACAAACGCTGTCGCACCCAGGCGATCAGATCGGCATCGGATACCGCGCCGGCATCATGCAGGACGACGAAGGCCGTCACCGCCTCGCCCCGCGTCGGATCGGGCAGGCCGACGACCGCGCACATCAGAACGGCCGGGTGCGCGGTCAGACAGGTCTCGATCTCGGTCGGGCCGATGCGATAGCCGGCGGAATTGATGACATCGTCGTCGCGCGATACGTAAGTGATGACTGACCCGTTCAGCCGCCCAAGGTCGCCCGTGCGCAGCCAGCCGTTGCGCACCTTGTCCTGCGTCTGCTCCGGCTTGTTCCAATAGCGCAGGAACGTGGCCGGAGACCCCCTGGTGCAGATCTCGCCCGTCTCACCCTGCCCCACGGGGCGACCGTCGGGGTGCTGCACCTCGACGTCCACACCGGGGACCGCGCGCCCCAAGGCACCGGGCACCCGGTCCTGCGTCCCCTCACAGGACGCCATCACGAGGTTGCATTCCGTCTGACCGTAGATTTCATTGATGGCGCACCCCAAAGCCGTCTGCCCCCAGTCGAGCAGGGCGGAGCCCAGCGCCTCGCCCCCCGACATCACGGCGCGCAGGCGCAGATCCGCCGGGGCCATGCTTTGGCGCAGCATCTTCAGGGCCGTTGGTGGCAGAAAGGCCGTGGTCACCCTTTCGGACGTCATCACGTCCCACGCCTCCTGCGGCGTGAACTTGGCGAACCGTTTCGCGATGAGAGGCACGCCGAAATACAGCGATGGCATCGCAAGATCCATCAGCCCACCGATCCATGCCCAATCCGCAGGTGTCCATGCGACATCCTCCGCCCGCGGAAATCCGTCCAACGCGGTCTCGACGCAGGGCAGATGGCCCAGCAGGAACCGATGGGCATGCAGAACCCCCTTCGGTGTGCCGGTGGTGCCGGAGGTATAGATCATCATCGCCGGGTCATCGGCACCTGTGATCGCAGGGGTGAATGCCGTCCCCGACGACAGATCCCACGCATCCGCATCATAAAGATGCCGCAGGTCGGGCAAATCCAGATCCGCGAGCTTGGCAAGGCCAGTCGCGTCCGCGACGATCGCAACGGCGCCACTGTCGCGCAGGCGATATTCCAGCGCCTCGGGACCGAACAGGGTGAACAGCGGCAGGGATACCGCGCCCAGCTTCATCGCCGCCAGGTGCGCGATCATCACCTCTGCCCGTTGCGGCAGCAGGATCGCGACCCGGTCGCCCCGCCTTACACCGTTGTCGGCAAGGGAGAGGGCCAGACTGTCCGATGCGGCCTTCAGCTGGGCAAATGTCCAGACGGTACGCCCCGCCGACAGGTCGATGATCGCCGTGCGGTCCGGTGCCGTCTCGGCCCAAGCGTCGCAGCAGGCCGTCGCGATGTTGAACCTCGCCGGAATGTCCCACGCAAAAGCGGCCCGCATCTCGTCCCACGGCCCGAGATGTGGGATCGTCCGCCGCGCCTCTGACAGGGTCACGTGCCCGTGGCCAGTGTAACGGGGTGCAGGCCGGTCAGCGGCAGGCCGAGGGCCTGAAGCGCCGACAGGGAGATTTGCGGACCGCCCGCCCCCGCGCCCAGCGGGCGCAAGGTGACGGCGATCGCATCACCGGATCCCGTGCGAACCGTTCCCGCCTGATCCGAGCTGACGAGGGCCGATTTGACCCAGAGCCCCGCATCGGTGGGATCGCCCAGCGCGACCGTCACCTCACCCAGGGTGCCACCCGGCGCCGAGGCCGCGCTGACCCGTGCCGCGTCCTTCTCGGCCTCGGACACCGTGTCCAGACTGTCGGCAGAGATGCTGGCACCGGTCGGCAGGGCCGTCGAGGTGCCGCCGTCGCCCGGCAGGGGCTCCGGCTCTCCGATCGTCTCCTGTGTTTCGGGCGCTTGCCCGAAGGGGCCCCGCAGACCGTCCAGTGAGGGCAATTGCGCACAGCCGGCCAGAAACGCCGGCAGCAGGAAAAGAATTCGCGGTGTCATCGTGGCCCCCAAGGCAAGTTCACGGGCGGAGTTTAACACCCTCGCCCGGCGGGTCGAGGGCCTGCATGCCGGAGGCCATCGACTGGCCCCACCGAAGACCGCGCCATCCGGCATCACGGGGGGCCCTGTGCACGCGCGGGTGCACGTCACGAATTGTTCATGCCCCGGTCGCAACGGCCAGCGGGCCTTGCGGGACATGTCGGGCGGGCGTAGCGTCCCGCCATGTCTGCACCCCTCATCGACCCCTTCGCACGCACCATCGACTACCTTCGGGTGTCGGTGACGGACCGTTGCGACTTCCGCTGCACCTATTGCATGTCGGAGCATATGACCTTCCTGCCGAAACGCGATCTGCTGACGCTGGAGGAACTGGATCGTCTGTGTTCGGCCTTCGTGCGGATGGGTGTGCGCAAGCTGCGCATCACGGGGGGGGAACCGCTGGTGCGCAAGGGGATCATGACGTTCTTCGAGGGGATGTCGCGCCATCTCGACGGCACTTCCGAGGCAGGCCGGCTGGACGAACTGACGCTGACCACCAATGGCAGCCAGCTGGACCGGTTTGCCCAACCGTTGTGGGATGCGGGCGTGCGCCGGATCAACGTCTCGCTCGACACGCTCGACCCCGACAAGTTCCGTGCGATCACCCGTTGGGGCAGCCTCGACAAGGTGCGGCGCGGCATCGACGCGGCGCGCGCCACGGGCATGCGGGTCAAGATCAACACCGTCGCCCTGAAGGGCTTCAACGAGGCAGAGCTTTTCGATCTGGTTGATTGGTGCGCGCGCGATGACCTCGACCTGACCTTCATCGAAGTGATGCCGATGGGCGATATGGGCGACGGAACCGATGGGACCTTGCGCCTTGGGCAATACTGGCCCCTGCGCGATCTGAGGACACGGCTGGCCGAGCGCTTTACCCTGTCCGAGCTGTCGTATCGCACGGGTGGCCCCGCGCGGTATTTCGAATTGCAGGAAACCGGTCAGCGGATCGGCTTCATCACCCCGCTGACGCACAATTTCTGCGAATCCTGCAATCGCGTCCGTCTGACGTGTACGGGCGAACTCTACATGTGCCTCGGGCAGGAAGACATGGCCGACCTGCGCGCGCCCCTGCGCACCTCCGAGGGGGATGCCCCGGTCGAGGCCGCCATTCGGGAGGCCATCGCGCGCAAGCCGAAGGGACACGACTTCGACTATTCCCGCCAGCGCGCCGATGGCCAGATGTCCCGCCACATGAGCCACACGGGCGGATGACGTCCTACGCACAGGTGGCGGCCGCCGCGGCAAGCTGCGGTCTGGTCGCGCTGGGCGGAACACATGACCCGGACGCCACCGGAATGCCGCAGGACGTAACCCTGATCCTGCTGGGACCGGACCCGGTCCGTTTCTGGCCCCTGTTGCAGGCCGCCCCCGAGGCGCGCCTGCCCGATCCCGTCGACGCATGGTCGATGCGCGTCATCACGGACCTTGCGCATGCCCTCGGCGCGCGGCCGCGCTTTCCCTTCGGCACCCCGCCGCAGCCCTTCATCCGCTGGGCGCTTGCGTCCGGCACGTGCCACCTGTCCCCCGTGGGGCCCCTCGTGCACGAAAGCCTCGGCCTGAACGTCAGCTTTCGCGGTGCCCTTCTGTTCGCGAAAACGATCGCGCTGCCCCCGGCGGGACCGCGACCATGTGAAACCTGCGCCGCGCCCTGTCTTGGCGCCTGCCCCGTCGATGCCATGACCCCGGACGGATACGATCTTGCGGCCTGTCACTCATGGCTCGACGAGGCGGCGAATACCTGTATGACACGCGGCTGCGCCGTGCGTCGGGCATGCCCCGTGTCCCCGGCGCGACCCGACGCGCAGGCGGCCCACCACATGGCGCATTTTCACGAGGTCGAGCGATGAAACTTATCCTTCTGCGCCACGCCAAATCCGATTGGGAGGATCCCCTGCAGGAGGATCGGGACCGGCCATTGAACAGGCGGGGTCGGGATGTCGCCCCCCGTGTCGGCGGGTGGCTGCGCGCCAATCGTCACGTGCCGGACCTGATCCTGTGTTCCTCTGCGGTGCGGACGCGGCAGACGCGTGCGGCGCTCGGCTTCGATGATGTGCCGACCGATTATCAGGACGCGCTCTATCTGGCGGGGCCGGACACGATACTTGCCGCCGCCAACCGCCGCGCGGATATCCCGACCGTGATGGTGATCGCCCACAACCCCGGCATCGCCGAAGCAGCGGCGCAGGCCTGCGCGCCCCGTCCGGTGCATCCGGATTTCGCCCGTTACCCCACGTGCGCCTGCACCATCATCGAAGGTCCCTTCCCCGGGAAACCGGTGGCGTTCCTGGTCCCGCGCGATCTGTGACGCGGCGCCACGTCGGTCGCCGTCAGACCGGCACCGACGGTTCCGACTTCAACTCCTCCATCGACAATAGCGCGGTGACGTTGAAGACGCGCACCTCCGAAATCAGCGCCTGATAGAACACGTCGTAGGCGCGTGCATTGGCCACGCGCACCTTAAGGATGTAGTCGATATCCCCTGCCAGACGGTGCGCCTCCTGCACTTCGGGGCGTGCCCGCAGGGTGGCCAGAAAGCGGGCCTGCCAGTCGGCTTCATGCTCCGAAGTTCTTATGAGGACAAAGAAACACGCCTCCAGTCCCAGCGCCTCCGGGTCGAGGATGACAGTCGATGGCCCCATCACCCCGGCCGCCCGCATCTTGCGAATCCGGTTCCAGACCGGCGTCTTGGACGACCCGACCTGACGCGCGATATCTTCCAGCGATTGGCTGGCATCCGCCTGAAGGGCCCGGAGGATTTTCCGGTCGAGATCATCCAGACGCGCCTTCGTCCCGGTTTTGTTGCTCATTTGGACCATCCTTCCATATTCGTATCGTTATCCAATCATACGTTCCTGTTACACGCCGTGCACTCCCCTTTTTACGGAACAACGTTCTATATGTACGACGAACAGCAAGGGTGCCGTCATGAACCACTTTCCGATCTTCGTCGCCCTAGAGGGCCGCCGCGTTCTGGTCGCCGGTGGTGGTGATGCGGCTGTGGCAAAGCTGCGCCTGTTGTTGAAGACGACGGCGCATATCACCGTTGTTGCCGAAACCTTCGACGAGGTGATCGAGGACTGGGCCGCCGCTGGCAGGCTTCACCTCATCCGTCGCCGGCAGGAACCAGGTGATGCGATGTGCTGCGTTCTGGCCTATGCCGCGCAGGAAGATGCGGACCTCGATGCGGCGACCGTCCGTCTGGCGGCGGCAGATGGCGCGTTGGTCAATGTCGTCGACAATCTGGAGCAGAGCCAGTTCATTACGCCGGCGATCGTCGACCGTGATCCGGTTGTCGTTGCAATCGGCACCGAGGGCGCGGCACCTGTTCTGGCACGCAAGATCAAGGCCGACCTCGAAGAGACCCTGCCCGCACAGCTGGGGCCGCTTGCGCGCATCGCGAAGACGTTCCGCCGGGCGGCCAATGCCCTGCCCTTCGGCGCCCCCCGCCGCCGTTTCTGGGCCGAGTACTACGACATCGCCGGACCGCGCGCGGCCGAACAGGGTGAGGATGCCGTCCGCGCGGCGCTCGATGACCTGCTGTCGGATCATCTGGCGGCGGATGCACGCGGCGGCCACGTTGATCTGGTCGGTGCCGGTCCCGGCGACCCGGAGCTGCTGACCCTGAAGGCGCGCAAGGCGCTGGACGCGGCAGACGTGGTCATCCACGACCGCCTTGTCGCCCCCGAGATTCTGGAGCTTGCCCGCCGCGAAGCCACGATCATCGATGCCGGAAAGGAAGGGTTCGGCCCTTCGACCGCACAGGGCGACATCAACGCCTGCATCGTCGAGCATGCGAGGAAAGGCCTGCACGTCGTCCGCCTGAAGGCCGGTGATCCCACTGTCTTCGGCCGGCTGGACGAGGAGATCGAGGCATTGCACGCCGCGGGCCTGCCGTGGTCGATCGTGCCCGGCATCACCGCCGCCAGCGCCGCAACCGCCTCGATAGGTCAATCGCTGACACGGCGGAACCGCAACGCCTCGGTCCGGTTGATAACGGGACACGACATGAAAGGATTTGCGGATCAGGACTGGCGCGCGCTGGCCGCGCCGGGAGAGGTGGCCGCCATCTACATGGGCAAGCGGGCCGCACGTTGGATGCAGGGTCGCCTTCTGATGCATGGGGCGGCACCGTCAACGCCGGTCACGATCGTCGAAAACGCCAGCCGCCCGGATCAACGGACCATCGCTGCGACGTTGTCCACCCTGCCCGAGGCCGTCGCGGATGTGACCGGTCCCGCCCTTCTCCTCCACGGCCTCGCCCCGCGTGCCGCACAGATTGCCCTTTCCAGACAGGAGGTCGCGCTATGAGCCGCGCCAAGGTCTTTACCCCCAAAGTCGTCACCGCAAACCTGCTGGTCGAAGGCGACGTCGTCTATCTGTCCGCGACGGATGCATGGGTCACCTCGCTCGGCGATGCCGAAGTCCTGACGGACGAGGCGATCGCCGAAGCCCGCCTGATCGATGGGGCCGAACAGACCGAAACGGTCGTCGGCGTCTATCTGGCGGACGTGAGCGACGGCCCCGACGGCCCCGAACCGGTCCATTTCCGCGAGGCGTTCCGCGCCACCGGGCCGACCAACTATCCCCACGGCAAAGCTCACGAGGTGGCGTGATGTATCAGTACAACGATTTCGACCGCGATTTCCTGGCCGAGCGCAATGCACAGTTCCGCGCTCAGGTGGCCCGCCGCCTCGACGGCAGCCTGACCGAGGACGAGTTCAAGCCCCTGCGCCTGATGAACGGCGTCTACCTGCAGCTGCACGCCTACATGCTGCGTGTGGCGATCCCCTACGGCACGATCAGCGCCGACCAGATGCGCGTGCTCGCGGATCTGGCCGAGCAGTTCGACAAGGGCTACGGCCATTTCACCACGCGTCAGAACATCCAGTACAACTGGCCCAAGCTGTCGGATATTCCCGACATGCTGGACCGGCTGGGCGAGGTCGGGATGCATGCCATCCAGACCAGCGGCAACACGATCCGCAACGTGACCGCGGACCACTTTGCCGGTGCTGCGGCGGACGAGATCATCGACCCCCGCCCGGTTGCCGAATTGCTGCGTCAGTGGTCGACCGACCACCCGGAGTTCCAGTTCCTGCCCCGCAAGTTCAAGATTGCCGTGACCGGGTCGCCCAACGACCGTGCGGTGACCCGTGCCCATGACATCGGTCTGGTCGCGGCCGAAAAGGACGGCAAGGTCGGCTTCGAGGTGATCATCGGCGGCGGTCTTGGCCGCACCCCTATGGTCGGCAAGACGGTGCGCGAGTTCGTGGCCGTCGAAGACCTGCTGCCCTATTGCGAGGCGATCGTGTCCGTCTACAACCGGCTGGGACGGCGCGACAACAAGTACAAGGCCCGCATCAAGATCACGGTTCACGAGAACGGCCTGGACGAGATGCGCGAACAGATCGAAGCGCGCTTTGCCGAGATCAAGCCGCTGTTCTCGGGCATCGATCAGGCGATGCTGGCAGGGATCGAGGCGCAGTTCGCATCACCCGCATTCCGGCCGTCGTCCGACCTGCCCCCCGTGCTCGACCCCGCGCTGAAGGCCTGGGTCGATACCAACACCGTGGCCCACCGCCGCGACGACCATGCCATCGTGACCATCTCGCTCAAGGCGCATGGTGCGACGCCGGGTGATGCGACCGCCGAACAGATGCGCCTGATGGCCGATCTGGCGGAACGGTTCGCCTATGACGAACTGCGCATCAGCCATGAGCAGAATGTCATCCTGCCCCACGTGCGTCGCGCCGACCTGCCCGCGATCTATGCGATGCTGCGTCATGCGGGCCTTGGCACCGCGAATGTCGGCCTGGCCAGCGACATCATCGCCTGCCCGGGCATGGATTACTGCGCCCTTGCGACCGCGCGCAGCATTCCCGTTGCCCAGGCGATCGCGAACCGCATCGACGAGATGGGGATCGAGCATGACATCGGTGCGCTCAAGATCAAGATCTCGGGCTGCATCAACGCCTGCGGGCACCATCACGTCGGTCATATCGGCATTCTCGGCCTCGACCGGGCGGGTGTCGAAAACTACCAGATCACCCTCGGGGGCGACGGGACGGAGACGATGTCCGTCGGCGAACGTGCCGGCCCGGGCTTTGCCTATGACACCATCGTGCCGGCGATCGAACGCCTGATCCTCGCCTATCTGGATCAGCGGGCCGATGCGTCCGAGACGTTCCTCGCCGCCTATCGGCGGCTGGGTGCGGCCCCCTTCAAAGCAGCCCTCTACCCCGAACGGGAGACTCAAGATGCCGCTTGATATCAATGCCCTTCTGACCGCCCGCGCGCGTCAGCTGAACGCCGATCTCGCCGATGCTCCGGCAATCCGCGTTCTGGAACACGCCCTCGGCGATGCGAAGCTGGGGAACATTGCGATGGTATCCTCCTTCGGGGCGGATTCCGTGGTATTGCTGCACTTGCTGTCACAGATCGACCGGCATCTGCCGGTCCTGTTTCTGGAGACGGCGATGCTGTTCCCCGAGACCTTGGCATATCAGCAGACCGTGGCCGAGACCCTTGGCCTAACCGACGTCCGGGTCATTCGCCCCGATCCGTCCGATCTGTTCGTGCATGACTCGACCGGGGAATTGCATCTGGCCGACACCGACGCCTGCTGCGCCATCCGTAAGGTCAAGCCGCTCGAACTCGCGCTGCAGGGCTTCGATGGCTGGATCACGGGACGCAAGCGCATCCACGGGGGCGACCGCGCCGATCTGGCGCTGTTCGAGGTTGACGGCGCCGCGATCAAGATCAACCCGCTGGCCGCGTGGTCCGGTGCCGATCTGGTTGCCCACATGGACGCCCATGACCTGCCCCGCCATCCGCTGGTCGCCAAGGGGTTCTCCTCGATTGGTTGCGCGCCCTGCACCACCTCGACCCTGCCCGGCGAGGCGCCGCGCGCCGGCCGCTGGCGCAGCAGCGACAAGGTCGAATGCGGCATTCATTTCGACGGCGCGCGCATCTGGCCCGCCCCCCGGCCGAGGAGCTGAGCCATGCCAATCGTCACCGATACCGGGTTTGCCCCCGATGACCTGAACCACGGGTTCACGACCGTCGAAGACCTGCCCGCGAATGGGCCGGTCGCGATCGACCTGCCGTCGGATGCCGACCTGGCACCCGTCCTGTCGCGGTTGGACGAGGCGACGGCCATCCGCGTCGCCTTTCCATCCTTCGCCGATGGCCGTGGCTTTACCATCGCGCGTCAGTTGCGACAGGCCGGATACAAGGGGCGCCTGCGCGCCTTCGGCCACGTCATCGCGGACCAATACGCCATGGCCCGGCGCGCCGGTTTCGACGAGGTAGAGATCGACGACACGCTGGCCGCCCGTCAGCCCGAGGATCAGTGGCGCGCGCGTGCCGACTGGCAGGCCCACGACTACCAATCGCGTCTGGGACGGCGGCGTGCCGGCTGACCGGCCACGCCTTTCCCTGACTCAGATCAACGACTAGATGAACCGGAGGGGTGCAGATTGCGCCCGAATTGCCATGACCGAGCATAGCCCAGTGACCCAAGACACCGCAGCCCCCATCAACGCCACCGCGACGCCGGTTCTGCCCGATGCGCAGACGGTGACATCCGTGACCCATTGGACCGACCGGCTGTTCAGCTTTCGCGTGACCCGCCCCGCATCCCTGCGGTTCCGGTCGGGCGAATTCGTGATGATCGGCCTGATGGGGGACGTGAACCCGAAGACCGGCAAGCAGAAGCCGCTTCTGCGGGCTTATTCCATCGCCTCGCCCAGCTGGGACGAGGAGTTGGAGTTCTACTCGATCAAGGTGCAGGACGGCCCCCTGACGTCGAAGTTGCAGCATATAAAACCTGGCGATCAGATCATCCTGCGGCCCAAGCCCGTCGGCACGCTGGTCCATGATGCCCTGCTTCCGGGCAAGCGGTTGTGGTTCTTTGCCACCGGCACCGGCTTTGCGCCCTTTGCCTCGCTGCTGCGCGATCCGCAGACATTCGAGGATTACGAGCAGGTCATCATCACCCACACCGTTCGCGACGTCGCCGAGCTGGAATACGGTCGCAAGCTGATCGAGGAGATCCGCAGCGACGAGATGCTGGGTGAGTTGCTGGGCGAGGAGAACCTCGCGAAGCTGACCTACTATCCGACAACAACGCGCGAACAAAGCCCCAAGATGGGCCGTATCACGGACCTGCTGACCGATGGCACGGTGTTCGCCGACCTCGGGATCGACGGCATTTCGCCGGAAACCGATCGTGCGATGGTCTGCGGATCCCTTGGCCTGAACACCGACATCAAGGCAATCCTCGAAGGATATGGCCTTGAGGAAGGCGCCAACTCGGAGCCCAAGCACTACGTCGTGGAAAAAGCTTTCGTCGGCTGATCGGCCCGACGAGCACCGCCACACACAAAGAGGGCCGCGCCATCGTCAGGATGGCGCGGCCCTTTTGCGTTTTGGGAACGTTTTACTCGAGGCCGAACTGGCTGCGCACTGCGGTGATCGCGGCGTCCACGAACTCCGGGTTGTCGCGGGCCTGCTCGATGGCGGTCCGAACGGCCGTCTTGGCAAGCGGGTTCAGGTCCGCATCATCGACATAGGCAAGGATCGCATCCGCGTCGAAGGTCTCGGGCGTCAGCAACTCCGACAGCTCCGCCTCGCTGGCCGGGGCGACAGCGGCATCAGCCGAATCCGTCGTCAGGGTATCGGACGTGGCATCCACGCCCTGATCGACCGTATCGGCGGTGGACGGCACGACCTCTTCGGTCAGGGCATCCGACGGTGCCGCCTCGACCGGATCCGTGATGGACGGGTCCGCATCGACGGTCGCATCCTCGGTGACGGTGCTTTCCTCGACGACGGTTTCCTCGGCGACGGGCGCTTCGGTCGCGGCCTCTTCGGTGCCGGACACGGCGGTGTCGGCGGCTTCTTCCACGGCTTCGACCTCGGGGGCCTCGACTTCAGGGGCCTCGGTCACGGGGGTTTCGGTCACGGGGGCCTCGGTTGCCGGCTGGATGGGAACCTCGGTCTCGATCACATCGGCGCCGTCCGTCACGGCCTCCGAGGTCTCCTCGACGGCTTCGGCCACACCATCCGTGGCGGCATCGGCGGCTTCGGCCGCGTCCGTCGCCGCGTTTTCGGCCGCCTCTGCGGCATCCGTCGCAGCTTCTTCTGCGGCTTCGGCCGTCGCGTCGACAGCAGCGTCTGCCTCGGCGGCGGCTTCTTCCGCGCCGGTTTCAAGCACGGACGTCGTTTCCTCCAGCGCTTCGGACGTCTCCTCGACAGCGTCGGCCAAGGCGGCCTCGGCGTCTTCCATGGCGGCATCGGCAGCAGTGGCCGTGTCATCCAGCAGGGCGGCGGCGCCTTCGCCTGCGTTGTCAGCCGCTTCGCCGATGGCGGTGGCGGCATCGTCCGCGGCTGCGGCAGCATCGTCGGCGGCCTCTTCCGCGGCTTCGACGGCCGAATCAGCGGCAGCGGCGGCCTCGTCGCCGGCTTCGTCGACCTCCGCCTCTACGGCTTCGGCTGCGTCCTCGACCTCTGCCTCGGTCTCTGCGACCGTTGGTGTCTCGACGGCGGCGGGCTCGGGTGTCTCGGCGACGATCTCATCCTGATTCATCCGGCCTATGACGATCCAGGCCAGAGCGGCGACAATCAAAACGGCAATGCCGACGATTAGGTTGCGGGACATGCGGTGTCTCCTCAAGGGGTGCGATTCACGGGCGTGATGTCTCTTGACGTAGTAGCCTCATACCTTCAACGACAAAGCGGCCGTGTTGTTCCCTCCGAGTGCCCTTGCCGCTTGAAGAAAAGGGCCGGAAGGGCTATCTTGCAGCCCTCATTCAATGATCAAAAGGAACACGATCATCGCCCGCAGACCTCACAATGCGCCTCCGCAGCGCGACACCGGCCCCCGCGTCAACGACCGTATCCGTGCGGTTGAAATCCGCCTGATCGGCGCCGAAGGCGAAAACGTCGGCGTCGTCAGCCCCGCCCGCGCCCGCCAGATGGCGGAAGACGCAGGCCTTGACCTGGTCGAGATCAGCCCGAACGCCACGCCGCCCGTGTGCAAGATCATGGATTTCGGAAAGTACAAGTACGAGACCCAGAAGAAGGAAGCCGAGGCGCGCAAGAAGCAGAAGATCATCGAGGTGAAGGAGGTGAAGTTCCGCCCCAACACCGACACGCATGATTATGACGTCAAGATGCGCAACGTGATGAAGTTCCTGGAAGCCGGGGACAAGGTCAAGGTGACCCTGCGGTTCCGCGGCCGCGAGATGGCGCACCAGAACCTCGGACGGGAACTGCTGGAACGTGTGGCCAAGGACACCGACGAGATCGGCAAGGTCGAGAACTTCCCCAAGATGGAAGGCCGCCAGATGGTCATGATGATCGGCCCGAACAGCCGCTGACATCAGTCGGAACGAATATGAAGGGGCACCCGGTTGGGTGCCCTTTTTTGTTGGGCCTGTCCGGGCCCTGCAATCAGGCAACGACCCCATAGATCAGGCCCGCCGTGATGGATCCGGCAAACGCCAACCCGAGGTAGAGCACAAAGACCCGTGGCCGCGCCAGGGCCCAGACCGCGATGGCCGCCGGCAGGGAACTGACGCCACCGGCGACGAGGAACGCCAGACCGGCCCCCGGCGCCATGCCCTGCTCGATCAGACCACCGACCAGCGGCAGGGCCGCGTACCCGTTGAGGTAGGCCGGCACGCCGACGGCGGATGCGATCACGACGGTGCCGATACCGTCCCCGCCCAAGAGGCCCGTGATCGTCTCGGCCGGGATATACGCCAGCATGAGGCTTTCCAGCAAAAAGGCGAGGGTCAGCCATTTGGCAAGGAACAGCGTCGTGCGAAGCGCCTCTCGCCCGAACCTTGCCCGGCGGTCGTCATCTGTCCAGAACCGCCAGACGACAGGCTTCGGCGCGCGCACGGAGGAGGCACCGCATCCACCATCGCCGACACCCGCGCGCAGGGGGCGCGTCATCAGCCCGGCGCGCATCAACAGCATCGTCACATACCCCCCCAGAAGACCGAGACCGATGGCCGCCACGGTCTTGGCCACCGCGAACTCCCACCCGAGGACGCCGACGGTCAAGGCGAACATCGACGGGTCCATGATGGGCGACGCCAACCAGAATGCCATGACCGCGCTCAGCGGGACGCCCATCGCCAGCAGGGCCGCGATAAGGGGGATCACGCCGCAGGAACAGAAAGGAGAGACTGCGCCGACAAGGGCAGCGACCGCGACCATCAGGACGGGGGCGCCGGAAAACGCCTTGGCGATCAGGTTATCGGCCCCGCTGGCCGACGCATAGGCCGCGATCGCGACCGACAGCAGCAGGAACGGCGCCGTCCCGACCAACGCGTCGATGGTGAAGGTCAGCGAGGTCAGCGCCTGCGACGGCGACACCACGGCCAGACCCGCCAGGATCAGGGCGACGGCTGCCCAGACACGATGCTCGCGCCACAGCGGCAGCCAACTTTGAAGACGCGGGGAACTGGACAGGTCAGTCATGACAAAGGCTCGCTTTGAAGGGGGACAGGGTCAGGCAGCGGCGTCGCGCGACAGACGCACCCCGGTGCAGCATTCTTCGGTAAGGAAACCCAGAAGGCCCCGCGTCGCCGCGAAATCCACATCGCAGCGCACCTCGCGGCCATGCCGCGTCTGATTGACGAGCCCCGCCTGAACAAGCGCGCGCAGGTGATGGGCCAAAGTCGACGGCGCAAGATCGAGATGCGCGGCCAGATCGCCCACACGCAGACCGTCAGGGCCGGCGCGCACGAGCAGGCGGAAGATGGACAGGCGGGCCGGATGGCCCAGAGCGGCAAGCGCCTCGGCGGCGGTATCTGTATCAAGCTTCATGACGAATCCAATAAACCGGAAATCCGGTTTTGTCGATTCATCTTTCCATCTTCGTTCATGCCCACGGATACACGGCTCCATGCGGCCCGCGCGCCCGCATTAAACGCAGGACGGGCGTCGGTCAGGGTTGAAGATTGCGACGGCGGGGCCCGGGCATCACGGGCCCCGCCGTCGCCGGACAGGTATCAGCCCTTCAACGGGCCGATACGGAACGCTCAGGATGCGGCGGCGACGGCCCGCGCGGTCATCACGCGCACCAGATGCGCCCGGTAGGTGCCCGATCCGTGCACGTCGGAAATCATCTCCTCCGCATCGAGGTCGGCAAGACCGGACAGCGCGGCGGCGGAAAAATCGCTGCTCAAGGCGTCCTCGGCCTCCGACCAGCGGAACACCCCGTCCCCCGAGGCACCGGTGACGGCGACGCGCACCCCGTCGGTGAAACGCGCGACATAGACCCCGACCAATGCAAAGCGTGACGCGGGTTGCAGGAACTTCTCGTAGGCAGCGGCCTGCGGCACGGGGAAGCGCACCTCGGTGATGATCTCGCCTTCCTCCAGATCGGTCGCGAACATTCCGTCGAAAAAGTCGTCCGCCGCGATTTCCCTCGCGTTCGTCACGACCGTCGCGTCCGACGCAAGGACCGCCGCCGGATAGCAGGCCGAGGGATCGTTGTTGGCAAGGCTGCCGCCGATGGTGCCCCGTGTCCGGACCGCCGGGTCGCCGATGCGCCCCGCCAGCGCGGCAAGCGCCGGATAGCTGTCCACACAGCCACGCGCCACCTCTGCATGGGGTGTGCCGCCGCCGATGCAGACCCGGCCCGCATCGTCGCGACAGATGCCCCTGATCTCCGGGATGCCGGACAGCGCGACAAGCCGGTCCATCTGGGCCAATCGCGCCTTCATCGTGGGCAAAAGGGTCTGTCCGCCGCCAAGGGCCTGCGCGTCCTCGTCCGCAAGGGCGGCAACCGCATCTGCGATGGTCTTGGGTCGGGTCAGGTCGAATGGATACATCTGGGGTCTCCTGAAACGTGGGGGCGCAGGCCGGATCGCGGGCCGGTGGCAGGGGCTGCGGTCAACCTGCGACGGGCTCGACCGACTGCCCGCTGGCCGCGAGGACGGATTTGACGATGTTGTGGTAACCGGTGCAGCGGCAGATGTTCCCCTCAAGGTAGTGGCGCACCTCTTCCTCGGTGGGCGTGGGGTTTTCCTCGAGCAGCGCGGCCGCCGCCATTACCATCCCCGAGGTGCAGAAACCGCATTGCAGACCGTGGTGTTCCTGAAACGCGGCCTGAACCTTGCCCAGCGTGCCATCCGGGGCGGCCATGCCCTCGATGGTCGTGATCTCCGCGCCCTCGACTTCCTGAGCGAGGACGGTGCAGGCCTTGACCGGGGCGCCATCCAGATGGACGACGCAGGCCCCGCATTGCGACGTGTCACAGCCGACATGGGTGCCGGTCAGGTGCAGACCATCGCGCAACCAGTCGACAAGCAGGGTGCGGCCCTCTGCCGGGGCGGAACGGGCCGTGCCGTTTACGGTCATGGTGACGTCTGTCATCTGCGGTCCTCCTGACATTTGAGATCACGTAACCACAGGCGGCCGCATCGGGAAATGCCGAAAGTGCAGTTGCCGCGCCGGGATTGCCCGCGCGGTCGCCTGCGGGTCAGCGGCGGCGTTCGCGGGGCTGCGGCCGTGTCGGTATCTCCTTGAGCAGGCCGCCAACACCCATGGCGGCAATATCCGCCGACTCCACGGGCACGCCGCAGACGATGCGTTCCAGAACCCAATCCGCACCGTTCAGGGCGGGTGACCGTGCGCACCCCGGCAGGCCGATCACGGCATCCGCCCCAAGCGTGCCGAGAAACAGCAAGTTGCCCGGATCGACCGGCATTCCGAAGCGCGTCAGCACCCCACCGGCCTGTCCGAGGGCGGTGGGTCCCACGTCTCGCGGATCCGACGTGGCCGAAGCCGTCAGGATCAGGCGCAGCGGTGCGTGCCCATCGGCCAAGGCCGCAGCCAGGGCATCGGCGTCATGCGGCACCTGACGGGTCGATACCGTCACATCCAGCCGACGCAGGCGGTCGACAACGGCGTCCACCCCGGGCGCCTCCGCCGCCGCGTCCAGCGTGGTCACGATCAACTCGGCCTTCGACAACGCGGGGACAGCCCGCGACAGGGCCCCTGCCCCCGCTTCGCAGGCGGCCGACAAGGCACGCTTTGACACACCATAGGCGATGATCTTGACGGTCGCGGCCATGGTGCCCGGGGCCATACGCTGCCATTCCGGCAGGGTCGCGACGGTGATCATCGGGTCGATTGCATTCACGGCGGCAATCGCCGCGCGGTCGATACGCAAAAGGCCCGGCCCCTCGGCGTGCAGGTTTGCGCGCCCGGTGAAGGCATCGCGCCGCGCCAACCCATCGCCGCACAGGGCGGCGGCAAGCCGGGCCGCAGCGGCGTTTTCCTCTATGTCGCCGGCGTCGAGGCGCGCAACGATCGGGTTCGTCTGCCCGGCTGCCGCCAAGGTGGCCAGATCGTCACCATCCAGAACCTTGCCCTTGCGCAGACGCCCACCGGGCGTGGACACGGAATGCGCAAGGATGGCCCCCAGCGCCTCGGACAGCGGAACCCGACCGAACCTCATCCCCGACGCAAGGCCCGCGTCATCGCGCCGAGGATGGCAACGGCGATTTCCGCGGGCGAGGCCGCGCCGATATCGAGGCCCACGGGCGCATCGATGCGGGCAATCTGATCGGCCGGAATGCCCGCCGCCTGCAACCGTTCCTGCCGCTTTGCGTGGGTGCGACGGGACCCCAGCGCCCCGATGTAGAAGGCATCGGAGGCCAGTGCCTCGATCAGGGCGGGGTCATCGAGCTTGGGGTCGTGGGTCAGCAACACGACTGCCGACCGCGCGTCGGGCGCGAAGGTGCGCATCGCGGCGTCGGGCCAGTCATGGCTGAGCACCGTGTCGGGAAACCGGGCCGGCGTGGCAAAAGCCTCCCTCGGGTCGATGACGGTGGGGGCGTAACCGGTCAGCCGCGCCATGGGGACCAGCGCCTGTGCGATATGCACACCGCCGACGACGGCAAGGCGCAGCGGGGGGGCATGCAGGGTGACGAAGACGTCCGGGTTGTCGTCCATGAACCCGCTTCGACCTGTCTGCAGGCGCGGCCGGATGTCCGCGCCCGTGACAAGGTGGGTGGCCCCGGTTGTCAGGTCGACCGCCTGCCCCACCGCCTCGGACCGGGCACGGAGGGCGACGAGGTCGGACAGGATGTCGACCGACAGCGCGGGCCCGACCGGTTCGAGAAGGATGCGGATGGTCCCGCCACAAGCCAGCCCGACGGCAAAGGCATCGTCGTCGGACACGCCGTATTCGAGAATCCGGTGCCGCCCGTCGGTCATGGCGTCCAGCGCCTCGGCCACCACGGCCCCTTCGACGCAGCCGCCGGACACCGATCCGACCAGTTCCGCCTCGTCCGAGATCGCAAGCTGCGCACCGCGCGGGCGCGGGGCGCTGCCCCAGGTGTCGATAACCGTGGCAAGGGCTGCCCCCCTGCCCGCCTGCGCCCACGTCAACGCCGCCGCGGGCGCATCATCCAGCTGTGTCATGGCGTCCCTCCGCCAATCACGATGACGGAGGGACGCGTGGGTCACAAGACCCCCTGCCGCCAGATCACTCGGCCGCAGCCGTCTGCAACAGTTGCGTGATCTGGCGCACGGTCGCGCGACGGTTCGCGCGCTCATCCGCCTGTGTCGACACCTTCAGGAACCGCTCACCGTAGCCTTGGACGACCATGTTCTCGACCGGCACGTCGAAATACTCGTTCAGGGCCAGGGCCAGCGTTTCGGCACGGCGGTCCGACAGGGCAAGGTTGTAGGCCGCATCCCCGACCGCATCGGTATGCCCTTCGATCAGGAAAACCTCGCGCGGGTTGGCCCGGATGGCCGCCAGAACCTCACGGGCGAGGCCGGTCAGGTTACCGGCCTGCTCCGGCGTGATCGCGGCGGATCCGCTGGCGAAGGTGACTTCGCTGACCTCGAACGCAGGCGCAAGTGCGCGCACCTCGGAAATGTTGCGCACCTGTGCAAGGCTGAAGCGACGATCAAGCCCGGCTTCGCGCCGCAAGGCCGCACGAAGGGGGTCATCCCCCTGCCCGGTGGACACGACCGGGGCCACCGGCAGGGACGCCACATCGACCGGCGCGACCTCCTCGGTGTCGTCGATCAGGGTATATTCCGATCCGTCCGTCTGGACCAGCACACGGCGCAGAACCCGAAGCGATGCATCACGCACGGTGATGACCTGGCTGCCATCCTCGCGGGTGACGATCGTCCGGGTAGAGCCGTCGTCGAAGCTTTCGGTGCGCACGTTCGACCCGGCCTGACGAAGCAGGGCATCGTCATCCTTGAGGACGGTCAGCGCGCCATCATCCTGTTGAACAACGACCCTGTCGCCGGAGTTGGACACGACGCGGTTCCGACTGTTCAGGACGGTGCCGACCGCAAGTGCACCCAAGGCACCAAGGGCGAATTTCTGAGCGTTCGACAAGCCGCCACCATCGGAGGATTCAACAGCACCGGTCTCGAAATCCTCGGAGGAGCTGCGCACGTCGGCATCGGTCACGGTCTGCTCCGTCACCGTTCCTTGCGAACCACCGGACGCGGCGGCGGCGGGGGCTTCCTCTCCGCCGCGATCACCACCGGAGAAGAGCGCGTCGGCGGTCCGCTGCGCGGCTTCCTGCTGCTCGGCGCTCAGGGTCGGTGCGCCACGGGCCGCGACTTCATCCGCGAGACGGCTTTCCAACGCCCGGTCGCGGGCAGCGGCGGCTTCGATCCCTGCCTGCAGATCAGCCCCCGACATCAGGGTGGTGATGCAGGCATCGACACGGCCTTCACCCACTTCGACTCCGGCATCGAGGCACTGCTGCTGCGCTTGCGGCACGGTCAATGCCGCCTCGGCATCCCGTGCGGCCTGCGCCTCGCGCGCGGCGGCGGCCTCGCGCTCGGCCTGCGCATCCCGCTCGGCTTGCGCTTGGCGTGCGGCATCGGCCTCGGCTTCGCGGGCGGCGGCTTCACGGTTCGCCTCGGCTTCTGCCTCGGCGGCGGCCGCAGCAGCGGCCCGTTCCGCATCCGCCTGGGCGGCGGCTTCGGCCTCGGCGCCCGCCTGATTGCCGGCTGCAACGGCATCCTGAATGCCCGCGCCCGCCATCAGGGATCCGATGCAAGCGTCCACCCGACCGGCGCCGACCTGCACGCCCGCGTCGAGACACTGCTGCTGTGCCGCAGGAACCGTCAGCGCAGGTTCATCGGCTGGCGTGACGCCCCCGGCCGCGGCGGCGGCCGACAGGTCCTGTCCGGCCAGAAGGGCCTGGATGCAGGCGTCGACGCGGCCTTCTCCAACCTGGACCCCGGCGGCCAGGCATTCCGTCTGCGCCTCCGGCACGGTCAGGGATTGTGCCGGCGCAACGGCCGGAATGAGCGCGATCGTGACGCTGGTCGTCAGGGCCGTCGCAGAGCGAAGGGCAGTGCGCATGTGGAGTCTCCCAAATGATAGTCTGCCAAACAAACACCATTGGCCCTGCGCAGTTCCAATACAGCGCATGGTTATCGGATATCATCGGGCGCCATCCGCCTGTGCGCGGTCGCCCGCGCCTTGCATGGGTGCCCGTGGGCGGTGGCGTTGCGCCACGTTGCGCGGCCGGTCCGCAGCGGATACGTCATCCCCAACAGCAGCGCGTGGAGGACGTCATGAAGGATGTATCGGCACAGGGCTTCGGCCCCGATCTGGGTCAATTCGACTGGACGGATCCCTTTTTGCTGGAAGATCAGCTGGACGAAGACGAACGGATGCTGCGCGACGCCGCCAAGGAGTTTGCGGATACCGCCCTCGCCCCGATCGTCAGGCAGGCCTATGCCGAAGAGACGGTCAACCCGGGCCTGTTCCCACAGATGGGGGCCGCCGGCCTGCTGGGCGTGACCATTCCCGAGGAATACGGCGGCCTTGGCGGCAGCTATGTCACCTATGGCCTTGTCGCGCGGGAAATCGAGCGCGTGGATTCCGGCTATCGCAGCATGATGTCGGTGCAATCGTCGCTCGTAATGTATCCGATCCACGCCTACGGATCCGAAGACCAGCGCAGGAAATACCTGCCCGGCCTTGCCGCCGGGACGCTTATCGGCTGTTTCGGCCTGACGGAGCCGGACGCGGGGTCCGATCCTGCCGGCATGAAGACGCGCGCCGAGAAGACGGCGACCGGCTATCGGTTGACGGGTTCCAAGATGTGGATCTCGAACGCCCCCTTCGCGGACGTCTTCGTCGTCTGGGCCAAGTCGGACGATCACGGCGGCAAGATCCGGGGCTTTATCCTCGAAAAGGGGATGCCGGGCCTGAGCGCACCGAAGATCGGTGGCAAGCAATCGTTGCGCGCCTCGACCACGGGCGAGATCGTCATGGACGGCGTCGAGGTCGGCGAGGATGCCCTGCTGCCCAATGTGCAGGGCCTGAAGGGGCCGTTCGGCTGTCTTAACCGCGCGCGCTACGGCATCGGCTGGGGCGTCATGGGCGCGGCCGAGTTCTGCTGGCAGGCGGCACGGCAATACGGGTTGGACCGCAAGCAGTTCGGCAAGCCCCTCGCGCAGACGCAGCTGTTCCAAAAGAAGCTGGCGGACATGCAGACGGAAATCGCGCTGGGCCTGCAGGCCTGTCTGCGCGTCGGACGATTGATGGACACGGGCCGCGCCGCGCCCGAGATGATCAGCCTGATCAAGCGCAACAATTGCGGCAAGGCCCTCGATATCGCGCGCCTGTCGCGGGACATGCACGGCGGCAACGGCATTTCCGAGGAATATCAGGTCATCCGCCACATGATGAACCTCGAGACGGTGAACACCTATGAAGGCACGCACGACGTGCATGCCCTGATTCTCGGGCGGGCCCAGACGGGGCTGCAGGCGTTCTTCTGACGATCCTCCGACGACCGCACACACGTGGTCCGTGAACGAAAAAGGGCGGCCCAACCTGCGGGCCGCCCTTTCTGTTCTTTTGAACCGGTTCAGGCGTCGGCTTTGCCGGCCTCGATGGAGATGGTCACCTCGACCTCGTCCGACACGAAGGGCGCAAAGGCGCCGGCATCGAAGTCCGAGCGCAGCAGAGTGGTCGTCGCGTCGAAGCCGATCCATGGCTTCTGCATCTGCGGGTGGTTGCCCGTCTGGTTCAGCTTGGCATCAAGCACGATCTCGTTCGTCACGCCCCCAAGGGTCAGATCGCCGGTGATCAGCGCCGTATCCTCGCCGGTCACTTCGATCCCGGTCGACACGAAGCGGACCATGTCGTTTTCGGCCACGTCGAGGAAATCGGGCGAGGAGAAATGCGCGTCACGCTGTTCCCATCCGGTGAACATCGCCGTTGCGGGGATCGACACCTCGACCGAGGAATTCTCGGGCGCGTCGGCGTCGAATTCGATCGTCCCTTCCCAACCCGAGAACATCCCGAAGGTCGTCGAGAAACCGAGGTGGGTGTAGCTGAAGAGCGTCTGTGCGTGGCTGGCGTCGACCTCATAGGTCTCCGACTCCGCGACTGCGGGGGCGGCAAGCAACAGGGCGGCGGCAAGGGTGGTGCGGAACATGATGTCCTCCGTGGCTGGGTGTCGGCGTTACACGGCGGAACATGCCGCGTCCGGGCAGGAAGGCAAAGCCGACCCTGCCAACAGATCATGTGCGTCTGTGCACCCGCCTGACAGAAAGTTCAGAAAACCTCGGAACAATGTGTGGTGGGGCATGCGTTGTGAGGACAATGCAAACAACTGGAAAGGCACCTGCAAATGCTCAAGAATATCACAAGCACCGCCGCCATTGCCGCCGTCGCCGCCACGCTGTCCGCCGCGGGTCCCGCCCTCGCCGACGCACACAGCATGTCCGAGGACATGACCGACCTGATCCGCACCCGCGACATCACCGGCGGGCCGATCTACTCCATCTCCTCCGTCTACAACGAGACGGACTGGATGGACACGGACAACGCCTCCTGGGACGCGATGAACTGGGCCGACGATTATGCCCAGATCGGTGAGATCGAAGACGTCATCCTCGACAAGAGCGGCCAGATGGTCGGCATCGTCGCAGAGGTCGGCGGTTTTCTCGACATCGGTGACAAGCACGTCATGCTGCGCACCGACGACGTGCGCCTCGTGCCCGTCGACGACCGCTCCTACAGCTTCGTGACGCGGATGAGCGAAGAGCAGCTGGAAGAGCTGCCGTCCGTGGACGAAGGTTGGTGGAACTGATCACCACCACGATTGGTCGATCAGACCTCGAGGGGCCGCAACCAGCGGCCCCTTTTTTCGTGCGACAGGAATGTTGTCGCGGGTCGGATGGCGCCGCACGGGGGCGCCCGTGATGGGCCGTCGACCATGCGATCGGCCCGGACGCGCAGGATCGGCATCCTGCGCCAAACGTGCCCCCCTTGCGGGACGCTGATATGTGCGTCTTGCGGCGTGACATGGCGAGAGGCCGCTTGCGCATCCGTTGCAGATCGCTATACGCGCACGGACCCGTCATACCGATTGCCCCGCGTGGTCTCTCGTGTCCGGCTGACGGGTTTTGTCCGGACTATGAAACACGCGTTACAAAAACAGGAGTGACCATGCCGCTCTATGAGCATGTGATGATCTCGCGCCAGGACCTGTCCAGCGCGCAGGCCGAAGGCCTTGTCGAACACTTCAGCACCGTCCTCGCGGACAACGGCGGTTCCGTCGTGATGAGCGAGTACTGGGGCGTGAAGACCATGGCCTACAAGATCAACAAGAACCGCAAGGGCCATTACGCGTTCCTGCGCACCGACGCACCGTCGTCCGCCGTTCAGGAGATGGAGCGTCTTGCCCGTCTGCATGACGACGTGATGCGCGTCCTGACCATCAAGGTCGACGCCCACGAAGAGGGCCCGTCGGTCCAGATGCAGAAGCGCGATGAGCGCCCCGAACGCGGCGAACGCCGCGAGCGCCGTTAAAGGAGGGCCCGGATCATGGGAGCCAAGCCGTTTTTCCGCCGCCGTAAGACCGATCCGTTCGAGGGCCCCAACGCCCCGAAGATCGACTACAAGGACACCCGCCTGCTGCAACGCTACATCAGCGAACGCGGCAAGATCGTGCCCGCCCGTATCACCGCCGTCTCGGCCAAGAACCAGCGCCGCCTCGCCAAGGCGATCAAGCGCGCCCGGTTCCTGGCCCTGCTGCCCTACGCCGTGAAATAAGGAGACGAGCAGATGCATGTTATCCTTCTGGAACGTGTGGCCAAGCTGGGCCAGATGGGCGAAGTCGTCGACGTGAAGCCGGGCTATGCGCGCAACTACCTGTTGCCGCAGGGCAAGGCGCTGTCGGCCTCCGAGGCCAATGTCGCCGCCTTCGAGGGTCGCAAGGCCCAGCTGGTTGCCGAGAACCTCGAGTCCAAGAAAGAAGCCGATGCGATGGGCGAGAAGCTGGCTGGCCAGCAGTTCGTCATCATCCGTCAGGCCTCGGACGCCGGGTCGCTCTATGGCTCCGTCACCACGCGTGACGCCGCCGAAGCCGCAACCGACGGCGGGTTCACCGTTTCGCGCGGTCAGGTCGCCCTGCAGGCGCCGATCAAGGACCTCGGGATCCACACGGTCACCGTCAAGCTGCACCCCGAAGTCGAGGTCGAGATCGAGCTGAACGTCGCGCGTTCGCCCGAAGAGGCCGAGCTTCAGGCCGCCGGCAAGTCGATCCAGGAACTGGCCGCGGAAGAAGAAGCCGCAGCCGAGTTCGAGATCTCGGAGCTGTTCGACGATATCGGCGGTGCCGCCGATGAGTTCGAAGACGATGGCCCCGTCGCCACGCCCGAGGGCCAGGACGGCGACGAGCAGCCCAGCTGATCGTATCTCGATAGAAATCGCGAAAGGCCGCCCCGTCGAAGGGCGGCCTTTCGTCGTTTTTGGATCATGCTGCCGCGGACCGGGAACCACCCGGTCAGGCCCGGCAGGCGTATGGCCTACAGGTTCGCCGCTGCCTTACGGCAATCCTCGGCGCATTCGCGGCACATCTTCGCACAGCGTTTGCAATGGTCGTCGTCCATGCCTTCGCACATCTCGGCGCAGGTTTCGCAGGCCTCGACGCACAGCGTCAGCATCGATTTCAGAATGGCCTCGTTCCCGCCGGTGCGGCGGCTGGCGACGCGGTACGTGGCCGTGCAGATGTCGGCGCAATCGTTGCATTTGCGGATGCAGTCGCCGCGTTCGTTCGCATCGGGTTCGGCGGCGCAGGCATCGGCGCAGGAGTTGCAGATCGCGGCACACAGCATGGCATAGCGGACCGCCTGCGTCAGGTATTCGTTGTCATGGCCGGCGACGTCCGGGTGCTCGGCGATCATTTCCTTGATGGACATCGGTGTCTCCTTTGCTTGCAGCTTACCCTGACAACTTGCATCCTGCGCCCAGCGTTCCATCCGCGTTCGATATGTCTGTTGTTCTTCTGTTACCAAACCGGGCGAAGGGTGGGCCGGCTGATTCTGACAGGAGAGACCCATGACCCTCACGCGCCGCCGTTTCCTTTCCACAACGACCGCGGGGGCCGCGGGCCTTCTGATGGTGCATCCGTTCGCCGCGCGGGCCCAGGCGAACCAGGCCCACCTGCGTATCGCCGAAACGACGGATCTGCACGTGCATGTCTGGCCCTACGACTACTACGGCGACCGTCCGGTCGACACCGTCGGCCTTGCCCGCACCGCCGCCCTCATCGAAGAGGTGCGCGCCGAGGCGGGCAACAGCCTCGTTCTGGACAATGGCGACTTCCTTCAGGGCAACCCGATGGGCGACTACATGGCCTATGAGCGGGGCATGAAGGAGGGCGACCTGCACCCCGTCATCGCCGCGATGAATGCCGTCGGGTTCGATGGCGCGACGGTCGGCAACCATGAGTTCAACTACGGCCTAGACTTCCTGATGAAATCGCTGGCCGGTGCGGATTTCCCCGTTGTCCTGTCGAACGTGGCAACACAGATGGGCGCCGCCCCCGCGCAGGATACGACCCTGCTGCCGCCATACGTCATTCTGGACCGCATGATCGTCGATGGCGCCGGGGCGGAACACCCGATCAAGATCGGGATCATCGGTTTCACCCCGCCACAGATCATGCAGTGGGACCGCCGTCACCTCGAGGGCAACGTCCAGGTGCGCGACATCCTCGACGCCGCCCGCGCCTATGTTCCGCAGATGCGCGAACAGGGGGCGGACATCGTCATCGCCCTGTCCCATTCGGGCATCGGCGCGGCCGAGGAATCGGAGATGATGGAGAACGCATCCGTCCCGCTGGCCGCCGTCCCCGGCATCGATGTGGTTCTGACCGGCCACCACCACCGGGAGTTCCCCGGCAGCGCCTATGAGGGGATCGCGGGCGTCGATGCCGCCTCGGGCACGATCCACGGCAAACCCGCCGTCATGCCCGGCTTCTGGGGCAGCCACATGGGCCTGATCGACCTGATGCTGGAACGGGAGGGGGGTGCGTGGCGCGTCGCTGCCTCGACGTCGGAACTGCGTCCGATCGCCCTGCGGCAGGAGGATCGCTCCTGGCAACCCCAGGTCGAAAGCGAGGCGGCCGTGCTGGACGCCACCCGCGATGACCACGAGGCCACGCTGGCCTATGTGCGCCGCGCCGTCGGCAAGACCGATGCGCCGCTGCATTCCTATTTCGCGCTGGTGGCCGATGACCCGTCGGTGCAGATCGTGTCCATCGCGCAGAAATGGTATGTCGAACAGCTTCTGGCAGGCACGGAACATGCGGGCCTGCCGATCCTGTCGGCGGCAGCCCCCTTCAAGGCCGGTGGCCGGGGCGGCCCCGAGTATTACACCGATGTGCCTGCAGGGGACGTTGCCATCCGCAACGTGGCCGACCTGTACCTGTATCCGAACACGGTGCGCGCCGTCCGCGTTACGGGTCAGCAGGTCAAGGATTGGCTGGAACGGTCGGCGGGCATGTTCAATCAGGTCACGGCAGGCGCACAGGATGCCGTCCTTCTGAACCCCGAGTTCCCGAGCTACAACTTCGACGTCATCGATGGCGTCAGCTATCGGATCGACCTGTCGCAGCCCGCGCGCTTCGACAGCGATGGCACGGTCGTGGCCCCGGATGCGAACCGGATCGTGGATCTGACCTACAACGGTGCCCCGCTGGACATGGCGGCCGAATTCGTGATCGCGACGAACAACTACCGTGCCTCGGGCGGCGGGGCCTTCCCCGGTGCGGATGGGTCGACCATCATCCTCGAGGCGCCGGACACGAACCGCGATGTGATCGTGCGCTATATCGTCGATCAGGGCACGATCAGCCCGAGCGCCGATGCGAACTGGTCCTTCGTGCCGATGCCCGGAACCACCGCGATCTTCGAGACCGGTCCCGGTGGCGCGTCCTACGCGGATGCCGTCCCCGGCGTATCGCTGGAAGAGGCGGGCACATCCGACGCCGGGTTCCTGCGGTTCCGCATGGCCCTGTGATGATCCGGGTGGTGACGGCATCGCCGTCGCCACCCACCTTTTGGCAAGCTGCCTGTCAGCTGGCCTGCAGCACGGCCTTGTACTGCTCGCGCAGGACGTTTTTCTGCACCTTGCCCATCGTGTTGCGGGGCAATTCGTCGATCACTTCGATCACGGCAGGATGCTTGAACCGCGCGAGATCCCGCTTGATCGTCGCACGGATCGCATCGAGGTCCGGCATTTCCCCGGGGGCCGCCACAAGCAACGCCACCGGGCTTTCGCCGAAATCGGGGTGCGGCACGCCGATGACAGCGGATTCCAGGACACCCGGCTGATCGTCCAGCAAAAGTTCCAGTTCCTTGGGGTAGATGTTGAACCCGCCCGAAATGATCAGGTCCTTGCCGCGCCCGACGATGGTGACATAGCCATCCTCCGACTGCGTGCCGAGGTCGCCCGTGATGAACCAGCCGTCGGCGCTCAACTCCTCGGCGGTCTTTTCGGGCATGTTCCAATAGCCCTGGAAGACGTTCGGCCCGCGCACCTCGATCGTGCCCGTCTCGCCGCGCGCGACCTCTGACCCGTTGTCCATCACGCGCAATTCGACCCCCGGCAGGGGCAAGCCGACCGTGCCGGGGCGCCGGTCACCGTCATAGGGGTTCGACGTGTTCATGTTCGTCTCGGTCATGCCATAGCGTTCGAGGATGCGGTGCCCCGTCCGCTCGGTAAAGGCGCGGTGCGTCTCCGCCAGAAGCGGCGCAGACCCCGAAACGAACAGGCGCATATGCGCCGCCGCATCACGGGTGAAGCGCGGGTCCGACAGCATCCGGGTATAGAACGTCGGCACCCCCATTAGGGTCGTGGCCTTGGACAGATGGGCGAGCATCTGGTCGAGGTCGAACTTGGGCAGGAAGATCATCGACCCGCCCGCCGTCAGCGTGACATTCGTGGCCACGAACAAACCGTGTGTGTGAAAGATCGGCAGGGCATGCAGCAGGACATCGTCGGCGGTGAAGGCCCAGGCCTCGGCCAGGGTCCTGCTGTTGGACAACAGGTTTCCCTGGCTCAGCATGGCGCCCTTGGACCGCCCCGTCGTGCCGGAGGTATAGAGGAAGGCGGCCAGATCGCTTTCGCTGCGCGGGACCGGATCGAAGGCATCGGTCGCCGCCGCTGCCGCGTCCGCCAAGGTGCCCGCACCGTCACCGCCCAAGGTGTCCAGCTTGCTTCCCGCTGCTGCGGCCACGCGGGCCATGTCGTCCGCGCGGCGCGGGTCGCAGACGAACAACCCCGCACCGGAATCGCTAACGAAGTAGCCGACTTCATCCGCCGTGTAGGCCGTGTTGAGCGGCAGGAACACGAGGCCCGCCCGCGCACAGGCCGCATAGAGGGCCAGTGCCTCGGCGGATTTGTCGATCTGTGCTGCGACCCGGTCGCCTGCCTCAAGACCACGCGCGGTCAGGGCGTTGGCGTATCGCCCCGACATGGAAACGAAGGCGCGATAGGTGATCGTGCGCCCGTCGCCCAGATGCAGGAAGGGGGCGTCACTGTCTGCGTGACGTCCGAACAGCGTATCAAAGAGTGGATTTGCCATGGGTCTTGTCTTTCAGAGCAAACGCCGGCCTGCCCCGGCAAGAGAGCGCACGGAGGCGCTGGAGGCAATTGTGCCATGGGTGGCCAAGGCTTCGTGGTTCTGGGCAAGGCGATCGGGGTCATACAGGTAGTTGACCATCGCGCCAGCCGATTGCTTGCGCCCCTTCTCGGAGATGTCCGCCTCGGCATGGACGGCATGGACCAGCGCCCCGTTCCCGAGGTGGAACCGCGCAACCGGGTCGAGCGGCCCCTGCCCCCGCTTGGCATCCAGCAGGTAGGTCGCCGTCAGACGGCGCAGGGTATCAGGCTCGCTCAGGTCGGCGGACACATCCTGATCCCCCAGCCATTTCATGAAGCCGGGGATCGGCGACAGGGTGACGAAGGTCTTCAGGCCCTTCAGGTCGCGGCCCAGATCCTCGACCACCTGTTTGATCAGGGAGTTGCCGAAGCTGATCCCCGCAAGGCCCGACTGGCAGTTGGAGATCGAATAGAACACCGCCGTATCCGCCTCGTCCGCCGTGATCGGGTCGCGCTTGTCCGACAACAGGCGCTGAACCGAACCCGGGATGCCGCGCGTCAACGCCACCTCGACGAAGATCAGCGGCTCATCGGGCATGGCGGGATGGAAGAACCCGTAGCAGCGCCGGTCGGCGGGTTGCAGGCGGCGGCGCAGATCGTCCCAGCCCGCGATGTCATGCACCGCCTCGTAGGCGATGATCTTTTCGAGGATCAGGGCCGGGCTGCGCCAGTCGATGGGCGACAGCACGAGAAACCCGCGGTTGAACCACGATGAAAACAGGTGCCGGAAATCCTGATCCAGCGCACCCAGCCGACCGGACAGGTCCGTCAGGCGCAGCAGGTCGGCGCGCATCGCGACGAGGCGGGCGGTCGCGCCGGGAACCCGGTTGAGGCGGCGGATCAACTCCTGTCGCGGTGGCTCCGACGCCGCGGCATAGGCGCGATAGGTGTCGCGGGTCGGGTCGCTGTCGTAGGCATCGATGGTCTGATGAACCGCGCCCGCGTTGACATCCATGTCGCGCGCCAGGGTCATGAAGAAATCACGCTTCTCCTCATCATCCAGCGACGCGTAGCGTGCGAGGATCGTCTTGGCGAGGGACAGACCCGTCGCCTCGCCCGCCTCGGTCAGCAGCGCCTTGCACAGATCCGCGATTGCGCGGTCGTCGGGGGCCGCACGGCCCAGCGACAGGGGGCGGTCAAGAACCCGCCCCAGAAGTCCGCCAAGGCCCATCATCCCATCACCGCTGTCGGCAGCCAGGTCGCGATGCCCGGAAAGATGCACAGCAGGATGATCGCGATGACCATGCAGGCAACATACGGAAGCGAGCCCTTGAGGATCGTTTTCAGAGAGATGTCGGGGGCGATGCCATTGATGACATACAGGTTCAGGCCAACAGGTGGGGAAATCAAACCAATCTCCATGTTGATGGTCAGGACGACGGCAAACCAGATCGGGTCGAACCCGGCGGTCAGGATGATGGGCAGCAGGATGGGCGCCGCCATCAGGATCACGGCAACAGGCGGCAGGAAGAACCCGGCGATCAGCAGGAAGACGTTGACCGCCCCCATCAGAACCCAGCGGTTGACCTCCAGCGTGCCGATCCATTCCGCGATGCTCTGCGTGATGTAGAGCGACGAGAGCATGTAGCTGAACACCCCGGCGGCCGCGATGATGAACAGGATCATCACCGACTCCCGGGTGGAATCCCGCAGAACGTCCCACAGCTTGGCCGGCGACCACAGCTTGTAGATCACCATGGCGATCACGAGGCACAGCAAGGCGCCCACGGCGGCGGTTTCGGATGGCGTCGCGACCCCGCCATACATTGCATAGAGAACACCGATGATGATCAGCAGGAACGGGATCACGCGGGGCAGGATCTCCAGCTTCTGTTTCCAGCTGTAGACCCGCGGGGTCAGCAGGTTCGTGTCGCCGCTGGCCCATGTCGCATAGAGCGACCACACCATGAACAGCGCGACCAGCAGCAGGCCGGGGAAGACACCGGCAAGGAACAGGCGGCCGATCGAAACCTCGGTCGCAATGCCGTAGACGATCATGGTCACCGACGGCGGGATCAGGATGCCCAGCGTGCCACCGGCCGCGATGGACCCGGCCGCGACACCGTCCGGAAAGCCGCGCTTGCGCATTTCGGGGATGCCCATCTTGCCGATGGCGGCGCAGGTGGCGGGGCTGGACCCGCTCATGGCTGAGAACAGGGCGCAGGCCCCGAGGTTGGAGATCACGAGGCCGCCGGGCACGCGGGTCATCCAGCGTTCCAACGCCTCGTAGAGGTCGGCGCCCGCGCGGGTGGAGGCGATGCTGGCGCCCATGATGATGAACATCGGGATAGACAGGAGCGCGAAGTTGTCGAGCTTGCCGAACATGATCTCGGGCATCAGTTCGAGAGACCGGGGCCCGTCGAAGATTAGCAGGAAACCGCCCGAGACGATCAGCAGGCCGATGGCGACCGATACGCCCGAGAACAGGACCAGAATGGTGGCGACGGCAACGATAAGGCCAAGCAGAAGGGGATCCATCTCAGTCCTCCAGACCAAAGGGCGCATCGATACGCAGAACGACGGCCAGCAGATCGGCCAGCAGTTGCAGCAGCAGCAGCGCAAGGCCGACGACGAGGGAGAGGTAAGGCTTCCACAGCTCGACCCCCCAGACCGTGTCGGACCGCCAGCCGCGCGTCCACACGAGGTGCCAGAACTCGTAGGCGTAGAACAGCATCACGGCGATGACGCCCGCACTGACCGCCAGGGTCGCGATGGCCAGGATCCGGCGCGCGCCAAGCGGCAGGGCAAGCGGGATCAGGTCCACGTTCACATGTCCGCGCAGACGCTGCACGTAAGGCAGGCCCAGCAGGGTGGCGGCAATCATCAGGTAGATCACGGCCTCCGTCTGCCAGACGGTGGAGCCGTTGAGGACGAAGCGGACAAAGATCATCTGACAGGTGATGGCGACGGCGGCGACGATCATCGCGGCGGATGTCCATCCGGCGGCGGTGCTGATCCAGCCGACAGTCCGCAAGATGGGGTTCCCGCCGTCGCGCGCGACGCGGGTTGCGATCTGGCCTGACATTCTCGGGCCTCCTGCTGTTCAATCGGGCGTCGACACACCACCCCGGCGCGTCGACGAAATATCACACCCCTCGCAGAGGGGACGTTCGGCACGGGCGGGGATGCCCCCGCCCGGTTGGCGTCACTCGACGGCGAGGGCCAGATCGAGCAAATCCTGACCGCCGGGCGTCTCGTCGACGAAGGCCTTGTAGGACGTCTCCTGTGCAAGGGCGCGCCAGGCGTTGAACTCCTCCTCGGTCATGTCGGCGATCTCGACGCCCGCGTCGGCAAAGACCTGACGGCTTTCCCCATCCTGCTTCTTGGCCTCTTCGAGATAGAAGGCTTCGGCCTTGGCCGCCGCTTCCGTCAGGGCGGCCTGCTGCTCCTCGCTCAGGCCCTCGAAGGTCGACTTGTTGACCAAAAGGGGCTGATACATGAACCACAGGGCATAATCGCCGGCGGGCGTGTAGCAGGCGACCTGCTCATAGATGCGATAGCTGACGAAGGATGACGACGAGGTGTTGGCCGCGTCCAGAACGCCGGTCTGCATCGCGTTGTAGATCTCGGACGAGGCCATCGACGCGATCGACGCCCCTGCCCCGGCCAGCATCTGTTCGAACGCCTTGCCCGCGGCGCGGGTCTGCTTGCCGGGCATGTCGTCCGGCGACGTGATGCAGGCGTCCTTGCCCGCGAACCCGCCAGCGAGGTATCCGTGAACGAGGACCATGACGTCATCCTCGGCCATCTTTTCCTCGATCGCTTCCATGAAGGGCGACTCGTTCAGGCGCGCGGCATGATCGTGGTTTTTCACGAGGCCCGGCATAAGCGTCAGGTTGTAGGCCGGCTGCACGCCGCCCGCGTAGGACAGCGGCAGGACGGTCATGTCCAGCTGTCCACGCGACAGCGGCTGATACTGCTCGCGCGCCTTGAACAGGGACGCGGACGGGAAAATGCGGATATCGAGGTCGACATCGGCGGCGGCCACGTCATCGGCGATCATCTGCGCGACCTTGTGGCGGACATCACCGGTGGACCACTGGTGCGACAGGCGCAGTTCGGCGGCGGATGCAGCGGCGGTGGCAAGGGCCAGCGCGGCGACAGAGGCGGTAAGCGTCAGTTTCATGTGTGTCTCTCTCCCAAACAGGTGACCTCCCTCCCCGGAGGCCACGATGCACAAGTCGTAGGCGGCGCGCGCATACGATGTCAACATTCTTGCATGCAAGGATCACATCTTGCATGCAAAGTGCTGTGCCGGGTAGACTGGCGGCATGGATGGACAGCAGCCACAGGACACGCACGCCGACCGCGTCACCCGCGCCTTGGAGAAGATGATCTTTGACGGCGCCTATGGGGACGGGGATCGTCTGGACGAGGTGCAGCTTGCACAGCAATTCGGCGTGTCCCGCACCCCCGTGCGCGAGGCATTCCAGAGGCTGTCGCAATCCGGCCTGGTCGAACAGCTGCCCCGCCGCGGCGTCTTCGTGCGCGAACCCGGACCGGTCGAGTTGATGGAGATGTTCGAGGTCATGGCCGAACTGGAGGCGACCTGCGCCCGGCTCGCGGCGGGCCGCATTACCGACGCGGCCCTGACGGCGCTGCGCTCCGCGAATGATGCCTGCCACGCCTCGGTCGAGGCATCCGATTCCGATGGCTACTATGCCCACAACGAGACATTTCATCACCTGATCTACGAACAATCGGGCAATGCCTTCCTTGCCTCAGAGACCGCGCGCCTGCATCGCCGCCTGCAACCCTTTCGCCGGATGCAGTTGCGGCTGCGCGGTCGCCTCGCGCAGTCCATGGACGAGCATGAGCAGATCGTCGCGGCCCTGTCGGCAGGCGATGCGACCACGGCGTCGAACGTCATGCGCGGGCATGTCGCCGTGCAGGGCGAGAAGTTTCGCCACCTGATCGGGTCGCGCCGCCGCGCCCGCTAGGATGACAAACAGCGCGGGCAGGCTAGCTTTGGACAAGACCCGAAGCTGTTGGAGCCTGCCCAATGCGTATCCTGACCATCTGCCTTGCGCTGACCACCCTGCCCGCGACCGCCTATGAATGGGGGCAAAGGAACACCGATTTCCCCCCCGCCTTCCCCGAGCAGTTCCGCGCGCCCCTCGCCGAAACGGCCGGCACCCTGTCGATCGAGGAACTGGCCACCGATCTGGTACATCCGTGGGGCATCGCCACGCTGCCGGACGCGGGGGGGTGGCTGATCACCGAGCGGGCCGGGCGCCTGCGCCACATCGCGGCCGACGGCACCCTGTCCGGGCCGATCACCGGCCTGCCGGAGGTCGTCGCCGTGCGACAGGGCGGGCTGCTGGACGTGGCCCTTGCCCCGGACTTCGCCGACAGCCGCGCGATCTACATCACCTATGCCAAACCCTTCGGCAGCAACGAGAGCGCCACCGCAGCCGCCCGGATGGTTCTGGCCGAGGACATGGCGTCCGTTTCGGATGTCACCGACATCTTCGTGCAGGATCCGCCGTCGCCCACGCCGATGCATTTCGGCAGCCGCGTCGTCTTCCTCGATGATGGGACCGTGGCAATCACCACGGGCGAACATTCGCGTCCGGCCGAACGTGTCCTGTCGCAACAGATCGATACGACCTACGGCAAGGTGATCCGCGTCACGCAGACGGGTGAGGTGCCCGCCGACAACCCGTTCGTGGGCAACCCGGATGCCGTGGACACTATCTGGTCCTATGGACACCGCAACATTCAGGGCGCGACCGTGGCCCCGGATGGCACGCTGTGGACAATCGAACACGGACCGCGCGGCGGGGACGAGCTGAACATGCCCGAAGCCGGGCTGAACTATGGCTGGCCGGTCATCTCCTACGGCGTGAACTACAACGGGTCCGACGTCGGCAGTGGCGAAGCCGTCCGCGAGGGGATGGAACAGCCCGTCTATTTCTGGGACCCGGTCATCGCACCCGCCGGAATGGACTTCCACGATGGCGCGGCGTTCGGTGACTGGAACGGCGATCTGCTGATCGGCTCGCTCAACCCGGGTGGCGTCGTGCGCCTGTCGCTAGACGGAAACCGCGTGACCGAGGAGGAGCGCCTGCTGATGGACCTCGGTCGCGTCCGCGACGTGGAGGTTCAGGCGGATGGGTCCTTCATCGTGCTGACGGATTACGCAGACGGGCGCGTCCTGCGGATCACGCCCGGCGCGTAACCCGGCGCAGGCCTATCGGTTCGTTGGCGGCGCCAGCGCGTCGCGGACATCCTCTATCGACAGGTCCAGCAAGGTTGCAACCGCCTCCAGGTCCGGGGGCGGTCCGCCCGCGTCCTTGATCGCCCCGGCGAGGGCCTGTTCGGACACACCCAGAATAGAAGCCGCCGCAGCAAGGTCAGGCCCGCGTGCGGGCCCTGCCCCCTGTCCGTCGGAGCCATCCGGATTGACGGCACCGATACCGGCCGCGGCAGTCGTGCTGAAATTGTCTTCGGCCACGACACCCGTCAGGCAGGGGGGCAGGTTCGGAAATTCGTCCGACGCGTGATAGTGATAGCCGAGATCCTCGCTGTCGTGGCCGTTGCAGGCATCCAGTCCCGTGACCTGCCCCCCGTCCGGTTCGGCGGAGCCGTAGATGGGATACCCGTCGAACGCATAGGCAAACAGGGCCCCGGCCGACTGCACCCGGGCCGTGCAGGCCGCATCGACGCCCTGCGCCTCGTAGACGGTGTCGATATCGGTCGCCGTGGCGTGCCAGTGAAACCATCCGCCGGGATCGACATGACCACCGCAGAGGTCGAGCGCGGGCAGGTGTCCGGTCATCGCGACCGTCGGCGCATCCGAGAAGATCGGCACACCATCGAGGGCAATTCCCACCTTGTTCACCGTGCCCAGCGTGGTCGCGGCCTCGGCCTTGATCGGCTCGACGGGGATCAGGGCCGTGATGCGGACGTCGTCGGTCTCCGTGGCCGAGATACAGGCATGGTCCGCCTCGGGCCGCGCGCCGGTCGGGGAGCCTTGATTGATACCGCCGCTTCCGTCGGTGAAATCGTAGCCCAATGTCTTCAACAGCGCCCAGAAACCCTGATCCAAACGATACAGACCCGCGTTGTCCCCACTCCAGTACCAGATGCCGCCCGCCTCATCCGTCGTCTCGGGACAGAAGGGCCCGATCTGCAGGCTGTCGGGGCGTTCCGACAACGTCACCCGCAGGCATTGGCTTTCATCACCATTCACGAGGGTGCAATCCACGATCTCGGCGGGGGCGACGAAGGCATCGCCCGCGAACTGCGCCGCCTCGACATGGGCAGCTGCCGGGGTGCCGGCCAGCGACAGCGGCAGCAGGACGCAGCGGGCAAGTGCGGTATGGGTCATTGGACGGCGTTCCTTCGGCGTATCGTGCGGCGTGATGCCCCTTACACGTTCAGGCCCGGCATTTCCGTCGCGGTTTCGTCGAAAAAAGTTCGGCCCAGAACGAAAAAGACAGCCCCGGGGGGCTGTCTCTCTTCGTTTCGGCGATCCCGCGGGACGGATCAGATGTCTTCGAGCTTCTCGACCTCGGCCTGCAGCTCTTCCTTGGTGACCGTCTTGTCGGTGACCTCGGCGCGGTCGAGGATGAGGTCGATGACCTTGTCCTCGAACAGCGGGGCGCGCAGCTGCTGCTGGGCCTGCTGGTTCTGCTGGATGAACTGGAAGAACTCACGCTCCTGACCCGGATACTGGCGGGCCTGGTTCATGATCGCCTGCGTCATCTCGGCGTCGGTCACTTCGACGTTTTCCTTCTGACCCAGCTCGGCCAGCAGCAGGCCAAGGCGGACGCGGCGCTGTGCCAGCGTCTTGTGCTCTTCGGTCGGGGTGATCTCGGGGTGATCATGGCCCTTAACGTCGGGGTTCTCTTCGTGCCACAGCTGGTGTGCGATCTGCTGGGCTTCGGCCTCAACGAGGGAAGGCGGCAGATCGAATGTCACCAGACCGTCGAGTTGATCGAGAAGCTGACGCTTGACGACCTGACGGGCGGCACCCTGGTATTCGCCCGACAGGCGGTCGGTGATCTGGGTCTTGAGGGCGGCAAGATCCTCGGCACCGAACTGCTTGGCCATCTCGTCGTCGATCTTGGCTTCGGCAGGGGCTTTGACTTCCTTGACCTTGCACTCGAACACGGCGGCTTTGCCGGCAAGATGCTCGGCCTGGTATTCCTCGGGGAAGGACACCTCGACGTTCTTCTCTTCGCCGGCGGAAACACCGACCAGCTGCTCTTCGAAGCCGGGGATGAAGCTGCCGGAGCCGAGCACGAGGGGATAATCCTCGGCCGCGCCGCCCTCAAAAGCTTCGCCGTCGACCTTGCCGAGGAAGTCGAACACGACCTGGTCGCCGTTCTCGGCGGCACCGTCCTTGGCTTCGAACGTCTGGGCGTTCTTGGCAAGGCTTTCCAGCGCGTCGTTGACGTCGGCTTCGGCAGGCTCGACCACCAGACGCTCGATCTTGACGCCGGAGAAGTCGACCTCGGGCACCTCGGGCAGCGCCTCGTAGGACAGCGCGACTTCGACGTCATCGCCTTCTTTCCAGGATTCGTTGGTCATCTCGACCTTCGGCTGCATGGCGGGGCGATCGCCGGACTTCTCGAAGTGCTCGGACATGGCACCGTCGATGGCTTCCTGCATGACTTCGCCCAGCAGACGCTGACCGTACTGCTTCTTGAGGAGGGCCATGGGGACCTTGCCCTTGCGGAAACCCTTCATCTCGATCTCGGGCTGGGCCTCGACCAGTTTCTGGTTCACCTTGGCATCGAGGTCGCCTGCCGGGACCGTGATGGTGTAGCCGCGCTGGAGGCCTTCGTTCAGGGTCTCGGTCACCTGCATATGTCTCGTCCTTCGTGCTGTTCGGGGACCATCATCCGGGTCCCACATGCGAAAATCCCGCCGGAAACGGCGGGTGCAAATCGAGCGCCTGTCTAGGGAGGGTCCGGTTGCGGTGCAAGCGGATTTCCGGGGTTCCCTGCCCGCCGGGCGCCGCACGGCCGATCCCGCGACCGCATACCAAGGCGCCACGGGCACCGGCGCCCATGCCATCGCCATCCGACATGGCATTCGGACGCGTGGTATTCCCGAGGCTTGGTATCCGGTCAGTAGATGTAGCGGATCTGATCGCTCCAGTACCGTTCTACCCGGCGCAGGGTGCCGACGATCTCGACGAGGCCTGCATCGGACAGGACACCGGTATGGCGGATTCCATCCGCGTGACGACCGAACAGCTCCTCGACCGAATCGCGGACGATGCGACCCTTTTCGGTCAGGCGCACGCGCACCGCACGGCGGTCGATTTCGCATCGCTGGTGGTGCATGTATCCCATCTCGACCAGCTTCTTGAGGTTGTAGCTGACGTTCGACCCCTGGTAATATCCGCGGGTCTTCAACTCGCCGGCCGTCACCTCGTTGTCGCCGATGTTGAACAGAAGCAGCCCCTGCACCGCGTTGATTTCAAGAATGTTCAGGCGCTCGAACTCATCCTTGATGACATCCAGCAGCAGACGGTGCAGCCGCTCCAGCAAGGTCAGGGCGTCCAGATACCCGGACATGAAGTCCGGCGCGTTGCGCGGCTGGAATTTTTCAAGTCGGCTCATCGAAGGGCATCCCGGTCTGATCTGATGTCAGACGCTTTTGCCCTTCAAATTCCGAATATTCCGTTAAAACCGACGAGATATTCACAGTCTCGACAGGCTTTTCGCCTATCGCGCGATTGCCGCCCGCCGGGACAGGGTCTGCATCAGGGGTCGGAACCTTTCGGGCGCCTCCGCCTGCCCCGTGACCCACTGGAAAAGGTCATGGTCATTCTCGCCCAGAACGGCCTCGAACAGGGCCAGCTGTTCCTCGTCCATGGCCGCAAGCTCCGCATCCGCGTAACCCCCGAGGATCAGATCCATTTCCTTGATACCACGGCGCCATGCGCGAATGGCGATGCGCTTGCGGCGGGCGTCGGTCGGGTCGATCATGCGGGGTCCTCCATGCGGCTGCGCAGCCTTTCTTCCAGATAGGCCAGACGGTCGCCAAGGTCGGCGGCATTGCGTCGCAGTTCGGACAAATCGGCCAGAAGCTCCGCATCGCTGGACAATGCGACGGGGGGCGTCTGCGCCGGGTCGCGCCCCGTCATGAGCCACACGAGCGAGACATTCAACAACCCGCACAGGATCGACAGGCGATTGGCGCGCGGCGCGACCTCTCCCTTTTCCCAGGCACGGACGGTGCGCGCCTTGACGCCGATCCGGTGCGCCAGGTCGGCCTGGCTCAGCCCCGCGGCCCGTCGGGCGTCGGACAGACGTCGGCTGAAGGCAACGCTTTCCGGATCCGGGGATGAAACCGCCTGGGTGTCGATGGCCATGAGCACCGCTCCTTGCTTGCAGGTCTGCGGCACCTTAGGACGGGGCGACCGCCGCTGCAAATACCGGAGACGACCCAATGGCCTTCCTGTCCGACACCCTTGCCCGTGTGAAACCCTCGCCGACCATCGCGGTTACCACGAAGGCGGCGGAGCTGAAGGCCGCAGGCCGCGACGTGATCGGGCTGGGCGCGGGCGAGCCGGATTTCGACACCCCCGAGAACATCAAGGAGGCGGGTGCCCGCGCCATCGCCGAAGGCAAGACCAAGTACACCGCCGTCGATGGCATCCCCGAGCTGAAGAAGGCCATCTGCGCCAAGTTCAAGCGCGACAACGGCCTCGATTACACCCCCTCGCAGGTGACCGTCGGATCGGGCGGCAAGCAGGTGCTTTACAACGCCTTCGTCGCAACCCTGAACGCGGGCGACGAGGTCATCATCCCTGCCCCCTACTGGGTCAGCTATCCCGACATGGTCCTGCTGGCCGGGGGTGAGCCGGTCATCGTCGAGGCGGGGATCGAGACCAACTTCAAGATGACCGCCGAGGCGCTGGAGGCCGCGATCACGCCCAAGACCAAGTGGCTGATCTTCAACTCGCCTTCCAACCCCACCGGCGCGGCCTATTCGGCGGACGAGCTGAAGGCCCTGACCGACGTGCTGCTGCGCCATCCGCATGTCTGGATCCTGACCGACGACATGTACGAGCACCTCGTGTTCGACAATTTCGTCTTCGCGACCCCCGCGCAGGTGGAGCCCGAGCTTTATGACCGCACGCTGACGATGAACGGCGTGTCCAAGGCCTATTCCATGACCGGCTGGCGCATCGGATACGCGGCGGGCCCGGAAGAATTGATCAAGGCGATGCGCAAGGTGCAGTCGCAGTCGACCTCAAACCCCTGCTCCATCAGCCAATGGGCCGCGGTTGAGGCGCTGGAAGGCACGCAGGAGTTCATCCGCCCGAACCAGGTCCTGTTCAAGGGCCGCCGCGACCTTGTCGTCGACGGGTTGAACGCCTGCCCCGGCATCACCTGTCCGGTGCCCGAAGGCGCATTCTACGTCTATCCGTCGGTCGCCGGCTGCATCGGCAAGACCAGCGCGGGCGGTACGAAGATTGCGGACGACGAGGCCTTCGCGACCGCCCTGCTGGAGGAAGAGGGCGTCGCGGTCGTCTTCGGCGCGGCCTTCGGCCTGTCTCCGCATTTCCGCGTGTCCTACGCCACCTCGAACGAGGCGCTGGCCGAAGCCTGCGCCCGGATCAAGAGGTTCTGCGAGGGGCTGGCTTGATCCCCGCACGACGGCCCTTCGACCGTGCAGGACAGGTGGGCGCTCTTGCCCATCTGACCGATCCATTGGGCGGTTCGGCATGACCGGCGCGCTGCCTTCCTACTACTTCCGCGTGAAGGACAATGGCGCGCTGGTCTTTCGGGTCGATACAGCAAACCGCCAGCGGCGGCTCGACCTCGATCAGATCGCGACCGTGAACATCAACAACGGTCAGGTGAAGCCACAGGGCGACACCGACCTGACGCCCGCCGACAAGGCCGCGATCGACGCATGGATGGCGGCACGCAAAGCCACGCTTGCCACCCGTGACATCGACGACATCCGGCGGACGATCGATCACCTGAACCTGACCGCCCATTGGGCCCAGTCGCGCGCGTCGGACGACGATCTGGACGCGGTGACCGACGACCTGCTGCTGGCGATGCATGACCTGCGCAACGTCCTTGTCAGAAAGCGGTCCGATCGCCTGACGGGCAAGTAACGCGAAATGGACGCGGCCCTGATCGATGCCTTGCCGCGGACGGATCTGGGCTTTGCAGGGCTGTTTCTTGCCTGTGCCCTGATCGGGGCCGGTATCGGGGTCGCCGTCGCACCGGTCACACGATCCCTGCGGCGAGTCACCTACATTTTCTCCATGGCCTGTCTCTATGCGTTTCTGATCGTGACGCAGGCCGGCTGGGCGCTTTTGCCCATGGCACAGGACGGCGGTTGGGCTACGGGGCTGATCGCCCTGTTGCTGGCGCTTGTCGGCGTATACGGAGCCTTCCTCTGGCGGTTGTCGGCGGCGCGGGGGCATCACATCGACGGGCGTCCCGGCTGGGGTTGGCTTGTCTTCGTGCCCGTTGCGAACCTGTATCTCAGCTTTGCGCCCGGCCGCGACGCCGCGCGCGGATGGCGGGGAGGTGATGTCCTGCTGCTGATCGCTGCGGTGGCGATCGCCTTCGCCGCCGAGATGTTCGCCGCCGCCATCTGACCACCGCGCCCCCCGTGACAACCCGCCACCGCTCGCCTAGACCCGGACACAAATGCGGAGGGGCGCCATGAAGATCGCGACATTCAACGTCAACGGCATCAAGGCCCGCTATGACACGGTCCACGCGTGGCTGCGGCGGGATGATGCGCCCGATGTCGTGCTCCTGCAGGAAATCAAATCCACCGACGAGACGTTTCCCCGCGACCTTGTGGAGGGAACCGGCTGGACGCTGCACACCCATGGTCAAAAGGGATTCAACGGCGTCGCGCTCCTGTCGCGATTGCCGGTCGAGGACGTGACCACGGGCCTGCCGGGTGATGAAGAGGACGTGCAGGCCCGCTATATCGAGGGGACCGTGATCGGCGACACGGGGGCGGTGCGTGTCTGTGGCCTGTACCTGCCCAACGGAAATCCGGCACCGGGACCGAAATACGATTACAAGCTGGCATGGATGGCCCGGCTGGAGGCACGCGCCCGACAGCTTCTGGCAGAGGAGACGCCGTTCCTGATGACGGGCGACTTCAACGTCATTCCCGATGAGCGGGATGCCAAGCGCCCCGAGGCCTGGGTCGAGGATGCGCTTGCCCGGCCCGACACCCGCCGGGCTTGGCGCCGGTTGCTGACGCTTGGCCTGACCGAGGCGTTTCGGACCCGCACCCCCGCCGCCGGACACTACAGCTTCTGGGACTATCAGGCAGGCGCATGGGACCGGAACGACGGCATCCGCATCGATCACTTCCTGCTGTCGCCTGCCATCGCGGACCGCATGACGGATTGCGTCATCGAAACGGACATGCGTGCCGGTGAGAAACCGTCCGACCACGTGCCTGTCTGGCTGACGCTGGACCTCTAGCACAATCGGCCCTTTGGGCGGTCGATACCTGCGACGGGCGTCGTCGTCGCCAAACCCGACCTGCACTGGACCTCCTGCCTGTGGCGGGACATGGTCCGCCGAACTCTGAATCAGCCCGAGGTTTCCCAGATGCGCACCGTTCCGCTTGGACGATCCGACACCATTTCCGAAATCATGCTGGGCACGATGACCTTCGGAACGCAGACGCCCGAGGCCGAGGCGCATGCCCAGATCGACATGGCGATCGATGCGGGCGTCACGTGGCTGGATACGGCCGAGATGTATCCGGTCAATCCCGTCCGGGCCGAAACCGTCGGCCTGACCGAGACGATCATCGGCAATTGGGTCGGCGCGGGGAACGCGGGCCGGATCCGCATCGCCACCAAGCATTCGGGCGCAGGCAGCCACGCGCGCGGGGGTGCACCGATCACCGCCGCATCCATCCCCGAAGCCGTCGAGGGCAGCCTGAAACGCCTGCAATCCGAGACGATCGACCTCTATCAATTCCACTGGCCCAATCGCGGCAGCTTTCAGTTCCGCAAGAACTGGACCTATCGCCCCGAGGGGGACCGCGCCGAGATCCTCGACAACATGGCCGCCTGTCTCGACGCGCTTCAGGCCGAGGTGGCACGCGGCACGATCCGGTCGTTCGGCCTGTCCAACGAATCGGCGTGGGGCACGACGAAATGGCTCGACCTTGCAGGCAGCGACAAGCCGCGCGTCGTCGCGATCCAGAATGAATACTCGCTGATGTGCCGTCTCGCGGATACGGATCTGACCGAAACCATCGTGCACGAGGACGTCACGATGCTGGCCTTCTCACCGCTGGCGACGGGAATGCTGACCGGGAAATACCAGAACGGCGCCATCCCGGAAGGATCGCGCCGGTCCCTGAACGAGGGCTTGGGCGGGCGCTGGTCCGACCGGGTGGAGCCGGCCGTTGCGGCCTATCTCGACATTGCGGCGCGACACGGTCTGGACCCGGTGCACATGTCGCTGGCGTGGCTGCAATCGCGGCCCTTCGCCTGCTCCGCCATTCTGGGCGCGACGACCCTCAGCCAGCTGGAGCACGGCCTTGCCGCGCAGGACACGACCCTGTCCGATGAGGTGCTGGCGGAGATCGACGCGGCCCACAAGGCGCACCCCCTGCCCTATTGATCGCCGATGGGCCCGGCGGTCAGCCCCGTGCGTTGCAGCAGCGCCTCGACCCGCGCACGGTTGACGCCCAGGTCAGACTGGCCATAGCGCGACCGGCTCCAGAGGGTCAGGCTGCTGCCCTCGGGGGTGGGCTGCACGCGCAGGTTGATCACGTCGGGATAGCCCATCATCCGGGTGCGCTGAACGTAGGTATAGATCCCCTCGTCCGGCGTCGCGGCCAGTTGCGTGGTCCGCGGCTGGGCTTCCAGATCCTCGGTCAGAAGGGTCGTCAACGCCTCGGGCGACAGCGGGCTTTGCACCGGGTCCATGTCCCCGCCGGGGGCGATCAGGAAATCATTCGGGCGACCCGTTCTTTCGGCTGCGCCGGGATCGACGTGCCAGACCTCGGCCTCCATCGGGGCAAGGCGCACGTAGGAGGCGCCTGCAACCGCGACGCCTACGGCGACAAGGGCTATGGAACGCAGGATCATGTTCTGTCCTTTCGGGGTTCAGCCGCCGACACGCAGGATCTGCAGATCGGCGACGTTCGTGCCGGTGCCGCCGGTCATAAGCAGGTCACCGCTGGCCGCAAGCACCGCATAGCTGTCATTGCGTGCAAGGGCGGCGGTGACGTCGCACCCCCGCGCCGCGGCGCGCGCCAGGGTGCCATTGTCGACCAACGCGCCAGCCGCGTCAGTGGGTCCGTCCCTGCCGTCCGTGCCCCCCGACAGAAAGGCCCAAGGCCGGTCGAACCCGCGCAGGGCGTCCGCGACCCGCAGGGCGAGTTCCTGGTTGCGCCCCCCGCGCCCGTCGCCGCGCAGGATGACGGTCGTCTCCCCACCCCAGAGCGTCGTCCCCGGCCCCGCCTGCGCCACGGCCACGATGCGCGCGGCGGCGTCGCTGACATCGCCGACCAGCGGATCGGGATCCAGCCGAGCGTCGGGGGCGGCTGCATGCATGGCCTCCGCCGACAGACGGTTGGACCCCACCAGGCGGCACGTCACCTCCGGCGTCGCAATCGGTTCAGCCGTCCCGAGCGCGTCGCGCGCGGCAGCCGGCATACGGTCCCACAGGTCCTGCCTGCGCAACAGGTCGATCGCCTCGGCCGCCGTGCCCAGTGGCGGCACCATCGGCCCGGAGGCGATGGCCGCAAGGTCGTCGCCCACGACATCGGACAGGATCAGCGCCTCGGCCGTCGCGGGCGCAAGGGCGCGTGCCAAACCACCACCCTTCAACAGACTGAGATTCTGACGCACGAGGTTCATCGCCGTGATGTCCAGCCCCGCGCCCAGCAACAGCCGCGAGACGTCTGCCTTGTCGGCCAGTGTCATCGCGCCGGCCGGCGCCACCGCAAGGGCCGAGCCGCCCCCCGACACCAGCACGAGGCAGTGCTGACCCGCCGAAAGGGCCCGCGCCCGGGACAGCAACGCCTGCCCCGCGGCAAGCGACCCGTCGTCCGGAACGGGATGCCCCCCCAGGATAACCTCGGCACCATCGAGAGTTGCGGCGTTCTCGGGGTTCGTGACCACGAGACAGGGCGTGCCGGGAAACCGGGACAGGGCCGGACGCGCCATCGCGACCGCGGCCTTGCCCAGTGCAAGGATCAGATCGGGCCGCCGCACCCCATCCAACGCATCGATGACCGCCGCCTCGGGATTGGCCCGCGCCACCCCCGCCATGAAAATCTCGATCATTCCGTCCCGCATCACTGTCCCCGCATGTGCCATCGTTCTTGCAAGCGGGATGCCCGCCGAAACAACGCCGGGTCAATGCGTGATGGGGATCAAATGGGGCTGCGCTGCGAGGGGATGCACGGCGACGGGTCGTCCCGGACGCCTGAAACGGGGGCAACGCGCGAGAGGCGCAATTCGAAGGGAAAGTGGTGCGGGTGAAGGGACTCGAACCCCCACGCCAAAGGCGCCAGAACCTAAATCTGGTGCGTCTACCAGTTCCGCCACACCCGCATGCGCCCCCTCTAGCACCAGATTTCAGAAGCCGAAAGGCCTTGGATGTTCCGTGGTTGCGCCGCGATTGCGCCCCAATCCCGAGCAAGTGTGTCGACGCGGGCCGATCGGTCCGGATTGCGAGCCACCCGAGGGGAATCACGATGACTGTTCAACTGCGCGCCAATGCCGAAGACCTTATCCGTTTCGCCGCTCGCCCCGTTGCACCGGCGTCCGTTCCCTCTACCTTGGGTGGAATTGCACCCGACGCGCAGGTTCAGACAGCCTCCGGGCCCGTGGCGGCCGAAGACCTGCATCCCGGCGACCAGATCATGACACGCGAACGCGGCCTCGTGCATCTGCTGGGCATTTCGCAGGTCGATACGCCTGCCTGCACGATCCGCACCGACAGCCTTGGCCTTGCCCGCCCCCTGCGCGATATCACCGTGGCGCTGGACCAGCATGTCGCCCTGCGTGACTGGCGTGCTTCTGCCCTGTTCGACGCATCCGAGGCACTGGTGCCCGCCGGTCGCCTGATGGACGGCGTTCAGATTGCGGACGTCGGCACGATGCGGCTGATCCGCCTCGACCTCGGCGCGCCGCTGACCGTCGTTGCCGATGGCCTCGAGACACCCACCGGACAGACGGACGCCGGCGTCATAGACATGGCCGACATCGACTGAGAAATTCTCGTCCCCAAGCACCTCACCCCGCCGCATACGCGAGCGGGGTTTCTTGTTCTGAATAATGCGTTTTTGGCTTGGGGATCCCGGCCTCTCCGACAGGAGGATCCTGCGCCCGGTTTACCTTGCGACACGACTCGCGACGGGCGACATCCCAAGGGCCACGAATGCTGGCCCGTCCCCCTGCTGCAGCAGATTACCAGAACGCACTCTTTTTAATCATTGCGCACAAAATAAAGCCACTTCACTTCGTTTCGTCTTGCCCGGCATCATGCAGGCGAGGCTAGCCGATTGTCCCCCCCGGCGGCGCATGGTGTGACGCGTTCAGCGCCGAAGGAGGAAACCTGCATGAAGAAGATCGAGGCGATCATCAAGCCGTTCAAACTGGACGAAGTCAAAGAGGCTTTGCAGGAGATCGGCATCCAGGGCCTTTCGGTGACCGAGGTCAAAGGGTTCGGTCGGCAGAAGGGCCATACGGAGCTGTATCGCGGCGCCGAATACGTGGTCGATTTCCTCCCGAAGGTTAAGATCGAGGTCGTGCTGAACGACGACATGGTCGATGCGGCCATCGAAGGCATCGTCAGCGCGGCCAAGACGGACAAGATCGGCGACGGAAAGATCTTCGTCAGCCCGGTCGAACAGGCCATTCGCATCCGTACCGGTGAATCCGGCGACGACGCGATCTGAGGCCCACACGCTTTACGACATCACAGGAAGGGGAATTCCATGAGCACGGACGCAGTCCTCAAGACAATCAAGGACGAAGATATCGAGTACGTCGATATCCGTTTCACAGACCCGCGCGGCAAGCTGCAGCACGTCACGGTCATGTCCGACCAGGTCGACGCGGACTTCATCGAAGAAGGCTTCATGTTCGACGGCTCGTCCATCGCTGGCTGGAAGTCGATCGAAGCTTCCGACATGAAGCTGATGATGGACACCGAGAGCGCCTACATCGACCCGTTCTACGCCGAGAAGACGCTCTGCGTGCATTGTTCGGTGGTCGAGCCGGACACCGGCGAAGCCTATGACCGCGACCCGCGCGGCACCGCCGAGAAGGCCGAGGCCTACCTCGTCTCCTCCGGGATCGGCGACGCGTTCTACTGCGGCCCCGAGGCCGAGTTCTTCCTGTTCGACGACGTTCGGTTCTCGAACTCGATGAACAAGGTCGGCTTCGAGGTCGACGCGGCGGATGCTGCGTGGAACACCGGCACCGAGTACGAGATGGGCAACATGGGCCACCGGCCCGGCGTCAAGGGCGGCTACTTCCCGGTCAACCCGACCGACGCGGCGCAGGACCTGCGCTCCGAGATGCTGTCGACGATGAAGCGCATTGGCATGAAGGTCGACAAGCACCACCACGAGGTGGCGTCCTGCCAGCACGAGCTGGGCCTGATCTTCGGCACGCTGACCAAGCAGGCCGATGAGCTTCAGAAGTACAAGTACATCATCCACAACGTGGCCCACGCCTACGGCAAGTCGGCCACGTTTATGCCCAAGCCCATCGCGGGCGACAACGGCACCGGCATGCACGTCAACATGTCGATCTGGAAGGACGGCAAGCCGCTGTTCGCGGGCGATCAGTACGCCGACCTGTCGATGGAAGCCCTGTATTTCATCGGCGGCATCCTGAAGCACGCGAAGGCCCTGAACGCCTTCACGAACCCCTCCACCAACTCCTACAAGCGTCTGATCCCCGGCTTCGAGGCCCCGGTTCTGCGTGCGTACTCGGCTCGCAACCGCTCCGGCTGCGTCCGTATTCCGTGGACGGAATCGCCCAAGGCCAAGCGCGTCGAGGCCCGCTTCCCCGATCCGGCAGCGAACCCCTACCTGTGCTTTGCCGCCCTGCTGATGGCCGGCCTCGACGGGATCAAGAACAAGATCCATCCCGGAGAGCCGTCCGACAAGGATCTCTACGATCTGCCGGCAGAAGAGCTGGCCTCCATCCCGACCGTCTGTGGTTCGCTGCGCGAAGCTCTGGACGAGCTGGAGAAGGATCACGAGTTCCTGCTGGCCGGTGACGTGTTCACCAAGGACCAGATCGAGGGCTACATGGGTCTGAAGTGGGAAGAGGTCTACACCTACGAGCACACGCCCCACCCGGTCGAGTACCAGATGTACTACTCCTGCTAAGGGGGTGCGGGGTCACACCCGCGCGCGAACAAGGAAAAGGGCGCCTGTCATGGGCGCCCTTTTTCATTTGCGGCCCATGCGGGATCGGGGCACCGTCGCCCGATGACAGATCGCATGAAAACAGGCGAAGCCCGCCGTCGCGCCGTTCTGGGCGACGCCCACGTGGATCGCGCCGTCCGTGACACCTCGCCGCTCGGTGCCCGCTTCACCGACCTTGCCACCGCCGCCGCATGGGGCACGGCGTGGTCGACTGACGCGATCACCCTGCGGGAGCGGTCGATGATCACGCTTGCCATTCTTGCCGCCACCGGCGCGTGGGAGGAGTTCGAGCTGCACCTCGGCGCGATCCGCAACACCGGGGCCACGGCGTCGGACATTGCCGAGGTCATTCAGCACGTGGGCGCCTATGCTGGCGTGCCAAGGGCCAACACGGCGACCAAGATCGCGCGCCGGCTGCTTGAGGGCGACACCTAGCGCTGCCGGCCACGACATACGGCCCCCAACATCGCCCGAACCGGGCCTGCCATCTCCGGCGTTACCACGATCACCACAAGCGGACCGCAGCACCCTTTGGGCGGATGCGGTGGGGCGACGCGGTGCCGCCCCGCCAAGGCCTAGATCTTCATGCGGGCTCCGGTTGGGTCATACATCGGCCTGAAGGACACATCCGCCGCAATCCGGCGTCCCGCCACTTCGATCTGATAAGATGACGCAAGGCAGTCCTCGACCGACTGGCCGATGCATGGGACATAGCCGAGACCGATGGCCCCGCCGAGGGTATGGCCGTAGGCACCGGAACAGATATGACCGACGATCTGACCGTCCCGCACGATGGGTTCGTTGTGATACAGCATCGCGGTGGGGTCCGTCAGGCGGAATTGCAGCATCCGTCGCTGCAACCCCTCCTCCCGCCGTCGCAGAACGGCATCACGGCCGATGAAATCCTGCGGCTTCCCGACCTTTACGGCAAAGCCGAGACCAGCCTCCACCACGTGATCTGCCGGGGTCAGGTCGTGCCCCATATGGCGGAAGGCCCGTTCGATCCTGCAGGTGTCCATCGTATGCAGGCCAACCGGGCGGGCCACCGTTTCCGCCTCGATCAGCGTTTCCATGACATGCGCGGCCATGTCGGTGGGAATATAGATCTCCCACCCCAGCTCCCCGACATAGGACACGCGGTGGGCACGGGCGATGCCCAGACCGATGTCGATGTCGCGGGCCGTGCCGAAGGGAAACGCTTCGTTCGAGAAATCCGCAGGGCTGATCGCCTGAAGGACCTCGCGCGATTTCGGCCCCATGATGGCAAGCACGCCTTCGCCCGCCGTGACATCGGTGATGAAGATCGCGTCGTCCGGGTCTTCGTGACGCCGCAGCCACGCCATGTCCTTTACCAGCGTCGCGGCAGGCGTGACCATCAGGTAGCTGTATTCCGAAAGGCGCGTCACGGTGACATCCGCCTCGACCCCGCCGCGCGAATTGAGCATCTGGGTATAGACGATCTTGCCGGGCGGAACGGACATGTCGCCCCCGCAGACGCGGTTCAGGAACGCCTCGGCATGCAGCCCGTCGATCTTGATCTTGCCGAAGGACGACATGTCGTAAAAGCCGCATTTCTCGCGGATCAGGGCATGCTCGTGCGCGCTGTTGGCAAACCAGTTCTGCCGGCCCCAGTCGTATTGGTATTCGCGCGGCTCACCGGGCCAGGCGAACCAGTTGGCCCGCTCCCACCCTGCGAATTCGCCGAAAACGGCACCAAGGTCGGACAGTTGCGCGTGGAAGGGTGACCGGCGGATGCCGCGCGCCGTCTCCTTCTGCCGGAATGGCCAGTGGTCGGCGTAAAGCAGGCCGAGGGATTCCGATGCCCGTTCCTTCAGATAGCGGCGATTGCGCTGGAACGTCTGGTTGCGACCGATGTCGACGTCGACAAGGTCGAAGGGCATTTCGCCCCCGTCCATCCATTGCGCCAGGGCCATACCGGCCCCGCCCGCCGACTGGATCCCGATGGAGTTGAAACCGGCAGCCACCCAGAGGTTGGGAACCTCGGGCGAGGGTCCAAGGTGGTAGGCGTCATCCGGGGTGAAGGATTCCGGGCCATTGAAGAACGTGTGGATGCCCGCCTCAGCCAGCATCGGCAGACGCTCGATGGCCTGTGCGAGGATCGGTTCGAAGTGGTCGAAATCCTCGGGCAGCTGATCGAATTCGAACGTCTCGGGGATGCCGTCCATGCCCCACGGCTTTGCGCGCGGTTCGAACGCCCCCAGCAGGATCTTGCCCGCATCCTCCTTGTAGTAGGCGCATTCGTCGGGCACCCGAAGGACCGGCAGGCGCGCGAGATCGGGGATCGCCTCGGTCACGATGTAGAAGTGTTCGCAGGCATGCAGGGGCACGTTGACGCCCGCCATCTGCCCGACCTCATGCGCCCACATTCCTGCGCAGTTGACGACATGTTCGGCCTCGATGCGCCCCGTGGCTCCATCCTCGGTGGCCCACGAGACGGCGCGCACGGTGCGGTGATCGGTGTCGATGCCGGTGACGCGCACGCCTTCGATGATCCGCGCGCCCCTTTGCCGGGCCCCCTTGGCAAGGGCATGGGCGATGTTGGCCGGATCCCCCTGCCCGTCCAGCGGTAGCCAGACCCCGCCCCGCACTCCATCAAGGTTGAGGGCAGGATACTTTGCGCCCACTTCCGCCGGGGCCAGATCCTCCACATCCACACCGAAGGCCCGCGCCATGGAGGCGGTCCTGCGCAACTCCTCCAAACGCGCGTCGGTCAGCGCGACGGAGATGGAGCCGCCCTGCCGCAGGCCGGTGGCAACGCCCGTCTCCGCCTCCAGGCCGGCATAGAGATCGGCGGAATACTTGGCGAGGCGGGTGGCGGGCGCGCTGGCGCGCAGTTGGGCGATCAGGCCCGCGGCGTGCCATGTGGTGCCGGACGTGAGCTTCTTGCGCTCCAGCAGGACGACGTCGGACCAGCCGAGTTTCGTCAGGTGATAGGCGACGGAACAGCCGATGACGCCGCCGCCGATGATGACCACGCGGGCCTTGTCGGGCGGGGTCATGCGCGCAGCCTTTCGTTGGCCGGATCGTAGAGCGGCGCGTCCGGGTGGACTGTCGCGGGGACCATCTGGCCGAAGATCTCGACCTGCACCGCACGGCCCGCGCTGCCTGCGGGCAGCATGGCGAGGGCGATGGGTTTACCGATGCGGTGGCCGTAGGCGGCGGAGGTGATTTCGCCGGTGATCCGGCCATCCGCATGGACCGGCGACATCGGCAGGGGATCATAGCCGCAGTCGTCGAGCACCAGCATATGCAGGTGCCGGTCCGGGTCGGGGCCGCGCGCGTCGGGGCGGATGAACCGGTCGGCGCCCACTTCGCGCAGGGTGTAGCCGGGCGACAGGTCGCTGCCCCATGCGCGGTAACCCTTTTCGAGGCGCATGGACTCGAGGGCGAACATGCCGAAGGGCGTGGCGCCCGCCTTCGTCAGCGCATCGTAGATGGCCGGGATCGCGTCGCGGGGGCCATGGATTTCCCAACCGAGTTCGCCCGCGAAGCTGACCCGTTGCAGGCGGATGTTGTGGCCCAGCGCCGTGGTTTCCGCGACCGACAGCCACGGCGCGGTCAGGTCGCCGTCAGTGATCGGCGCCAGCAAGTCGCGAGACATGGGGCCGGTGACCAGCAGGCAGGACATCGCCTCGGTCGTGTCCGTCAGGGTCAGGCCAGGGGTCAGGGCGTGGGCCAGCAGGTCGTGATCATGCGCGCGCGCCACGGCGGCGGTGATCAGGGTGAAGCGGTCCTCGGCCCAGCGGCTGACCGACATCTCGGTGGCGAACTTGCCCGTGGGGCCGGTGAAATAGGCCAGCGTCATGCGGCCGACCGATGGCAGGCGCCCGGCGATCTGTGCGGCCAGCCAGTCGGCGGCGCCCTCCCCCGACAGCTCGAACCGGGAGAAGCCGGACAGGTCGAGCACGCCGCAAGCATTGGTGACGGCGGCGACTTCCTCGGCCACGCGTTTGTGCCATGGGCCATTGCGCTTCCATGTCTGGGTCGCCGCGTGGGAGGTGTCGTCGCCGGGGTGCGCGAACCACGTTGCCCGCTCCCACCCGCCATAGGGGGCCATCTGGGCCCCCTGCTCCTTGAGGCGGGCATGGTTGGGGGAGGTCAGCATATCGGCCCCCGCGGGCCAGCGCATATGGGGGAAGTGCATGGCGTATTCGTGGCCGTAGACCTCCTCGGCCTTGGCCTTGCAATAGGCAGGGTCGGACGTCCATGCGCCGAACCGCCGGGGGTCGACGTCGAAGCAATCCCAGTCGGGCGCGCCCTTGGTGATCCAGTCGGCCAGCACCTTGCCCGCGCCGCCGCCCTGCGCGATTCCGAAGGTGAAGACATTGGCATCGAAAGCGTTCTTCACGCCCGGCATCGGCCCGATCAGGGGCAGGCCGTCGGGGGTATAGGGGATAGGCCCGTTGATGACGCTGCTGACACCGGCGCGGCCCAGCGCGGGCACACGCTCCATCGCGTCGAGCATGATGTCCTCGATCCGGTCAAGGTCCTCCTGCCAGAGTTGGAACGAGAAATCCTCGGGCATGTCGCCGTTGGTCCAGACGGATTTGCAGGGGTTTTCGTAGGGCCCAAGGTTCAGGCCGGTCTTTTCCTGCCGCAGGTAGTAGGAGATGTCCGGGTCGCGCACCATCGGCAGCTTGCCACCGTTTTCCGCCGTCCAGGCCTCGATCTCCGGGATCGGTTCGGTCAGCAGGTATTGATGCGACATGACCACCATCGGCAGGGGCGGACGCCCGTGGGGTTCGAACCATTCGGCCACCCGCGCGGCGTAATACCCGGCGGCGTTCACGACGTAGTCGCAGGCGATATCGCCCTGTTCGGAATGCACGATCCACCCATCGCCGTCCCGCGTCACGCCGGTTGCGGGACAGTGCCGGATGATCCGCGCCCCAAGGTCACGCGCGCCCTTGGCCAATGCCTGCGTCAACTGGGCGGGATCGATGTCGCCATCCTCCGGATCCCAGAGCCCGCCGACAAGGTCGTGCGTCTCCCCGATGGGATAGACCTCCTCCATCTCGGCGGTGGTCATCCGCGTCATCTTCAGACCCTGAATGTCCCCCATGGCGCGGACATGCTCAAACTCCTGCATCCGCTCCGGGCTGTGGGCATACCGGATCGTGCCGGTAACGTGGTAGTTCATCGGATAATCCACCCGTGCGCCCAACTCCCGATAAAGCGCGGCCGAATATCGCTGAATGTTCATGATCGCCCAGGATCCGGCAAAGTTCGGGCAGTTGCCCGCCGCGTGCCATGTCGACCCGGCGGTCAGTTCGTTGCGTTCGAGCAGGACGCAATCGGTCCAGCCTGCCAAGGCCAGATGATAGAGAGAGGAGACGCCGACAGCGCCCCCGCCGATGATGACCACGCGGGCCGTTTTCGGGAAATCGTTCATGTGCCACCTTCGTGCCGGCATCCCGTTCGACCGGGACGCGCACCATACGTTCAGCCCGGTCCGATCATCGGACGGGCCCGGAAATCAGCGCAGGCAGGTCTGTTCCGGCGGGGCCTCCATCGCGCGCATCTCTTCCAACAGGGCAGTCATGCCCGGGCGACCGCCCGTGACGGAAAACCAATGGGGGATGAGGCGCAGACGCGGCATGGGGTGGATCAAGACACGGGTTGCGCGCCGGGATCAAGCCTGACGGCATCCAGTCGCATGTTTTTCGCAGCCCCCATGCCCGGCGCCCCTTGGTTGGGCCGGGTGCGGGCGCTATGCAAAAGAACCATGCACAAGGCGGAACATCCATGACGAACGTCCTGATCCTGAACGGCCCGAACCTGAACCTGCTGGGCCAGAGGGAGCCGCACATCTACGGCGCCGACACGTTGGCCGATGTCGAGACCAAGGCCCGCGCGCTGGACCTTGCGGACCTGACCTTCAAGCAATCGAATCACGAGGGACAGCTGGTCGACTGGATCCAGGAGGCGCGTGGCACCATGGACGCCATCGTCATCAACCCCGGTGCCTACAGCCATACGTCGGTCGCGATCCTCGATGCGCTGTCGTCCTTCGATGGCCCGGTGGTGGAGGTTCACATCTCGAACATCCACAAGCGCGAGGCGTTCCGCCACCATTCCTACGTCAGTGCGCGGGCGGAGGCGGTGATCGCAGGCCTCGGGATCGAGGGCTACTTCGCGGCCCTGCGTTGGCTGGCCGCGCGGTTGTCGAGCTGAGTGCTGCCCCCGGACAAGAGGGTCGGGGACAGCATGTGACCGGTCCGCGACAGGCGCGACCGCTGATCCGCGTCAACCGTGGGCCCTTTCCGCCATGGCCTGCGCTTCGATCGCGAGGGCGCTGGCGGCAAAGGCGTGGGCCTGCGGCATCGCCGTCTCGGACCGATCCCGCACATCGGCGATGAGCCGCGGAAAATACGGCAGCGGCGTTTCGCGGCAGTCGATGCGCCGGTTCTCCGTGCCGTTCACCAGAAACAGCTGATCGGTCATATGCGCCTCACCGACCTGCGCGTATTTGCGCAGCTCGATCTGACCCTCTGTCCCCTGCAGGAACAACCGCCCATCGCCCCACGTCGGCAGGCCCCTCGGCGTGAACCAGTCGACGCGGATGTAGCCGTGACCTTCCGGCGCGCGCAGGACGATCTCTCCGAAGTCCTGAAAACCCGGCCTGTCGGGAATGGTCGTGTTCTCGACCAGCGCGTGAGCAATCTTCGCGTCGGTGGCGCCCGTGAAGTGCAGGAACTGATCGATCTGGTGACTGCCGATGTCGCACAGGATTCCACCATACCGCGCGCGGTCGAAGAACCACTCCGGCCGGGTGGCAAGGTTCTGCTTGTGCGGGCCGAGGCCCAGAACCTGCACGACGCGCCCGATGGCCCCCTCGGCCACGAGGGTTTCGGCCATCGCGACGGCGGGCACCTGAAACCGCTCCGAGAAGTTGACGGACCAGATGCGCCCGGTGCGCGCCTGCACCGCCCGCAGCCGCGCCAGATCGTCGGCATCGGTCACACCGGGCTTGTCGACCATCACGTCCTTGCCCGCCTCCATCGCCTCGATGGCAAGGCGGGCGCGGTCGGCCGGAACCGCCGATATCAGGACCATGTCGATACTGGGATCGTCGAGGATACGGCGGCGGTCGGTGACTTCGGTCAGCGCGGGATAGGTCGCGACGAACTTGTCACGCGTCACAGCCGGACCATCGGTCCACCACATCTCGCAGGTGCACCCATGGCCCAGCATATGGGCCAGCATTCCGAAGATGTGACCGTGATCGATGCCGAGAATACCCAGCTTCAGCGTCATGCGCCCACGTCCATCCGCGTCCCCGTCTTCGCCGAGGTTTCCAACGCGTCGATCAGGCGATGCACCTCCAACCCTTCGCGTCCCGTGATCATGGGCGGACGCCCGGCGTCGAGGGCGGCGGCGAAATCGTCGATGATGGCGCGGTGCCAGTCGGAGGTGAACGCCATCGGGTCGGCCCCCCCACCGGATGCAGTGGCCAGACCGATGGTCTCGCTCTCACCGTTCTGCCAGTCGATGGAAAGCTGCCCCCGCTCCAACTTGGCGGACCCGTTGGTGCAATGCAGCACGATCATTTCGCCCCGTCCGGGAAAGCTTGCGGTGCTGGCCATCAGGCTGCCGACGGCACCGTTGGCATAGCGCAGACCGGCGGACACGAAGTCCTCCGCCTCCATCCGGTGCTGGCCCGTGGTGGCGGCCATGGCCGTGACCTCTACCACCGGACCGGTCAGCGACAGCATCAGGTCCATGATATGGATGGCCTGCGTCAGCATCACGCCGCCGCCGTCCTTTGCATAGGTACCGCGTCCCGGTTCATCGTAATAGGATTGAGGGCGCCACCACGGAATATGCACCTCGACCGCGTGGATCTGACCAAGGTCGGGCAACCGCGCGCGCAGGTTCGCGACAGGTTCCCGCGTGCGGTGCTGGAAGATGACGCCGAGGGGGATCTTCGCCGCCTCGCACGCCTCGACGATCTCGGTCGCGGCGGCCAGTGTGCGCTCGATCGGTTTCTCCATCAGGATTGGTTTGCCCGCCGCGATCAACCGCTCGATCGGTGCGGCGCGCGCGCTCGGCGGTGTCGCAAGGACGACGAAGTCGATCTCGGGGTCATCCGCCACGGCGTCAAGGCTTTCGACGGTCGGAACCCCCGGAAAGCGATCCATGAAGTCGGATCGGCTCTGCTCGCTACGGGCAAAGCCCGCGGCAAGGTTCACCTTGTCGGATCGCTGGATTGCATCGGCGATGGTATCGGAAACCATCCCCAGTCCGATCAGGGCTACGTTCTTCATCTTCGTCGTCCTCCACAACTTCGCGCGCACCTTGCGTCGAGGGTCCTGTCATGGCAAGAGCGTTGACCTTGCGGTGAAAAACCGGTGGATGCAGGGGGACAGGAGGCCCGATGCCCTATACCCTGACGACCCTTCCCGACGCGTCGCTGCCGTTCGATGACATCATCGACGTGCGTGCCCCCGCCGAATTTGCCGTCGATCATATCCCCGGTGCGATCAACCTGCCCGTCCTGTCGGACGCGGAGCGCGCGCGCGTGGGAACGGTCTATGTCCGCCAGGATCGTTTCCTGGCCCGCAAGATCGGGGCCGCGCTGGTCGCCCGCAATTCCGCGACGCATATCGAAGGGCCGCTGGCCGACCGGGATGGCGGATGGCGACCGCTCGTCTATTGCTGGCGCGGGGGGCAGCGGTCGGGCTCCTTCGCGTCGATCCTGGCGCAGATCGGGTGGCGGGTCGAAGTGATCGAAGGCGGATACCGCAGCTATCGCCGTCTGGTCAGCGCGACGCTCTACGACACGCCCATGCCGGCCCAGCCGATCCTGATCGACGGCGGGACGGGCACCGGAAAGACGCAGTTGCTGGACCATCTGGCGCGTCTGGGTGCGCAGGTGATCGACCTCGAAGGGCTGGCCAATCACCGTGGCTCGAACTTTGGCGGCTGGCCCGATGGGCAACCGTCGCAGAAGATGTTCGAAAGCCGTCTCGCGCAGGCGGTTGCGCGGCTGGACCCATCCCGGCCCGTCTACCTGGAGGCGGAAAGCAACGCGATCGGCGCCCTGCGCCTGCCCCCCAGCCTGTGGTCCGCGATGACGGCGGCACCGGTGGTCCGCATGGATGTTCCCGTGGCCGCGCGGGCCCGCTTTCTGACGACGACCTATCCCGACCTGACGCAGGATGGCGCCTTGCTGGCCCGCCGCATCGACGCCCTGCGCCCCTACCACCCGAAGGACCGGATCGAGGCATGGCATGCCTTGGCGCGCCTCGGGAATTATGCCGAACTGGCCGAAGATCTGATCACCGATCACTATGACCCCCGCTATCGCAACCCCGAGCGCGCGGTTCTGGGCACCGTGTCCCTGCGGGATCTGACGGATACGCATCTGGCGCGCGCGGCGGAACGGGTTCTGGACCTCGGTGGCCCGTCCGCCGTGTCATAGGGGACGGCTTTGCCCGATTGCCCCCCGCACGGGCAACGGCGCATCAGACGTGGCTCAGCATGCCTCGATTACCCCCGTCTCATTGAACGTGCCGATGCGCGCCGCCGGATGCCCCGCCTTGCGCAACGACCGCAAAAGACCATCGACCTGATCGGCAGGGACAGCGGCAAGCAGGCCGCCCGCGGTCTGGGGATCATGCAGCAGGTCCATCCGCGGCCCGCCGGGGCCCACGACCGGCGCGGAGGCCGCGTTTGCACGGTGCAGCACCGACTTGTGCCCCGCCTCGGCCGCCGCAAGCGCGCCGGAATACAGCGGGATCGCGTCCAGCGTCAGATCCGCGCCCAGCCCACTTGCCCGGCACAACGCCGCAAGATGGCCGGCAAGGCCAAAGCCGGTCACATCCGTCATCGCGCGCGCCCCTGACAGGATCGCCGCCGCGTCGCCCTGCGGACGGGCCATTGCGTGCAGCATGTCCATGACATCCCCCCCGCGCGCCCGTCCCGCCATCTCGGCCACCAGAACGGCGCCCGTCCCGATCGGGCGGGTCAGCAGGATCGCATCGCCCGCCTGTGCCCCGGCATGTCCTATGGGCGCCCCATCACACAGACCGGTCAGAGAGAACCCCAGGGTCAACTCCGCCCCCATCGTGGAATGCCCCCCGACCACGTCTGCGCCCGCCGCCGTCATGACGTCGGATGCCGCGCCCAGAATCTGTGTCAGGGTGCGCGCCTGAAGCGCGTCGGACATGCGCGGCAGGATCACCGTCGCAAGGGCGGCCTGAGGGCGGGCGCCCATTGCCCAGATGTCGCCCAGCGCATGAACCGCCGTTATCCGGGCGAACAGGTCGGGATCTGCCGTGAAGGCGCGCAGGTGGTCCGTCGTCAGAACCTGCCTGCGGGCGCCAAGGTCCAAGACGGCGGCATCATCGCCCGGGCGGGACAGGACGTCGGCCCGCGCATTCGGCGGCAATCGGTCCAGCGCGGCACCCAGCGCCCCCGCCGTCACCTTGGAGCCGCACCCCGAACACAGCGGTGCGGACAGGTCCCGCACCCCGCGCGCCGTCTCGACCGGGTAGGTGGGCACGGGCATGCGTGGCAGATCGTTCAGCTTGTCCATGAACCTGCGATCGATCCGATCCTTCCACCGCCAGAGCCATGGCCCCGACACCGTCAGCCCCGCCTTTTCCGCCAAGGCCGATTTCCGGCCGAGCGAGACAAGCTTCAGGTAGGAGGACTGCGGCTCGTAGGGTTTCAACCCGCCCATGCCGCGCAGTGCCGCGCGCAGGTTTCCATGCAGAACGGGCGCCTGCCGCACGGCGAACACACCGGCCTTCGGCCTTGGCGCGTGGGTCATGTGCGCGCAGTCACCGACGGCGAACAGCGTGTCGAACCCTTCGACGCGCAATCGGCTGTCGACGCGCACGAAACCGTCCTCGAGCGGCAGATCGCTGTGGGCCAGCCAGTCATGCGGCCGGGCGCCCGCCGCCCCGGTGACGAAACGCGCCGCGATCGTCCGGCCATCCGACAGAACGACCCGGTCCTCGTCGATCCGCGACACTTCGGCGTCCGCATACAACCGCACCCCAAGGTCGGTCATCGCATTGCGCAGACGGCGCCGCGCTTCTGCCCCCGTTCCCGTCAGCCCGTCGGACGATTCGATGACCGCGACCGATGCCTGCGGATCGACGGCGCGCAGGGCATGCGCCATCGCCAGCGACAGTTCGACGCCCGCGACCCCGCCGCCGATGACGGCAACCTGCGGGGCGGATCGCCGATCCGTCACGTCCTGCAGGAATGCGCGCCACCGGTCGGCGAACAGGCCCAGCGGCTTGGCCCCCGTGCCATGTGCCGCAAAGCCCGGAATGCCGGGCATCTCCGCGTGGATTCCCACATCGATGGAGGCCACGTCATAGGCGATCGGCGCGCGCCCCGGCACCGTCACCATGCGGGCCACCGGGTCGATGGCCGTGGCCGCTCCGTCGATCAGGGCCGCACCCGCGAAACGGGTCAGCCGCACCAGATCGATATCCAGATCATCGCGCCCGTAGTGACCGGCAACATGCCCCGGCAGCATGCCCGTGTAGGGGGCCGTCGGACCGGGGTTGATCACCGTCAGCCGCGCACCGGGCAGCGGGTTCATCCCCCAGCGGCGCAGGACCGACGCATGGGCGTGCCCCCCCCCGATCAGCAGCAGGTCGCGGGTCAGGGGCAGATCGGGGGTCATGGGAAAGCTCTCGGCTGGATCAGACCTTGCAGTGATACCGGGCCGCAAGGGACGGGACCAGCCGGCCCACGCAACCGTGACCGCCCGTCAGGTCACCCCAAGGGTCGCAAAGCCGGGCGAGGCCACGATAAGGTCCGCGGTGGACGGGTTGCAGGCCATCGGCACGTCATGGACCGTTGCCAACCGGGTCAGCGCCTTGACATCGACGTCATGCGGATGCGGCGACAGCGGATCCGTGAAGAACACCAGCAGGTCGATGCGCCCCTCGACGATCAGGGCGCCGATCTGCTGATCCCCGCCCAGCGGCCCGCTTTCCACGAGATGCAGATCGAGCGCGGGGCACCGTTTCGCCAGGACGCCCCCCGTGGTACGGGTCGCAACACAGCGATGCGGGCGCAGGGCGTCTTCGTTGGCGGCGATCCAGTCGGCCAACAGGGGTTTCTTGCGGTCGTGGGCGATAAGAGCGATCATGCCCCCCGATAGCAGGCGCCCGCCCGCAATCACAGGGGGCATCGGCACCGGATACACGCCGGACACCCGCAATGTGCCGCTTGTGTGAAATCGGTTCCGGTTCAACCGTTGACACCCCCCTGCCCCTCGCCTAGACGGCGGCTTCAAATTCGCAACGCCGTCGATTCATATTGGGTCCGGCCAATGATCCGGAGAGAAGGCCATGAAACGCACCTTCCAGCCCTCGAACCTCGTCCGCAAGCGGCGTCACGGTTTCCGCGCACGCATGGCCACCAAGGCCGGCCGCAAGATCCTGAACGCCCGCCGCGCCCGCGGTCGGAAGTCGCTGTCCGCATAAGCCCCGATGGGGTTTGACGACATCGCGCCGGAGGCTTCGCAGTCTCCGGCGTCTTTGCGCGTTCTGGCGCGCAGATCGCAATTCCTTGCGCTGAACCGGGCCGTACGCGTGCCTGCCGGCTCTTTCCTGCTGCAGGCGCGGGATCGGGGTGATTCCGACCCGGTGATCGGTGTCGGCTTTACCTGCTCCAAGAAGGTCGGCAACGCGGTTGCCCGGAACCGGGCCAAGCGGCGCCTGCGCGAAGTCGCGCGCCTCGTCCTGCCCGCCATGGGCCGACCGGGTTGGGATTATGCGCTGATCGGACGGGCCGGCGCGACCGCCGCCCGACCGTTCGATGCCTTGCTGGCCGATCTGCGCGCCGCGGTCGAACGGGCGCATGGCGGATCCCGAACAGGTCGGTCGTGACCCCGCTTGCGCGCCTGCTGAGCTGGCCCGTGCATGCATATCGCGCGGTCTTTTCCCCTCATGTCGGACACAACTGCCGATATGAGCCGACCTGTTCCGCCTACGCCCTCGAAGCATTGCAGAAACATGGCGGGCTGCGCGGTGGGTCGCTTGCCCTTCGGCGGATCCTGCGCTGCAATCCCTTGGGCGGAAGCGGGATCGACAATGTGCCGGACTGACGCGGGCGGACCGGTCGGACAAACGTCATCGGGACCGCAGGGCACGACATGGGCGGCGGTCGGATTGCGCGAGGTCGGCGCCCCGGACCACGGGTGGTGGAAGGCCCCTGCCGGACCCGCTATCACACATCAACCGCAGGAGGTGGCCCATGCTCGACGACGCTGACGACATCCACGCGCTGTTTCAAGGCGCCCCCAAGACGACCGAGTTCCGCAAGCTGCGCAAACGGATCATCCGCGAAACGCGGGAGGCGATCGACCGCTACTCCATGGTCGATCGGACCGGCCCCCGGCAGAAGTGGCTGGTTTGCCTGTCCGGGGGCAAGGACAGCTATACCCTGCTGGCCGCCCTGACGGAGCTTCAGTGGCGCGGCCTTCTGCCGGTCGATATCCTCGCGTGCAATCTGGATCAGGGACAGCCGAACTTTCCGGCCACCGTCCTGCCCGCGTTCCTGGCCGAACGCGGCGTGCCGCACCGGATCGAGTATCGTGACACCTATTCCATCGTGAAGGACAAGGTTCCGGCCGGGCGCACCTACTGCGCGCTGTGCTCGCGCCTGCGTCGTGCCAACCTCTACCGCATCGCGCGGGAGGAGGGATGCTCTGCCGTGGTTCTGGGACATCACCGCGACGACATCCTCGAGACGTTCTTCCTGAACCTGTTTCACGGCGGCAAGGTGGCCACGATGCCGCCGAAGCTTCTGAATGACGAAGGCGACGTGATGGTCCTGCGCCCGTTGGCCCATGTCGCCGAAGCGGATTGCGAGCGGTTTGCGCGCGCCATGAACTATCCCATCATCCCCTGCGACCTGTGTGGCAGCCAGGATGGCCTACAACGTCAGGCCATCAAGGCCATGCTCGACGGGTGGGAGGCGAAGGCACCCGGACGACGCGGCAAGATGTTCTCGGCTCTTTGCCAGGTCCGGCCATCCCACATGCCCGACCCCGAGCTGTTCGATTTCGCCGCCCTCATCCCCCACCCCATTGCCGCGGATGAGGACAATTCGCCGGAAAAAGACGCGGAACATTAAGGAACGGGTCACGAACGACGTCTAGGCAGGTCGCACGAAAACGCGTGGCCGGAGGATGGGATGTCGAAGGTGGACAAGGCGCGCGCAGGCGATCGGCCGCTGCTGAACCGTCTTTCGGACCTCGGCTCCCGTATCGACTGGATGATGCTGTTTCCTGTCCTGACCGCCTGTGCGTGGCTGTTGGGTCAGGATGCCGTCGCCATGGTCCTGGTCGTCATCCTGCCGGCGTTTCTCGCGCTGCAGGGAAGGCAGAGGGACGCATACCTGCGGCATGTCGCGGACATCGTCGATGGACGCCCGTTGCAGAAATCATCGCTGCACATGACGATAGATGACGTCCTGGTCGATTGCGCCCGCCGCGATCGGACCACGGCCGTGATGCAGATCCAGATCGAGGACCTGCCGGTGACTGACGGCGATTGGGGATCGGACGTTGCCCAGACCCTGATGGATCGCGTGACGCAACGGATTGCCGCCGTGATGCGGGGGCAGGACAGGATCATCCGGTCCGGGGATGCCTGCGTGACGGTCGTCCTGAACCCGACGCGCCGTACCGACCTCGATGTTGTCATGAATATCGTGGACCGGGTTCAGATCGCGATCGCGGAACCCATATCGGTCGATGGGCGAGCCCTTCGCGTCCGATCGCGCATTGGCATCTGCTCGGAGGCGATGGCCCCATCCCGCAGCGGCGCAGCTTTGCTGGCCGCCGCCGATTGCGCGCTGCGCGTGGCCATGCGTCATGGCGACGACGCCGTGCGTGTGTTCAATCAGGACATGCAGACGCAGGTCGAGTTCGACCACAAGCTGGCCACGCAGATCGACGACGCGCTCGATACCGGCCAGATCAGGCCATGGTTTCAACCACAGGTTCACACCGTGACCGGTCATATCACGGGATTCGAAGCCCTCGCACGTTGGCACCACCCTGAGCTGGGCCTGCTGCTGCCGGACAGGTTCCTGCCTTGCGTGCAATCGGCCGGGCGTATCGTCGACATGGGGGATGTCATCCTGCGCCAAAGCCTCAAGGCCCTCGTCGCATGGGATCAGGCGGGGCTTTCGGTGCCAAGTGTCGGTATCAACCTGTCGCTGGAGGAGTTGAGCGATCCGCGCCTCGCCGAACAACTGATCTGGCAGGTGGATCACCACAACATCGCGCCGAGCCGCATCGCGATCGAAATTCTCGAAACGGTCACCCTTCGCGACGGCGACGAAACCGTGATGCGCAACATCGAACAGATGCGAAAGGCCGGTTTCCGGCTCGACCTCGATGACTTCGGCACCGGGGCGGCGTCGATCTCTCACATCGCGCGGTTTGGTGTCCACCGCATCAAGCTGGACCGTAGCTTCGTGCGCGGGATCGATACTGACGAGGCAAAGCGCAGGATGGTAGCGGCCATCCGCTGTCTGGCGGACGCGCTAGACGTCATCATCCTCGCGGAAGGGGTCGAGACGGAGGCCGAACGGGAAACCCTTGCCGCATTGGGGTGCCAGCAACTTCAGGGGTTTATCGTCGCCCGACCAATGCCCTTCGACGACACGATCCCGTGGGCCTTGGCGCGGCGCCATGCAACCACCAAGGACCCGCGCGACAGACAGGCACGGGGTAGCGTGTGACGTCCGGGATCGATGATCCGGGGTACGAGCAACCGGAGCAATCAGGTGGCCCCCGGTTGTCGCCATTTGTCGCGGTGCGTGCCGCCGGTCCCGGAAACGGCGATGAGGAGTTTGCTGTAGCACGGCACCTTTCGCCCCGAGCCGACGGGTGATGCGCAGAACCCGCGCAGAGGTTTCCCAAACCATCAGTCGCGCGACACGATCCGACGCAAAGGCGCGGAACTGACGATCATCATCGCCGCAACCCAGCTTCCCTTTGTACCCTGACCGGGCTTCTCGGGCAGTCCCGCCCCCTGTGCCGCGCGTCGAAAATACGACCGAAGACCCCCGGCAGGCCCACCGCCAATCGACGGATGCGGCGCCTTGTCGACACCCTCGGCCAGCTTTCGCCTTGACCTTCGGCACCGGCGTCTATTGAACCGCGCGCAACCCCCGACATGCCCCTGGACGGTCCAATGGACGATCAAAACAAGAACCTCATCCTCGCCACAGTGCTTTCCGCGCTCGTGCTGCTCGTCTGGTTTTTCCTGTTCCCACCGGAGCAGCAAGCACCCGTCGTCGAGCAGACGGCAACGAATGACGGCATTGCCGACCCGGTCACGGGCGCGATCACGCCGCCGATCGCACCCGGTGACGCGGTCGTGGTACCCGCGCCGGGCGAAGCCCGCGAAGCTGCGCTAACGACCAATGCCCGCGTCACGATCGAGACACCGCGCCTGACCGGCTCCGTCTCGCTGGCCGGTGGTCGTATCGACGACCTGTCGCTCAAGGACTACCAGGAAACCCTCGACGACGATTCGCCCATCGTGACCCTGTTCAGCCCGGCGGGCGTTGCCAATGCCTACTATGCGCTGCACGGCTGGGTTCCCGGCGGAACGCTTGCCACGGATGCGGTTCCCGGCGCGACGACGGTCTGGTCGGCCCCGGAGGGCGCGGTCCTGACACCCGAGACCCCGTTGGAAATGACATGGGACAACGGCGCGGGCCTTCTGTTCCGCAAGACCATCTCCATCGACGAGAACTACATGTTCACGGTCGATCAGGCGGTCGACAACAACACCGGCGCCCCCGTCCGTCTGGCGCCCTATGGCCTGATTGCCCGTCAGGGTGAGCCCGAGACCGTCAACTTCTTCATCCTGCACGAAGGCGTCGTCGCCCGTTCCGATGGCAAGCTGCTGGAACTGGACTACGACGACATGACCGATCTCGACCCGGTCGCCGCCGAGGGGGGCCGCGTCCAGATCACCGAGGCGAGCGAGGACGGCTGGATCGGTTTCACGGACAAGTACTGGATGGCAACGCTGATTCCGTCCGCTGGCGTGCCGTTCTCGGAGGTCGTCAAATACGTCGACCGTGCCGACCGGTATCAGACCGAAACCCGCCTGCCCTATCGCACCGTCGAAGCCGGCGAAGCGCATGTCTCCTCCTCGCGCCTGTTCGCAGGTGCCAAGGAATGGGAAGTTCTGCGCGAGTATCAGAACGACGAAGGCATCGCCGGCTTCGTGGATTCCATCGACTGGGGTTGGTTCTACTTCCTGACCAAGCCGATCTTCGCGGCCCTTCACTGGCTGAACGCGCTGATCGGGAACATGGGGATCGCGATCATCGTGCTGACCCTCGGCATCAAGGCGATCCTGCTGCCACTGGCCTACAAGTCCTACGTGTCCATGGCACGGATGAAGGAATTGCAGCCGGAGATGGAGGCCCTGAAGGAAAAGGCAGGCGACGACCGGCAGAAGATGCAGCAGGGCATGATGGAGCTCTACAAGAAGAACAAGGTGAACCCCGCCGCCGGGTGTCTGCCGATCCTGTTGCAGATCCCGATCTTCTTCAGCCTCTACAAGGTGATCTTCGTCACGCTGGAATTGCGCCACGCGCCCTTCTTCGGCCCGTTTCAGGACCTGTCGGCGCCGGATCCCACGTCCATCATGAACCTGTTCGGCCTGTTGCCGATTGCCCCGCCCGAACCGGGATCCATCCTCGCGCTGGTGTTCATCGGCATCCTGCCGATCCTGCTGGGCATTTCCATGTGGTTGCAGCAGAAGCTGAACCCCGCGCCCACCGACCCGACGCAGGCGATGATCTTTGCCTATCTGCCGTGGGTATTCATGTTCATGCTGGGCGGGTTCGCCTCGGGCCTCGTGGTCTACTGGATCGCGAACAACACGATCACCTTCACGCAGCAGTATCTGATCATGCGCTCTCACGGGTCCAAGCCCGACCTGTTCGGCAACATCAAGAGCAGTTTCAGCCGCAAGAAGAAGACCGAGGCCGCCGCCGCCAACAGCACCAAGGCGCCGTCGGGCAAGGGCAAGAAGTGACAGCCCGGCTGGCGTCCATCTGGCGCCATCCGATCAAGGCAATCGGACGCGAGGCGATGGACCGCGTCACCCTGATCGCCGGGCAGACCCTGCCCGGTGATCGTGTCTGGGCCATCGCCCACGACCTCAGCGACGCGCCCGACGACATGTGGTCGCGCTGTGGTGGTTTCTTGCGGGCTGCGTCCTCTCCCCGGTTGATGGCCGTCGAAGCTCGCCGGGATGGCGGGACATTGGTGCTGACGCATCCGGACCGCCCCGAACTGGCCATCGACCCTGACGCGGATTCCGCCCGCCTGCTGGAATGGCTTGCCCCCCTCGTCGCCGAGGGACGCCCTGCACCGGCGCGTGTCGTCCGTGCACCGGCAGGACACGGCATGACGGATACCTCTGCCCCGTCGATCACCTTGGGCAACCTGACCAGCCACCGCATCGTGGCCGAACGGCTTGGCCGCGACCTGTCCATCCACCGCTGGCGCTGCAACCTGTGGATGTCCGGCCTTGCCCCGTGGGAGGAGTTCGACCTTGTCGGCCGTCATGTTCGTCTGGGCGACACGGTATTGGAGGTCTACAAACGCATCGACCGCTGTCGCGCGACCGAGGCGAACCCGCAAACAGGGCGGCGCGACGCGGACACCCTTTCCGTTCTCGATGAATTCGGCCACCGCGACTTCACTGTCGGCCTGCGCGTCGTAGAAGGGGGCGAACTCGCTATCGGAGACGTCCTATGCCTTTGATCGGTCCGAACCCCGATACCCTGACCCCCATGGCGCCCACCTACAACGGGACGGTGTTTCTGCGGCCGCTGGCCGAGGGGCGCAGCAATGTCACCGTGGGGGCCTATTCCTATTACGACGATCGAGATGAAAGACGGGATTTCTTTGATCACAACGTCCTGCACCACTTCGATTTTGTCGGCGACCACCTGACCATCGGACCTTTCTGCGCAATCGCCCACGGCGTGCGCATCTTCATGAACGGCGGCACCCATGCAATGGATGGGTTCTCGACCTATCCGTTCAATATCTTCGGCAGCGGCTGGCAGGAGGGCTTCGACCCAGCCAGTTGGGAGGCCGGTCGCAAAGGCGACACCATCATCGGACCTGACGTCTGGATCGGAGACGGCGCGACCCTGATGCCCGGCGTCACGGTCGGCGCAGGCGCGATCATCGCGGCAGGCAGCGTCGTCACCAAGGATGTGCCGCCCTACGCCATCGTTGCCGGGAACCCGGCCAAGGTGGTCAGGGAACGGTTCGACGCGCAGACGATCGCCCGCCTGTTGGACGTCGCCTGGTGGGACTGGACGCCGGACAAGATCACACGCAATCTGAACGCGATACGCGGCGCCGACCTGCCCGCGCTGGAGGCCGCAACATGACCGCCCTGCCCTTTCCCGTCTCCGACGCCCCGGACCCGCAGTCCGAGGAGCGCGGCCGCAAGCTGTTCGCCACCGGCGGCGAATTTCTGAAAGGCGTCGTCGCCATGAACGGAATGCCGCCCGCCGACCGGATCGAAGTCTGCTTTGCGGGCCGGTCCAATGTCGGCAAATCGACCCTGATCAATGCCCTGACGGGGCGCAAGGCGCTGGCCCGTGCGTCGAACACCCCCGGCCGGACGCAGGAGATCAACTTCTTTACCCTTGCCGAAAGCCACTACCTCGTTGACCTGCCGGGCTACGGCTTTGCCAACGCGCCTGTCGCCGTCGTGGCAAAATGGCAGGCGCTGCTGAAATCCTACCTTGCCGGGCGGCAGACGCTGCGCCGTGCCTTCGTCCTGATCGATGCACGTCATGGGGTGAAGGCCGTGGACGAGGAGATCATGTCCCTCCTCGACGCCTCGGCCGTGACATTCCAGACGGTGCTGACCAAGGCTGACAAGGTCAAGGATGCCGCGCGGGAGGAGGCGCTGACCGCGACACGCACGGCCCTTGCCCGTCATCCCGCCGCCTTTCCGGAACTGATCGTCACCAGCAGCGAGAAGGGTTGGGGCATCCCGACCCTCCGCTCCGTCATCGCCGAAATCTCCTGACCGGGCCAGACGGACCCGATCCGACCCCGCCCCCACAGGACCAGACCATGAAACGCCAGGACGCCATGATATCCCGCGACAACGCCGCCATTGCCCGCACATTGAACGAAGCGCTGCCTTACCTGACGCGCTATGACGACGCTGTCGTGGTCATCAAGCTGGGCGGGCACGCCATGGGTTCGGACGAGGGGATGGCCAGTTTCGCGCGCGATGTCGTGTTGATGCGCACGGTCGGCATCAATCCGGTGATCATTCACGGCGGCGGGCCGATGATCAACCAGATGCTGGACCGGCTGGGCGTCACGTCCGAATTCGTGCGCGGCAAACGCGTCACCGACGCGGCGACCCTGCAGGTGGTCGAAATGGTGCTGGCCGGTGAGATCAACAAACGCATCGTGCAGGCGATCAATTCGGCCGGTGGGCGCGCCGTCGGCCTGTCCGGCAAGGACGCCGACATGATCACCTGCGAACAGACCGATCCGGAGCTTGGGTTCGTCGGCACCCCGACGAAAGTGGACCCCCGTCTGCTGCACAGCCTGTTCCGCGACGAGATGATCCCCGTGATCGCGCCGATCGGGACCGGTGCAGCGGATGAAACCTATAACATCAACGGCGACACCGCAGCAGGCGCCATTGCCGGCGCCCTGCGTGCGGACCGCCTGCTGCTTCTGACCGACGTCGCCGGGGTCAAGGACGCCTCGGGCGAGGTCGTCACCCAATTGAGCGCAGAGCAGGTGCGCAGCCTGACCGCCGAAGGCGTGATTGCAGGTGGCATGATCCCCAAGACGGAAACGGCACTGGACGCCCTGGAGGCGGGGGTGCGCGCCGTCGTGATCCTGGATGGCCGCGTGCAGAACGCCGTGCTTCTGGAACTGTTCACCAGCCACGGCGCAGGCAGCCTGATCCGCATGGATCCCGCCTGATCCGGCAACACCCCGGCAGCAATGGTCAACCGCGCTGCGTAAAACACGCCGTCCCCCATCCCTCTGGCTGAAAATGCCTTGGGGGCCGCCACAGGGCGCGGGTGCAGCGCCCCCTCGGGCGCGTCAGCTTTCCATGCCCTTCCGAATGCGCCGGACCACCCACCAGACGGCCCCAACGACGGGCAGGACTGCAATCGCCGTCAGCATTTCCTTGGACATCCCGACCCCGCCCGCGAGCGGATAGAGCAATGCCGACACCAAGCCGAGGGCGTAGTAGCTGATCGCGACAACCGACAGCCCTTCGACGGTCTTCTGCAGGCGAAGCTGGGCCGCCGCGCGTTCGTCCATGGAATGCAGCAGACGGGCGTTCTGTTCGGCACGGTCGACGTTGACCCGCGTCGACAGCAGGTCGCCCGCACGTTTCGCCCGCTCGGCCATGGACTCCATCCGCGCCTGCACCGCCCGACAGGTGCGCATGGCCGGATCGAAGCGCCGCATCATGAACTCCGCAAGGGTCTGCCGCCCGCCGAACCTTTCCTCCCGCAGGACGGAGATCCGTTGTTTGACCAGCGCCTCATAGGCTTCCATCGCGCCGAACCGAAATGACGACCGCGCCAGCATGGTTTCCAGGTCGGACCCGATGGTCAGAAGGCCCGCCAAGGTCGCATCCGTCTGCGCCTCGCCCGCGCGTAGGGCCCCGACCAGTCCCGACAATGTCCGGTCCATGTTGCCCAGATCTGCCGACAAGGCGCGCGCCCGTGGCAGGGCCAGCATCGCCATCGTCTTGTAGGTCTCGATCTCGGTCAGGCGTTGCACGATCCGGCCTACGCGGCGTTCCCCCGTGGCATCGGCGGCAAAGACCGCGAACCGGATGTGCCCGGCGGAATCGATACGGAAATCGCTGGCCAGAATGGCGCTGTCGTCAAGCACGCGGCTGACGGCAAGGCTTTCTGGAACGAACCAATCAGCCAGCTTGGCCTCGATCTGCTCTTCGGGCGTTTCGCATTCCACCCGCACCAACGCGGAGGTCAGCCGCACGCCCGGAACCTCGGCCAGCCAATCGGCGGGAAAGACGTCGAAAACGGACCCATCGAAAGGACGGTCGGCGACACCGTTGGAAAACAGCGTGTAGGTCACGAACTCCGTATGGTTTTCCCATTTCAGCATGTGCCTGCCAAGCTGACCGAAGAAATGGGTCGCGCCCGGGGGCGGGTGATCGGCCCCGAACCTGTCGAGCAGGGATTCGAGGTGGGCGCGGTCCAGACTGCGATCCCGGTTCGCGGCGTCCGCCTCGCGCTTGATGGCCAGGTAGGCCGCGCGACAGGGGGCCGTCAGCGTCGGAAACGGCCGCGCGTGCAGCTCGTTTGCAAGATCGTATCGGCGGGGATGGTCGCGCAGCATGGCGGGCTCCAGAAAGCGTCTCGCCTCCGCAGGTAGCGCCCGCACGACCGCTCTCAAACGATCCGGGCGGTATACTTCGGTATTCGTGACATCCACGTCATCCTCAGGTGACCGCGTTCCGGGTCGCGTATTCAGGTCGCCGGTAGGCCCCGCTGTCCATGACATCCGCCAGAATCCCGACCGCCGCGTCCACCTCCGCCTCGGACAGGAACAAAGGCGTGAAGCCGAAGCGCAGGATGTCGGGAGCGCGGAAATCCCCGATCACGCCACGCGCGATCAAGGCCTGCACGATGGCATAGCCGTCGGGGTGTCGCAGGCTGATCTGACTGCCCCGCGGCACGTCAGGTGCCAGTGCGGGCGTCAGATCGGGACAGGCATCCGCCACGCCCGCGGCAAATCGATCCGACAAGGCCAACGACCGCGCCCGCACCGCTGCCATGTCGATGCCGTCCCAGACATCGAGCGCGGCTTCCAGCGCGGCCAGTTGCAGGACCGGCGGTGTCCCCACGCGCATCCTTTCGATCCCTTCGCCCGGCGCATAGGCGGGATCGAAGGCGAAGGGCGCCGCATGACCAAGCCAGCCTGATAGCGCAGGTCGAACGGCATCCTGCAGGTCCTTGCGCACGTAGATGAAAGCAGGCGCACCGGGCCCTGCGTTCAGGTACTTGTAAGTGCAGCCCACTGCAAAATCGGCCCCGGCGGCGGTCAGGTCGACCTCATGCGCGCCGGCGGAATGGGCCAGATCCCAGATCGTGACGATCCCCTTGGCCTGCGCCGCGCGGGTCAGGGCGGCCATGTCGTGCATCCGCCCCGTGCGATAGTCCACCTGTGTCAGCATCAGCACGGCGACATCTTCGCTCAGCGCGGCCTCGACGCCTTCGGGCGCGACGGTGCGCAGGCTATGCCCCTGACCAATCGTCGAAATCAGCCCCTCGGCCATGTAGAGGTCGGTCGGGAAATTTCCCGTGTCCGACAGGATGACGCGCCTGTCGCCCGCCAGATGCAGCGCCGAGGCGAGCGCCTGATAGACCTTGATCGACAGGGTGTCGCCGGTCGTCACCGTGCCCGGCCCCGCCCCGATCAGCCGCCCAATCCGGTCGCCCAGACGCGTGGGCCATGTCATCCAGCCCTGTCCACCCGCGCCGCTGTTCCAGCCCCGGATCAGCAGGTCGCCCCATTCGTCCTCGATCACCGCGCGCACCCGCGCCGACACGGCCTTGGGCAGCGGCCCGAGGGAGTTGCCGTCGAGATAGATCACCCCGTCCGGCAGGTGGAACTGTGCCCTCAGTGCGGTCCAATCCATCAAAACTCTCCCCCGGCGATCTGTATCGCCTGACCGTTTACACTGCGCGCAGCGTCAGAACACAGATATAGTGCGGCGCCCGCAACCTCCTCTGCGTCAACAAGACGATGGTGCGGGTTCTGCCCCACCATGATGTTGCGCGCGTCGGCCTCGGACATGCCGGTCCGTGCCATGATGCGGGCGGTGTTGTCGGTGACGATATCCGTATCGACGTAGCCGGGACACAGCGCGTTGAACGTCACCCCGCGCCCAAGGTGATCGGCGGCCAACCCCCGCATCAACCCGATCATCCCGTGCTTGGATGCCGTATAGGCCGCAGCCCCCTTCAGCCCCTTCAATCCCGCGATGGAAGAGACGGCAATCACCCGGCCCCATTCCGTCATGTCCGGCAGGCAGGCGCGGGTGATGTGATAGCAACCGTCCAGATTGATCGCCATGATACGCCGCCACATCGCGGCATCGGTGCGGGCAAGCGATGCGCCTTCGGCCACGCCGGCATTGGCGACACATATGTCGACCGGGCCATTCGCGTCGCGCGCCGCCTTCACGCCGTCGATGACACTGCGCTCGTCCGCCACGTCCATGACCACCGGCGTACAGCCGGGAACCTCGCGCAGGATGGCGCCCCTACGGCCCGTGATCGTGACCTCGGCCCCCGCATCGCGAAGGGCCAGGGCAATGGCGCGGCCGATACCCGTGCCGCCACCGGTGATGATGGCATGACGTCCTGACAATCTCTGCCCCAAGACAGCCCCCTTGCGCAATAATGTGACCTGATCCATTACCCTTACCTTGAGCAACCTTGTGATTAAACCAAGGATGTTATCGGTAACATGGCGCGGAGGCCCCCATGAAGATTGGCGCACCAAAAGAGGTACACGAGGGCGAAGCCCGCGTGGCCATCACCCCCGACAGTGCAGCGCATCTGCAAAAGCTCGGCTATGACGTGGCGATCGAGACGGGGGCAGGTGCGAAAGCGGGCTTTACCGACGAGGCATACCGCGCCGCCGGGGTCGAGGTGATCGACACCCCCGCGCAGCTCTACAAGGTGGCCGAAGTGGTTGCCAAGGTTCGCCCCCCGACCGAGACCGAGGTCAAACGGCTTCAGCATGGGCAGCTGTTGATCAGCTTCTTCTATCCGGGCGCGAACGAGGCCCTGATGGAGATGGCCCGCGACAAGGGCGCGTCGGTCATCGCGATGGACATGGTGCCGCGCATTTCCCGCGCACAGAAGATGGACGCCCTGTCGTCGATGGCCAACATCGCCGGCTACCGCGCGGTGATCGAGGCGGGCAACAACTTCGGCCGCTTCTTCACTGGCCAGGTGACGGCGGCGGGCAAGGTGCCCCCGGCCAAGGTTCTGGTGATCGGCGCAGGCGTCGCGGGCCTTGCCGCCATCGGCACCTCGACTTCGCTGGGCGCAATCACCTACGCCTTCGATGTGCGCCCCGAAGTGGCCGAACAGATCGAGTCGATGGGTGCGGAGTTCGTCTTCCTCGAATTCGACGACAGCGAATTGCCCGACGGCGCGGCGACCGGCGGCTATGCCCCGCCCAGCAGCCCCGAGTTCCAGGCCAAGCAGCTGGCCAAGTTCCGCGAGATGGCGCCCGACATCGACATCGTCATCTCGACCGCGCTGATCCCCAACCGCCCTGCCCCGGTCCTGTGGACCAAGGACATGGTCGAAATGATGAAGCCGGGTTCGGTCATCGTCGACCTCGCTGCCGAGCGTGGTGGCAACTGCGAACTGACCAAGCCGGACGAAAAGGTCGTGACCGACAATGGCGTGACCATCATCGGCTACACCGACTTCCCCAGCCGGATGGCGACGCAGTCCTCGACGCTTTATGGCAACAATATCCGTCACATGATGGCCGACCTGACGCCCGAGAAGGACGGACAGGTCGTGCACAACATGGACGACGACGTGATCCGCGGGGCGACCATCACCCATGCGGACCAGATCACCTTTCCGCCACCCCCGCCCAAGGTTGCGGCCATCGCCGCAAAGCCGAAGGAAAAGGTCGTCATCCCGACGCCCGAGGAGACGCGCGCCGCCGAAGTCGCCGCCTTCAAGACGCAGACCCGCAATCAGGTCGGCCTGTTGGCCATCGGCGGCGCCCTGCTGCTGGCCGTGGGCCTGGTCGCTCCGGCCAGCTTCATGCAGCACTTCATCGTTTTCGTCCTGTCCGTGTTCATCGGATTCCAGGTCATCTGGGGCGTGGCACACAGCCTGCACACCCCTTTGATGGCGGTCACGAACGCCATCTCGTCGATCATCATCCTCGGGGCGGTGATCCAGATGGGATCGTCGTCCGTGCCGGTTGTCCTGCTGGCCGCGCTTGCGGTCTTCATGGCCGGGATCAACATCTTCGGCGGCTTCCTCGTGACACGGCGCATGCTCGCCATGTTCCAGAAATCCTAAGGGGGACCGGGTCATGGATTACGGATTCACCACCGCGGCCTACGTGGTCGCAGCCATCCTGTTCATTCTGTCGCTGGGCGGCCTATCGGGGCAGGAAAGCGCCAAGCGCGCCGTCTGGTACGGTATCGTCGGCATGGCGCTGGCGGTCTTTGCCACGCTGATCGGGCCGGGCACGGGGCTTTGGCCGCTGACGGTCATCCTGATCGGCCTCGGCGGGGCCATCGGGTATCAGCTGGCCACCAAGGTCCAGATGACGCAGATGCCGGAACTGGTCGCGGCGATGCACTCACTGGTCGGTCTTGCCGCCGTCTTCGTGGGCATCAATGCCCATATCGAAATCGGGGCGGTTGCAAACGCCCTCGTGGCGGGGACGGACCCCTACGAGATGGGCACCTTCGCGGCCCTGATCGCCAAGAAGACACCGGTCGAGATCAACATCCTGCGGGTGGAGCTGTTCCTCGGGATATTCATCGGTGCCGTGACCTTCACAGGCTCGGTCATTGCCTATGGCAAGCTGGCCGGCAAGGTGAACACGGCGGCGGCGAAACTGCCCGGCGGGCACCTGCTGAATGCGGCTGCGGCCGCACTCTCGGTCATCTGCCTGATCTGGTACTTCCAGTCCGGCGGCTTCCTGCCCCTGTTCCTGATGACCCTCGCGGCCCTGTTCATCGGCTATCACCTGATCATGGGCATCGGCGGCGCGGACATGCCCGTCGTCGTGTCGATGCTGAACAGCTATTCCGGCTGGGCGGCGGCGGCGATCGGCTTCAGCCTTGGCAACGACCTGCTGATCGTGGTCGGCGCATTGGTCGGATCGTCGGGTGCGATCCTGTCCTACATCATGTGCAAGGCGATGAACCGGTCCTTCGTGTCGGTCATCCTGGGCGGCTTCGGCGGTCCGGCGGGCGAGCAGATGGCCGTCGAGGGCGAGCAGGTCGCCATCGATGCCGACGGTGTCGCCACCGCCCTGAACGAGGCCGACAGCGTCATCATCATCCCCGGCTACGGGATGGCCGTGGCGCAGGCGCAGGGTGCGGTCAGCGAGCTGGTGCGCAAGTTGCGCGCCAAGGGCAAGAACGTACGCTTTGCGATCCACCCCGTTGCCGGCCGGTTGCCCGGTCACATGAACGTCCTGTTGGCAGAGGCCAAGGTGCCCTACGACATCGTTCTGGAGATGGACGAGATCAACGATGATTTCCCCGATACGGATGTCGCCATCGTCATCGGGTCCAACGACATCGTCAATCCGGCGGCACAGGACGACCCCAACAGCCCCATCGCAGGAATGCCGGTTCTGGAATGCTGGAAGGCCAAGCAGGTATTCGTGTCCAAGCGCGGACAGGGCACGGGATATTCGGGCATCGAGAATCCGTTGTTCTTCAAGGAGAATACGCGGATGTTCTATGGGGATGCAAAGGCATCTCTGGATACGCTGCTGCCCAAGATCGACTGATCCATCGACTGTCGCGCAATGAAAAAGGCCGCCCCGAGGGGCGGCCTTAACTTGTTAAACCTTCGCCGGATTACATGGCGAGGATGGATTCGATCTTGTTGACGCCATCGTTGTCCATGTCGTCGCCCGAGAAGGCGAGGAAGTAGATTTCGGCGACCTGTGCGTCGGTCAGCGTCGAGGCGTCGGCTTCGTAGCCGCGCTTGTCGAGCCAGTTCTGGACCGAGATGACGACCGAGGATTCACCGGCGGGCATCAGGCCCGTTTCGGCGTCCATGTCGGTCAGCGTGGCGCGGCGCTCGGTGATCGTGCGATAGCCTTCGCCTTCAAGGGCCGACTCGATCTTCAGGTTACGCTCGTTGCCGTCTTCACCCTGGCCGGCAAAGTAGATCTCGACGACCTGCTCATCGCTCAGCGAGGACACGGCGACGTTGGACTTGCCGGCTTCTGCCAGGATCGACTCGACGTCGCTGACCATGGTCGGCGAAACACCGGTATAGGCCATTGCGGGCGCGGTGAGGGACAGGGTGGCGGCGGTGATAAGTGCGATGCGGTTCATAGTAGTTCCTTTCGTTGCGATGACGTCGTCTGTTGTGCGGCGTCTCTGGGTACACAACCGCAGATGGGCGGATTTGGTTTCCCGATATTTCGTTTTTTTTCAAAGGAACCAGATGGTTGTCTTGCGCGTTTTTCGCGCCGCGATGCGCGCGCCCGGTTGGAATGACGCCGGGAAAACCGTGGGTTAGAAATGACAAACGCCCCGGCCTTTCGACCGGGGCGCCGCTCAAACAGGCACCTTCGTCACCGCACAACCAATAGAAGGCACCCGGAGGTCGGGTCAGGCGGCCATTCGATCTGGCGGCGCCTGGAATTCTGATTCGGTAATGAGCCCGACAAGCGTCTGGGCCGTATGCCGGATATTGCGATCCGTCAGGACGGGACGTCCCGGCCCTTCGGCCCACGTCATCCCGAGGCGGATTGCAGCGGCTGAAATGCTGGCAAGCGAGGGCGCATTGCCAAGGCCGCTGGCGACCTTTCCGGACATGTCGGGGCCGAACGGGTCAAGCAAGCCATCGACGACGAAGGCCTGCATTGCAGGCGACAGGGTCAGCCCGCCATGGCAGGGGGCAAAGACGACGGCATCCGCTTCGGACAGGGCCGACCATGCGGCAGCAGACAGCGCGCCCGTCTCCGAAACCTCCCAGATGCGGGCCTTGCCGCCGGCGACAGCGACACCCTCGGCATAGACGCGGCACAGGCCGGACAATCGGCCGACGGTCGGTTCGGTAACAATCTCGATGTGGGGCCTATGTAACATCTTGTTTTCTCCGGCTGCTCTTGCCGGGACAACACAGGCGAACCCCGTTTGGTTCCATCTGGATGGAATCAGGGGCGCGCCGGATCCGGCGCGCCCCTGGGTGTCATGCGATCAGACGCGTTGTCCGTCCGCATCGAAATAGTGCAGCGGCGCCTGCGAAATGGTCAGGCCGATCTGCTGTCCCGGCTTCAGGTCGGTGGTTCCGTCCGTCCGCACCGTCAGTTTTCCCGCCTCGCCGCAATCGACGATCAGGTAGGTGTCGGCGCCAAGGTATTCGGTCACATCCACGACCCCGCGCAGATCCCCACCCTCGGCGGTCAGGCCGATCGCCTCGGGCCGCACGCCCAGATGCACGGCCCCCTGCGGTGATGCGGCATAGGCGCCCGCGGGGATCACGTTCATCTTCGGGCTGCCGATGAATTGCGCCACGAACAGGTTCGCGGGGCGGTCATACAGTTCACGCGGCGATCCGACCTGTTCGATCCGCCCGGCCTGCAGGACCACGATCCTGTCGGCAAGGGTCATCGCCTCGACCTGATCGTGCGTGACATAGATCATCGAAGCCGCAAGCGTCTGGTGCAGCTTGGCGATCTCGTATCGCATTTCCACCCGCAGCGCGGCGTCGAGGTTCGACAGCGGCTCATCGAACAAAAACGCCGTGGGATCGCGCACGATGCTGCGCCCGATGGCGACGCGCTGCCGCTGTCCGCCCGACAGGTCCTTGGGCCGCCGATCGAGGTATTCGTCCAGCCGCAGAACGTCGGCGGCATGCCCCACCTTTTCGGCAATCTCGGCCTTGGAGGCACCCGCCGTCTTGAGCGAGAAGCCCATGTTTTCGCCCACCGACATGTGGGGGTAGAGGGCATAGGACTGGAACACCATGGCCAGTCCCCGCTTGGCGGGCGGTTCCGCCGTCATGTCGGCACCGTCGATGATGATTTGGCCGCGCGACGTCTCCTCCAGCCCCGCGATCATGCGCAGCAGCGTGGACTTGCCGCAGCCCGAGGGGCCGACGAAGATGACGAACTCTCCATCCTGCACCTCCAGGTCGACACCCTTGATGACCTGCGCATTGCCGAACCATTTTTCGACCGCCTTCAGCGTAATCGATCCCATCAGACGTCCCTCCCTGCCCAGCCGAGCCAGACGGCGGCAGTCCATGTGAATGTAGAGCCACCGGCGGGCGTGCCCTCGCCGGGGTCGTAGTATTCGGCGAACCCCTGTCGCCGGATCAGGTCGGCGGTCTCGCGGCGCAGGCGGTCGGCTTCGGCGGTCAGGCCGCGTTCCTCCATCCCGAACCCGATGAGGCAATTCATGATCGGCCAGACCGGCCCACGCCAATAGCGCAGCGGCTCATAGACCGCGCCGTCGGGATCATAGCTGGGCAGGCCCCACCGGACCTTTTCCCAGACGCGGGCAAGGGGCGCGCGCATCCGGTCGTCGTCGATGCCCGCATACCAGCACAGGAAGGACGCGTTCGACACCGACCCGGACCAGTCGCCGGTCAGGACGTTGCGGCTGTCGTAGCAGCCCAGCGTGTCGTTCCATAGGCTCCTGGCTCCGGCCTCCAGCGTCGAGATCCACGCCTCGATCCCGCCGACATCGAGGCCGAGCGCCTGCCCCGTCGCCAGAAGGTCGCGGTGCGCGCGCAGCAGGATGAAGGTCATCGTCGGATCGGCGACGCGGAACGGGTTGTCCGCCTTGATCACCGCATGGTCCCAGTTGCAGGCGACCCCGAACTGCACCAGCGCGATATAGCGGTCGTAGTCGAACTTGGTCGGCCGCATGGCCGGGTCGACGTGCCCCGTATCGCGCCGGGTGTATTCCCCCACCCCGGACGGATCGACGTCGGCCAGGGCCCCGTCCCAGTCGGGGGCATTGTCGCGCCCCGCCTCCCATGGATGCGTGATGCAGCAGGCGCCGTGGTCGTCCAGCCGGTAATCCATGAACCACTGGTGCCAGCGCTTCAGGTCAGGCCAGATCGCGCGCAGCCGGTCGGCGCCCGCGTCCGGATCCGCTTCGTACATCCGCCGCGCGAAACTCGCGGCGACGGGGGGCTGGCTGATGCCCGATGACGGGATCGGCCCCCGCCCCTGCCAGACGTCGGGTCCGGGGTAATATCCGGGGTCCGCCCGGTGGAACAGGATATGGGGCAGCATCCCGTCCTCCCACTGCCCGGACATCAGCGTCTCCAGCTCGATCCAGCCGCGATCCACGTCGAAGGTCGAAAAGCCCCAGGCGGCAAAGGCCGAGTCCCAGTTCCACTGATAGGGATACAGGCCAGCCGTCGGCACCGTGTACCCTCCACGGTCGTTGCCGGTCATGATCGCACGGCCCTGTGCGTTCAGATCATTCGTCATATCGGTCATCCTTTGACACTCCCGGCCGTCAGCCCCTTGGTCATGAATTTTTCGAGGCCCAGGAAGATCACCATGATCGGCAGCGTGGCGATCACCGCGCCCGCCATCAAGTGCTGTCTGGGCACTTCGGAAGAGTTGAGCGCCGACACACCGCGTGTCAGCGTGAAGATCCCCGGATCATCCAGCAACATGAAGGCCAGCAGGAACTCGTTCCACGCGATCATGAAGACATAGAGCGACACCGACGCCAGCGCCGGAAGGGACAGCGGCAGGGTGATCTTCAGGATCACCTGCAAGCGGGTCAGCCCGTCCATCAGGCCGGCTTCCTCGACCTCCGCGGGCAATCCGCGGAAGTAGCCCTGGAGCATGTAGAGCGCCACCGGAATGGTCGTGACCGGATAGATCAGCAACAGACCGGGGATCGAGTTGCGCAACCCCGTCACCGAGAAGGCGATATAGATCGGCAGGGCCAGCACGATCATCGGCACCATGTAGATCAGCAGGATGGAGCGCGAAAACGCCGCCCGCCCCCGGAACTTCAGCCGCGCCACCGCATAGGCGCCCGGCACGCTGAACAGCAGGGTCAGCGCGACCGTCAGGACGGACACATAGAACGATGTCCAAAGGTAGGACCCGAAGCCGTAGTCGGCGAACAGTTCCTGATAAGACCGCAAAAGGCCCCACCCCCGCTCCCAGTCGAGAGAGAAATCCAGCGGGTTCTGCAACAGCGCCTGCTGCGACTTCAGCGATGTCATCACCATGACGTAGAAGGGGATCGCGACCATGGCGGTAAAGAACAGGTAGCCGAAACCGGTCAGGAACCGGATCACCGACTCCTCCCACTCATGCTTGCTGGCATGGCCCTTGGGCAGCGGTGCAAGGATCTTGGCCAGGCCAAGCCCGACACCGATGACCAGGGCCAGCTGCCCGAAGACAGACGCCCCGACGCCCGCCTCGGAATAAAGCGGCCCGAAACCGATCCACCCCAGCACGGCAAGGGCCAGCACTGCGGGCAATGCCCGCCGCCCCAGAAACACAATGCCAAAACCCAGCACCGCACCCCACAGAACGGACGGCAACATCAACGGGCGGAATAGTGCGCCGGTTGCGAAGGCCATGACCACCGCGACGGTCACGGCAATCGTCACAGTCCACAACGCGCCCAGGATCGCCCCGGTCAGGGCCCCGTTGCGCCAGATGCTCTTCTTCCTGGCGGAAATACTCCGGGGGGTCCGGGGGGCTGGCCCCCCGGCCTTGCGCTCTGCCACACTCATAGCCCTTCCTCCCGAGAGATGAACCGAAAGAACAGCGCAGCAAAGACAAGCAATGTGCCGAAGATCACGACCGCGACAGCCGCTCCCGCGCCGATGTTGGAAACCGCGAACGCCTGCTCATAGACGTTGACCGTCAGGGTCCGGGTGCCCGCGTTGCCGCCCGTCAGCAGGAAGATGTCGTCGAACTTGTTGAACGTCCAGATGAAGCGCAGCAGGAACAGGACCGACAGGATGCCCAGCAGCATCGGCAGGGACAGGTAGCGGAACTTCTGGAACGGCGACGCGCCATCCATGTCGGCGGCCTCGTACATGTCCGTATCGATCGACTGCATCCGCGCGAGGATGAACAGGAACGACAAAGGGAAGTAGCGCCAGATCTCGAACACGGTGACCATGATAAGGGCCAAAGGCCGGTCCCCGAAGAAGTTGATCGGCCCGTCGGTCACGCCCATCTGCTGCAACAGGGCATTGGCGGAGCCCGAGAAGGGATCGAACAGCGTCACCCAGGTGAAGGCCACCGCGATCACGGGCGCCACATAGGGGAACAGGTACAGACCGCGCAGCAACCCCTGCCCCTTGAACGATTGGTTCAGCAGCAGCGCCGCCATCAACCCGACGCCGAGCGCACCGACCGTGCCGACGACCGTGTAGAACACCGTGGCCCAGAGGACCGACAGGAAATCGCGGGCGGAAAAGATGCGGGCGAAGTTCTCGCCGGTGAATTCGAAGTTCGTCAGGACGAAATCGCCCTCGCCCCGCACGATTGCCGGCACCTCGTCATTGTCCGGCAGGGGCCCGCTCGCCTCGGCCGGGATCTGCAGGCGTTCGCGCCAGCCGCCGTCGACATCCCCGAAATCGCAGTCGAGGTCTCGACCGGTCAACGTGCACATCTCGGGCAATTCGGTGATCGTGACGCCTTCGGGGATCACGTCGGAAAAACCCACCCCGGTCATCGCCGCATCGGCGGACGAGACGCGCACCCGGTAATCGAGGCGCAGGTCGTCGCCCGGATCCCCGCGATATCCTTCGCGCATCACCACCTCGGGCGGGCGCAGATCGGACAGTTCGACCGGCTTGACGCTGATCCAGAAGATGGCCAGCAGTGGCAGCAGGACGACCAGCGAAATGATGGTCAGTGTCGGCAGCAGCAAACCCCAGGCCAGCCGCGCTTCGCGACGTGCCAGTGGCCCCTGCCCCTTTGGGGGGGTGGCGATGTCAGACATGTGGATTTCCCGAAAAGAAAGGGGGGCGGCCCACCGGGGCCGCCCGCCCGGGGAGGGTTACTCGACCGAGGCCAGTTCCTCGTTCATCGCGGCGACCGTCTCGGTCGCCGTGCGCTCGCCATCGATATATTCGCGCACGAGGCGGTTGATGACCTGGCTGTTGATGATCTTGGAGGCGAGGCTCAGCTGACCATCGGCCACGCCCCACCGCTGTGCGACATCAAGGCCACTGACGATCTCGTCGATCATGCTGGCCTCATACAGGTCGGCCAGCGGGGCCTTGCGGTCGACACCGACCGGCAGGGCCTGCCACGCCTTGACGTTGGCCTCGGCATCCGTGCCGTCACCGCGACGCACGGGGAACTTGCCTTCGGGCGCCATCGACAGCATCGGCGCATAGCCGTCGGACATCAGGAACTCGACGAAGGCCATCGCATTGTCGGTGTCCGCGTCCGAGGTGATGCCCATGTAGCGCAGGTCGCCCCACGCGGCGCCGTCGGGGTTCGACGGACCGGCGAAGGTCGTCACGATGCCCGTCTTCGAGGCCAGCTCCGACGACGTCGGATCATCCGTGATGGTGGGCGGGGCGCTGTCGCGCAGACCGGCCAGTTCGTCGAGGATGAAGGGCGACCAGATGATCATCGCGGCCTGTCCGGCAAAATACAGCTCGCGCGACTGTTTCCAGTAGAGGTCACCGGGGGGCGAGGCTTCGGCGATCGCCTTGTAGAACTCCAGCACCTCGACGGTCGCCGTCTCGTCCAGCTCGGCCAGACCCTCGGGCCCGACGGGCGAGACGCCGTTGGCAAGGAAGACATGCTCCAGCACCTGGCTCATGAAGCCTTCGTCGACCTTGGTCGCGGCGACGAAACCATACATCTCGGGCGGATTGTGCAGGGCTTCCAGCGCGGTCTCGACGGCCGCATAGGTCGTCGGCGCCTCAAGGCCGGCCTCGTCGAACAGATCCTTGCGATAGACGACCATCTGCGTCCAGCCGTCCACGGGAACGGAGGTGTACCCGCCCTCATAGCCGGCCATGGCAAGCGCGCCGGGCGCAAAGGTGTCGGCGCCGAGGTTCTCGATCACGTCACCGGCGGCGTCGGTGTCCAGAATGCCCGCTTCGGCCCAGGGGGCGGCATATTGCAGGGTGTGATAGATGACGTCCGGCAGGTCACCGGCGGCAAAGGCGGCGGTGGCGCGGGTGCCCAGATCGTTCTCCGTGACCGGAATGATCTCCACCTCGATGCCGGTTTCGGCGGTAAAGGCCGCTGCGACCTCTTCCTGTACCGCGACGCGCTCCGGCTGCTCCTCCGGCGTCCACATGCGCAGTGTCTGGGCGCCCGCCATTCCGGCGGTCAGCGCCAGACCGGCGGTTGCCGTCATCAGTGTGTTGCGAAACGTCATGTCGTTCCTCCCTTTTGGTTATTCATCTTCTGGCGCAAGTGCGCCGAAGTCCGTGCCGGCGGCCCGTCCGAGCCGCCGATATGCAGGGTCGCGTCCGCCAGCCAGCGCAGGGCCTCCGGCTCCGCTTCTCCCTTGATCCGCTCGATCAGCATCCGCGCAAGGGCCGCGCCCGCCGCCCGCGTATCGACCTTCCAGGTGGTCAGCGGCGGGCTGGCATAGGCCCCTTCGGGAATGCCGTCATAGGCCATGACGGAAACATCCGCCCCGACGGTCAGCCCCGCCTCTTCGATTGCGCGATACCCGCCCAGCGCGGCCTGATCGATAACGTAGACGATCGCGGTGGGTGGCACCTCACGGGCCAGAAGGTCACGCGTCGCACGCACGCCGCCGGCATGGTCCCGCACGTCCCAGACGACATCCGTCGGCGCGAGGCCGGCCTCGGCCATCGCGGCCAGAAAGCCCTCGGTCCGCAGATGGGTGTAGTTGTATTCACACCCGCTGGTGACGAAGGCGATGTCGCGGTGCCCCATGTCGATCAGCCGCCGCACCCCGGCACGCATCGCCGCGCCACCGCGAATGTCATAGTAGCTGATGCCGGTCAGATCCTCGCAACGACCATAAAGGACGAAGGGCACCTGCATGTCGCGCAGGTACTCGATCCGGGGGTCCTGCCGCAGTGTGCGTTGCAGGATGAAACCGTCGGCCTTCCGGTCCTCGACGAGGGAATGCAGAACGTCGCGCATCCCCTCGCCGGTCGGCGCGGTCGCGACGGTCAGGGTCCACCCCTGGGAACCGGCGGCTGTCGTGACGCCGGCAAGGAAATCGGTCAGAAAAGGGGAATGGCCGTCATGCTCGCTTACCTGCATGACAAGGCCCAGCGCCTTGGCGCGCCCTGTCCGGATGGCCTGCGCCTGCGCCATGGGGCGATACCCGAGGCGGGCAGCAACACGTTCGACCCGTGCGCGCGTGCCCTCCGCGATGTCGGGATAGCCGTTCAGCGCACGGCTGACCGTTCCCTTGGTCAGCCCCGTCTCGGCGGCCAGATGCGCGATGGTGACACGCGCACTTTTCCCGTCCGCGCGAACGCGTTTTATGCCAGTAGCAGTCTGCACCCTTGGGGGTCCTCCCTGTGAGCCCAAGGTTGTTTCCGAAACCGGTTTCGGCAAGCACTTTTTCTTGGCCTGCCATATAATTGGTCACCGGGTGAACGCGCCTGCACGCCTTGTCCTGCTTGGCTGCGACGGCGTCCGGTTGCCGCGATGACCCCGTTCGACGCGGCGTTGACGTTCGGGAATCGTCCCGTCAATCGACGGCCAGAACACCCCGCGCGATCTGATCCGCCTCGATTGATTCGAACAGCGCCTTGAAGTTGCCCTCTCCGAAGCCGTCGTCCCCCTTGCGCTGAATGAACTCGAAGAAGATCGGCCCGATGCAAGTCCGGGAGAATATCTGCAGAAGGATCCGCGTCTCGCCCCCGCCGACGACACCTTCGCCGTCGATCAGGATGCCGTGCCGTTCCATCCTGTCCAACGGCTCCTCGTGGCCCGCCACGCGGTCCCGGCTCATCTCGTAGTAGGTGGCTGGCGGTTTCGGCATGAAGCGGACGCCATTCCCGGCAATCGCATCGACGGCGGCATAGATGTCCCTTGCCCCGACGGCGATGTGCTGGATCCCCTCTCCGTTGTAGCGTTTGAGGTATTCGACGATCTGTCCCGTCTCGCCACGGTCCTCGTTGATCGGAATGCGGATGCGGCCGCAAGGTGACGTCAAGGCGCGGCTGAGAAGGCCGGAATGCTTGCCCTGAATGTCGAAGAACCGGATCTCGCGGAAATTGAACAGATCGCCGTAAAAGCGGAACCACGTGTCCATGTTCCCCTTGTGCACGTTGTGCGTCAGGTGATCGAGGTAATGGAACCCGACCCCTTGGGGATGCGCCTGCGCGATCCAGTCGAATTCGGCATTGAAGGGGGATGCGTCGCGATATTGATCGATGAAGTAGATCAGGCTGCCGCCGATGCCGAAGATGGCGGGGACATCCATCGACTTCGCGCCCTCGAAGGGTTTCGCCCCGCGCGCGACCGCATGATCGAAGGCGTGCTGCGCATCCGCGACGCGCCAGCCCATTGCCGGGGCACAGGGTCCGTGCTCGGCCACGAAGTCCATCGCGTGACTGCCCGGTTCGGCGTTGATCAGATAGCTGATGTCACCCTGCTGCCAGACCTCGATCGCGCGGCTGCGGTGGGTTGCGACATGGGCATATCCCTGCCGTGTGAACACATCGCGCAGGTCCTGCGGCGTGTCGCTGGCGAATTCGACAAAGGCAAACCCGTCGGTGCCGGCGGGGTTGTCGACGCTGATCTCTGCATAGGGGGCGTCGTGAGGGAATGGGCCCATGGCGTGTCTCCTTGTTTGGCCACAGCATAGCGCAGGCACGGCGCGCGCGGTGCGCCAAGGGGGCCGGTTCAACGTAGCTTGGCGCGTGAAATTGATGCATTGAGAGATTATTACGCCAGATCCACGCATAATGAGGGACCGATGGACGATACCGATCGCGCATTGCTGCGGGCCGTGCAGCGCGATGCGACCATGACGGCAGAGGCGCTTGGCCGCCTGCTGAACCTTTCGGCCAGTCAGGCCGCGCGGCGCCGTGCCCGGCTGGAGTCGTCGGGCGTGATCCGTGCGACGGTGGCGCGGGTCGATCCCGTGCGTCTGGGTCTGGACGTGCAGGCCTTCGTTCAGGTCCAGATGGCCAGCCACGCGCCGGACCGTGCCCGCGCCTTCCTGCGCCTGCTCGAGGCGGAGCCGCGCGTCACCTCCGTCTGGACTATGACGGGTGAGGCCGACTACCTTTTGCGGGTCTGGTGCGCGGACCTGAGCAGTTTGAACGACCTCGTGCATCACGTCCTGCTGCCCCATGATACCGTCGCACGGGTCCAGAGCCAGATCGTGATGGATCAGCCCAAGCGCGACAGCCCCCTGCCCGTCTGATATCGGCCGCGCGCCGTGGTTGCGGCGTTGCCCCCATTGCCGGGCTGCAATAGCGTTGGCCGCATGGAAAGCTTCCTTTTTCAGGCCGCCATCTATCTTGGCGCAGCAACGCTCTGCGTGCCCCTCGCGGTGCGCTTCGGACTGGGCTCCGTGCTTGGGTATCTTGTCGCGGGGATCCTGATCGGGCCGGTGACCGGGCTTGTCGGATCAGAAACCGAAAGCCTGCAGCATTTCGCGGAATTCGGCGTGGTGATGATGCTGTTCGTCATCGGACTGGAACTGGAACCCCGAACCCTCTGGGACATGCGCGCCCGCCTGTTGGGGCTGGGCCTCGGGCAGGTGGCCCTGACCATGGCGGCGGTGGCGGGGGCGGCGTATCTTCTGGGCCTGACGTGGCAGGTCGCGGTGGCCATCGGCATGATCTTTGCCCTGTCGTCGACCGCCATCGTCATGCAGACGTTGGAGGAAAAGAAGCTGACCGCGACGCGGGGCGGACGCTCGGCGTTCTCCGTCCTGCTGGCACAGGATATCGTCGTCATCCCCATGCTGGCCTTGATGCCCCTTTTGGGGTCGGGCCGTTCAGGCGGCGATGATCATGCCGCCGAGACACCGATGGGTGACGGCGAAAGCGCCACTATGCTTGCGGATGTCACACACTGGGTCGATACCCTGCCGGCCTGGGGCCTGACGGCCCTGACCATCGGGGCGGTTGCCGGTGTCATCCTCGGGGGCATCTACCTGACCCGCCCGGTGTTCCGCTTTGCGGGCAAGGCCCGCCTGCGCGAGATGCACACCATCGTGTCGCTTCTCTTCGTGATCGGCGTTGCCGTCCTGATGACGATGGTGGGCCTGTCGCCGGCTCTGGGCACGTTCCTTGCGGGGGTCGTCCTTGCGAACTCCGAATTCCGGCACGAGCTCGAGGCGGACATCGAACCGTTCAAAGGCCTGTTGCTGGGCCTCTTCTTCATCACCGTCGGGGCCGGGATCGATTTCGGCACGTTCGTCGGCGCGCCCGTCATGATCCTGGGCATCGTCGCGGGCCTGATTGCCGCCAAGGGGCTGATCCTTTTCGCGCTGTCGCTGGCATTCCGCATGCAGGGCCGGGACCGGATCCTGTTCACCCTGTCCCTCGCCCAAGCGGGCGAGTTCGGTTTCGTCCTGACCTCGGTCGCCGTGGGCGATGGCGTCATCGACAGCGAGCTTTCCTCCATCCTGCTGCTGGCGATTGCCCTGTCGATGCTGTTCACGCCGCTGCTCTTCATCCTTTACGAACGCCTCGCGGCCCGCGCGTCGAAAGGGCCCGACATCCCGGACGACGCGATCGAAGAGACCGCCGAAGTCATCATCGCCGGGGTTGGTCGCTTCGGTCAGGTGGTGCATCGCATGCTGCAGGGATCGGGCGTGCGCGCCGTCGTTCTGGACCGCGATATCGAAACCATCCAACTGCTGCGCACCTTCGGCATCAAGACCTACATGGGTGACCCGACCCGCCCCGAAATGCTCAAGGCGGCCGGCCTGGACAAGGCCAAGGTTCTGGTTGTCGCGCTGGACGATCGCGCCGCGGCCGTGCGCCTGACCAAAATGGCCAAGGCCGCGAACCCCGACATCCATATCGTCGCCCGCGCCTATGACCGGGTCCATGTCTACGAATTGTATCGCGCGGGCGCCCGCGACATCGTGCGTGAAATGTTCGACAGCTCCCTTCGCGCAGGGCGTTATGCCCTCGAACGGCTCGGCTGGTCCGACAGCGATGCGCATGTCGCGCGCGAAGCCTTCTATCAGCACGACCGCCAGACCCTTCTGGAACTGGCACAGCTGTGGAAACCGGGCGTCAAGGTGACGGACAATCCCGAATACACCGCCCGCGCGCGGGAGCTTTCCCAAGGCCTCGAAAACGCGCTGCTGACCCGGTTCGGAGAGGATCCCGACGCGGCGAAGGCGACCGCGAACGAGACGAAGGATCCCTGATCAGCCCCGCCCCGCAATCAGACGGGTGGGCGGCGCGGGGCGCATTGGATCGGACCGCCGCTACAACCCCTTGGCCTGATAGCTGGACGCAATGCGGCTGATCGCGACGACAAATCCCGCCGTGCGCAGATCGTGGACATCGCCACGATCGTGCCAGACTTCGCGCATGGCGCGGTAGGCCCCCCGCATCGTGTCATCGAGGCCGGACCGCACAAGCTCCAACTCTCCGGCCCCGCGCAGGTAATCGCGCTTGAACGTGTCGGACAGTTTCCAGGGGACGGCGGTGTTCGCGGACAGACGCTCCAACTCGTCGACCAGCCGCTGATGGCGCGCTTCCTCGGCCCGGCGTTCCATCCGGCCGAACCGGATGTGAGACAGGTTCTTCACCCATTCGAAATAGCTGACCGTGACGCCGCCCGCGTTGGCATAGAGGTCCGGAATGATGACGCACCCCTTGGCCAGCAGGATGTCGTTCGCCTCGGCCGTGACCGGGCCATTGGCGGCCTCGATGATCAACGGCGCCTGTACGTTGACCGCGTTCTTCTCGTGGATGACGCCTTCCAGCGCGGCGGGGATCAGGATGTCGCACTCCGCCTCCAGCAGGGCGGCGCCGTCCGCCGTATAGGTCGCGCCGGGAAATCCCTGAACCCCGCCCGTTTGCCGGATATGCGCCTGCACCGCATCCACGTGCAGCCCCGCCTCGGAATAGATCGCGCCATCCCGTTCGATCACGCCGGTGATCAGGGCGCCGTCCTCTTCGGACAGGAACTTGGCGGCGTGATAGCCCACGTTGCCGAGCCCCTGAACGATCACGCGCTTGCCATCCAACGTCCCGGACAGGCCCGCCTTGCCCTTGTCCTCGGGGTGACGGAAAAACTCCTGCAGGGCGTATTGCACACCGCGCCCCGTCGCCTCGACCCGCCCGGCAATTCCGCCGGAGTTCAGCGGCTTGCCGGTCACGCAGGCGTTTCCATTGATATCCGTGGTTTTCATCCGCTTGTACTGATCCGCGATCCACGCCATCTCGCGCTCGCCGGTGCCCATGTCGGGGGCGGGCACGTTCTGCGCGGGGCTGATCAGGTCGCGCTTGATCAGCTCATAGGCGAAACGGCGCGTGATCTGTTCCAGCTCATGGGCATCCCACGCGTTCGGATCGATGCAGAGCCCCCCTTTCGATCCACCGAACGGCGTCTCGGCCAACGCGCATTTGAATGTCATCAGCGCCGCCAATGCCTCGACCTCGTCCTGATTGACGGCGAGGGAAAAGCGGATACCGCCCTTGACCGGCTCCATATGCTCGGAATGGACGCTGCGATACCCGGTGAAGGTGTGGATCTCGCCCCGCAGGCGCACACCGAAGCGGACCGTATAGGTGGCGTTGCACACGCGGATCTTCTCGACCAGACCGGGGCTGAGATCCATCAGGCCCACGGCCTTGTCGTACATCGCGTTGACGGACGCGGTAAAGCCGCCCTGTTTACCTTGCATGTTCGATCTCCCTCCGATTGGCTGCCCGGTCGCCCGTGGGCCACCACCACTTAACCCGCAATTCACGAAACGTTGCTAGGCCTAGCGGTCAATCGTTCAGGGTTTGTGAACGCTGCCCTGATTTGACCTCAATCGCGCCGACCCGTTTCCGCAAAGGCCGCGGATAACCGGCGGATCGACTCGGTATGTCGACGTGTGTGTTAATCATTTGCCGGGGTAAGACCATGTTGCCGTTTTCCAAGCCCCCGAAAATCTCGGGCCCGCTTCATAGCGCCTTCAGGGCGTTTGCCCGCAATGAAGACGGCGCGCTCACGATCTTCGGGCTTCTGCTCCTTATCATGATGATGGTCGCAGGTGGCTTTGCCCTCGACATGATGCGTTCCGAAGCGCATCGCGCGCAGGTACAGTACACGATCGACCGTGCCGTTCTGGCCGCCGCCGCCCTCGATCAGGAGCAGGATGGCACAACCGTCGTGCGCGACTACCTCAGCGCCGCCGGGATCGACCCCGACAGCGTCCGGATCACGTCCACCGATACCGGCACAGCCAAGACCGTCAGCGTCACGGGCATCAGCCAGGTCGACAGCCTGTTCCTCGGCATGGTCGGCCAGGAAACGCTCGAATTTCCCGTCTCCAGCCAGGCGAGGGAGGAAGAGGTCGAACTCGAAGTCTCGCTCGTGATGGATATCTCCGGCTCCATGGGGGGCACCAAGAACCGGAACCTGCGGACCGCGGCCTCCGATTTCGTCGCCGAGCTTCTTGCCGGGCGCGAGGAACTGACCTCCATCTCGCTCGTGCCCTACAACGACCGCGTGAACCTAGGCGCGACGCTGGCCGGATACCTGCCGATGTCGAACGAACATTCGATGTCGCATTGTGTCGTCTTCTCGGACGCCGAATTCCGCACCACCGGCATTGAGGCAGGGACCGTTCTGCAACGCATGGGCCACTTCGACAAGAACACCGGCAACAGGAACCGCCCGGGCGAGGTCGAGGACCCGAACTGCGAATTGACGAACTATGGTGCGGTGACGCCGTGGTCCAACAACATTACCAACCTGCAGACGGCCATTCAGGGCCTCGGCGCCGGGGACTGGACGGCGATGGACCTTGGCGTGAAGGTCGGCGCCCTGATGCTGGACCCCAGCCTGCGCGCGCCCATGGCCGACATGATTTCCGATGGCCTCGTGTCTGCGGATCTGGGCGGCCGCCCCTTTGATTATGGCACGGAAGGTGTCCGCAAGGTGCTTGTGGTCATGACGGACGGCGTCAACACGACGCAATGGGACCTGCTCGACGCGCTGAAAGACGGGCCATCCGGCGTCTTCGTGTATCGTGCCGGCCTGACCGCGCCCAGCAGCGTGGGCGGCAGCATCGGTGGCAATGACGATGATGACGATGACGATGACGATGACGACGGCGTGGATTGGAACAACGGGAATACCGACAACGGAAACGCTTGGTGGAAGCAGGAAGCCCGCCACAACTGGATCGGCTACGATGCCGACCTCAACGGCGACGGCAACGCGTCAGAGACGGAGACGTTCTACTCCATCTGGTCGGACACCTTCGACGCCTACTGGGTCTCGCATCTCGATGCCTACTACTCGGAGCCGTTCGGTGGCTCGGACGCGATCGAGCTGTCCTACGCAGAGGTATTCGCCGCCCTGCCGACAAACTACATCGACAGCACGCTGCTAAGCGGTGCCGACCGCGCCACACGCAACAAGTTCGACGACGCGTGGACGGTGATCGCCAACCAACGCATCGCCGACGACAACCTCGACGATATCTGCAGTGCGGCACGCACCGCCGGGATCACGATCTACACGATCGCGTTTCAGGCTCCCTCCAGCGGCGTGACGGCCATGCGGGACTGCGCGGGGCCGGGCAACGCGGCAAATTTCTTCGATGTCGCCACCCTCGATATCGACTCGGCCTTCGACGACATCCTGGCGTCCATCAACCGCCTCAAGCTGACGGAGTGAGCATCATGGCCCCAATCCTGCGCAGCCTCGCCACCCGGTGCGCCACGGCACTGACCACGCTGGATCAGGTGTTCTCGCGCGGTCCGGACAACCGCGAAGACGGCGCCGCCACGGTCGAATTCGTGATCCTGCTGCCTGTATTTCTTGCGGTGTTCCTGTCGTCGTTCGAGGCATCGCTGCTGTTGTCGCGGCAGGTGATGCTCGAACGCGGGGTCGATGTCGCCGTGCGCCAGGTTCGCCTCGACAGCCGGTCGACCGTCAGCCAGAACGCCTTGCGCAACGAGGTCTGCGCGATTGCCAAGATCCTGCCCGATTGCGAAACGAACCTGCTGGTCGAGTTGCAGGAAATCGATACCGTGACCTACGATTTGCCCTCGACCGCGCAGCCTTGCGTGAACCGCGAAACGTCGGTGACCCCGGCCGCCGAGTTCGAGGCGGACCGTGCCAGCAAGCTGATCCTGATGCGCGCCTGTTTTGCCGTCGATCCGTTCATGCCGGGCGCGGGCCTCGGAACTCAGCTGGTCACGGACGTCGACGGAAGCAGCATGCGCATCGTCGCGGCCACCGCCTTCGTCGTGGAACCGGTCTGAGGAGGGCGCGATGACGATACCCGCACGCTACTGCCGCATGTTCAATGTACCTGCCCCGCTGGTTCGTTTCCTGCGGGCCGAGACCGCGGCCATGTCCATCGAAGCGGCAATCATGCTGCCGATCATGATGATCATGTACATCGGCGCGTTCAGCTATTTCGACGCCTACCGCCGCGAAGCGGTCATCACCAAGGCGACCTACGCCATCGGCGATCTGCTTTCCCGCGAGGAAGGCACGGTGACCGCGGTCGATTTCGAGGGGCTGCACGACCTTTACGAGACGATAACCTTCTCCGAAGGGGCAACCCGCCTGCGGTTCAGCGAGATACGCCGCGTTTCAGGGTCGCTGGAGGTCGTCTGGTCCTATGGCACCGACGGCAGCACGCAATTGACCACAGCCACTCTGGGCAGCGTCGCCGCGCAGGTGCCCACCCTTCTGGACAATGAACGGATCGTCGTCGTCGAAAGCTTCAACGACTATGAACCCGCGTTCAATGTCGGCCTGTTTGCCCGCACGCAAATGCGCTTCGTGCCGACCCGACAGCGCTATGCCGCGCGCCTCGACTACGACGCCAGCGTGCCCGCCCCGAGCTAGATGATCCGCGCCCGGGCGGCTGCGGGGTCCGGCGCGCCAGGCAAAACCCCTCGCTGTCCCTAACAGGGCAGCCAGGCGACGGGGCCAGTCCGGTGCACCGCGCTCGTCGCGGACCGACCGGGCGATGTCGCCAACGGGGATTGCCCCCACCGTGCAGGTGTCTAGTCTACGTCTGAATGGACGGAGACACGCATGCGTTTCAGCGCCTTGGAAATCATCAGACAGGGCCTGACCGGCAACAAGGGGTGGACGCCGCACTGGCGCTCGCCCCAGCCCAAGACGGAATACGACATCATCATCATCGGCGGTGGCGGACATGGTCTGGCCACGGCGTTCTACCTTGCCAAGGAACACGGGCTGACCAACATTGCCGTCCTTGAAAAGGGCTATCTCGGCGGTGGCAACGTCGGGCGCAACACCACCATCGTGCGCGCCAATTACGGCATGCCCGGCAACTCCGAATTCTACTCCCATTCCCTCAAACTTTGGGAAGGGTTGGAGCAGGAGCTGAACTACAACGCGATGATGTCCCAGCGCGGCGTCTACAACCTGTTCCATTCGGACGGCCAGCGGGACGCCTACGCGCGGCGCGGCAACACCATGATCAATCAGGGCGACGATGCCGAATTGCTGGACCGGAATGCTGTGCGCGATGCCCTGCCCTACCTCGATCACGATAACGCGCGGTTCCCGGTGCTCGGCGCACTCTACCACGGTCGCGGCGGCACCGCGCGGCATGATGCGGTCGCCTGGGGCTATGCCCGCGGGGCCGACATGCGCGGCGTCGACCTGATCCAGAACTGCGAGGTGACGGGCATCGACATCGACGGCGGCCGGGTGACGGGCGTGCAGACGACGCGCGGGGCCATCCGCGCCAAGAAGGTCGGCATCGTCGTCGCCGGCCGATCCTCTCAGGTGGCCGCCATGGCCGGCCTGCGCCTGCCGATCGAAAGCCATATCCTGCAGGCCTTCGTGACCGAGGGGCTGAAGCCGCTGATCGACAGCGTCGTGACCTTCGGGATGGGGCATTTCTACATCAGCCAGTCGGACAAGGGCGGCCTCGTCTTCGGTGGCGATCTCGACTTCTACGCCAGCTATGCCGCGCGGGGGAACCTGCCCATGGCCGAACACGTGATGGAGGCGGGGATGGCCCTGATGCCGATGATCGGTCAGGCACGGATGCTGCGCAGCTGGGGCGGCATCATGGACATGACGCCGGACGGATCGCCCATCATCGACAAGACGCCCATCGGCGGCCTCTATCTCGATGCGGGCTGGTGCTATGGCGGGTTCAAGGCCGTCCCCGGCTCGGGCTTCAGCTTTGCCCATCTGATCGCGACCGACACCCACCACGCGCCCGCCGCGCGGTTCCGTCTCGACAGGTTCGCCCGCGGCGACCTGATCGACGAGGAATCGACCGGCAGCCAGCACAACCTGCATTGAGGGACCCGACATGCGCCTGAAATGCCCCCTCTGCGGCGACCGCGACCGGCGGGAATTCTACTACATGGGCCACGAAACCTATCTTGCCCGCCCCGACGCCGGGGCGCCGGTCGCCGACTGGGACGACTACCTGCACAACCGCGACAATCCGGCGGGCCTGACCCGCGACCTGTGGCAGCATGAGGCCGGATGCGGCGCATGGTTGCTGGTGGAGCGGGACACCGTGACCCACGACATCCTGTCGGTGCGCCTTGCGCGAGGGGAGGCGACATGAGGCTTGCCGACAAGGGCCTGATCGACCGCAGCCGCCCATTGCGGTTTACCTTCGACGGCCAGCCCATCGAGGCCTTTCACGGCGATACCGTCGCCTCGGCCCTTCTGGCCAATGACATCCGTCTGATGGGGCGCAGCTTCAAGTATCACCGTCCGCGCGGCCCCCTGACCGCCGATTCAGCGGAACCCAACGCCCTGATCACCACGCATGCGGGCGCTCAGGCCGTGCCGAACACCCGCGCAACCGTGCAGGAGGTCTTCGACGGGCTGGAGACACGCAGTCAGAATGCCTGGCCCTCGCTGAAATACGACGCGATGCAGGTCAACGACCTCGTGGCGCCGGTCCTCGGGGCGGGTTTCTACTACAAGACCTTCATGTGGCCCAAGGCCGCTTGGGAAAAACTGTATGAACCGGTCATCCGGCGCGCGGCGGGCCTCGGGGCCCTGTCCGGGCAGGCCGATCCGTGGACACAGGAAAAGGCCTTCGCGCATTGCGACCTGCTGGTCGTGGGCGGTGGCCCCGCCGGGATCATGGCGGCGCTGTCCGGCGCGCGCGCGGGTGCCGAGGTCATCCTCGTCGAGGAGGGTGACCGTCTCGGCGGGCGTCTTCTGTCCGAGGCGGAAATCGTCGATGGTCAGCCCGGTCCTGTCTGGGCCGAGGCGATGGCCGCGAAGCTGTCCGCCGCCGGTGTGCGCATCCTGACGCGGACGACCGTGACCGGCGCCTACGATGGCGGCACCTATGGCGCGCTCGAGCGGGTCAGCCATCATGTCGCGACCCCGCACCCCGACCTGCCGCGCGACTGCTTCTGGCGGATCGCGGCGCGGCGCTGCATCCTTGCCGCCGGTGCGCTGGAACGATCGATCGCCTTTCCGATGAACGACCGACCGGGCATCATGCTGGCGTCGGCCGTGCGGTCCTATCTGCACCGCTGGGGCGTCGTGCCGGGCAGGCGCGTCGCGGTGTTCACGACCTGCGACGATGGCCACCGCACCGCCGCGGACCTGCGCGCCGCCGGGGTCGAGGTTGCCGCCGTCATCGACCCGAGGGACGCAGCACCCGGTCATGACACCATCAGGGGCGAGGTGATCCGCACGACCGGGCATCTTGGCCTGACGGGCGTGACCATCCGCACCAAGGACGGCACCCGGCGCGTGGACTGCGACGTTCTGGCCGTGTCGGGGGGCTGGAACCCGACGCTGCACCTGACCTGCCACCTCGGGGGGCGGCCGGTCTGGGATGCGGATCTGGCGACATTCCTGCCGACCCCCGACGCGGTGCCCGGCATGGTCGTCGCGGGGGCCGCCGCCGGCGCGTTCTCGACGGCCGAGGCGCTGGAAACAGGGATATCCGCCACCAAGGACGCCCTTGCCACCATGGGCGCCAAATCGGTCAGCGTGGACTTACCGGATGCGGATGCCGCCCCCGCTGCACAGATTGCCCCCTTGGCCGTGGCCGCGCCGGACACCGCGCGGCATCGCGCATGGATCGACCTGCAGAACGACGTGACGGTCAAGGACATCCGTCAATCGGCGCGCGAAAACTTCGCATCCGTCGAACACATGAAACGCTACACCACGCAGGGGATGGCGACGGATCAGGGCAAGACATCGAATGTCGCGGCGCTGGCCGTTCTGGCCGATGCAACCGGGCGCGGCATTCCCGAAACGGGCACCACGACATTCCGCCCGCCGTTCGTCCCCGTGCCGATCAGCGCGATGGGCGCGGGTGCGACCGGTGAGGGGTTCGCCCCCGAACGCCGCACGACCTCCGACCCCGCGATGCGTGACCGGGGCGCGCCGATGATCGAAACCGGTCTGTGGTATCGCCCCGGCTGGTTCCCGAAAGCGGGCGAAGACTGGCTGGCCGCCTGCACGCGCGAGGCGGCGATGGTGCGCAATACCGTGGGCGTGGCAGACGTCAGCACGCTGGGCAAGATCGACATACAGGGGCCGGATGCCGCGGCCCTGCTCGATTTCGTCTACACGAACATGTTCTCGACCCTGAAACAGGGGCGCGCGCGCTATGGCCTGATGCTGCGCGAAGACGGGCTGGTGATGGATGATGGCACCACCGCGCGGCTTGGACCCGATCATTACGTGATGACCACCACGACCGCCGCCGCCGGACAGGTGATGCGCCATCTGGAATTCGTGACCCAATGCCTGCACCCGGAATGGGACGTGGCGATCATCTCGACCACCGAAGCCTGGGGCCAGTTTTCCGTTGCCGGCCCGAAGGCGCGCGACCTGATCCGCGCCATCGTGGCCGAAGACGTGACAGACGACACCTTCCCCTTCATGGCCTGCGGCGAGATCACGGTCCACGGCGTTCCGGGACGCCTGTTCCGCATCAGCTTCAGCGGCGAACACGCCTACGAGATCGCGGTGCCCAGCCGCTTTGGCGCCGCCCTGTGGCGGGATCTCGTCGCGCGGGCCGAGGCGCTGGACGGCGGCCCCTACGGGATGGAGGCGCTGAACGTCCTGCGGATCGAGAAGGGCTTCATCACGCACAGCGAGATCACGGGCCGCGTCTCGGCCTTCGATATCGGGATGGACCGGATGATTTCCGCCAAGAAGGATTGCATCGGCAAGGATGCCAGCCGCCGCCCCGCCCTGTTGGCGGATCGCGAGGAACTGGTCGGCCTGCGCGCTGTCGACCCGAAGACCCGGATCACGGCGGGCGCACATCTGTTCAACACCGGGGATGCCGTGACCCGTGCCAACGATCAGGGCTATGTCACCTCTCCCTGCTGGTCGCCCGCACTGGAAAGCCACATCGCCCTCGGTTTCGTGCTGAATGGACGGGCGCGGCACGGGGAGCGTCTGCACCTCGTCGATCATGTGCGCGATCACCGATGCGAGGTGGAGGTTTGCGACCCCGTGCACTTCGACCCGACCGGAGGACGCGCCCGTGGCTAACCTGACCGCCCGATCCCCTGCCGAAGGGCTTCTGCCCATCAGTCACGGCACCCTGACCCTGACCGAAATCCGGCCCGATGCGATCACCTCGCTGATGCTGCTGCGGGGGGCCGAGGGGACCTTGCCCAAACCGAACCGGGCGCTGCGCACCATGGGCGGGGTGCTGCTGTGGTCGGGACGCAATCAGGCCCTGCTGCTGGGCCCGCGACCGGACCCGCAGTCGGCCGTCGCGATGACCGATCAATCCGACGCCTGGGCCGTCCTGCACCTTGCTGGCCCCCAGTCCGCCGAGGGTCTGGCCCGGCTGACGCCACTGGACCTGAACCCGGCAATCTTCCGTCCGGGACATGTTGCACGCAGCCTGCTGAGCCACATGAACGCGGTGTTTCACCGCACCGCCCTCGACGGATTTGACATCCTCGTGTTCCGGTCGATGACGGGGACGGCGGTGCACGATATCACGCGCGCCATGCGTGCCGTCACCGCGCGCGCGGACCTCTGACGCAACCGACCGCCATTGTCCTGACGTGACGACGACGCATTCCGGGATGCTGCGGGACTTGCCGTGCCATCCCGAAAATATAATAGCGCCGGGATCACATGGATCCCGGCGCTATGGTGGGCAACTGCCCGTGCACTCTTCAACAAATTTACAAACCCGTCTTTGCATAGAAGGTGTGTCAAAGAATTGCAAGCATCAAGTCGACAGTTCGATCTTTTTAAGGCGGAAAAAAGGCACATCTGGACTCCGCCGCATCGCGGCCCGATATTCATCTGATGCGTCTTCCTGACAGTTTTCTCGACGATCTGCGCTCGCGCCTCAGCCTGTCCCACGTGGTCGGCAAGAAGGTCGTCTGGGACATGCGCAAGACCAACCAGGCGCGCGGCGACTGGTGGGCCCCCTGCCCGTTCCATCAGGAAAAATCAGCCAGTTTTCATGTGCTGGACGACAAGGGATACTACTACTGCTTCGGCTGTCAGGCCAAAGGCAACGTATTCAAGTTCGTACAGGAAACCGAGAACGTCAGCTTCATTGAAGCGGTCGAGATCCTTGCCCGCGAAGCCGGCATGCCGATGCCCGCCCGCGACCCGAAGGCGGCCGAACGCTCCGACCGGCGGACTGAGCTTGCCAAGGTCACGGAGGAGGCGACGAGGTGGTTCCGGCTGCAGTTGTCGACGGGCGCGGCCTCCGACGCGCGCGCCTACCTCGACCGCCGGGGGCTGAACGCGGCGACGCTGGACACTTTCGAGATCGGTTTTGCGCCCAAGACGTCCGACGCCCTGCTGACGGCGTTGGAGGGCAAGGGAATCAGTTGGGACCTGATCGAAGGGGCCGGTCTGGCCCTGACGGATGACGACGGACGGCGCCGGGATCGTTTCATCAACCGCATCATCTTTCCCATCCGCGATCCGCGCGGACGGGTGATCGGCTTCGGCGGGCGGGCGATGAACCCCAATTCGCCCGCCAAGTACCTGAACTCGCCCGAGACGGAGCTGTTCGACAAGGGCGCCAATCTCTACAACCTGCGGTCCGCCCGTGCGGCGGCCGGCAAGGGGGCACCGCTTGTCGTGGCCGAAGGCTACATGGACGTGATCACCCTGCATCAGGCCGGGTTCGAATCCTGCGTCGCCCCGCTCGGCACCGCCGTGACGGAACGCCAGCTTCAGATGATGTGGAAGGTGACGCCCGAACCCCTGATCGCCCTCGACGGAGATGCGGCGGGCCAGAAGGCGGGCCTGCGGGTTGCGGACCTTGCCCTGCCCCTCATCGCGGCCGGTCAATCGCTGCGCTTTGCCATTCTGCCCGAAGGCATGGATCCCGATGACCTGATCAGGGCCAAGGGACGCGGCGCGATGCAATCCGTCCTCGACGGCGCGCGGCCCATGCTGTCGCTGCTCTGGTCGCGCGAGACCGAGGACAAGGTCTTCGACAGCCCCGAACGCCGCGCGATGCTGGACCAGTCCCTGCGCGCCCTGCTGGGCAAGATCGCCGACAGCAGCCTGCGCCGCCACTACGGACAGGAAGTCGCGCGCCTGCGGGCGGATCTGTTCGGCCTGCCGCGCGATGCCCCCATGGCCCCCCTGCCGGACCCCGTGCCGGACATGCCGCCCGATCCGGGCCCGCCGCCCGAAGATGCCCCGCGCGCCTATGTGCAAAAGGCGCCGGCGCGCCGGCCGTGGGTTCCCAAGGGCCAGTTCCGGGGCCGTGCGTCCCTGCCGCAGCCCGCTGCGACGGCAACGCGCGCCTCGCCGCTGGCGCAGGGCACTTTGTCGCCGGATACCCTTCTGGAACAGGTGGGGCTTGCCGGTCTTGTCCTGCATCCGGGCCTGATCGACGATTTCGCCGAGGCCTTGGAAGGCATGACATGGTCGCGCGACGACCACGAACGCATCGCCGGTGCCCTGCTTCGGCTGCCCGACGGGCTGGACCGTCCGGGCGCATTCGAGGAATTGTCGCGATCCCTGGGCGAGGAAACCCTTGATTACCTTCTCGCTCAGCCCCAAATCCGCATCTCTCCCGTCGCCCGGCCGGGGGCAGATCAAGAGCATGCCAGACCGTGCATCCACGATGCATTTACCCGACTTGCGGCCCGCCGCGGCGCGGATCGGGAACGGGTCGAGGCCATGGAGGATTTTGCGGACGGCGCGGACGAGGCGATGACATGGCGGCTGGCGCAGGCCACGCAGCGAAAGGAAGCGGCGCGCAAGACGGCGCAACAGAACGAGGGCACATCCGAAGATGGGGATGCGGCCGACAAGGACTATTTACAAGGTCTTCTGGACACACGTGTCTGGGAGAAAAGTCGCAACAAGTGATTCGGGGTGCGGTCCCCTACGATTCGCGCTAGTGATTCGTACACGCCTGGATTTACGGGAATCACTCCGCCGGAGGAGCGTCGAAGATGGCCAAAGATACTGACGATCAAAAGCAGGACAACGAAGGCGATATTTCGCTGGATATGAGCCAGGCTGCTGTCAAGCGCATGATCGCCGATGCCCGCGCGCGCGGCTACATCACCTATGATCAGCTCAATCAGGTTCTGCCCCCCGAGCAGGTATCCTCCGAGCAGATCGAGGACGTGATGTCGATGCTGTCCGAAATGGGCATCAACATCGTCGAGGCGGAAGAAGCCGAGGAAGAGGACGACAAGGACACCAAGTCCACGGCCATCGTCGATGCCTCCAACAAGGGCGGCGACGTCGCCACCACCAGCGCGGCCGAGCAGAAGCTGGACCGCACCGACGACCCCGTCCGCATGTACCTGCGCGAGATGGGTTCGGTCGAACTGCTGTCGCGCGAGGGTGAGATCGCCATCGCCAAGCGGATCGAGGCGGGTCGCAACACCATGATCCTCGGGCTGTGCGAAAGCCCCCTGACGTTCCAGGCGATCACGATCTGGCGTGACGAACTTCTGTCCGAGGACATCCTGCTGCGCGATGTCATCGACCTTGAGACGACGTTCGGCGACCAGATGGGCGAAGACGACGAGGCCCCCGTCGTGCCGGCCACCCCGGGTGCCGCCGCCGCCCCCGCGAACGACAACAAGGCCAAGCAGGAACTGGATGCCGACGGCAACCCGATTTCCGTCGAGGAGGACGACGACGAGGAGGACGAGGGCGCCAACATGTCGCTGGCCGCGATGGAGGCTGCGCTCAAGCCCCGCGTCCTCGAAACGCTGGACGTGATCGCCGACCACTACGCCCGCCTTGCCGAAATGCAGGATCTGCGCATCAGTGCGACCCTGAACGAGGATGACACCTTCTCGACCAAGTCGGAGGACGCGTATCAGACGTTGCGCGCCGAGATCGTCGAGATGGTGAACGCGCTTCACTTGCACAACAACCGGATCGAGGCGCTGATCGATCAGCTTTACGGCATCAACCGGCGCATCATGTCCATCGACAGCGGCATGGTGAAGCTGGCCGACCAAGCGCGCATCAACCGCCGCGAATTCGTCGAAGCCTACCGCGGGCACGAGCTGGATCCGACGTGGGTCGACCAGATGATGGAACAGCCCGGTCGCGGCTGGCAGGCCCTGTTCGAGCGCAACCGCGACAAGGTCGAGGAGTTGCGCGGCGACATGGCCCAGGTCGGCCAATACGTCGGCGTCGACATCACCGAATTCCGCCGGATCGTGAACCAGGTCCAGAAGGGCGAGAAGGAAGCCCGTCAGGCCAAGAAGGAAATGGTCGAGGCGAACCTGCGCCTCGTGATCTCCATCGCCAAGAAATACACGAACCGTGGTTTGCAGTTCCTCGACCTGATCCAGGAAGGCAACATCGGCCTGATGAAGGCCGTCGACAAGTTCGAGTATCGGCGCGGCTACAAGTTCTCGACCTACGCGACATGGTGGATCCGTCAGGCGATCACCCGGTCGATCGCCGATCAGGCCCGCACGATCCGTATTCCTGTCCACATGATCGAGACGATCAACAAGCTGGTGCGCACCGGTCGCCAGATGCTGCACGAGATCGGCCGCGAACCCACACCCGAGGAACTGGCCGCCAAGCTGCAGATGCCGCTGGAGAAGGTCCGCAAGGTGATGAAGATCGCCAAGGAGCCGATCTCCCTCGAAACTCCCATCGGCGACGAGGAAGACAGCCAGCTCGGCGACTTCATCGAGGACAAGAACGCCGTCCTGCCGCTGGACTCCGCCATTCAGGAGAACCTGAAGGAAACCACGACCCGCGTGCTCGCCTCCCTGACCCCGCGCGAAGAACGTGTGCTGCGGATGCGTTTCGGTATCGGCATGAACACCGACCACACCCTCGAAGAAGTCGGCCAGCAGTTCAGCGTGACGCGCGAACGCATCCGCCAGATCGAGGCCAAGGCCCTGCGCAAGCTGAAACACCCCAGCCGGTCGCGCAAGCTGCGGTCGTTCCTGGATCAGTAGGATGGCCGGTTTCCTGTCACGCCTGTTCGGCGGCAAGACCCCGCCCCCGGCACCTGTGGCCGAGGAATACAAGGGTTTCACCATCACGCCCCGGCCGATCCAGGCAGGGGGCGAATACCGTGTTGGCGCAACCATTGAAAAGGATGGCCGCCTGCACGAAATGATCCGCGCCGACACGCTGCGCGATCAGGATGCCTGCGCCGAGGCTTCCGTCCTCAAGGCCAAGCAGGTCATCGACCAACAGGGCGACCGCCTGTTCGGCTGACCCCTGCCGCGACGCTGGCGATGATTCGCTGAACGCCCTGCTCACACGATCCATGGTCGTCCTGTGCGGCGGCCCTGCGCCGACCGTTTTCCGGCACGGAAACAGCAATCGGCTTTGTTCCGGATTGTTTCCGGTTATCCTCCTGTATTGCTCAAAGTTGCCTTCGCAAGCGCCGGATCGTGGTCTCGATTTGTCGACTTTGTGGCGAAAGAGCGTATCCTGACGGGGCAGGTCACGGTGTTTGCGAGTTTCGTACGTCTCTTGCGGTCCTGATATTTCGCAGACCAAGCAAGCGTTGTCGGTAGGTCCGATCTGCCCTGCCCTTATTTAGATATCGGGGAAGGCATCTTCCCCGTTTCGGGAGAAACACATGAACTTCAAATCATTCACCCTGGCGGCCGCCCTGGCATCCGCCGCGTTGGCGGGGGCTGCTTCGGCTGCAACCCTCTACGACGTGACGCAGAACCCGATCAGCTCGACCACCGGCACGTCGACGTTCCGCGATTTCGACAACAACTTCGCGGTATCCTGGGACTTCAGCAGCATCGGCGCCGCAACCGTCGACGAATTCCGGCTGACGTTCGATATCTCTGGCTCCACGAATGAACTTTTGGGTACAGAGGCGTGGAAAGCACGCCTTCAGGGGTCGGCAAGCGGTTCGGCGGACGATCTGTTTCAACCGTCTGGATTTGCGCGCCTGAACGATGGCCTGAACACGTTCAGCATCACCGCGGCAAGCGACACCGGGACAACCGATGTCTTCGCCCACTCGGTCGCCACCAATGAATTCGAGACGTGGCTGTCGAACTTCAATGCCGACTTCGTTCCGTTCGTCGGAACCTTGAACCCGTCCATCACCGTCGCCAGCGTGCGGCTCGAGGTGCTGGGCACGATGGCGCCCGTCCCCCTGCCTGCCTCGGCTCTTCTGCTGCTTGCGGGTATCGGTGGTCTGGGCGTGATGGGACGCCGCCGCCGCAAGACGGCCTGACGCGGCGCAGGACACGATCCTTAAAACAACAGGGCCCCCGGAGGGATCCGGGGGCCTTCTTGCGCCGGCCTACCCCATGCCTGCACGCATCCCGCCTCGCGCCCATGGTCCGGGCGCGCACACGGACTTCTTGAACAACCCTCCCCGTCCAATCCGCCTGCCCCGTCCGCGCCGGGCCCTGTTGCGGGTTCGCGCAGGCCAGTTGGGCGCCTTTGAACCCGGCGCCATCGCGTTGTATCAGGGTGTCATGCACACCACCTTCACCATCGACACGCACGGCCCCGGCCTGACCGAAATCACACGGCATATCGCACGGTGGCTGCCGGGGGATGACGGGCTTCTGACCCTGTTCATCCGTCACACCTCGGCCAGCCTGCTGATCCAGGAGAACGCCGATCCGGAGGTTCAGACGGACCTGCGCGCATGGCTGCACCGCCTCGTGCCTCCGTCGAACGATCCAAGCATGTCGTACCTGACGCATACATACGAAGGGCCGGACGACATGCCCGGTCACATCAAGGCGATGCTGCTGCCGACCAGCCTGCAGATCCCGGTGATCAATGGGCGGATGGCCCTCGGGACATGGCAGGGCATCTATGTCGTCGAACACCGCGACCGCCCCCATCGGCGCGAGGTCGTGGCTCAGCTCATCCGCGCCTGACACCCGCCGCGAAACCGACGTCCGAATCGCACCCAGGCGGGATGACCGCCCTTGCAAACACCAGCCGTAGGGCGGCAAAGTGGGCGGACACTACCCTTGGGTCCACCGGCCATATCTGGCGGGACGACCGAACGTCGGAGACCGGATATGCGCTGCCCCTTTTGCGGAAACGTCGACACACAGGTCAAGGATTCCCGCCCGGCCGAAGATCACGTGGCCATTCGTCGGCGACGCTCCTGCCCTGCCTGTGGCGGCCGGTTCACCACCTACGAGCGCGTCCAGCTTCGCGATCTGGTCGTGATCAAGTCCTCCGGCAAGCGGGAGGAGTTCGACCGCGACAAGCTGGAGCGGTCCATCCGCATATCCATGCAGAAACGCCCGGTGGAGCCGGAACGGATCGACCAGATGATTTCCGGCATCGTGCGCCGGCTCGAAAGCATGGGCGAGACCGATATTCCCTCCAAGGGGATCGGCGCCATCGTGATGGAGGCCCTGGCCCGGATCGACACCGTGGCCTACGTGCGCTTTGCCAGCGTGTACAAGAACTTCCAGGCCGCCGATGATTTCGAGGATTTCGTCGGACAGCTGCGTCCCCCCGAAACCGACCTGTGACCCCCGACCGCCCCGACGACCATGATGCACGCTGGATGGCCGCGGCCCTTGCGCTGGCCGCGCGTGGCCTCGGCCGTGTCTGGCCTAACCCGGCGGTCGGCTGCCTGATCGTCGCAGGCGGGCGGGTCGTCGGCCGTGCGCGCACCGCCGATGGCGGGCGGCCCCACGCGGAAACACAGGCTCTGACACAAGCGGGTGCCATGGCGCGGGGGGCGACGGCCTATGTCACGCTGGAACCCTGCGCGCATCACGGGCAGACGGGCCCCTGCGCCGATGCCCTGATCGCGGCGGGCATCGCGCGTGTCGTCATCGCGCAAACCGACCCGGACCCGCGGGTGGACGGCGGCGGCATCGCCCGCCTGCGTGCGGCGGGCATCGACGTGGTGACCGGCGTGGCCGAGGCATCGGCCCGCGCCCTGCAGGCCGGGTTCCTCAGCCGTATTCAGCGTGGCCGCCCGCTGGTGACCCTGAAACTGGCCACCACGCTCGACGGGCGGATCGCCACGGCAAGCGGCGAAAGCCAATGGATCACCGGGCCCGAAGCGCGCGCGCATGTGCATGCCCAGCGGGCCTGCCACGATGCGGTGATGGTCGGGGCAGGCACCGCCCGACAGGATGATCCCCGCCTGACCGTGCGCGGCCTTGGCGAGGACCGGCCGCAACCGGTGCGGGTGGTCCTGTCACGCCGCCTCGACGTGCCGCTCGACTCGGCGCTGACACGGTCCGCGGGGCAGATCCCCGTCTGGATGCTGCATGGGCCGAAGGCCCCGCAGGATCGCCGCGATGCCCTGATGGCGGCGGGGGTCAGGCTTCATGCTGTCACGACGGGCGCCGGGGGCGGCGTCGATGTCGGCGACGCGCTGAAAAAGCTGGCGGAGCTTGGCCTGACCCGCATCTATTGCGAAGGCGGCGGCGCGCTTGCCGCCTCGTTGCTGTCTGCCGGCCTTGTCGACAGGTTGGACTGCTACACCGCCGGTGCGGCCATCGGGGCCGAAGGCACGCCGGCCCTCGGCGCGATGGGGCTGGACAGCTTGGCCAGCGCGCCGCGTCTGACCCTGTCGGACATCACGCGGCTGGGGAACGACATCCTGCACCGCTGGACGGCCTGACGGCCGCCCCTTCCTTCCCCCGGCGGGAAATACCTCGGGGGGGGGGGCACCGCAGGGATGGAGGGCAGAGCCCCCCGCCCCCACCGCGTCGGGATCAGACGGCGCCTTTCAGCGCTTCGACCAGATCCGTCCGCTCCCACGAGAAACCGCCGTCGGTCTCGGGTTGCCGCCCGAAGTGACCATAGGCGGCCGTGCGCTGATAGATGGGGCGGTTCAGGCCCAGATGCTGACGGATGCCACGGGGCGTCAGGTCCATGATCGAGGCGACGGCACGCTCGATCTGCGCCTCGGGCACTTCGCCCGTGCCATGCGTGTCGACATAGATCGATAGCGGCTTCGCGACCCCGATGGCATAGGACAGTTGCAGCGTGGCCCGCGTTGCCATGCCGGAGGCGACGATGTTCTTCGCAAGATAGCGCGCGGCATAGGCAGCGGAGCGGTCGACCTTGGTCGGATCCTTGCCCGAGAACGCGCCACCGCCGTGGGGCGCGGCCCCGCCATAGGTATCGACGATGATCTTGCGCCCCGTCAGGCCCGCATCCCCGTCCGGACCGCCGATCACGAACTTGCCGGTCGGGTTCACCCACCATTCGGTAGCGTCGCCGATCCAGCCATCCGGCAGGACGTCGCGGATATAGGGCTCCACCACCGCGCGGACGTCCGCGCTGCTCATGTCCTCGTCCAGATGCTGGGTCGACAGGACGATCGAATCCACACCCACCGGGCGTCCGCCCTCGTAGCGCACGGTCAGCTGCGACTTGGCATCGGGGCCCAGCGTCGGCTCCGTCCCGTTCTTGCGCACCTCGGCCAGCCGCTTGAGGATCGCGTGGGCATAATGGATCGGCGCGGGCATCAGGGCGTCGGTCTCGTTGCAGGCATAGCCGAACATGATGCCCTGATCGCCGGCGCCCTCTTCCTTGTCGGCCGCCGCATCGACGCCCTGCGCGATATGGGCCGACTGCTCGTGCAGAAGGTTCAGGACATCGCAGGTGGCATGGTGGAACTTGTCCTGCTCATAGCCGATGTCCTTGATGCAGGCGCGGGCGATCTGATCGATCTTGCCCATGTAATCCTTGAGCGTGTCGGGGTCGGACAGGCCCACCTCGCCGCCGATGACGACCTGGTTGGTGGTCGCGAAGGTTTCACAGGCGACGCGGGCCTCCGGCTCCTCTGCCAGAAAGGCATCGAGGACGGCGTCGGAAATACGGTCGCACACCTTGTCCGGGTGCCCCTCGGACACGGATTCCGAGGTAAAGGAATAGGACTGGCGGCTGCTCATGGCGGGATGCTCCGATGTTGTATCTGCGCCCCGTCAGGAAGCCGTTGGGGCAGTCATGGTTCGCTAAGGCCGATCACCCGCGCCGTCCACCGTTTTCCGCCTGCGCCACAGCGGCAGGGCCGTCAGCAGCAGGACAATCGCGATCAATGCGGCCCAGTCGCCGGTCATTGTATAGACCGTCGGCGGCAATGCCGGTGGCAGCGCCGCATCAAGGTGGCCATCACGGCCAAGGCCAAGGGCCCCCGTCACGTTGCCCCGTGCGTCGATGGCCGCGCTGATCCCGGTGTTCGCCGCCCGCATCAATGGCAGGCCACTTTCCGCCGCGCGCAGGCGCGCCAGCGCGAGATGCTGCGCGGGGCCTGCGAACCCGCCGAACCACGCGTCATTGGTCAGATGCAGGATCGCAACCGGCCGGTCCACGCGCCTGATATCCTGTGCAAAGATCGCCTCGTAGCAGATCATCGGCAGGACGGCCCCGATGCCCGGAACCTGCAACAGCCGCGGCCCCGGTCCGGGCGCATAGCGACCGGCGAGTTGCTGCGCCATCGGGCCAAGGCCCAGCGCCTCCGCGATACGCGGCAAGGGCAGGTATTCGCCGAAGGGCACGAGCCGATGCTTGTCGATCAGGTCCGCGACCGTCCCGTCATCGCCGGTCAGCAGCGTCAGCGCATTGCGCGGCGCACGGTCCTCGTCATAGCGCTGCACGCCGATCACCACGGGCGCGCCGCCGTTGGCCGTCGCGATCATCCGCCGCAGGTCGTCGGAGTATCGCAACAATTCCGGCAGGGACGTCTCCGGCCAGACGGTGACCGAAGGCGCGCGCCCCGGATCCGCCTCGGCCGCGGTTGCCGCAAGGCCGCGTCGAAAGAAGATGCCCGTCCAGTCGGGATCCCACTTGAGGTGTTGCGGCGCGTTTGGCTGGACCAGGCGCACGACAGGGGCATCGGGCGCGGCCAGCGGCGCCGGCGGCAACAGCGCCGCGATAACGAAGGGCACGGCCAGCACCGCGACACCCCCCGCCGCCACGATGGGCCGCCACGTCAGGATCAGGCCAAGCCCCAGCAGAAGACACAGGCCAAGCCCATGACCGCCAAGCACCGCAGCCGCCGCCAGGGCGGGCGATCCGATCAGGACATGGCCGGGCAAGGCCCATGGAAACCCGGTCAGGACATAGGCACGGGCCAGTTCGGCCGCCGCCAAGGCCACCGCCACGCCGAACGCACCCCCGCCAAGACGCACGCCCATCCCGCCCGCGATTGCCCAGAACAGCGCCATGCCCCCCGCCATCGCGGCAAGGGCGATGGGCGCCATCCAGCCGGTCAGCGCGGCATCGACAAGAAAGGGTTCGACGATCCAGTGCAGGGCGACGGCGAAATGCGCGGTTCCGAACAGCCACCCGGCCATCGCCGGGCGACGGGCCCCGGCGATCAGCGCAAGGCCCAGCGCATAGCCCGGTATGGCCAGATACCAGAGCGACCAGGGTGCCTGCCCCAATGCCCCGCCAATCCCCGCCACCACCAGCAGGGCCGGCGTGGTCAGCCAGCGTGGCAGCATTCCGTCAGGCAGCCTGAGGCATGCGCAGGCGCAGGCGCTTGATACGCCGCGGGTCGGCATCGACGACCTCGATCTCGGCGCCCGACGGGTGCGGGATGACTTCACCCCGCGCGGGCACACGCCCGGCCAGCATGAAGACCAGACCGCCCAATGTGTCGATCTCTTCCTCGTCCCCCTCCTCGATCAGGGGGAAACCGATCTCTTCCTGAAAGTCCTCGATCGGGGTGCGCGCCAGAGCGAGGTAGCAGCCGGTCTTTTCCTGCCGCCAGAGCTTGCCTTCTTCCTGATCGTGTTCGTCCTCGATCTCGCCGATGACCTGCTCGATCAGATCCTCCAGCGTCACGAGGCCGTCGACACCACCGTATTCGTCGATCACCAGGGCCATGTGCGTCCGCTGAGTCTGCATCTTGGCAAGCAGCACGCCGATCGGCATCGACGGCGGCGCATAGATCAGCTGTCGCAGCAGCGGTGCCATGTCGAAGGGTTTGTCCCGGTCGCCATTGAACCCGTGGTTCAAGGCAACGTCCTTCAGGTGGATCATCCCGATGGGCACATCCAGCGTGCCTTCGAACACAGGCAGGCGGGTCAGCCCGCTTTCGCGGAAACGCGCCACGAGGTCGGGCAAAGTGATGTCGGAGGGCACGGCGACCACTTCGGCCCGCGGGATCAGCACATCGTCGAGGCGTTTGACGCGCAGGTTCAGCAGGCCGGGCATCTGCCTGGTCTGGACCTCCTCCTCGGCGGGGCGTGATTGGGTTTCGGGCGGCGTGAAGCCCCCGAAGATGCGTGCCATGAACCCCGGACGCGCGCTTGGCGCAGCGTCTACGCCACTTGCCGGGTCGGGCTCGGGTGTCTGGTCTGTGGTCTGCGCGCTTTGCGCGGCGCTAGACGATCCGTCGTTGTCCATCGGACCCGCAGGTCTCCGTTGTCTTACACCGGCAAAACCACCGGCATGTCCTGTTTACGCGTCGTCATAGGGATCGGGAAGTCCCAATGCCGTGACGATTCGAACTTCGAGCGATTCCATGCGCATCGCATCATCATCGGTTTCATGATCGTAACCAAGCAGGTGCAGCACGGCATGGACCAGCAGATGGGTGACATGGGCATCGAAGGTCTTGCCCTGTTCGCCTGCTTCGCGCGCGCAGGTGTCATAGGCGATCGCGATATCGCCCAGTTCGGGATCCTCCGGATCCGGGGCAAGGGGCGCACCGCCGGGGGTTTCGGCCCCGCGTTCGTCGGACGGCCATGACAGGACGTTCGTCGGCTTGGGCTTGCCGCGAAAATCGGCGTTCAGCGTCGCGATGCGGGCGTCGTCGCAACCCAGGATCGCGACCTCCCACCCCTGCCCGACGCCCGCACCGTCAAGGGCGGCGGGCACGGCCACGGCGGACAGACGCTGCAGATCCGACCAACGCGGATCCTCGGCGATCACGTCGATGGTTGCGATGGCTTCGGCTGCGTCACTCACAGGCCCATGAACCCCCAGCCTGTCGGGCGGAACCCGTGGGTAAGAGCGGCATCGGTCGTGCGCTTCTCTTCTGCCAGAATCGCATCCAGCGTCAGGGCCATCGCATCGGTCTGCGCCTCGATCACTTCCTCCTCGTCGCCCTCTTCGAAGGCGCCGGCCGGGTAGTGCTCGACATCGTAGCCGTTGTCTTCCAGCCAGCCCATGAACTCCACCGCGTCGGCCCCGTCGGTCGCGGTGAAATGCAGATCGATCATCGCCTGCGCGGGCACCTTTGCGGTGGCGACGATCTCGGCCCATTGCGCGCGGGTCGCGGCCTCCTGCGCGGCACGATCAAAGGTCATTCGCGGGCCATCCGGGCCGCCTGCGCGGCCTCTCTGCGGGCGTCGTCGGCCTCGTAGGCGGTGATGATCTTCGCCACCAGCGGGTGGCGCACGACGTCTGTCGCGCTGAAGTAGTTGAAGCTGATCCCCTCGACCCCGCGCAGGATATCCTCGGCGGCGCGCAGGCCCGATTGCACCCCGCGCGGCAGGTCGACCTGCGACCGGTCCCCGGTGATCGCCATCCGCGACCCGCGCCCCAGTCGGGTCAGGAACATCTTCATCTGCATCGTCGTCGCGTTCTGCGCCTCGTCCAGAATCACGAAGGCGTTGGACAGGGTCCGCCCCCGCATGAAGGCCAGCGGCGCGATCTCGACCCGCTTTTCCTCGCGCAGCTTGGCAAGTTGCTTGCCCGGCAGGAAATCGTTCAGCGCGTCATACAGCGGCTGCATGTAGGGATCGATCTTGTCGTCCTGCGTGCCCGGCAGAAAGCCCAGCTTTTCGCCCGCTTCGACGGCGGGCCGCGTCAGGATGATGCGATCGACCTCGCCCTGAATGAACTTCGACACGGCGACGGCGACCGCGATATAGGTCTTGCCCGTGCCTGCCGGGCCGATCCCGAAGGTCAGCTCGTTTTCAAGCAGTGCGCGGGTATAGGCCTTCTGCGCATCCGTGCGCGGCTCCATCGTCTTCTTGCGCGTGCGGATTTCCAGCGGGGGACCGGCGAACATCTCGGTCTGATCGCCATCGCGGGCCTCGGCTTCGCTGTTGCCCAGCCGGATCAGGCCGTCGATGACGCCCATGGTGACATCCTTGCCGGCCTCCAGCCGGGCATAGAGGGCGTTGAGCACGCGCTCTGCCTCGGCGGCCGCTTCGCCATGAACGATCAGGGCATTGCCGCGATGGACGATCTGCACGCCCATCAGTTGTTCGACCTGTGACAGATGGGCGCCGCCGGGGCCGACCATATCGATCATCAGACGGTTGTCGGGAAAATCCAGTTGGATCGCGATGCTGTCGGGGGCTGTGGTCAGGACCAAGGATGGCTCCTATTGAGGGATCAAGAGCAAGGTGGCGTTTCGGCAGGGCGGGCACAAGACATAGCCGCGCGAAAGCGTCGAAACGTCGTACCACCGTTACCAACGCGAACGGGGCCGCGGCGTTCCCGCCACGGCCCCGTCAACGAAAAGCATGGAATCACGATCAAATCGGGTCGTTGATGTCCTGGCCGCCCCGGAACGGGCCGGTGACGTATTCGGGCGGTGCCGTGCCCGAGCAGACGGGCTTGCCATCCGGGGACAGCCGCTGGCTGAGGTAACCTTCGACGCCGTCGTCGATCAGCCAGTGGTCGCAGCCTTGCGGATCGACCCAGATGCCCGGCGAAAGCTCCTGCAGGGAGGAGCGGCCGATCAACTGGCGGTCGACGGTCTTGTCGCCGGAATTATCCGTATCGCAGGCGGCAAGCGTGCCGGCACAGGCGATCAGGGCGATGGTCTTTGCGATGGTCATTGTTCCATCCCCTCTCAGCGGTAGCAGACGACTTCGACGCGGCGGTTCTGCGCCATGCCCGAAGCCGTGCCATTGGTTGCGCGCGGCTGGCGTTCGCCAAGCCCGCGGACGTCGACGACCCGTGCACCGGCGGCGCGTGCGACATTGGCAACGGCGTCGGCGCGGGCCTTGGACAGGCGCATGTTGTATTCGTCGCTGGCGCGGCTGTCCGTATGGCCCTGAATGCCGAACGCGGATGCGGTGGACGCCTGGAAGAAGCGGGTCAGTTCGGCGCGACCGGCCGCGTGGATGCGCGCGCTGTCGGTATGGAAGAACTGGTCCGTCTGCATGATGCCGCAGGCCTGCGCGCGGTTGCAGACCGGGCGACCGTCGCGGGTGACGTGGGGCGTCATGAACCCTTCGGCACCGTCATCCATCACCCAGTGTTCGCACCCGTCGGGGTCCGTCCAGATGGTCGGTGTATACCGTTCCGCCAGGATCGTCCGCTCACGTCCGGGCGCGGCGCGTCCCTTGACCCAGCGGCCGTTGCCATCGGTGTCGAGGAAATAGGTATAGACGTTGCCGGCGCTGTCCTGCCCGACATCGCCGGCGTTCTGCGCCATCGCCGGCGCCACGAGGCCCAGCGCCGTGGCGACCAGGGCCGCCGCCGCCGTCCTGAGCGTGTTCACTGCAAATCGAGACACTTTTGCCCCCCTTAGTTCTGCCAGTTCCTGACGAAACGTGAACCACGCGGGAGCCTTCCATCGGGCCGCTTGCGGCCATGGGGGCAGGAGACCGGTGGCAGCCGCTCCTTGTAAGTCGATGATTACCAAACAATCCCGCCCTGCAAAGCCCAAATAACCACATCTAGGGCGTTTTCTGACTTACTGAGGCATCTGTAGGGGCATATCCGACGCACACCGCCCGATTATCCACGATCCGCGTACCCCGACGCGAGGTTTCGCGGCATCCGTGAAACGATCGGATGTCCTGTCAGCGGCCGGGCGGCGACGTGCGCAGGATGTTGCGCATCGTGGCCCCCATCGCAGCCGTATTGCCCACCAGCGCCTCATCCCGGCAGATGCGCATGCCGATGGCCGTAGCCCGTTCGAAGGTGTATCCGACGCGGACCAGATCATCGATGAACACCGCCTGCGGCTTGTCCCAAATCACGCCACGCAAGGAAAAACGCGCGCAGCTGACGGTGATCTGAACCCCCTCGGCCTGAACGCGGGCGTGGTGGTGATGGGCTTTGGCGGTCGGCGGCAGCGACAGGATAAGTGCCGCAGCCACGGACAGCAGGCCGGTTGTCTTCCTTGCCATCGTAGATCCCCCGTCACCCCTCGGGCCGCCGGGGTGGCGGGCCGAAGCCAAGGGCAACATCGCGCAGTATGCGCCCCGCAGGGGACGTCGGGGAAGTCACAAAGTCTGTGTTCGGTTAATCCGAAACAATCGGAGCTGTGCCCGGGAATCGTTTCGTAATCGACGACAATGGGATCCCCGGCCGCCGATCAGATCAGGTCAGCCGCCAGCGAATTGGTCTTGGCCTCGGTCACGCGGACCCGCGCGACCTGTCCCAAAAGCGAATCAGGTGCGACGGCGTGGACGGCGTGCAGGTATTCGGATTTTCCGATCAACTGCCCCGGCTGACGCCCGGCCTTTTCGAACAGAACCGAAACCTCGCGCCCGACCATCGACGCCTGCACGGCGTATTGCTGTTCGCTCAGCAGCGCCTGAAGGCGGTGCAGGCGATCGGTCGCCACCTCGGACGAAACATGCGCCTTTTCCGCCGCCGGTGTGCCGGGGCGGGCGGAATACTTGAAGCTGTAGGCCTGACCATAGCCGACCCTTTCCACCAGCCGCAGGGTATCCTGGAAATCCTCCTCCGTCTCGCCGGGGAAGCCGACGATGAAGTCGCCCGACAACAGAAGATCGGGCCGCGCCGAGCGCAGCCGGTCGATGACCTCGATGTATTGCGCCGCCGTATGCTTGCGGTTCATCGCCTTCAGGATGCGGTCACTGCCGGACTGAACCGGCAGATGCAGATAGGGCATCAGTTTGGAGCATGTCCCATGGGCGTCGATCAGGGCGTCATCCATGTCGTTGGGGTGGCTGGTGGTAAAGCGGATGCGTTCCAACCCGTCGATCCCGTCCAGCGCCCAGATCAGGTCGGCCAGACCCCATGTGCGCCCATCGGGCCCGTCGCCGTGGTAGGCGTTCACGTTCTGACCCAGCAGGGTGATCTCGCGCACGCCGCGCGCGACCAGCGCCCGCGCCTCGGACAGCAGGCGCGCGGCGGGGCGGCTGACCTCGGCCCCGCGGGTATAGGGGACGACGCAGAACGCGCAGAACTTGTCGCATCCTTCCTGCACCGTCAGGAAGGCCGTCGGCCGGGGCGCGGGGCCGCGCGACTGGGGCAGATGCTCGAACTTGTCCTCCTCCGGCATGTCCGTGTCCAGCGCCTGTTCACCGGCATTCGCGCGCGCGACCAGACCCGGCAGGCGGTGGTAGGCCTGCGGTCCGACGACGAGATCCACGGCGGGTTGCCGTGCCATGATCTCGGCGCCTTCGGCCTGTGCGACGCAGCCCGCGACGCCGATGCGCAGATCCGGGTTCGCTGCCTTCAGCGGTTTGAGCCGCCCGAGGTCGGAATACACCTTCTCCGCCGCCTTTTCGCGAATGTGGCAGGTGTTCAGCAGGATCAGGTCCGCATCTTCGGGCGTGTCCGTCGCGACATAGCCCTGCGCGACCATCGCCTCGGTCATGCGTTCGCTGTCGTAGACGTTCATCTGGCAGCCATAGGTCTTGATGTGCAGCTTCTTGGGCAGATCGGTCATCGCGCACCTGTCGGTCTTGGAACGAGCTTTCGGGATTGGCGGGGCATAGCGCAGGACGCGCGCTTGCGAAAGGGCAGGCAAAAGTGGGAAAGGACTTCATGGATCTGGCCATGCGGAGACCTGTCATGGAATTCACCTCGCCCTCGGACATGACCGCCCGTATTCGCGGCTTGGGCGCGGCGCCCTTGCTGATGATCCTGTGCGAAGACGCGGTCGAGATCGACAGCACGATTACCCATCACCTGTCGGCGGGGTTCGGCCATATCGTCCTTGCCCTGCCCCCCGGCGTGGCGGCCCCCGCTGGCCTGCCGCCGCAGGTGCACCCCCTGCACCTGCCCGAGCGGCCGGACGACATGGCGACCACCTGCGTCAACGCCCTGATCGACGGACGACCGGAGGGTGCGTGGACGGCGTGGCTTTACAACGCGGAATACCTGTTCACCCCCTTCGCCGAAACGCGCACCGTCGGCGAGGCGATGACCTTCTGCACGGAGGAGCGGCGCGACGCGATCCTGACCTTCGTCGTGGACCTTTATGCCGAAACCCTTGCGACCGCGCCGAATGCCGTGGACCGGGATGCCGCCTGCATGGACGAGGTCGGGTATTTCGCGCTTGCCCGCTGGGACAAGGAAAACGACGAGGCGTTCGACAGGCAGCTGGATTTTCACGGCGGCCTGCGCTGGCGGTTCGAGGAGCATATCCCCTGGGAACGGCGGCGCATCGACCGGGTGGCCATGTTCCGGGCGCGCAAGGGTCTGCGCCTGTTGGCCGACCACACGGTCACCGACCCCGAGATGTGCACCTATTCGGCGCCGTGGCACCATTCGATGACGGCCTGCATCACGTCGTTCCGGGCGGCAAAGGCATTGTCGACGAACCCGGGATCGCGCGCGGCAGTGACGACGTTCAAATGGGACGGATCCGTTCCCTTCGAATGGCGCGCGCAGCAGTTGATGGATCTGGGGCTGATGGAGCCGGGCCAATGGTTCTGAGGCCCCGTGGCCCAACGTAAGACGCGCGCCCGTCCGGGCGCGCGTCGGTGACGTCGACCTGTGGCCGGATCAGGCCTCGGTCGCGTCGCTTTCGAGGGCGGGCGTCGTCGCTCCGCTGGCCGCGGTAATCGCGATCTGCCGGGGCTTGAGCGCTTCGGGGACCTGACGCTCCAGCTCGATATGCAACATCCCGTCGATGTGATGGGCGCCGGTCACATGAACGTGGTCGGCAAGCTGGAAGGTCTTCTCGAAGGCACGCTGCGCGATACCGCGGTGCAGGTAGGTCGGGCGCACGTCCGAGGCGGCCTTGCGCGCCGTCAGCGTCAGCTGGTTTTCCTTGACCTCGATCGCCAGTTCATCGGCCGAGAAACCGGCCACGGCGACGGAGATGCGGTAGGCATCGTCGCCCAGCTTCTCGATGTTGTAGGGGGGATAGGTCGTGCCGGTATCGGCGGACATCGCACGGTCCATCAGGTTGGCCATACGGTCGAAACCGACAGTGCCACGATACAGGGGAGTGAAGTCGTAAGTACGCATTTCGTGCATCCTTTTCAAAGCGATACAAATGTGCGCCGCCGCCCGTTCGGGCCGGTGGCAATCGTCATCGAACCCGCATTCGGCGTCCGATGACAGAAATCTGGGCACGTCCATATCGCCGTTCAAGGGGGACTTGCGACGTTTTCGACGGATACTCGTGACAGGGATCGAGGCGGCGCCGCCAGGCGGGGCGGACGACCGGATGCGGGAGGCCCCCTGCCCGACACGAGGGGCAAGGGGTCTGATGGGGGATCGGGCCCGACCACCCGGTGCCTGCGCCGCGTCACCGACGCAGGGCCCTGTGGTCGTCCTGTTGTGTGCTGCAGCGCGGATGTTGTCGCCGAGAGCGGTTAACAAGGCGTCAATCGCCGCGACCGGTCTTGTCCTGCAGGGCGTCGATCCGCTTGGAGGCGTCGGCCTTGGTCATCTCGGGGTCGAAATCCTCGCCCGCCTCTTCGCAGAGCGTCTTGAGATAGCTGGCCTGCGCGCCGGTCATCGCTTCGTCGCCCGTCGTCCAGTCATCGGGATCCTTGACGGCGTTTCCGGGGGCATCCTGCTTGGGGGTGTCGGTGATCTTGTCCATTGAGCGTCTCCTTTGTTCGCTCAACGTTCCGCCGGCACGGCGGTTCCCTTCAGGCCGGTTCGATCAGGTCCCAACGGGTGCCCCATGGGTCGGACCAGACGGCGACGGTGCCATAGGGTTCGCGGCGCGGCGTCTCCTCGAAGGTGCCGCCCGCCGCCGTGATGCGCGCGGCGGCCCCGGCGAAGTCATCGGTATGCAGGAACAGGCCCACGCGTCCGGCGAACTGATTGCCGATGGCGGCGGACTGCACCGCCCCCTCGGCCCGCGCCAGCACCAGCGTCATCGCCCCGTCGGACACGGTGACCCAGCGTTTGCGCCCCTGATCCACGTCCGCCGTAACCTGCCAGCCGAGTGCGGTGAAGAAGGAGATGCCCGCATCGTAGTCGGGCACGATATAGGCCGTCCCCCCGAGGCGCATCCGCGCCCCGTCAGTCACGGGTGCCCGCGAACTGCGCCTCCCATTCGGCGCGCTGATCGTCGGTGATCTTGGCGAACAGCACCTCGGGCACGGTGAAGGCATGGCCCGGTGCAAGGGTGGCCAGCGCGGCAGGCACATCGTCCGGCCAGCGGTCGTCATCCGTCTGCATCCCCGCAAGCATCGCGGCGGCGGCATCGGGAATGAAAGGCGCCGAGAGGACCGCATAGAAGCGGATCAGGTTCAGCGCGAGGCGCACCTGCGCCGCGGCCTGTTCGGGATCGGTCTTGAAGGTCGACCACGGCGCGGCCTCCTGCAGGTATTCGTTCCCGGCCACCCAGATGGCGCGCAGCTCGGACGCGGCCTTGCGGATCTCGATCGCATCCATGTGGCGCTGATAGGCGGCAAGACGCGTCGACAGCGTCTCGATCAACGCCTGTTCCTGCGCGCCGTAGGTGCCGCCTTCGGGCACGACCTCGCCGAACTTGGCGCGGCAGAACTTGGTCACGCGGCTGACGAAATTGCCAAGCACGTCGGCCAGATCCTTGTTCACGCCGGCCTGGAAATTGTCCCACGTGAATTCGGTGTCCGAGGATTCGGGCACATGGGACAGCAGCCACCAGCGCCAGTAGTCGGCAGGCAGAATGTCCAGCGCCTGATCCATGAAGACGCCGCGCCCGCGCGAGGTGCTGAACTGTCCGCCGTCGTAGTTGAGGTAATTGAACGACTTGAGGTAGTCGACCGTCTTCCACGGCTCGCCCGAGCCAAGCAGGGTCGCGGGGAAGGACAGGGTGTGGAAGGGAACGTTGTCCTTGCCCATGAACTGCACGTAGCGGACGTCGTCGGCACCCTTGTCGGTGCGCCACCAGCGTTCCCAGTCGGCCTCGGCCTTGCCATTGGCGTCCGCCCATTCGGCGGTGCCCGCGATGTATTCGATGGGCGCGTCGAACCAGACGTAGAAGACCTTGCCCTCCATCCCCGGCCAAGGGTCGTCGCCGCGCGCGACGGGCACACCCCAGTCGAGGTCGCGGGTGATGCCCCGGTCCTGCAACCCGTCGCCGTCGTGCAGCCACTTCTTGGCGATGGAGGTGGTCAGGACGGGCCAGCCATCCTGCGCGTCGATCCATTGGTCGAGGCGATCCTTGAGCAGCGACTGGCGCAGATACAGGTGCTTCGTCTCGCGCTCCTCCAACTCGGTGGAGCCGGAGATGGTGGAGCGCGGGCTGATCAGGTCGGTCGGGTCCAACTGCTTGGTGCAATTGTCGCATTGGTCGCCGCGCGCATCCTCGAACCCGCAGTTCGGGCAGGTGCCCTCGATATAGCGGTCGGGCAGAAAGCGCGCGTCGGCGACGGAGTAGACCTGCCGGGACGACCGCTCCTCTATCAGGCCGGCCTCGTCCAGTTTCATGGCGAAATGCTGTGTCAGGCGGCGGTTCTGCGCACTGCTCGACCGGCCGAAGTGATCGAAGGACAGGCGGAACCCGTCGGCCAGATCCTTTTGCACCTGCCACATCTCGGCGCAGTATTCGTCGACCGGTTTGCCCGCCTTGGCGGCGGCCAGTTCGGCGGGCGTGCCGTGTTCGTCGGTGGCGCAGATGAACATGACCTCGTGTCCCCGCGCGCGGGCGTAGCGGGCATAGAGATCGGCCGGAAGCTGGCTGCCGATCAGGTTGCCCAGATGCTTGATGCCATTGATGTAGGGAATGGCGGAGGTGATGAGCGTGCGGGTCATTGGCTGTCTCCGGGGTAGGTCCGGGCGCTTCTAGACAGCCCCCCTGCCCCTCGCAAGCATCCTGTCACCGAAGGCCCTGCCCGGAGGAGCGGTCAGGTGAACTGTTCCTGCAGCAGACGTTCCTCCAGCCCGTGGCCGGGGTCGAACAGCAGGCGGTGACAGATCGAGGCATCGGTCGCCACCTCGACCGACACGACATCGCGGACGGACCTGCTGTCGGCTTCGGCCATCATCGGGCGCTTGCCGGGGTCGAGCACGTCGAACCGCACCCGTGCCGGTTTCGGCAGAAGGGCCCCGCGCCAGCGCCGGGGGCGGAAGGCGGACATCGCCGTCAGGGCCAGAACGTCCGAGCCGATCGGCAGGATCGGTCCATGGGCGGAGTAGTTGTAGGCGGTCGATCCGGCAGGCGTGGAGACCAGCGCACCGTCGCACACCAGCTCCTCCATCCGGACCTTGCCATCAACGCTGATCCGCAGTCGCGCGGCCTGCGGCCCGGCGCGCAGCATCGACACCTCGTTGATTGCCAACTCCTCTACCACGGTGCCATCGACGCGGGTGGCGCGCATCCGCAGAGGGTTCGTGACCGCCTCCTCGGCGGCGGTCAGACGGTCGGGCAGATCGTCTTCGCAATATTCGTTCATCAGAAACCCGACGGTGCCACGGTTCATCCCGTAGGTCGGCGCGTCGATCTGCATGGTACTATGCAGCGTCTGAAGCATGAAACCGTCGCCGCCCAGCGCCACGATCACGTCCGCCGAGGTCGGCGCCTCCTGTCCGTAGCGGGTGGTGAGCCGGGCCAGCGCCTCCTGGGCGACGGGCGCCTCGGATGCAAGAAAGGCGATGCGGGGGGCGGTCGTCATGAAGGCTCCTGTCATTCGGACCGGCACGGTGGCGGTGGCAGGGACGAAAGGCAAGCGCACAGGCGGGGACAACGCGGCGCGGATCGGAAAGAAAGTCGGGGATAGGCGCGGCCCCGCATGTCGGTTTGGCCGTGCAATGCGGCGATACGCACCTTCCCTGATCCGGTGCCTTATTCTAAGAGACAGGCGAATTCAGCCCTGATCGGAGTGCCCGCCCATGAACGCCCCCCATCGCCCCACCGGTCAAGACGCCGGCTTCTTCACCCGCTCCCTCGCCGAGACGGATCCGGAAATCGCCGCCGCGACCGCCAAGGAGCTGGGCCGGCAGCGTGACGAAATCGAGCTGATCGCCTCCGAGAACATCGTCAGCCGCGCCGTGATGGAGGCGCAGGGCGGCGTGATGACGAACAAATACGCCGAAGGCTATCCGGGCCGTCGCTATTACGGCGGGTGCCAGTATGTCGACATCGCCGAGGATCTGGCCATCGATCGCGCCAAGCAGTTGTTCGGATGCGATTTCGTTAACGTTCAGCCGAACTCCGGCAGCCAGGCCAACCAAGGCGTGTTCACCGCGCTTCTGCAACCGGGCGATACCATCCTCGGCATGTCGCTGGACGCCGGCGGTCACCTGACCCACGGTGCGCGGCCGAACCAGTCGGGCAAGTGGTTCAACGCCATTCAGTACGGTGTCCGCGAAAGCGATCTGTTGCTGGACTATGATCAGGTTCAGGCGCTGGCGACCGAACATCAGCCCAAGATGATCATCGCCGGTGGATCAGCCATCCCGAGGATCATCGACTTCGCCCGCATGCGCGAGATCGCAGATTCGGTCGGCGCATACCTTCTGGTCGACATGGCGCATTTCGCGGGCCTCGTGGCGGCCGGGCACTACCCCAGCCCGTTCCCGCACGCGCATGTCGCGACGACCACGACGCACAAGACCCTGCGCGGACCGCGCGGCGGCATGATCCTGACCAACGACGAGGCAATTGCGAAGAAGTGCAATTCGGCGATCTTCCCCGGCATCCAGGGTGGTCCGCTGATGCATGTGATCGCGGGCAAGGCCGTCGCCTTCGGCGAGGCATTGCGCCCCGGCTTCAAGGATTACCAGGCACAGGTGATCCTGAACGCGCAGGCGCTGGCCGATCAGCTGATGAAAGGTGGTCTGGATATCGTGACGGGCGGCACCGACACGCACCTGATGCTGGTCGATCTGCGGCCCAAGGGCGTCAAGGGCAACGCGACGGAGGCCGCGCTGGGTCGTGCACACATCACCTGCAACAAGAACGGCATCCCCTTCGACGATGAGAAGCCGATGGTGACCAGCGGCGTGCGCCTCGGATCGCCCGCGGGCACGACGCGCGGGTTCGGCGAGGCCGAGTTCCGCCAGATCGGCGACCTGATCGTCGAAGTCGTCGATGGACTTGCCGCAAACGGCGCCGACGGGAACGAAGCCGTCGAAGCCGCCGTGCGCGACAAGGTTCAGGCGCTGTGCGATCGGTTCCCGATCTATCCCGACCTGTGATCCCCGACGGGGGCCGGACCGCCGGCCCCCGCCTTCGGCCCCTGCAGTTATGTCGCAGGGCGACCGCATACGATTGAATGCCGTTCCCCCCTCGGCTAGAGGTTCCACACGCGACGCGTTCTGGGGGATTTGCGATGAAAAAGGTGTACGGCTCCGCCGCCGAGGCGCTGGACGGGCTCTTGTTCGACGGCATGTTTATCGCCGCGGGCGGGTTCGGCCTGTGCGGCATTCCAGAGCTTTTGCTGGGTGGGATCAAGGACGCCGGCACGAAGGACCTGACGTTTGCGTCGAACAATGCGGGTGTCGATGATTTCGGCATCGGCATCCTGCTTCAGACCCGTCAGGTGAAGAAGATGATCTCCTCCTACGTGGGGGAGAATGCCGAGTTCATGCGGCAGTATCTGTCCGGCGAGCTGGAGCTTGAATTCAACCCTCAGGGCACACTGGCCGAGCGCATGCGCGCAGGTGGCTGTGGCATCCCCGGCTTCTATACCAAGACGGGCGTCGGCACCGTCATCGCGGAAGGCAAGGAACACAAGGACTTCGACGGCGAGACCTACATCCTCGAACGGGGGATCTTTGCCGATCTGGCCATCGTCAAGGCATGGAAGGCCGACACGACGGGCAACCTCGTGTTCCGAAAGACCGCACGAAACTTCAACCCGCCGGCTGCGATGTGTGGTAAGGTCTGCGTCGTGGAGGTGGAGGAGATCGTGGAACCGGGCCAGCTGGACCCCGATTCCATCCATTTGCCCGGAATCTACGTGCATCGCCTGATCCAGGGAGAGCATGAAAAACGGATCGAGCAACGGACAACGCGTCCCGCCGCGTGATCCGGGACGGACCGGCAGTCCGCTGTCGGTCAGACCGCTCGACACCGCTTTGACGTCAGCCCGTCGAAGCCCTTGAAAGGACCGGAGAACGACCGTGCAGCCTCGGCGTAAATTGGCATCCGTGATCGACGATCAGGCCGCGCTGGCCGGGTTCAGCCGCGTGCGCGTGGCCATGATCCTGACCGATGCCCGCGCGGAAGATAACCCCATCGTCTATGTCAATTCCGCGTTCGAGCGGACCACCGGCTATTCCCGGTCCGCCGTGATCGGCCGGAATTGCCGGTTTCTGCAGGGGGAACGCACCGACAAGGCGTCGGTCGACCGGATCCGGAACGCGATTGCGGCCGGGGACGACATTACCGTCGACATCCAGAACTATCGCGCGGATGGCCGCCCCTTCATGAACCGGCTGATCATCGCACCGATCAGCGATTCCGACGGGGACGTGATCTATTTCCTCGGTATCCAGAAGGAAATCTCGGACGGCGAGATCGAGGAGAAGGCCGCCAACACCCTGCTGAGCAACGTGCGCGGACGTGTGCAGGAGGATCTGGGCCTCGTCATCGACAGCATCCAGAACGCCGACATCTCGGACCCCCTCGACTTCGACGCCATGACCCGGCGGCTGGAATGCCTGCAGCTGGTCTATGAATCGATGCGCCTGTCCGAGGCGCAGGAAAGGTTCGGAAACGGTATCGACCTCGGTGCCCTCGTCAGTCGCGTCGCCTCGGGGGTTGCGCATGAAGAGGGACGCTCGGGGATAAGGTATCTGCAATCCGTGGAGCCGATGATCGTCAACCCGGACAGCGCGGTTCGCGTGTCGATCCTGTTGTCCGAGGTTCTGTCCAATGCGTTTGCCCATGCCTTCGACCGCATCGATGAAGGCGTCGTCGAATTGCGCATGGTCAAGCTGGCTGCTGGTGGCCTGCGCATGACGATCACGGACGACGGTGTCGGCCTGCCGCAGAACGTGCCGTTTCCAAACCCGGCCACGGTGGGTGGTCGGTTGATCCAGACATTGACCGATGGTCTTGATGGGACCATCACACCGGTGCGCGGTGCTGCGGGAACGGTCGTCATGATCGACGTCCCCGTCGGTGTCGCAGACGTATAACCCTGACAAACGGAGGGTCATGATGCCCTGGGATCGCAATCAGATGGCGGCACGCGCCGCGCAGGAACTGCAGGATGGGTGGTATGTGAACCTGGGCATCGGGATCCCGACGCTCGTGTCCAACTACATCCCCGAGGGCGTCGAGGTGACCCTGCAATCCGAGAACGGGATGCTGGGCATGGGCCCCTTCCCGGTCGAGGGGACCGAGGATGCGGACCTGATCAATGCCGGCAAGCAGACCATCACCGAACTGCCCCAGTCGGCCTATTTCGACAGCGCGCAATCCTTCGGCATGATCCGGGGTGGCAAGATCGCGATGGCGATCCTTGGTGCGATGGAAGTGGCCGAGAACGGCGATCTTGCGAACTGGATGATCCCCGGCAAGCTGGTCAAGGGCATGGGTGGTGCGATGGATCTGGTCGCGGGCGTGGGCCGTGTGGTCGTCGTCATGGATCACGCCAACAAGCATGGGCAATCCAAGGTCCTGCGCGAATGCACCCTGCCGCTGACCGGCAAGGGCGTCGTCGACCGGATCATCACCAATCTCGGCGTTCTCGACGTGGTCGAAGGCGGTCTGAAGATCGTCGAACTTGCCGAAGGCGTGACCGAGGACGAGTTGCGTGCCGTGACCGAGGCCACGCTGGTCGCATGAGCGCGATCACCCGCGAGGACGGCGAAAATGGCGGTCGGTGGGTGACGATCGTGGACGGGCACGAGGCGGAGATGACCTATTCCCGCCTCGGCGCCTCCAAGTTGATCGTGGATCATACGGGCGTTCCCGATGCCCTGCGCGGTCAGGGCGTCGGTCTGCGTCTGGCCGAACGGATGATCGCCGATGCCCGTGCCGAAAGTCTGCGCGTCGTTGCCCTGTGCCCGTTCGTGAAGGCGCAGGCGCGCAAGCACCCCGATTGGTCGGACGTCGTGGAGTGATCGGGCGAAACGGCCGCCGCGCGACCTGATCGCGACGCGGCCAGCCCCCTTGCAACGGTCATGCCCCAAGACGTGGCGCTATGAATCGCTGAAGGCGGACTGAAAGACGCAGCCATCGCCCGGCATGACCGGTGGCGTGTTGCACATCGTCCGGGCCACGTTCCACGCTGCCATGACCTTGGGGACATAGGCGCGGGTTTCCGCGAAGGGCGGAACACCGTCGTACCGCCGCACCGCCCCCTCGCCCGCGTTGTACCCGGCGAGCGCGAGGACCGGATCGTTGCCGAATTCCTGCATCAACCAATCGAGGTAGGCGACGCCCCCCCGGATGTTCTGACCCGGATCGTTCGAATCGCCGACGCCGAACCGCTCGGCCGTGGCGGGGATCAGCTGCATCAGGCCCTGGGCGCCCGCGTGGCTGATCGCATCCGTCCGTCCGGCGGATTCGACGGATATGAGGGCAAGGATAAGCGCCGGGGACACGCGGGTCCCGACCGAATAGCGCAGGATTGTGTCGCCGTGCGCCTTTGCGATGCTCTGCATGTGTTGAAGCGACGGCGCGCGAATCCCACTGCCCGTCGGGGGGCGCGCGGCGACCCTTGCGGCCTGTTGAAAGCGGCCCGCCTGTTGTCCGATATCGGGGGAAACGGCGGTCCAGAACCAATCCTGCTGATTGCCGGCATCGTTGCTTTGCGCGGGGGCGGTGCGCGCGATGGCCACATCCGGGGCCTGTGGGCGGCCCGGGCGCGGCGCGCCGACGGGCGCCGCCGGACGGTCGGGGCGATCGGCCGCCGTGATCTGGACGTCGATGCGCCGGGTTGCGTTCGACGAGGGTGGCTTGACCCGCTTGAAGGTGAAGTCGCCGGCAAGGGCGGGCGCGGATACGGACAGGATGCAAAGCGACGCAACGACGGCGGCGGCATGTAGGTAGGTCATGTCAGACTGCTCGGTCCCCTTGTTTTCCGCCACGATGACACGAAAGCGCCACCCAGCCTATTCCGCCCCCCGCGATTCCGATGCCGGTGTGTGACATTCGCCCCGATTGCGCCATTCCCGTCCAATCGAAGACCCGACAACGCCCCTCGCCCGCCCTGCTGTTGTTGCCGAAGCCACGTTAATTCCGCGTAAATTCGGCATTGTCGGCAATTTGAACGAAATGAGCCACTATTTCGCCCCATTTGCCCGGCAAACCAGAACCATCGGAAGGGCACCTTGGCAGACCGCCCCGCCGGTCAAAAACAAGCACCGGAACACCCGGGCAAGGAACGTGACGATCGAGCAGCCCCACGGGCGCGTTGGCAGACGTGACCGAAAAGAGGGAAGTCACAATATTTCCACCGGTCCACGGATCGAGGGATGGAGGGCCGTGCTGGCAGGCGCGGCCCTTTTTGCGTGGCGGTGTGGATGCCACCGGGCACGCCCCGACCTGTCGGTTCGGACGGGGTCCCAGCGCCCACCGAACACAGGAGTTTCGTGACGTAGCGTCGGATGGCATTGGTCCCGGAATGTCCGCATCCATGCCTCATTCCTGTCCCGTTTCGCGATCAGAAAAGCCCAATCGATCGGGCAGGTGCCCAACGAGCATAACGAGTGTACCAGAAGGAATGAACTCATGCTGAACGCGATCAAGACTTTCTCCGCAGACGAATCCGGCGCCGTGACCGTTGACTGGGTCGTTCTGACCGCAGCCCTCGTCGGCCTTGGCCTCGCAGTGATGGGTGTCATCTCCGGTGGCATCGAGAGCCTTTCGAACGACATCAACGGCGTTCTGCTGACCGACCACACCTCCACCTCTTTCTAAGGACGAGGTGTCGGCGCCACACGCGCGCCCCTCGGCTATCATTGCGCCCCGGGATCCCGTCTCGGGGCGCTTTGCCCTTTCTTAACCCGACCGATGGCATCAACGACATGATGCCCGACCCTGTGTCAAATGGGGGCTTTCTGCGGTAAATGCCGCGCTTGTTTTCGGCCGGCTCGTGACGATCATATGGCCGTCACGCCGGCTCCCCCATTCTGCCGCATTTGGTGGGTAGTACTCGGCCAGTCAGGTGTTCGGCTGGTTTTTGACTTTGTGAAGGTTACAAGATGCGTATGATTTTCGGACTCGTCCTGCTCGCAGGGCTGGCACTTGCAGGTTTCGCCATCCACACGGCGCAGAACCGCTTCTCTCAATACAAATCCGCGCTCGCCTCCTCTCAACAAGCTGTTGTTCCGGTCAAGGATGTCTACGTCGTCCGCCGGCAACTTCGCTATGGCGACCCCCTGCGCCCCAGCGACGTGCGCAGCATTTCCTGGCCCGCGAACAGCATCCCGGCGGGCGCCTTCGGATCGATGGATGAAATCTTTCCGCAAGGGGAAACAGGCATTCGCACCGTCCTGCGCGTGATGGAGCGTGACGAGCCGTTGTTGCAGGCAAAGGTGACGAAACCGGGACAGGAGGCTGGGATCGCCGCAACCCTGACGCCGGGCATGCGGGCCTTCACCCTTCAGGTCGATGTCAATTCGGGTGTGTCCGGCTTTCTGCGACCGGGCGACCGGGTCGACGTCTACTGGACCGGTGGTGGGGGGGACGGTGGTGTCACCCGCCTGATCGAACCGAACATGCCGCTGATCGCCATCGACCAGCAGACCGACGAACAGCGCAACAACCCGACGATCGCGCGCAATGTTACCGTCGAGGCGCCGCCCGCCGTCGTTGCCAAGCTGGCCCAGGCCCAAGCGACGGGCCGCCTGTCCCTCGCGCTGGTGGGTGTGCAGGATGAGACGGAATCCGAAAGCGTCGAGGCCACGCTGCGCGAAGTCATGGGCGCAGAGGAAACGGCCGCCCGCCGCGATGTCTGCACCGTTCGGACGCGCAAGGGATCCGACGTCGTGCTGATCCCGGTCCCCTGCCCGGCCGACGGCTAGGGACCAGACCTGCCAAACCTCGTATATGCGCCGCTCTGCCCTTCGGGGCCGGGCGGCGCATGACGTTCGGGAATGTGTCCGGATTGCGGCAGTCTGTGTCCCGCATGCACTGTGGCCTGTGCGGAATACGCAACGTTGTTGCAATAATTCCGGGCTGTGCAATGCTGACACATGATGCGGGCAAAAGATCCGCAAATTTGAGCAGAGTGATCAGAGAGGCAGGTCACATGACCATTGGAAGAATTGCCCGGGCAGCATTGCTCGGCTTGCTTGTTTCAGGCACGCCCATCTCCGAGGCCTATGCCGAAACCCTTCGCATCGCAGAGGGCCGCGCCCAGTCATCCCTTCGCGTATCCCTGAACCGCGCCATCGTGCTGGAATCCGACGTCCCGTTCGCGGAGCTTTCGGTCGCCAACCCGCTGATCGCCGATATCGCCACCCTGTCCGAACGCACCGTCTATGTTCTGGGCAAGGCACCCGGCCGCACGACACTGACCCTTCTGGGACCGGACGGCCGGCTGATCACGAACGTCGAGGTGCAGGTCACCCCCGACGTGGCAGAATTCAAGGAGCGGTTGCGCGAACTGTTGCCCGGCGAACCCATCGAAGTGCGCACCGCCAACGACGGTCTCGTCCTGTCCGGCACGGTTTCGTCCGCCCAGAAGCTGGACCAGGCGCTGGAGATCGCAAGCCGCTATGCCCCCGAGGCCGTGCTGAACCTGATGAACGTCGGCGGCACCCAGCAGGTGCAGCTGAAGGTGCGCTTTGCCGAGATGTCGCGCAACCTGTCCAAGGAAATCGGCGTCTCGCTAGGCATTGGTGGCACGGATCTGAACGGTGGCTCCTACGCCGCGGGGGCCGCGACCGCCGTCACATCGAATGCCGGTGCGTTGCAGCTGAACTTCGGCACCGCGTCGCTCAACTTCAACGTCCTGTTGCAGGCGTTGGAGGAAAAGGGCGTTGTGCGCACCCTGTCCGAGCCGAACCTGACCGCCCTGTCCGGCGAATCCGCCAGCTTCCTTGCCGGTGGCGAACTGCCCGTGCCGCAGGTCGATGCCGAGGGGAACGTCGGCGTGACCTTCAAACCCTTCGGCGTCTCGCTGGAATTCCTGCCGACGGTGGTGGATGACGACATCATCAACCTTTCGATGGTCAGCGAAGTTTCCTCCGTCACTGATACAAATACCATCATCAACGGTGCAGCGGTGCCGACCCTGTCCAATCGGCGCGCGCAGACCACGGTCGAATTGCGCGACGGCCAGAGCTTTGCGATCGCCGGCATCCTTCAGGACGATTTCACCGACGGGACCAGCGCCGTGCCGTTCCTTGGTGATCTGCCGGTTCTGGGGGCGCTGTTTCGATCCGCGCGGTTCAATCGACAGCAGACGGAGCTGGTCATCATCGTGACGGCCCATCTGGTCACCCCGACACGTGGTGAGGCGTTGGCCCTGCCGACCGACCGGATCCGACCGCCCACCGAAAACGAACTGTTCCTGTACGGGCGCGTCTCGGGCGGGGCACCGAACGGCACGCGGGCATCGACCCGGGGCGGCGATGCGGTCAACCAGGATTTCTCCGGCAACTACGGCTACGTGTTGGAGTAAGGGCATGGCACAGAACACATACACCCGCCGCTTCCTGATCTCCGGACTTGGGCTGACCGCGCTCGGGGCTTGTACCGGGGTCAACAGCTTCAACCGGCCCGCCGGTCATTCGGTGGACGAAGGCGCCTTCGGCAACCCCACGATGCAGAACATGCTTGTGCACAACGGGTCCGCCAGCGCCGTCAGCCACCTTGGCGGCCGCTTTGCCGCGTCGGTTCCCGCGACGATCAATTTCGCCTTTGCCTCATCGCATCTGGACGCCACGGCACGTGCCGTTCTGGACCAGCAGGCGGATTTCATGCGTCAGTTCCCGGAGGTCCGCTTTTCGGTCTACGGACACACCGATGCCGTCGGGTCCAACCGGTCGAACGAGGCCCTTGGCCGTCGCCGGGCCGAAGCCGCAGTCAGGTATCTTGGGCAAAAGGGGGTCAGCCGATCCCGCCTTGCCGCCTTGGTGAGCTTTGGTGAAACGCGTCCCCTTGTCCCGACGCAGTCGCGTGAACGCGCGAACCGTCGCACGGTGACCGAAGTCGCGGGCTTCGTCGAGGGCAACCCCCTCGTGCTGGACGGAAAATACGCGCAGATCGTCTATCGCAACTACGTCGCAGGCTCCGCAGCGCCATCCTGACGCGGCAGTCGGAACCTCAGAAAAGGCCCCTGCCCCGGTCGGTGCGGGGGCTTTTTTTCGGCCCGCCCCGGGCACCCGCCCAGCGCCCGGGCAAAGGAATCAAGCCGACGCATTTTGTTCGCGGGATTTCCACTAATTTCATCAATCACGTCCAATTGTTGCCTGAATTAGCAGGCACTTCATGGGGGCCGAGGATGCATCTGATCGCATTCCGCCCCGCAACGGGGTGCTTCGGTCGGTAACGTCCCTTTCGACGGACACAGAAGAAACGTGGTGACCCGTATGGCCAGCAATCTCGCGACCCTTCCCGAACCGGAACCGCTTCGCGCGGTCACCGTGTCGCGCGACGTGCAGGAATTCGATCTGCTGATCGAGGATATGGAAGCGGAGCTTGGCGAAGGATGGGGTGATCTGACCTTCGTCGAGGCGCTGACCTTCCTGCGTCAGGACGAAGCGCGAAGCCTTGAATTCATTGTCATTGCTGCGGACAAGGCCGATGAGGTCCGCCTGCCGCAATTGCAGGATGTCATCCGGACGGCCAAGCGTGCGGGCCTGAAGGTCATCCTGGTGGCCGAAGGCCTGGACCCGATGTCCATGCACGAACTGTTGCGGGCCGGCGCCGATGATTTCGCGCCCTACCCCCTGCCGGAAAGTGCGCTGTCCGAGGCTGTGACGCGCATCCGCGCACCGGGTCAGAGCAGCGATACCGACGTGATGAAACGTGCGGGCGCGGATATGGTCGAGGCGACCGCCGTAACCCCGCAGCAGCCGGCCGCAACCGCCCCCGCGCCGTCGGTTCCGGCCGTGACGACCGGTGGGGGATCCTCCGGCACCGGTGCCTTGTTCGCAATCCAGTCCGCCGCCGGTGGCGATGGTGCCACGACGATTGCCGTGAACCTTGCGTGGGAACTGGCACATGCCGACAAGCTGAACCCGCCGCGGGTCTGCCTGATCGATCTTGGTCTGCAATTCGGGTCCGTCGCGACCTATCTGGATCTGCCCCGAAAGACGACGATCTACGATGTTCTGACCGATATCGCGTCGATGGATCAACAGGCCTTTCTTCAGGTCCTGACACCCTACAAGGATCGGTTGTCGGTCTTTACCGCACCGTCCGAGATGCTGCCGCTCGACGTGGTCGGCCCGGACGAGGTGGCTGCCTTGGTAAAGCTTGCACGCGCGGCCTTCGATGTCGTGATCGTGGACATGCCCGGTACGGTGACCAGTTGGACCGAAACCATCCTGCAGACGGCGGACATCTATTTCCTCGCCTGCGAGCTGGAGGTGCGGTCGGCTCAGAATGCCCTGCGGTTTCAGCGGCTTCTGCAATCGGAGGGGATCGCGATCGATCACCTTGCCTATCTGCTGAACAAGGCGCCCGGAAAACTGGACATGTCCGGTCGCGCGCGCATCGACAAGTTCGCCAGCAGCCTCGACATCAAGTTCCACGCCGTTCTGGCCGATGGTGGCAAGCAGGTGACCGAAGTCAACGATCAGGCCGCGCCGCTGCGCGAACTGGCCGCGCGCAATGCATTGACGAAGGACATCGCGAAGTTGGCGCAGGACTTGCACAACGCACGCGAACAGGTCGAGGGCATGGCCCCCGCGAAGCCGGCGGCCAAGAAGAAAGCGATATTCGGGCTGCAGTTCGGCTGAACGCCCACGAGGAGGTCGAGATGTTCTCACGCTACAAGAAGCCGCAGATCCAAGGCGCGCGTCCCATCGGCGCGGCCGAATTGGAAGCGACGGTCGAGAAGGTTCAGAAGCAGGCCGTCGAAACGACGGGCAAGCCGGTCGGCGTGCCGGATGCCGTCAAGGCCAAGATGAAGCCACAGACGAAGGACGCGGCGCCCGCCCCGGCGGACAAGGATCTCAAGCGGCGCATCCGTATCGAGGAACTCAAGACCGAGATGCACCACAGGTTGCTGGACAACCTGAACCTCGGCGCGGTCGAAAAGGCCGATCCGTCGGCCCTGCGCGCCGAGATCATCGCGATCACGACCGAAGAGCTGTCCGAAATGGGGGTGGTTCTGGGACGCGAGGACCGCGACATCCTGAATACGGAGCTTTTCGACGAGGTGACGGGTCTCGGCCCGCTGGAGCCACTCCTGAAGGACCCGGACGTCAACGACATCCTCGTGAACGGACCGCACAACATCTACGTGGAGCGGGCCGGCAAGCTGTCCAAGTCGGACATCCGCTTCAAGGATGAAAAGCACCTGCTGCGGATCATCGACAAGATCGTCTCGGCCGTTGGGCGCCGCGTCGACGAATCGAACCCCTATGTCGATGCGCGCCTGAAGGACGGGTCGCGTTTCAACGCGATGGTTCCCCCGGTTGCGGTCGACGGCTCGCTGGTGTCGATCCGCAAGTTCAAGAAGGAAAAGCTGGGTATCGACAAGCTGGTCGAATTCGGCGCCTTTACCGAGGAGATGGCCACGTACCTTCAGGCGGCCTGCGCCTGCCGGCTGAACGTCATCGTTTCGGGCGGCACGGGCTCGGGCAAGACGACGACGCTGAACGCCCTGTCGTCCTTCATCGGCAACACCGAACGCGTCCTGACGATCGAGGATACGGCCGAACTTCAGCTGCAACAGGATCACGTCGGCCGAATGGAAAGCCGCCCGCCCAACGTCGAGGGCAAGGGCGCGGTGACGCAGCGCGACTGCCTGCGCAACGCCCTGCGGATGCGCCCCGACCGCATCATCGTGGGCGAGACGCGTGGCGAGGAAGTCATCGACATGTTGCAGGCCATGAACACCGGCCACGACGGCTCGATGACGACGATCCACGCCAACTCCTCGCGCGATGCGGTCAGCCGGTTGGAAAACATGATCGCGATGGCGGGGATCGAGATGCCGATCAAGGCCGTACGCGCACAGATCTCGTCGGCCGTGAACCTGATCGTGCAGGCCAGCCGCCTTCAGGACGGCTCCCGGCGCATGACCTCGATCTCCGAAGTGACGGGGATGGAGGGTGAGGTGATCACCATGCAGGAAATCTTCCGCTACGAGCGCCTCGGGTTGGAGCCGGACGGCACCATCATCGGCCGCTTCACCGCGACCGGCATCCGCAGCCATTATTCCGATCGCTTCAAGGCCTGGGGCTATGATCTGCCTTCGTCGATCTACGAACCCGCCGGGGGACGCTGAGCCATGGAACTGAGTATCGAACCCCTTATCTACCTAGCGATTTTCGGCAGCGTCTACCTGATCATCGGCGGCATCTACATGCTGGTGTTCGGCAAGTCGATCAAGCTGAACAACCGGGTGAACCGGCGGCTGGAGCTAATGGAAAAGGGCGCCACCCGCGACGAGGTGATGGCCGTTCTGCGCAAGGAAATGTCGCAGCACGACAGCGCCAAGAACATCCCGCTCTATTCCCTGCTGGCGGAAAAGGCGCAGAAGGCGAACCTCGCCTTCACGCCCGGCATGTTGATCGGGATCATGATCCTGCTGGTCGGGGTCAGCTTCGGCCTGCTGTCCGTCCTGACCGCGACCGCCCTGCCGATCCGCATCCTGTTGTCGGTCGCCTTCGGCGTCGGCGGCGTCTACACTTGGGTCAACGGTCAGGCCAAGAAACGTCTGGCGATGCTGGAAGAACAGTTGCCCGATGCCGTCGAACTGATCGTGCGCAGCCTGCGTGTCGGGCATCCGCTGAACTCGGCCATCGGGATCGTCGCCAAGGAGGTTGCAGACCCCTTGGGCACCGAGATGGGGTTCATCGCGGACGAGGCCGCCTATGGCCGCGACATCCCCGACGCCCTGCGCGGACTTGCCGAACGGGTGGAATTGCAGGATCTGCGTTTCCTCGCCGTGGCCGTCGCCATTCAGCAGAAATCCGGCGGCAACCTCGCCGAGATCCTGGAAGGTCTGTCCAAGGTGGTGCGCGCGCGGTTCAAATTGTTCCGCAAGGTCAAGGCCATCACCGCCGAGGCCCGCTGGTCCGGAATGTTCCTGTCGGCCTTCCCGATCCTCGCCCTTGTCGGGATCAACGTGATGAAGCCGGACTACTACGCCGACGTCAAGGACACCGCCTATTTCATCCCCGCAGCCGCTGTCGTCTGCGTGTTCCTCATCGTGAACGTCATCTTCATGCGGATGATGGTCAACATCAAGGTCTGAGGGTCACCCATGGAACTGCTCACCCCCGTGATCGAGGCGCTGCTTGGCCCTGACGGCATGATCTATTTCGCCGGCGCCGCGGGCCTCATCCTGATCCTGCTGGCTGCGCCGATGGTGATGACCAAGAAGGTCGAGCCGCTGGACCGCATCGCCGAACAGCGCAAGGCCGCCGTCCTCGATGATCTTGAGACGGAGCGGCTTTCGCGGCACGGTAAGCGCAACGAGCATCTGGCCAAATACGCCAAGTATCTGGAGACGGAGGACAAGGAAGAACTGTCCAAGACCCGCCTGATGCTGACGCGCGCGGGTTACGCCCACAAGGACGCGGTGCGCACCCTGACGGCGGCGCAACTGCTGCTGGGTCTCGGCCTGATGGCGCTTGCCGCAATCTATGTCTTCGTCCTGTCGGGCGGGATGTCGATGACGAACACGGTCCTCTATGTGATGGGACCGGGGGTCGCGGGGTACTACGCCCCGAAATACTGGCTGACCAAGCGGGTCGCCAAGCGGCAGGAAGAAATCCAGGACGGGTTCCCGGATGCGCTGGACCTGCTGTTGGTCTGCGTCGAGGCGGGCCAGTCGCTGGACCAGTCGATCATCCGCATGGCGACGGAAATCGAACCCTCCTACCCTGCGCTGGCCAGCGAGTTCCTGATGGTCGCGCAGGAGATGAAGGCCGGCAAGGACAAGCCCGATGTCCTGCGGTCGATGGCGGAACGTTGCGACCTGAACGATATCACCAGCTTCGTCACCGTGTTGATCCAATCCGCCAGCTTCGGCACCTCGATCGCAGACGCCCTGCGCGTCTATGCCAACGAGATGCGGGACAAGCGCGTGATGCGGGCCGAGGAAAAGGCCAACGTCCTGCCAACCAAGCTGACCGTGGGGACGATGATGTTCTGCGTGCCGCCGTTGCTGATCATCCTGATCGGGCCATCGCTGCACGGGATCGCCGCGACCCTGTCCGGCACGGCCTCCGCGTTCTGATGCGTGGGCTTCCCCTGATCCTCGCCGCGGTCGCGGTTGCGGTTGCCGGGTGCAACCCCACGGCCCTCGTGCAACGGGGTGCCCATGCGAACGACCCCCTTGCCCCACCGGGGCACGCCCGCCGCGCAGGCGACGGGATCGATCCGCTTATCGTGGGGGATCGCCTGCTTGCCGCCGGCGAGGCGGAGCTCGCACTCGACAGCTATATCCGTGCGGCCGCCGCCGATGGTCTGACCGGTGACGTGCAGATGGCGATGGCCAGCGCGAACATCAAACTGGGCCGGTTGCATCAGGCGGAACGTCTGCTGCGCGATGTGCTGGAACTGGAGCCCGAGAATGCTGGCGCGATGAATAACCTGGGCGTCGTTCTGTTGGAAAAGGGCGAGCTGGGCGAGGCGCATCGCGTGTTCCGTGCGGCCTTTGCGCTACAACCGACGCCGGAAATACGGGAAAACCTGCGGGTGACGGGCGCAAAGCTGGACAGCCGCACGTATGATGATGAACATGACAGCGAAGCCTTCACGCTGACGGCGCGCGCCGGCGGGGTCTACACCCTGAACGCGCCCGGACGGCAATAACAAAAACCGAAGGCATCGAGCAGAAAAGGACGCAGATATGCGCCAACGGTTCGCAACAGCCCTCCTCATCGGGGGGAGTCTGATCCTGTCGGGATGCAATGCCTTGGGCAATGCCGATGTGTCGCGCGCGGTCGCCAACGCCGAAGCGGCAGAGGCCGACAGCATTCGCGACATCATGCTGACCGTTGCCGACCCGCGCGAAGCCGTGACCTATTTCAACCGCCAGATCTCCGAGTCGCCGTCCGATATCGAACCCAAGCGCGGCCTTGCGCGCAGCCTTGTCCGCGCCGGTCGCCAATCCGAGGCGGTTCTGGCGTGGCGCAAGGTGATGGACCACCCGGACGCCGAAGACGCCGACACCGTGGAACTGGCCGATGCCCTGATCCGCACCTCGGACTGGAACGGCGCCAAGGCCGTCCTCGACAGCGTGCCACCGACACATGAGACGTTCAAACGCTACCGGTTGGAGGCGATGGTTGCGGACAGCAACCGCCAATGGACCCGCGCAGACAGCTTCTATGAAACCGCCGTCGACCTGACGACGACGCCTGCGGGTGTGCTCAACAACTGGGGATACTCCAAGCTGACGCGCGGCGACGGTGCCGCGGCGGAGCGGTTGTTCACCGAGGCGATCACCTATGATCAGGGCCTGTTCACGGCCAAGAACAACCTTGTCCTGGCCCGCGCATCGCGCCGGACCTATGCCCTTCCGATCATTCCGATGACCCAGGAGGAGCGTGCGCAGCTGTTGCACACCGCGGGTCTTGCTGCGGTGAAACAGGGCGATGTCGATATCGGGCGCAGCCTGTTGCAGGACGCCATCGACACCCACCCACGGCATTTCGAACCCGCCGTTCGCGCGCTTCAGGCGCTGGACGCTTAAGGAGCGCCGGGCATGTTCACAGATCTCGCCATCACGCAGACCCAAGGCCTCATCTTCGGCCTTCTGACGCTGCCGATCACCTTGTGGGTCATCTATACGGACCTCACCGAACAGAAGATCAAGAACAAGGCCGTCCTTGCCATGTTGGCCGTCTTCGTGGTGGCAGGCATCTTCCTGATGCCGCTTGAGGATTACGCCTGGCGCTATGCACATTTCGCGATCGCGCTGGCGATCGGCTTCGTCCTGTCGATGGTCGGCATCGGCGCGGGCGACGTCAAATACGCGGCTTCGGTCGCGCCGTTCGTGGCGCTGCCCGATCTGCAGGCGGTCGGCGTCCTGTATATCGGGTGGTCGGTGATCCTCATCGTCGGCATCCTGATCGCCTGGCGGATCCCGGCGTTGCGCCGTGCCTATCCCGATTGGGTCTGGTTCGGCGAAGCAGGCAAGGGCCGCAAATCCAAGATCCCGCTTGGTCTGGCCCTCGCCCCCGCCGCGAGCAGCTATTTTCTGCTGGGGGCGATCGGCGGCTAGGCGCACCACAGGTACAAGGTTTGTTAAAGGCCGGCGGCTAGAACCGCAGGCATCGCCCGGAGGACGAGAGATATGAACATGCAGGCCCCCACCGCCGCCATGAGCGTCCCCGCCCCGGCGCAGCCAAAGACGCTTGAAGATACCGGTCTGACCCATGTCATGATGCGGGATATCCTGCTCAAGACGGTGTTCCGCAAATCCATCGAAACCACGCGGGAAATCGCGGCCACCATCCGTCTGACCACCGGGCTGACGCAGCAGCTGATCGATCAGGCGCGCGATGCAGGCATGATGCAGGCCACGGGCACGATGCACGCGGGCGCCTCGGCCGAAATGGGATTCCAATTGACCGACGCGGGCAAGGCGCGGGCAGCGGACGCCTTGGCACAATCGGAATACTACGGTGCCATGCCCGTGCCGTTGGAGATCTACAAAAGGCAGGTCGCCGCGCAATCGGTCAAGAATGTCCGTCTGACGCGTCAAAAGCTGCTCCGCTCCATGGGCCACCTGATTCTGCCCGACGGCCTGCTGGATCAGCTTGGCCCGGCGGTCGGATCGGGCCGGTCGGTCCTGCTCTATGGTCCGCCGGGCAACGGCAAGTCGTCGATCGCCGAAGGCATCCGCGCGGCCTTGGGCGACAACATCTGGATCCCGCAGGCCATCGAATACGCGGGGCAGGTGATCACCCTCTACGATCCGATCGTGCACACGGCCGTGGACATGGGGTCGGACGGGGATGCCTTGCGCAAGACGAACCACCGCGTCGACACCCGCTATATCCTGTGTCAGCGGCCGACGGTGATGACGGGCGGTGAGCTGACGCTCGACATGCTCGACCTCAACTACAACCCGACGGCGCGCACCTATCAGGCCAGCCTGCAACTCAAATCCTCGGGCGGGGTGTTCATCGTCGACGACCTTGGCCGTCAGGCGGAACCACCACAGAAGATCATCAACCGCTGGATCGTTCCGATGGAGATGGGATACGACATCCTGTCGCTGCAATCGGGCGAGAAGTTCGAGGTTCCGTTCGACACGCTGGTCGTGTTCTCGACCAACTATCACCCCAACAAGATCTTCGATCAGGCGGCGCTGCGCCGGATCTTCTTCAAGGTGCTGATCGACGGGCCGACACAGGGCCAGTTCCTCAAGATCTTCGCGATGGTCGCCAAGAAGAAGAAGTTCGAGCTGGACGAAGCCTCGCTCGTACACCTGCTCAAGCGCAAGTACCCCGAGATCGACAACGTCTATGCCAATTTCCACGGACAGTTCCTGATCGATCAGATGATCGCGGCCTGCAACTTCGAAGGCCTGCCCTATCGCATGACACCGGAACTGGTCGATCGCGCCTGGGCCAACCTGTTCGTGGAGGAAATCGATATCGTCCACTGACGATCTTGTCGGGCGCGTACGCGGGCCCGGCCAAGAACGGCCAAGAGAATGCGAAGACATTCCGGCCGATACCAATCGAGCAAGAGGCAGGAACCATCATGAATCTGACATTCACACCGCCCGCGGTCCTGACATCGCGTGCCGTCGTGTTGCCCGCGGTTGCCATCGCCATCGCCTGTGCCGCCGCCGTCCTGACCCTGGGAACAGCGCGGAATGCGGCCGACTCCTTTCGCAAGGCCAGCAGCGCGACCGCCCCGCTGGTGAACGTCGAATTCGTCGCCGCCCCGCAACAGCCCGATCTGCGCGATGCTCTGGAAGCGGCCTGCGCCGCCACCGGCTGCGATGCGCCCCTGATCGGATCGCTCGTCCTGTCGGCGGCGATCGGCATGACGGAAACGGATTTGCGCAGCGCCCTTCGCGCACAGGTGGTCCAGCTTGAACGCCTGCAGGCGGAGATCGAAGGCGTTGCAGGTTCGGACGCCGCGAGTCCACTGCGCCTGCAATGGACCGCCGAGGCACAGATTGCGGATCTGTACCGCGCCGAACTGGACCGGCGCGCCGCGCTGAACTGATCCGAGACGCGATGACCCGGATGGCATGCACCACGGATCCGTGGAGCATGTCCCCCCTGCGTGGTACGGGGGTGCGAGACAACGGGCAGCCCCCGAAAAGGCACGAATGTTGTCAATCGCAAGCCACATAGGCGCCACGTTTGCCCATCATCACTGCCGTCAGTGAAACAACCCATGTCCAAGCAACTGACGAGTGAACACCATGACCCAGCAGAATTTCCTTTCGAATGAATCCGGCGCCGTTACGGTCGACTGGGTCGTCCTGACAGCCGCTCTCGTCGGTTTGGGCCTTGCGGTCATGGGGGTCATCTCCACCGGCATCGAGCAGCAGTCCGACAACATCGACAATCAGCTGACCTCTGGCACGATCATCCGGACCGCGTTTACCGGTTCGCCCGCAGCTGCCCGTGACACTGCTTGTACGACCTACGGCTCCTGCGACACCTCGCTGAGCAGCTCGGCCCTGCAGGCCCTGACGACGGCCGATCTGGGCAACGTCTCGGCCGTCACCTACGGGTCCGACTATGCCAGCAACAACGGCATGACATTCGACGGCGATGGCGCGGTCACCAGCTATGGCTCGGGCAACGCGACCGATTACGACGCTGCCGTTGCCGCGACGACCGCTCAGAACGCTCTGATCGACGCCGAAAAGGCCGCTCGCGCCAACTGATACCACGATCTCTCTCGTGCGTTGGAAAGGCGGGCCTTCGGGTCCGCCTTTTTCCTGTTCAGGATAGTCCGGCCGGTTTTGCTTTGGCCCCAGACGCCCTACGTCGCCCTCCATGAACCTGCCCCTCTCCCTCTCCACCTTCTTCACCGCCCGCGGCTGGTCCCTGCACCCGCATCAGACGGACATGCTCGCGCAGAAGGACCTGCCCTCCCTTTTGCTGATCGCGCCAACGGGGGGCGGCAAGACGCTGGCCGGGTTCCTGCCCACGCTGGTGGAATGCGCTGACGGGCACGAGGGGCTGCACACCCTCTACATCAGTCCGCTCAAGGCGCTGGCCAACGACATCCGTCGCAACCTGAGCACCCCGATAGAGGAAGCGGGCCTGCCCATCCGGGTCGAGGACAGGACGGGCGACACCTCCTATACCAAGCGACAGCGTCAGAGGGCCGATCCCCCTCAGATCCTGCTGACGACGCCGGAATCGCTCGCCCTGCTGTGCAGCTACCCGGACGCGGCCCGCACCTTCGCCGGGCTCAAGCGTGTCATCGTGGACGAGATCCACGCCCTTGCCGACAGCAAGCGTGGCGATCAGCTGATGCTGTGCCTGTCGCGCCTGCAGACCCTCGCCCCCGGCCTGCGCCGCGTCGGCCTGTCGGCCACGGTCGACGACCCTGCCGTCATCGCCCACTACCTCGCGCGGCATCCCGACCCCTGCCCCATCCTGCACGCAGACCCCGGCCCGCCGCCCGATATCGCGGTGCTGGAGACGGAGGAGGCCCCACCATGGGCCGGTGCGGGCGGGCGCTATGCGATTCCGGCGGTTCTGGAACAGGTCCGCAAGCACAACACCACGCTGATCTTCCACAACACCCGCGCGCAGGCCGAGATCTTCTTTCACAATCTGTGGCTCGCGAACGACGACGCCCTGCCCATCGGCATTCACCACGGGGCGTTGTCCAAGGAGGCGCGGTTGCGCGTCGAACAGGCGATGGTCGCCGGATCGCTCAAGGCGATCGTCGCCACCGGGTCGCTCGACCTCGGGATCGACTGGGGCGATGTGGACCTGGTGATCCAGATCGGCGCACCGAAGAAGGTCAAGAACCTCGTGCAGCGGATCGGTCGCGCGAATCACCGTTACAACGCGCCGTCCAAGGCGCTGATCGTGCCGGCCAACCGCTTCGAGGTTATCGAATGCCACGCGGCGTTGGAAGCGGTCCGCGCGGGCGATCTGGATGGTGATCTGCGCCTCGACGGGCCGCGCGACGTGTTATGCCAGCATATTGCCTGCCTCGCCTGCGCGGGCGATTTCCACGAGGACGAGCTGTTCGCCGAGGTAAAGACCGTCGGTCCCTATTCCACGCTGACCCGCGCGGCCTTTGACGAATGCCTCGATTTCGTGGCCACCGGCGGCTATGCCCTGCGCGCCTACGACCGGTATCAGCGGCTGAAGGAACGCGAGGCGGGCGTCTGGGGCCTGCGCGACCCGCGGGCGGCGCGACAGATCCGCATGAACCTTGGCACGATCATCGACACCGACAAGCTGAAGGTGCGGTTCAAGGGCCGTGGCGGCGCGCCCCTAGGCGAGATCGAGGAGGGCTTCGCCGCCACCCTGTCACCCGGCGACACCTTCCTGATGGGCGGTCAGATCGTCCGCTACGAGAACATGAAGGAGCTGATCGTCGAGGTCTCCCCCCGCCCCGACAAGGAACCCAAGATCGCCACCTATGTCGGCTACAAGTGGACGACCTCGGTCAGGCTGGCGACCCGCATTCAGGACATGCTGCACGAACAGAGATTCGATGCCCTGCCCGATCACACGCGCGACTGGCTGCAACTTCAGGCACGGTATTCGACCCTGCCGGAACCCGGTCGCCTTTTGGTCGAACAGTTTCCGCGCGACGGGCGCCATCACTGCGTCGTCTACGGCTTTGCCGGGATCAACGCGCATCAGACCCTCGCGCTTCTCGTCACCAAGGGGATGGAGGAGGCAGGCCTCGACCCGCTGGGCTTCGTTTCCAACGACTACGCCACGATGATCTGGGGCCTGAAACCCGTGGGCGACATCCGTCCTTTCCTGCATCAGCACGATATTCGCACCGCGTTGGACCGGTGGTTGGCCGGCAACGCCGTGATGAAGCGCACGTTCCGCAATGCCGCCGTCATCGCCGGACTGATCGATCGCAACTATCCCGGCAAGCGCAGCACCGGCAGGCAAGCCGCGTTCAGCAGCGATATCCTCTACGACACGCTGCACCGCTACGACCCCGATCACCTGATGCTCAAGATCACGGAGGAGGAGGCGATGCGCGGCCATATCGATTTCGGCAGGCTTGAACTGCTTATGCAGACCGTCGGCGACCGTATCGACCAGGTCAAGCTGGACCGGGTGACACCGCTTGCGGCGCCGATGTTCCTCGAACGCGGCATCGTTCCGATCAGGGGCAAGGCGGAAGGCAAGCTGATGCAGGAAGAGGCAGAGAAACTGATGGCCGAGGCCGGCCTGACCCTCGACTGACCCAACCGCCCCTTCTTCCTGGCGGAAATACTCCACGGGGGTCCGGGGGTGTGAAACCCCCGGCGCGCCGCCCCTTGCGCTGGATGACGCAACCGTATCAATAAGAACACATGCGGAACGCTTATCCATTCACCTTCGGCGGTCAGACCCTCGTCGCTCGTGCCTCCGGCGCGCTGCACTGGCCTGCGCAGGACATCCTGGTGGTCAGCGATCTGCATCTGGGCAAATCAAGCCGCATGGCCCGCCGCAATGGCCCCCTCCTCCCCCCCTATGAGGTGACGGACACGTTGCATCGCCTGCAAAATGACATCCTCGAGACCGGCGCGGCGCATGTGATCTCGCTGGGCGACAGTTTCGACGACATGATCGCCGCCACCGAATTGACCCGGACCGATCGCGACTGGATCGACCGCCTGACGGTCGGGCGGCGCTGGACCTGGATCACGGGCAACCATGACCCCGCGCCTGCCGGAATGGCGGGACAATCCACAGATTGCCTGACCGTCGGTCCGCTGACCTGGTGCCATATCGCGACCGACATAGACCGGTTCGAGGTGTCGGGCCACTACCACCCCAAGGCGTCGCTGTCCTTGCGCGGACGGCCCGTTTCGCGGCCCTGTTTCCTGCGGGATGCGCGACGGCTGATCATGCCGGCCTATGGCACGTATACCGGCGGCCTGCGGTCCGGCGATCCGGCGCTGGCCTCGCTCATGGGGGCCGGGGCGCGCGCAATCCTTGCAGGCAGCCCGATGGTCGAGATACCGATGCCCCGATGAAACACCTTCTGCTGCCCCTTCTGCTGGCCGGGTGCACGACCGCGGTCGTCGCGCCGCTTTTGCCCAGTTATCGCGATGCCGACGTGGCGATCGCCTCCAAGGCCGATTTCGATCCGGCGCGCTATGCCGGCCTGTGGCATGAGGTGGCACGCTTTCCCGTCCCGTTTCAGAACGGCTGCGCGGGGGCGACCGCGGAATACACCGCACCAACAGGTGGCGTGATCGGCGTCCGCAACACGTGCCTCGATGCGGACGGTGCGCCCGTTCGGTCGATCACCGGCACGGCCGAGGTCACGGGACCGGGTCGCCTTGCCGTGAACCTGAACGGCGTGCCCCTGACGGCGCCGCTGTGGGTGCTGTGGACGGATGCCGGGTATCGCACGGCGGTCCTGGGTCAACCCGATGGGCGCGCAGGCTGGATCCTGAACCGTGATCCGGTCATTCCGGCCGATCGATTGCGCGCGGCGCTGACGGTGCTGGACTTCAATGGCTATGATACCGGGCAGCTGACCTATTCTGCATCCCGTTAGGTAAGCTTTTCGATAATTGCCCCTGATTCGCGAATCAGGGTTTGACCTGCGAATCGCTAAGCTGCTATCTCGGGTTCAACGGTCGAGCAGAGGCCGGAACAACCATAAAAAGAACCGGTTTGAATCGGGGCAGGTATGTTGGGGACATGTGCGCAGGCGCAAGTCATCTCGTCAGAACAGGTACGAGTGGACGGACGGATTCCGTCCACTCGCGACCCGTTTTCCAGTGGTACGACGTTTCGATGGTTCGGCGACCCGCTTAGGCTGGACGGCGCGCGATCTGCGTTGCTTCTGGATGATGCGGACGGTCATGCGCGGTTGCGCCGGCACCTGCGGGCCACGGTCGCGAAACTGACCCGGTCGCGCGGCGAGGCCGATCTGCCCGCTGAACAGGCCCCCGAAGAAGATATCGACGACCTGATTGTGACCGACGGCCGACGGGAATGGACGGCGCAGTTGGTGCCGACCCTTCGTGGCGACCTGCTGATCCTGTTTACCTCCGGCCTGCCACCGTCCAATGCGTTGCTGCACATCGTGCAGCCCGGTCGTGCCAGCGCACCCACCGCGGGCCGCAACACGATCTGCTTCACACCCGGCACCCGGATCCTGACCGAAGACGGCCCCCGCGCGGTCGAGGATCTGACCCCCGGCGACCTTGTCCTGACGCGGGACGACGGGCCCCAGCCGATCCTGTGGACGGGCCGGCGCCATATCTCGGGTCCCCGCCTTCTGGCAATGCCGCAACTGCGACCGATCCGCCTCAAGGCCGGTGCGCTCGGCCTTGATGAACCTCAGCCCGACCTCGTCGTGTCGCCCGGGCATCACGTGATGCTGTCGGGTCCGAAGGCGCATGCCCTGTGGGGCACGCCCGAGGTTCTGGTCCGCGCGCGCGACCTGCTGGATGATCGCCGGGTGATCGTCGACAGGGCAGCGCGGGATGTGACCTACATCCACCTCCTGTTCGCCCGCCACCAGGTGATCTGGGCCAACCGCGTCGAGGTCGAGAGCTTTCATCCCGGCGACGCCGATCTTGGGCACATGAGCCCGGATGACCTGCGCGACCTGCTGACGGCCGCGCCGGGCGTCGACCGCAGCGGATCCGCCTATGGCGGTCACGCGCGCCGGTGCATTTCGGGCGCGGAACTGGCGATCCTGCGCCATCAGGGGGCGCCCGCCTATCTTGCCTGATGTCCCGGTCCGGCGGAAGGTGAACCACCCCGCTTGACACCCCGCACGCCCCCTTCTAATGGGGCGCTTCCATTGGTGTTGGTGGCCCCCGCAAGGGGATGCCTGTCACGGCTTCGGTCGGGAGGACAACGCCCTTCACGGTCCCATTTGACGGGACGCACAACGAAGGAGATCAGACGGTGACCAAACGCACCTCTGCCAAGTACAAGCTCGACCGCCGTATGGGCGAAAACATCTGGGGCCGCGCCAAGTCCCCGGTGAACCGCCGCGAATACGGCCCCGGCCAGCACGGTCAGCGCCGCAAGGGCAAGATGTCGGACTTCGGTCTGCAGCTGCGCGCCAAGCAGAAGCTGAAGGGTTACTACGGCGACCTGACCGAGAAGCAGTTCAAGCGCATCTTCGTCGAAGCCGCCCGCGTCAAGGGCGACACCGGTGAGAACCTGATCGGCCTGCTGGAGCGTCGTCTCGACGCCGTCGTCTACCGCGCCAAGTTCGTCCCGACGATCTTTGCCGCCCGTCAGTTCGTGAACCACGGCCACGTCACGGTGAACGGCCAGCGCGTCAACATCGCGTCCTACCGCGTCAAGGAAGGCGATGTCGTCGCCGTTCGTGACAAGTCCAAGCAGCTGGCCGTTGTCCTCGAGGCAACCCAACTGGCCGAGCGTGACGTCCCCGACTACATCGAGGCCGACCACTCCAAGCTGACGGCGACCTTCGTGCGCACCCCCGGCCTGGGCGACGTGCCCTACGCCGTGATGATGGAACCGAACCTCGTCATCGAATACTACGCCCAGAACTAAGGGCGGCTGGCGGACGTCTGTCCGCCGGGCATCGAACATCAGGGGCCATTCCGGATCGGGATGGCCCTTTTTCTTTGCGGGATCACGACGCATACGGTACCCTTAAGCCGCGCCTTCCGCGCTGCTGGAACCTGCATGTCCGACCACAGCCTGCGTATGTTGCTCGATGCGTCCGACCGGTTCGCCTCCCTGTCGACGCCCGAGCAGAAGTGGGACATGGCGCAGACCGTTGCCAGGGACTTCGGGGCCGTGGCGGTCAATATCGGCGCAGGATCCCGCCGGACGGGTGATCTTCTGTGGATGCGCAGCAACATGTCACGCACATGGCTGAGCGATTATGTCGATCAGGCCTTCATGACACTGGACCCCTTCGTTGCGGGGGCCGTTCGCAACACCGATCCTGTCTTGCTGAACGCAGGCCGTCTGCGGCGATCCGAGGCTGCCTCGAACAAGGCGTTCGAGATGGATCATCAGCTGAGCGAGGCCGGATATCCGCTGTGTTATGGCGTGCCCTTCACCGGTACCATACGGGGTGCCGGCGGCATGGTCGTCTTCGGGTTCGACCGCGAAGCCGCGCGCAGCTTCACCGAGGAGCGGGCATCGCAGATGCGTCTGGTCGCCGCCGTGATCGCGGCCAACGTCGGCCCGCCCGAAGATGTCACCGCCCCCGGCGTCGTGGACATCCCGACCGGCCGCCTGACCCGGCGGGAGCGGGAGGTCCTGGCCCTACTGGCGGACGGACACGGGAACGACGGCATCGCGGACCGCCTCGGCGTGTCCGAGGCGACCGTGCAGAAACACCTGCGGTCGGCGCGGCAACGCCTGAATGTCCTGTCGCGGGAACAGGCCGTTGTCCGCGCCGTCTCGATGGGCCTGATCTGATTGACTGGGCCAATCACACCAATGTGTTGACCCGACCTCCGGCTTGTCTTGGGGCGTTCCATATGGAAGGGACGGGGCCACCAGATCGGAGGTGCCCATGACCGACCATCCCATTCACGCCCGCATCGACGGCGCCGTCGTCATGATCGGCTTTGGCTCCATCGGGCGCGGCACCCTGCCCCTGATCGAGCGTCATTTCGACTACGACCGAGATCAGTTCGTCGTCATCGACCCGTCCGACACCGCCTGCGCCGACCTCGCGGCGCGCGGCATCGCGCACCAGCAGATCGCGTTGACGCCGGACAACTACCGCGACGTTCTTGCCAAGGTTCTGACGCCCGGCAAGGGGTTCTGCGTCAACCTGTCGGTCGATACCTCCTCGCTGGACCTGATGAAATACTGCCGGGAACTGGGTGTTCCCTACATCGACACGGTGGTGGAACCGTGGGCGGGTTTCTATTTCGACGACCGCGAAAACGCCGCCCGTACGAACTATGCCCTGCGCCAGAAGGTGCGCGACGAGGCCGCGGCAAATCCGGGCGGCAGCACGGCGGTATCCTGCTGCGGGGCCAATCCCGGCATGGTCAGCTGGTTCGTGAAGGCGGCCCTGATGCAACTGGCCGCGGACACCGGCGGATCGACGACCGCACCGCAAACCCGCGACGGCTGGGCGCGGTTGATGCAATCGCTCGGCGTCAAGGGCGTCCATATCGCCGAACGGGATACGCAGGCGCGCACCCTGCCCCGGTCGCGGGATACGTTCGTGAACACATGGTCCGTCGAAGGATTCATCGCCGAAGGGTTTCAGCCTGCCGAACTCGGCTGGGGCACGCATGAGACCTGGTTCCCGGAAAACGGCCGCCGGCACGGCACCGGATGTCAGGCCGCGATCTGGCTGAACCGTCCCGGTGCGATCACGCGCGTGCATTCGTGGTGCCCGACGCCCGGTCCGCAGTTCGGTTTTCTCGTGACGCACAACGAGGCCATCAGCATTGCGGATTACTACACCGTCGGGTCCGGGCCCGGGCCGGAGTACCGCCCCACCTGTCACTATGCCTATCATCCCTGTGACGACGCGGTCCTTTCCCTGCATGAGATGTTCGGCTCCGGCCGCCAGCAGGAGGTGCACCACATCCTGTCCGAGGACGAGATCGTGAGCGGCGTCGACGAACTGGGCGTTTTGCTGTTCGGGCACGAAAAGAACGCCCTTTGGTACGGCTCCCGCCTGTCGAACGACGAGGCGCGCCGCCTTGCCCCCGATCAGAACGCAACCGGCCTGCAGGTGACATCGGCCGTTCTGGCCGGGATGGTCTGGGCGTTGGAGAACCCCGGTCGCGGCATCGTCGAAACCGACGAGATCGACCACGCTCGCTGTCTCGAGGTGCAGACCCCATACCTCGGCCCGGTCGAGGCGCATTATACGGATTGGACCCCGCTTCAGGACCGCTGGCAGCATTTCCCCGAGGATATCGACGAATCCGATCCCTGGCTGTTCCGCAACGTTCTTGCCAGCTGACGCATGGGCGCGCTGCCCGTGCCCCATTGCGGGGGCACGGGCATGTCGGCCGGTGTGCACATGAGACCGACATCGCGGTGGCGCCGCCGGGTCGGGCGCGCGCCGTCGGTCGAACGCACGCACGGCTGTCCGTCAGAGTTTCGGTGCATGCCACCACCGCGAACATTTTATCTCGATTGATCAACGCACTCGCCAACTGCACAAAATTTCGACATAAGCGAGATCGAGGGTTTTGCAGCCATCGCAAGTCAGCGGAGATTCGTGTGTCATGACGGCCTTGTCGGATATCGAAGCCTTGATCGCCCGGATGGGCATCGGTGATCGAGAGGCGTTCTCCGAACTTTATGATGCCACGTCGGGGAAACTATTTGCCGTCTGCTTTCGTGTCCTTAAACAGCGCAACGTCGCCGAGGATGCCATGCAGGACGCCTATATCAAGATCTGGAAGAACGCCGATCGCTACCGCGTGACCGGTCATTCCCCCATGACGTGGCTGATCACGATCGCGCGGAACACCGCCATCGACCGACTGCGCGCGCGGCGCAGCCATGCCGACATTGAAACCTACCACGACAGTCTTGCCGGAAGCGGCCCGACACCCGAACAGGCCGCGATCGCCACATCCGAGGCCCGGCGCGTGATCGGGTGCCTTGATCAGCTGGACGGCGACAGGCGGGATGCGATCCGCGGGGCCTATCTCGATGGTGACACCTACAAGGACCTGTCCGACCGGTTCGACGTGCCGCTCAACACCATGCGGACGTGGCTGCGGCGCGGTCTGGACGCATTGAGGGAGTGCCTGTCGACATGAGCACCGATTTCCCCGAACCCGTCGACGATGACCTGCGCGCCGCCGAACACGCCCTTCACCTGCTGGAGGGGGACGCACGCGCCGCCGCGGACCGCGACATGCTGGACGATCCGTCATTCCGCGCCGCCGTTCACAGGTGGGAGCGGGATCTGGCAACCTTCGCCGACGATCTGGCACCGATGACGCCCCCTGCCCATCTGCGCCGGGCGCTGCACGACCGGCTGTTCCCGGAGGCGGCCAAACAGCCGTTTTGGCGCCGCACCCGTCTGTGGCAGGGACTGACACTTGCTGCCGCCGTGGCGATCGTCGGCCTGATCCTTCTGCCGTCCCTGACGCAGGTGCCCGCGACCGGCCCCGTTTACAGCGCCGAGATCGTCGCCGCGGAGGGCGATTTCCGTGTCGTGGCCGTCGTCGACAAGGTTGCGGATGTCATCGTGCTGACCCGCACCGAGGGCGCGGCCCCGCCGGGCCGCATCCTGCAGGTCTGGGCCCACGGCCCCGATGCGCCCGCGACATCCGTCGGCCTGTGGCCCGAGGGCGATGTCGTCCGCCTGCCCCTGACGCCCACGATCGCGGCCGTCGAGGGTGTGCTGACCATCGGCGTCAGCGAGGAGCCGCCGGGCGGCTCCCCCACCGGATCCCCTTCGGGGCGCGTCTTCGGAACGGTCGATATTCCGGGTGTTGCGGCGCCGGAATGACCCACGCAATCCACGGGTAAAAGGCGTCTGCGCTGTGCCCCGGCCTGCGGGTTCCTGTGCGATCATGCCGATGGACTTCACCCCCCTGCCGGCCTAGCCTCTCGCAATGCGCATCCTGCCCCTGTCCCACGCCCGCGACCTGCCGATCTGGCAGCGCCCCGAGGCGCTTCTGATGCTGATGGCGGTGGCGATGCCGATTGCCTTCGCCACTTGGTCCGCCCTGCTCAACAACTTCACGGTCGAGGTGGCGGGGTTCGACGGCAAGGACATCGGCTGGCTGCATACGGTGCGCGAGATTCCCGGCTTTCTGGCCGTCGGTGTGATCGCGATAATCATCTTCGTGCGCGAACAGGTGCTGGCTCTGGTGTCGCTGATCCTGCTGGGTGTGGCGACCGCGCTGACGGCGCAGTTCCCGAGCCTGACCGGTATCCTGACGATCACCATGCTGTCGTCGATCGGCTACCACTACTACGAAACGGTGAACCAGTCGCTGCAGCTGCAATGGCTGCCGAAGGACCGCGCGCCCAGAATGCTGGGCGTGCTTCTGTCGATCGGGGCGGGCGGCACATTGGTCGCCTATGGCGCCATCGTTCTGACATGGCGGGCCTTCGACCTCAGCTATGACCTTGTCTACTGGGTATCGGGCGGCATCACGGCTGTGGTCGCTTGCGTCGCGTTCTTTGCCTATCCGCAATTCGAAAGCCCGCATCCACAGGTCAAGAAGATGATCCTGCGGCGGCGGTATTGGCTGTACTACCTTCTGCAATTCATGTCCGGCGCGCGGCGGCAGATCTTCATCGTGTTCGCCGGTTTCATGATGGTGGAACGATACGGTCTGAGCGTCGATCAGATGACCCTGCTGTTCATGTCGACCCTCGTGGTGAACATGGTGACCGCGCCGCTTGTGGGTCGGGCCGTGGGGCGGTTCGGGGAACGCTGGGCCCTGATATTCGAATACACCGGCCTGACGATTGTCTTCGTCCTCTATGCCGGTCTGTATGTCTATGACTGGGGCGTCGTCGTGGCCTGCGGCCTGTTCATGATGAACAACGTGTTCTTCTCGCTCGCGCTGGCCATCAAGACCTATTTCCAGAAGATCGCATCGCCGGGGGACATCGCCCCCACCGCGGCCGTGGCCTTTACGATCAACCATATCGCCGCCGTCTTTCTGCCGGCGGGGCTGGGCTATCTTTGGCTGACCTCACCGATTTCCGTCTACGTCGCGGCGGCGGCGATGGCGCTCGTCTCGCTGGGCCTGTCGACCCTCGTGCCCCGCCACCCGGTCGAGGGGCACGAGACGATCCTCGCACCGGCACTGGCCCCGGCGGAATAAGTCCCCATATATGCCTCAACCCCGAAGGAGGCTTCCGATGTTCAACCTGCTGCGCAAGACACCCGAGATGACGACACCCGACGCCGCCCTGCCCGGCCGCGCGACGCCGATCCCCCTGACCGGCGACCACCATGTTTTCGGCGCACCGCTGTCAAACGACGTCCCCGAGGGGATGGAGGAGGCGATGTTCGGCATGGGCTGCTTCTGGGGGGTGGAACGCATGTTCTGGCAACTGCCGGGCGTTCACATGACCCTCGTGGGCTATGCCGGCGGCTACACGCCGAACGCCACCTACGAGGAGGTCTGCACCGGGCGTACCGGCCACAACGAGATCGTCCGCGTCATCTATGACCCGAGCGTCGTCACCTATGACGACCTGTTGCGCGTGTTCTGGGAAGGCCACGACCCGACCCAGGGCATGCGTCAGGGCAACGACACGGGCACGCAGTATCGGTCGGGCATCTATACCTACACCGACGCACAGAAGGCCGCGGCCGAGGCAAGCCGCGCCGCCATGCAGCCCCGCCTGACCAGCGCCGGATACGGCGCGATCACCACCGAGATCGTGGACGCACCGGAGTTCTTCGCCGCCGAAGACTACCATCAGCAGTACCTGTCCAAGAACCCCGGCGGGTATTGCGGGATCGGCGGAACGGGCGTGACCTGCCCGATCGGAACCGGCGTCTGAACCTCCGATCCTGATCACCGTGCTTACGATCGGAAACGACCGGTCGCACGCGCGCCCCACGGCCCCGCGACAAACACGTCACGGGGCCGTTTGCGTCTATTGACGCGTGCGTCACTTGGCCGGACACAAAAAGGGACAGATACCCTTTCCCGACAGGACGCCCGCCATGAAGACCTATGCCCTTACCGTCACGTGCCGCTCCGAGCGCGGGATCGTCGCCGCCATCGCGAATTACCTCGCCGATGCGATGTGCAACATCACCGACAGCGCGCAGTTCGACGACAAGGAAACGGGCAATTTCTTCATGCGCGTCTCCTTCGAGACGGAGGGCGAGGCGGATCTGACCAGCCTGTCCGAGGGGTTCGCCAAGACCGCCCAGACCTTCGGGATGGATTACGACTTTCACGACGAAGCCGTGAAGATGAAGGTCGTGATCATGGTCTCGCGCTTTGGCCATTGCCTGAACGACCTGCTCTATCGCTGGCGGATCGGCGCGCTGCCCATCGACATCGTGGCCGTGATCTCCAACCACATGGATTATCAGAAGGTCGTGGTGAACAACGACATCCCCTTCCACTGCATCAAGGTCACGCCCGAGAACAAGCCGGACGCCGAGGCGCGCATCATGGCCGTGGTCGAGGAGGCGGGCGCCGACCTGATCGTGCTGGCCCGCTACATGCAGATCCTGTCGGATGACATGTGCCAGAAGATGTCAGGCCGCATCATCAACATCCACCATTCCTTCCTGCCCAGCTTCAAGGGCGCGAACCCCTACAAGCAGGCGTATCAGCGTGGCGTGAAACTGATCGGCGCGACCTCGCACTATGTCACCGCAGACCTCGATGAAGGCCCGATCATCGAGCAGGACATCGTCCGCGTCACGCACGCGCAATCGCCCAACGACTACGTATCGCTGGGCCGCGATGTCGAAAGCCAGGTACTGGCGCGGGCCATCCACGCCCACATCCACCGCCGCGTCTTCCTCAACGGCAACAAGACCGTCGTCTTCCCCGCCTCCCCCGGATCCTATGCGTCGGAGCGGATGGGCTGAGGCGGGGCCTCAGAACAATCCGTTGTCGTTCTTGGACGCGTCACCGATGACCTGCAAAACGTCCCAATGTTCGACGATCCGTCCATCGTCATCGAAGCGAAAGATATCCATCCCGGCGTAATCGTCGCTGCCGGGCCATGTCTGATGACAATGCAGGACGACCAGATCGCCCTCGGCCACGGCGCGGACGATGCGCACATGCTTGCCCGGATACTCGGCGGCCATCCGTTCGAAATAGTCGATGAACGCCTGCTTGCCGTCAGCGACGTGGGGGTTGTGCTGAATGTAGACGTCGCCCGCGTGGGCCTTGATCGCCTCGCGCGGGCGGCAGTCGTTGAACATCGTCTCGTAGAAGGCGATCGCGCGCGCCTTGTTGGCGGCAGGGGTGCCGGTCATTCCCACCCGGCCCGGATAAGGCGTGCGGCTTCGGGCGCGAAATAGGTCAGAACACCGTCGCATCCGGCGCGCCGAAAACTCATCAGGCTTTCCATCATGGCCTTTTCCCCGTCGATCCAGCCGTTGCCCGCCGCCGCCCGGATCATCGCGTATTCGCCGCTGACCTGATAGGCATAGGTCGGCACGGCGAAGGTGTCCTTTACCCTGCGGCATATATCCAGATAGGGCATCCCCGGCTTGACCATCACCATGTCCGCACCCTCGGCAATGTCGCGGGCGACGGCGCGCATCGCCTCATCCGCGTTCAGGGGGTCCAGCTGATAGGTTTTCTTGTCGCCCTTCAGGGCACCCGACGCACCGACGGCATCGCGGAAGGGGCCGTAGAAGGCGCTGGCGTATTTGGCGGCATAGGACATGATCGTCACGTCAATCAGGCTTGCCTCCTCCAACGCCGCGCGCATTGCCCCGATGCGCCCGTCCATCATGTCCGACGGCCCGAGGATATCGGCCCCCGCCTCGGCCTGGGCGACGGCCATCTTGACCAGGGCCTCGACGGATTCATCGTTGACGATGACACCGTCACGCACGATCCCGTCGTGGCCCTGGGTGTTGTAGGGGTCCAGCGCCACGTCGGTCATCACCGCCATGTCGGGCACCGCGGCCTTGATCGCGCGGATGGCGCGGTTCGACAGATTGTCGGGGTTCCAGGCCTCCTCGCACAGATCGGTCTTCAAGGTGGGATCGGTGTAAGGAAACAGGCAGATCACCCGGATCCCGGCCTCATGCGCCGCCTGCGCCGCCTCGACCGTCAGATCGACGGAGCGTCGGATCACGCCGGGCATCGACGCCACCTCCTGCGTCGTCCCCTCCCCGTCGCAGACGAACACCGGCCAGATCAGGTCGTCTGCCGACAACCGTTGTTCGCGCGACAGGGCCCGCAGGGCGGGTGTCCGGCGCATGCGGCGCGGACGGGACAGGGGGAAGGCCGGGGGGGATTGTCTGCTCATGATGCACCTTTGTGACACCCGCCTTCGGTCGCACATGCCAAGGGCCGGGATCAAGGCCGCACGCCTTGCATCCCCCGGCCCATCGCGCGACACGGAACGGCACGGCAACGACACGGATGGCTGACCATTGGATTTCTTCTTCCTCGAAAGTGCCTTCGAGGTCATCGACTTCCGGTCCTTTTCGAACCTGTGGTTCTGGATCGCGTTGGCGACGCTGTGGTCGACCGCATCGCATTGGGCTGTCGGCGTCCCGTTCGACATGGTGCGCCGCGCGGCCCGCGGAAGCGAGCAGTCGTTGCAGGACATGCACACCCTTGCCAACATTCAGGCGCGGCGCCTGCTGTTCATCGCCGACGCGACCGGCCTGATCTCGACCGCCCTGACCTTCTTCACGGTGACGGTCCTGTCGCTTCTGGGCTTTCTCTACCGGATCGAATTCGCCCAGGCGATCCTGTTGCTGTTCGTGCCGATGATGATCGTCGGATGGCTTTCCCTACGTACCGCGCGGCAGGTCGAGGGACTGGACCCGCCCGACCTTGGCAACCTTCTGGCCGAGCATCGCCGCCGGGTGCAGTTCGTCGGCGTCATCGCGATCTTCGTCACCTCGATGTGGGGGATGTGGGTCAACATGAACCAGAGCGTCCTGTCCTGACACCCGCCACCTGTTGACATGGCAAGGGGGTCCGTTACCTGACCGTCATGCCCGAGACATCCGCCCCCCCCGAAGCCGCGTCCCCGACGCCGTCTGCGCCCGCCGCCTCCCTGCCTGCGGGGCATATCCGCGTCGGAGGCGCGCCCGAAGGGTTCGACGCCCGCGTCCTTCTGCGCGAGCTGGAGCGGGGCCGCCCCGTGGTTCATGTCGCGCGTGATGACAAACGGGCCGAGGCGATGGCCGCCGCGCTGCGTTTTCACGCCCCCGGCACCACGGTCGTCCGGTTGCCCGCGTGGGATTGCCTGCCCTATGATCGTGTGTCCCCAGCCGCCGAAATCTCGTCGGCCCGCATGTCCACGCTGACCGCGCTTGCCCATGGTCTCACGGGCAAGTTCATCCTGCTGACGACGCTGGCCGCGGTCACGCAGCGGGTGCCAAGCCGCGCCACCCTGAAGGGCGCGGGGTTCGCCGCCCGCGTCGATCAGCGCATCGACGAGGCCGCGCTGCGCGATTTCCTCGTGCGGATGGGATTCACCCAGACGCCCACCGTGATGGAACCCGGCGACTGGTCCCCGCGCGGCGGTATCATCGACATCTGGCCGCCGGGCCAGACGGCGCCCGTGCGCCTCGACATGTTCGGGGATACGCTGGACGGTCTGCGGCGCTTCGACCCGGTGTCGCAGCGCACGACGGATCAGCTCAAGCTGATCGAACTGGCCCCGGTATCGGAGGTGATCCTCGACGGGCCGTCCATCACGCGGTTCCGGCAGAGCTATCGCATAGAATTCGGCGCGGCCGGCACCGATGATCCCCTCTACGAGGCGGTGACGGCGGGCCGCAAGGCGCAGGGCATCGAGCATTGGCTGCCGTTCTTCCACGAAACGTTGGAGACATTGCCTGACTACCTGCCGGATGCCTCATGGGTGATGGATGACGCCAGCCCGGCCCACCATGCGGACCGCTGGGTTCAGATACAGGACATGTACGACAACCGGCGCGAGGCCATGCAGGCCAAGGGCCGCGTCGACAGCGTCTACAAACCGGCGCCGCCGGATGGTCTCTACCTATCGCCGGATGCGTTCGACGCGACCCTGTCGGGCAAGCGCGTTCTGCACCTGTCGCCCTTTGCCACGGCCCCCGGCCCGAACGTGATCGACGCAGGCGGCCGCACGGGGCGCAGCTTTGCCCCCGAACGGCAGTTGGAGGGCGTCGACCTGTTCGCCGTTCTGGCCGACCATATCGCCGCAAAGCGGACCGAGGGGGCCGTCGTCATCGCCAGCTACTCGGGCGGCGCGCGCGAACGTCTGCAAGGCATGCTGGAGGATCACGAGGTATCCGGCGCCCGCGTCATCAAGCATGCAGGTGACGTCGCACAGGGCGAGGTCGGCCTGGCGATCTGGCCACTGGATCGCGGGTTCGAAGGCCCCCTCGACGGCAAGGCCACGAAGGGCAGGCTGACCGTCATCTCCGAGCAGGACGTGCTGGGCGAGCGGTTGATCCGCGGCAAGAAGAAGAAGCGCCGCGCCGAGAATTTCCTGACCGAGGCGCAGGCCCTGTCGGTCGGCGATCTGGTCGTGCACGTCGACCACGGCGTCGGTCGGTTCATCGGGTTCGAGACGGTCGACGCGGCGGGCGCGCCGCACGAATGCCTGACGCTGGAATATGCCGGCGGCGATCGCCTGTTCCTGCCGGTCGAGAACATCGAACTGCTGTCGCGCTTCGGCTCCGAGGAAGGATTGCTGGACAAGCTGGGCGGCGGCGCATGGCAGGCCCGCAAGGCCCGCCTGAAGGAACGTATCCGCCAGATCGCCGAGCGTCTGATGCGGATCGCCGCCGAGCGTGCCCTGCGAAAGGCCCCGATGCTGGAGCCGCCCCACGACATGTGGGAGGGGTTCTCGGCCCGTTTCCCCTATGAGGAAACCGACGACCAGCTTCAGGCCATCGAGGACGTGGCCAGCGACATGGCCTCGGGGCGTCCAATGGATCGTCTGGTCGTGGGCGATGTCGGCTTCGGCAAGACCGAGGTGGCGATGCGCGCGGCCTTCATCGCGGCCACCACCGGAAAACAGGTCGCCGTCATCGCGCCAACCACCCTGCTCGCCCGTCAACACGCCAAGAGCTTTGCCGACCGTTTCCGGGGCCTGCCGATCAAGGTCCGGCAGTTGTCCCGGTTCGTCTCGCCGAAGGAAGCGGCCGCCACCCGCGCGGGCATCGCGGACGGCACCGTGGACATTGCCATCGGCACCCATGCCTTGTTGGCAAAGGCGGTCAAGTTCCGGGATCTGGGCCTGATGGTCATCGACGAGGAACAGCACTTCGGCGTGTCGCACAAGGAACGGCTCAAGGAGATGCGGTCGGACGTGCACGTCCTGACGCTTTCGGCGACGCCGATTCCCCGCACGCTGCAGATGTCGCTGACGGGTGTACGCGACCTGTCGGTGATCGGCACGCCCCCCGTCGATCGTCTTGCCATTCGCACCTACGTGTCGGAGTTCGATGCCGTCACGATCCGCGAGGCGCTGCTGCGCGAACACTATCGCGGCGGCCAGAGCTTCGTCGTCGTGCCCCGGATCAGCGATTTGTCGGAAATGGAGCAGTTCTTGCGGGAGCAATTGCCGGAACTGTCCTACGTCATCGCGAATGGACAACTGGCGGCAGGCGACCTCGATGAACGGATGAACGCGTTCTACGACGGGCGATACGACGTATTGCTGTCCACGACGATCATCGAATCCGGCATCGACATCCCCACGGCCAACACCATGGTCATCTGGCGGGCCGACATGTTCGGACTGGCCCAGCTATACCAGATCCGTGGCCGCGTCGGCCGGTCCAAGGCACGCGCCTATGCCTATCTGACGACCAAACCGCGCAGCAAGCTGACGCCGCAGGCGGAACGCCGCCTCAAGGCGCTCGGGTCGCTGGACGCCTTGGGCGCGGGCTTCAACATCGCGTCGCAAGACCTTGATCTGCGGGGGGGCGGCAACATCATCGGCGAGGAACAATCGGGCCACATGAAGGAAGTCGGCTTCGAATTGTATCAGTCGATGCTGGAGGAGACGATCTCCAAGCTCAAGAACGGCACCGCGGACCTGCCCGATGCGCTGTCCGACGACTGGTCGCCACAGATCAACCTCGGCGTGCCGGTCCTGATCCCGGAGGATTACGTCGTCGATCTGGATCTGCGCCTTGGCCTCTACCGCCGTTTGTCCGGCCTGAGCACCAAGGTGGAGCTGGAAGGTTTCGCCGCCGAGCTGATCGACAGGTTCGGCCCGATCCCGCGCGAGGTGAACATGCTGCTGCGGATCGTGCGGATCAAGGCGTTCTGCAAGGCCGCCGGTATCGAAAAGCTGAACGTCGGGGCCAAGGGCGCGACCGTCGAATTCCACGGCAACAAGTTCGCGCGGCCCGAAGGTCTGGTCGATTTCATCAAGGCCCGCAAAGGCACCGCCAAGATCAAGGGCGACAAGCTCGTAATTCTGGAGGAGTTCGTGAAAGAGGCCGACCGCATCAAGGGGGCCTTCGCGATCGCCCGTGATCTGGCGGTTCAGGCCGGCGCGGCCAAGGTCCGCGCCGACTGATCCGGTCTAGGTGACGGGCTGCACCGAAAGGGCGGCCGGTTCCTCCTCCAGACGGCGGGCAAGGAACAGAGCGATCGCGGTGCAGATCCCGACGCCGGCCACAAGCGGCACGGGCGTGCCATCGAAGGCCAGTCCGATGGGCGTGGCGACCACGACCGCCGCGATGGTCGCCACGGCCGAGATGACCGATGCCGCCATTCCGGCGATATGCCCCAGCGGCTGCATCGCAATCGCCTGCACGTTTCCGATCGTCATGCCCGCAAGGCCGAAGCTGCCGACCTGCCAGACGAAGAACGCCGGAAAGCGCAGCGCCTCTGGCAGAAGATCCGCCACCCACGCGATGCCCAGCACGACCGACAGCACGAGAAACGCCCCGAGCGCCCGGCGCAGCAGCACGACCATGCCCAGACGCCCCACGAGGCGCGCATTCACGAAGCTGGCGCCCGCGGCAAGAACAGCGACCAGACCGAACCAGTAGGGAAAGCTGCTGCCCATGCCGAATGTCACGTCATAGACCGGCTGAACCGAGGCAATGGTCGCGAACAGCATCCCGTAGACCAGCGTCTGCACGAGGATCGCACGTCGCACGTTGCCATGGGACAGCACCTCGACCGCTGCGCCGCGCAGCCGTCCGAGGTCGAGCGATCGGCGGCGCGCATCCGGCAAAGTCTCGGGCTGACGCAGCATCAGCCAACTGCCGGAAAGGGACGCGAACACGACGAAGGCCCAGAATATCCCGTGCCAGCCGAAACCCGTGATGATGCCGGACCCGATCAGGGGGGCGACCGCCGGAACCAGGGCAAAGGTCATCATCACGAAAGACGACACCCGCGCCATGCCACGACCGGCATAGAGATCGCGGATCATCGCCTGACTGGCCACCCGTGGCGCGCTGGCGCCGAAACCCTGCAGAATCCGCGCGGCGAGAACCGTCTCGAGGGTCGGCGCATAGACGGCGATGATCGCCCCGGTGGCATAGATCGCCAGACCGCCCAGCATCACGGGCTTGCGCCCGAAGGCATCCGACAGGGGGCCCATGAACAACGTCCCGACGCCCATGCCGAACACGAAGCTGACGATGACCAACTGGGCGGCGTTCGGCGCGTCGGGCGACAGCGTTGCCCCGATCTCGGGCAAGGCAGGCAGCATCGAGTCGATCGAGAAAGCGATCGTCGCGGTCAACATGGCCATCAGGGCCACGAATTCGACCTGCGACAGGCGACGGGTCGGTGCGATCATCGTCGAAGCATCCCCATGGTCATTCGGCGGCCTTTATCTGCTCCGAGATTTCCTCGATCACCTGCCCCCACAGGGCCGGGGGTTGTGCCCCGCGCAACACGTGCTGGTTTGCAAGGATGAAGGTCGGCACCCCGGTCACCCCCCGTTCGCGCGCATGGGCATCGCGGGCCGCGATGTCGGCGGCGTCCGCGTCGCTTGCAAACAACCGCTCCAGCATCTCGGCATCCAGCCCCGCGCCGCTGCCGATGGCGATCAGCGTCGGGATGTCCCCGATATCCTGTCCCTTCTCGAAATAGGCTTCGAACAGGGCGGTCGCCACGGGTGTCTGCCGCTTTTCCAGACCCGCCCAATGGATCAACCGGTGCGCGTTCAGGGTGTTGGGCGTGCGCATGATCCCTTCGAAATTGATGTTCAGCCCTGCCTCGGCCGCGGCCTCGACCACGGGCGCATAGGCGCGGACGGCCCCCTCCTTGCCGCCGAACTTGCCTTCCAGATAGGCACGGCGATCCATGCCTTCGGCCGGCATGTCAGGGTTCAGCTGGAACGGATGCCATTCAAGCGTGAAGGGATGTTCCGGATGCGCCTCCAACGCGCGAAACAGATGCGCGCGTCCGATGTGGCACCAAGGACAGATCGGGTCGGACAGGATGTCGAGCTTGATCATCTGCGTCTCCTTCGATGAGGGGTTCGCGCGGACCCTATGCCTCTGGCCTCTTGGGGAAAAGGCGAAAGGCCGGGCTATTTAAGGGCCCGGCGGATCAACTTTCCGTTCGGATTGCGCGGCAGGCTGTCTCGTCGCAGCCACATCCGGGGCTGCTTGTATCGGGCAAGCCGGGTCTCGGCCATCCGGCTTGCCGCGGCCTCGTCCAGCGGCGCACCGGCGTAGAAGACCGCCAGAACGGTCGCGCCGCCCGGCACCTCGACGCAACCCACCGCGAATTCGCGCACCGGCAGATCGGCAAGCGCCTCCTCCACCTCCTGCGGGGATACGCGGTATCCGCCGGGGTTCAGGATGTCGTCCCGCCGGCCCAGGTGCACAAGCGCCCCGTCGGACAGGGCGCGAACCCGGTCGCCGGTATCGAACCAGTCGCCCGCCGGGGGCACGGGCGCGCCATCCTGCCAGTATCCCAGCATCAATCCCGGATCGTCCGTCGAGATCAGCAGACACTCGCCGTCGATGCGCGTGTTGCGACCCGGCTGCGGGTAGCCGGTACTGCCGGGGGGCGCGGGGCGCGCGGGGGATCCGGACACGAAGGTCGAACACTCGGACATACCAAGCGCCTCGTGCAGATCGCATCCGGTCGCCCTTTGCCATGCCTGTCGCGTCGCGTCCGGCAAACGCTCCCCCGCCGACAATCCGTGCCGCAGCGCAGGCGTGGCCGGCCATGCACCGCGCATCAACCGCCGATAGATACCGGGTGCCGCGGCAAAGATCGTCGCATCCTGTGCCGCCAGAATACCGGGCAGTCCTTCCACGGGCGTTTCCACGCCCGGAATGATGGCCGTGGCCCCGACCGACCATGGGTCCAGCAACCCGGTGCCCAGCGTGTAGGTCCAGTTGAATGCCCCGGCATGCATCACCCGGTCGTCAGGCCGCAAACCATACCAGCCTTCGTGCATCATCTTTCGCGCAAGAACGGCCCGATGCGCATGGGCCACCGCCTTGGGCGCCCCGCCCGACCCGGAGGTAAAGACGATATAGGCAAGTCGGTCAGGCGATCCCGTCGTCCATCGGGACATCGGCAGGGGCGCGCCCGACAGGTCGGATGGTGCAATGACCTCGAACCCGTCGGGGCATGCGACACCCGCATGGGCGATGACAAGTCGCGGTGCGATCCGCCGGGCCATCCCCGTGATCTCGGAAGATGTCAGAAGCGCGGATGTCGGAACGGGAACGCAGCCGGCGGCACAGGCCGCGAGGAACAGAATCGGAAAATCGGGATCATTGCCCAGCCGGAGCAGGATGCGGTCACCGGGCGAAAGCCCCTTCGCCCGCAATGCGCCCGCGCAGGCGGCGACTTTGTCAGTCAATTCACCATGCGTCATCCGGACCCGACCGGGCACGATCAATGCAGGGTGGTCCGGACGCGTCTGCCCGGCGTTCAGGACGTAGGTGGCAAGGTTGAACGACATCGCGAATGCTTGCCGCGCGAACAGTCGGCATTCAATCCATTTGCAAACAAAAACCCCCGGCGCGCATTTCTGCGGGCCGGGGGTCTGTCGCGCGGGTCTTTGGCGGGGGGAGGAGCCGCGTCAGGCCTGCGCAGGGGACGGCATCAGGGCGGGGGGAGGACCCCGATACCGGTCCTGTCAGACGATCACTCGTCGTCCTGGCTCTCGGCGTCGATGCGGGCGAAGATGTCGGCACCGTAGGCCGCGTTCGCATCCACGACGGTCGCGCCGTTCAGGCCGCGCAGGTCGTTGTTCGAATCGTAGTCGGCGTTGAAGTGGGTGAAGGCCTCGCCCACCGCGCCGCTGCGGGTGGAGACGGTGACGCCGTCGAACTCGGCCGCGTCGATGGCGACCTGTTCGTTGTTGGAATCGATGTCCTGATTGAAGTGCGCGGCGGCGGCGGCGGCACCGGCGCCAACCTGGGCGGATGCGGCACCGGTCAGGGCGGCGGAGGCGATCAGGGCGGAGATGAGGAGCGTTTTCATGTGTCTTGTCCCTTGTGTGCGGCGCCGCGCGATCTGGCGGCTGGCCTTGTGGGTTCGATGCGGCGGGGCGGTGTGCCCTGCTGATGAGCCAGAGATGTCACTTCGGGCGCTGCGCTTCAATGAACGAAGCCGTGATTAGTTCGGGATAAACGCGCGTATATGCACACCACGCCCGCCACCCCGCACCGCCCTCACATCCGCGCGACGCCGCCTCACGCAGGCGTGAAAAGGGGCGGGAAACTGCAATGAAAGGAAGGCAGGCCCCGTACAGACGTGACCCAAGTTGGCGTATCATTCACCTGTGGCGCGGTTATGCATCCGGACGAGGCCCGATGGACCGCCCCCGAAGCCGAACGATCAGATCGCCCTATCCGCCGAACAGATCATCCGGTCCGCGCGGTGCATCCAGACCAAGGTGCCGCCACCCCTTTTGCGCCAACATGCGGCCACGGGGGGTTCTGGCGATCAGACCCTGTTGCAGCAGGAAGGGCTCGATCACTTCCTCCAGCGCGTCGCGACTTTCCGAGAGAGCAGCCGCGATGGTTTCGATGCCAACCGGCCCGCCGCCATAGTTCTCGGCAATCAGGGACAGATACCGCCGGTCCGCGCCGTCGAGCCCCAGATGATCGACGCCCAAACGGGTCAGTGATCCATCGGCAATGGGCTGCGTCACCCGGCCATCCCCCTCGACCACCGCGAAATCGACGACCCGTCTGAGCAACCGCCCGGCGATACGGGGCGTGCCCCTTGCCCGGCGGGCAATCTCTCGTGCGCCATCCTCGGTCGCGGGGGCGCCCAGCAAACGCGCCCCGCGCGTCACGATCTGGTGCAACTCGTCTTCCGTATAGAATTGCAGCCGCGTCGGAATGCCGAAGCGGTCCCGCAGAGGTGTCGTCAGCAGGCCAAGCCGCGTCGTTGCCCCGACCAACGTGAAGGGTTGCAGATCGATGCGCACGGTCCGTGCCGCCGGCCCCTCACCGATCACGAGGTCTAGCGCGAAATCCTCCAACGCGGGATAGAGCACTTCCTCCACGATCGGGGACAGGCGATGGATCTCATCGATGAAGAGGACGTCGCGCGCCTCGAGGTTGGTCAGGATCGCCGCCAGATCGCCCGCCTTGGCCAGAACCGGCCCCGAGGTCATGCGAAAGCCCACGCCCAGTTCACGCGCCATGATCTGTGCAAGCGTCGTCTTTCCCAGCCCCGGAGGGCCGTGGAACAGGACGTGGTCCATCGCTTCGCCGCGCATCTTGGCGCTTTCGATGAAGACGCGCAGGTTCGCACGCGCCTCCGCCTGGCCGATGAATTCCTCCAGCGCCTGCGGCCGCAACGCGCGATCGTCGCTAATCTCGGGCGCCGCGGGATCAAGCATGGGGTCACGTTCCATGAGATGCCCCCGGCCGATGACGATAGGACGTGTCGATCATCAGCGATCCCCCGGTGCGAGCCGCTTGAGCGCGGCACGGATCAATCCGGCGGTGTCCTGCGCCTCGCCCGCGGCTTCGGCCACGGCCCGGGCTGCGTCCGTCGGGGCGTAGCCAAGGTTCGACAGGGCCGACAGCGCTTCGGCCTGCGCGGCGGCAAGACCATCCCGCGCGGCAGGTGCAGGGGTCGGGGCCGCCGCCCCCTTTGTGTCTGACGGCTCGATCAGCGGATCCGCCCCTTCCGCATCCATCATCATCATCGCCGGGGCCTTGCCCTTGAGTTCCAGAACCACCCGCTGCGCGATCTTGGGCCCGACGCCGGGTGCCGCCTTGACGGCATTGGCATCGCCCAGCGCAATCGCACGCGCCACCCCATCGGGCCCGAGCGCCCCGAGGATGGCCAGCGATCCCTTCGCGCCGATCCCCTGCACGGAGGTCAGCAGGCGGTGCCATTCCCGTTCCTGCACGGTCATGAAGCCGAACAGCTGCAGCAGATCCTCGCGCACGAGCATCTCGGTCCAGAGGGCGACGGGTGTCTTGACGGGCGGCAGGGCGGCGATCGTCCGGTCCGAACAATACACGACATAGCCCACGCCGTTCACATCCAGCAGGACCTGATCGGTCCCCTTCCAGTCCAGCCGCCCGGTCAGCCGACCGATCATCGTCCCGCCCCGATCGCGGCGGCAAGCCGGTTGGACGACTGCAGGTGAAAGGCATGGCACATGGCAATGGCGAGCGCATCCGCCGCATCCGGCGATTCGGGATCGCAGCCGGGCAATTGCATCCGCACCATATGGGCGATCTGTTCCTTGGCCGCGTGTCCGGTGCCGACGATCGCCTTCTTGACGGCGTTCGGTGCATATTCACCGACGTCGAGGCCGGCCTGCGCCGGGACCAGCATCGCGACCCCGCGGGCCTGACCGAGCTTGAGGGTTCCTGCCCCGTCCCTGTTGACGAATGTATTCTCGACCGCGGCCGCATCCGGGCGGTGCAGCGCGATCACCGCCGTCAACCCCTTGTGAAGGTTCAGCAAACGCGTACCCATGTCGGTCCCTTGGGCACGAACGGTGCCATTGGCCACATGCCTTTGACGCGATCCCTCTACGTCGATGACCCCCCAGCCGCAATTCCGCAGGCCGGGGTCGATGCCGATAACTCGCATGGGGCTGCCTCGATGTTCGCCTCTCGTTCCTGTCGTGCTAGCACGTCTTTCCCGCAACGCAAAGCGGCAGCAAGCAGCGATTCGCATGATTTGGCGAAGTATCGACGGGCCAGACGTCAAGTAACAACGGCATGACTGAAGATGACCCTCATTTACCCTTAACCTATTGCTATATATATGACTAATTTGATTATCAGCCAGAAAATATGACCATCGCATGACATGCGTTGCGCGCATAGCGGGCATGCTTGCTTGATAATTGTGCGGAATGAAAACTCTACCTATCTGCGCATCATCGACGTTGCACGTCACATAGAACCGAAACAACGCGCGGATACGCCGCCCCATATATCAGGACCGCCCCAATGGCCGCTTTCGACACTTTCCGTCCCGCCCTTCCCGCCTCCCATGGCTCGGCTTTCTCGAACCTGCTTGGCAACATCGTTGCCTGGAATGACCGCCGGGTCACCGTTCGCATGCTGAACCGCCTGACGGAGCAGGAGCTGAACGACATCGGGCTGGAGCGTGGCGAGATCAGCCGCTTCGCGGATCTGCGCCGCTGAGTTCAGGCACATCTGCCGGTGATGATTACGAACGCCCGCTTTCCGAAGCGGGCGTTCTTGCGTTTCGGGGAACGTCTGCGCCATGCACGGGGCGCAAGGGCGGGCTGCATCAGGGGACGTTGTCATCGACGGTCCATCCCCCACTTCTGGGTCAACGAAACACTCCAACAGACAGGAGAGCCCCATGACCTACATGCCACAAGCCATCCGCTCCGCCATTGCCGAACGCCGCCGTCGCCGCGATGTGCGTGCCGAACTCTCGCTGCTGTCCGATCGCGCACTGGAAGACATCGGCATGAACCGCGCCGATGTGGACGCGCGCTTCGGCTAGGACGGGGGTGACCCGTCTCAGGCCTCCGGGCGCCGCAGGGTAAGCGTCGTCCAGTCGCCCAGTTCGCCGCGGCGAACCAGCGTCAGGCCCTCCGCCTCGTAGGCGGCGACGACCTCATCGCCCTGCGGATTGAGCAGGCCGGACAGGATGATGCGGCCACCCGGTGCGGTGGCCGTTGCCATGTCCGGGGCAAGCTCGATCAGCGGCCCCTTGAGGATGTTTGCAAAGATCAGGTCGAAAGGACCGTCCGTCAGGGATGGATGTGCAAATCCCGCGGCCTCGACACAGTCGACGGCCCCTTCCATCCCGTTCACGCGCAGGTTCGCCAACGCAACTTCGACCGCGACTTCGTCGATGTCCGACGCGATGACATGCGCATCGGGAAAAACCCGTGCGGCCGCCATGGCCAGCACGGCCGTCCCGGCACCGATATCGGCGATACGCGCGGGGTTGATGCCTTGACCGATCAACTCCTCGAACGCCAGCAGACATCCCTGCGTCGTGCCGTGGTGCCCCGTCCCGAAGGCCATTGCCGCCTCGATCAGCAGGGCCACGCGGCCCTCTGGCACGCGGTCGGCATCGTGACTGCCGTAGACGAAGAAACGCCCGGCTTCGACGGGCTGCAATTCACGGCGCACGTGGGCGACCCAGTCTGTCGGCGGAAGCTCGGATATGACGAAAGGTTTCGCCCCGAAGGCCGCAGCCAGAACCGCCAGCGCCGTCTCATCCGGGGCTTCGGCGAAATAGGCGCCGACCTCCCACAGGCCGGAGCCGTCCTCCATCTCGAACACGCCGACGCCATCGGGTTCCAACTGCTCCTCCAACATGTCGCCAAGGGCTTCGGCGGGGTCCTTGCCCGTCAGGGTGGTCAGGGCGGTCCAGCTGGCGGGCGTCAGATGATCGTCGGACATGGGGCCTCCGGGGGCGATGCGTCAGGGTCCTTCGCGGCCTAAACCGGGGACGCGCCCGCGTCCAGCGGTCTGCGCAGACGGCCCCCGCAGACACGGCTGTCGCGGCCGGTGCGCGCGCCCGTCTGGACCTTGCCCGCATCGCATGGCACCCCTGCCCCATGACTGATCTGACCCCATTGACCCCCGAGGCCGTGACGGCCCTGTTCACCCGTGCCGATGGGCAATTCCTGTTCGCCCGCTGGGGCCGGCCCATCGCGCCCGTCGTCTTCGGCGTCACGGACGGGACGGTCGCCGTACTGAAAGGCGCCGTTGAAGCCCTGTGCACCCTGACCGGACATACGATGGCCGAGACCGACCCCGAGCTTGGGGCCAACCTGATGGTGTTCTTCGTCAAGGATTGGTCCGAACTGACGGCGACGCCCAATCTCGACCGGCTGATCCCGTCCTTGGCGGACCTCGTCGACAGGCTGCAAACCGGTGGAGCAAACCAGTATCGCATCTTCCGCTTCGACGAAGCCGGTGCGATCCAGGCCTGCTTCAGCTTCATTCGGATGGACGCGGATCTGGAATTGGTAAGCGCCGACACCCTTGCCCTCAACCAGATGGTTCAGGCGATGCTGCTCTGGTCGGACAGGGCATTCACCGACCGCTCGCCCCTTGCCATGATGGAAGGCCGCGCGATCCTGCGCCCCGATATCGCCGATCTTCTGCGCGCGGCCTACGATCCCGTCCTGCCGCCGATGGCGCAGGATGCCTCCCATGCGCTTCGCCTCGCCGCGCGATTGGGGCGGGTGCAGTGACGGCGCATCGCTGGCGCATACGTGTCTATTACGAGGATACGGATCTTGCGGGGCTGGTCTATTATGCCAACTACCTGCGCTTCATCGAACGGGCACGATCCGAGATGGTGCGCGAGGCAGGCATCGATCAGGCCGCCCTGCGCGAGGCCGGACAGGTATTTGCCGTCACCCGCGTGGTTGCCGATTACCTGCAACCCGCCCGCTACGACGACGAGCTGATCGTGACGACGACGGTCCAGCGGATGACGCCTGCGCGGCTGATCCTGTCGCAGGAGGTATCGCGGGGCGAGACGGCCCTGTTCAAGGCAGATGTCAGTCTGGCGTTCCTCGACATGACGGGCCGGCCACGCAGGATGCCCCAGGACCTGTGCAGTCGGTTGCAGCGGATTGCCGTGGCCTGAGCCCCGTTTTTACCGGGAATTAGGTTTTCGAATGCATGGATGGCGTGACCTTGCGCCCCCGGACCGTAGCCATGCTTGCCTTCCTGTCGCTGTGCCTAGCAGCCCTCGTCGCATTGATGCCGATCCCTGCGCCTGCCGCATCGATGGCCGGATGCGATCGACTGCCGATCGGGCAACGGGGCGGGTGCCGCCTGCTGACGGCGCAGCATGCGTCCGACTGTGCCGGTATCGAACGCGCGACGGATCGGCTGGCCTGTTGGGACAGGCTGCACCGCCTTGCGAATTGCCCGGCACCTGCGGGTCCGCTGGACCGTCTGCGCTGTGCGGTGCCGCGGCGCGCCTCGCCCACGGATGTCGAGATGATGTCCGCGTCCACACCGACGTCCCGCTGGACCCTGCGGGAGGAGGACAGCGCCTTCGGCGGCCCGCAGAATGTCTTCCTGTCGGCTCCAAGTGATGGGCCGGCTACCTGTGGGCGACGGGTGCGCGCCTCGTTGATCCTGCGGTGTCTGGATGATCAGACGGCGATCTATGTCATCCACGAATGTGCAACCCCCCGGATCGGCAGCGAGGGGTGGGCCGCCGACATTCGGCTGGACGACGAAGCGGTCGAGCGGCTGCGCATGACCCCGACGCATCAGGGCGATGGTTTCGGTCATTTCACATATCGCGACGCCCGAACGTTGATCGATCGCATGCGGAACGCCGCACATCTTCACCTGCGGTTTCAGGACATCGAAGGCATCTCGACCGAGTTGCGCTTTGCCACCGGCGGACTGGCTTCCGACCTTGCGAAACTCACCCGCGCCTGCGGCTGGTCCGACGTCGCGCCGTGGGTCCGAAAGGGGTAATCGGACACACCCTGAATACCCCCCGTGCGGCCCGCAGTGCAGGCGTCTTGCCCCATGCCCTGCGGGTTTCTGCCGATGCCTCGGGGAGTCTCGCCAAGCACCCTTTCCTCTGCTACTGTCATGGGCAATAGCGCGGTCGCAAACGACCCACCAACGTGACAGGACGGGCAGTCCACATGGAAACCGAAGTACTGGCATCCGCCAGCGAGATCGATTTTTCGATCTGGGCGCTGTTCTGGCGCGCGACATTCACCGTGAAACTGGTGATGATCTCTCTCTTTGCGGCGTCAATCTGGGTCTGGGCGATCTATATCCAGAAAGTCCTGCAATTCCGCCGCGCCCGATCGCGCGCGGCCGCCTTCGACCGGGCCTTCTGGTCCGGCGAGCCTCTGGACGAACTGTACGACCAGATCGGGGACAAGCCGAAGTCGGCCTCCGAACGGATCTTCGCAGCCGCGATGACCGAATGGAACCGCAGCCATCGTGATGACGGCGGCCTGATCCTTGGCACGCAGGCGCGGATCGACCGCACCATGGACGTGGCCATTGCCAAGGAACGCGACCGGCTGACCTCCGGCCTGACCTTTCTGGCAACGACCGGGTCCACCGCGCCCTTCGTCGGATTGTTCGGCACCGTCTGGGGCATCAAGCATGCCTTCGAACAGATCGCGATCAGCCAGAACACGAACCTGGCCGTGGTGGCCCCCGGCATCGCCGAGGCGTTGCTGGCGACCGGCATTGGCCTTGTCGCGGCCATTCCGGCGGTGATCTTCTACAACAAGCTGAACCGCGACGCAGACCGCATCACCGGCAACTACGAAGCCTTCGCGGATGAATTCGCCACCATCCTGTCGCGCCAGCTGGACGCCGGCTGAATGGGCGCGGGCACGATGAAATCGGGCGGCGGGGGCACCCGTCGCAGACGCCGCTCCGGCGGCGGACAACCCATGTCGGAGATCAACGTCACGCCCTTCGTGGACGTGATGCTCGTACTGCTGATCATCTTCATGGTCGCCGCGCCCCTGCTGACCGCCGGCGTGCCGATCGAACTGCCCGAAACCGCCGCAGCCCCCCTCCCGCAGGAGCAGGAGGAGCCGCTGGCCGTGACGGTCGGCGCCGATGGCGCGGTCTTCATCGGCTCGACCGAGGTTCCGCGCGACGACCTGATCACCCGTCTGACCGCCATCGCCGGTGAACGGGACGGGGACAGGGTCTTCCTGCGGGCCGATGGCACGGTTCCCTATTCCGACGTGATGGTGGTGATGGGCGCCCTGAACGCGGGCGGCTTTCGCAATATCGGCCTTGTGACGGACGCCGGGGGGCCAACCCTCGACAATGCGACCGGGGACGAGGCGCAATAGATGGAACGCCGGACCGCCGTCATCCTGTCGGCGACCGCACACGGCGGCCTGATGATCTGGGCGCTGGTGGCGGGCTGGCTGCCGTCCGACCCGCCGGAGGAGACATTGGAAGTCGCCGCCGTCTCGGTGATTTCGGCGGCCGAGTTCGATGCGCTAACCTCTTCCGAACCGGACGCCGCCCCGGCGCCGACGCCCCCCGCTGCCCCGACGCCGCCACAGCCGGAGGTGGTCGAGACGCCCGACGTTCCGGCCCCCAGCGTCGACACGCCGCCCGAACAGATCCAGCCCCCCGAGGCCATCGCGCCACCGCCCCCGCCGGAGGTCGTGCCCGATACCTCGCAGCTGACGCCCCTGCCCCGCGCGGAGGTCGTGCCGGAGGTGCCATCCGCCCCGTCCGCCCCCGCGGAGGCACCGGATGCGCCGGTATCGGCGCGCCCCGCCCCACGGCCTGCGCCCCGCGTCGCGGCGACACCGGCCCCGGCGCCGCCCCCCGCGACCGAAACCGCGCCGGTGGTCGAGGCCCCGCCCGCCCCCGTCGAGGCGGAAGATCCCGTCGCCCCGGCCGAAACGCCCGCCGCCCCCGAAGAGGCCGCGCCCGTCATCGTGACCGAGGCGGATACCCCATCGGCGGCGCCTGAACGGTCGACGCGGCCGGCCCGCAAGCCCACGCCCCCGGTCCGCGTTGCCGCAACACCCGAGGAACCGGCCGAACCCGCCGCCCCTGCGTCCGCACCCGCCCCGGCACCCGCACCCGCACCGGCACCGCAGGAACAGCCGCGCGACATCGACACCAACGCGGCCCTTGCGGCGGCGCTTGGCGGGTCGTCGCAACCCTCCGCGCCGTCGGGACCGCCCCTGACGCAAGGCGAACGCGATGGCCTGCGCGTCGCGGTCAGCGGGTGCTGGGTCGTTGATCCGGGGGCCGCATCGGCGCGCGTGATCGTCACGCTTGCCTTCGACATGGACCGCGACGGCAGACCCGTAACCGGAACGATCCGCCAGATCTCCGCCTCCGGCGGCGATTCGGGCGCAACCCAACGCGCATTCGAAGCGGCCCGCCGCGCCCTGATCCGCTGTGCGGGCGACGGATATGACCTGCCGTCCGAAAAATACGAACAATGGCGTGAGGTCGAGATGACCTTCGACCCGAATACGATGCGGTTGCGCTAAGATGAGGCGTCCCGCGTCAACCATCCGCCCGCCGACGGGTCACTTGGCCCTGAAATTCCGGGCCACGGTTGAGAAATCACACCATTCCGACAAAAATGCATTAAAGCTCCTACAAACGACAATGAGGCTCCGGTGACTAGATTGTTTCTGACGATTGCTCTCGTCTTCGCGACGCTGGGCCTGCCCGTTCAGGTCTCGGCGCAGGACGGGCCACTGAGGATCACCATCACCGATGGCGTGATCGAACCTTTGCCGTTCGCGGTGCCCACGTTTGTCGCACGTAATGCTGCCGCCAGCGACATTGCGCAGGACATTACCCGCGTGATCGCCGCCGACCTGACGAATACCGGTCTGTTCCGGGAAATTCCGCAGGACGCCCATATCAGCCGCGTGTCCAGCTTCGATGCTTCGGTGCAATGGTCCGACTGGAAGGCGATCAACGCGCAGGCCCTGATCACCGGGTCCGTCCTCGTCGAGGGCGACGGGCGTCTGGTGGTGCAGTTCCGTCTGTTCGACATCTTCAGCCAGGCCCCGCTGGGCGAGGGATTGCAGTTCGTCGGCACCGCCGACGGCTGGCGCAGGATGGCCCACAAGGTTGCCGACGCGGCCTATTCCCGCATCACGGGCGAAGGTCCCTATTTCGACAGCCGCGTGGTGTTCGTCGCGGAAACCGGTCCCAAGGATGCGCGTCAGAAGCGGCTGGCGGTGATGGATTACGACGGCGCCAATGTCCAATACCTGACCTCCTCGGACAGCATCGTTCTCGCCCCCCGTTTTTCCCCGAACGGCAACCAGATCATCTACACCAGCTACGAGACGGGCTTTCCCCGCGTTACCCTGCTGGATGTGGCGACCCTGTCGCGTCGGTCCATCGGGGGCACCAATACCAACATGAGCTTTGCGCCGCGCTTTTCGCCGGATGGGCAACGCGCGGTCTTTTCGGCCGAGGTGGCCGGCAATACCGACCTCTACCTGCTGGACATCGCATCGGGCGGGACGACGCGTCTGACGACCGCCCCCTCGATCGAGACAGCCCCCAGTTTTTCGCCGGACGGCAGCCGCATCGTGTTCGAAAGCGACCGTTCGGGCGCGCCGCAGATCTATGTGATGTCCGCATCCGGCGGGGATGGCAGCCGGATCAGTTTCGGGGATGGCCGATATGGCACGCCGGTCTGGTCGCCGCGCGGCGACCTCATCGCGTTCACCAAGCAGAACGCGGGACGGTTCCACATCGGTGTGATGCGCACGGACGGGTCCGAGGAACGCCTGCTGACCGGCGCATTCCTGGACGAGGGGCCGACATGGGCCCCCAATGGCCGCGTCGTCATGTTCACGCGGGAAACGGCGGGGGCCCAAGGCGCACCGGCGCTCTATTCCGTTGACATCACTGGCAGAAACCTTCAACGGGCCGCAACACCAGCGGCCGCATCGGACCCCAGCTGGGGCCCGCTTCTGAACTGAGGATAGCGTAATGAAACTTCGGGCACTTATTCTGGTCTCCGCCATCGCGCTAGCGGGATGCGCAGGCGACCGTTTCGGCAATGGCAACGGCGACGCGGGTGGTGCCGTCGACCTGAACGCCAACAACGGCGGTCTGGGCGCAGGCGGCTTTACACCGGGCGGGCCGAACGACCCCAGCTCGGTGGCGTATTTCCAACAGACGGTCGGCGACCGTGTCCTGTTTGCCGTCGACAGCTCCGCTTTGACGCCCGAAGGGCAGTCAGCGCTCGCGGCCCAGGCCCGCTGGTTGACGGCGAACCCCGGCTATACCGCCCTGATCGAAGGGCATGCGGATGAACAGGGCACGCGCGAATACAACCTTGCCCTGGGCGGTCGCCGCGCGAATGCCGCGCGTGACTACCTCGTGTCGCAAGGCGTTTCGGCCAGCCGGATGCGCACGATCAGCTATGGCAAGGAGCGCCCCCTGCAGATCTGTTCGACCGAGGCCTGCTACAGCCAGAACCGCCGGGCCGTCACCGTGTTGGCCGCGGGCGCGGGCGTCTGATGCGGCTTGCCGTTGCCCTTGCGATCCTTGTTGCGACCCCGCTGGCCGCACAGGACACCGACCAGACGCTGGCGGACATCCGCCGCCAGCTGTCTGTCCTCAACACGGAGATCCAGTCCCTTCAGCGAGAGCTGTCGACGACGGGCGCCGCCGCGCTCCGGATCGAGGGGACGAGTTTTCCCGACCGCCTGATCAGCATGGAAGATCAGTTGCGCCAGTTGACAGCCCAGACCGAGCGTCTGTCGTTCCGCGTCGAGAGCATCGGGCGCGATGGCGGCAACCGGATCGAGGACCTGCGCTTTCAGCTTTGCGAGTTGACGCCGGATTGCGACCTCGGGGCCCTGCCACAGCCGGGACCATTGGGCGAAGCCGTCGCAGCGACGCCCGGGCCCGCACCTGTGCCCGAGCGTGGGGCCTCGGGTCAGATGCGGCCGGTGCAGCGGCCCGGACAGACGGCGGCGACATCGCCGATCGAAGTCGCGCCCACCCCCGCCGCACCTGCGGCGCCCCAGCCGCAGCTGGCCATCGGCGAGGAAAGCGAGTTCAACGCCGCCCGCGCCTTGTTGGATCAGGGTCAGAACACCGAAGCGGCGCAGGCCTTCGAAAGGTTCACGACGAATTACCCGACCGGCCCCCTGTCCACCGAGGCGCAGTTCCTGCGCGGCGAGGCGCTGGCCCGCAGTGGCGATCAGGCTGGTGCGGCCCGCGCCTACCTCGAGTCGTTCTCGGGCACGCCCGAAGGAACGCGCGCACCGGATTCCCTGCTTGGTCTGGGACGAGCCCTCGGCGCGCTTGGCCAAACGAGCGAAGCCTGCCTGACCCTGTCTGAGGTCGGGATCCGCTTCCCCCAGTCGGGCGCGGCCGGACAGGCGACATCGGCACGGGCGGAGCTTGGCTGTTCCTGATCTGAACCGCGACGACGGACCATTCGGCGTCGCGGTTTCGGGCGGGGCGGACAGCCTCGCCCTTTTGCATCTTTGCAGCGATGCCGGCCTCGACCTGCGCGTGGTGACCGTAGACCATGGTATCCGCCCCGAGGCACGGCAGGAGGCGGCCTGGGTCGCCGACCGATGTCGCGACCTGTCCCTGCCCCATGACACGATCACCTTGCAGATCGCCGATGGCCCCGACCTGCAGAACCGTGCGCGGCGCGCGCGTTATGATGCCCTGGCGGAATGGTCCCGGCGACATGACCTCGGGTCCGTCCTTCTGGGGCATACCGCCGACGATATCGCGGAAACCTTCCTGATGCGGTTGGCGGACGGTGCCGGTCTTGACGGGCTGGCCGCCATGACGCCGCGGATGACATGGGGCGGGGTCACGTTCCTACGCCCCATCCTGTCCCTCTACAGGCAGCAGACACAGCACATCGTCGCCTTGCGCGGCCTGTCCCCCGTTCACGACCCGAGCAATGACGACCCGCGTTTCGAACGGGTGCGCGCCCGTCGGTTGTTGGCCGATCTGCCATTATCCGCCAAGCAGATCGTCGCATCCGCCACCGCGTTGTCCGCCGTGCGGGATGCGGTCGAGGACAGGACCGCCAGCCTGATCGCGGAATGCGTCCGGACCGATCGCGGCGACGCGGTGCTGCAGCGCGCGCGGCTCGAGGCGCTGAGGCGATCCGAGGGCGATCAGGTCCGCCGCCTCATGCTTGCGGTGCTGCGGTGGATCAGTGGTGCGCAATATCCCCCCCGACGTGCCGAGCAGGTGGAACTGATGCGCCGCATCACGGATCGTCAGGCGACGACCCTGTCGGGATGCATGGTGACGCATGAAGACGGCGCGATCCGCCTGTCGCGTGAACCCGCCGCCGCGGCGTGCCGTCCCGATGCGGCCCCCGGCGCAACCTGGGACGGGCGTTGGGTGGTCACGACGGACGGTCCGACCGAAGGATACCGCGTCGCGGCACTTGGGCGCGCCATCACCCTGACACCTTGGCGGACCACCGGCCTGCCCCGGCGCAGCCTGATGGCCGGTCCGGCCGTGTGGCGTGGTGATGATCTCATTGCCGCCCCGCTGACGGGCCTTGCGAACGGCTGGACGGTCGCGTGCGCGCCGCTGACGCCGGGCGGCCGACGCCCCTGAAACGCGCGGCGCATCAGCGATCGTCGTGGCCACCCGGCGCGGTCGCACGGGCGCGACCAAATGGCAGGCATTCGCCCGACACGCCCGAATTGCGTTGAACCCAACGCTGCAATCCCTATCTTGTCTGGCAACACGCGCGGGCACACCTGTCCGCGCAATACGGAGGAATTCCCTTGGGTAACGCGCGTTCAATCGCCTTCTGGGTCGTGCTGTTCGTTCTCGTCATGGCTCTGTTTCAGCTGTTTTCGGGCGGACAGACGGCCATGTCGGCACGAGAAGTCCCCTATTCCGACTTCGTCAACCAGGTCGAGAACGGATCGGTCAGTGCCGTGACGCTCGACGGTGAGCGGATCGTCTTCCGCGACAGCAGCGGCTCGGAAATGATCACGATCAAGCCGGCTGATGTCGACGTCACGGAAACACTGCTCAACAACGACGTCGCGATCTCTGCCGAAAGCCAGGAACAGTCGGGCCTGATGTCCGCGCTCGGGCTGTGGCTGCCGTTCCTCGTGCTGATCGGCATCTGGATCTTCTTCATGAACCGCATGCAGGGCGGCGGCAAAGGCGGGGCGATGGGCTTTGGCAAGTCCAAAGCCAAGCTGTTGACCGAAAAGCATGGCCGCGTGACCTTCGACGACGTGGCCGGCATCGACGAAGCCAAGGACGACCTAGAAGAGATCGTCGAATTCCTGCGCAACCCGCAGAAATTCTCGCGGCTTGGCGGCAAGATCCCCAAGGGTGCCCTGCTGGTCGGCCCTCCGGGCACCGGTAAGACCCTGCTGGCCCGTGCCGTGGCCGGTGAGGCGGGCGTTCCGTTCTTCACCATCTCCGGCTCCGACTTCGTCGAGATGTTCGTCGGCGTGGGTGCATCGCGTGTCCGCGACATGTTCGAGCAGGCCAAGAAGAACGCCCCCTGCATCGTGTTCATCGACGAGATCGATGCCGTCGGCCGGTCGCGCGGCGTCGGCTACGGCGGTGGCAACGACGAGCGTGAGCAGACGCTGAACCAGCTGCTGGTCGAGATGGACGGCTTCGAGGCCAACGAGGGCATCATCATCGTCGCGGCGACCAACCGTCCCGACGTGCTGGACCCAGCCCTGCTGCGGCCCGGTCGTTTCGACCGTCAGGTTCAGGTCCCGAACCCCGACATCAAGGGCCGCGAAAAGATCCTCGGCGTGCATGCCCGCAAGACGCCGCTGGGCGCCGATGTGGACCTGCGCATCATTGCACGTGGAACGCCCGGCTTCTCTGGTGCCGATCTTGCGAATCTCGTGAACGAGGCCGCCCTGATGGCCGCGCGCATCGGGCGCCGGGTCGTCACGATGGAGGATTTCGAAAGCGCCAAGGACAAGGTCATGATGGGCGCCGAGCGTCGGTCCATGGTCATGACCGAGGACGAAAAGAAGCTGACCGCCTATCACGAAGCCGGTCACGCCGTCGTCGGCCTGAACGTTCCGCAGCATGATCCGATCCACAAGGCCACGATCATCCCGCGCGGCCGTGCGCTGGGCCTCGTGTTGTCCCTGCCCGAACGCGATCAACTGTCGGTCAGCTGGACCAAGTATACCTCCAAGATCGCCATGGCGATGGGGGGCCGCGTGGCCGAGGAGCTGATCTTCGGCAAGGAGAACATCACCTCCGGCGCGGCGTCGGACATTCAGCAGGTGACCCGTATCGCCCGCGCAATGGTGACGCAGTTCGGCTATGATGATGAACTCGGCTTCGTGGATTACGCCAACGAGCAGCAGTCCTACCTCGGCAGCTACCAAGGCTCCTCCAGCGTGTCGCCTGCAACCCAGCGCCTGATCGACGAGAAGGTCAAGGAACTGGTCCAGACCGGATACGAGACGGCGAAACGGATCCTGACCGAGAAATCGGAGGATCTGGAGCGGCTGGCACAGGGCCTGCTGGAATACGAGACCCTGACCGGGCCGGAGATCATGAAGGTGATCAACGGCGAGGTTCTCAACCGCGACGACGACGATGACGGCATCGACACCTCCGGCGGCAGCAGCCTGACTGCGGTGCCCAAGACGAAGCCGAAGGCAAAGGGCCCCGACGTCGGTCCGTCGCCCGAGCCCAGCACCTGACGGTCGCACATTCGACCTGAAAAGCCCCGAGATCCCCTCTCGGGGCTTTTTGCCATTCCGAAGGTCACGGTCGCCTTTCACGAGATGCGGTTTGCGAAGGGACGCGCGCAGACGCTAGGTTGCGGCATCGCCACAACGAAAGAGACGCCGTGCCTGCCCTTATTCCAACAGACATCATCGGCCGCATCACATGGCTTGGTCGCGTTCCGGATCGGGATGCCGCGCTGGCCTCGACGCCGGTCGAACAATTGTCCCTGACATTCGCGGGCCCGGAAGGTGAGGCACACGGGGGTGTCACGCGCCCGTCATGCAGTCGGGTGACATCGCAGCATCCCAAGGGCACCGAAATCCGCAACACGCGACAGCTTTGCGTGATGTCCGAGGAGGAGCTGGCCGAAATCGCAGCGGCTATCGACTTGGAACACTTCGACCCGCGTTGGGCCGGCGCATCGATGATCGTCTCGGGCATACCCGACTTCACGCATGTGCCGCCGTCCTCCCGCCTTCAGGTGACGTCTGGAACGACGATCGTCATCGATATGGAAAACCGCCCCTGCCATTTGCCTGCGCCCGTGATCGACACCGACGCGCCGGGGCATGGCCGCGCGTTCAAGGCGGCGGCGAACGGACGCCGGGGGGTGACGGCCTGGGTGGAACGCGAAGGGTTGGTCCGGGTCGGGGATACGGTGCGTCTGCATGTCCCGGATCAACGTGGCTGGCGCGGTAGCGCCTGACGGTTTGCAGACACCCAGCTGGCGACCCGAACCGGGGATATCGCCAGAAAAAAACGCGCGACCCTTCCGGGGGAAAGGGCCGCGCGTCGGACTGTGGAAATGAACAGCGAAAGCTAAGGGGACTTGTCGGTGAACATACCCACGCCCGATGGCCGAATACGGTCGACATCAGGCAGGACCGGGGAACGCGCCGAGGGGGAAAACGCGGCCCCGGATAGGGTCAGGCCAGCGCTGCGCCGGCGAGAATGGCAAGGGTGATCCCGGACAGGAAACCGGCGTGGATCAGGATGGACGTGGCGGTCATGGCAGTGCCTCCGGTGGATGATGTGTCGGAGCAGGTGGTTTCCCGCTCAGAACTCAGTGTCGCGTTGACATGTTAACGAACGACTTCGAATCGAGTTCCCGAGAATCTGACATCTTTGTTTTTCCGGCAGGCGGCGCAGGTTTCAGATGAACCCCGTCTGTGCCCGCCCACGACGCCGCATCATGCCGAGATGTCGCATTTCGCCGCCTGTCCCCCCTGCCGTTGAGACTAGCACTTGGGGCACACACGGGAGGATGAGAGGAAAATGGCAATGCCCCTGACGGATATCGAGATCGCGCGCGCCGCCAAGAAACGCCCCATTCAGGAGATCGGGGCAAACCTCGGCATCGGGGCGGACGATCTGCTGCCTTATGGCCACGACAAGGCCAAGCTGAGCCAGTCGTTCATCGACGGCACCAAGGACCGACCGAACGGCAGGCTGATCCTCGTTACCGCGATCAATCCGACGCCGGCCGGCGAAGGCAAGACGACGACGACCGTGGGCTTGGGCGACGGGCTGAACGCCATCGGCAAGAAGGCCATGGTCTGTATCCGCGAGGCCTCGCTCGGGCCGAACTTCGGGATGAAGGGCGGGGCCGCGGGGGGCGGCTATGCCCAGGTCGTCCCGATGGAGGAGATGAACCTTCATTTCACCGGCGATTTCCACGCGATCACCAGCGCGCATTCCCTGCTGTCGGCGATGATCGACAACCACATCTACTGGGGCAATGAGCTGGAGATCGACATTCGCCGCGTCGTCTGGCGGCGGGTGGTCGACATGAACGACCGGGCGCTGCGTCAGATCACGGCATCCCTCGGCGGCGTTGCCAACGGCTTCCCCCGCGAGGCCGGGTTCGACATCACCGTCGCCTCCGAAGTCATGGCCTGCCTGTGCCTCGCCACCGACCTGTCGGACCTGCAGCGGCGGCTGGGCAACATGATCGTGGCCTATCGTCGCGACAAGTCGCCGGTGTTCTGTCGCGACATCAAGGCGGATGGCGCCATGACTGTCCTCCTGAAAGATGCGATGCAGCCGAACCTCGTGCAGACGTTGGAAAACAACCCGGCCTTCGTGCACGGCGGCCCGTTCGCCAACATTGCCCATGGCTGCAATTCCGTGATCGCGACGACGACCGCCCTGAAACTGGCGGATTTCGTGGTGACGGAGGCAGGCTTCGGCGCGGACCTCGGCGCCGAGAAGTTCATGAACATCAAATGCCGCAAGGCCGGCATCGCGCCCGACTGCGTGGTTCTCGTGGCGACGGTCCGCGCCATGAAGATGAACGGCGGGGTCGCCAAGGCCGATCTGGGCGAAGAGAACGTCGCCGCCGTCGAGGCGGGCTGCGCCAATCTTGGCCGCCATATCGGCAACATCAAATCCTTCGGCGTGCCCGTGGTCGTGGCGATCAACCATTTCACCGGCGATACGGAGGCCGAGGTCGCCGCCGTGCAGGCCTATGTCGCGACCCAAGGGTCGGAGGCGATCATATCCCGACACTGGGCCGATGGATCAAAGGGGTCCGCCGATCTTGCCAGACGGGTGGCCGAGATTGCCGAAGGGGGCTCTGCCAATTTCGCGCCGATCTATCCCGACGACATGCCCCTGTTCCAGAAGATGGAAACGATCGCCAAACGCATCTATCATGCGGACGAGGTGCTGGCCGACAAGAAGATCCGCGATCAGCTGCGCACGTGGGAGGAACAGGGTTACGGCCATTTGCCGATCTGCATGGCGAAGACGCAGTATTCGTTCTCGACCGATCCGAACCTGCGCGGTGCGCCCGTGGGACATTCCGTCCCCGTGCGCGAGGTGCGCCTGTCGGCCGGTGCGGGTTTCGTGGTCGCGGTCTGCGGTGACATCATGACGATGCCGGGCCTGCCCCGCGTTCCGTCGGCCGAAAAGATCGGCCTGAATGACGAAGGGCAGGTCGAAGGCCTGTTCTAGGCTTGAACAGTCAGGGTGCATCGCCGCAAAGACGGGCCGTGCACCATACCCACGCGGATGGGGGCGATCGCGCCGACCTGCGACGTCTTCCCATCCCGGGGGGAACAGGACGACAGACATAGGCGGGGGTCACCCCGGATAGGATACCATGACGGCAACGATCATCGACGGCAAAGCATTCGCGGCGCGGATCCGCGCACAGGTGGCACAGGAGGTGACACGCATCAGGTCCGCCGGTGTCACACCCGGTCTGGCCGTCATCCTCGTGGGTGAAGACCCCGCCAGCGCGGTTTACGTGCGCAACAAGGGCAAGCAGACCGTCGAGGTCGGCATGGAGAGCTTCGAGCACAAGTTGCCCGCCGATACGCCCGAGGCGGACCTTCTGGACCTGATCGCGCGATTGAATGCCGACCCGGCGGTGCATGGCATCCTGTGCCAGCTGCCGGTGCCGGACCACATCGATGCCGACAAGGTTCTGGCGGCCATCGACCCCGCCAAGGATGTCGACGGGTTCCACATCTCCAACGTCGGGCTGCTGGCGACGGGACAGAAGGCGATGGTGCCCTGCACGCCGCTGGGTTGCCTGATGATGCTGCGCGATCATCACGGATCGCTGTCCGGCCTCGACGCGGTTGTTCTGGGACGTTCGAACATCGTCGGCAAACCCATGGCGCAGCTGCTTCTGGGGGACAGCTGCACGGTGACGATCGCCCATTCACGCTCGAAGAACCTCGCAGAGGTTGTCCGCCGGGCCGACATCGTCGTGGCCGCCGTGGGCCGGCCGGAAATGGTGCCGGGCGATTGGATCAAACCGGGTGCCACGGTGATCGACGTGGGCATCAACCGGATCGACGCCGGGTTCAAGGATGACGGATCACCCCGCACGCGGCTTGTCGGGGATTGCGATTTCGACAGCTGCGCGGCCGTCGCGGGCGCAATCACCCCCGTCCCGGGCGGTGTCGGTCCGATGACCATTGCTTGCCTGTTGGCAAACACGCTGACCGCGTGCTGCCGCGCCAACGGATTGGAGGAGCCCGAAGGCCTGACCGCCTAGCGGTTCGTCGGTCAGGCGTCGAGGAAGGCGCGCACGGCGGCCTCGAACTCGCGCGGTTTCTGTGCGTGCAACCAGTGACCGGCACCCGGTATCTTGGCAAAGCGCGCGGCCGGGAACAGGGTCTTGATACGGTCGCGATGTTCGGGGCGGACATAGTCGCTGTCCGCACCGGACAGAAAGAAGGCGGGTCCGTCGAAGGTGCCCCCCACATCGGGAAAGCCGATGATCTTCGGCATCTCGGCCTGCAGGGCATCGAGGTTCAGCGACCAGCGCCCCTCGGCCACGTCCAGCGATTGCAGAAGGAACGACCGCGTGCCGTCATCCGGCACTTCGGCCAGCTGCTCCGCCGCGTCGGACCGGCGGGTCACGCGGCTCAGATCGACGGCGCGCATGGCGTCGATCAGGTGGGATTGCGTGTGCCCGTAGGCGACGGGGGCGATGTCGGCCACGATCAGGCGTCTGACCTTGGCGGAATGCGCAAGCGCCATGACCATCGCCGCCTTGCCCCCCATCGAATGCCCGAGCACGTCATGCGGACGGTCCCCGATCACCTCGGCAAGATCCTCGGCCAGATCGGCGTAGCCATGCGCATCCGACCAGTCAGACGCGCCGTGATTGCGCATGTCCACGGCCACGACCTGCCGGGTGTCGGACAGGCGTTTCGCGATCACGCCCCAGTTGCGGGCAGACCCGAACAGACCATGGGCAATCAACAGCGGGGGACGGTCACTCGGGGTGCCATGCAGGATCGTGTTCAACATGGAAACCGATTATCCTGCCCGTCGCCCGATTGCCAGTGACGCGCGCACCCCGCTAGGAACGCGGGCGGAGGCAGGCCCATGCATGCACATCTGAACGACCGGATCGGCGGGATCGACGCGCTTTTGGCGGAACGGCTGCACCTGACCGGCTCGCTGCGCGACAAGATCGCCGATGCGCGCGGTCGGTTGCCCCGCGTGGCCCTTGCCCAGGCACGCGAGTTGATCGAGGCGCAGGACCGGCTGTCCAACCCCGCCACGGCCCGCGCGCTGGATCCTGCGCGGGTGGAGGCGACCTGCGCCATGCTGGAACGCCACCTGCATGCGGTGCCGGAGGGCAAATACCGACGTCGGGCGCGATCCGCGCTGATCGGTCTTGTCGCGGTGCGCCTCCTGATCGTCATGGTCCTGTTCTTCGCCCTGCTGGTCTGGCGCGGGTTCCTGTGATCGCAACCTCCGCGACGATCCGGGCCGGCGCGGACGCATAGACATTGTGCGCAACCGCAAGGGGCGCTAGGCCGACGCCATGTCGGAACCGATGCATATCCTGCGCCCGTCGGCGCCCCGCCGCGCCTTCGGGCTGGGCGTCCAGCTTTTGCTTGGCGCGGCCCTTCTGTACCTTGCGGCGGTCTATCCGCCCGCGACACTGGGCTGGCGCCTGTTTCTCATCGCCCTTGGCGTCGGGGCCCTCGTGCTGGGGCAACGTGGGTGGCAGGGCTCTGCTGTCGCCATTGTCCTGCGGCAGGACGGTCTCTTTCAGGAAGATGGCCGCCCCATCGCGCCCCTGGACAGCATCGCCTCGGTCGATCGCACGTTGTTCAGCTTCAAACCGTCCAACGGATTCATCGTACGTCTGCATGAACCCCTTGGCCGGGGATGGGTGCCCGGAATGTGGTGGCGCATCGGACGCCGCGTCGGGATCGGCGGTGTCACCGGTGGTGCCGACACCAAGATCGTCGCGGACGCCCTGTCGTTCATGGTCGCGCAGCGGGATCAGGTGGACGAGGCCCCCTGACCCGACGCCCGCGCGCGCGCCCACACCTGTGCGGGGGCCGTCGGGCCCAGATCAGCCCGCCGCGACGCCTGCTTCGGCAAAGGTCGCCATACCGGAGTGACAGGCGAGGGCCCCGCGCAGCACCTGAATCGCCAGCGCCGCACCGGAGCCTTCGCCCAGACGCAGCCCGAGCGACAGAAGCGGTGTCTTGCCCACAGCATCCAGAACACGTCCGTGGGCGCCTTCGGCCGAAAGGTGACCGGCCACGCAATGGTCCAGCGCCGTCTTGTCCTCGGCCCACAGGCACAGGGCCGCGGCGCAGCAGATGAAACCGTCGAGGATGACGGGAATGCCCCGCGCACGCGCCCCTGCAATGGCACCCGCCATGGCCGCGATCTCTCGCCCGCCAAGTGCGGTCAGAACCTCCAGCCCTGAACGACCGGGGTTGGCGGCCAGCCCGTCGGCGACGACGGCGCGCTTGCGTTCCAGCCCGACATCATCGACCCCGGTTCCGCGCCCGACCCAGTCATCGCCACCCAACAGCGCCGCGGCGATGGCCGCGGCAGCCGTCGTATTCCCGATCCCCATTTCGCCCGTGACCAACACATCCGCATCCACCGATACGGCGTTCCAGCCGATCGCAAAGGCGGCGCAGGCGTCACCTTCCGTCATTGCGGGGCCTTGCGTGAAATCGGCGGTGGGCCTGTCGAGGTCCAGCGCATGCACATCCATCGTGGCCCCCGCCAGATCCGAAAGCTGATTGATCGCGGCACCACCTGCCTGAAAATTGGCGACCATCTGCGCCGTCACTTCTGCGGGAAAGGCGCTGACGCCCCGTGCGGCGACACCGTGATTGCCGGCGAACACCAGAACCTGCGGCGCAGAAACCCGTGCCCGCCCGTCACCGCGCCATCCGCAATACCATTGCGCCAGATCCTCGAGGCGTCCCAAGGCCCCCGGCGGTTTGGTCAACTGGCCGTTCCGGTCGGCAGCCGCCGCTGCCGCCTGCGCATCGGAACCGGGGGCTGTGGCAAGGGCCGCTCGGATCGCGGCGTGGGTGGTCAGGTCAGTCATGGGGCCTCCGGGGGTGGGTCGCGTCGATCAACAGGTGTCGCGCCCGTCTTTACCGACACGACCGGGGCGGCTATGCGACAGATCGGCCATCCTGCCAACCGGAAGCGACATGACCCTGCGATCCGATCTCATTTCCTCCGCGATGCTGCTGACGCGGCTGCCGATCGGTCGCGTGTTGCCCGGTGACCCGACACCACAGGCGGCGAACGCGGCTTGGGCCTGGCCGCTGGCCGGCCTTGCGGTGGGGGTGCCCGCAGGCGCACTCGGGATGGGTATCGCCGCCTCGGGCTTGCCCGGGGGGATCGCCGCCGCGCTGACCCTCCTGTGCCTTGTCATGCTGACGGGTGCCATGCACGAAGACGGCCTTGCCGATCTGGCCGATGGTTTCTGGGGTGGATTCACCCCTGATCGGCGGCTGGAAATCATGCGTGACAGCCGGATCGGCGCCTATGGCGTCATTGCCCTGATCCTGTCGCTGCTGGGCCGCTGGCTGTTGCTGGAGGCGGCGCTCAGCCAAGGGAACCTGTTTGGCGCAACCGTGGTCGCCGCCGTCGTCAGCCGCGCACCCATGGGCGTCGTGATGCGGTGGCTGCCCCCGGCGCGAAACGACGGTCTGAGCCGGACCAGCGGACAGCCCCCCAAAAAGGCCGTCCGGATTGCAATCGCGATCGCCGGGGTTGCCCTGCTGTCCCAAGGCCTGCTGCACGCGGTTCTGGCCGTGGCGCTGGTCGCGGGGGTGGCATGGTCCCTTGGCCTCGTGGCGCGGGCCAAGATTGGCGGTCAGACCGGCGATGTCCTCGGCGCGGTGCAGCAACTCTGCGAGATTGCGGTTCTCGCCGCTTTGGTCGCGCGATAGGGTGCGGGCATGACCATCTGGGACCGCATACTCGAGGTATTGGCGCGCCTTGCACCGGGCGAACGGCTTTCGGCCCTGTTCGAACAGTTGCGCGGCCCGCCCGAACGTTCGGTGGCGTTCACGATCGGCGTCATCGCACTGGGCGCGAAGATGGCCAAGGCCGATGGCACCGTGACCCGTGCCGAAGTTGCGGCCTTTCGCGAAGTCTTCACCATTCCGCCATCCGAGGTGGAGCACGCCGCGCGGATCTTCGACATGGCCCGCACCGACGTCGCCGGATACGAGGATTACGCCGCGCGGATCTCGGCCATGTTCGACGACGACAGCTCCGTTCTGCGCGACCTGATGGAAGGCCTGTTCCACATCGCGACCGCGGACGGGGCCTATCACCCCGCCGAGGATGCGTTCCTTGAAACCGTGGCGGGCATCTTCGGCCTGTCGGACCGCGAGTTCCGGTCGATGCGTGCCCGTCTGGTGCCCGGTGCCGACCCCGACTGCTGGGAGGTGCTGGGCGTGACGCCGGACACACCGATGCCCGAGATCCGCGCGGCCTGGCGTCGACTGGTCCGCGATACCCATCCCGACCGGATGATGGCCCGCGGCCTGCCGGAAGAGGCGATCAAGCTGGCCGAACGCCGGTTGGTCGCCGTCAACCGCGCGTGGGAAAGGATACAGGCCGGTCAGGCCTGAGCCGCGCGCAAGGACGGGATACCGGGCATGACCTTTCGGTTCGCCACATGGAACATCGAATGGTTCGATCGACTGTTCGACGATGCCGGGCAACCTGTGCGGACCGATGATCCGTCCGCCCGCTATCAGATCACCAAGGCGCGGCAGTTGTCGGCCATTGCGGGCGTCATGAAAGCCATCGATGCGGACGCCATTCTGGTGATAGAGGCGCCCGACACCTCGCATCGCAGATCGGGCCGCGCCGCGCTGGAGGAATTCGCGCGGCAGGCCGGGCTGCGCACGCGGCGCGCGATGCTGGGCTTTGCGAACCACACCCGGCAGGAGATCGCGCTGCTCTACGATCCGGACCGCGTGACACTACACCACGCCCCCGGCGAAAGCCGCGATGCCCCGCGGTTCGACGGCACCTTCGGCTTTGACCTCGACACGGATCTGCGGGCGGAGCAGCTGGTCTGGTCCAAACCCCCGCTCGAGGTGGATCTGGACCTGGCAGACGGGCGAAGCCTGCATCTGATCGGTGTCCACGCCAAGTCGAAGGCCGCGCATGGCGCCGAGGACGCGGCGGACGAGATGCGGCTGAACATCCTGAACCGACGCAAGCAGTTGGCGCAATGCATCTGGCTGCGCCGCCGCGTGGATCAACGGCTGGCCGAAGGACGGTCCCTGATCGTCGCCGGTGATTTCAACGACGGTCCCGGTCTCGATCGGTTCGAAACCCTGTTCGGACGATCGGGTGTGGAAATCGTTCTGGGCGATGGCCCGCTTGCCCTGTTCGATCCGGCCGCGATCCCGCCCCGGATCGGCGGCGCGACACCCAGAACCGCGCGATTCTGGGACAATGCGGGCAAGCGCTATCTGAACGCCCTGCTGGATTTCGCGATGGTCAGCACGGATTTGCGGGCCACCGCCGGGTGGCGGATCCTGCATCCGCACGACAGCGCCGAGGCCCTTGCGGATGCGGATCTTCGTGCAGACCTGCTGGATGCCTCGGACCATTTCCCGGTCGTGCTGAACCTGTGAGCCTTGACCTGCCGGTCCGGTCGACCCACCTTCGGGGCATGAAACAGCTTCTTGCCTTGCCCTTTCTGGCCCTGCCGGCCGGCATTCTGCCGATGACCGCCCTTCCGCTTGCCGCGCAGGAGGCCGAGGCCCCCTCGGTGATGGAGCGTGGCCTGCGCCTGTTCCTCGACGGGCTTGTCGAGGAAATGGAGCCGATGCTGCGTGACCTCGGCGAGCTGGCCGAGGAAACCGCGCCGATGCTTGACCAGTTGCGCGATGATCTGGGCGAACGGTTCGGCGACATGAGCGCCTATCACGCGCCGGAGATCCTGCCGAACGGGGACATCCTGATCCGTCGGAGGGAACAGCCCCTCGAAGCGCCGGGAACCGAGCCGGAAACACAGATCACGCCGAACGCCGATGGCTCCGTCGATCTGTAACCGTCGCCCCGCCTAGCGGCCGCGCGCAAGAACCTGTTGCAGCGGCCCCGCCAGCAGCAGGTAGACCGAGCTGCCGGCAAAGGCCCAGACCCATACGCCGGACAGGCCGAATTCCCCCCATGCCGCCACGGATGCAAGGATCAGCCACACGAAGGTGATCGTGAGGGTCAGGGGGCGCCATTGTGCCGTGCGGACCGGATGAACGAACCGGATCGGCAGGAACATCGCGACCGACAGCACGATCGTCAGCGCAAAGGTCAGCCACGGGTTCGGCTGCAACACGAACACCACCAGCGCCACCATGTTCCAACAGCCGGGAAACCCTTCGAAGCTGGCGTCCTCGGTCTTCATCCGCGTGTCCGCGAAATACAGCGCGGAGGCAAAGGGGATCACCACCAGCATGCCCCAGCCCGGCCAGCCGGGGACAAGGCCGCTGGCATAAAGCGCATAGGCCGGAATGAAGACATAGGTGAGGTAGTCGATGATCAGGTCCAGCAGGACACCATCGACACGCGCCGCATGCAGCGTGACATCCCAACGCCGCGCAAGCGGGCCGTCGATGCCATCGACGACCAGTGCCGCCAACAGCCAGACAAACATCCACGACCAATTCGCCTCGACCGCCGCCAAAAGCGAGAACATCGCAAAGACGGCACCGCTGGCGGTGAGGAGATGGACAGAATGTGCTCGGGTGCTGGGCCACATGCCACGTATCTGCCTGCGCGATGGACCGTTGTCGAGCCATCGTGGCGCGTCCGGCGATCTCCGGCCGCCGGCGCTTTGTCTGCCGCGTCGGCACGGTTGCGGGAAAGCCGCCCGATCGAGGGGCGCGGGCCCAACCCCGCACCCCTCAAGGGTTTTCGCGTCGGGCGACGGTCAGTTGGATGACAGACGCACTTCCTCGAGGGGATATCCCATGCTGTCCTGCGATTCGTAGCCCACGTGGCAATCGTGGCAGAACGCCTGACTGATCCGCAGGGGTTTGCCGTTCGGCTGCACCCCGGAATAGAACCAGTTGTCGTAGTCCGGCGCGTCATCGACCTTGGTCATGATGAACAGCGGTCCGACGCGGCCTGTCCCGTCGCGCACGGCCACCGATTCCTTCGCAAGGACCGATCCGACGGGCATTTCGAAGTCACCATCCTCGAAGGCGAGATACTGTTCTGCGCCGATGTCGTTGACGAAGGTCTGCAGGAACCGTTCGCCGTGGGGCCCCGCAACAGCCATGCGCGTCGCGGTCGGGGCCCAGTCGCGATAGACGGCGGCGATCTCGTCCCCCTCCCTCGTGTAGCCCTCGATCATGCGCTCCGACATGCAGTCGTACAGTGCCTGAACACCGGCGGCGTCGAGGTCCCAGTGATCCCCCTCGACGGCGCAGACATCCTGCGCGGCGGCAGGCAAGGCAAAGGCGGTGATTGCGGTGGCCGCAACAAGGCTCAGGTGGCGCATGATTATCTCCCTCGGTAATGTGGCTGAGGTTTAAGCACCCTGCCGTCATCACGGTCGAGCCACGTTCACGTGATGCCCGGCCCCGCGTCCGGTGTCCTGCCCGCCTCAGGGGTCTTGTTGACAGGTGTCGTGAATTGCGCCACGCGTGACCTTTCACTCCATCACAAGGATACCCCGGAGATGATTTCGTCCATCCTGCCGACCTACAACCGCGCCCCGCTGAGCTTCGTCTCCGGCACCGGGTCATGGCTTGTGGAAGCGGACGGGCGACGTTTTCTGGATCTGGGTGCAGGTATCGCGGTGAACGTTCTGGGCCACGCCCACCCTGCCCTGACGGCGGCCCTGACCGCGCAGGCGGGTCAGCTGTGGCATACCTCGAACCTCTATCACATTCCGCAACAGACCGCGCTGGCCGACAAGCTGGTCGCCGCGACCTTTGCCGACACCTGCTTTTTCACCAATTCGGGCACGGAGACCTGCGAGCTGGCCGTGAAGATGGCGCGCAAGTACTGGACCGAAAAGGGTCAGCCGGAGCGGAACGTCATCCTCGCCTTCACCGGCTCGTTCCACGGTCGCTCTGCCGCGGGTATCGCCGCAGCCGGGTCCGAGAAGATGACCAAGGGGTTCGGGCCGCTTCTGCCCGGTTTCCGCCACCTGCCCTTCGGCGATCACGAGGCTCTGGCCGAGGCGATAAAGGCCCCGGACGTCGCTGCCGTGATACTGGAGCCCGTTCAGGGCGAAGGCGGAATCGTCCCCGTCCCCGATCAATGCCTCAAGGGCCTGCGAGACGCCTGCGACGAGACCGGCGCCCTGATGATCCTCGACGAGGTTCAGTGCGGCATGGGGCGCACCGGCAGGCTGTTCGCCCACGAATGGGCCGGTATCGCGCCCGACATCATGATGGTGGCCAAGGGGATCGGCGGCGGTTTCCCCCTCGGGGCGCTGCTGGCGAATGAAAAGGCTGCGGCCTGCATGACCGCGGGCACCCACGGATCGACATATGGTGGCAATCCGTTGGCCTGTGCGGTCGGCAATGCCGTGATGGACATCGTGGCGGACGATGCCTTCCTGTCCGAGGTCAACCGCAAGACCGGTCTGCTGCGCCAGGGCCTCGAAGGGCTGGTGGCGTCACACCCGATGGTCTTCGAGGCCGTGCGCGGCGCGGGCCTGATGCTTGGCCTGAAATGTCGCGTGCCGAACGGCGACGTCGTTCAGGCCCTCTATCGACAGGAAACCTGCGTGGTTCCGGGGGGCGACAACGTCATCCGCCTGCTGCCGCCCCTGAACATCACCGACGACGACATCCGCGAGGCCCTGGCCCGATTGGACCGCGCCGCTGCCTCTCTCGTCCCGGCCTGACCGGACTTTGCTTCGGCCCCCCTTCCTGTGGCCGAAAATACCTTGGGGGTCCGGGGGCTAGCCCCCGGCGCTCTCCCATTCGGAGATACCGATGACACATTTCCTCGACATTCATAAAACCGACCCCGCCGCCCTGCGGCAGATCATCGATCAGGCCCGCGCCATGAAGGCGGCGCGCGGCGATCGCCTGAAGGGGTCCGCAGACGACGATCTGCCCCTCGCCGGGCACGTCGTGGCTTTGATCTTCGAAAAACCATCGACCCGCACCCGGGTCAGCTTCGACGTCGGCGTCCGTCAGATGGGCGGCACCTCGCTGGTCCTGTCCGGTGCCGAGATGCAGCTGGGCCATGGCGAGACGATCGCCGATACGGCCCGCGTCCTGTCGCGCTATGTCGACCTCATCATGATCCGCACCTTCGGCGAGGATATCCTGACCGAGATGGCCGAACACGCGACCGTGCCCGTCATCAACGGCCTGACCGACACCTCGCACCCCTGTCAGATCATGGCCGATATCATGACCTTCGAAGAGCATCGCGGCCCGATCAAGGGCAAGCGCGTCGCGTGGATGGGCGATGGCAACAACGTGGCACAGTCCTTCCTGCATGCCGCCGCCAGCTTCGGGTTCAACTTCACCTTTTCCGGACCCGCCCAACTGGACCCCCGTGCCGACCTGATCGGGGCCGCGCGGGCCGCCGGTTGCGATGTCCGCGTGGAACGCGATCCGGTTCAGGCGGTTTCCGACGCGGATCTCGTGGTGACGGACACCTGGGTCAGCATGGGCGACGCCGAAAGCAGCCGTCAGCGCAGGCACAACCTGCTGCGTCCCTATCAGGTCAACGAACGCCTGATGGCGGCCGCGCCGAAGGATGCCCTCGTGATGCATTGCCTGCCTGCCCACCGCGGCGAAGAGGTGACGGATGCCGTCCTCGACGGACCGCAATCGGTGGTCTTCGACGAAGCGGAGAACCGTCTGCATGCGCAAAAGGCGATCATGCGCTGGTGCCTTGGTGTCTGACACGACGGTGCCTGCGGCGGTCAACCGCAACAGGGCAGCCATCGCCTTCATGGTTGCGGCGACGGTATTCATCGCCGCAACCACACTGATCGCAAAGGCACTTGGCACCGACACGCTGGGCGCCGGCCTGCCGCCGTTCCAGGTGACCTTCGGGCGCTATCTGTTCGGCGCGGTCGCGATCTTTGCGGCGGCGATCGTGATGCGACCGAAACTGCGGCTGCGGCACGCGCATCTGCACCTCGGACGCATCTTGCTGGGCTGGGGCGGCGTGACCCTCATGTTCGCGTCCGTCGCCCTGATCCCGCTGGCCGAGGCGACGGCAATCACATTTCTGAACCCGGTCTTTGCGATGATCCTCGCCATTCCGCTTCTGGGAGAACGGGTCGGTCCCGTGCGCTGGTCCGCCGCCGCGATCGCCCTGCTGGGGGCGCTGCTGTTGCTGCGGCCCGGTGGCGGCATCATTGCGCCCGGCGCACTCCTGGCGCTGGGGGCCGCGCTGCTCCTCGGCGGTGAGGTGCTGCTGATCAAGCGCCTGACCCAGCATGAGCCGCTGCTTGCGACGCTGGTCTGGGCGAATGGCCTTGGCCTGCTGATCGCCGCTGCGACCGCCCTGCCCGGATGGCAGGCCCCGACGGCCGCACAATGGGGCGCGATGGCGGCGCTCGGCTTTGCCATGGCGGCGGCGCAGGGATGCTTCGTCAACGCCGTAGCGCGGGCCGAGGCCAGTCTGGTCACGCCCTTCAGCTATCTGACGCTGGTGTTTGCCGGCCTCTACGACGCCGCGCTGTTCGGGGTGATCCCGGATGCGGTGGGTTTCGCAGGTGCCGCCCTGATCCTTGCGGGTGCCAGCCTGCTTGCCTGGCGCGAGGGTCGCCTGTCGTCCCCCGCCGTGCCACGTGCGCCACGCCCCCTGTCCCCGCCGCACCGCATGCGTTGAGCGCGGCAGAGGTCAGGCGCGCGCCTTCAGGATTTGAGGCGGTATCCGGTGCGGAACATCCACCAAGCGATGCCGCAGATTGCCGCGGTGGTGGCCGTGACGATCACGAGGCCGAGGACCGGCGAACTGTCCGAAACGCCCAGAACCGCGAACCGCAGGCCGTCGATCAGGTAGAACACGGGGTTCGCATGGCTGATCGCCTGTAACACCGGCGGCATCGTTTCGAGGGAATAGAAGGTCCCGGACAGAAAGCTGAGCGGTGTGACGATGAAATTGGTGATCGCCGCCATCTGGTCGAACTTGTTGGCAAAGACCCCGGCCACGATGCCGATCGCCCCAAGCAGGGCACCGCCCAGAACGACATAGAGAAGTGCAAGGAAGGGATGTGCGACCGACAATCCGATGGTCGGAAACAGGATCACCGCAACGGCACAGGACACCAGCGCCCCACGCAGGATCCCGCCCGACAGGTAGCCGACCAGCAGTTCGCCCGCCGAGAGGGGCGGCATCAGCGTGTCCACGATATTGCCCTGCACCTTCGAGATCACGATCGACGACGACACATTGGCAAAGCTGTTCTGGATGACCGTCATCATCAGAATGCCGGGCGCGAGGAAATGCATGAAGCTGACGCCCATGACGTCTCCGCGCCGCGACCCGACGGCAATCGAGAAGATCAGCAGGAACAGACCCGCCGTCACCAGAGGCGCCAGAAGCGTTTGCGTCCAGACCGTCAGGAAGCGCCGGGCCTCCCGCTCGATCAGGGTTTGCAGGCCGAGCCAGTTGACGCGGCCGAAGCGGCGCACGCCCGGCGTGCCGATCTGAGCGGTCGTTTTTCGTGTCGCGACGGTATCGCTTGCCATGGTGGGCCCTTTCCTGTCACTGGGGGCCGCTTGTAACGCCCGCCCCAAGGCTTACAATAGGACAACCACGGGGATTGCCATGTGCATGGATGCACCGCACCCCGGCCCGAGCAGCGAAGGGAAGACACCAATGGCCTGGACCGACGAACGCGTCGAGACACTCAAGCGGATGTGGGGCGAAGGGGCCAGCGCATCGCAGATCGCCAAGGAACTGGGCGGCGTGACCCGCAATGCCGTGATCGGCAAGGTGCACCGCCTCGGCCTGTCGAACCGCAATCAGGGCAAGGAGGAGGCCGCCCCCGAGGAGGTAGCCGCCCCCGCGCCCCAGCCCCCCAAGGCAGAGCCGAAGAAGGCCGCCACGCCGGACCCCGAGCCTGCGCCCGAACCGCCTGTCACCCCCGCCGTGGCAGAGGAGGAAGAGGACGACGACGACGAGCCGCGCACGATGGCGGCCGTGCCGCAGGGCACCAATGTCACCCCCCTGCGCAAGCCCCTGATGGCGGGTCAGCCCCTGCCACCACAGCCATCCGCGAACGAAATCTCCGCAGAGGCGCTGGCCAAGGTGAACGCGGTCGAGAAGACCGCCAAGAAGATCTCGTTGATGGAGCTGACCGAACGGACCTGCAAGTGGCCGATCGGTGACCCGGCGACGGCCAAGTTCTGGTTCTGCGGATTGCCGGTGAAACCAGGCAAGCCCTATTGCGAGGCGCATGTCTCGGTCGCGTTTCAACCGATGTCCTCGCGGCGCGACCGGCGCAGATAAGCCCATGTCGGCGAAGGCTTTACCGGTCTTCGCCGAACGGCCCCGCCGCGGTTTCAGCCGTGGCTTTTGCGGTGTCGGACAAGGCCCCAGACCAGCAGGCCGATATACAGGATCGTCGCGCCGACGTGGAACATCCAGATGCGCGTCAGCATCAGGCCGATGACCACCGCCGCCCCCAACAGCACATAGACCGCATTGTCCCGGCTGATCCGCATCGCCTTGAGCGACAGGGTCGGAAAGCGGGCGATCATCAATCCGCCGACAAACAGCATCCAGATCGCGATCGCGAACTGGAACTCTCGCAGGTCGAGGATGCCCGACAGGAACAGGGTCACGGGGAACAGCCCCATCATCGCGCCCGCAGGTGCGGGGACACCGGTGAAGGATCCGGCGGAATTCGTCTCCTCCTTGGCGGCGACATTGAAACGCGCAAGCCGCAGGCAGCAACAGATCGCGAAGGTCAGTGCCGCGATCCAGCCCATTCCCCCCATTCCGTGCAAGCCGAAGTGATAGACCATCATTGCCGGGGCCACGCCGAAACAGACGAAATCGGACAGGGAATCGAGTTCGGCCCCGAAGGGCGAGGCCGCATTCAGGCGACGCGCCAGAAGACCGTCGATCCCGTCGAACACGGCCGCAAGGATCAAGAGACCGGCGGCCAGTTCGAAGCGGTCCTCGAACGAGAACCGAATTGATGTCAGGCCAAAGCAAAGCCCGAGGATCGTCACGAGATTGGGCAACAGCAGAACAAGAGGGACGCGCCCCTCGCGGTCGTGACGACGGGCCATGTCAGTCCTCCCGCGCGACAGCGGGGCTGGCGTCATCGAGAACGGCCAGAACCGTCTCGCCCGAGATCATCGTCTGGCCGACCGATACCCGCGGGGCCGTGCCTTCGGGCAGATAGATGTCGAGTCGGGAGCCGAACCGGATGATGCCGAAGCGGCCACCGCGTTCCAGCTGCGCGCCTTCGTCGACCTCGCACAGGATGCGCCGCGCCACGAGGCCGGCGATCTGCACGACGCCCAGCTGTCGGCCATCGGCCATGGTCAGCACGATGCCATTGCGCTCGTTCTCCTCGGAGGCCTTGTCGAGTTCCGCCGACAGGAACTTGCCGGGACGGTAGGCGACCGTGGTCACCGTGCCCGCGACGGGCGCGCGGTTCACATGGCAATTGAACACCGACATGAAGACCGACACACGGGTCAGCGGTGCATCGCCGAGGCCAAGCTCGGCCGGGGGGACCGCGGGCTCGATCAGCGACACGAGGCCATCGGCCGGCGTCACGATCAGCCCTTCATCCATCGGCGTCACGCGGACCGGGTCCCGAAAGAAGTAATAGCACCAGATCGTCAGCGCGAGGCCGACAACCCCCAACGGTTCCCAGATGGCGAACAGGATCACCGTGACGACGGCGAAGATGCCGATGAACTTCGGCCCCTCGCGGTGGATCGGCTTGATCACGGTATCCTTGAGGCTCACGCCCATGTGTCTTCCTCCGGGTTCGGGGTCAGGTCAGGTGCCTCGCAGATAGCGCGCCACCCGGACAAGTTCCACCCGCCCCGCCGGAGACGTGGCGCGCGATCTATTGATCCTGAAACATTTCGAGCAATTGCTGACCGACGCGTTCCTTGATCGCATCCTCGATCGCCTCGCGGCTGCCCAGGGTATCGGGGTCGACCTCCAGCTCCTCCGCGATGGAGCGGCGGGCGGCCTCCTCGGCGCGGGCGCGGGCCTCTTCCGCTTCGGAACGGACGCGCGCCTCCAGTTTCGCGGCCTCCTCGCGGGCGCGGGCCTCCAACTCCTGCCGGGCCAGCCATTCGAGGTCGGGGCGAATGCGGGGGTTGCCCCACGGCCCCGTGATCAGGATGGGCACCGTGACGCCCTCGCTGTCAGCATTGCGCCGCAGCGTGGGCATCAGGCGATAGGACAGCGTCTGTGCGCCAAGGTCGATCGATCCCGCGCCGGTGGAAATCAGGAGGGGCGCGCGCAGCGACAGGTCGTCGCCGGTAGCGACACCTTCGGTCACCGCGAAACTTGCCGAGATCCCGTCAAAGATCGTTTTCTGCCCTTCGCCCCGGAAACTGGTGTCGAGAGTCCGGATCATGCCGCCTACGTCAAGGCCCAGAACCTCGCCCTGTCCGACCTTGAAGCCAATGGACCCATCGAGGCTGTCGACGAGGGCCTGCGCGGTGTTGCCCACGCCCAGCAGGCGCAGGGCCACGTCCGCCTGTCCGATCAACCGGTCGAAATCGGCAAACTCGGTCAGGAACGGCTGCATCTGCAACCCGGCCAGATCGAGGTTCACGCGCGATGACAGGCCGCCCCGTCCGTTGACCACGATATCGCCGGTCACGGTTCCGCCATAGGCGACGACGGGCTGCAGGGTGATGACGGCCCGGCCACGGTTCAGCGTGATGGCCACGGCGACCTGATCCAGCCTCGCGTCACCCAAGGTGATCGCCCCCGACGTGAAGGTCAGATCGGCATCCGCCGCGAACAGGCCCGAGACATCGATCGCCTCCCGCCCCCAGCCCGCTTCGGCGACCAGCGCGCTTTCCCCCCCCTGCCCCTGACGGCTCAGCCCGGTCAGGTTCAGGGTGGGCGCGGCCAGTGTCGCGCTGATCCTGGGGCGGTCCTCGCCGGGCAGAATGTCGGCGGCGCCGGTCAGGGTATTGTCGTCCAGATCCACGGTCAGCCCGCGCAGGTGCAGGCTGCCGGCAGGTGCGAGCGTCAGGGTCGAGGACACCGCCACCCTGTCCCGGCCCAACCCTTCCGGCAGGTCGGGCGGGGCAATTTCCAATGCACGCAACACGGCAAAGCGGTCCGTACTGCTGGCGTCCATGTCGCCCTCGAAGGACATGGGATCGATGTCGACGCGTCCATCCAGCGACAGGGTCGTGCCCCCGGACACCACGTTCAGCGTCAGGGGCGTCAGCGCGCCGTCGGACAGGGCCCTGAGGGATCCGATACCCGCATCGGCCGTCAACGCCACGCCATTCAGAAGCGCGGAGCCTTCGATCTCCACCGCCCCTTCCAGATCCGGCAGACGCGCGGTCAGGTCGACGGCCCGCAAGGCGATGCTCGTGTCGGCCCCGTGGTCGATGAATGTCACCTCTGCCCCGGACAGCAGGGCACGATCGATGGAGACGGCGCGCGACCGTTCGCCGCCTTCGACCGGGGCTACGGGGGTTGTCTGCGTTGCCGCCGCCTCGGCGGGGGCGGACATTTCCCAGTTGCCCGATCCATCGGCATTGCGTTCCAGAACCAGACGCGCGCCCGTCACGTCGAGGCGGTCAACCACGATGCGGTCACCCAGCACCGAGCCCAGCGACACACCGATATCCAGCGCCTCGGCGCGCAGCATCGGGCCCTGCTCGGACCACGGCGCATTCGCGATCTCGATTCCCTCGGCGCGCACGCCGATGTGCGGCCACAGGGTCGCACGAACGGGCCCGTTGATCGCCAGGGCACGCCCCGTCGCGGCCTGAAACCGCTCGGACGCAAGCGCGGCAATCCGGTCGGTCGGCACAAGGATCAGGGCGACCGCCGCAACAACGGCCAGCGTGACCAGCAACATAGCCACCCGAAACAGCCACCCCATCCGCAATCCTCCTGCCTGGCACACTGGCAAATCCATCGTCGGCCACGATGAATCGCCTGTGTCCCCGCCGCAAGAGGCGGGGGGCTTTCGCGGCACAGCGCTTCGGCATATGGGGGGATATGTCACAGAACCCCCCCGACCTGCGCCCTGATCTGGCGCCCCGCGCCGTCCTGCCGTCGGATGCCCGCCCCGGCCAGCCCAAAATCGGCATGGTCAGCCTTGGGTGTCCCAAGGCGCTCGTGGATTCCGAACGCATCCTGACCCGGCTGCGCGCCGAAGGATACGCCATCAGCCCCGATTACGCGGGCGCGGAGGCGGTCATCGTCAACACCTGCGGTTTCCTCGACAGTGCGAAGGTCGAAAGCCTTGAGGCCATTGGCGAGGCGCTGCGCGAAAACGGCCGCGTGATCGTGACCGGGTGTCTGGGCGCCGAGCCGGAGTATATCACCGGTGCGCATCCCTCCGTCCTCGCCGTGACGGGCCCGCACCAGTATGAACAGGTGCTGGACGCGGTGCACACCGCCGTGCCGCCCGCGCCCGATCCGTTCATCGACCTGCTGCCCGCCAGCGGTGTCAGCCTGACGCCGCGGCATTTCAGCTATCTCAAGATCGCGGAGGGCTGCAATCACACCTGCAAGTTCTGCATCATCCCCGACATGCGCGGCAAGCTGGTCTCGCGCCCGGCGAAGGCCGTCCTGCGCGAGGCCGAGCGCCTGGTCGATGCAGGCGTGCGTGAATTGCTGGTCATCTCGCAGGACACGTCGGCCTATGGCACCGATTGGAAGGACCGCTCCAAGCGCGCGGGACAGGAAATCGTCGACCTGTCGCGCGACCTCGGGGGGTTGGGCGCCTGGGTCCGCCTCCACTATGTCTATCCCTATCCGTTCGTGCGCGATCTGGTCCCCCTGATGGCCGAGGGCCTGATCCTGCCGTATCTGGACGTGCCGTTTCAGCATGCCCACCCCGACACCCTGCGCCGCATGGCGCGCCCCGCGGCGGCGGAAAAGACGTTGGACCGGATTGCCGAGTGGCGGGACATCTGCCCCGACATCGCCCTGCGCTCCACCTTCATCGTCGGCTATCCCGGCGAAACGGAAGCGGAGTTCGAGACATTGCTCGATTGGCTGGACGAGGCGCAACTCGACCGGGTCGGCGCGTTCCAATATGAAAACGTCGCCGGCGCGCGGTCAAACGCCCTGCCCGATCATGTCCCGGACGAGGTGAAGGCCGAACGCCACGCCCGCTTCATGGAAAAGGCGCAGGCGATTTCAGCCGCCAAGCTGGAGGCACGGGTCGGCAGCATCTGCGACGTCATCGTCGACGCCGTCGATGCAGAGGGCGCGACCTGTCGGACCAAGGCGGATGCGCCCGAAATCGACGGCAACCTGTTCATCGACGAAGGGTTCGAGCATCTGTCCCCCGGTGATATCGTGACCGTCGAGGTGGACGAAGCCTCTGAATACGACCTGTGGGGGACGATCCGGCCATGACCCTGTTCCGGCATGAAACCCGGCAGAGATCCGAACGCAACCGCAGGCTCTATGCGGCATTCGAACTGGCCTACACCGTGGTCGACTTCACTGCGGCGATCCTGTTCCTCGTGGGGTCGGTCCTGTTCTTCTATCCCGCGCTCGAACACCTTGCGATCTGGCTGTTCGTGCTCGGCTCGCTCTGCTTTGCGGCCAAGCCCACCATCCGATTGGTTCGGGAGGTCAAGATGCTGCGCCACGGGGCCATTGATGACCTAGCGAGCCGCGAAGAGAACTAGTGCTGCGCGGCGGCCTATCTCGTGGGGATCAGGGCGCGCATCAAATCCGCGTTCGCGCAGCTGTCGGGCACGGCGCGGGGGCCGGTATCGGTCTGTGCCAACCACGCCCGGCATCCTTCGGCCCAGTCGCAGTTGCGGCATTGCGTGACAGCCTCGGCCCAGTCCTTGTTGGTCAACCGACCCTCATCGAAGGCGCGGACGGTATCGGCACCGGTGCGCGCGGCCATGCCACGCATCAGCATAAGGTGTTTGCGGGCATCGCCCATGGGATGTGGCCTGGTCATGCTGTCCTCCGTCATGCGTCACGACAATGTCGCGCAATGAAGGTCCGCACACCTTGATCCAGCGCAATGTCAGGCCGGGGCCAGAACCTCGTCCAGTATTCGCGCGAACCATCCCCGCGGAATCAGGTGACTGGCGGGGTGCACATCCATGGTGACCAGCCCCGCGGCACAATCCCATTGGTGCCGTGTATGGGTCAGCCAGCTTACCGCTTCCCACTCGAAGGTTCGCGACGGCGGGCCGCAGTCCAACTGCCGCCGCCACAAGGCCACGGCCTCCGTCTCGTCCCCATCGGGACCGTAGGGGAAATCGAGGACCGTGTCGGTGGTGCCATAGACCTGACTGACGCGCCCGGGTTGACCATCGCAGGCCATCCCGCGTGGAAATGCGCCGGATACCAACAGCAACGCGGCAATCGGCACCTGCGTCTCGCAGGTGAACCGCGCAGCCATCAAGGCGCCCCAGCTATAGCCGGATACGATCACCCGACCGTCCAGAGGATAACGCGCACCGACATCGGCCAGCACGGCCTCGGCAAAGGGGGTGTCGCGGCTGCCCGGCTGTCGAAAATCCCACGATCGCCCCAGACCGTCGGGTGCCACAAGCAATACGCCGCGCGGCACGGTGGCCCCTGCGATCCGGGCATGGCCCATGATCGTCTCACCCTGACGGCCCCAGCCATGAAAATGCAGCATCACCGGCAGGGGCGTGGTGCCGTCCCAACCGTCGGGTTCGCGCACATGGTAGGCGCGGTCCCCAAGGGCGCATTCCTCCATCCCGGTGCAGGCATGGACCGGCGGGGCAAGGAACAACAGGGCGAGCAGGAAGATCAGGCGCATGGCGCCCGGTCTAGCCCCGCGCCCTGCACCCCGCCATTCACGAACGCGTCAGAGACCCGCCGCGACACGGCGCACCGTGGCGATGCGGTCCGCGTTTGGCGGGTGCGTGCCAAGAAAACGGTCGCCCGGATCGGGGATGCGCGTGAAGAACGCGGCCCCGCGCACCGGATCATACCCGGCCCGCGCCGTGATGATCGTGCCAAGGGCGTCGGCCTCCAGCTCGTGTTCCTTGCTGAATCGTCTGGCACCGACCTGCGCCCCTGCCCGACTTATGGTGTCGACGGTCGAGGCGTCGCCCCCGATCGCCGCCGCAATCAGACCACCGACCACCGCCCCCGCGACCGCCGATTCACGCTGACGGGCGATATGCTGTTCGATGTGATGCGCCCCTTCGTGTCCGATGACGAAGGCGATCTCGTCTTCGTTGCGCGCATCGGCGATCAGGCTGCGCGTAAAGGTCAGGATCGGCCGCCCGGAGGCATCGAGGGATTGGAACGCGTTCGGTGCGGCGTTCGGATTGGGATCGACACGGACGAGGAAATCGCAGTTCACGCCCTGCGTTCGTGCCCGACACAGGGATTCTGCCTGCGGCTCGACCCGTTGAACCGCCCTTTGAAAGTTTGCCACCGCCACGTCATTGGCCAGTTGCGCCGACGCAGGCACGGTGGGACTGGCGGTCGTCGGGGCGGTTTCCACCGGCACCGTCTGACAGGCCGCCAGCAGCAGGGTCATCAAGGTCGCCGCGATCACTGGACGCATGGAAACTTCCTTCCGCTGAAGCATGTGTTGGAGAGTATTATAGACTGGAGGGTCCAGATGTCAGCGTCCCAAGGCAAAGCCCAGACACGCGTTCTGTACAACGCGGAATGCCCTGTTTGCGCGTTCGAGATCAATCACTACCGCAAGCGGACGGCGCGCGACGGCCTGCCTGTGCGGTTCGACGATCTGCACGGGCGTGCGTTGTCCGACTGGGGCCTCGACGCGGATACAGCGGCGCGCAGGTTGCATGTGCTCAAGGACGGTCAGGTCATCTCCGGCATGCCCGCATTCCGGGCCTTGTGGCGGGAGATGCCCCATGTCGCATGGCTGTCCCGTGCGACATCCGTGCCGGGCGTGCGTCAGGCATTCGATTGGAGTTATGATGCGATATTCGCGCCGCTTCTGTATCGCATGCACCGCCGCCGATTGGCCAAAAGGAAAGACCGCTGATGTTCTCGATCGAACACGAATTCGACGCTACCGTCGTCACCCTCGTCGATGAAGGCGAGGACGGGACCGCCCCGGCCGAGGACGTGACCGTCTCTGCCTTCGAGGAATGCATCACGCTGACCCAGTTCGACGCCCGCAGAAACGATTCCGTCCAGATCACGCTGACCATGGGTCAGGTGCGCGATCTGCTGGTCGCGCTGGACCTGCCCGAAGGGGTCTACCGCCGCGATTGATCGGCCGTACGGCGGATGGCTCAGGCGGCGAGCCCCTTGCTGCCCATGGTCAGGAACTTGGTGCGACGTGCCGTGCGGATTTCGTCGGACGTCATGCCATCATGTTCGCCCAGCATCTCGGACAGGGCGGCGCCGACCGCTTCGATCGCCTTGTCCCGGTTGCGATGCGCCCCGCCCGTCGGCTCGGCGACGATCCGGTCGATGACCTTGAGCTTCAGCAGATCCTGAGCCGTCAGGCGCAGGGCCTCTGCCGCTTCGCGCATCTTTTCCGCGTCCTTCCACAGGATGGAGGCACAGCCCTCGGGCGAGATCACGGAGTAGATCGAATGCTCCAGCATCGCCACGCGGTTCGCGGTCGCAAAGGCCACGGCCCCGCCGGATCCCCCCTCGCCGATCACGACGGAAATCAGCGGCACGCCAAGCCGCAGACATGCCTGCGTGGACCGTGCGATGGCCTCGGATTGCCCGCGTTCTTCCGCGCCCTTGCCGGGATAGGCGCCGGGCGTATCCACGAGCGTCACGACCGGCAGGCCGAAACGATCCGCCAGTTCCATCAGGCGGATGGCCTTGCGATAGCCTTCCGGGCGCGCCATGCCGAAATTGCGTTCGATGCGGCTGCGGGTGTCATTGCCCTTTTCATGGCCGATCACCATGACCGCGCGGTCATCCAACCGCGCCAATCCGCCCATGACCGCATGATCGTCGGCAAAGTTTCGATCCCCGGCAAGGGGCGTGTAATCCGTGAACAGGGCGGAAATGTAGTCCGAGCAATGGGGGCGTTCGCCATGGCGTGCGACCTGGGCCTTTTGCCAAGGCGTCAGACCCTTGTAGATCTGCACCAGCATATCGCGCGCTTTCTGGTCCAGCGCGGCGGCTTCCTTGGTGACGTCCATCTTTGCGTCGGACCGGGCCATGGCGCGCAATTCTTCGGCCTTGCCCTCGATCTCCGACAACGGTTTTTCGAAATCCAGGTATTGCGTCATTTTCATTCCCCGCGGCCGGTTTTCCCCCATATGGCGGGGGCAGCCGGGCGATGCAACGGGTGTGCGGACAATGCGGGCCCTAGTGGTTGTCGGCGCTCATCAGCCTGCGATCCGCTTCGCAGGCTTCCAGCAATCGATCGGCGGTTCTGAACAGCCGGGCCATGTCCGACGTGCGACGGCGATCGCCGTCGACAGCATCAGACAATTCGTCCCTTTTCACCCCGCGCCGTTTCTCCCAGCCGAACATATGCAGCGCACGCGCAAACGTCGGTATGGTTGCGTAATCACCCTGCATGACGGTGATCCGCAGGCGAACTGGTGCCATACCCGGAACATCGAAGGCACGGGTTGCGGTTTCGGTGCGGATGTCCGCCAGAACCTCCTCCATCCGCTGCTCCGTCAGTACCGGTAGGAAGATCAGAACGATGTCGGCCCGCACCATCCCGACCCGGCTGTCGTCGGGCAAGATCGCCTCCAGCCGCTTGCGCAGGGCGCAGAGGATAACGGCCTCGACCTCCGGACCCCAAAGCGCCGTTCGCAGGCCGCTTCCGCGCAGTTTCAGGCCTATGACGGACACGCCGCGTTTCATCACGCCCGACGCCTCGGACACGACGAGACCGCGTGCCAGTGCCTCCGGACCGCAGAATACGCCGTCCCCGTCCAACGCGGCCATCGCCCGTTGCCGTGCCTCGAGTTTCATGGCGATCCGTTGCCGTTCCAGCAACATGCCAATGACGGGCACAACGGCCAGATAAGTCAGCGACAGGACCGGCGCGGCGCCTTTCAGGAACATCCACGCCACATCGGCGGGCAGCAACAGAACCGCGATCAGATGCAGCGGTGTCACCGCCCCCAGAAGCACCAGCGCCCGAAACCGACGCCGCGCCATGGATGCGGTCAGATAGTCCCATACCACGCCAATGGTCCCGGCGATCATGATTGCGCCGACACCGGATACCCATCCGACCCCGCCGATGATCATTCGGGCCGAGGCCGCGATCAGGATGGCGATCAACAGGCCCCGCAACCCGAGAAAGGCGCCGGCAAGCACGATGGGGACGGCGCGCAGATCGACGATCAGGCCCGGGATCGGCTCCAACGGGACCTGCATCTGGATGAAGGCGACGATACCGAACAGCCCGCCCAGAACCTGGGGCGCAAGCTTGGTGCCGGGAAGATGGCGTCGTATGGCGCCGTACCCGTAGGCAAGAAGTCCGAGCAGGATGATCGAAAGGGCGAAATCGAAAATGACAGTCGCGTTCCAGGTCATGGGCAAGGTCCGGCATGGTTCAGGCTATGCCGGACCGATACCCCATGGTCGCCCGTTTCGCGGACTCCGAAGTGTTAAGAATTTGCCTCAATCAACTCTGCTTGGCGGACGACGACTTCGGCCTGCTTGATCGACGCTATGTCGACCAGACGTCCCTTGTAGACGGTTGCCCCCGCACCGCTGGCCTTGGCCTCCTCCATCGCGGCAAGAATCTCCCGCGCTTCGGTGACCTTGTCGTCGGAAGGGGTGAATATTTCGTTGGCGAGCGCAATTTGCCTGGGGTGGATGGCCCATTTGCCCACCATGCCCAGAACGGCCGACCGTCGCGCCTGCGCCCGGAAGCCCTCGTCATCGCTGAAGTCACCGAACGGGCCATCGACCGGCAGAACCCCATGCGTGCGACAGGCGGCGACGATGGCGGCCTGGGCCCAGTGCCACGGGTCGGACCAATGCCGCGCCCCGTCGCGCAGCATGTAGTAATCTTCCTGCGTGCCGCCGATCCCGGTCGTTTGCATGCCCATCGAAGCCGCGAAATCGGCGGCCCCAAGCGACATCGCGGCCAGGCGGGGCGAAGATGCCGCGATTTCCTCGACGTGGGCGATGCCGGCGGCACTTTCGATGATGACCTCCAGCGTGATGCGTCTTGATCGCCCCTTTGCGGCCTCGATCGCGGTAACCAGCGCGTCGACCGCATAGACATCCGCCGCGCACCCGACCTTGGGGATCATGATCTGGTCCAGACGATCGCCCGCCTGTTCCAGAAGGTCGACGACGTCGCGATACCAATAGGGGGTGTCGAGCGAGTTGATCCGGACCGACAGAACCTTGTTGCCCCAATCGACTTCGTTGATCGCCGTGATCACGTTGCTGCGCGCCACGTCCTTGTCGTTGGGCGCCACCGAATCCTCCAGATCGAGGTTCACCACATCCGCCGCACTCGCCGCCATCTTGGCAAACAGCTTGGGGTTGGAGCCGGGGCCGAACAACTGACACCGGTTGGGACGGGCGGGCGGCGTGGGTTGCAGGCGAAAGCTCATATCGGTTCTCCGGGTCAGAATATTGCGTCAGGCGCCTACCATGCGCTACATTCTGACCCAACGATTTGCAAGCGCCGCAGCGCAGCATCTAGAGCATCAGGCAGACGTAGACCGCATACCCCGCAATCATGAGCGATCCGCCGACGCGCCCGATCCGTTCGCGTAGCCCAAGCATCAGCAGCACGACGACCGCGCCCAGCATTACCGGCACATCGACCGTGGCGAACCGTGCATCCGCCGAAAGAGGCGAGACGAAAGCCGTGACACCGAGGATGCCCAACAGATTGAAGACGTTGGAGCCCAGTATATTGCCAAGGGCAAGATCCGCGCGACCGGCACGCGCCGCCATGATCGACGTCGCCAGTTCCGGCAGAGAGGTTCCGACGGCCACGACCGTCAGACCGATGACCGCCTCGCTGACCCCGAAATCCTGTGCGATCCCGATGGCGCCCCGGACAAGACACTCCGCCCCCAGCAGCACGCCCGCAAAACCCACGATCAGCAGAAGCAGCGCCCGCCCGACCGGCAGCTCCTCCGGCACGTCCTCGGCTGCGGCGCCGGAGCGCAGCTGCCATGTCATCCAGAGGGCGAACACCAGCAGGAAGACGCCCGCCCCAAGCCGGTCCAACCCGCCCGCAAACGCGATCCAAAGCCCACCCAGTGCTGTCACTGCCAGCAACACCAGCCCATCGCGCCGCCATGTCGACACCGGGAACGCAACCGGGGCCAGCAACGCAGTTGCGGCAAGGATCAGAAGGATGTTCGCGATGTTGGACCCGACCACATTGCCCAATGCAATGTCCGGCGCCCCGGCCATGGCCGCGCGCAGCGACGTCAGCAGTTCCGGCAGCGACGTGCCCATCCCGACCAATGTCACGCCGATCACCAGCGGCGACAGCCGCAGTTTCGCGGCCACGCCGACCGCACCGCTGACCAGCCAGCCGCCCCCCGTCAACAGCGCGATCAAGCCGGCTGCGACCAGCACGATATCCATTTTCCGTGATCCCCTGCACCCGACCGTCAAACCGGCAGGGCTATCCTGTCATTGCAGATCGGATGCGCGCGACCCGTCCGCAAGGACCCGCGGGATCGGCATTCGGGTTTATTGCGACAGGAAGGCCTTCATGACCGCAATCGTCTCGGGTGCGGCCCAATCCGCCTCTCCGGCCAGTTGGGCGACGACTTCGCCCTGCCTGTTCAGGATCAGGGTATGCGGCAAGCCCTTGACTCCGAGGGCCCGGGCAAGTTCCGTTCCGGCATCGAGATGCAGCGGCAGTGACGTGATCCCCGCCTGTTCCCAGAACTGTTTCATCTGCATCGGATTGTGCCGCCCGAAGGCAACGGTCACGACCTCCAGCCCGTCATCTCCAAGTGCATCGTCCAGCGCCTGAAGCGACGGCATCTCGGCCCGGCAGGGCGCGCACCACGTGGCCCAGAAGTTCAGGACAACCACCTTGCCCGCATAGTCCGACAGACGCCCCCGCGTGCTGTCCTCGCGGGCAAAGGTCTCCACCTCGGGCTGCCAGGGCGTCTCGCTGACCTGCAAGCGCCCCATCGTGCCGGTCAGCAACTCGGGCTGCAGCGCGGCGGCAGGGGTGGCGAGCGTGGCGGTCAGGCCGTATAGGCCGAAGGCAAGGTAACGCAGCATTAGAGGGCCCGATGTCCAATTCATCCAACACCATGTGGGGCGGTCGTTTCGCGGAAGGCCCGGACGCCATCATGGAGGCGATCAATGCCTCCATCGGGTTCGACCGTCGCATGGCCAAGCAGGACATCGAGGGAAGCCGGGCCCATGCCGCGATGCTCGCCGCCACAGGCATCGTGACAGCTAGCGACGCCGAGGCGATCCGGGAAGGCCTCCTCACCGTATTGTCAGAGATCGAGGGCGGCACCTTCGCCTATTCCACGGCACTCGAAGACATCCACATGAACGTCGAGGCACGGCTGACCGAGATCGTCGGCGCCCCGGCAGGCCGTCTGCACACCGCGCGGTCGCGCAACGATCAGGTCGCGCTCGATTTCCGGATGTGGGTCCGCGATCAGGCCGATGCCGCGATCGACGCCCTGCCCCGCCTGATGTCCGCCCTCGTTGCACAGGCCGAGGCGGGCGCCGATTGGGTGATGCCCGGTTTCACCCACCTGCAGACGGCACAGCCGGTGACATGGGGCCACCACATGCTGGCCTATGTCGAGATGTTCGCCCGTGACCTGTCGCGGTTTCAGGATGCCCGGAAACGGATGAACGAATGCCCCCTCGGGACGGCCGCGCTTGCCGGCACATCCTTCCCCATCGACCGGGAGATGACGGCAGAGGCGCTGGGCTTCGACCGTCCCGCCGCCAATTCGCTGGACGCCGTGTCCGACCGCGATTTCGCGCTGGAGTTCCTGTCGGCCTCGTCGATCTGCGCGATGCACCTCAGCCGCCTGGCCGAGGAACTGGTGATCTGGTCGTCGGCGCAGTTCCGGTTCGTGCGCCTGTCGGATCGCTGGTCGACCGGGTCCAGCATCATGCCGCAGAAACGCAACCCGGATGCCGCCGAACTGCTGCGTGCCAAGATCGGGCGCATCTTCGGGGCGCAGGCGGCGTTGCTGATGGTGATGAAGGGCCTGCCGCTGACCTATTCGAAGGACATGCAGGAAGACAAGGAACAGGTGTTCGACGCCGCCGACAGCCTGATGCTGGCGCTGGCCGCGATGACCGGGATGGTCGCGGACATGACCGCGCAGAAAGATAATCTGGAGGCCGCCGCCGCCTCCGGGTTTTCGACGGCAACCGATCTGGCGGACTGGCTGGTGCGCACGCTCGACATGCCGTTCCGCGAGGCGCACCATGTCACCGGCGCATTGGTCAAGTTGGCCGAGGATGCGGGCATCGACCTGCCGGATCTGACGCTGGACCAGATGCAATCGGTGCACGGCGACATCACGCAACAGGTCTTCGACGTGCTTGGCGTGCACAATTCGGTCGCCTCGCGCACGTCCTATGGTGGCACGTCGCCGGCGAACGTCAGACAGCAGGCCGCCCGTTGGAAGGCGGCCCTGTCATGAAGTACGTGATCCTTGCGTTGCTCCCGATACTGGCGGCTTGCGGCATCGATGGCGACCCCGTGCCGCCATCCGAGGCGAAAGCCACGGAAACGGGCATCCACCTGTCAGGTTCGGTTGGCATCGGAGTGTCAGGTTCGGTTTCCCCTTGAACCTCGGGGCCCAAGTGCGTTTGGGTGATGGAAAGCGACGAGGACCGTGCGACGCGGGTCGCGCCTTGGCGGAGCACCGATCACATGAAGGCTATCTTTCTGGGCTCCCTCGCGGTGCTCGCCGATACCGTGTTTCTGCGGCGGCAGGCGTTTCGCAACGCCTTCCGCGAACACGGGCTGGACTTTTCAGGCGGGCGTCGGGCGGGGCTGGAACGGTTCACACGCGCACGGCGGCCGACCTGGGATGATCGCGCCGTGCCGATCGGCAGTGTCCTCGACGCACGGAACCATTACTTCGGCACCGCTCTGGCCAAGGGCCCGCTGACGCCGCGCGCCGGTCTGTACGATCTTATCGAAGCGGCCGGCCGGGCCGGAATCGCTCTGGGCCTCGTGGTCAGCACGCCCTCGGCCTGGACACAGGCGGTGTTCGAGGGGCTCGATCTTGCGCCGGAGGTTTTCGACACGATCGTGGCGACCGAGCAGGTCGTCGCCGGCAAACCGGCGGCGGATTGCTACCATTATGCCGCGGCGATGCTTGCCACCGCACCGGAGGACTGCCTTGCCATCGAGGATACGCCCGCTGGCCTTGCATCCGCGCGGGCCGCGGGCCTGCCGATACTCGATCTGACGGGACCGGACCGCGATATGGTCAATCCGCTGCCCCAGCTAGCCCGGACCTTGCGGGGTCGGCACGACATCAGCACGGGCTGACACGCGCAGATCATGCGACGTGTTGCGCGTCACCGCCACGCCACCTAGTCTCGCCCTCAACACGAAGCAGACGTGCGTCCCGCGCACGGCAGGAGAATCCTTTGGAAAAAATTCCCATGACGCCGCGCGGCATGACCGCGCTGCAGGTCGAATTGAAGAAACTCAAGTCGGTCGAGCGCCCGGCAATCATCGCCGCGATCGCGGAAGCCCGCGAACATGGCGACCTGTCGGAGAACGCGGAGTATCACTCCGCCCGTGAAAAGCACTCCTTCATCGAAGGACGCATCAAGGAGCTGGAGGGGTTGATCTCGCTCGCCTCGGTCATCGATCCGTCCAAGCTCAGCGGGTCGATCAAGTTCGGTGCGACCGTCACCATCATCGATGAAGATACCGACGAGGAGAAGACCTATCAGCTGGTCGGTGAGCAGGAGGCCGATATCGAGAACGGCTTTCTGAACATCAAATCGCCCCTCGCCCGTGCCCTTATCGGCAAGGAGGAGGGCGACAGCGTCGAAGTCCGCACCCCCGGTGGCGCACGCGCCTACGAGGTTGCCGAAGTCGTCTACAAGTAGGGACCGCCCCATGACGGACGCCAAGAGGTCAGAGCCGCAGCCCCCGGCATCCGGGGGGTCCGTGCGCGCGCCCTTGGCGGCGCCCGTCATCACACAGTCCGCGGGCCGCAGCCGCCCAAGCCGGCATGACGGTATTTCAACCATCGAAATCGCCGCCCTCGTGCTTAGCTTTTCCTGGCTCGGGCTGATTGGCTGGTTCTTTCTGACCCTCGACCCCGTTCAGGCCCGGCTGTCGGCGCGCGATCCGCTGGGCTTCATGATGACGATCCTTGGCGTCTTCCTGCCCGTCGCCCTTGTCTGGGTGGCCGCCTCGGCGGCGCGCACCGCGCGCACGATGCGCGAGGAGAGCGAACGCCTGCAGGCCGCCATCGATGCCATGCGCCTGTCCTACGTCGAGCAGCAGCAGATGGCCGGCGTTTCGCTGAAACGTGACATGGAAGAACGCATCGACACCGTCGCCCGTGCCCAAGCCGTCCTCGGCGCGGAGGTGGCCGGCCTGCACGCCGCCACCCCGACCGAGAAGGTCCTCGAGGCGCCCCGCCGCCCACAGGCCCCGCAACAGCCCACGCTTGCATTGGAAGCGCGCTCCGAAGGCGACCCCCTGCCCCCCGAGGATTTCATCCGCGCGATGAACTTCCCCGAGAACGAGCGCGACACGGAAGGGTTCCGCGTCCTGCGGCGCGCGTTGGAACACCATCAGACGGCACAATTGATCACCGCCGCACAGGATGTGCTGACCCTGCTGAGCCAGGAAAGCATCTACATGGATGACCTGTCACCGCATCGGGCCAATGCTTCGATCTGGCGCGGCTTTGCCGAAGGTCTGCGCGGCGAGGATATCCGCGACCTTGCCGGGGTCCGCGATCGGTCTTCGCTTGCCCTGACATCGGCGCGGATGAAGCGGGATCCCGTGTTTCGGGACGCGGTGCATCACTTTCTGAGGATGTTCGACCGCGTCTTCAGCGCGTTCTGCGAAGACGCGACCGACAGCGAGATCACGCGGATGACCGACACGCGCACCGCCCGCGCCTTCATGCTGTGCGGGGCCGTGGCGGGCATTTTCGAATAAGCGGGCCGATCCGGGCCGCCGGGCCCCTTCGTGTTCGCGGGCGCGCATGTCCTGCGCCCCGGTGCAGGCTGTGGATATGCATCCTACCCTCTAGGTGTAGAGCCGACGAATAGGGAGCATTCGAGATGGGCAAGCTTGTGGACGGCGTCTGGCGGGACGAATGGTACGACACAAAATCGACCGGCGGCAAATTTGTCCGGTCGACCGCGGGGTTCCGAAACTGGATCACCGCGGACGGCAGCGCCGGTCCGACCGGATCCGCCGGCTTCAAGGCCGAGGCGGGTCGCTATCACCTCTATGTCTCCTACGCCTGTCCCTGGGCGCACAGGACGCTGATCTTCCGCGCCCTCAAGGGACTCGAGGACATGATCGCCGTTTCGGTCGTGCATCCCGACATGCTGGGGGACGGCTGGACGTTCCGGACGGATTTCCCGGGCGCGACCGGCGATCGTCTGTTCGACCTGCCTTTTGCACGCGACATCTATCTGCGCGCGGACCCGAAGGTGTCGGGCCGCGTGACCGTTCCGATCCTGTGGGACACGGAACAGGGCACGATCGTGTCCAATGAATCCTCCGAGATCATCCGCATGTTCAATTCCGCCTTTGACGGGCTCACCGGTGATACGCAGGATTTCTATCCCGAAGACCTGCGCCCCGAGATCGACAGGATCAACGACCGGGTCTATCCGGACATCAACAACGGTGTGTACAAGTCCGGTTTTGCCACGACGCAATCCGCCTATGACGATGCGGTCACGGCCCTTTTCGATGCGCTGGATTGGGTCGACGCCCTGCTGGCGGACCGGCGCTATCTTGCCGGCGATCGGTTGACCGAGGCCGATTGGCGCCTGTTCACCACGCTTGTGCGGTTCGACGAGGTGTATCACCTGCACTTCAAATGCAACCGCCGCCGCCTGATCGATTATCCGAACCTATGGCCCTATACGCGGGAATTGTTCCAGGTGCCCGGCGTGGCCGATACGGTCAACATGGACCATATCGTCCGGCATTATCATTATAGCCACGAGACGATAAATCCGAACCGGATCATCCCGATCAACCCCGTGATGGACTGGATGGCCCCGCACGGGCGGCAGCTGATCTGACGGGCTGCCCGCCCCTACCGGTCATTCCCACCGCTGATCCCGGCGTGATAGCCGACGAGGGCGATCATGTCGGGTTCCGCCATGCCCTGTGGAATATGGGCATGGACGTTGGCGCAATGGCTGAACAGCGACCCGTCCATGAACAGGTTCTGATCGCTGACGAAGATCACTCGCGCGTCCGGGTGCCGGTAGCTGACGAAATCAGCAACCGCGAGGGGGCTGCCGTCCTGCAACCCGAGGTCGATCAGCACGACCGCCGGCGACAGTTCGAACATCATCGCGACCGCCTGTGCCTGACTGTGCGCGACTTCCGCATGAAAATCGCGATACGGATCCGGGTCGTCCGGCCCCGCGGCAGACAGGCAGAACCCGACAGACAGAACGACGGGCTTCTCTCGCGAAGGGCCAGACCCCGCATACGAAGGGCCAGACCCGGAATTGGCACAAAAATCGGTCATGGTCTGTCCTCGATGGTATCGCCCGCCCGTTCAGGTGGTGGTACGCAGTTCTTGGTTAACAGACGGTTAAGGCCGAACTGCTCATCCTCGCATGCGCGGTCGTCTGCGCGTTCTTGCGCCGCAGTTGCTCTTCAGCGCCCGCTGTGGTCAGCAGTGCCGATCATCATCGAAGGGGGCGCCACCCATGCCGACAGTCATTACCATCTGCGATACCTGCAAACGCGACGATTGGGATGCGACATCGGGCGTCACGGACGGTGAACGCCTGGCCACCCTGATCGAAGCCGCCGCCAGGGACGCACCGGACGTGGAGACACGTCGGCATTCCTGCCTGATGGGATGCAGCGGAGGGTGCAACGTGACCCTGCAGGCGCATGGAAAGATGAACTATACGCTTGGCCGGTTCGAGCCGCACGCCGAGGCCGCAGAGGGGATCGTCGCCTATGCCGCCAAACATGCGGCTGCCGAAACGGGCGTGGTGCCGTTCCGCGAATGGCCCGTGGCGATCAAGGGCCATTTCGTCACGCGTCACCCGCCCCTCGACTGATATGGCGAGGCAGCGCGACCACGGCGGTGGCCTCGATGCGGCCCGCGACACATGGGGCGGGACCGATTGGCTCGATCTGTCCACGGGCATCAACCCCAATCCCTATCCCCTGCCCGCGTTCGCGCCGTCCGACTGGACGGCCCTGCCGGACCGCGACGCGACAACCGCCCTAAATCAGGCGGCGCGGCGTTTCTGGCAGGTGCCCGAGGGCGCGGACCTTCTGGCCGCACCGGGCCTGTCATCGGTGATCGCAGCCTTGCCATCGACGTTCGACGCCGAAATGTCCGTCGATATTCCGGCGCCGACCTACAACGAACATGCCGCCGCATGGGCGGGTCACAAGACCGCCCCCGGCCCCGCCGACGTGCGTGTTCTCGTGCATCCCAACAACCCGGACGGGCGTATCTGGCAGGAGGCCGATTTCGCACCGATCACCATCGTCGACGAAAGCTTTTGCGACGTGATGCCCGAGGCGTCGCTTGTGCGGGCCGCAAGCCGCCCGAACGTCGTCATCCTCAAGAGTTTCGGCAAGTTCTGGGGCCTCGCCGGTCTGCGCCTCGGATTTGCCATAGGCGATCCGACGACGATCGGACGGTTGCGCGACCGTCTTGGTCCCTGGCCAGTGTCCGGACCTGCCCTGCGCACGGGAACCGCGGCCCTGTCCGATCCTGACTGGGCGGACGCCACGCGTCACCGTCTGGCCCGTGATGCCCGCCGTCTGGATGGACTGATGGCGCGACACGGCGCCTTGGTGGGCGGAACCGATCTGTTCCGCCTATACGAGGTCGATGACTCCCGCGCGTTTCAGGACCGGCTTGCCAGATCCGCGATCTGGTCGCGGATCTTTCCCTATTCGGATCGCTGGGTCCGCCTTGGCCTGCCCCCCTCGGGTAGCTGGGACCGTGTGGAAGGCGCGTTGGCCTGATGCTGGCGGCCGCCATGATCCTCGATGCCCTGCTGGGCGAGCCGCAGGCCCTGTGGTCCCGTGTGCCGCATCCTGCGGTCCTGCTGGGACGTGTGGTCGGTTGGCTGGACCGGACGCTGAACCGGGGATCTGCGAAGCGCGCCAAGGGTGTCGTCGCCGCCCTTGTCCTGTTGGTTCTTGGCTGGGGGATCGGCGGGCTGATCGCCGTGATACCCGATTTCGGTGTATTGGAAGTTGTCGCCGCCGCGATCCTGTTGGCGCAGCGCAGCCTGATCGAACATGTCCGCGCGGTCGCCACCGCCCTGCGGGCCGACGGCGTTGCTGCCGGACGGCGTGCTGTGGCGATGATCGTGGGCCGCGATACCGCCCGCATGAACCCGTCGCAGATCAGCCGGGCCGCCATCGAAAGCGGGGCCGAGAACCTGTCGGACGGCATCATCGCACCCGCGTTCTGGTTCGCCATCGGTGGGTTGCCCGCGATGCTGGCCTACAAGGCGATCAGCACCGCGGACAGCATGATCGGCTACCGCACCGACCGCTACGAGGAATTCGGCTGGGCCTCGGCCCGATTGGACGATCTGCTCAACTGGGTGCCTGCGCGGCTGACGGCCATCCTGATCCTCGTGACGCATGGCGCCTTCGCGGCTTGGGCCCGGGTTCCGAACGACGCCGCGCTGCATCGATCCCCGAATGCCGGCTGGCCCGAGGCGGCTATCGCGCCGGTGCTGGACGTGGCCCTGTCCGGCCCGCGCAGTTACGACGGCGAGATGCAGGAATTTCCGTGGGTCAACCCGAACGGTCGGCGCGATGCAGGCCCCGACGATATCGACCGGGCGTGCAAGGTGCTTTGGCGCACCTGGGCCGGTGCACTGGCGCTCGCCCTGCTGATCGGCCTTTTCTAGCGAAGGAAACAGACATGCGTGTTCTTCCCCTCGTCTTCGCCCTGTCTTGCGCCACCCCGGCCCTTGCGCAGACCTGCGGCGGCGATTTCCGCGATTTCGTGCAGGGCATGCGCGGCGAGGCCGCGCAAATGGGCTATGACGCAGGCACCATCGACGCATTCTTTGCACCCGTTCGGCAGGATCAGCGGACCTTGGACGCGGATCGCAATCAGGGCGTCTTCCGGTTGGAGTTCGTGGACTTTGCGCGCCGTGTCATCTCGGGTGCGCGCCTGCGCAATGGTGCCGCCAACGCCGACCGCCACGCGCAGATCTTCGACGAGGTCGAAGCGCGGTACGGTGTTCCGCGCGGTGTGCTTCTGGCGTTCTGGGCGTTGGAGACGGACTACGGCGCGGTGCAGGGTGATTTCAACACGCTCAATTCGCTCGTCACGCTCGCCCATGACTGCCGCCGCCCCGAGCTGTTTCGTCCGCAGGTTTTCGCCGCGCTGGAGCTGTTCAGGCGCGGGCAATTCGACCTGTCGACGACAGGGGCCTGGGCGGGCGAGATCGGTCAGGTTCAGATGCTGCCGGCAGACATCCTCGAACGCGGGGTGGACGGGGATGGCGACGGCCGCGTGACGCTGAAGACATCCGTACCCGATGCGCTGTTCTCCGGTGCGCGTTTCCTGCGCGATATCGGCTGGCAACCGGGACAGCCCTGGCTGATCGAGGTGACCGTGCCGGACACGCTAGACTGGGCGCAGACCGGGCTGGATACCAAGCGCACGGCCGGCGCGTGGTTGGCGGATGGCGTCACCCTCCGCGGTCCGGCGATGGGAATGACGAATGACATGTCCGCATCCCTCCTGCTGCCGCAGGGGCGCCGCGGACCGGCCTTTCTTGCATTTACCAACTACGACGTGCTGTTCGAATGGAACCAGAGCTTCGTCTATGTCACCACCGCCGCCTATCTTGCGACCCGCCTGTCAGGGGCGCCGGTGTTCGACGCAGGCTCTGCGCCGCCCGCCCTTTCCGATGACCAGATGCGCATCTTGCAGCAAAGGTTGATCGCCCGCGGTCATGATGTGGGCGCGGTCGACGGCATTCTCGGTCGATTGACGCGCAGGGCCGTTCAGGCGGAACAACGCCGCTTGGGTCTGCCGGCCGACGCGTGGCCGACGCCTGCGCTGCTGGATCGTCTATGATGGATCGGCGACCGCGACACTGACCTGTTGATAGACGAAATCGGCGCGTCCGAAGGACGTCAGGAATGACACGTCCGCCGCATCGCGCCCCACCCCGATCACCGCCATCTGCGACGGCAAGGCCATGCCGGTCGCATCGACGAGATGCCACGCGTCCTCCAGCCAGACTTCGGTGACGGCATGGAAATCGGGTGGATCGACGTAGGGCGCATAGACGCTTGCCATGCGCGCGGGGATACCGGCGGCGCGCGCCATCGCGATCAGGACGTGGGAATAGTCGCGGCAAACGCCCTGTCGCTGAACGAAGGTATCGCGCGCGGTCGTGCCCGGCCCGCTTGCGCCGGGCACATAGGTGAACGCGTCTTCGATCCAGTCGCGCATCGCCATCAACAGGCGCCCGCCCGACAGGTCGCCGAACTCGGCCGCGACGAAGGCCTGAAACTCATCCGACGGGCAATAGCGCGATGGCATGAGGAACGAGGTCGCTTCGCCCGTCAGGCTGCGCGGCGCGGCGGCATCCATCCGGGTCAGGTCCGGGTCGGGCCGCGTTACGGACACTTCGGCCTGATAGGTCAGGTCGAACTGTCCCCCGGCCTGCATCCATGCCCGTTTGCCCAAGGCAGCTTCGCCGGTGATGCGCCGAAAACCGTTGACGTTGGTCGTGAACAGGGCGTCCTGCGCAACTTCCTGACCGGACATGCGGGCAACCTCGACCTGCAACAGCAGATCGGTCAGGTCCTCGAGCTGATAGGACAGTTTTGCTTCGATGTTGAGTATCATGCTGCCAGACGCGCGATACCCTTGCAGGGTTCCTACCAAACTGTGACTTCCTCAATAATTGGACCGTGATCTGTTAAAATCGGTCGCCTTGGACAGATGCACGGTGTCGATGGTTTCGATGCTGACCCCGAAGAGATGGCGTTTGGACGGCAAGCTGTCCACGACGTTTGACCGGTTCGTCGCCGGTATGAGCAGGCCTGCCCTTTCAATCATGTTCGACCGTGACCTGCCCGGCCGCCTGCGGTCAACCGCGAACCTCAGGCCACCATGGCGGCCGCCTTCTTCAGATCGACGGACACGAGCTGGCTCACGCCCTGTTCCACCATCGTCACGCCGAACAGCCGGTCCATGCGCGCCATGGTGACGGCGTGATGGGTGATGATCAGGAACCGCGTATCGGTGCGGCGGGTCATCTCGTCAAGCATGTCGCAGAACCGCGTGACGTTCGCATCATCCAGCGGCGCATCCACCTCGTCCAGAACGCAGATCGGCGCAGGGTTTGCCAGGAAGACCGCAAAGATCAGCGCCAGCGCGGTCAGCGTCTGTTCCCCGCCCGACAACAGAGACAGGGTCGACAGCTTCTTGCCCGGCGGCTGGCACATGATCTCCAGCCCCGCTTCGAGGGGGTCGTCGCTTTCGACCAGTTCCAGCCGCGCTTCGCCACCCTGAAAGAGGTGCCGGAACAGCATCGAGAAGTTGCGGTTCACCGTTCCGAAAGCATCCAGCAGACGTTGCCGCCCCTCCTTGTTCAAGGCGGCGATCCCGGCGCGCAGTTCCGAGACGGCCTGATCAAGGTCGGCCTTCTCCGACAGCAGCAGGTCGTGTTCGGCCTGTACCTCCCGGGCGTCTTCCTCGGCGCGCAGGTTGACCGCCCCCAATGCATCGCGCTGGCGCTTCAGGCGTCCGACATCGGCTTCGACGGCCCCGATACCCACCTCTGCCTGCGCCGCGTCGCCCAGCGATTCGATGAGGTCCCGTGGCGAGCAGTCCAGCTCCTCTGCGATCCGCGCCTCTGCGGCGGCTCGCCCCGTATCCGCGGCCTCCAGATGGGCCTGCGCCGCGGCGCGTGCCTCACGTGCCGTGCCGGCCCTGCGATCCGCCTCGCGTGCGGCGGTTACGGCATCCCGTTGCGCGGTCTCTGCAGCGGCTCTGGCATCGATCGCGGCCTTCCTGCGGTCTTCCGCCTGTCGGATCTCCTCCGTCAGGGCCGCGCGCTGCTGGGCCAGTTGCTCCGGGATCGGCCTTGCATTCTCCAACTCGGCCCTCAACCCGTCCTGCCGTCGTTCGAGGTCCGCCAGCTGCGTATCCGCCGTGTCCAGACGCGTTTGCCAGCGCGCCATTTCGGCCGCGACATCGCCCAGCCGACGATCGCGCGCCGCGGCTTCGCGCTTGATCTCATCCGCCTTGGCCCGCCGGGCCATCATTTCGGTCCGCGCGCCTTCGACAGTCGCACGCACCGACTCGAGCGTGTCGCGCGCGCTGTCCAATGGCGGCAGGGCGGCCCGCGCCACGTCGGCCTCCGCCTTGGCCTGTTCCGCTTCGCCGATCTCGGCCTCGTGCCGACCGACGGCCATCTGCGCCGTCTCGAGGCGCGCGACCGCCGTGTTCTTCGTGCCCTCGACCCGGGCAAGCGCGCGGCCCGCTTCGGTCAGGGACCGGTCCGCATCGCGCCGCGCATCGCGTGCGCGGGTCTCGGCGTCACGCGCATCTGCCAGCACACGGCCCAGCGCGTCATGCGCAGCACGGGTGCCGTCCGCCCGTGCGGTTGCTTCCTCCAGATCCTGCCTCAGCGAGGCCAACCGGTTCACCTGTTGCAACCGCAGGGCCGCCGCCGAGGGGGCCGCCTGCGAAGTCGCGCGGAACCCATCCCACCGCCACATGTCCCCGTCCCGCGACACGAGGACCTGACCCGGCATAAGCCGCGCCTGCATCTGCGCGGCCTCTTCCGCCTCGACGAGACCGATCTGATCCAGCCCACGGGCCAGAACCTCGGGCGCGCGCACATGCGCCGCCAGCGGGGCGATCCCGTCCGGCAACCTCGGGACCCGGTCATAGGGCGGCAGGCTGGCCCAGCCTGCCTCCTCCGCCTCGTTCTCTCCGATCTGACCTGCCCGCAGGTCATCGCCATAGGCCGCCCCCAGCGCCGCCTCGAACCCCGGCTCCACGGTCAGCGTGTCAAGCAGCGGCTCGCCCTCGCCGGTCGCGCGCGCCAGCAGGTTCGACAAGGCACTGACCTCCGCCCCGAGGGTGCCTGCGATCCCGTCGGCCTCTGCCCGTTCCGTCCGTGCCTTGGCCTCGCTGTCCTGCGCCGCCTCCCGCGCGGCCTCTGCGTCGGACAGGGCGGTATCCGTCGCGTCGACCTGATCCTGCGCCCGTGTCAGGCGCGTCTGCGCGGCGCCCTGCTCCGCCTCGGCGTCCGCCAGCGATCTGCGCGCCACCTCTGCCTGCGCCTCCGCCGCGTTGCGTGCGGCGATTGCGCGGGAAATCCGGGCGTCGGCGTCCTCGGACAGGCGGGCCACGGATTGGTGCCGGGCCGACAGGCGCGCCGTATCCTCGGTCAATTGCGAATACTCCGCCTCGCGCTCGGCCAGGATACGAGCGGCGTCCTGTGCGGCATTCTGGGCGCTTGCGATGGCGGTATCCTGACCGTCGGACGCCGCTTCCAAGGTCGCGCGCTCCACCAGCAGTGTCTCGATGGTTCCGCGCGCGTCAGCGTTCAACCCGGCCTCCCGTTCCGCGTCGCGCGCCAGCCGTGCTAGGGCCCCGGTCAACCGACCGACCGTTGCCTGCGCGGCCTTCTCCCTCTCGGACAGGGTGTCGCGGCTGACCTCCAGACGTTGCAGGATGGCACCGGCGATCGCCTCTTCCTCGCGCAACGGCGGCAATGCGTCCTCCGCTGCAACGCGCTGCGCCTCGGCAGCCGCGGCCTCCCGCTCGGCCGTTGCCGCAGCAAGCAGGCAGGACCGCAAGGTGGCATCCGCCTCGGCGCGGGCCTTGTCGGCCACGCGCCACCGCACCAACAGCAACAGCCCCTCGGCCTGTCGCAGTGCCGCGCCGATTTCGCGGTAACGGGCCGCCTGCCGGGCCTGTCGCGCAAGCGTGGCCAACTGCCCCGCCAGCTGCTCGACCACGTCATCGACGCGCGCTAGGTTCGTCACCGTCCCGTTCAACTTCAATTCGGCTTCGTGCCGCCGTTGATACAGGCCCGAAATGCCCGCCGCTTCTTCCAGAATGCGGCGCCGTTTCTGCGGCTTGGCATTGATCAGCTCGGAAATCTGTCCCTGCCGCACCAGCGCGGGGGAATGTGCCCCGGTCGACGCATCCGCGAACAGCATCTGCACGTCCCGCGCCCGCACGTCCTTGCCGTTCAGCTTGTAGGCAGAGCCTGCATCCCGCGTGATCCGCCGCACCACATCCAGTGCATCGGTATCGTTGAACGCCGCCGGGGCCAACCGCTCGGCATTGTCCAGCGCCAGCGTCACCTCTGCGAAATTGCGGGCCGGGCGCGATGCGGCGCCTGCAAAGATCACGTCCTCCATCCCGCCACCCCGCATGGCGGTGGGCCGGTTTTCCCCCATGACCCAGCGCAGGGCCTCCAGCAGGTTGGACTTGCCGCATCCGTTCGGCCCGACCACACCGGTCAGCCCGTCGCCGATGATCAGGTCGGTCGGGTCAACGAAGCTCTTGAAGCCATTGAGACGCAGACGGGAAAAGCGCATTCCGCAGTGTCGCCCGCTGTCCGACCGGGTCAACCGCCTGACCCGCCATTCGCATCGCAACCACCGACTTATCCACAAGATAGGCGCAGAATGGAGCGCGCGCCCCGCCCTCTGGCCCGAGATACCTCCGGGGGGCCAAAGGCCAGGGGCAGCGCTCCCTTCCTTGCCGCCCGCTTGCGCCAACCTGTCGCAATCGCGCTTGACCGCCGCCGTGACCGGGCGCATCACGGGATGGCAAGGTTTCCCCGATGCGCCCAAGCGACAGGGGAATGAAATGGGAATGCGGTGAGGGGGATCCAAACAGGAACCCGAGACCGCAGCCGCCCCCGCGACTGTGAGCGGTGAGCGCGGTGCCGATATGCCACTGGGTCCGATGGATCTGGGAAGGCGGCACCAAGCTTCGACCCGCAAGCCAGGAGACCAGCCCTGCGCAAACGCAATTCCAGCCCGTCGGGGAGACGGGTCAAAGGAGAGACAAAGATGCACATCGAACCGGGAATCGTCCACGGCGCCAAAATGGTGCTGGCCTATGGGACCGCCGCTGCCGCCGCTGGTTATACCGCCAAGCTGGCGTGGCAGGACATCAAGGCCCATGGCGTGCCGGCGCTTGCCCTGCGCAGCGTGATCGCCACTGTTGGTGTCTTCATCTTCTTCGAACTGATGCCCCATTTCGCGGTTGGCGTTTCGGAGGTTCACTTCATTCTGGGGACGACACTGTTCCTGCTGCTTGGCGTCGCCCCTGCGGCGATCGGACTGGCGGCGGGCCTGTTGATCCAGGGGATGCTCTTCGCCCCCTCCGACCTGCCGATGTATTTCGTCAACGTGACGACCCTGCTGGTCCCGATGTTCGCGATCTTCGCGCTGGCCCGCAAGGTGATCGCTCCGGACACGGCTTACGTGGATCTGTCCTACGCACAGGTTCTGAAACTGTCGGCGGCCTATCAGGGTGGCGTCGTTGCCTGGGTGGCCTTCTGGGCGATCTACGGTCAGGGCGTAGGCGCCGAGAACATGGCCGCCGTCCTGTCGTTCGGCGCAGCCTACATGCTGGTCGTCATCATTGAGCCCGTGGCCGACCTTGCCGTGCTGGCATTGGCCAAGTCGATGCGTGGCCTCGATGGTTCCAAACTGGTCACGCCGCGCCTCTACAACGCCGCCTGATCCCTCTTTTCCGGCGACGGATGGAACGGTCCCCTCGGGGGCCGTTCTTTGCCGTTGCGGCGCAAGGACATTCCCCATGCAAACCAAAATTCCCGCCACCATCGTCACCGGTTTCCTCGGCGCCGGAAAGACGACGCTGATCCGTCACCTGCTGCAGAATGCAGGCGGGCGACGCATCGCGCTGATCATCAACGAATTCGGCGACCTTGGCGTCGATGGCGGCATCCTGACCGGTTGTGGCATCGAATCCTGCACCGAGGATGACGTCGTCGAGCTGTCGAACGGCTGCATCTGCTGCACCGTGGCCGACGATTTCATCCCCACGATGGAGACTCTGCTGGCGCGCGACACGCCCCCTGATCACATCGTGATCGAGACCAGCGGCCTTGCCCTGCCCCAACCCTTGGTCCGGGCGTTCAACTGGCCGGGTCTCAAGACCCGCGTGACCGTCGATGGCGTCGTGACGGTGCTGGACGGGCCCGCCGTCGCGAATGGCACCTTTGCCGCAAACGTTGCCGCCGTCGATGCGCAGCGTGCCGCCGACGACGGGCTGGACCATGAGACGCCGCTGTCCGAGCTTTACGCCGATCAGGTGGCCTGCGCCGACATGATTGTCGTCAACAAGGCCGACCTGCTGGGCGATGGCACGGACGCTCTTGTCGCACGTCTGCGGGACGAGGCACGCGACGGCGTTCAGGTCCTGCCGGCTGCGATGGGCGCCTTGCCGGCCGATGTCCTTCTGGGTCGTGGTCAAGGCGCAGAGGACGACATCGCCGCCCGCCACGAAGTGCATCACCACCATCACCACGACGATGACCACGGCGACGATCACCATGACCACCACCATGACGATCACCACGCGCACGAACATGAGCACGGCCACGACGCCTTCGAATCCTTCGTCGTGACCACGCCCGAAATCACGGACCCCGCCGCCTTCGCCGCCAAGGTGTCCGGCGTGATCCGTGACCATGGCATTCTGCGCCTCAAGGGGTTCGCCTCGGTCGCGGGCAAGCCGATGCGCCTGACGGTGCAGGCGGTGGGACCGCGCGTCGATCACTACTTCGATCGTCCTCTGGGTGCGGATGCGCGCGGCACACGCCTTGTCGTCATCGGTCAGGCGGGACTGGACCGCGCAGCGATCGAGGCCGCGCTGGCGTGATCGTCGCGCGCGCCGATCCCCGCACGCCCGGCTGCGCCCTTCTGCTGGCGCAGTCGCATGCCCTGATGCGCGCGATGTTCGCGGAGGAAGACAATCATTTCCTCGATATCGATGCGTTGTGCGCGCCGGACATACGGTTTTTCGCGGCGACCGAGGGCGAAGCCGTGCTGGGCACCGGGGCCATCGCCCTGCGTGACGGCTACAGCGAAGTGAAATCGATGTTCACTGCGCCGGCGGCACGCGGCCTTGGCGTGGCGGATGCTGTCCTGACCTGCCTGATCGACACCTCGAAGGCCGAGGGGCGGCCCCTGCTCCGGTTGGAGACAGGGCCCGGCCTCGACGCGGCGCACCGCCTCTATGTGCGCCACGGATTTGTTCCCTGCGGGCCTTTCGGGGCCTACCGATCCGGCCCCGGCAGTCTGTTCTTCGAGCGTCCCGCGGATTAGGCCCAGACGCCGGGATTTGCGCCAGCCACCGCGATCCGTGCGGCCAGGCGCGCATTGTTGAGCACAAGCGCGATGTTCGCCGCAAGGGCCGTGCCGTCCGTCACCTCGTTCAACCGGCCAAGCAGAAACGGGGTGACATCCTTGCCGGTGATGCCCTGTGCCTCGGCCGCGGCCAGGGATGCCTCGATCGTCGCGCCGATTTCCTGCGCGTCCAATGCATCGGCCGCAGGGATCGGGTTCGCCACCAGCATGCCCGTCGTCATCCCGACCCGCCGGTTCGCGGACCGCGCCGCCGCGATCTGGGCGGGGTCGTCGAAACGTTCGCCCGCGTCGATACCGGAGTGCGGCGTGTAGAACGCGGGGAACTCGTTCGCGCCATAGGTCACCACCGGAACGCGCAGGGTTTCGAGCATTTCCAGCGTCCGGGGGATGTCGAGGATCGATTTCACACCGGCACAGACCACGAGGACATCCGTCACCGAAAGCTCCGTCAGGTCGGCGCTGATGTCCATGCCCTCGCCCCGGTGGACGCCACCGACACCGCCGGTGGCAAAGACGTCGATACCCGCCAGCGCCGCTATGCGCATCGTCGCGCTGACCGTCGTGCCGGCCGTCTGCCCCCGGACGAGGCAGGCGCCCAGATCACGGGACGCCGCCTTGACGACATCCGTATCGCGGCCCAGCCGTTCTACCTGTGCGGGCGACAGACCGGCGCAACAGATCCCGTCGATCACCGCGATGGTTGCGGGCACGGCGCCCTCGTCCCGCACGGCCTGCTCGACGGCAAGGGCCACCTCGGCGTTGCGGGGCCAAGGCATTCCGTGGCTGATGATGGTGGATTCCAGCGCGACGACCGGGCGGCCCTGTGCGATGGCCATCGCCACCTCGTCGGTCATCTGGGGCTGAATCATAGATGTGGTCATGGTGTCTCTCCTGTCGCCCCCCTCTTGCACCCATCGGCGCGGTCCCGCAAACCCCGGTTTCCCACGTGGCCCCAACGGAAGGTCCGTCATGCATCTGCTTGCTGCGCAACCCGGCGCCGTCGACGAAGGAGAGCCCGTCGATCTGGGCCAGACACCCGCCGACGTGGTCGTGATCTCGGCCGCCGATACGGAGTTGGCGGCCCTGTCGGATGCACGCGGCCAGATGCCGGACGCGCCGACGCTGCGACTGGCCAGCCTGATGCATCTGCGCCATCCGATGTCCGTCGACCTGCACCTTGACGCCTGTGCGACGAAGGCGCGCCTCGTGATCGCTCGGGTGCTGGGGGGGCGTGGCTATTGGACGTATGGGTTGGAACAATACGCCGCGCGCCTGCACGAGGCCGGCGTGCCCTTTGCCGCCCTGCCCGGCGACGACAAGCCGGACGCGGAACTGCGCGACCTGTCGACCGTTTCGGATGCGGATTACGATGCGCTCTGGTCCTGCCTCGTCGAAGGGGGGCCGCAGAACGCCGCGACTTTTCTGACGCATGCGCAAGCCATGCTGGAGGACACGGCACGTCCGGCCCCTGCGCGCCCGCTGTTGCGGGCAGGCCTTTATTGGCCCGGGATGACGGGCGACACCACCTTGGCCGACCTGCGCGCACAGTGGCAGGACGATGCGCCGGTGGTGCCGGTGATCTTCTATCGCGCGCTGTTGCAGGGAGCCGGCCTAAACCCGGTCAACCGGATGGTCCGCGCGATGTTGCGCAAGGGCCTGAACCCGATGCCGGTCTTCGTGGCCTCCCTGAAGGATGCGGTATCCGCCGCAACCCTGCGCACGCTGTTCGAACAGGCGCCCCCCGATGCGATCCTGAACCTGACCAGCTTTGCGGTCGGGGACGCGGCCGCAAACCCCTTGTCGCAACCATGGGCCAATGCCGCCCCGGTGTTTCAGGCCGTTCTGTCCTCGGGCACCGAAGGCGCGTGGCAGGACGGGCTGACGGGGTTGTCGGCGCGCGACATCGCGATGAACGTCGCCTTGCCGGAACTGGACGGCCGCGTCCTGACGCGGGCCATCGGCTTCAAGGGCGAGGCTTTCTTTGACGAGGAAACCCAATGCCCGATCGCGACGTGGAAGGCGCATGGCGACCGCATCGCCTTCGTCGCGGACCTGCTGGCGAATTGGTGCGTATTGCGCAGGTTGCCGGTCGCCCGGCGTCGTGTGGCGCTGATCCTTGCGAATTATCCCAACAAGGACGGACGCCTTGCGAATGGTGTCGGCCTCGATACGCCGGCGGCCACGGTTCACGTGCTGCGCCTTTTGGGCGACGCGGGCTATGCCACGGCCGACGTGCCGACCGACAGCGCCGACCTGATGGCCCGCCTGATGGCGGGGCCGACCAACTGGCTGACGGACCGCGCCGACCGGCAGGGGGGCGAGGCCCTCTCGCTGGCGGACTATCGTGCCTTCTTCGACACGCTGCCCCTGATCGCCCGCCAACAAATCGAGGACAGATGGGGCGCGCCCGAGGACGACCCGTTCTTCGTTGCGGATCCCGACAGCCCGGCGGACGCCGCCAACGGGCATTTCGCCCTGTCGATCCACAGGTTCGGATCCGTGCATGTCTGCCTGCAACCGGCGCGGGGCTACAACGTTGACCCGACGGACAGCTATCACTCGCCCGACCTTGTGCCGCCGCACAACTACCTCGCGTTCTACGCATGGCTGCGCGCGCAGTCCGACGCGATCGTGCACATGGGCAAACATGGCAACCTCGAATGGTTGCCGGGTCGTGCCATTGCCCTAGGGGCCGAGGACTGGCCCGAAATTGCACTCGGGCCGATGCCGCATGTCTATCCCTTCATCGTCAATGACCCAGGCGAAGGCACGCAGGCCAAGCGCCGGGCACAGGCCGTGATCATCGACCACCTGACGCCCCCCCTGACCCGCGCGGAAAGTTATGGACCGATGCGCGACCTCGAAGCGCTGGTCGACGAATATTACGAGGCGGCGGGCGTCGATCCGCGCCGCATCGACCTGTTGCGCGAGGAGATCCTGAGCCTCGCCTCCGTTACCGGGTTGGACGTGGACGCGGGCTTTTCGGGGGATGACGGAGACCTCGCAAAGCTGGATGCGTACCTGTGCGACCTCAAGGAGGCACAGATCCGCGACGGGCTGCACATCTTTGGCCAATCGCCGGTAGGGCGGCTGGAGACCGACCTGCTACAGGCCCTGCTGCGCCTGCCGAGGGGCGATCGCGCCTCGCTGACCCGTGCGATTGCCGACGATCTGGACCTCGGGTTCGACCCACTCGACTGCGACATGGCCGTGCCATGGGAAGGTCCGCGCCCCGATGTCCTGTCGGGCGAGGCGCCTTGGCGCAGCTTTGGTGACACGGTCGAGCGGATCGAGGATTACGCCGCCCGTCTGCTGCGCGCCGAGGCAGATGCCCCCGGGTCCGCGACGGAACAGGTCCTCTGCGAGGCCAAAACCCTGCGAGCAACGCTGCGCCGCTGTGGTCCGGACGAGGGAGAGGGCCTCCTCACCGCCCTGTCAGGGCAGTTCGTCGCCCCGGCGCCATCCGGCGCCCCCACCCGCGGACGGCCCGATGTATTGCCCACGGGGCGCAACTTCTACTCGGTCGACAGCCGCGCCGTGCCAACGCCGACCGCATGGAAACTGGGATGGAAAAGCGCAAACCTGCTGATCGAGCGGCACCTGCAGGACCATGGCGACTGGCCGCGCGCAATGCTGGTCACCGCCTGGGGCACCGCCAACATGCGCACGGGCGGTGACGACATCGCGCAGGCCCTCGCCTTGATGGGCGTCAAACCCCGCTGGGACACCGCCAATCGGCGCGTCGTGGGGTTCGAGATCATCCCGGCGACGGCCCTGGGGCGGCCGCGCGTGGATGTGACCCTGCGCGTCTCGGGCTTTTTCCGCGACGCCTTTCCGCAGCAGATGGCGCTTGTGGATGGGGCAGCCCGCGCCGTGCAGGCACTGGATGAGGCCGACGAGGACAACCCGGCAGCCGCCCGTTTCCGGGCGGGCGAAGGGGCGGCGCGCGTCTATGGCTCCAAACCCGGCGCATACGGCGCAGGTTTGCAGGCCATGATCGACGAACGCCTCTGGACGGATGCGGCCGATCTTGGCCGCGCCTATGTGGAATGGGGTGGATACGCCTACGGAACGGGCGAAGGCAGTGCCGATCACGACGGCCTGCGACAGCGGCTGGGACAGGTCGAAGCCATCGTCCAGAACCAAGACAACCGGGAGCATGACCTGCTCGACTCGGACGATTACTACCAGTTCGAGGGCGGCGCCGCGGCGGCGGTCGAAATGTTGCAGGGCAGTGCGCGCCCGGTCTATCACAACGACCATTCCCGCCCCGAACGGCCCGTCATCCGCACGTTGGAAGAAGAGATCGGCCGCGTCGTCCGATCGCGCGTCGTGAACCCCAAATGGATCGAAGGCGTCAAGCGCCACGGCTACAAGGGCGCGTTCGAGATCGCGGCGACGGTGGATTACCTGTTCGCCTTCGCCGCGACCACCGGCGCGGTGCGGGACCACCACTTCGACCTAGTCCATGCAGCGGTGCTGGAGGACGAGGACACCCGCGCCTTCATCGCTGAGGCCAACGCACCTGCGCTGGCCGATATCGCGGACCGTCTGCGCGAGGCCGTCGATCGCGGACTTTGGCGGCCGAAATCGAACTCCGCGCGCGCCTTGCTGGACGAACTGGGGCGATAGGCCGCCTGTGACCGCGACCTGCACGCCGGCGGAGCCGTGAGCGCGCGGACATCCCCGTGCCTACCCGCAATCAAGCCGCATCCGGATCAGTGCGATATCCCCGATGGCGGACCCTCGCACGACCGAGCAGCCCGTCACCTCCTCCGTCGCCTGGACCGCGGCCCCGGTGACGGCCGCCAATCCGGGTCGCCAGGTTGCGTTCGTGCGCGTGGCCTGCGCCTCGGACGTGTTCCAGTTGACATGGAAGCTGTGCCCGCCCGCCTCGGCGGTGCCGGACCGGCGCAGACCATCTATGGGGTGCGGGCTGTTGCAGGCCGACAGAAGCAGACCAGCCAGTAGGAGAACGCGGGACATGCCCGACCTTGCGCTGCGATGGCTAACAAAACGTTAATGAAGGCGGCCGGCAGACGGCGGCGGTTTCCTTGACCTCCGACAACCGAGCCCCGATGGTCGGGGTGACACGACCACCTGTCCGCAGCCCCGTTTGCAGCCTATTCCGAAAGTGCCCCCATGACCGATACGCCCACCGATCCCGATACCGATCGCCACAACGCCAAGATGGCCAAGAAGAAGGCCGCGCGGGACAAGATCATGGCGACCAAGACCGACGAGAAGGGCCTCGTCATCGTTCATACCGGCAAGGGCAAGGGCAAGTCATCCTCGGCCTTCGGGATGATCTTTCGCTGTATCGCGCACGAGATGCCCTGTGCCGTGGTCCAGTTCATCAAGGGCGGCATGGGCACCGGGGAACGCGACCTGATCCTCAACAACTTTGGCGATCTGTGCGAATTTCACACGATGGGCGAAGGCTTCACCTGGGAGACGCAGGACAAGACCCGCGATATCGAGATGGCGCAGGCCGCATGGGCCAAGGCCAAGGAACTGATCATGGACCCGGGCAACCGAATGGTTCTTCTGGATGAGATCAACATTGCCATGCGCTACGACTACGTGGATGTGGAGGAGGTCGTGACCTTCCTGCGCGACCACAAGCCGCCGATGACCCATGTCGTCTGCACCGGGCGCAACGCGAAGGAGCCGCTGATCGAACTGGCGGACCTGGTCACGGAAATGGAACTGGTCAAACATCCCTTCCGGTCGGGCATCAAGGCACAGGCCGGGGTGGAATTCTGAGGCCGCGCCAAGCTGTCGCCCGAATTCCGTGAGACATGCGGGGGCCACAACGCCGCCCTGCCCGCCCGGAGACCACAGATGAACGCCGCGATCCGCAAATCCTGGAGCAGGCCGCCCGAGGATTTCTTCTTTTGTCCCGGCATTGATCCGGGACTGTCCACGCTTGCCCCCTTACCGCCGATGTGGCGGACCCGGCCTCGCGCCCGCCTCGCCGCCGGAAGTGTCAGCGCCTACCCCGAAGTGTCGGAGCGGATCACGGACCATATCGATACGCATTTCCGGCGCCGGGCCTTTCGTGCAGGCATCGAGACGACGACCATTCCGGTCCTGCTGGAAGACGTCGTGGCCGACGGTCATTTTCTGTCGGTGGGCGGGAAATGGTTGCTGACCGGTGCGGCGGGCACGCGGTTGCGCAATCGATACGCGTGGAAGAACGAGGGCCGCCGGGACACGGACGCCGAAACATCCGCATACTTTGCACGCCTGCAGGCCGACGATCCGCCGCCCCCACCCGTCACGAACCGGCCGCCCTCGACCCTGCCTTTCGTGATCGATCTGCGCAATGGGACCAACTTCTATCATTTCCTGACCGAGACAGTGGGTCAGCTCTGCGCGGTGGACACACAGGATTTCGCAGGCCCTGTCCACATCCACACCAAGGGAGAGGAAGTCCGCCCCTTCATCCGGGCCTGGGTCGAGGCGCTGTTTCCCCGGCTACGTGGCAGGGTCCGGTATCTGACCCGGCGTGCCTCCTACGACCGGGCGCTGTCGGTCCTGAACTCTCGCCACTATTATTACCAGACGTCGGAGCGGGTGATCCCGTCTCTGGATCAACACGCACCGGACAGCCACTTCTGGAAAGGGCGGGATCCTGACCGCAATTCGCAGGCAGTGTTCGCGATGAATTCCTGCGATCAGTCGATGGTGCGACTGCGGGAAACCGCCCATCGCCTGATCGCGGATGGCGACTGGTCCCACCTGCCCCGGCGCTTCTGGGTCGGGCGCAAGTCGGACCGCAACCGCGAGATGGCGGGGGAAACCGCCCTTACCGAGCAGTTGGCCAAGCGCGGCTTTTCCGTCGTCTATTTCGAAGACCTCAGCCCACTGGAACAGGTTGCCATCATGGCCCGAGCCGAGGTGATGATGAGCTATCACGGCGCCGGTTTCGCCAACATGCTGTTCGCGGGCAAGGACACGCATTGCATCGAGGTCGGAACGCTGCAGACCTGCCTCTATCGATGGCAGGACTTCATGCCCCATGCCCTTGCGTCCGGCTGCCGCTACACTTCGCTGTTTGCCGACTACAATGTCGACGACCCACAGGACGCGTTGGAGGATCGACAGGGCAAATCGCTGGCCCCCGTGGCCCTTGGCCCCGTCGGACAGGCCAAGGTGCTCGGCTTTGTCGATGCCCTGCTGGGGCGGGTCCGCGTCGCCAACCTGCAGCGGCTTCAGGAACTGGCCGATCTTCTTGCCCGGCTGGAGGATTACGAGGCCTTGAAACGCCTGCTCGATGCCCACCCCGGCGCGGAAAAGCTGGATCCGGATCTGATGATCCTGCGCGCCAATGCGTTGCAGGGCACGGGCGATCCGGGCGGCGCGTTCGATGCGCTGGCCGCTGCATGGCAGGCCACGGGGGACAGGCCCTTCCTTCTCGAACGCCTGATCCTTCTGGGGCGGGATCTTGGCCGCGATACCCGCGCATCCGAGGCCGAACATGCAGCCGCCTTCGAAAAGCGCGCGACACTTCTGGCCCGAAAGCTGAGACGACAGGCCGCCGTTCAGGGGGCCTGACGCAACCGGATGGGCCCCCGCGCGGCGACCGGATCGACCGCCGTTCCGCCTTGCGTCGCCTCTATCTGCGGCAGACCTGCGGCGACGGCCCTGATCCGGGGCATGAGCGGGCGCCAATCGTCGGTCAGCGCGCGCGCGACCTCGGATGGGCAGAGGGTGGCGGGGGCACGTTCAGCCGCAAGCGTCAGGATGGCATCGGCGATCTGATCATCTCGGACATCGTCCATCATCGCATCGGGGCCAAGCGGATTGCGCCGGTCGAAACCGGCGCAATCAATCTCACGACAGGGCCGCGTCGCAGCGGCCGCAGACACCGTCATGACCATGCGATCCGACATCCGGCAGGATCTTCCAGCATCGCTGGCACTTGCCACCCTCGGCATGGGCAAAGACCACGGCGACATCGCCCCCGTCCTCGGGACGCCACGCGTCCGCGGGTGCGGGTGCGGGTGCGTCGCTGATCGCGATGCCGCTGGTGATGCACAGATCGTCGAACGGCACCTCGCGCAGGATGGCGGCCGTCTCGGCGTCGACGTGAACGACCGGCGCAGCCTCGAGCGACGAGCCGATGATCTTGTCGCGGCGTGCCACCTCCAACGCGCCGGTGACCGCACGGCGCACGGCCCGAATGCGCGCCCACTTGGCGGCCAGCGCGTCGTCCCGCCAACCGGGGCGGGGGGCCGGGAAATCCTGCAGGTGGACCGAGGAGTCGTCGCCCGGATGCACCTCCAGCCAGACCTCTTCCATCGTGAAGGGCAGGATCGGGGCCAGCCATGTCGTCAGCCGTTCGTGCAGCAGGGCCAGAACGGTGCGCGCCGACCGCCGCCGCAGAGTATCGCCATCGCAATACAGCGCATCCTTGCGCACGTCGAAGTAGAACGCCGACAGGTCGATGGTCGTGAACTGGAAGATGGCGTTCAGAACGGCGGCAAAGTCATAGCGCGCGTATCCGTCGCGCACGACGTCGTCCAACTCCGACAGGCGGTGCAGGACCCAACGCTCCAGCTCCGGCATCTCCAACGGGTCGGCGACGTCGGCGGTGTCATGCTCCGACAGGGAACCCAACAGGAAGCGCAGCGTGTTGCGCAGACGGCGATAGCCGTCGGCCACGCCCTTCAGGATCTCGGGCCCGATGCGGTGATCGTTGGTGTAATCCACCTGCGCGACCCAGAGGCGCAGGATATCGGCACCGTATTGGTCCACGATCGTCTGCGGCGCGATGATGTTGCCCAGCGACTTGGACATCTTCACGCCCTTCTGGTCCAGCGTGAAGCCATGCGTGACCACGGCGCGGTAAGGCGCGCGCCCCTTGGTGCCGCAGGCCTGCAACATGGACGAATGGAACCACCCGCGATGCTGGTCCGTGCCTTCGAGGTAGACGTCGGCGATGCCATCCTCCGACCCGTCTGCGCGGTCGCGCAGAACGAAGGCGTGGGTCGACCCTGAATCGAACCAGACGTCGAGGATGTCATCGACCTTGTCCCATTCGGCGGGATCGTAATCCTCGCCCAGGAACCGCTCCTTGGCGCCTTCGGCATACCACGCGTCCGCGCCCTCGGTTTCGAAGGCGGCGATGATGCGCGCGTTGACGGCCTCATCGCGCAGCAGGAAGTCGGGATCGTCGGCCTTGGCGCCCTTGCGCACGAAACAGGTCAGCGGCACGCCCCACGCCCGCTGTCGCGACAGGACCCAGTCGGGCCGGTTCTCGATCATCGAGAACAGGCGGTTGCGCCCGGTCTTCGGCGTCCAGGTGACCAGCTCATCGATAGAGGTAAGCGCGCGCTTACGAACTGTTTCGCCATAGCTGTCCTGTCCGTCGCCCACGGCCTTGTCGATCGCGGCGAACCACTGCGGCCGGTTCAGGCGGATGACGGGCGCCTTGGACCGCCAGGAATGCGCGTCCGAGATGGTGATGCGGGACCGCGCCAGCAGTTTGCCACCCTCGACCAGTGCCGCGATCACGGCCTTGTTGGCGCCGCCCGGCTTCTTGCCGTTGGCGCTCAGGATCGTCTCACCACCGAACAGCGGCAGATCGGCGCGGTAGCTTCCGTCCGCCTCGATGTTGAAGGTCATCTTCAACCCGTGCTTCAGGCCGATCTGATAGTCGTCGTCGCCGTGGCTGGGTGCCGTGTGGACAAAGCCCGTACCCGCGTCGTCGGTGACATGGTCGCCGGGGAACAGGGGAACGTCGTAATCCCATTCGCCATTGTCGGCGGCACCGCGCAGCGGGTGCGCGCAGATCAGCGCGGCCAGTTCCTCGGTCTGCACGTCGCGGACGCGGCGCCACTGCCCCGCCTCCAACCGTGCGGCCGTCAGCGTGGCCTCGGCCAGCGCATCTGCCATCAGATAGGTGTCGCCCACGGCGACCCAGCATTCCTCGGGCGTTCCCGTGACCTCATAGAGACCGTAGGAGATTTCGGGCCCGAAACAGATCGCGCGGTTCTGCGGGATGGTCCACGGCGTCGTCGTCCAGATCAAGACCTGCGCTGCTTTCAGCTGTGCCTCGCGGGCAACCGATGCTTCGACGATATCGGCGCGGGCTTGCTGACGCTCTTCCTCTTCGGCGTAGGCGACCTCCGCATCATAAAGATCGGACTGCGCCGAGACGATCGGGAACTTCACCCAGATCGCGTCGACCTGACGGTCGTGGTATTCGACCTCTGCTTCGGCCAGCGCGGTCTTTTCCACCGGCGACCACATCACGGGCTTGGACCCCTGATACACCAGGCCGTTCATCAGGAACGTCTGGAATTCCGCCGCGATCACCGCCTCGGCGTGGTAGTTCATGGTCAGGTAGGGATCGGCCCAGTTGCCGGTGATGCCGAGGCGCTTGAACTCCTCACGCTGCACATCCACCCAGCCGGCAGCGAACTCGCGGCATTCGCGGCGGAACTCGACGACATCCACGGCATCCTTGTCGCGGCCCTTCTGGCGGTATTTCTCCTCGATCTTCCATTCGATCGGCAGACCGTGGCAATCCCAGCCGGGGACGTAGCGCGCATCGTGCCCCATCATCTGGCGCGACCGCACGACCATGTCCTTGAGCGTCTTGTTCAGCGCGTGACCGATATGCAGGTTGCCGTTCGCATAGGGCGGGCCATCGTGCAGGGTGAAGGGCGTCCGCGACCCATCTGCCGCCTTGTCGCGCAGGCGGTCGTAGACGCCGATCTTCTCCCAGCGGGCCAGCCATTCCGGCTCGCGCTTGGGCAGGCCCGCGCGCATCGGAAAATCGGTCTTGGGCAGGTTCAGGGTGGCTTTGTAGTCGGGGGCGTCAACGCTCATGTCGGGCGTCCTTTGCGAACAGGGGATCAGGGATATGTCGATGTGGGCAGTCCAGCATCTTTGCCCGGCAGCCCCTCACGTCAGGGCGCCGGGGGGGTAATTCGCAGACCTATGATCGCGTTTCCCGTCATCGCGCGCCTTATAGGCGGCCCGCACGGCGGGGGGCAAGCCGATCCGTGCGCCAATCCGGCGGTTAGGACAATCTTAATCACCGGCCCCGATAGTACGAAGCAGGAGGAGATTTCATGACCCTGACTTTGCTGCTTGCCTTCGCGGGAACCGCGATCCTTGTTCTGACACCCCTCTGCCTGCCACCGGCGGTGCCCGACCGGACAGGGGATGACGCCTAGTCCTCAGCCGTCTCGGGTGATGAACTCTCGGACCTCGCCCCACCGGCCCAGCGGTTGAGCCACGCCAAACCGGCAAGGCACAGCGCCAGCGCGACAAAGGCCCCGACCCGCAGAAGCCCGGTCAGCGATGCGGCATCCACGACGAACACCTTTGCCGCCGTCAGGCCCAGCAAACCGACACCCGCGCGCCGCCAGCCATCGGCCCGGGCCGCTATTCCGTGATAGAATACACCGCCCCCTACCAGCAGGAGGGCAACGGTATACGTCGTGATCTCGGCTTGGCTCGCCCCCTCCGACAAAGGCATGCCCGCCGCGCCGTTCCAGAAGTGACGTATTACGAGCGCCAGCCAGACACCGCCCAGCGCCACCCCCAGCATGCGCGCCACGCGCCCCGGATACAGCATCAGCAGAGCCCCCGGCAGCAGATAGGCCGCCGCCAGTGAATTTACGATGATCGGCCCCCGGACCACCCCGGAGAAGAGATCGGCCAACAGCGGGTTCAGCACCGTGAGGACAACAAGCATGAGCAGCCCGCCCAGCCCGGCAAAGACCCAGCCCAGCGCCATGCGAACCCGGCGCAACGCCACGATCGCCCCTGCCCGTCGCAATTGCACCCATCCCAGCAGAATCCAGATCGATCCAGCCAACCCGGTCACGAGGTGCGGCGTCGCGCCGTCGAACGCGACCGCACCGCGCCAGAGTGCCAGGATCGCCGCAAGGCCGACGAAGGACAGGCTGGCGGTCTCGGCCACGACTTCGCCGGTGGTGCGATCACGTCCCCGCAAGAGATGCCAAGCAACCCCAAACCCGATGATCGCGGTGCCGAACGACAGGACCACCGGCGTCAGAGGCGCGTCCAGCGCCCACCCCCACCCCGGCACACCAAGCAAGCGCCATGCCGTAAAGGGCGCCCCCAGGACGACAAACCAGACCAGCAATGGCAGGCGGAACGACCGATCCAGCATCGCCGCCACGGCCGCCATGATCGCGATCGCGCCTGTCAGCGCCGCTTCCCCCACGATCTGCGCGAGGCCGTAGGCGATCACCGTAAAGGCCATCACCGCGGCGAGCGAGGGGCGCAGCCGGTCCAATCCATCGCGCGCCGCCCAGATACCCGCCAACCCGGTCAGACCGGCGGCAACGATCATGGCAGCAATCGACCATCCCCAAGCCCCGATCAGGTCCGGCGCCGCCCAGGTCAGATGCAGGGTCAGCCCGACTGCCGGTGCCATGACCGTTGCCGCAAGGGCCCAGCCGACAGGATGCGTGCGATCCCCGGCGGAAAGGGAGCGCCACGCCGCGAGCCCGGCGGCCACCCCACCGATCGCCAGAACCCAGAGAGCCTCGGCCCGCGTCCCCGTGTCGGTCAGGGCGATGCAGGCCAGCATGGCCCCGAGGGGGAGCAGCGTCAGATCCTGCAGGGCGCGCGCACGATGCGCCCAGATGGACAGCGCCCCGATCAGGACGGTCGCCACGGCCATCGACCACCAGAAGGCGACCTCGGCCGCAACGATCACCGCGGCGCATCCCGCGGCAACGGCGAAACCCGACAAAAGGGTGGCTGGTCGGACAAGGCCGCTACGCCGGGCGAGCAGAGCTTCGCCCAACATCGCGCCGCGATGATCCGGCCACAGGCGCCCGACGGACAGGGCGAGCGTCGCCAGTGTCAGGGCGGTCACGGCAAACAGGTGCGCGGCGACCGTATGGGGCGCGGCCGCCGCCAGAACGGCGCTGCCTCCGAATCCCGCGGCGAGGGACAAAAGGCTGACCCATCGCCAAGGCCAGCGTCGCACCGCGTCGACCATCAGGCCCGCAAGGCCGAGAACCGTGAAATAGGCATGCAGGCCCGCCACATCCTGCGATGCGCCCCCGACGATGAAGGGCGCCACAGCACCGCCGACCAGACCAACGGCGATCAGCAGGGGGCCGTGGAACCACCCCAACGCAATCGCCACCACGGCGATCGTCGCGAGGCCAAGCAACGACATGTTCGGGCCGATAAGGTCATACAGATGGCGCGCGCCCAGAAGCGCCGCGAACAGGGTGACGATACCGGCGCCCGACGATACCGACGGCAGATGGGCTGTCACGACCTGCGGACCATCGCCCCACCGGCGGCGCAACCATTCGCCCGCCGCGATCAGGCCGCTGCCGAAAAGAACGGCGGCCGCGACCCGCACGGATGGCGGCAGCAAGCCCTGCTCCGCGCCGTATTGGATCAGGAACACACCGGCGAGGGCAAGCGACGCTGCGGCGACGACGTAGAACCAGTTTGCGGCCAGCCAGTCGACCGTCCGCGCGCGCCAGTCGGGCCGGTGCAGATCCGGCTTTGGCAATGGGGGCCGTGTTTCGGGCAAGGGCGCGGGGGGCGCCGCATCCGCCTTGGCCAAGCTCTGCCACGGGCCCTGTACGGCCTCGGGCACCGCCGGTCCCGTGCCGACCCGCTCGGCCGTAGCGGTCCGCTCGGTCAGGGTCAGCAGCCGTGCCTCGGCGCGTGCCAACCGGCGCGAGAGGGCCGCGACGCGGACAAGAAGATACAGCACCCCGACCGGTATCGAGATTGCCGTCAGAACGACGATGAGGATGAGAAGTTCTCCGCCCATGTTCTGCGTCCTACCCTCGACCGTGGCGGCCCGCTACGGGAACCCGCGACGCGTCCGGGCGTCCTTCCTAACGGGTCTCGGCATCCCGCGTCAGGGACACGTGTTCCCAAACCTTGGAAATCACGACCGACCCTTCGCCAACCGCGCTTGCGACGCGCTTGACGGATCCGGCGCGCACATCGCCGATGGCAAAGATGCCATCCTGCGAGGTGGCAAAGGGGCTGTCACGGCCGACGGCGTCCCCGGTCAGCAGAAACCCCTTGCCGTCGCATTCCACCGTCCCGCCCAGCCATTCGGTGTTCGGGGCGGCGCCGACCATGATGAACAGCGCACGGGTGTCGACATGGTCGTCCCCCTCCCGGACGCCCGCGCCCTTGAGGCGCACGCCGTTCAGATGATCATCCCCCTCGAGGCTCTCGACCTCGGTCCGGTATCGAATGCGAATTGCGGGATCGGCCTCCAACCGAGACGACAGGTAGGACGACATCGACGCCGCGAGGCTGTCGCCACGGACCAGCAGGTGCACGCATTTCGCGTGACGCGACAGGTACATGGCGGCCTGTCCCGCCGAATTGCCGCCACCAATGATGACGACCTCCGTGTTGCGGCAGAAGCGGGCCTCGATTTCCGTTGCGGCGTAGTAGATCCCGGCGCCTTCCAACGCCTCCAGCCGGTCCAGCGGCAGGCGGCGATATTGCACACCCGTCGCGACCACGATGGCGCGGGCACAGGTCTCCGTGGTGTCGTCGAGGGTGATGCAGAAGGTCCCGTCCTCGGCCTTCGTCAGGGAGGTCGCGCGGCGTGGCACGGCAAACCGCGTTCCGAATTTCAGGGCCTGAACCTCTCCGCGCCAGCACAGATCGGCGCCGGAAATGCCCGTGGGAAACCCCATGTAGTTTTCGATCCGGCTGCTGGTGCCGGCCTGTCCGCCGATGGTGGCGTCCTCGACCACCAAGGCGGACAGCCCCTCGGCCCCCGCATAGACGGCCGCGGCGATTCCACCGGGCCCACCGCCGACGATCAGCACATCGTGGAGGGTGTCGCCATCAAGATCGAGATCGAGGCCGAACAGTTCCGCCACCTTGCGCGGCGTGGGGTCGGGGATGACGCGGTCCTTGCCGAAGACGACGGCGGGATGGCGCGGGACGAGCGAACAGGACATCGCCAGATCCCCCGCCTCCGCATCGTCGAGGTCGAGCGCGCGGAACGGAATGCGGTTTCGCGTGGCAAAGGCCCCGATCGCGCGGATGTTCCGGTCGCGATCCATCCCGATCAGGGTCAGCGAAGCCTCGCCGCTTTCCAATAGCCGCCGCCGGCGCGCGGCAAAGACGGTGACGATGATGTCCGACATCTCCGGCACCTTGGACATCAGGGACAGCATGGCATCGCGCGGCACGACGAGAAACCGGCAATCCGACACGGTTCGCATGGCGAGCATGCTGCTGCCACCGGTCAGGAAACTGATCTCGCCCGAAAACTGGCCGGGCCCCATCGAAGCGCCGCCGTATCGGGTGTCGGTCACGGAATCGATGGCCTCGGCCTCGCCTTCGAGGATGTAATGGAACAGGTCCGCCGGACCGCCAAGCTCCGTGAAGACCGTCCCCCCCGGTATCGCCACCTCTTCGGCCACCTCCCGGATGAGGGCGACATGCGCATCGGTCAGCGGGGTGCGCACCATCGTGCGCAGGTCGGCGGCAAGAGATTCCATTCAGGTGTCCTTCTGGCCGAACAGGCCGGTCAGCGAGCGTTGCACGAGGGTCGTGATCCGTGGCGGTTTCTGATGCGTGAACGGCAGGGGGCGACACACCTCCATCGCGGCAAGGCCGACGCGGGCGGTCAAGGCGCCGTTCACCAGACCCTCGCCGAACCGGCGGCTCAGTTTGGCAAGGACACCACCGCCCGCGACCGAATGGATCAGGTCGTCGCCCACCGCCACGGCGCCGGTCGCAGCCAGATGGGTCAGGACGGTCCGCGCAAGGCGCCAGCTGCCCAACGTTCCGGCGCGCCCACCATAGATCAGGGCAATGCGCCGGATCATCCGCAGGTTCGACGTGAGCGCCGCGATCACATCCGCAAAGGCCAGCGGCACCACCGCCGTGACCAGGGCGACCTGACGGGCCGCCGCCTCGACCTCACGCGCGGCGGCCGTGTCGAGGGGGGCCAGCAGATCGCGTTCGATCGCGGCAACCATCGCGGGCGCGTCGAAGATATCGCCACGTCGCGCGGCCAGCTCCTCCCGCCCCCATCGGGTATCGGGACGCCCGGCATAGAACGCGACCATCCGGTCCGCCAGCTTGCGGCTGTCCTCCAGATCGGTGGCAGCGGCGGCCTGTTGGCGCAGTTCATCTATCCGACCCAGCCGGGACAGGGCGGAAACCTCTCGCAGGATGACGACCCCGCAGACCAGCAGGAACGCCCCGACCAGGGCCGATGCCATCAACCCCAGCACGGGGTTCGCGGCCAGCAGGTCGGTGACGAAGGTCCAGGCGGCGACCGAGATCACGAAGGTCAGAACCGCGCCCAAGGTGCCCCAGAACCATCCGGCCAGCGACCTGTCCCGACGGCCCGCCAACAGGGCGACGGTCTGCATCGCGCGTCCCGACGGCGGGGGGACAACCTCGGCCTCGGGCACGGGGGGCGCGGTTGCGGGGGTCACGGGTCCTTGTGGCGGTGTCGTTGCATCCGCCGCGCGATCGGCTGCGCGTGGCTTCGGGACATCGGCCTCCACATCGAACAGCACGGCGCCACGACGGCGTTTACCTTCTGGTGGGACGGGCATGAACGGCTCTCCTGCGGACAAGGCGAACCTATGACCTTTCGCGCGCGATGCAATGCCGCCCTTGGGCCGCGGCGGTGCCTTTGCCTTGCCACGAAGGCAGCAAAGTGATGCCGCACATATGGTTAACAAGCGCGCAGTTCCCGCATTTCGGATCATGAGATGACACAGTTTCTTACCAGTTTCGCCTCCGACGAAAGCGCCGCCGTCACGGTCGATTGGGTCGTATTGACCGCCTCTCTGGTCGGCATCGGCCTTGCCGTCAGCGGCGTCGTCTCGACCGGCATCGAGGCACAATCGGACGATATCGACACCGTTTTGCGCGGTTCTCTTATCCATACCTCGTTCTCGTCCCGCTACGGCAGCGTTGTGACCGACTTTGCCAATGACGTCAGTGGCTGGGCCTTGTCTGCCGGCATCGGATCGGCGCAGATGTTCCATTCCTCCGATCCCGGATCGGACGGCGCGCCCGGTTACATGCGCTTTGTCGACACCGGCAACGGTGGTGCCGCCTATCTCGGCATGAGCACGCCCTACACCGGCGACCAGAGCAAGCTTTTGGGCGGAACCATCGGGTTCGACATGCAGATGATCTCTGGCGGGCGGGCGATCGCGGACAACGAAGCACGCTATCCGATCCTGCGCATCACGGGTGCGAACGGCGAGACGATGCAACTTGCGGATGCCTATGCGCCCGTCAATTCGGAATGGAGCAGCTTTTCCGCCGATGTAACTGCGGACGCCGGTTGGATGATCAACGGCACCGCCGCAACGCAAAGCCAGATGGAGGCAATCCTGTCCGATGTGTCGCAATCGGAACTGCGCATCGAACAGGCCTATGGCGGCGGCGAGATCATCGGTCTGGACAACGTCGCGTTCAAGAACGGAAGCCGTTAAGCCCCGGGCGACGGCCTACAACCTGTCTGCCAGCAGGAACTCTGCCGCCCGGTCCAGCCGGATGAACGGTGGCCCCTCCCCCGGTCGCAGGGTCAGGGGCGCGGGCGCGAACTCCATGATGTCGTAATCGCCGTCCAGCCACGCTTCGGCCCCCTGCATCGCCGGTGTCAGGACGTGGCTGGGGTCCGGCGGCAATTCCCCAGGGTAGAGCGCGGCGTCCTTGCCCGTATCCAGCAACCGCCCCCGCACGACCGGCAGGGTCTCTCCTTGATGCTCGCGCATCTCCTCGACGGTGGCGCGCAGGGCCGCGATCGACAGGGCTTCGGTCTGGGCCCCGGCGAAAGCGGCCTTGCGACGGGCGTCCGAGACCATCGCCTCCAGTATGGCCGTCAGGCGCGCGTGTTGCGTGTGATGCAGATGATCGGCCTTCGTCGCGGCAAACAGGACGCGGTCCACGCGGCGGGCGCCGAGCAGCGTCATCAACCAGTTCAACGCGCCCGGTTTGAATGCCGACAGGATATCGGCAATCGCGGCCCGCATCTCCTCGACCGCGCGGGGGCCCGACCGGATCGCGCCCAGCACGTCCAGAAGGACCACCTGCCTGTCCAGTCGCGCAAAGTGGTCGCGGAAGAACGGCTGCACGACCTTGGATTTGTAGGCTTCGAACCGTCGCTCCATCTCTCGGCGCAACGACCCGCGCGGGGCGGCCCCCGGTGGCAGGGGCGCGAAGGTCAGGGCGGGCGACCCCTCCAGATCGCCGGGCAACAGAAAGCGGCCCGGTGTCAGGTCATAGGCCCCCGCCTGTCGCGCCTGTCGCAGGGCGGTCGTGTAGGACGCGGCCAGCGACTGGGCCACAGGCTCCTCCAAACGGGCCTCGCCGTCGGCGGCATTCATCTCGTCGAGGTAGGTGTCTGCGCCCCAATCGGTCAGGCGCCGCAAGGCGCGTTCGGACCACTGATCGTAGGTCTTTTCCATCAGCCCGAGGTCCAGAAGCCATTCGCCCGGGTAATCCACGATATCCAGATGCACGACGCGCGCGGTCCGCAAACCCGCCAACAGCCCGGCAGGCCGCACCTTCAGCGACAGGCGCAACTCCGATACCGCGCGCGTGCCGTCGGGCCAATGTGGCGTCCGCGAGGTCAGCGCCGCGAGATGCCGTTCGTAGTCGAAGCGCGGAATGGTATCATCCGGCTGCGGCTGCAGGAACGCGGTATCGATCCGCGAAGTCGCGCTGAACCCGGCCATGCGGCCCCGGTCCATCAGGTTCGCCACCAGCGACGTGATGAACACGGTCTTGCCCGCCCGCGACAGGCCCGTCACGCCCAGACGGACGGTGGGGTCGAACACATCCGTCACGCTGGACGCCACATCCCCCACGCCGCGCGTTACCGCATCCGCCAATCGTCCGATCATCGCGCACCCTTCCACTGTCGTGGCGGAAGATAGGCACGACGGGGCAAAAGGGAAAGCCGTGGCCCGGATGCCGGGCCGAGCCCCCCGCCCGGAGGGGTGCGCACGGCATCTCCCCCCTTGCCCTTTGCCGCCCGCCCCCCGTAGTCAGCGGCATGCCCCGCTACGCCATGCGCATCGAATACGACGGACGTCCCTTTGCCGGGTGGCAACGACAGGACGGCCCCGATTCCGTTCAGCAACGGTTGGAAGAAGCCTTTCGCGCCCTCGACCCGAACGTCCCCAGCATCGCAGCCGCCGGACGCACCGATGCGGGGGTCCACGCCACGGGACAGGTCGCCCATGCCGACATGGCGAAGGAGTGGACCCCGTTTCGCCTGTCCGAGGCCGTCAACTGGCACCTCAAACCGATGCCCATCGCAGTCACGGCCTGCGCCCGCGTTTCGGATGACTGGCACGCGCGGTTTTCGGCACGGGAACGGCGCTATACCTTCCGCATCATCGCGCGCAGGGCGCCCCTGACGCTGGACGCGGGCAAGGCGTGGCGGGTGATCGGCCCCCTCGACGTCGATGCCATGCGGGCGGGGGCCCGTTTCCTGATCGGGCAACATGATTTCACGACTTTCCGTGCCTCGATCTGTCAGGCCAAGAGCCCGGTCAAGACGCTGGACGAGGTGACGTTCGATGAACACCCCTACCCCGGCGGTCAGGATATTCGCATCCACCTGCGCGCGCGCAGCTTTCTGCACAACCAGGTGCGCAGCTTTGCGGGCACGTTGGAACGGGTGGGCGCCGGAGCGTGGGAGCCGTCGCGCGTGAAAGACGCGCTCGAGGCGCGGGACCGTGCCCGTTGCGGCCCGGTCGCCCCGCCCGACGGGCTGATCCTGACCGGGGTCGGCTATCCCACCGATCCGTTCACCGCCTAGCCACGACGCTCGCTCGACGTCGCGGGCCTGTCCAGGCCGCGTCAGCGATCACGCCACGAGGGTGCCGGCCCCGGAGGGGACCGCTTGCCTGTCTGCGGGGCGGACACGCCATGCACGGGGCCCCGAACAGCGTGAATGAACGTTGCACGAAACGCCGGTATTGGTTAGATGTTCTTACCAATACTGCCTTTTCAAAGGACGCCGCCATGCCCCCGGTCATAACCAACATCGACGATTTGCATGCCATCTACCGCAGGCGCGTGCCCAAGATGTTCTATGATTACTGCCAGTCGGGCAGTTGGACAGAGCAGACCTTCCGCGAAAACGAGACCGACTTCGACAAGGTGCGTCTGCGCCAACGCGTCGCCGTCGACATGGAGGGTCGCTCGGTCGCCTCGACGATGATCGGACGCGACGTGTCCATGCCCGTTGCCCTGGCCCCCGTGGGCCTGACCGGCATGCAGCACGCCGACGGAGAGATCCTCGCCGCACGCGCCGCCGAGGATTTCGGCGTGCCCTTTACCCTATCCACCATGTCGATCTGTTCGATCGAGGACGTGGCCAGCCGCACCTCCAAGCCGTTCTGGTTTCAGCTTTACGTGATGAAGGACGAGGCGTTCATCGACAACCTGATCGAACGCGCGCGCGCGGCCGGGTGCGATGCGCTCGTGCTGACTCTGGATCTGCAGATCCTCGGCCAGCGGCACAAGGACCTCAAGAACGGCCTGTCCGCCCCGCCCAAGCTGACGCCCGCGACCATTGCGAACCTCGCCACCAAGGTCGGCTGGGGCCTCGAGATGATGCAGACGCCGCGGCGCAAATTCGGCAACATCGTCGGTCACGCCAAGGGGGTGAAGGACACCTCCTCCCTGTCGTCCTGGACGGCGGAACAGTTCGACCCCGCGCTCGACTGGAAGAAAATCGCCCGCATCAAGGAAAAGTGGGGCGGCAAGCTGATTCTGAAGGGTATCCTCGACGCCGAGGATGCGCGCATGGCCCTTAAGGTCGGGGCCGACGCGATCATCGTGTCCAACCACGGCGGGCGACAGCTGGACGGCGCCCTGTCGTCGATCCGCATGTTGCCCGAGATCATGGACGCCGTCGGCGCGGATACCGAGGTGCACATGGATGGCGGCATCAGGTCCGGGCAGGACGTGCTCAAGGCCATCGCCCTCGGCGCGCGCGGCACCTACATCGGCCGCGCCTTCATCTACGGCCTCGGGGCCATGGGCCAAAAGGGTGTGACCCGCGCGCTGGAGGTGATCCACAAGGAGCTGGACACGACCATGGCGCTATGCGGCGAAAAGAACATCCACGATGTCGGCCCGCACAACCTGCTGGTGCCCAAGGGCTTTACAGGTGAGTGGGAGTCACCCGTGCGGAACGGCTGAGCGGCCAGATCACCGCCAGCAGCAACGCCACGGAGGCAAAGGCCCAGCGCAAGCCGAACGTGTCCGCCCCGATCCCCATCAGGGCGGGCGCGATGAAGAAACCGGTGAACCCGATCACGGCCACGCGGGCGATCACGGCCGTGCGTTTCGACGCATCGGCCAGACGGCCCGCAAGGGCCAGCCCCATCGGCCCGATGACTGAAATGCCAAGCCCCTGAAGTCCAAACCCGATATAGGCGACTACGGGGGTGGGGGCCGTGGCTGCGATCAGAACGCCGACCACTGCCAGGCCGGTCGCAAGACGGATGACCCAAAGCTCGGAAAAACGGGCCGCGACCGCCTGCCCCGAGAACCGCCCGATGGCCATCGTGATACCCAGCATGGCGGGCCCGAACGCGCCCTCTGCCGCGCCGCCGCCAAGCGTCCGCTCGATATGCAGGGCGGACCACGCCTCGACCGTCGCTTCGGCCATGAAGCCGATCAGGACGATCGCACCACAGATCGCGACAAGCCCCAAGGGCAACCCGCCCGACGCTTGCGGTCCCTCCTCGACGGGTTGAACGGCCATCTTCTGGAAGGGCGCGGTCGACAGGACCAGCAGGGCCGTGACCGCGAAGATCGCCTGCGGCTGCCAATCGAGTTCGCGCATGGCACCAGTCAGCAGGGCCGACAAAGCGTAAGCCACGGAAAACATGGCGTGGTTCACATTCATCAGGCTGCGCCCCGTGCGTGCCTCGATCTCCGACACGCGGGCGTTCATCACCACATCCGTCAGGCCTGACGTGGCCCCCATCAGCAGCAGCACGCCGAAGAAGACGGGCACGGTCGTGGCCCATCCCGGCAGGAAGACCATCGCCCCCAGCATCAGCGTACCCAGCGGCATCGCGAACGCACCCAGCGCCTTGTCCCAGCGCGGCGCGGCATAGAGTGTCGTCGTCAATCCGATCGCCGTGGCCAGCAGCAGCAGACCGAAAGTTGCATCATCGACCCCGATCCGCGCCTTCAGAACCGGCGCCATGGCGGCGAAACACCCCCAGGTGAACCCGACAGCCATGAAAGCGGCGACGGGCGCCCGGCTCAGGGCGACGGCGGACAGGATAGACATGATCGGAACTTCCCAAGGCGGTTCGACGACCGGTCAACAGGACGAAACCGGCGCTGGCAAGTCCTGTTTCTTCCTGGTCGAAATACTCCGGGGGGGTCGAAGACCGGGGGCAGAGCCCCCTCCCTCCTCCACGCTTATCCGTGATCCTTCATCAAGCGGGCCTTCTGACGCTGCCAGTCGCGCTTGGCGACGCTTTCACGCTTGTCTTCGGTCTTCTTGCCCTTGCCGACCCCAACCTTGATCTTGGCCTTGCCGCGATGGTTGAAATACAGCACCAGCGGCACGATAGTATAACCCTCGCGCGCCGTGGCATTCCAAAGCTTGCTGATTTCCTTCTTTGAAACCAGAAGCTTGCGCCGCCGCCGCTCCTCGTGACCGAAGGTCTTGGCCTGGGTGTAGGGCGCGATGTAGCCGTTCACCAGCCACAGCTCCCCGTCCTTCACCTCGGCATAGCTTTCGGCGATGTTGGCGCCGCCAAGGCGCAGGCTCTTGACCTCCGACCCCTCCAGCATGATGCCGCATTCGATGTCGTCCTCGATCGCGTAATCGTACCGCGCGCGCCGGTTTTCGGCGACGACCTTGTAGTTCTTTTCTTCGGGTTTCTTGGCCATCCTGCTCACTTAGGGATGCGGGGCGTCCCTGTCCACGGGTGCCGTGCGATGCGATCCAAGATCGTCCGGCACCCGCGGGATCAGTTCAGAAGACCGGCGTGCCGCATCGCGTCCGCTATCCGGGCCTTGGTGCCCTCGGTCGCGGGGACAAGCGGCAGGCGCACATCATCGCTGCAACGCCCCAGAAGCGACAGGGCGTATTTCGCGCCGACCAGACCCGGCTCGGCAAAGATCGCATGATGCAGGGGCATCAGCCGGTCCTGAATGTCCAGCGCGGTGGCGTAGTCGCCCGCCGCGGTGGCGTCGTGCAGTTGCGCCAGCAGACGGGGCGCGACGTTGCACGTGACCGAGATGCAGCCAACGCCACCTTGGGCGTTGAACCCATGCGCAGTCCCGTCCTCGCCGGAAAGCTGCGCAAAATCCTTGCCGCAGGTCAGGCGCTGCGCACTGACACGGGCCAGGTCGCCCGTCGCATCCTTGACCCCGACGATCATCGGCAACTTGGCCAGTTCGCCCATGGTGGCCGGCGACATGTCGACCACGGACCGGCCCGGAATGTTGTAGATCACGATCGGCAGGCCGACCTCGGCCAATGCGGTGTAATGCGCGATCAACCCCGCCTGCGTCGGCTTGTTGTAATAGGGTGTGACGACCAGCGCCGCATCCGCACCGACATCCTTGGCGTGCTGGACGAGCCGGCGCGCTTCGGTCGTGTTGTTCGATCCGGCCCCGGCGATCACCGGAACGCGGCCGGCCGCGCGCTTGACCACGGCCTCGACCACAGCCTCGTGTTCGGCATGGGTCAATGTCGGGCTTTCGCCGGTCGTGCCGACGGGAACGATGGCGTCCGTCCCCTCCTCGATCTGCCAGTCGACGAGCGCGTTCAGCGCGTCATAGTCGACGACATCATCCTTGAAGGGTGTCACCAACGCCACCATGGAACCTTTGAACATCGGACGTATCCCCCCTAGATGCGTTAGTGAAATCGTGGCGGACCCTATGCGCAGGCCATTCCGGCGGCAAGCCATGGGTGCATCAAGAAATCTGCAAAGGTCATCATTCCGCGGAATGTCGGCCATCAGGAGGGATGACACCCCATGCGTATACTGATCGGTCTGATCCTTGCGGTCATCTCGGCGGTGGCCCCGGTCCGCGCCGACCCCGATCTGCAGCTGGCCTTGACGCATCTGCGGGCCGGGGACACCGATTCCGCCCGCGCTGCGATGGCGCGGATCGACCGCCCGGCGGTGGCGGATGTGGTGATGTGGCACCTGTTGCGCGACAGGCAGGGCAGTTTCGCCGAAGCGGAGGACTTTCTGGCCCGCAACGCGGATTGGCCGGGCCTGCCGCTTTTGCGCACGCGGGTCGAATTGACCATGCCGGCAACCACGCCGCCCAGCCGCATCCTTGCCTTCTTCGATGACATGTCCCCGCGCACCTCGCGGGGGGCGTTGTTGAATGCCACGTCCCTCATGGCACAGGGCCGCCACACGGAGGCGGAGGTCGCGATCATCGATTATTGGCTGAGCGAGCCGATGACCTCCTCCAGCCACGCGGGATTCGTCGAACTGTTCGGCGCAGTCATCGGCCCATATCACGCCGCGCGGCTGGATGCCTTGGCATGGTCCGGTGACGCCGCCTCGGCCGCCCGCGTGATTCCGATGCTGCCGGATGGGCCGGAAGTGGCCCTGGCGCGTGCACGGATCGCCCTGCGTCAAGGCAATGCGGGCGTCGATACCCTGATCGACGCGGTGCCCGAGGACTGGCGCGATCATCAGGGGCTTGCCTACGAGCGGTTCCGGTGGCGCCTGGACAAGGGCCGCCGGGACGATGCGCTGCAACTGTTGTTCGCCTATGACGACACCGCCGACACGCTTGGAAATCCTGCGGCCTGGGGCCAACATCGGGAACGGCTTGCCCGCCTTCTCAAACAGGACGGGCGCCCGCAGGAGGCATACCGCGTCGCGTCGCGGCATCACCTGCCGGACGGGTCGCCGGATGTGGCCGGCCTCGAATGGCTGGCCGGGTATGTCGCGCTGCGGTTCCTCGACCGTCCGGATCTGGCGATTGCACATTTCACCCGGTTCGATGCCAACGTCGCCTCGCCCATATCCAAGGGGCGGGCCGGTTATTGGCTGGGTCGCGCGCATGAGGCCGCGGGCGATCCGGCCAGTGCACGGGATGCCTATGTCGCAGGCGGTCAGTGGCAGACCAGCTTCTACGGACAGCTTGCCGCCGAACGCGCAGGCCTCACCGCGGATCCACGCCTTGCCGGAACGGAGGAATTCCCCGCGCTGGCCGAAACGGACCTTGTGCAAAGCAGCGTTCTGGAGGCCGCCCTGGCCCTGCAATCCATCGGCGAGCGCAGTCTGGCCGAACGTTTCATGACACATATGGCCGAAACCCTGCCCCGCCCCCTGATCGGCACGCTGATCGACGTCGCGCTGGACCTCGAAGAGCCGCATATCGCCTTGCTGATTGCCAAGCGGGCGGCACAGTCCGGCCATGAATTGCACAAGGGCTATTTCCCGCTGACGCCGCTGGCCCGGCTGTCTGCGACGGTCCCTGCCGAGCTGACCCTCGCGATCGCCCGGCGCGAGAGCGAGTTCGACCCCGTCGTCGTGTCGGGCGCAGGCGCGCGCGGCCTGATGCAACTGATGCCGGGAACGGCGGCGGAAATGGCCCAGCTGATCGGCGTGACCTATGAGCAGCCCCGTCTGACACAGGACGCGATGTACAACGCCCTGCTCGGCACCGCCTATCTGGGAGAGTTGGAGGGAGAGTTCGGCCCGTCGCCCATCCTTGTCCCAGCCGCCTACAACGCGGGGCCATCACGGGCGCGACGCTGGATACAGGAGCTGGGCGATCCGGCCACCACCGACCGCGACCTCGTCGACTGGATCGAGGATGTCGATTTCAGTGAGACGCGCAACTATATCATGCGCGTCAGCGAAAGCCTGCTGCCCTATCGCGCGCGCCTGTCCGGCGAGGCAGGCGCCCTGCGCCTCGGCACGTGGTTGCGCGATGGCTACGGCGATCTGCTGGACGGTCGGTGATCCGACCCGCCTTCAGCCCTTGGCGGCCTCGACGGCGCGCGTGCGCCACAGGGTGAACAGCCCGGCGGCCATGACGATGATGGCCCCGATCACGACATGCGTTTCCAGAACCTCGCCAAAGACCGTCACGCCGACGATCGAGGCGAAGACGAGCTGCAGATAGGCAAACGGCTGAACGACGCTTGCTTCCGTCAATTCGTAGACCCGGATCAACAGGTAGTGCCCCAATGAGCTGAGGCCGCACAGGACCGCCATCCAGCCCCAGTCCGCCAGGACCATCGGCTCCCAGAAGGAAAGGCCCACGGCTGTCATCGCAACGGCGCCGACGGTGCCGGTCCAGAAGAAGCTGGTCGCCGAACTGTCCCGCCGCGCGGCATAGCGCGTCAGCAGAGAGTAGAGCGCGAACATGAGCGCCATGGCCATCGGCACCAGTGCGACGGGCGAAAAGACGCCCCTGCCCGGCTGAAGGACCACGAGGATCCCGATGAACCCGACACCGATGGCGATCCAGCGCCGCCAGCCGACCCGTTCGCCCAGCACCGGCCCGGACAAGGCCGCGATGATCAGTGGGCAGGCGGCAAAGACCGCATGCGCCTCGACCAGTCCCAAGAGGACGAAGCCCCAGACCCCGACGCAGATCTCGGCGGCCAGCAACAGGGCGCGCGTGATCTGCAGGCCGGGTTGCGACGTCGCCGCCGCCGCCCGCAGGCCACCTGCCTTGCGCGAGGCGATCGTCAGGACAAAGGCCGCGAAGAACCAGTAGCGGATCATGACGATCATCAGGACGTTGTATTCCCCGGCCAGATGCCGCGAGACCCCATCCTGCAACGAAAAGACAAGCATCGTGAGAACCATCAGGGCAATGCCAAGCCTGTCATTCGTCATGCCATCACCCCTTTGGTCATATGTCGCTTGCGCCCGTACCCCGGCACCCGGCTGACCACGAACCCCGCGGCCGAGAGTGCCCGCCTCACATGTCCCGCGGCCGTATACGTGGCGAAGGTGCCCCCCGCGGCGGTATGGCGACCGACTTCTGCCAGCAGATCGTCGCCCCACATCTGCGGGTTGCGGGCCGGTGCGAACCCGTCAAGGAACCAAGCATCGGCTTGCCCCTGCCAGCCGGGCAGGCAGAGTCGGGCATCGCCTTGGACGATCGTCAGGTCGACGCCCCCAATGGCAATGCGGCGCCCCGGCCACGCCGACAGCAGCTGACGCGCGAGGTCGCCGAGTTCCGGGAAAGCCGACAGCGCGCGTGCCATGTCATCGTGGGCCATGGGAAAGGCTTCGAACGAGGTCATCGCGATGCGTCCCGGCCCGGTCCATGCGCGCGCAAGGGCCAGCGCATTCAAGCCCGTGCCAAACCCGAGTTCCGCGACATGGAAGCCCGCCCGCAGCCGTGCAGGCAGATCGTTTCCGTTCAGAAAGACATGTTCCGTCTCGGCCAGACCATCCCCGAGCGAGAAATACGGATCATCGAAGGCGCGTGCGACGGGCACGCCCCCGGTCCAGTCGATCACCGCCTGCTTTTCGTTGTCGTCGTCGTGCCCTATGCCCATGGCCGCAGCTATGGTGGAGGGCGCAGACCTTGGCAATCGATGTAACCGTTCTGGGTGCCGGGATTTTCGGTCTTTCCTGTGGCTGGGCCATGGCGCGGCGCGGCGCCCGCGTGCGCATCATCGATCCGCATGGTGTGGGGGCCGGCGCCTCGGGCGGCGTGGTCGGCGCCCTCGCCCCCCATGTGCCTGAACAATGGAACGACAAGAAGGCGTTTCAGCTCGACAGCCTTCTTATGGCTGACACGTGGTGGGGTGCCGTCGAAGCGGCGGGCGGCAAGCCTTCGGGTTATGGCCGGACCGGGCGGCTGCAACCGATTGCCGACGAAGACGCGTTGATCCGGGCCGAGACCCGTGCGGCCTCTGCCCGGCAATTCTGGCCGAGCGACATTCACTGGACGGTGACGGACGCGCCTGAATGGGCCCCGCCGAGCGCCACCGGCAAGGTCATCCACGACACCCTGTCCGCCCGGATACACCCCGCGCAGGCCTGCGCCGCCCTGGCCGAGGCCCTGCGCAGCGCCGGTGCGGAAATCGGCGTCGATGGAAAGGCAAGCGGAACGGTTCTTCATGCGACCGGATGGCAGGGGCTGGCCGGGATGCAGGACGCGCAGGGCCGTGCGGCAGGCAACGGCGTCAAGGGACAGGCGGCCCTTCTCGATTTCGACAGGCGACGGATGCCGCAACTCTACATCGACGGCCTTCACATCGTTCCGCATGCGGATGGCACGACGGCCATCGGTTCGACCTCGGAACGGGACTTCACGACGCCTGACGGGACAGACCAGCAACTTGACGATGTTCTGGCCCGCGCGGTCGCTGCCATGCCGGTGCTGGCCGACGTCCCGGTCCTTGCGCGCTGGGCCGGGGTGCGCCCGCGCGCGCGGTCCCGCGCACCCCTGCTTGGCCACTGGCCGGGGCGATCCGGTCATTTCATCGCGAATGGTGGTTTCAAGATCGGCTTCGGAATGGCCCCGAAAGTCGCCGAGGTCATGGCCGACCTGATCCTCGAAGGACAGGATGCCATCCCCGAGGCCTTCACCACCGACGGGCTTGCACCCGGCGCCACGCAGGACTAGACGGCGCGCCTGCCCCGGTTCCGGGGCCATGTCTCCGACCACCATGTCAAAAACGGGTACACACTCATGCTTATTGCCATCCTCGCCATGGGGGCCATTGTCGTCGCCTCCAACATCGGCGTTCAATTTCTCATCGCCGACGGCTGGCTGACATGGGGGGCGTTCAGCTATCCGCTGGCCTTCCTTGTCACCGATGTCACCAACCGTCTCTTCGGTGCTGAAAAAGCGCGCAAGGTGGTTCTTGCGGGGTTTGGCGTCGGCCTGATCTGTTCGCTGATCGGCACGCAGATCATGGGCGAATTCGGACCCCTGGTCACGCTGCGCATCGCACTGGCCTCGGGCACCGCGTTCCTTGTCGCGCAACTGATTGACCTGTCGGTCTTTTCCGCGCTGCGCAACCGCGTCTGGTACGCGGCACCGCTAACCTCGTCCATCATCGGGTCGGTGGTTGATACGGCGCTGTTCTTCACCATCGCATTCGCAGGTTTCCTTGCGTTTCCAGCAGCTTGGGGCGACGTGTCCTGGGCGCAGGAGGCGACGGCCGTGGGGCCGCTCTGGGTGGGTCTCGCGCTGGCGGATTGGGCGGTCAAACTGGGCGTGGCGCTGCTGGCGCTGGTGCCCTTCCGTGTCATCACGATGAAGTTTGCACCACACGTTGCGTAAAGGGGCTTGACCCACACAAAATACGTGGCACCTTCACCTTATCGGCAACAACTGAAAGGAGGTGACCCAGTGTCTAGAAAGAACCTGGAGAATGCGTGCGGGACAACTTCGGTGGTCCGCGTCTGAGGCAGCCCTTGGGCGTGTATCTCCGAGGTGGATGCGTCTAACCGTCGCCACCTCCTGACCTTTCGGAAGGCCGTTCCCGTTGCCGGGCGCGGCCTTCTTAATTGGGGCACCTCCGCCCACGTCGTCGCCCATCGGTGCGTCGCACCCCGGAAACATTTGTGCGCTTTTTCGCGTTTGGTGCCCATGTCCCTCGAAATCACCCCCACGATCACCCTGCAGGACTGGGAACTGACCGAGCAGTTCGTGCGCGCGGGCGGGCCCGGCGGTCAGAACGTCAACAAGGTGTCGAGCGCGGTGGAGCTGCGCTTCGAGGCTGAGCGGTCGCCGTCGCTGCCCGGACCGGTCAAGGCGCGGCTGCGACGTCTGGCGGGGCGGCGCTGGACGAAGGAGGGCGTGGTGGTGATCCAAGTGTCCGAGGAACGATCACAGGCCCGCAACCGGGCCGTGGCGCGGGAGCGGCTGGTGGAGTTGGTGCGCGCGGCCACGGTGAAGCCGAAGCCACGCGTGAAGACGCGGGTGTCCGCCAACCAGAAGAAAAAGCGGGTGGAGGCGAAGAAGAAGCGGGGGGAGGTCAAGGCGCTCCGGGGTGGGGTGGATCTGTAAGGTGGGCCTTTCGGTGCCCACTCTATTTTTAATCTTTTAAATCAGGGCTGTTGCTTGGAGTCGGCCCGCTCTTCTTTCAATCTGGCAAATTCTTTCAGTCCAATGTGAACCTTCAATTTACTTACGCTTGGATCCCATTTCGCGTTCGGGTTAAGATATCGAAATGCCCACCCTGAACCACCTGTCCCCATCCTCGTTTGATAACCAATTACAGAAAACCTATATAAATTCTCGAGCGCCTCTTCAGCCGACATCTTGTTCTTTGAGGATTTCATCTTTCCATAATTTGACACAAAGCTTACACGATCAAATGTAAGTGTTTCTGTTTTTGAACAAACTGCGAGGGCATCATCCCAGCTATCCCAGTGCGGAGCGATCTCATCATCCAGTTCCTCCTTTAGGTAATCGGAATACGAAGCACGGCATCCGTTGATATCTTCGTTGGTGAGAACAAGAGGTTCATCAGGTCGCCCCTTCGCAAGGTGGAGAGCCTCGTTTAAAAACTGAATAACGTCTCGTGGTCGCATAAAAGTTCTCGCGAAGATATGATCAAGCTTGGCTTGGCTTCCTCGCATCTTTGCAGCGTCAGCGATGTTCTCCCACGAGACATTCGGACCTAGTTTCTTTTGCAATCGTACATCAATGAGGTCTCGAAGAGCGTCTGCACCCCAAGTCAACGATATAGCAGCCCCACGCGTTATTTTGTTTTTATCGGAGAAGCCTATTTGCTCCCAAATGTCAGTTCTTAGATAAACGATTGGGCATATATTAGCCCGAAGTTCGGTTGAGCGACTTATCTCTCGTGCAGCCAGTATTAATCCAATAAGCATATTTGCACGCTCGTCGGTCACTTTGTCTAGACCTTGATCAAGCTCATCGAAATGCAGATACAGCCTTTCAATCCTCAACTCAGAAATCGCGTTTGAAACGTCGTTTAAAATAGAGTTTGTCAGGGCATTGAGTTCAGCGCCGAGAACTGTGTTCTCTTTCCCTCTTCTCAAGTTAATAAACCCCAAAGCCACACCGGATATCTGCGGGCCTAGCGACAGGCCTTCAACTCGGATTTTCTCCTGTTGCACTATCGAGCGGGTATCGGGATCAATGCTATCAAAATTCTTTTGCAAGAATTTCGTGAGCGCAGCGATTCCATCTGTATAGTGCTTGCCATTTCCTTTTCTGACTACATGACTCGCCATCCTGATGGCGATCAAAAGTCGCCAAGAAGCAACATATGCTTCGGAAGGCGAAGCGCCTTTGTCTATGAGCTCACCATGTGCCAGCCACGGGTAATTTCGTAGACTTAGAGGACTGCCATGATCTTCCGACAATACCTGCGTAAAGTGTTTCACAAGCGCTGTTTTACCGCTTCCTTTCCTTCCAAGAACTAGCAACGTCTTTCCTGAAAGAATTTGTTCAACAGCTGGCGTGGTCAGAAAGTATTCAATTACCGGTTCATCTTCGGCAGCAATATCACCGAAGTTGTCGAGATTTCTAAGTGTCGTCATGTTTCCGCTCTTCATTTAAACAACAACCTCCATCCCAACCTGCTCGCCTACCCCGAACACCCGCTTATACCTCGCAACCTCATCCTCTGGCCCCATCGCCTTCCGTGGGTTGTCCGACAGTTTGACCGTCGGGCGCCCGTCCGCCGAGACAGCCTTGCAGACCAGCGAGAACGGGGCGAGGGCGTCGTCGGCGACGAGGCCTCGGAAATCGTTGGTCAAAAGCGTGCCCCAGCCGAAGGACACGCGGACGCGGCCTGCGAACTGGCGGTGCAGGCGCTCGATCACGTCGACGTCGAGACCGTCGGAGAAGATCACCAGTTTCTCCGAGGGGTCCTCCCCCCGCTCCTGCCACCAGCGGATCGCCGTCTCCGCCCCCGTCGCAGGGTCGCCGGAATCGATGCGGATGCCCGTCCAGCCGGCCAGCCAGTCGGGGGCGTTCGCGAGGAAGCCCTCGGTCCCGTAGGTGTCGGGCAGGATGATGCGCAGGTTGCCCGAATGCTCCTCGTGCCAGTCGGCCAGCACGTCGTAGGGCGCGCGGGCCAGCGCCGCGTCGTCGCCCGCGAGCGCGGAGTAGACCATGGGGAGTTCGTGGGCGTTGGTGCCGATCGCCTCAAGATCGCGGTTCTTGGCGATCAGGCAGTTGGAGGTGCCGCCGAAGTTGTCGCCCAAGCCTTCGTGCAGGGCCTGCACGCACCAATCCTGCCACAGGAAGGAATGCCGCCGCCGGGTGCCGAAATCCGCCAGCCGCAGCCCGTCGAGCCCGCGCAGACGTTCGACCTTTTCCCAGACGCGGGTCATGGCGCGGGCATAGAGGACCTGAAGCTCGAACCGGCCCATGTCGGCCAGCACGGCGCGGGAACGGAGTTCCATGATGATGGCGAGGGCCGGAATCTCCCACAGCATGACCTCGGGCCATGCCCCCTCGAAGGTCAGCTCGTACTGGTCGCCCTTGCGTTGCAGGTCGTAGGGCGGCAGGCGCAGGTTCTCGAACCACTCCATGAAGTCGGGGCGGAACATCTGTCGCTGACCGTAGAAGGTATTGCCGCGCAGCCACGTACTCTCACCGCGCGTCAGCGACAGGGTGCGCACGTGGTCGAGTTGTTCGCGCAGCTCCCCCTCGTCGATCAGGTCGGCAAGCGGGATGTGCTTGGAGCGGTTGATCAGGCTGAAGGTCACCTGCGTGTCGGGCCGGTTGCGGAACACCGACTGGCACATCAGCAACTTGTAGAAATCCGTGTCGATCAGCGAGCGGACGATCGGATCGATCTTCCACTTGTGGTTCCAGACGCGTGTGGCGATGTCCTGCATGGGCGGTCCTCCGGTGACGGTTAAGCCACGGGGCGCACGGGGTGTCTAGCGGCGGATCCCGCGGGCGAGGCGCTTGCGCTCGTCCTCAAGGTTGCGGGGCGCGTGTCGGGCCGTTGCAAGGGCCGCGTCGATGTCGATGCCGTTAGCCGCAGCCTGCGCAATGCGTTTGAGCGCGAAGGTCGGCGCACCCTTGCCCAGCGCCGCCCGGATCAGGGCGTGCACCGTCACGTAGGCCAGTTGCGGCGCAAGCGTGCCGGTGCCCGGTCGCGCCTCGCCCTGCGCAATGGCCTCGCAGGCAGAGACATCCCGGCTGACGTAGGTGCGGCAGATCATGGGCCGCGCATCATAGGCACGGCACAGGCGCGTGTCCGGGTCGAGGGCGGGACATGCCTCGGGGTGCCAAGGCGCGGTGCCGTCGGCGGGGGGCAAAGCCGCATGCAGCCTGCGTGCCTCGACCCCCGTCATCGTGCCTCCGTCATCGCCCGGCAGGATACAGCAGAAGGCACAGCCCTTGGCGCAGGCGAGCCCTTCGGGTTCAGGCGACCGCGCCAGCAGGGCGTGGCCGATACGGGTTGCGGCGGATCCATCGGAAAGTTGCCGCAAGATGGCGTCATGGGGATCGCGGTTGGCATCAAACCAGGCCAGCAGCAAATCACGCGCCTGCGCGGTCACGGCGGCCGGATGGCCCGGCAACCGGGCCATGGCAAGCGCCGCACGCAGGCCATCGCGATCGGCGGGCACGCCCTTGGCCTGTGCGGCGCGGCGGGCCGCGCGGGGGGATCTGACCATCTGATACCTCGGGGCGCGAAAAGAACGCGGACGCCCTGCCCGCGCCGTCCGGTTAGATCAAAGCCGCGTCAGAGGCGCAACAGGGCCGGAGTGGACGCGATCTGGCCGCTGCTGGAACGAGAAAGGGGCGCCGAAGATGACGCCCCCCTTGCATTGTCTGTCGCCCGATCACTCGGCCGGTTCCATCCCCGGTGCCGGTGGCAGGGACGGTGGCGTGGCGCCCGGAATCTCGTCGAAGGTGGTCGGGACCCCGTGCTTTTCGCGGCGACCATCGTTGTAGATGGCCTTCACGAGAGAGATGCACATCAGCACCATCACGATCGAGAACGGCAAGGCGCCGATCACCATCGCCGTCTGAATGGCGGATGTGCCCCCGGAAATCAGCAGGCCCGCAACCACGGTACCGAGTGCAACGCCCCAGAAGATGATATGCGGCCGCGCCTTGGGACCTTCGTCGCCCGCAGCGTTGATCGTGTTCACGATCAGAACGGCCGAGTCGGCGGAGGTAACAAGGAACGTCATCAACAGAACGACGATCATCAGCGCCATCAACCAAGACAGAACCTCGCTGATGGGTTGGAGCATATGCGCCGTCATCGCGAAGATCTTGTCGCCATTGCCGGCATCGAAGATCACGCCATTGGCGTTGCCGTTAAGCTCCAGGTCGATGGCCGTGCCTCCGGCCCATGCGAACCAGACAAAACACATCAGAGCAGGCACGATCATTGCGCCCAGCACGAATTCGCGGATCGTCCGCCCGCGCGAGATTCGCGCGAGGAACAGGCCGACGAAGGGCGCGAAGGCGATCCACCACGCCCAGTAGAAGACGGGCCACCACCCCTGCCATTGTGCCAGCAGGAACGCTTCGGATCCCTCGACCCCGTCAGAGCGCCAGACGTTGAAACTCATCCCCGGCAAGGCGATCAGGTATTCCCATATCCCGAGGAAGAAGGCGTTCAGGCCAAAGAACGTCGCACCGAACAGGATGAAGAACCCCAGCAGGACGATCGACAGCGTCATGTTGATGTTCGATAGCCACTTGATGCCCTTGCCGACGCCGGATAGGGCAGAGATCGTCGATGCCCCCATGATGAACACCAAGGCCACGATGATCCCGAGGGTCGTCACGGCGCCTTCGGCATCCGTCAGCCCCCCGATCCCGATGCGTCCGAGGCCGGCGGCGAATTGCTCCACTCCGAAGCCGAGCGTCTGCGCCACGCCGAGAATCGTCGCAACGACGGCGACCACGTCGATGACATGCCCCAGCACGCCGGAAAGGCGCTCTCCGAACAGGGGCGTCAGGGCCGAGCGGATCGTCAGCGGCAGGCCCCGGCGATAAGTGAAATAGGCCAGCGACAGGCCGCAGATTGCGTATGTCGACCAGGCCGACAGGCCCCAGTGCAGGTAAGACCACTTGTAGGCGGTCAGGATGTTATCTTCGGCCCCGGCGGTGGTCAGGCCCTGAATGACCTCGGGGTTGTTCTGGAAATGCGAGACGGGTTCGGCAACGGCCCACGTCAGCATTCCGACGCCGATGCCGGCACCGAACATCATCGAGAACCATGAGAAGTTGTCGAACTCTGGCTCTTCCCCCTCGAGCCCGAGGTTCATGCGCCCGGCCGTCGGCCAGATCGCAAGGCCGAGGCAGACGAGGATGAACAGGGCCACGACGTAGACATACCATGCCGCGAAGTTGCCAAGGATGAAGGCGTTGAACCCGTTCAGGACGGCGCCCGACTGCACAGGCCAGAAGATGGCCCAAACGCAGAGGATGGAAATGATGATCTTTGCGGGCACGGCGACACGCGTCGCGAACCCGTTGTAGAAACCCCCGTCGCGCGTGCGTATCGGGAGTTCCGTAAGTGGTGGTTGCAGGTCTGCCATGATTGGCCCTCCGGTGGCTGCTACCGCTAACTGTGGTTGTCTCGCGCCGTATTGGAAGGGTGAATCTGCTTGTTCCTGCGACTTGTGGGCCTGTTCGCGACGTCAATGCGCCGTGTTCAGACGATATCGACGCCAGCCGCCTGCATCTGCATTCGGGCGCCCGCAAGCGAGCCATCGAGATCGATGGCTCGTGTCAGCTCTTCCTCCACCCGGACGCGATAGCCGAGGCGCGCGGCGTCGAGCGCGGAGAAATTGACGCAGAAATCGGTGGCGAGCCCGACGAGCGTCAGATCGGTAATTTCGAGGGTGCGCAGAAGCCCATCCAGACCGGTCGGCGTCGTCCGGTCGTTCTCGAAGAAGGCCGAATAGCTATCGACGCTGGGCGTCATGCCCTTGCGGATCACGGCCCGCGCCCGGTCGGTGGCAAGGTCGGGGTGAAAAGCCGCGTCTTCGGTCCCCTGGATACAATGATCCGGCCAGAGAACCTGCGCGCCGTAGGCCAGATCGATCACCTCGTAGGGGGTTCGTCCGGGGTGGGACGAGGCAAACGACGAATGCCCGGCGGGGTGCCAATCCTGCGTCAGGATGACGTGAGCGAAATCTTCCATCGCCGCATTGATGCCCGGCACGATTTCCGCGCCGCCGGGTACGGCAAGCGCGCCGCCCGGGCAGAAGCCGTTCTGCACGTCGATCACGATCAGGGCATGTGAGGCGGGATGGGGCATGGAGCAGACCTTGGATTGTCATGGAACAGGCGTCCGATGGGGCCACCGTCGGAGCGGGGGGTCAACCCCTCGCGCTCCCCGAGGTATTTGTGGTCAGAGGAAGACAGGGGAGTTGCAGGGGCGGGTCGGTGCGCTTTATGGCGGCAGGCATGATCACGATTGCCGCATTCTACTGCTTTGCCCCCTTCGATGACCCCGCGTCCCTGCGCCCTGCCCTGCTGTCCGTGGCGGAACACTCGCAGGTGCGCGGCAGCATCCTGTTGGCACCCGAGGGCGTGAACGGCACGATCGCCGGCCCCGCCGACGGGATCGACGCCGTATTGACGCGTCTGCGTGCCCTGCCCGGCTGCGCGGAGATGGAGGCAAAATACAGCAGCGCCGAGGCGATGCCTTTCGGCAAGCTGAAGGTTCGCCTGAAACGGGAGATCGTGACCATGGGGCAACCGGACGTCGATCCGCTTGCCGGGGTCGGACGCTATGTTCCTCCACGGGACTGGAACGACGTCGTGCGTGATCCCGACACGGTCGTGATCGATACGCGAAATGCCTATGAGGTGGCGATCGGCAGCTTCGAGGGCGCAGTCGACCCGGGGACCGAGGCGTTCGGAGAGTTTCCGGCCTGGTGGGAGGCCAATCGCGGCAAGCTGCAGGGCAAGCGCATCGCCATGTTCTGCACCGGTGGTATCCGCTGCGAGAAGTCGACGGCCTATCTGCGTGGTCAGGGGGTGGACGATGTCGTCCACCTGCAAGGCGGCATCCTGAAATACCTGGAAGACATCCCGCAGGAGGAAAGCCTGTGGCGCGGCGACTGCTTCGTCTTCGATGATCGCGTCAGCGTCGGACACGGCCTGACCGTGGGAGAGCACGTTCTCTGCCATGCCTGCCGCCGTCCCTTGACCGAGGCGCAAGTGACCGCGCCCGAATACGAGGCCGGGGTGCAATGCCCCTTGTGCGTCGACACCTATGCCCCCGAGGACCGCGCCCGGTTTCGTGAACGGGTCAAGCAGATCGAACTGGCGCGCGCGCGGGGCACCCGCCATCTGGGCAGCTGATCGCAACGGCGCGCAGGGCCTGAACGCTTGTGCCCGGGACGGATGCGGTGTTTCGTTTGCGCGATGACAGACAGTTTCCAAGCCCCCCGCCCCGCCGCACGGATTACGCCATGACGCCTCTGGTCCTGTTGCCCGGCATGATGTGCGATGCCCGGCTTTTCGCGCCACAGATCGCCGCTTTCGGCAGTCGCGCCGTGATGGTTGCCCCCATCGACAGGCATGACACCGTGACCGCCCTCGCCGACGAAGTGCTGCGCGTGGCGCCCGCGCGCTTTGCCCTCGCCGGGTTGAGCATGGGCGGCATCGTCGCGATGGAGGTGATCGCCCGCGCACCCGACCGCATTGCGGGACTGTGTCTGATGGACACGAACGCAAGCCCGGAATCCCCCGCCGTCGCGGCCCTGCGGGAGCCGCATATCGCCGCCGTGCAGGACGGCGACCTGCGACGCGTGATGCGCGACGAGATGAAACCCACCTATCTTGCGGATGGCCCGCATCGCGGCGCGATCCTCGACACCTGCATGGCGATGGCCGAAACGATGGGCGCCGAGGTTTTCGTGCGACAGTCGCGCGCCTTGCAGACACGACCGGACCAGCGCGACGCCCTGCGCAAGGTGACCGTGCCCACGATGGTTCTGTGCGGGGCCGAGGATCGCCTTTGCCCGCTGCACCGGCACGAGGTGATGCGCGACCTGATCCCGGATGCGTCCCTCTGCGTCATCCCGGACGCCGGGCACCTTCCCACCCTCGAGAAACCGGCAGAGACCACCGCCGCGATGAAGGACTGGATGTCGTCGGTGGAGGCGCGGGAATGCACCACGCGCTGATCATGCTGGCGGCGGGTATCGGGATTCCGATCCTTGCCGCCCTGAACGCGCGGTTGGGCGCAGGCATCGGGGCCCCTGCCGCGGCGGCGACTGTCCTGTTTGCCGTGGCCTTCATCTGTGCCGGCGTTGCAGCGACCATCACGGGGCCACAGGGATTCGCCCGGCTTGCGGATCAGCCCCCGCACCTGTTCCTCGCCGGCTGCCTGATCGCTTTCTACGTCCTGTCGATCACGTGGATCGCGCCGGTCTTCGGGATCGGAAATGCCGTGTTGTTCGTGCTTCTGGGTCAGATGATCTCGGCCGCCGCAATCGATCAGTTCGGCCTGTTCGGTGCGCGGATCGTCCCGCTGTCCCCCCTGCGCCTTGCCGGTCTCGGCACGATGGCGCTTGGGCTTCTGCTGACGCAACTTGCGGGGCGCGGGTCCTAGGACCGCGCGCGGGTGTTCCGCTAGGGGATGACCTTGCCGGGATTCATGCGGTTGTCGGGGTCCAGCGCCATCTTGATCGCCCGCATTACATCGAGGGCGACCGCATCCTTGCGTCGCGCCATCGTGCCCAGTTTCGACAGGCCAATGCCATGTTCCGCGCTTATGGATCCACCGAGGGACACCGTCACATCCTCCACCATTTCGCGGATCGGCTCTATGACGTCGTCGTTCGTTGGGTAGACCGTCAGGTGCACGTTGCCGTCCCCCAGATGCGCCACGATCAGGGTATCGGCCCCGGCATCCATTTCGGCAAGACGCGCATGCATCCGGTCGATGAATTGCGCCACACCATCCAACGGCAGGGCGACGTCGTTGTCGACGATGGGCAGGCGGGTAAAGGTCACCTCTGCCGCCGCTTCGCGCATCTCCCAGATATGGGCGCGCTGGCTGTCGTTCTGCGCCACCATCGCGTCAAGGACGTCGCCCGCCTCCAGCGCTTCGGCGAGCACCTCCTCCATCGTGTCGGTCAGGGGACGGGACAGGCCGCCAAGGTCGATCATCACCGCGTGGTCATGGATCCCAAAGGGCTGACGCAGGTCCGGACGGTGCGTCGCGAGGGCGGTCATGAAGCTGCGCGGCATGTATTCGAAGGCCTCGACCGCGCCATCGGTCGCCAGCTGCAGCGCGCGCAGCAGACGCAGCGCCGCAGGCAGGTCGGCCACGGCGGCAATCGCGGTTGCGTGGTGGCGCGGCGCGGGGACAAGGCGCAGGACAGCGGCCGTTATGATGCCCAGCGTCCCCTCGCCCCCGATGAACAGGTCGCGCAGGTCGTAGCCGGAGTTGTCCTTGCGCAGCTCGCTCATCAGGTCGAGAACCCGACCGTCGGCCAGCACCACCTCCACCCCGAGGCACAGCCCGCGGGTGGAGCCGTAGCGCACGACGTTGGAACCGCCCGCATTGGTCGAAAGGAACCCGCCGACGCGGGCCGACCCCCGCGCGCCGAAGGTCAACGGGAACATCATGTCATGGGGCGCCACCGCATCATGGATGTCGGACAGGATCGCCCCCGCCTCGACCACGACCAGCCCCGCCTCGGGCCGCACCTCGCGCACGGTATTCATCCGCTCCAGCGAGATCATGAGCGCGCCGCTGTTGGCCGTGCCCCCGACCAGGCCCGTATTGCCCCCGACCGGAACGACCGAAAGGCCATGGGTCGCCGCGATTCGCACGCAGCCCTGAACCTCGGCCGTATCGGCAGGCCGGACAACGGCAAGCGGATCCGCAGTCCACTTTCCTGTCCAGTCCTTGCGAAATCCGGCAGTCGCCTCGCCGGTCAGGACATGCGTGTCCCCCAACAGGGAACGTAGTTGCGCCAAGGGGGCGGTTGAATGGTCTGACATGGGCTCTCCTCTTGGCGCGGAAGGTGTCATGCAGGAGAAGAAATGAAAAGCGCGCCGGAACGTCTTGACGCCCCCGTTCAGTCTGCGTATTCCGCGCGCCAGTGGCGGTGTAGCTCAGTTGGTTAGAGCAGCGGAATCATAATCCGCGTGTCCGGGGTTCAAGTCCCTGCACCGCCACCATTCAGGATAGACATTGAGGTTTGCGTCCGCGGGTCGAGCCACCTTCTGCGTGGGCACGACATGGCGCGGCTGGCGGGGAAATCGCGATCCCCGGCACACGGCGCCCTGCTGTCCCCTGCGATGCCAACAACCCGAGGCGGCTGCTCGAACTGCAACCTGATCCGGCGAGGATCCGGACCTTGCAGGGACAGCCAGCGGTTTGCGCCGGCTGTCCCTGCGGTCCGTGTCAGATGACCGACCGGGGGTCCTGTCGGCTTATCCGCACACGAGCCCGCCGTCGACGATCAGGGTCTGTCCCGTCACTGCGCGCGCCCAGGGGGATGCGAAGAACAGAACGGCATCGGCCAGTTCCTCAGGCGTGGTGACATGGCCGAGCGGGGTCTGCCCCGCAATCAGGTCGAACACCGCCTCGGGCGTTGCCGCACTGGCATCCGTCGTACGCAAGAGCCCCCCTGCCACCATGTTCACGGTCACGCCCAATGGGCCGAGGTCCTTGGAGGCCGTGCGGGTGAAGGCCATCAATGCCGCCTTTGCAGCGGTATAGTCATGATAGGGGACGACCGGATTCTGCACGAGGTTCGAGCCGATCGTCACGACACGACCCCCACCCGCCGTCCGGAAATGCGGCGTCATGGCCTGAATCGCGTTAAGGGCGCCGCCCACGGCGACCTCCGACTGTCGGGCGAGATCCGCCCAGGACAGGGTGTCGAGCGTCGCGCGGGCGTCCCCGTTGAAGCTGTAGTCTGCCAGGGCGTTGTGGATCAGCGTCGTAGGCGCGCCGAGCGTTTGCGTGACCTCCTCGACCATCGCGTCCACGGCCGATTTGTCGGTCATGTCCGCCTGCACGGCAATCGCCCTGGGCCCCAGTTCCGTCGCAAGCGCCTGCGCGGCCTCCGCACTGGCGCGGTAGTTTATCGCGACCTTCGCGCCCTGTTGCGCGAAAGCCCGCGCGATCGCGGCGCCGAGGCCCCGACCGGCCCCGGTGATCAGTACGGTTTGCGTATCGATGGCATGTGTCATGTCTGGGAAGATCCTCTCTGGAATGCATGAAAATGGTGAACAGGGCCGTGACCTGACCCGACCGACAGATCATCCGCCCTCAGGATCGCGGCAGAGATATAGGCCTTGGCTGCGATGACGGCCGGATGCAGGGCCTTCCCCTGCCCCAGCTGCGCCGCAAGCGCGGACGACAGGGTGCAGCCGGTCCCGTGGGTGTTGCGCGTGCTGTGCCGCCGGCTTTCGAACCAGACCGCCTCGTCCGCGCCGAGCAGGAAATCGGGGCTGTCTGGCCCGTCGAGGTGACCGCCTTTCAACAGCACGGCGGCGCACCCGAGGGCGCAAAGCGCCTGCGCCTGTTCGGCCATCGCGTCCCGATCGGTCCCCGCAGGCAGGCCCAGCAGGTCCCCCGCCTCGGGCAGGTTTGGCGTAAGGACCGTTGCCATCGGTGCAAGCAGGTCGCGCAGAGCGGCGACCGCGTCCGGATCAAGCAACCGGTCGCCGCCCTTGGCCACCATCACCGGGTCCAGAACGATCGGCGCATCGATGTCCGACAATGCGCTCGCGACGGTCGCGACATTCTGCGCGCTGCCGAGCATGCCGATCTTGATTGCATCGATCCGAATGTCGTCGCGGATCGCCGCGATCTGATCGGAAAGCATCTGCGGATCCGTCAAGGACACGGCACGAACGCCTTGCGTGTTCTGCGCCGTCAGCGCGGTTACCGCCGCCATCGCATAGCCGCCATTGGCCGATATCGCCTTGAGATCGGCCTGAATCCCCGCGCCGCCCGAAGGGTCGGACCCGGCGATCGACAGAACATTGGGTATCATGTGGACCTCCAGCCCGTGACGAGAGTGCGCGTGGCCAAGACCGGATCCTCGGCCCGCGAGATTGCCGAGACGACGGCCATGCCCACTGCGCCAGCGCCTCGCAGGGCCGGAATGTCGGCCGCCGACAGCCCCCCGATGGCGATCGTCGGCACAGGCGACGCGGAAACGATCTGAGCAAGGCCCCCGGGCCCCGTGGGGGCAGCAGCATCCGGTTTGGTGGCCGTGCTGCGGAACGGCCCCGCCCCGATATAGTCGACACAATCCGGGATCGCGGCGCATTGTGCCGCCGTCTCGACCGAAAGGCCCAGGATCGCATTCGGCCCGATGCGGTTGCGCGCGATGCGCGGATCGCCATCGCCCTGCCCGATGTGCAGATCAGCACCCGTTGCACAGGCCACGTCGACCCGGTCATTGACGAACAGCCGAACGCCCAGCGCCGCCATTTCCGGAAGCAGACCCTCGACCAGCCGAAGGATATCGTCATCGCTCCCCGTCTTGTCGCGAACCTGCACGGCCCAGGCCCCGCCCCGCGCCGCGGCGCGCGCCTGTTCTGCAACGGACAATTTCGCGCCCGGATCGGTGATGAAATAGACAGGCCCGATCATGTGGCCTGCCGGATACGGGCGGCGGCATTGAGATCCTCGGGGGAAAGCGCCGCAAGCGCATCGAGGAACGCGGGCTGAAAGCTGCCGGGGCCCGATGCCACCCGGCCCGCCGCCTCACCCGCAACACCGTAAGCCGCAAGCGCGGCGCAAGTCGCGTCGAAGGCATCCCCGCCCGCACAGAAGGCGGCGATCACGCCGTTCAGCGAACACCCCATCACCGTGATCCGCGCCATCAGCGGATGACCGTTTTCAACCCGCGCGCCCCGTGCGCCGTCGGTGACGTAGTCCACCGGGCCCGAAACCGCGACGATACCGCCGGTTCGGCGCGCCAGATCCTGCGCGGCCCCCTCCGCGTCCGCGACACTGTCACCCGCATCCACGCCCTTTGCCCGCCCGCCAAGGCCGGCAAGCGTCAGGATTTCGGATGCATTGCCACGCACCACGGTCGGTTTCATGGCCAGGAGACGGGTGCACAGATCCTGTCGAAAGCCTGTGGCCGCCACGCCGACCGGGTCCAGAACCCACGGCCGCCCGTGGTCGGACATGACACGCGCGGCGTCTTCCATCGCGGCCCCCCACTCGGGATCGGCGGTACCTATGTTGACGGTCAACGCCTGCGCCAGCTCCGCAAACTCCGCGACTTCGACGCGGGCATGCACCATTGCCGGCGAAGCGCCGATGGCCAACAGCACGTTCGCCATCACGTTCATCGCGACGAAGTTGGTGATGTTGTGCACAAGCGGCGCGGCATCGCGCAAAGCGCTCAGTCTATCTCCGGGGGTCTGTGTCATCTGGCCTCCTTTGACGGAAGGAGGCATGGCGAACGCAAATCCCGACACGGGTGGCATCCCCACAACTTCCTCCGCCGGCATGATCCGGTTCAGGTTCGAAGGGTACTTCTCAGCCCGTGCAAGACGGACGCCCCTGTTGCAGGCGCCAAGATGTCCGGAAATGGTTGAATGTCAATGCTGCCCGGGTCGAATTGCGGGTCGGTCGCGCAACCGTCGCGATCGATGGACAACGGATCGACGCCGCGGTCGCATCAGATCGATTCCGCAGACCCTACCGGCAAGGCGCCGCCCGAAAAGACATCCGCCATCCTGATCCCGAGATCGCAAGTTTCGGCTTGTCTCTCCGCCACCCGCCCCCTAAACGCGTCGGCGGAGACGTGGCCGAGTGGTCGAAGGCGCTCCCCTGCTAAGGGAGTAGGCGGGAAACCGTCTCGAGGGTTCGAATCCCTTCGTCTCCGCCACCATCATCCTTACGAAACCATCAAATCATCCGCCCGGCGCGGATTTCTCTGTACTTGAGAGATCGTTTTCTTAGGACTGCCCGGTGCTTTGATAAGGTTCTGGGCTCACGGTTATCGGATTTGCCGACCCTGTGCCGCGAGCGAAGGCAACTGGCGTTGCAGGTTCCCTATCGTTGTAAGGGATGCCAGCTGAACCTGCTGTTCATCAGTGCAGCCATCAAGACCACGGGCCCGGGCGGATGGCATTTATGGAATGACCCCGCTCGGATGCGCACCGACCCCCAGGGCGCCAGCGGGCGCTACGGGCCACCAACCTTGATACGCTGGACAGGCTACCACCGTGACGAACGCCGTCTACGACCGGCGATCGCCGGGCGAGGATGACGCTTTCGTGCCGTGTTCAGGCACCGCGGCAAGCAGTTGTGGCTAAATCGCGACGCTTTGTGTAGCAAATTGTTAACGTCGCGATTCTGGAAGCCTATGCCCTTGTCGGCGATGCGAAGTCCGCGTCGGTAACGACCATTTATCAGTGCCCGTGCCTGTATCCGTGAAGGAATTTTACATGACCACAACTCCGCTTCTCTGGCTTTCCGAATTCACCGCCAACCTCGTCCTTGCCGATGATCAGCGCGATCCGGTCGTTACAGGGCTGTCGAACGGCAATTTCCTTGTGTCCTGGACCGACGAGAACGAGTCTGTGGGCAATGGCGGTGGAAGCGATATCATCGGGGTGATCTTCGATCCGCTGGGCAACGCGCTCACGGGTTCGCTGTTTCTCAACGACGGCTTCGGCTTTACGCGAAGCGAAGACGACCACACTGTCGCGGCCCGCTCCGACGGGGGGTTTGCGATCGTCTACATGTTCTCCAACGGGACAGAGACTGACGTCATCTTCGGCATCTACGATGAGAATGGCCAGCGTGGGGCCTTCACCGGGCCCGAGATCGGTGGTGGTTTCGTCGTAAACGACACCTCCGGCTCGGGCGTCGAATACAGCAACCCCAGCATTGCGGTCGGCGCGGACGATAGCCTCTTCGTCACCTACGAGACGAGCTCCGGCACCACTCAGAATATCGTGGGCAGAAAGATCTCCGCCGATGGGACGACCGTCGGGGCGGAGGTTACACTGCGGCAGGATGGGTTTGCCGGGGGAATTTCGGCCAACGAAGATCTTGTCTCGCCGCAAACCGTCGCCCTCACGGGGGGCGGGTTTGCAACCGTGTATCTGGACAACGACGACACAGCCGGCGGAGTCGAACGTACGGTCGAGGTCCTGATCAGCAATGCCGACGGCACCAATTTCACCCTGATCAACAATATCTCGACCCCTGATGGCAGCCCGGATGCGAACCCGCGCATTGCCGCCCTGCCCGATGGTCGCTTTGTCGTCGCCTGGGACGAAGACGGGGACCTGCGCGGTTCCATCTATGCTGCCAATGGAACGGTCAACCAATCGGACTTCGTCGTCACCAACAATCCTACCCTGCAGTTTCGCCTGGCCGACATCATAGCACTGGAGGACAATTCGTATTTCGTCCTGTTCGAGGACACGACGAACAATCGGTTGTTCGGATTGCGCCAGAGCGAAGGTGTTCAGGTCGGTTCTACCGTCTTCATCGATCCCAACTTGGCCGACGAGTTGGGGGATCCTGCATCGCTCGACCTGACGTCGGACGGGCGCATTCTGGTTACCTGGGGCGAGGCCGGCGACATCCGGACCGCGATCTATGATCCGCGAGACGACGCCATCACCGTCGATCCGACCGATGGCACGACCACCGGCACGCCACAGGCGGACACCATCACCGGGTCGAGCGTTGCGGATACGATCTTCGCCGTGGGCGGCAACGATTCCGTGTCAGGCGGCGGTGGGAACGACACCATCGACGGCGGAGAGGGCAACGACACGATCGACGGCGGCGCAGGTGTCGACTCGCTCGATGGCGGCGACGGCGACGATACCTTCCTGCTCGACGACAACGATCTCGACGACATCGACGGTGGCGACGATACCGACACGCTCGATGCTTCGGCACGCACCACCGGGATCGAAGTCAATCTGCTTGACGGCACCATCGAAGGTTCGGGGCCTGATACGACGGTGACCTCCATCGAACGGGTGATCGGCACGGCGGGCAACGACACGATCAGGGGGTCTTTCGACTTCGGCGACACGCTGGAAGGCGGATTGGGCAATGACAGCATCGTTGCCGTCACCGCTTCGGCCAGCCTGACCGGTGGAGACGGCGACGACACCCTGACATCGACGAATGGGGACGTCGTGCTCGATGGCGGCGCGGATGACGACCTGATCATCCTGACACCGCTGACCGGAACGACGACGATCGTCGGCGGCTCGGGTGATGACACCCTGCAGTTCGAAGGTCCTTTCGACATCACGGCGAACCGTTTGATCATCGACCTCGACGAAGGTCGGAACACCGCGGGACAGGGATTCAGGGGTGACTGGTCCGGGGTCGAGAACCTGTTCACGTTCGACAAGGTCGCGAGCACGGTGATCGGCAACGCCGCGGCCAATATCCTGCGCGGCAGTATCTATGATGATACCCTGCAGGGCGAAGGCGGCAACGATACGATCAACGGTCGTGACGGCAACGATGCGATCATGGGCGACGGCGGCGACGACAGGGTCGATGGCGACGCGGGCAACGACACCGTTTCGGGCGGATCCGGCAGCGACCGCATTCTTGGCGGCGCAGACAACGACACCCTCTATGCGGCTACGGAAACCACCAACAGCTATGGCGAGGACACCCTGTTCGGCGGATCGGGAAATGACCTGCTCGTGGGTGCCAACGGCGCGCAGAGCCTGTCGGGACAATCCGGCAACGATACGATCATCGGCGGCGATGATCTCGGCACCGCTGACGTCGATACGCTGAGCGGTGGATCGGGGGACGACAGCCTCGTATCCGGTCAGGGCGCGGTCGACATGGGCCAGGAAAGCAACGGCGACCTGATGTCGGGCGGATCGGGCAACGACACGCTGATCGGGGGCAACGCCAACGACCTGCTGGAAGGCGACGCCGACGACGACAGCCTGTCGGGCGGTTCGGGCGATGACACGCTCTATGCCGGATCGGCAGACGACAACAGTTTCGGCTCCGACACCCTGTCGGGTGGATCCGGCAACGACAGTCTGCTCGGCGGCAATGGTGCCCAGGACCTGTTCGGCGGATCGGGCAACGATACCCTGCGCGGCGGCGACGACTTCGGCTCCGCCGATGTGGATACGCTGCGTGGCGGGTCGGGCGACGACAGCCTCGTCTCCGGCCAGGGCGCAGTCGACATCGGCGACGAGGGCGATGGCGACCTGCTGTCCGGCGGATCGGGCAACGACACGCTGATCGGAGGCGGTGCCAACGATCTACTCGAAGGCGACGCCGACGATGACAGCCTGTCGGGTGGGGCCGGAAACGATACCCTCTATGCCGGCGCGGCCGGAGCGGTCAATTTCGGTGCCGACACCTTGTCCGGTGGTTCGGGCAACGACAGCCTTCTTGGTGACAACGGCGCCCAGCAGCTGTTTGGCGGATCCGGCAATGACACCCTGCGCGGCGGCAATGATTTCGGCACGGCCGACGTCGACACGCTCAGCGGTGGATCCGGCGACGACAGCCTCGTGTCGGGTCAAGGGGCCGTCGATGCCGGGCTGGAGGGCAATGGCGACCTGCTGTCCGGCGGATCGGGCAACGACACGCTGATCGGGGGCAGTGCCAACGACCTGCTGGAAGGTGACGCAGACGACGACAGCCTGTCGGGCGGCGGCGGCGATGACACCCTCTATGCCGGCTCGTCGAGCGACAACAGTTTTGGCGCCGACACCCTGTCCGGCGGGTCCGGCAACGACAGCCTGATCGGCGGCAATGGCGCCCAGAGCCTGTCCGGCGGGTCGGGCGACGATACGATCACCGGTGGCGACGATTTTGGAACAGCCGACGTGGACACGCTCAGCGGTGGGTCGGGTGACGACCTGCTCATGTCCGGTCAGGGCGCCGTAAATGCCACGAGTCAAGGCAACGGGGATCTGCTGTCGGGTGACGACGGCGAGGACACGCTGATCGGCGGGGCCGCGGATGACACGCTGGACGGCGGCCGGGATGCCGATCGCCTCGACGGCGGGGCCGGGGACGACGAACTGACGGGCGGCTTCGGGCGTGACACCTTCGTGTTCCGTGTCGGCACCGGGTCGGACACGGTCACGAACTATGACCGCGGGTTCGACCAGCTGGAGTTGGACGATGCCCTCTGGCTGTCCACGCATGGCACCCTGACCGAGGCGCAGGTGGTGGCAACCTTTGCGACAGACGTGGGCTCCGACGTGCAGTTCGACTTCGGAGACGGGGACATCGTCCTGTTGCGCAACGTGCCTTCGCCCTTCAGCCTCGAGGATGACATCACGATCATCTAGACAGGCCGAGGGGTCTTCGTATCGCCTGTCCGGGCCGCCAGCGGCCCGGACCGACCCGCGAACTTGGTCGAAGGGTCGATCATGCCACGGCCCGGCGGCTGCGCCCGGACGAAAAAGGCGCAGCCCTCTCGCCGGTCCGGGCGACTGTCTGCATGGCCCTACAAACGTCCCCAAACCTTTCACGAGACTGAAAGCCGGCCCTGCCGTGACCGATGCCGGCACAGCTTTAGGCCCGAGGGGGCGATGCGACCCACGCCGACCACGTCGCCGGACCGCCAGGTCAGACTGACCATGCGAAGCCGGTTTCCTTTTCCGACCGCTCCCACAGCCTCTGCATGGTGGCCTTGTCATGGGCATAGGGCTCCAACGATCCCTTCCCGACAGGACCGACGAATTGCAGCCGCCCGGTCGGGCCATAGAGCGCCCGGTGTTCCAGTTCGGCCTCGGTTGCACACATCACTTCCGGGTAGGCGCCTTTCTCTGCACTCTGGACCAGAGGCGACATGGACATGAGACCGAACGTGATCCGCGTGATCAACCCGCCACTCGTGCTGATCAGGGATGTCGCCGAGGCACCAGGGTGGCAGACATAGACGTCGACGTTCCTGCCCGACGCCACCACGCGATCCTGCAACTCGTAGGCAAACATCATCTGCGCCAGCTTGCTTTGGCTGTAGGCGGCGTTCGGGCTGTAGTTCCTGTCCCAGTTCATGTCGTCGAACTTGATCGTGCGCAGGCCCATCCTGTAGCCGAGGCTGGCAACCACGACGATCCGGCCCCGCGAGGCGTCGATGCGATCGAAGAGCATGCCGCAGAGGACGAAATGACCGTAATGGTTCGTGCCAAGCTGACTTTCGAACCCATCGACCGTCAGCTTGCGGGAAGGCACCTGCGCGATGGCCGCATTGCAGATCAGCGCATCGATGCGCGGGACCGTGGCCAACACCTCCTGCCCCGCGCCGCGAACGCTTGCCAGATCGGCGAGGTCCATGCGCACGAAGCTGACGTCGGCCGCCGCACCGAATTCGGATTTCAGATCCCTGACCGCTGCGGTCGATTTTTCGGAACTGCGATTGAGCATCACCACCTTGGCGCCCTTGGATAGAAGGATCCGCGCGGCCTGAAACCCTGCCCCGGCATTTGCACCGGTAATGACGAAGGTCTTGCCTATAAGCGAACCAATACGCTCCGGCCTCCAGCCGTCGGGTCCGAATTGCGTGTCTTTCATTGTCATTCTCCTATCCGCGGAAACCAAACCGGCCTTATGCTGCTACTTCATTGTTGAAGTGCATATAACTCTCACGGAACTCGGAAAACATACGCCATCGTCGCGAATACTTGCCTGATCGTATCAACATGCTTGTCCGAGGACAGGAACCGCGGCTACAAGGGCGGCATGTCGAAAGAACGGATCGAGCATTTCATACAGACCCGGATGACGGAGGATGGCCTGCAAGGCATCGGTCTGCCCGGAGTGAAACTGTTCCGGACGACAACGCCGATCGCCTGCGCCCCGGCGGTCTATGACCCGACGATCGTCGCGATTGTCAGCGGTGCGAAGGAGGCGGTTCTGGATGGCCACAGGTTCGTCTACGACAGCCAACGGTACATGTGCTGTCCCATGTCCATGCCCGTCGAAGCCGGAACGCCCCAGGCCTCGGAACAGACGCCGCTTCTGGGCGTCATGATCACCCTCGACACCCGGCTCATGCGGGAACTTGCGATCGAACTGGAACAGGCGGCGGGCGCCATCCGACCTCCGAAAGGCGATTCCGTTCCTCAGGGTCTCGTTCTGGCGCCTTGGGACGCCGCCTTCGGCGATGCCCTCTTGCGGTTGCTTCTGCTGGCCGACACCGCGGCGGATGCCGCCGTTCTGGGCCATGGGCGGCTGCGGGAACTCTATTACGCCGTCCTGCGCGGAGAGGCCGGGTTCGCCGCCCGTCGGGCGTTCGGCGTCGGCAACGAGATCGCGCGCGCGATCGAATACCTGTCCTGCCACCTGAACGAGACGGTCACCATCGACGACGTGGCGTCTCAGGTCGGCATGAGCCGGGCCGTCCTTCACCGCAAGTTCAAGCAGGCGACGACGATGTCGCCCCTTCAGTTCATGAAATCAATGCGCCTCAACAACGCTGCCATGAAGATCGCGGGCGGCATGACCGTCAGTGAAGCTGCCTCCGAAGTGGGATATGTCAGCGCGTCGCAGTTCAGCCGGGAATTCAAACGCCTTTACAGCCAGTCCCCAAGACAATGGAGCCAGTCCATCGACCTGCCCGCGGGCCTTGCGTGACGGCGCCCGTGATCCGGCCCGCCGCCGGCCAAGGTGTCAGGACGCGCCGGACCAGCGATCGCCAAGATGTTCGATCAGGAAATCGATGACGACACGTGTCTTTGGCGTCAGGACGTTGGACCGCGGATAGACCAGCCAGAGGACCGATCGATCGTTCAGCCGCCAGTCCGGCAGGACATGGACAAGGCGGCCAGAGGCAAGCTCGTGGCTCACGCTCCACAGCGAATTGACCGACAGACCTGCCCCGGCGAGGGACGCCTCGCGCTGCGCATCACCGTCATCGACGATCGTCCGGCAAATCATCTCCTCGGGGCGCAAGAGCGCCGTGTCCCCCGCGGCATTGATCAACTCACGCGGCGCCGCGTTGGCCCATGCGATATAGCCGTGACCGCGCAGGTCCTCTGGCGCTTGGGGTGTTCCATGCACCTTCAGGTAACCGGGCGAAGCACAGAGGATGCGCGTGTCATCGGCCAGCTTGCGTCCCTTGAGGCTGCTGTCCGCCAACGGGGCGCTGCGCAGGGCAAGGTCGAAACTGCCTTCGATCGTATCGAACCGCGTGTCCGACAGCCGCAGATCGAGCGTCAGGTCGGGATAGGCCGCGTGGAATCGCGGCAATAGCGGCATGACGTGCAGTTGCGCGAAACTGCTGGGCGCTGCAAAGCGCAGCGTGCCCTTGGGGTTGCTGGTGCCGCTGTCCCCAAGCGCGGTGCGCGCGGCGTCGGCCTGGGCAAGGATCTCTCGCGCGTAGGGCAGGAATTCCGATCCTTCCAGCGAAAGCGATACCTTGCGCGTGGTGCGATGCAAAAGCTCCGCGCCCAATTCATGCTCCAACTTCGCGAGGCGTGCACTGGCAACCGCCGGTGCAAGTCCAAGTGCGCGACCGGCGGCGCTGATGTTCAACCGTTCGGCCGCCATGACGAACAGGCGCAGGCTTGCCGTGTCCACGCTATTATCTCCTGAATCAAGAAACTGAAGTCCTGAATGCGGCGTTTTGTTCGCCACGGCAAAGGGTATTTCCGAGGCAGCACATCTTTGAACGGAGACTGATGATGAAAGCGATCGGATACGAACAAACCGGCCCCATAGACGCGCCGAATGCCCTCCAGATGTTCGACGCACCAAAGCCGGTCGTCGGGCCACGCGACCTGCTGGTCGAGGTCAGGGGCGTGTCCCTCAACCCCGTGGACGTCAAGCTGCGCGCCGCGCGTGCGCCCGAGAATGGCCCCGACATCCTCGGCTTCGACGCCGCGGGCATCGTGGTGGAGACGGGCGCCGAGGTGACAGGCTACAAGGTGGGCGATGAGGTCTTCTATGCGGGCGACGTGACCCGCGCCGGATCCAACGCGGCCCTGCAGGCGGTCGATGAACGCATCGTTGGTCGCAAGCCCGAGACGCTCGACTTTGCCGAGGCGGCGGGCATGCCGCTGACGGCGATCACGGCATGGGAAATGCTGTTCGACGCATTTCGCCTTGTCGAAGGCGGCGGCGAAGGCAAATCCCTGCTGGTGATCGGCGGCGCGGGCGGCGTCGGATCCATCCTGATCCAGCTGGCCAAGACCCTGACCAAGCTGACCGTGATCGCCACGGCATCCCGCCCCGAAACACGGGACTGGGTACGCAAGATGGGTGCCGATCACGTCATCGATCACCGTGGCGACGTGGCCGGGCAGATCAAGGATCTGGGCCTTGCCCCCGAATACGTGGCCGCCCTGACCGCAACGGATCAGCATTACCCCGCGATCATCGATCTGATCGCGCCTCGCGGCCATATTGCCCTGATCGACGATCCGCAGGGCCTGGACATCGCGCCGGCAAAGCCGAAGGCCCTGACGATCAGCTGGGAATTCATGTTCACCCGGTCGATGTTCGGCACCGATGATATCGAGGTTCAGCGCGATCTGCTGAACCGGGTGTCGCAGATGCTGGACGAGGGCGTGCTGCAATCGACCGTAACCGAACGCCTTGGCGCGATGACGGTGGAATCGATGCTGGCCGCCCATGCCCGGCAGGAAAGCGGTCGCGTCATCGGCAAACAGGTCCTCGGCGGGATCTGACCGCCCCTGCCCCGCGAAGGAGAGAGCATCATGCCCTGCTATTCCGTGCTCGACGTCACGCCGACCAGCGCAGACTGGATACCGGACTACCTGCCGGCTGCGAACGCGCGCGTCGCGGCGCATGGCGGCAGGTACATCGCCCGGACGGCCAGCCATGAACAACTGGAAGGCGCGGCGCTGGCTGCCGGCCTGCGGATCATCATCGAATGGCCCGCGAGGGGAAAAGGCCGAAGCCTTCATGGCGGACGATGCCTATGGCCCGCATCTGCGGGCGCGCACGGGCGGTTCGGTAAGTCACCACTTTCTCATCGAGGGCAAGGACGACCTTGCCTGAATGATCATGTTGGCCCGTGCCCGGCGGCGCGGGCCAACATTTCCTGGGGGATGCGGCGCAGGTCCCGCACCGCCCCGGTCAACCGCAAGGATCAAGGCAATGGACGCCACATCGTCTGACATTTCCGAACCTCCGCGTTTTGCGCCCCTGAACCGCGCCTACAACGCGGTGTTCCAACCTGATCGGCTGTCCATCGGGTTGGTCGTCCCCCTCGACGCCCATGGCCGGGATCCGGTCGCGGACATGTCGCGCCATGTCGAACGTGCGCAATTGGCCGATACGATGGGGTTTTCGGCCCTGTGGCTGCGCGATGTGCCGTTCAATGTCCCCTCGTTCGGGGATGCCGGACAGGGGTTCGACCCGTTCGTCTATCTGGGTGCGCTGTCCATGGCGACAAGCGACATCGCGTTGGGCGTGGCCAGCGTCGTCCTGCCCCTGCGGCATCCGGCGCATGTCGCCAAGGCGGCGGCGTCGGCGGATGTCCTCTCGGACGGACGTCTGCTCCTCGGGGTCGCGTCGGGCGACCGACCCGAAGAGTATCCGGCGCTGAACATGACCTTTCCCGACCGGGGTGAGCGGTTCCGCGACAGCGTCGATTACATCCGCGCCATGGGCGCCCCCTACCCTACGTTCGACAACCGGCACGGGGCAGTTGCGGGCACGATCGACATGCTGCCGAAACCAACGGGCGACCGCCTGCCGCTTCTGATAACCGGGGGCAGCCAGCAATCGCCCGATTGGGTCGCCCGGAACGGCGACGGGTGGATGACCTATCCCCGCGATACCGCCAGCCAGGGCCGCGTCGTCAGCGACTATCGCGGCCGGATCGCCGAGGCAGGATTGCCGGACAAGCCCGTGATGCAATCGCTGTATGTCAACCTGCTGGACGACCCCGATGCACCCGCCCGCCCGATCCACCTCGGGTTTCAGTCGGGCAGCGGCTTCCTTCGTCGATACCTGACCGACCTGCGGGCCCTCGGCATCAATCACGTTGCCATCAACCTGCGGTTCAACAGCGCCGGTATCGAAACGACGATGAAGCGGCTGGCGGACGACATCCTGCCCGATTTCTCGAACCGGAAGGCCACCTCATGACCAAGACCATCCTCATCACCGGCGCAACGGACGGCCTCGGGCTGGAAACGGCGCGCCGCCTGGCCCGCGACGGCCATCACCTGCTTGTTCACGGCCGGAACGCGGACAAGTTGGCCGCAACCGCCCACGACCTCCGCTCCGCCCCCACGGCCGGCAAGGTCGAGACCTACCTGGCCGACCTGTCGGATCTGGCCGAGGTTGCCCGCCTCGGGCGGGATCTGCGGGACAGCCAGCGCAGGCTCGACGCGGTCATCAACAATGCGGGCGTTCTCAAGCTGGACCATCCGTTGACGGCTGACGGTCAGGATCTTCGGTTCGTGGTCAACACGCTGGCCCCGGCCCTGCTGACGCGGATGCTGTTGCCCGTGATTCCGCAATCGGGCCGCATCGTGCACCTGTCCTCTGCCGCGCAGGCCCCTGTCGATCTTGCGGCCATGGCGGGCACACGCCGCCTACGGGCGATGGACGCCTACGCCCAAAGCAAGCTGGCCCTGACGATGTGGAGCCAGTCCCTCGCCGAGGAACTGGCCGCGGAAGGGCCGGTTACCGTCGCCGTGAACCCCGGCTCCCTGTTGGCGACCGACATGGTGCGCAAGGGTTTCGGCGTCTCCGGCAATGATATCGGCATCGGCGCGGATATCCTGATGCGGGCTGCCCTGTCCGGGGAATTCGCGACGGCATCGGGGCAGTATTTCGACAACGACGCAGGCCGCTTTGCCCCTCCGCATCCGGATGCGGCAAAGCCGCAGACCGTCGCGGCCGTCGTCAAGGCCATCGAGGACCGCATCGCCGGATACCTGACCTGATCGGCCATGGCCCTAATCCTGCCGCGCAGGCGTCCCATCCGCCGTGATGGGGCGACCCCGCCGGCGGCCGCAGCGACAGGCGCATGCGCCGCAACACGCGCAACATCGCGCCTCGGTGACAAAGTCACCGACAGCCATCTGAACACGCGCTACTCAGGTCGGGACACGACGGACAACAGCGCCGCGATCCGACAGCGTTCAATGGCGATCTTCCGTTCGTAGACCAGCAATCTCGTCAGCCCCGCAACCGGGGCAGCGACGGGCACACGGAGGAGACCTGCCATGACCTATCCCGTACAGATGGACGTGACCCCGGACGTTTCGGCCCATTTCGACGAAGCCACCAACACCATCAGCTACATCGTCGTCGACCCGGCGACACAACATTGCGCCATCGTGGATTCCGTCATGGATATCGACTACGCCGCAGGGCGCATCACCCATGATCATGCGGACGCGATGATCGACGAGGTCAGAACACGCGGCCTGACCCTCGACTGGATCATCGAGACGCATGTCCACGCCGATCACCTGTCCGCCGCGCCCTACATTCAGGACGCGTTGGGCGGAAAGATCGGCATCGGGTCCAAAATCATGGTCGTTCAGGAGACTTTTGGAAAGGTCTTCAACGAGGGGACCGAGTTTCAGCGCGACGGGTCGCAGTTCGACCGCCTGTTCGAAGATGGCGACACCTATCGGATCGGCGACATGACCGCCTTCGCCATGGCAACACCGGGTCACACCCCGGCCTGCATGGTGCACGTGGTCGGCAATGCGGCCTTTGTCGGTGACACCCTGTTCATGCCTGACGGCGGGTCCGCGCGCGCGGATTTTCCCGGCGGTGACGCGGGCGAGCTGTATGACAGCATTCAGAAGGTTCTGACCCTGCCCGATGCCATGCGCCTGTTCATGTGTCACGACTACGGCCCGAACGGCCGCGACATCCGCTGGGAAACCACGGTCGGAGAGGAAAAGGCCCACAACATCCACGTCGGCGGCGGCACCTCGCGCGAGGATTTCGTCGCCATGCGGACAGAGCGGGATGCCACGTTGAAGGTGCCCAACCTGATCATTCCGTCGTTGCAGGTGAACATGCGCGCCGGCGAGGTGCCGCGTGACGAGAACGGCAATCCCGTCCTCAAGGTGCCGGTAAACGGCCTGTGACCGGAAGGGACAGATGACGATGGACATTCGCAAGATCAGTGCACGCCTCTCGGTGTCGCCCCAGATCACCACAGACGATCTCGCCGCGCTGAAATCCGCGGGTTTCCGCTCGATCATCAGCAACCGTCCCGATGGTGAAGACGGCGATCAGCCCTCGTTCGACGAGGTGGCCGCAGCGGCCGGGGCCGCAGGGCTGGAGGCCCGGCACATCCCCGTCACCTCCGGCAGGATCGGCGCGCCTGATGTCACCGCATTTCAGACCGCTTTGCATGAACTGCCGGGGCCGACGCTTGCCTTCTGCCGCACCGGCACGCGGTCCACGACACTATGGGCGCTGGCCGAAGCCCCGCACCGTCCGATGCCCGAGATCCTCGGGGCAGCAAAGGCCGCCGGCTATGACATGAGCGGGGTTGCCCGCCGCATCGCAAACGGGGGGCGCACACCGACGGACAAACCCGATGTCACCCATGACATCGTGATCGTCGGGGCCGGGGCGGCGGGCATCGCCGTCGCCGCCAGCCTGAAATCGCGGCGTCCGTCGGTGGACGTGGCCGTGATCGACCCCGCCGATGTGCATTACTACCAACCCGGCTGGACCATGGTCGGCGGCGGCATCTTCTCGCCCGAACAGACGGCACGCACGACCGCGTCCCTGATTCCGCGCGGCGTGACATGGATCAAGGCCGCAGTTGCAGCGTTCGAACCCGCGCGCAACGCCCTTATCCTCGATGGCTGCCGTGTCGTCGGCTACGAACGGTTGATCGTCTGTCCCGGTATCAAGCTGGACTGGGGCGCGGTCGAGGGCCTGACCGAGACGCTGGGCCGCAATGGCGTGACCTCGAACTACCGCTACGACCTCGCCCCCTATACGTGGGAACTGGTCAAGGGTCTGCGCCGGGGGCGCGCGGTCTTCACACAGCCGCCAATGCCGATCAAATGCGCCGGCGCACCGCAAAAGGCCATGTATCTGTCCTGCAACGCGTGGGAAAAACGCAATGTCCTGCGTGACATCGATGTAACCTTCGCCAACGCCGGTGGCGTTCTGTTCGGCGTCAAGGAATACGTCCCCGCCCTGATGGAATACGTCGAACGCTACGACGCCGACCTGTCCTTCTTTCACACCCTGACGGCGATAGACGGCCCTGCCCGCAAGGCCGCGTTCAAGGTCGCCAGACCGGACGAGACGGCGCGCGACGTCACGATGGATTTCGACATGATCCACGTGTGCCCTCCGCAGACGGCGCCCGATTTCATCCGCGTCTCGCCCCTGGCCGACGCGGCCGGGTGGGTCGATGTCGATCAGGCCACCCTGCGCCACAAGACTCATGACAACATCTGGTCGCTTGGTGACGTGATGAATGCGCCCAATGCCAAGACCGCCGCGGCGGCGCGGATGCAGGCGCCCGTGGTGGCCGAAAACGTGCTTGCCGACATGCGCGGGCGCTCTCCGGTGGCGCATTACAACGGCTACGGCTCCTGCCCTTTGACGGTCGAGAGGGGCAAGATCGTCCTTGCGGAGTTCGGCTATGGCGGCCGGTTGCTGCCCAGCTTTCCCAAGGCGGTCATCGACGGCACCCGACCGACGCGCGCCGCATGGTTGCTGAAGGAACGCATGCTGCCCCCGGTCTATTGGAAGGGCATGCTGAAGGGGCGCGAATGGATGGCCAAGCCGGCCCCGGCCAAGGAAGACGCCTGACCCCGCCCGATCACCCGGGTGCGGTGTCCTGCGCCCGGTCAATGTGACACGATCAGACAATTGAGGGCGCAACCGCGCCCGCCCCGGAACACATGCAATGACCCTGAAAGACCATTTCCCGATCCTCACATGGGGTCGGTCCTATGATCGAGGGGCCTTTGGCGCCGACCTTCTGGCCGCGCTGATCGTGACGATCATGCTGATCCCGCAATCGCTGGCCTATGCCTTGCTGGCCGGTCTGCCGCCCGAGGCGGGGCTCTATGCCTCGATCGTTCCGATCATCCTTTATGCGCTTTTCGGGACCAGCCGCGCCCTTGCCGTCGGCCCGGTCGCCGTCGTGTCCCTGATGACGGCTTCCGCCCTGGGCGACGTCGCGCAGCAGGGAACGACCGGCTATGCCGCCGCCGCCCTGACGCTTGCGGGCATGTCCGGCCTGCTGCTTCTGGCGATGGGTCTTCTGCGCCTCGGGCGTCTCGCCAGTTTCCTGTCGCATCCTGTGGTTGCGGGGTTCATCACCGCGTCGGGCATCCTGATCGCCGCCAGCCAGCTGCGCCATATCCTCGGGATCGACGGGGGCGGCCACGACCTGATCCATATTGCCCGCGCCATGCTGAACAACATCGGTGACACGAACGGACCGACCGTGATCATCGGGGCGGCCGCGTTGATCTTTCTGTTCTGGGTGCGCAGGGGGTTCGGCCCGATGCTGCATCGACTGGGTCTTGGCAGGACCGCCGTCGACATCATGGTCAAGGCCGGCCCCGTCTTCGCCGTCGCGACCAGCACATGGGCCGTCTGGCAATTCGGGCTGCAGGATCGTGGCGTCGCCATCGTCGGGGCCGTGCCACAGGCCCTGCCTCCCTTTACCCTGCCGCCTGTACCGCTGGAACTGGTGCGCCAACTGACCCTGCCCGCCATCCTGATCTCGATCATCGGGTTCGTGGAGTCCATTTCGGTCGCGCAGACCCTCGCCGCAAAGACGCGCGACCGGATCGATCCCAATCAGGAACTGCTGGGCCTTGGCGCGGCCAACATCGGGGCGGCATTCACCGGGGGCTTTCCGGTGACGGGCGGCTTTTCGCGGTCTGTCGTGAACTTCGACGCCGGCGCCCGCACGCCAGCGGCCGGCATCCTGACGGCGGGGGGGCTTGCATTCGCGGCCATCGCCTTGACGCCGCTGATCCATTTCCTTCCCAAGGCGACGCTTGCGGCGACGATCATCGTGGCCGTGCTCAGCCTTGTGGACCTGTCCATCCTGCGCACCGCATGGGCCTATGCAAAGGCCGATTTCGCCGCCGTCGCGGCGACCATCCTTCTGACGTTGCTGGTCGGCGTCGAAACGGGCGTGACCGCGGGCGTCGCGGTTTCGCTGCTGCTGCATCTGAACCGAACCTCCCGCCCGCATATCGCAGAAGTCGGGCGCGTTCCGGGGACGGAGCATTTCCGCAATATCCTGCGCCACGAGGTAGAGACACAGCCCCATGTTCTGGCCCTGCGACCGGACGAGAGCCTGTATTTCGCGAATGCCCGCGTGTTGGAGGATCTGATCCTCGACCGGGTGACGCGGGATCGTGCGATCCGGCATGTCATCCTGCTGTGCTCGGCGGTCAACGAAGTCGACCTCAGCGCGCTTGAATCTCTCGAAAGTCTCAACGAACGCCTCGGGGACATGAACGTCGCCCTGCATCTGTCGGAGGTGAAGGGCCCCGTGATGGACAGGTTGAAGCGGTCCCATCTTTTGGAAACGCTGCGGGGCGATGTCCACCTTTCCCACCATTCCGCGGTGCGTGCCCTCGATGTGCCACCGCTGCCCACAGCCGCCTGATCAGGAGACCGCCATGCTGCCAATCATCCCAACCGACTTCACCCCTTGGGCATCCCTTGCGGGGGGTGTCCTGATCGGACTGTCCGCCGTGATGGTGATGGCCGGTTTCGGGCGCATTGCCGGGATCGTGGGGATCACGATCGGGTCCGCCACGGGCGGTGATCGCGGCTGGCGCTTGTCGTTCATCGCGGGCCTGCTTGCGGCGCCGCTGCTGTGGCTGGCCGTATCCGGCGGCTTTCCGGAGCAGAGCGTTTCGGCCAACCTTCCCGCAATGGCCGTGGCGGGCCTGCTCGTCGGAGCGGGAACCGCGATCGGGTCGGGGTGCACATCGGGGCACGGGGTCTGCGGCCTTGCACGCCTGTCGGGGCGGTCGATGGTTTCGGTCGTAACCTTCATGCTGTTCGCGGGGCTGACGGTGTTCGTCCTGCGCCACGTCATCGGGGGGGGCGTCTGATGCGGCCGGTCCTCGGTTTCCTTTCGGGCCTCGTCTTCGGCCTCGGCCTCGTCCTGTCGGGCATGGCCAACCCGGCAAAGGTTCTGAACTTTCTCGACGTTGCCGGGGCCTGGGACCCCAGCCTCGCCTTCGTGATGGGCGGCGCGGTGGTCGTGTCGTTCATCGGGTTCCGGCTGTCGTGGCGGCGCCGGTCCCCGATCCTGATGCCATCGTTCGACTTGCCGCAAGCCAGCGATATCGACCGCCCCCTCGTGACAGGCGCGGCCCTGTTCGGCATCGGTTGGGGCATCGGCGGGTTCTGCCCCGGCCCGGCATGGACGGCCCTGCCGATGCTGGCCCCGGGCACGTTGATCTTCGTGCCCGCGATGCTGATCGGGATCTGGCTTGGCCGACAGATGAAGACCACGCCCCTGCTGCGCAGCGCCTGACCCGTTCACCGCGGTCAGCCACCGACAGGAAAACGGCCCGGTCCCCCTTCAGGGCGCCGGGCCTTGCATTGTCGCGCGCGCCTCCACTCAGCAGTCGGAGCAGGTCTTTACCCCGATGATGCGGTACAACGGGCAAAAGCCGATGAATGCCGTGGCAAGGGGGATGAGGCCGACCCACCCCCAGATGCCGATCGCCCCCATCAGGGTGGCGATGATGAGGGCCGCGCCCAGAACGAAGCGAAGGCCACGATCGATAAGACCCATATTGCGGGAAACTGTCATGGGATGTCCTTTCCTGATGGCGTCAGTAGACCACCCTGTTCCGGATACGTCGGTGACATTGTCACCCTCGCACACCAAGACCGCCCCCCATGTCGGTCACGATCTGCCCTCCCTTCACGATACTGTCCGCGGTTGCGCCGACCCCTTCCGCAGGTCACGGTCCGATCAGAGGCCGTGGCCCAGCAAACGAAAGGCATTCCCATGGACAAGCTCAAGGTTTCCTCGGCCCGGATGGTCGCAAATGCCCGCGCCCGGATCGAAGAAGTCGAGACACCGGACCTGATCGCCGCGCTGAAGGATCCCGACCTCGTGGTCGTCGACATCCGGGATGTGCGCGAACGACAGCGCAGCGGTTTCATCCCCGGCAGCATCCATGCCCCGCGCGGGATGCTGGAATTCTGGGTCGACCCCGAAAGCCCCTATTTCAAGGAGGTGTTCCGTCAGGACGGGCGCCGCTTCGTGCTGCACTGCGCGTCCGGGTGGCGATCCGCCCTTGCCACGGCGACCTTGCAGGACATGGGGTTCGAGGCTGCTCACCTGAAGGAAGGTTTCTCGACCTGGGCGGAACAGGGCGGTCCCGTCGAACATTCCGACAGGACCTGAGGACGGGCCGCCTGGCCCGACCGATGCGCGCAAAGGCTCAGCTTTCGGCGAAACGGGTCCGCGTCCGGTTTGCGAAGGCAACCAGCGACAGCATGACCGGCACCTCGACCAGCACGCCGACGACCGTGGCCAGGGCCGCGCCGGAATTGAGACCAAACAGGCTGATCGCGACGGCGACCGCCAGTTCGAAGAAATTGGACGTGCCGATCATCGCGCAGGGGGCTGCGATCCGGTGCGGGACCTTCATGGCATAGGCTGCACCATAGGCCAGCGCAAAGATGCCGTAGCTCTGGATCAGGATCGGCACGGCGATCAGGGCGATGATCAACGGGCGGTCGAGAATGACGGCCCCTTGCAAGCCAAACAGGATGACCACGGTCGCGATCAGGCCGACGATCGACCATGGTTTGACACGTGCGGTAAAGGCCGCGATCCGGTCCGGCGTTCCAAGGATACGCCGTGTCGCCACACCGGCGGCGAGGGGCAGAACAACGTACAGGACCGTGGCCAGAACCAGCGTCTGCCATGGAACCGCAATGTCCGTCACCCCCAGCAGGAACGCCACGATCGGCGCGAAGGCCACGACCATGATCAGGTCATTCACCGACACCTGCACGAGGGTATAGGTCGCATCCCCGCGCGTCAGCTGCGACCAGACAAAGACCATCGCGGTGCAGGGCGCGGCCCCCAGCAGGATCAGACCCGCGATATACTGCGCCGCATCCTCGGGTGCGATGAAAGGGGCAAAGACATGATCGAAGAACAGCACGGCCAGCAGCGCCATGGAAAACGGCTTGATCAGCCAGTTGACCGCCAACGTGATCAAAAGGCCCTTGGGCTGTCGCGCGACACCCGCTGCGGCGGCAAAGTCGACACCGACCATCATCGGATAGACCATCGCCCAGATGAGGACCGCCACGACAAGGTTGATGGACGCGATTTCGGCCGCCGCGATCCCCTCGACAAGGCCGGGGGCCGCCCAGCCAAGGGCCAGACCGGCCAGAATGGCCAACGCGACCCACAGGGTCAGCCAGCGTTCGAAAACGCTCATGCCATTGATTGCGGGGGCGGGTATGTCAGTCATCAGAAGGGCTCCGGTCTGTTCGGGTTTTCGGGCGCGCGCATCAGCAGGCGCAGGCAAGTTCGTCGATCAGGGGCTGGCACAGGCCGGGGTCGCCGCCGCAGCAGTCCTGCAAAAGAAACGCCAACAACCCGCGCAGCCCGTCCATGTCGGCGCGGTAGCGTATCGAACGGCCTTCCCTCGTATTGCTCAGCAGGCCCGCGCCCACGAGGATCGAAAGGTTTGCCGACAGGGTGTTCTGACGAACGCCCAACTGGGCCGCGATATCTCCGGCCACCATCCCCTCCGGTCCGGCCCGAATGAGCAGACGGAAGACGTCGAGGCGGGTCGGCTGACTGAGCGCGGCAAAGGCCGCAAGGGCGCGAGACATTTCCATATATCGTGAAATGTCGAAATGTTTGAGCGAGGTCAAGGCACCCTTGCGCATGTGTCGGGATTTGTCGTGGTGGCGAGGCCATGCCCCCTGCCCCGCACCATGATCGACGCGCATCGCGGAAAGGAAGAACCGCTTGTTTCCGCGTGTCGATGGCGCGCGGATATCCGCGCGCCAACCTTGCCCTGAAAGGGAATCGGTGCTGACCCTAGCCTTGGTCGCTGGACCGGACGGCCTGCGTCTGAACGCCAAGCTTTTCGATCCCGAGGCGCATCGTCTCTCCGCCCGACAGATAGGTCGGCGGCTTGAGCCCCATGCCCACGCCCGGCGGCGTGCCGGTCGAGATGATGTCACCGGGCTGAAGGCTCATGAACCGGGAGCAATAGGAGATCAGGTGCGGCACCTTGTAGACCATCGTCGACGTCGACCCGTCCTGATACCGTTTGCCATCCACTTTGAGCCACATCGCGAGGTTGTCGAAATCACCGACCTCGTCCGGGGTCACCAGCCACGGCCCCGTCGGACCGAAGGTGTCACAGCCCTTGCCCTTGTCCCAAGTGCCGGCACGCTCGATCTGGAACTCGCGCTCGGACACGTCGTTGATGACACAGAAACCGGCTACGTGGTCGAGCGCGTTCTCTTCGTCGATATAGGCCCCGCCCTTCCCGATCACGACGCCCAGTTCGACCTCCCAGTCGGTCTTCCTGCTGCCGCGCGGGATGACCACGTCGTCATCCGGGCCGATGATGGCCGATGTCCATTTGTTGAAGATCACGGGCTCCGGCGGAACCTCCAGCCCGCTTTCCGCGGCATGGTCGGCGTAGTTCAGGCCGATGCAGACGAACTTGCCGGTCTGCCCGACGCAGGGGCCCAGGCGCAGCCCGTCCTGCGGCGTGCCATCCACCAGCGGCAGTGTCGCGGGATCGAGCGCCGTCAGGCGGGCAATGGTGTCGGGCAGAAGCGCGGCCCCCGCGATATCGTCGACATGGCCAGACAAGTCCCGGACGCGGCCATCCGCATCCAGACATCCCGGTTTTTCCTGCCCCGCGGGGCCGTAACGCAATAGTTTCATGCAGTCCTCTGGCTTCGTATTCGGAACGCCGCAGCCCACGGCAGACGCAGGCTGCGACGCATGGCGTGATCAATCGTAGAGGACGGCCTGGATCTCGGCGTCGTCGATGTTGGACTGATCGTAGTAGTAGAAACCGGTATCGATGACCGCCGGCAATTCTTCGCCGTTCATCGCCGCCACGGCGGCCTTGACCGTCTCATAGCCGATACCGACGGGGTTCTGCGTGATCGCACCCGCCATCAGGCCATCGCGGATCGCGTCCGTCTGGGCCTTGCCGGAATCGTAGCCGATGATCGTCACGCCTTCGGCGCCCATCTCACGCACGGCGTTCAAGATACCGATGGCCGATCCTTCGTTGGTGCCGAACATGCCGCCCAGATCGGGGTTGGCCGTCAGGATCGCCTTGGCGACCTCGGTGGACTGAAGCTGATCACCGGCACCGTATTGGACGGAAACGATCTCGATATCGGGATAGGCGCTTTCCATCTGGTTGAGGAACCCGTCGCGGCGGTCGATACCCGTGCGGCTGGTCTGGTCATGTGCCACGACGGCGACCTTGCCCGACCCGCCGAGGAATTCGGCCATCTTGTCGGCCGCCAATGCCGCGGCGGCGACGTTGTCGGTGGTCGCGGTCGCCGCGGGAATGTCGCTGTCCACACCGCTGTCGAAGGCGATGACGGGAATGCCCGCCTCGGATGCCTGCCGCAGCAGCGGGATCGCGGCCTGGCTGTCGAGGGCGGCAAAGCCGATGGCGGCCGGGTTGTTGGCCAGCGCGGCGGCCAGCATGTCGATCTGGCGATCGACCATGGTTTCGTTGTCGGGACCTTCGAAGGTGATCCGCACGTCGAACTCCTCCGCGGCCTGATCGGCACCGGCCTTCACGGCCTGCCAGAACTGGTGCTGGAATCCCTTGGACACCAGCGGGATGTAGATTTCGTCCTGTGCAAGGGCCATCGGTGCGGTGGCCATCGCGACTGAAACGCTGAGCGCGCCAATGAGGGTACGACGTGACAACATGTTGGTTCCTCCTGAGTTGTCTGTGAAACCCGGCTCTCCCTCCGGGATGTGTTGGTCAGCTGGTCTTGTTGCGGCGCATCATGTCGGCGTAGACCGCCAGGATGATGATCGCGCCAGTGACGACGGTCTGCCATTCCTGCGCCACGGACAGCACGCGCAGCCCGTTGGTGAGAACAGCCATGATGAGGGCCCCGATCAGCGATCCGAGGATCGATCCACGGCCACCGGACAGGGACGTTCCGCCGATGACGACCGCCGCGATCGCCTCCAGCTCGTATCCGAGGCCCAGCGCCGGTTGCGCAGAATTCAGGCGCGATGCGATCAACAGGCCCGCAATTCCCACGATCGCCCCCGACAACGCGTAGATGACGATCTTCCAGCGGTCGGTGTTCACGCCGGACAGGCGCACCGATTCCTCGTTCGAACCGAGCGCGAAGCAGTAGCGGCCAAGCACCGTGCGGTTCAGGATATAGGCGGCGACGGCCGCGACGATGAACAGGATCAGCACGCCGTTCGGGATCGGCAATGACGGCAGCACCTCTCCGATCAGCGATCCGCGCGAGATTTCGCTGAACCCCGGCGTATCGTTGAAGTAGATCGGGCGCGTGCCGGAGATGACGAGGCTGAGCCCCTTGAGAATCAGCATCATGCCAAGGGTCGCGATGAACGGCGGGATGGCCATCTTTGCGACGAAGGTGCCGGAACAGGCCCCGCAGAACGCACCCGTCAGGACGGCCGCCACGACGCCCAGCATCAGGGGCATTCCCATGTAGGTCAGGACCACGCCCGTGATGACCGCGCAGAAGGTCATCATCGTGCCGACGGACAGGTCGATGCCGCCGGTGATGATGACCAGTGTCACGGCAATGGCGAGGACACCGTTCACCGATGTCGCCTGCAGGATCGCGATCATGTTGGACGTCTGCATGAAGTTCGGCGAAGCGATCGAGAACCCGATAAGCAGGACGATAAGGCTGGCGAAGGCCAGAACGCGCTGATGTGTGCCGGCCGCTATGATCCGTGCAAGCGGCGAGGCGGGCGCGTCTTGGGTTGTGGTTGTCATTGCTGTCCCTCCGCATCGACCAGGGCGCTGCCGCGCCGTGTGGCCAATTCCATGATGTGTTCCTGTGTGGTCGCCGCCCCGCCGGGCAGGATGCCGGTCAGCCGCCCCTCGCACATGACCGCGATGCGGTGGCTCAGGCGCATGACCTCCGGCAGTTCGGACGAGATCACGATGATCGCCCGCCCTTGTGCAGCCAGATCCTCGAGCAGGGCATAGATTTCCGACTTCGCGCCGATATCGATGCCGCGCGTGGGTTCGTCGAAGATCAGGATGTCGCAATCCCGCAGCAGCCATTTGGCGATCACGACCTTCTGCTGATTGCCCCCCGACAAAAGGCGCACGTCCTGCATGTCGGACGGTGTCCGAATGCCCAGCCGCTGGATGTAATCCTTGGCGGTGTCTTCCATGGCGGCTTCGTTCAGCACGCCCATCGGGCCGGTGAACCGACCAAGGTCGGCCATGGCGATATTGGCGCGGACGGTCATGTCCACGGCCAGGCCGAAATGCTTGCGATCTTCGGACAGGTATCCGATGCCCGCCTGCACCGCCGCGTTGGGGCTGCGGATGTCGACAGGTTGGCCATCGATCAGGATCTCGCCGTCGTCGCGGGGATCGGCCCCGAAGATGATGCGCGCCACCTCCGTGCGGCCGGCACCCATCAGGCCCGCAAAACCGAGGATCTCGCCCTTGCGCAGGTCGAAGCTGACGTCGCGAACCTCGTGGCCGCGGGACAGGTTGCGCACCTCCAGCGCGACGGGACTTGCCGTGCTGTCCGGGATAACGGGGGCGCTCTGCGTGACCTCGCGGCCCACCATCAGCTGGATGATCTTCGACAGCGGCGTGTCGGCGGCCTGCACGGTATCGATGTATGCCCCATCGCGCAGGATGGTGACGCGGTCGGCGATGCGCTTGATCTCGTCCATGCGGTGACTGATGTAGACGATGCCGACACCGTCCGCCTTCAGCATCTCGATGACCTTGAACAGCTCGTTTATCTCGGCGTCGTTCAGCGCGGCGGTCGGCTCGTCCATGATCAGGACGCGCGGCTTGTAGGACAGCGCCTTGGCGATCTCGATCAGTTGCTGGCGTGCAATGGTCTGTGTGCTCACCTGCGTGCGCGGATCCATCTTGAGGTTGAGCGAGGCAAAGATCTCGGCCGTCTTGGCGTTCAGCGCCGCCTCGTCGAGGCGACCGAAACTGCGCCGCGGCTCGCGCCCGATCAGGACGTTCTGCGCCGCGGTCAGGTCGTTCATCAGGCTGAGTTCCTGATGAATGATGCCGATGCCGAGTTCCTGCGCCGCACGCGGACCGTCAGGCGTCACGGGGCGTCCGTCCACCAGCATCTCGCCCCCGTCGCGCGGGTAGATGCCGGACATGATCTTCATCAGGGTGGACTTGCCCGCACCGTTCTCGCCCATCAGGGCATGCACTTCACCGGGCCGCAGGTCGAACTGCACCGCCTTCAGGGCATGGACACCCGGAAAGCGCTTTTCGATCCCCCTCATCTCCACCAGATTTGTCATGTTCGCGGCCCTCCCAAGCCGGTCGCCGAAGCTAGATCGTGCAACCACCGTCGACGAGGACCGCTTGACCGGTCATGAATTGACTGCCGTCCGACAGCAGGTGAACGACGGTCGGTGTCATGTCGTCGACAACGGCCAACCGTCCCATCGGTTGGCGTGCGATGAAATCCCTCTCGGCCTGCACCGGGTCCGGTGCGGCCGCGATGCGGCCCCGCAGGGCGGGGGTATCCACCGTTCCGGGGCACAGCGCATTGCACCGCAGGTTCCGGGCCACGAAGTCGGCGGCGATGGCCTTGGTCAATCCGATCACGGCAGCCTTGGTCGCGCCATAGGCCGTCCGGTTGACGAACCCTTTCTCCGAGGAGGCCATCGACGCCATGTTCAGGATCGACGCACTGCCTTCGCTTTCCGCGCGGCGCAGCAAGCCGGGCACGAAGGCGCGGCACATCCGCACCATCGACGTGATGTTGAGGTCGACCGAGAAATCCCACGCCGCGTCATCCAGATCGAGGATGGATCCGTGATGAACGACGCCCGCACAGTTGAACAACCCGTCCAGATCCGGAAGCGCGGCGGCCAGATCGGTGATCGCCGCGCCATCGGTGACATCCAGCACATGGGTTTCGATCCCGTCGACGTCATTCAGGCCCGCCAGCAGAACGCCATTCAGGTCCGTCGCGATGACCCGTGCCCCCGCCGCGGCGCAGGCCCGCGCGCTGGCCGCGCCGATACCCTGCCCGGCTGCGGTGATCAGGATCGTCTTGTTCTTGAGGGTCATCGTCTGTTCCATTCTTCCGTGCTCACATCACGGCGCCGATTTGCCATGGCACGAATTCCACGCCGCCAAAGCCCAGTTGCTCACTCTTGGTCTGCTCGCCGGAGGCAATGCGGATGAACATCTCGAAGATCTCGGCCCCCTTCTGCTGAAGGGTGACGCCGTCGGTGACGATGTCACCGCAGTTGATATCCATATCCTCGGACATGCGGGCATACATTTCGGAGTTCGTCGCGATCTTGACGCAAGGGGTCGGCATGTATCCCGACACGGACCCCCTGCCCGTCGTGAACACGATCAGGTTCGCACCCGAAGCGATCTGGCCCGTGACGGAACAGGGGTCGAAGCCCGGGCTGTCCATGAAGACCAAGCCCGACTTGTCGATTCTTTCGCCGAACAGATAGACATCCGTCAGCGGTGCGCTGCCGCTCTTGGCGACCGCCCCGAGGGATTTCTCGAGGATCGTGGTCAGGCCGCCGCGCTTGTTTCCGGGGCTCGGGTTGTTGTCCATCTCGCCCTTGTTGCGGGCGGTGTAATCCTCCCACCAGCGGACGCGCTCGATCAGCTTTTCACCGACCTCGACCGAAACGGCGCGACGGGTCAGCAGGTGCTCGGCGCCATAGATCTCGGACGTCTCGGACAGGATCGTCGTCGCCCCGTGCTGCACCAGCATGTCGGATGCCACGCCCAGCGCCGGGTTGGCCGTGATGCCGGAATACCCGTCCGAACCGCCGCACTGCATCCCCAGCATCAGTTCGGACACGGGGGCCGGCTTGCGGGTGGCCGTGTTGGCCAGCGCCGCCATGCTGCGCAATTCGGCAAGGCCCTTTTCGATTGTGCGACGCGTGCCGCCCGTCTGCTGGATCGTCATGTAGCGCAGCGCGCCATCCGCCCGGATTTCCCGCCCGCCGACAAGGTCCGCGATCTGCATGACCTCGCAGCCGAGGCCGATCAGAAGGATCCCGCCAAAATTGGGGTGCTGCGCGTAGCCGGACAGGGTGCGGAACAGGGTCGCATAGCCTTCGTTGTCACTCGCCATGCCACAGCCGGTGCCGTGCGTGATCGGCACGATGCCATCGATGTTCGGAAAACCGTCCAGAAGGCCGGACTTCTCCGCGGCCTCCGCGATGAATTTCGCGACCGACCCCGAACAATTGACCGACGTCAGAATGCCCAGGTAGTTGCGCGTGCCCACACGCCCGTCGGCCCGGTGATACCCATCGAAGGTGCGCTCGGCGGCGCTGGGCGGCAGGGCGTGCGCCTCGCTGGCATGGGCATAGTCCTGTGCATGCGCCCCCATGCCAAGGTTGTGGCCGTGGATGTGATCGCCCAGCGCGATGTCATGCGTCGCCTGCCCGATGATCTGACCATAGCGGATGACGTTCTCGCCCGCCGCAATTGCCCTGGTGGCAACCTTGTGGCCGCGCTTGATCGGTTCCCGCGTCGCCGCCAGACCGCCATCGATCGCCTCACCCGCGGCAATGTCGGCAAGGGCGATGGCGATATTGTCCTGCGGATGAAGGGTGATCAGGCGGGCTGCGTCGGGCATCTGAGGTCAATCCTGTGGTCGTCACGCCGTGTTCTGGCTACGATGATGGCTAGCTTGACATGACGCATGTGTCAACTAACATGTCAGTTGAGGGAGCGAAGAACCTGCATGCCTGAACCGAGTATCGAGATCGGCGAACTTGATGGCCCGCTGGGACAGCGCGTCTATACGACGCTGCGCCGGGCCATTCTGGACATGTCGCTGAAGCCGGGTGAAATCCTGCGCAAGGGTGCGCTTTGCGATCAGCTTGGCGTTTCGCGCTCGCCCGTGGCCGAGGCGTTGGGACGGCTGTCGTCCGACGGCCTTGTCGACATCATCCCCCAATCCGCGACGCGGGTGTCGCAGCTTTCCATGGTGGAGCTGCTGGAGGAGAGTTTCCTGCGCGAGGCGGTCGAGGTCGCGGCAATCGAAATGGTCGCGCGCAACCGTACCGATGATCAGATGACGCGGCTGACCCGGAACCTGCGCCTTCAGGGTCTGCTGGTCGAGGATGAGGACATGGCCGGCTTCTTCGAAGCGGATCTGGAGTTTCACCAGATCATTCTGGGCGCAACGGGCTTTCCGAAAGTGACGCAGGTTACGGAGGAGATGACGCTGCAACTGCTGCGTGCGCGCAAGCTGATGCTGCCGGAACCGGACCGGCCCGCGCAGACCGTCGAGGAACACAAGGCCATTCACAAGGCACTCGCAGATCAGGATGTCGAAGCCGCCCGCCGCGCGATGGTCACGCACCTGCGACAGTTGATCCGGCGGATCAAACCGTTGGAGCGCCAACACCCGGAATTCTTCCGTTCAACCTAAGAAAGAGACGCGATGAGACTTGCGACAAGGACCGCGCTGAACCAGCGCACGCAAACCCCCGTGATGCTGTCGCAGTTGGGGTTTGGCGGCGCGCCGCTTGGAAACCTGTATCGCAAGATCGAAGAGGAAGCGGCGCAGGCAACCCTCGACGCCGCATGGGACGCGGGCGTCCGCTATTTCGACACGGCCCCGCAATATGGCCTCGGCCTGTCGGAGATGCGTTTCGCCAAGGCGCTCGACCGCTTTGATGGTGACAGCCTCGTCCTGTCCACGAAGGTCGGGCGCGTGCTGGAGGATTGCGCCCCCGAGGATGTCACGCCCGAAGCCTTCGTGGACGTTCCGCAGAAACGCATCGTGTTCGATTTCACCTACGACGGCATCATGCGCAGTTTTGGCGACAGCATCGAACGGCTGGGGTCGGACAGGATCGACATGCTGTTCCTGCATGACCTCGACGCGGGCACCGCCGGGCAGGCGTTCGAAGACAACAACATGCGACAGCTGTTCTCCGAAGGGGGCTACCGCGCCCTGTCGGACCTGCGAGAGGGCGGCCGGATCGCGGCAATCGGTGCAGGCGTGAACACCTGGCAGATTTGCGAGCGTCTGCTGGGCGAGGCGGATTTCGACGGCTTCCTCCTTGCGGGGCGCTATACCCTGCTGGAGCAGGACCCGTTGGAGACGTTCCTGCCTTTGTGCGAAAGGCGCGATGTGGGCATCATACTCGGCGGTCCCTACAATTCCGGCATCCTTGCCACGGGGCCCGTCGCCGGCGCGCGCTACGATTATGCCCCGGCACCGGACGACGTGCTGACCCGTGTGCGCCAGCTGGAGGAGATCTGCCGCGCGCATGACACCCCCCTGATTGCGGCGGCCCTGCAATTCCCTCTGGGCCACCCGTCGGTCAAAACCGTGATCCCTGGCGCGTCGAACCCGGACGAGGTTCGCCAGAATGTCAGGATATTTGAAACCCCGGTGCCGGACGGCCTGTGGTCTGACCTGAAATCAGGGGGGTTGATCCGCCCCGATGCCCCCACCCCGCAAGAGGCGCCCGATGCTGCGTAACATTCCCCCGATCCTGTCCCCCGATATCCTGTGGGCCCTGCGCGCGATGGGGCATGGCGATGATCTCGTGATCGCGGATGCCAACTTTCCGGCAACCGCGCTTGGGCAGCGGTGCTACCGCCTCGACGGGCTGTCCGCGACCAATGTTCTGGAGGCCGTGCTGACCATTCTGCCGCTGGACGCCTTCGTTCCCGATCCTGCCACGGTGATGGAGGTCGTCGGAGACCCGGACGCGGTGCCGCCCGTGGTCACCCATTTTCAGGCGATCACGACCGCCACCGCGGACAATCCGGTGACCCTTCGGGGCCTTGAACGGTTCGCGTTCTACGAAAGGGCGAAATCGGCCTTTGCGGTCATCCAGACCGGGGAAACCCGGCTGTACGGCAACATCATCCTGAAGAAGGGGGTCATCGGCACATGATCGTCGATGCGCATCAGCATTTCTGGCAGATCGCGCGCGGCGATTACGGTTGGCTCGGCCCTGACCTGAAGCCGCTGTACAGGGATTTCATGCCGGACGACCTTGCCCCGCACCTCGCGACATGCGGAATTGATGCGACGATCCTTGTGCAGGCGGCGCCGACGGTGGCGGAAACGGACTTCGTGCTTAAAATTGCCGACGCTACGCCCTTCGTTCGGGGCGTCGTCGGCTGGGTGGATTTCACCTCGGCCGATGTCATGGACGACATCGAACGTCTGTCCCAACACCCCAAGCTGGTCGGCCTGCGCCCGATGATTCAGGATATCGCCGACGACGACTGGATGCTGCAGCCCGACCTGACCGCCGTCTTCGAGGCGATGATCGATGCCGACCTGACGTTCGACGCCCTTGTCCTGCCGCGCCACCTTGGACGCCTGCACGACCTGCTGGGGCGGCACCCGAACCTGCGCACCGTCGTCGATCATGCTGCCAAGCCTGACATCGCGCATGCGGCCTTTGACGGCTGGGCAAGGGATATCGCCCGAATCGCCCAGGACACCGACGCCTACTGCAAGCTGTCCGGCCTTCTGACCGAGGCGGGGGACAGCTGCGCGGCCGGTGATCTCGCCCCCTATGTCACCCATCTGACCCGGAATTTCGGTGCGCGCAGGCTGATCTGGGGCAGCGATTGGCCGGTTCTGACACTGGCCGCGGACTACGAGACATGGTCGGACATGGCCCGCGCGTTCTTCCCGGATGCCGGTGAAAGGGACGCGGTCTTCGGTGGCAATGCACAGACCTTCTATCGATTCGCCTGACAGACGCTGACCGCCGTCCCGTCGGGAGTCGCGAAGATTTCGGCCCCGTCGGACCAGATGGCAATCGTGCGATGCACTGCACTCGTCTGCACGACCGGAAGCAGGCTTGCGTGCCCGACGGCCCCGGCAGGTGCGTTCGATATGTCCTCGGGGGAAAGATTGGCTGGGATGGTAGGATTCGAACCTACGACCTGCGGTACCAAAAACCGTTGCGCTACCACTGCGCCACATCCCAACCGTGCCGCCGGAGATAGTAGAGGCAGGAAAGGGTCGCAAGTGAAAAAATGCCTCGCGACCCACTCCGATCAACTGTCCTTACGTGCGGTCCGGATCAGGGACAGGATGTCCTTGGCCGCGGCGGGGATATTCGTGCCCGGACCGAAGATCGCAGCCACCCCCGCCGCCTTGAGGGTGTCGTAATCCTGCGCGGGAATCACCCCGCCGCAGATCACGATGATCTCGCCCGCGTCCGCCGCGCGCAGCGCCTCGATCAGCTTGGGCGCGAGGGTCTTGTGCCCCGCCGCCTGGCTGCTGATGCCGACGACGTGGACGTCGTTGTCGATGGCGTCCTGCGCGGCTTCCTCCGGCGTCTGGAACAGGGGGCCGACGTCGACGTCGAAGCCGATGTCGGCAAAGGCGGTGGCGATGACCTTGGCGCCCCGGTCGTGCCCGTCCTGCCCCATCTTGACGACCAGCATCCGGGGACGCCGGCCTTCCTCCTCGGCAAAGGTTTCCACGTCCGCCTGGATCGCGGCAAAGCCCTCGTCGCCCTCGTAGGCGGCGCCGTAGACCCCGGCGAGGGTCTTCACCTCGGCGCGGTGGCGTCCGAAGACGTCTTCCATCGCTTGGCTGATCTCTCCCACCGTGGCGCGGGCACGGGCCGCGGCGACGGCCCCTTCCAGCAGGTTGCCCCCCTCCCGCGCGCGGCGGGTCAGTTCGGTCAGGGCTGCGGTGCAGGCCGCCTCGTCCCGACCATCGCGAATGCGGGCCAGGCGCGCGACCTGGCTTTCACGCACGGCGTCGTTGTCGATGTCGAGGATATCGATCGCGTCCTCCGTCTCGCGGCGGTACTTGTTGACGCCGACGATGACATCCTGCCCCCGGTCGATCTTGGCCTGCCGGGTCGCCGCCGATTCCTCGATCCGCAGCTTGGGCATGCCCGAGGCGACGGCCTTGGTCATGCCGCCCATCTCCTCGACCTCCTCGATCAGCTTCCATGCGGCCTCGGCCATGTCATGGGTCAGCTTCTCGACGTAATACGACCCCGCCAATGGATCGACCACGTTGGTCACGCCCGTCTCCTCCTGCAGGATCAGCTGCGTGTTGCGCGCGATGCGGGCGCTGTTCTCGGTCGGCAGGGCGATGGCCTCGTCGAAGGAATTGGTGTGCAACGACTGCGTCCCCCCCAGAACGGCGGCCAGCGCCTCATAGGCGGTGCGCACGACGTTGTTGTAGGGATCCTGTTCCTGAAGGCTGACGCCGCTCGTCTGGCAATGGGTGCGCAGCATGGACGACTTGGGGTTCTTCGGCTCAAACTCCGCCATGATGCGGTGCCACAGCAGGCGTGCGGCGCGCAGCTTGGCCGCCTCCATGAACATGTTCATGCCGATGGCGAAGAAGAACGACAGGCGCGGGGCGAAGCGGTCCACGTCCATGCCCGCCGCGATGGCCGCGCGCACGTATTCGCGCCCGTCGGCCAGGGTGAAGGCCAGCTCCTGCACAAGGTCGGCGCCCGCCTCCTGCATATGGTAGCCGGAGATCGAGATGGAGTTGAACTTCGGCATCTCGGCCGCCGTGTATTCGATGATGTTGGAGATGATCCGCATCGAAGGTTCGGGCGGATAGATATAGGTGTTGCGGACCATGAACTCCTTGAGGATGTCATTCTGGATCGTGCCCGACAGGGCCCCGCGGTCGACGCCCTGTTCTTCGCCCGCAACGATGAAATTGGCGAGGATCGGAATCACCGCGCCGTTCATCGTCATGCTGACCGATACCTTGTCGAGGGGGATGCCGTCGAACAGGATCTTCATGTCCTCGACGCTGTCGATCGCCACGCCCGCCTTGCCGACATCGCCCACCACGCGCGGGTGATCGCTGTCGTAGCCGCGGTGGGTGGCCAGGTCGAACGCGACCGACACGCCCTGCTGCCCGGCGGCAAGGGCCTTGCGGTAGAAGGCATTCGATTCCTCGGCTGTGGAAAAGCCCGCATACTGCCGGATGGTCCAGGGGCGGCCCGCGTACATCGTCGCCTTTACACCGCGGGTAAACGGCGCCTCACCCGGGATGGTGCCGAGGTGTCCGACACCTTCCAGATCCTCGGCCGTATAGAGCGGCTGCACCGCGATCCCTTCGAGGGTGTTCCAGGTCAGATCGTCGGGCGACCGCCCCCGAAGCTCTGCTTCAGCCAGCTGTGTCCAGCGCGCTTTGGGTGTGTCGGTGTCGGACATATCCTGTTCCTTTCCTGTCACGCGCGGCGGCGTCTGCTGGCCGTCTCGTCGCGAATGTCGCCAACCCGTCCGCACCTTCGCGCAGCCAGGTCAGATCCCGTGCGTGGGCGGCGCGCAGCGCGGCCCTCTCATCAGGGGTGAACGGGGCATAGGTATCCCCCACCCCCGGCAATTCCACCGCGCAATCCTCGTCGGCCAGCCTTGCGCGCAGGGCGGCCAGACCGGGGGCCACGTTCGTCGCCGGACCTGCGGCGCGCTCCGCGTCCTCTCCGGTCAGCAGGGCAAAGGCATCGGCAGGTCGCGCGGCCAATTCCTCGTGGGTCCAGACGACGATCCGGGCATGCGGCGCAGCCTTGGCCAGATCTTCGATCACGTTGCGCCACCCCCGTCGGGACCGAAGGATCGCAAGCCGCGTTCCGGTGTCGAGTGGCGCAAACCCGCGCATGATCAACTGCGACACCGCGCTGGCCCACCATGCATCAGGACTGCGAATGGCGAGACAGATCTGATCGATCCCCGGCACCGCTTGGGCAAACCGCGAAAGGCGCGCGCCTGCCGACGGATACAGCCGCCCCAGCAGCAGGTTTTCCCGCAATCCCCCAAGGACAGCCTGATCCGAGATGACGAGGCGGGAAACCCCGCCTTGCGCCATGAGGCCGCGGCGCATCGACACCTTCGCGGCGGCCCTGTTGGCAACCGTGTCGCGGGCACGGGGCCGTCGGCCGGGGTCGCCCAACAGCCCGGTCATCATGCCTGACCTCGTGACATCAGGCGTCCAGACAGCAACGCCAGCCTGCTGCAACGGGACGGCATGGGCCTCCAACAGGCTTTGGAGGCTTGTCGTTCCGGTGCGATGCGCGCCAAGGTGCAATGTGATCGGGGGGGCATGGGTCAGGGGCATGGAACCGCCTTTCGGGTGCGATCGGGGACAACCGTCCCTCGCCCATGACAGGTTCGGATGGGGTTAAGCGCGACATTTGGTGCGAATTGCCCTGATTCGCGCGCAGAACCCTTCGCCCTTGGCCCCCTGCCCCCTATATCCAGTGTCAGACAACAAGAACGGTATTCCATGCACCAGCGTCCCGCCCACGTCCTGACGACCGCAGTTTCCAAAGCATCGGCCATGGTTCTCGGCTGTGCCCTGATGACCTTTCCCGCGTCCGCCGCCGAGGTCGAATCGACGTTGGAGGCCTGGGCCGCCGATCCTGCGCGCATCTTCACGGCGGAGGAGGTCGACATCGACGCGCTGGAATGGGTCGCGCGCCCCGTCGTCGTGTTCGCAAACTCGCCCCGTGATCCCGCCTTCATCGAACAAATGGAGGAGATCGTGAAGGAAATGGACCGCCTCGTCGAACGGGATGTCATCGTCGTGGTCGACACCGATCGCGACTCGGGGTCGGACTTACGCACAAGGCTGCGCCCGCGCAGCTTCATGCTCGTGCTGATCGGCAAGGATGGGGAGGTCAAGCTGCGCAAGCCCCTGCCCTGGACCGTTCGAGAGCTGAGCCGTTCCATCGACAAGATGCCGATGCGTCGGCGGGAATTGCGCGAAGAGTGATCCGCGGCGCGGTCAGCGGTGTCGTGGACGCGGGCCCCTGACCCACGCCCCCGGTGCGACACGCGCATTCCCGGTATGACCAACGCCCGCGTCACCCCGTCACTCGAATTCCAGGATCACGTCATCGACCGCAAGGCTGTCGCCCGCGGCCGCATTGACCTTGGACACGATGCCCTTCTTCTCGGCGCGCAGGATGTTCTCCATCTTCATCGCCTCGACGACGGCAAGGGCCTGTCCTTCCTGCACCTCGTCGCCCACGGCCACGTCGACCCGAACGATCAGACCCGGCATCGGACAGAGCAGCAGTTTCGAGGTATCGGGCGGCAGTTTCTCGGGCATCAGACTGGCCAGTTCGGCCTGTCGGGGCGTGCGCACATGCACCTTCATGTCCGCCCCACGCGACCGGATGCGGAAGCCACCGCTTACCTTTCCGACCTTCAGGACCAGGCCCTCGCCGCCGACGCCCATGCGGGCAAGCTGATCGCCGGGGGTCCAGTCGCCCGTCACGCGCAGGGTCTCTCCGGCGATTGTCACGTCGGCGCCGTCGCGGTCCGCATCGATCGAGGCTTCGAACCGCGCACCACCCAAGGTGACGACCCAATCGGTGCCCACCTTGCGTTCGTGGTTGTCCATCCGGCCAGACACGCGCGTGCGCCGGATCTCGGCCACGCGGTGCATCGCGGCGCAGGCGGCGGCGATGCGCTTCAGGTCATTCTCGGGCAGGGCCACGCCCTCGAACCCATCGGGGAATTCCTCGGCGATGAAGGCCGTGGTCATGTCGCCGGACACGAACTTCGGATGGTCCATCACCGCCGACAGGAACGGCAGGTTGTGGCCGATCCCCTCCACCTCGAACCCGTCGAGCGCGTCGCGCATGCCTTGGATGGCCGACGCCCGGTCCGGCCCCCAGGTGCACAGCTTGGCGATCATCGGGTCGTAATACATGCTGATCTCGCCGCCCTCGAAGACGCCGGTATCGTTGCGCACGACGGGCGCATCCGGCACGACGCCGGGCTGATAGCCCTCGGTCTCGGCCGGCGGGCGATAGCGGGTCAGACGCCCGATCGATGGCAGGAACCCGCGATAGGGATCCTCGGCGTATAGCCGGCTCTCCATCGCCCAGCCGTTCAGTTTTACGTCGTCCTGCTTGATCGACAACGTCTCGCCATAGGCCACGCGGATCATCTGCTCCACGAGGTCGACGCCGGTGATCAGCTCGGTCACCGGATGCTCGACCTGCAACCGCGTGTTCATTTCGAGGAAATAGAAGTTCCGGTCCCCGTCGACGATGAACTCCACGGTGCCCGCGCTGGCGTAGCCGACCGCATGGGCCAGGGCCAGCGACTGCTCCCCCATCGCGCGGCGCGTCTCCTCATCGAGGAAGGGCGACGGCGCCTCCTCCACGACCTTCTGGTTGCGCCGCTGGATCGAACATTCGCGTTCGCCCAGATAGACACCGTTGCCATGCTGATCGCACAGCACCTGAATCTCGATGTGCCGGGGCTGGGTCACGAACTTCTCAATGAACATCCGGTCATCGCCGAAGCTGGCCGCCGCCTCGTTCTTGGAGGCCTGGAAGCCTTCGGCCACCTCCTCCTCGCTCCAAGCGATGCGCATCCCCTTGCCGCCGCCGCCAGCCGAGGCCTTGAGCATCACCGGATAGCCGATCTCGCCCGAGATCCTGATTGCCTCCTCCGCGTCGGCGATCAGGCCCATGTGTCCCGGCACGGTGGAGACCCCGGCCTCCTGCGCGATCTTCTTGGAGGTGATCTTGTCGCCCATTGCCTCGATCGCGCCCTTGGGCGGCCCGATGAAGGCGACGCCCGCCGCCTCCAGGGCCTCGGCAAACTTGGGGTTCTCCGACAGGAAGCCATAGCCCGGGTGCACCGCCTGCGCGCCCGTCTGCCGGATCGCGTCCATGATCTTGTCGATCACGATATAGGACTGGTTGGCCTGTGGCGGGCCGATGTGCACCGCCTCGTCGGCCATCTTGACGTGCAGGGCATTGCGGTCGGCATCCGAATAGACGGCGACCGTCTTGATACCCATCTTCCGCGCGCTCTTGATGACGCGGCAGGCGATCTCACCCCGGTTGGCGATCAGGATCTTGTCGAACATGGGTCCCCCTCGGATCCGGTGCTGTGCCGGCCCTGTTGTCTTTCATGGCAAGAAAAAGGGGCTGCCCGGTCGCTTGACCGGGCAGCCCCTGAAATCACGGTCGTGGCCGCTGACCTGTGGTCAGAGACGTCCGCCGATGACAGCTGCACCGCCGCCGACGACAGCGCCTTCGACGCATGCGCCGTCTTCGATGATTTCGCCGGCAAGGCAGCCGAGGCCAGCGCCGACACCGCCGCGCACGAGGTCATCATTGGTGACGCAACCCGCCAACAGGGTGACGAGGGCCAGCGCGGGCAGTGCAAGAGTGCGATACATATATTGTCTCCGGTATGGGGGGGGAGCCGACGATCTGTCGACCCCTGCGCAGGAGGTGCCCGATCCGATTCCACCGGGACAACGGCAATCCGCATGGCCCCCCGCTTGGGTGCTTTTCCGCCTATGGTCAACGCCATGAGTGACCCGGCGGCAGGCATGATGGCGCCCGGCGCATACCCGGTGTCCGCGGCTGAAAAAGCGCCGGGCAGCACGCAATCCAACGGGACGCTTGGCCGCCCGGCAAGGGAAGGGGTACGGTTCCATGCGCGCCGGGCCGTAGCCCTGCGCACCTTCAGCCTGCCCGCGCGACGCCATGCCGCAAAGTCCGACCGACCGCCCGATAGGCGATCGGCGACAGTTGGCCTATCCGTGGGATGCTGCGGCGGGATCATGCCTAGTCCTCGTCCCAATCGTCTTCGTCCGCGAAGGTATCGGGCTCCGCGAAGACCTCGGGGAAGTTGGCACGGGCCTGAGCCTCGTCGACCCGCAGCAAGGCATCGTAGCTCGTGGGATCGAAAGGATCGTCGACGGCAACGACTTCGCGCCCGAACAGCCACGACAGCCGACCGGCATCGAGGTTCCCGCGCTCGAAAGGCTGATCCTCGAAATGCTCCCACAAGGCTTTCAGAAAGCCTGCGTCGGCTTCCCGGTCGGGCGTGCGCCGGTCACGGTAACGCTCGCGCCGGGTGATCGGCGTGGCCCCCTTGGGGTTCGCCCGCCGGATGGTGAATTGAAAATCTGTGCTGGGCAATCTGCCCGGAAAGCCGCGATGCTTCAGCATGGGCCCCTCCCCATGTCGGAATTCGCGAAATGGCCCTGTGCGGACCGGGTGTTCAGGCCGCCACCACGCGGGTGCCGGTCGTATGGCCGGACATCCTGCGGATGCCGGTGCAAAAGCCGAACAACCTGCGGATGCCGGTTGGACAGGGCGGAGGTGTCCCCCCGCCCTGAACCGAACTCAGCGGTACTTGCCGCTGACGGGCTCGACCACGACGGGTGCGGGCTCGACGATGACGATCTCTTCCGGTTGAGGATTCGAGAGGAAGCAGCCACCCAGGACCGACAGAGCGGCGAGGGCGACGACGGCTTTGATAGCGTTCGACATTTCAGTCTCCTGACGTTGACGGGCGGCGCGAGGGGTTCATCCCTCACGCCGCCCGTGATGTGGATCGCACAGCAGCGACCTGAGTCCGTCTTAGCGCAACCGGAACGACCGCGATACGGGCGCCCCACAAATGCCCCACTTGCCTTGACCGCTTGTGTCCGCGTCGCATCAAAATCAACGAAATCGGCGGATTGTTTCGCAAACGGCGCCACCAAAACAGGCAACGCCGCTTGCTGTCTCGCATCAGTACTTGGTCGATACCGGCTCGGGCGCGACGGTCGGCACGAAGACGACCTCTTCTTCGGACGACCCGCAGGCCGACAGCACGAGGGTGACACCGAGAACGGCGACCATTTTGAACGAATTGCGCATGTCTTTCTCCTGAAATTGACCGCTTGCGAACAACAGAACGCTGCCGCCGCTTCGGCGGTTCCAGCCTGCGCAGGACCGAGCGGTCGCTGCAACCGATCAATGCGGTCAGACCCGGCCATTAGAAATCTTCCGCCACGCAGGCGCCGTCCACGACGCGGTAAAGCGCAAAAAACTGGCTTGCTGCGGGGTCGGTCACCCCGCGCGGCACGCCGCGATCCATCAGCGTGATGACGATCGAATCGGACCGCGCATAGGGCAGGGCCGCCACCGGCAGGCCATGCGTCGTGCACAGCCAGTCCATGTCCGCCCGCGCCGCGTCATAGCCTATCGTGCCGCCCTCGCGGGCAACGGCGGGCGCGATGAACCGCAGGATCGCCTGCGTGTCCGCGCCGTCCACCCGTTCCCACAGAACCTGCCACAGCACGGCCGCCTGGCCCGATGGCAGGCCCTCGGCCTGCGCCGGACAGGCAAGGCAGATGGCAGCAAACAGCGCCCGCATCATGGGGACACCTTTGGTTGCGCGCCAAAAACCTCGGGCGCCATACAACCCGACGCCGTCGGGTCGCACCGATGCCGCACCTTGCGGTGCCCTGCCCCTGCCGGTTGCAGCGCACAGGTCGGACGCGCCGTCAAGTGTTGCGCAATGCCTCGATCAGCTCGTCCTTGGTCATGTCCGATCGTCCTTCGACGTCCAGCTCCTGCGCGCGGGAATACAGATCGTCCTTGGTCCAATCCTCGTAGGACGATGCCTTGCCGCCCTTCTTCGACGGGGACTGCGCGTCCGACGCCTGCGCATTGGCGATCCGCGCGGCCTTCTGCCTGGATGCTCCATCCTCGCGCAGCGCCTCGTAGGTCTCGTCGTCCTTGATGCTGGGTCCGTGGTCCTTGGTCATGTCGTGCTCCTTTCGGGGCAAACCAACGGGTCGTGCGCAGGGTTCCCGTCATGCGCCCCCCTGCCCGGCCCGATGGCCGGCCGACCGCATCCACGCCGCACGATAGGACGGATCCGACAGCATCCCGGCAATTCGCCCGGACACGCCTGCCGGCACCGGCCCGTCGACGCGGCCACCCGCACGCACATCGCACCCCGTTTCCGTGCGCGTCACCTCGACCACCGGGGCGAACCCACGCAGGTCGCGCAGCATCCGCCACATGTCCTGCCGGATGGCATGCGCCAGACGCCGCCGCCCGACATCGGGCATCGCGGCCCGCGCAACGACGTCCCAGCGGACCGGACGCCGACGGCTGATGGCATAGCTGTCGCCCGCGTGGCGCACGAACCATCCGCGGCCATCCGGCAGCCAGTCCGTGCCGTCGGACTCGCTCACAACGGGATCGTGTCATGCTTGCGCCAGGGACGCTGCTGCTGCTTGGTGCGCAGCGACGCAAAGGCCCGTGCGACCCGTTTGCGGGTCGAGCGGGGCTGGATCACCTCGTCGATGAACCCCTTTTCGGCTGCGACGAACGGGTTGGCAAAGCGGTCTTCGTAATCCTTCGTCCGCGCGGCGATCTTGTCGGGATCGCCCAGTTCGGACCGATACAGGATCTCGGTCGCCCCCTTGGCCCCCATCACCGCGATCTCGGCGGTGGGCCAGGCATAGTTGAAATCGCCCTTCAGGTGCTTGGAGGCCATCACATCATAGGCGCCGCCATAGGCCTTGCGCGTGATCACGGTCACCTTGGGCACCGTCGCCTCGCCATAGGCGAACAGCAGCTTCGCGCCATGCTTGATGACGCCGCCGTATTCCTGGCTGGTCCCCGGAAGAAAACCTGGCACGTCCACCAACGTCAGGATCGGGATGGAGAAGGCATCGCAGAACCGCACGAACCGGGCCGCCTTGCGGCTGCTGTCGATATCGAGGCACCCGGCCAGAACCATCGGCTGGTTCGCCACCACCCCGACGGTGCGCCCCTCCAGCCGGATGAAACCGGTCAGGATGTTCTTGGCGTAATCTTCCTGAAGCTCGAAGAAATCGCCCTCATCGGCCAGTTTCCCGATCAGTTCCTTCATGTCGTAGGGCGCGTTGGCATTGTCCGGGATCAGGGTGTCGAGGCTCGGCTCCAACCGGTCGGAGGCATCGAAGAACGGGCGCACCGGTGGCACTTCGCGGTTGGACAGCGGCAGGAAGTCGATCAGGCGGCGCGTCTCGGCCAAGGCCTCCACGTCGTTCTCGAAGGCCAGATCGGCCACGCCGGATTTCTTCGTGTGCGTCGATGCCCCGCCCAACTCCTCGGCCGTCACCACCTCGTTCGTGACCGTCTTGACCACGTCGGGGCCGGTGACGAACATGTAGCTGCTGTCACGCACCATGAAGATGAAGTCCGTCATGGCCGGCGAATAGACGGCACCGCCCGCGCAGGGACCCATGATGACGCTGATCTGCGGGATCACGCCGCTGGCGTCGATATTGCGCTGGAACACTTCGGCATAGCCCGCGAGGGAGGCGACGCCTTCCTGAATGCGCGCGCCGCCGGAATCGTTGAGGCCGATCACGGGCGCGCCGTTCTGCAACGCCATGTCCTGAATCTTGCAGATCTTCTGCGCGTGGGTTTCCGACAGGGAGCCGCCGAACACCGTGAAATCCTGGCTGAAAACGTATACGAGGCGCCCGTTGACGGTGCCCCAGCCGGTGACCACACCGTCGCCCGCCGGGCGATCCTGCTCCATCCCGAAATCGGTGCAGCGATGCGCGACGAACATGTCGAATTCCTCGAACGACCCTTCGTCGAGCAACAGGTCGATCCGCTCCCGCGCGGTCAGCTTGCCCTTGGCATGCTGCGCCTTGACCCTGCGTTCTCCGCCACCGGCCCGCGCAAGGGCGCGCCGCTCTTCGAGTTCGGCAAGGATATCGGTCATGGCGGCCTCCGGTTATGTCCTCACTCTCGGGTTACGCCGCGATGGGTCAGGGGGAAAGGATTGTTTGGAATATTTGCAAATCCTGGAATATTCCGACACGGCTATCAGCAAATCTGCTAAGCATGCCGACTGACGCACAGGCGCCTGTGCACGCCACCAAATGGACAGATCACCCGCAGCGATATACCGGGTGCGGATGAGCACCCTCACCGACACCCCGCCACCGTCCCGTCGCGCGCCGCCGCATATCCTGACCCTGGTGGCACTTGTCGGCGTATCGACCCTGTCGATGAACGTGTTCCTGCCCTCCCTGCCCGCGATGGCCGAGTTCTTCTCGGCCGATTACGGCCTTATCCAGCTGTCGGTCGGGCTTTATCTGCTGGTCAACGCGGTCCTGCAACTGTTCGTCGGGCCCATCTCCGACCGCTATGGACGGCGGCCGGTCATCCTGACGGGTCTTGTCCTCTACATGCTGGCCACGATCGGCTGCATCTTCGCCACGACGGTCGAGGTCTTTCTGGCCTTCCGCATGGCGCAGGCCGCCGTCGTGGTGGCCATGGTCCTGTCGCGTGCCATCGTCCGCGACCTTTACCCGCAGGACAAGGCCGCCTCGATGCTGGGCTACGTCACGATGGGCATGTCCGTGGTTCCGATGATCGGCCCCGCCATCGGCGGATGGCTGGAAACCATGTATGGCTGGCACGCGAACTTCTGGCTGATGCTGGGGGCGGGCGTTTTCCTGTTCGTCCTGACATGGGTCGACCTTGGCGAGACGGCCCCGCGGACCGGCGGCAGCTTTCGGGACCAAGTGCGCGATTACCCCAAGCTGCTGACCTCCCGCAGGTTCTGGGGATACTGCGCCGCCTCGGCCTTCGCGTCGGGCACCTTCTTCGCGTACCTCGGAGGGGCGCCCTATGTCGGGACGCAGATCTTCGGGATGGCGCCCACGACGCTGGGCCTGTTCTTCGGGGCGCCTGCGCTTGGCTATTTCATCGGCAACTTTCTGTCGGGCCGCTTTTCGCAACGCCTCGGCGTCGACCGCATGATCCTGTTCGGCGCCGTGGGCCAGGTGTCCGGCCTGGCCCTGCTCGTCGTTCTGACGTCGCTGGGCATGACCTCGCACTACGTGTTCTTCGGGTTCATGACCTTCGTGGGCCTTGGCAACGGCATGGTCATTCCGAACGCCACCGCCGGCATGCTGTCCGTCCGCCCCGAACTTGCCGGCACGGCCAGCGGTCTGGGCGGCGCGATGATGATCGGCGGTGGCGCGGCCCTGTCCGCCGTTGCCGGCTGGGTTCTGGTCGGCGCGACATCGGCCCTGCCGTTGGAGTTGCTGATGGTCACCACGGGCATCGCAAGCGTCGTGGCCATCGCCCTGACGATCCGGCGCAACCGGATGCTTGCCGCCTGACCAAACCCGTGCGAACCCTGCTAAACGGGTTTGCAAAGGGAGGGCAGCATGGCGACGCAGAAACTCTATGCCGGGGCCAAGCTGCGCGAAGTGCGCACCCGTATCGGCCTGACGCAGACGGAATTCGCGGCCCGTCTGGGCGTATCCCTGCCCTATCTGAACCAGATGGAGAACAACAACAGGCCGGTCAGCACGACGGTCGTTCTGGCGCTGGCGCGGGAATTCGGCTTCGACGTGACCGAACTGGGCGGCGGGGACGAGGCACGCCTGACGTCGGACATGCGCGAGGCGCTGGCCGATCCGGTGTTCGGTGACGCGGTGCCCCTTGCCGATCTGCGGCTGGCGGCGGGCAATGCGCCCGCGCTGGCCCGCGCCTTCCTGACGTTGCACCGCGCCTACCGCGACGGGCACGAACGGCTGGCCTCGCTGGATGCGGCGCTTGGATCGTCCGGCATGGCCGCCCCCAGCCCGTGGGAGGAAGTGCGCGATTTCTTCCACTACTGCGACAATTACATCGACGCCGTGGACCGTGCCGCCGAAGGCGTGGCGGCCAAGTGGCCCGACCTCGATACCGGCCTTGCACAGTTCTGGGACCGCCGGAACGTGCGCGTCATCCTCGAGGATACGGACCGTCTGCGCCGGTTCGACGGGCGGGCCGGCACCCTGACCCTGTCATCACGTGCGGACCCGGAGACGCGCCGCTTTCAGCAGCTGCATCAGGTCGCCCTGGTGTCGCGGGGCGACCTGCTGGATGCGACGCTGGATCTGGCCCGCTTTGCCAGCCCGGACGCCCGCGCCATCGCGCGCACGGGTCTTGCGAACTACTTCGCGGGCGCGGCGCTGATGCCCTATGACGCCTTCCGCGCCGCGGCCGAGGCTACGCGCCACGATCTGGAGGCCCTGTCCCGCCGCTTCGGCGCATCCTTGGAGCAGGTGGGACATCGCCTGTCTACGTTGCAGCGACCGGGCGCAAAGGGCGTGCCGTTCTTTTTCGTGCGGGTCGATCCGGCGGGACAGATCACCAAGCGCCATTCGGCCACACGCCTGCAGTTCGCGCGGTTTGGCGGGGCCTGTCCCCTGTGGAACGTGCACGCCGCCTTCGAGACGCCGGGCCGCTTTCTGCGCCAACTGGCCGAAACGCCGGACGGTGTGCGCTATTTCTGTCTGGCACGCGATGTCTCGCGCTCGGGCGGGGCATGGCGGGCCCCGGCGCGTCGCCACGCGATCGCCCTCGGGTGCGAGGTCCGGCATGCGGAGCGTATCGTCTATGCCGACGGGCTGGACATGGGTGGCGGGTTCGATCCGATCGGCGTATCGTGCCGGATCTGCGAACGTCTGCAATGCCACCAACGCGCCGTCCCCCCGCTGGAGCGCGCCTTGCGCATCGACCCCGACGACCGTGGCGTCCTGCCTTACGACCTGTAGCCGCAGTCAGCCCCGTGGCGCGCGCCACCCGGCGGCGCGGGCCTCGCCTTCGGAGCAGAACCAGCGTTCGCCCCGCGCCGAATTGATGCTGGTATCGTCGTAGTGGCGACTGCCCGGCAGGTGATAGATCCGCCCGGATGCCGAGATGTTGCCCTTGATCCGGCACGCGCCGGGGGCGACGGGTCGGTCCGACGCGCGCTCGGCACGCCGTTCGGCGCGCCATGCCGCCGGGTCCTGCATGTCATAGGCCCAAAGCCCCCGTTCGAACAGGATCGCGGCCTTCTGCTGTTCGGCATAGGTCGGATCGTCGCGATAGGTGCGGGCCAGTCCCCTGTCGACGAGGTCGGCGTTCAGGTTGCGACCGGCCACGGAACAGGTCGCCAGATAGCGGCCGTAGCGGTCCCGCGAGGACACGAGGCAGGTCGCCATCCTGTCCTGATACAGATCACGGGCGGCGTCGGTGGCCATGCGTCCGCAGGGCACGACCGATCCGTTCCGCGCACGACAGGTCTGCGCCCCCTCGGCGGCGTCGATGCCCAACAGGCGGACGTTGGCATCGGCCCCGATATCGATCGTATCGGCATCGATGATCCGCACCGGACCGGAGAGCGTCTGCGCCGCGACCGGCAGGGCAAGGAGTGACAGGAGCAGGAGCGAACAAAGTCTGAACATGTCCCCGTCCTGCGGCAGGGAATCGGCAGAAGCAACGGGAAATGTTAAGAATTGGTTAACGCGTGGATCATTGCCGCAACACGCCCCGTGCCGCGACCCTGGCCTCGGTCTGGGCAAGGCGCGATTCCCGCCAGGCGATGAAGCTGACGGCGGCGATGATCACGCCTGCCCCGAGGATGACCCAGGCATCCGGCGGCTCGTCGAAAACGGTCCAGCCCAGCAGGACGGCCCAGACCATCTGCAGGAACGTCACGGGCTGCGTCACGGACACGGGGGCCGCCGCGAATGCCCGCGTCATGGAATAATGCCCGGCGGTCGCAAAGATGGCGACGACGAACATCCACCCCAGATCGGCCAGCGTCGGCGTGACCCAGACGGCCAGCGCGAAAGGGGCCAGGCCCACGGTCACGGTGATCGACAGCATCGCAACCACCATCGATGCAGAATATCGGCCCGACAGCGGTTTGGCGCAAAGATAGGACGCGCCGAACAGGATGGCCGTGAACAGCATGGCAAGATGGCCTGTCTCGACCTCCCGAAAGCCGGGTCGCAGGATGATCACCACGCCCAGCAATGCGGCGATGACCGCAAGGATGCGGCGCATGGCCAGACGTTCGCCAAGGAACAGCGCCGCGCCGAGGGTGACATAGATCGGGTTGAGGTAGTTCATCGCGGTCACCTCCGCGATGGGAATCTGCGTCATGGCGTAGAACCACAGGATCACGCCAAGCGAATGCACGAAGCCGCGCGCCCCGAACAGCGCAAGGTCCCGCGGGGCAATCCGCGTCGCAAGCAGCACGCGCGCCACCGGGATCAGGAAGACAAGGCCGAGAAGATAGCGCAGGAACGCGGCCTGCGCGGCAGGCAGGTCCTGACCCGCGTGTTTGACGACCGCCGTGACCGCGATGAAGCACAGCCCCGTCGCGATCATCCACAGGATGCCTTGGAGGGGGCGACCGAAGGGTGTCATGGCGCCGTCTTGCGCCCCGAAGGCCGCCGCCGCAAGGGGCCTGTCGCGGTCATTGCAGATCAGCCGAGGATCAGGCTGATCGCGATGGTCCACATCACCACGCCGATGCCGACATCCAGCACGCGCCACGCCTGCGGCCTTGCAAAGACGGGACGCAGCAGCGCCGCGCCATATCCGAGCGAGAAGAAGAACGTGAAGGAGGCGATGACCGCCCCGGTGCCGAACATCACGGGTGACGCTGCCTGGGTCGAAATGGACCCGAGCAGGACCAGCGTATCGAGGTAGACGTGCGGGTTGAGCCACGTCAGCGCAAGGCAGGTCAGGACAGCGCGCCGCATGCCCCCGGCCTCCTGCCCCGCTTGCAAGGCCCCACCACCGCGCCACGCCGACAGGAAGGCCCGCGCGCCATAGACCAGAAGGAACGCCGCCCCGCCCCAGCGGAAGAGGGATACGATCCAGGGCGCCTGTTCAACAAGGGCCCCGAACCCGGCGACACCGGCAACGATCAGCACGGCATCGGACAATGCGCAGGTCAGCACCACGGGTAGGACGAACTGTCCCCGCAGACCCTGTCGCAGCACGAAGGCATTCTGCGCCCCGATGGCGAGGATCAGGGAAAGGCCGAGGGTGAAGCCGGAGAGGACGGAAATCATGGTCCGGCGATGCCCGCCCCCCTGCGAGGCGTCAAGATGGATCGGCGCTTTCTGCCCGCAGTCGAGCGGCAAGCGCCCTTGATCGGCCGCGCAGGGCGTAGGCGATCGCAACGACGAAGGCGAAGGTCAGCAGGCCGAGAAACCGCTCGTATATGCCGTCGATGCCGTCGGGCATGAAGAAGAACACCGGTGCCAACGGAACCCAGAGGATGGTGACGCCCTTGCATATCCTGCCAAGGATCGGCGCGATGGCCCCCGCCCCCGCCGACATGGCCCATGGGATGATCGCAAACGCGGCACCAAGGGCCCAGACGAGGTAGACGTGGATCACCACGCCATCCTGATCGGAATCCCCGTATTCGTTGCGCGCGCCCACCAGAAACACGATCAGCCCGGTCAGGATCAGGCCATAGATGCCCGTGGTCCAGCCGCGTCCCCCCAGATGCGCATGGGCCGCGCCGACCGCCAGGGCGATCAGCGACGCGGAGTAGGCGTAGATACCGATATCCACGATGAATTCGTACTTGCCCGCGCCAAGGTCGCTGATCGTGTCCGCGATCCAATCGTGATGCGGCACGACGAAATCGGCAATCAGGATCGACAGGGAAAAGATGACGGGGCCCGCAAAGCCGATCATCGCCAGCCCCCAAAGCAGGTGGGGGTGTTCCGCCAGAGGGGCATCGGGCGTGGCGGGAAGATCGGGCTGTTGCATGAAGGAAAAACGGACGATGACGGGATTGGTTCCCCGCCATCGTCCGTCGGTGTCGTGCAGGGCGGTCCCGAACCGCCGTCACGTGGCAGCCGATTACAGCTGCGACATGACCTCGTCGCTGGCCTCGAAGTTGGCGGTCACTGTCTGAACGTCGTCGTCATCTTCAAGCGCATCCAGCAGCTTCATCAGCGACTGCATCCCTTCCAGGTCCAGCTCGGTCGTGGTGGTCGGGCGCCAGACCAGCTTGGTGCTGTCGCTCTCGCCCAGTTGCTCCTCCAGCGCGGTCGACACGGCGCTCAGGTCGGTATCGGCACACCAGACGACGTGGCTTTCCTCGTCGCTTTCGACATCCTCGGCGCCCGCCTCGATGGCCGCCATCATCAGGTCGTCTGCAGACCCGGCAGAGGCGGGATAGACCACCTGACCCTTGCGATCGAACATGAAGCCGACGGACCCCGTCTCGCCCAGATTGCCACCGTTCTTCGAGAAGGTGGACCGGACCGAGGACGCCGTGCGGTTGCGGTTGTCGGTCATCGCCTCGACGATGACGGCGACGCCACCGGGGCCGTAGCCCTCATAACGGATCTCGTCGTAGTTCTCGCCTTCGCCGCCCGATGCCTTGGCGATGGCGCGCTGGATCACGTCCTTGGGGACGGAGGCCGACTTGGCCTCCTTCACGGCCAGACGCAGGCGCGGGTTCTTGTCGGGATCGGGGTCGCCCATCTTGGCGGCCACGGTGATTTCCTTGGCCATCTTCGAGAACAGCTTGGCGCGCAGCTTGTCCTGCCGCCCCTTGCGGTGCTGAATGTTCGCCCACTTCGAGTGTCCTGCCATGGGTCCGCTCCGGTATGATGTCTGACGTTGGCGCGGTCTATACCCGCCCCGGCGGGCCATCCGCAATCCCGCACGGATCGGGGCAGGTCAGCGCCATTCGACCGGGGCCGCCCCCCCGCGCGGTCCGTCGTCGGCCACGCGCGCCAATGCCGCCCGCCCGCCGAAAACGCACGGGTCAGGCAACCCAAGCCTTTCGTTGCGCGTTGGCACGCGATCCCGCTAGACGGGCGCGACACGGCCCCAGCGGGACACATCAGACATGACCACCGATCAGATCATCCTCTTCGCCCTGTTCGGAGGCGTCTTTGCCATGCTGCTCTGGGGGCGGTTCCGATATGACATCGTCGCGTTTTCGGCGCTGTTGCTGGGCGTCATCCTTGGCGTCGTGCCAAAGGAGGATGCGTTCAGCGGCTTCGGCCACCCCGCCACGCTGGTGGTGGCGCTGGTGCTGGTGGTGTCCGCGGGCCTCGTGCGGTCGGGTGCCGTGCTGCTGATCACCCGGACCCTGATCGACAGCTCCCGCAAGGCAGGCGCGCATATCGCGATCATGGGCGGGGTCGGCGCCGTCCTGTCGGCCTTCATGAACAACGTCGCGGCCCTTGCCCTGCTGATGCCCGTCGACATGGCGACAGCGCGCAAATCGGGCCGCCCGCCGGCCGCGACACTGATGCCCCTGTCGTTCTGCACCATCCTTGGCGGGATGATCACCCTGATCGGAACGCCGCCCAACATCATCATCGCGGGCATCCGTCGCGACCAACTTGGCGAAAGCTTCGGCATGTTCGACTTTGCGCCCGTGGGCTTGGTGACCGCGCTGGCGGGTCTGGTGTTCGTGGCCCTGATCGGCTGGCGCCTGATCCCCGGCGTGGCGGACGGCGCGCAGGGTGGCGTGACCGGCAAGGATACCGCGCGCTACGTTGCCGAACTGACGGTGCCCGATGGCAACAAGCACGCGGGCCACCCCCTGCGCACCCTGACCGACGTGGCGGACGAGGCGGGCGTGCAGATCATCGGCCTTGTCCGCGACGGGCGACGCATGTTCGGATCGTCCCGCGATGTCGTTCTGAAACCGGGCGATGCCATCGTGCTGGAGGCCGAGCCGGACGCATTGGACGAATTCCGCGCGGGCGAGGATCTGACCCCCGCCGACGACAGGCGCATGACCCTGCTTGAGGCAGAGGGTCAGGGCCTGTCCCTGATCGAGGTGGTGGTGACCGAGACCAGCCGCATCAACGGAAAGTCGGCGCAATCCATCGGGCTTGCCTGGCGTCAGAGGACCGTCCTGATGGGGATTTCGCGCAAGGGCAAGCGGATCAGCGACAAGCTGCGCCGTACGCAAGTGCGACCGGGCGATATCCTTCTGCTGCTCGCCCCGTCCGAGACGACGGAGGACGTGGTCGCCTGGCTGGGCGCCCTGCCGCTGGCCGATCGCGGGCTGGCCGTGACCGAGAACCGAAAGATCTGGCCCGCCGTGGGCATCTTCGCGGGCGCGGTCCTGTTCGCAAGCTTCGGCCTGATCGATCTGACCGTAGCACTTGGCGTGGTGGTCGTGGCCTACGTCCTGTCGCGCATCGTGCCCTTGCAGGAACTGTATGACCATATCGAATGGCCGGTGGTCGTCCTGCTCGGCTCGATGATCCCGCTGGGGGCCGCGCTGGAAACCTCGGGCGGCACGCAGCTGATCGCGGGATGGCTGACCACCCTGACGGCGGGCCAGCCGGCTTGGGTCGCGCTGCTGGTTCTGATGGTGGTGACGATGACGCTGTCGGATGTCCTCAACAACACCGCGACGGCCATCGTGGCGGCACCGGTGGGCATCCAGATGGCCCGCACGCTGGACGTCAGCCCCGATCCGTTCCTGATGGCCGTCGCCGTCGCCGCCTCCTGCGCGTTCCTGACGCCCATCGGGCACAAGAACAACACCCTGATCCTCGGCCCCGGCGGCTACAAGTTCGGCGACTACTGGCGCATGGGCCTGCCGCTGGAACTGCTGGTGATCGCCGTGTCGGTGCCGTCGATCCTGTTCTTCTGGCCGCTCTAGCCGCGCCGAACCGCCGCCCGCGCGACCCAGACGGTGACGCCCGCGACCACGGCCCAGAAGGCACCGCTGACGCCCCAGAGGCCCATGCCGCTGGCCGCGATCAGAAAGGTCAGGGCGGGCGCCTCGGGTTGCGCACGGTCGGCAAAGGCCCCCGACAGCGATCCAACCAGCGCCGGGATCAGGGCAAGCCCCGCAACGGCGGTGATCAGGTCGGCGGGCGCGCGCGCCGCGATGGCCGCAACCGATCCGGCCGCGAGGGCAAGGGCCACGTAGGCCAGCCCCGAAACGATTGCCGCCCAATATCGGCGGGACGGGTCACGGCCCGCATCCTCGCCGGCCATTATGGCCGCCGTGATCGCGGACATGTTGACCGGCACCGCCCCGAAGGGTGCGATCAGCAGGCTCAGCCCACCGGTTCCGCGCAGAAGCGCCGCGCGCGGGACGGTATAGCCGTTCAGGTCCAGCACCGCGAAACCGGGAACGTTCTGTCCCGCCATCGTCACGAGGAACAGCGGCAGGGCCAGCGACACCATCGCCGCCGGATCGAAAACCGGCATGACCGACACGAGGGCCGGCAACTGCCAGGTCATCGCGCCGCCCCCCAGATCGACGCCGAAGGCCATGACGGCGGCAAACGCCGCAACCGCGCAGGGCATCGCCGCCAGACGATGCCAGCAGAGCCCCGCCAGCCACGCCATCAGGACCGGCAGCACCAACAGCGGCACCGACCCCAGCGCCACCGCAGGCGCGAAACACAGCTTGAGCAACACCCCCGCCAGCAGGGCATTGGCGACAGGTTTGGGGATCGCGGCGACAAGCCGCCCGAGGGCGGGAACGAAGCCCGTGATCACGATCATTGCGGCACAGATCAGCATCGCCCCGACAGCCACCGCAAAACCTCCGTCCGGCGCTGCACTGGCCGCCAGCATGGCCGCACCCGGGGTCGACCATGCCACCGCTGCCGGGATCCGCGTCATCGCGGGCAGGAGCATACTGCCCATCCCCATGCCGAGCGTGGCGAAAAACAACCCGGTTGCCGCCTGCCCCGGGCTTGCCCCCATCGCGCCAAGGCCCGCCAGGACGATTGCGAACGAGGCGGCATAACCGACGAATGCGGCCAGCAGGCCCATGGTGATGGCAGGCAGGGTCAAATCACGCAGCATCAGGCATCATCCGGCAGAGAACGGTCTGCCCGATCTTTCACCGGGCGCCCGATAAGTCCACCAGATGCCTTGCCCCCGCCGCGCGCGCGGCGCATGAACCGGGCATGGCCATGCTGCGCTTTACAATTCTCGGTTGCGGATCCTCCGGCGGGGTGCCCCGGTTGGGCGGACACTGGGGTGATTGCGATCCGAATGACCCGCGCAATCGCCGCCGCCGCTGTTCGATGCTGGTCGAACGGATCACCGAGGCGGGCATCACGCGCGTCCTGATCGACACATCGCCCGACATGCGCGCACAGCTTCTGGATGCCGATATCGGTGCGCTGGACGGGGTCGTCTGGACCCATGCGCATGCCGACCACACGCACGGTATCGACGATCTGCGCATGATCGTCTTCAACCAGCGCCGCATGCTGAACGTCTGGGCCGACGACGTCACCTACGCGGCGTTGGAACAGCGCTTCGGTTATGCGTTCCATACGCCGCCCGGCTCCTCCTATCCGCCGATCCTGACGCGACACCGCCTTGATGGATCGACCACGATCGACGGCGCGGGCGGCCCGGTCACCCTGTCCCCGATCCTTGTCGGTCACGGGGATATCGACGCGCTCGGGTTCCGCATCGGGGATCTTGTCTACATGCCGGACGTCAACACCATCCCCGAGGGCGCGGAATGGCTGTTGTCCGGGTTGCAGGTCTGGGTACTGGACGCGCTGCGCCGCAGTCCACACCCCTCGCACCTGTCCCTGTCCGAAGCTTTGGCGTGGATCGACCGGATGGCGCCTGCGCGTGGGGTCCTGACGAACCTGCACGTGGATCTGGACTGGGCGACGGTCGAGGCCGAAACCCCGGATCATGTCACACCCGCATGGGATGGCATGGTGATCGAGCTGCCGGATGCCTGATCCCTCGGACCGGAGCCCCGCCTGCGGTCGCCCGGACCACGAAAGCCGCGACAAAGGAGCCACGGCATGTTGAATGTGCTGGCCGTAACCATCCCCGTCTTCCTGATCATCGGTGCGGGATACCTGTCCGTCTGGCGCGGGTTGTTCACCCAAGGCCAGGTCGACGGCCTGATGGTGTTCACCCAACGCTTCGCCATCCCCTGCCTGCTGTTCCTCGCCGTCTCGACGCTGGACCTTGCGGCCGGGTTCGACTGGCGCCTGCTGGTGTCCTATTACTCGGGGTCATTGGCGTGTTTCGCGGCCGGGATCCTCGGCACGCTGTTCTGGCTGAAGCGCGGGGCCGAGGACGCCGTGGCGGTCGGCTTTGCCGCGATGTTCGCCAATACCGTCCTTCTGGGCCTGCCGATTGCCGAACGGGCCTTCGGCCTCGAAAGCCTGACACCGAACTATGCGATCATCGCCGTGCACGCGGCGTTCTGCTACTTCACCGGGATCGCGACGATGGAGGCCGTGCGCGCCGGGGGCAGCGGCTTTGCCGGCGGCCTGCGCACCGTGGCCTATTCGATGTCGCACAATCCCCTGATGATGGGCGTCGCCGCCGGATTGGTGGTGAACCTGACGGGTGTGACCGTCCCCTCTCCAATCGAGGAGGCCGTGACCCTGATCGCCCGCGCGGCCCTGCCGGCCGCCCTGTTCGGACTGGGCGGGGTTCTCGTGCAATACAAGCCCGAAGGCGACGCGCGCGGCATTTTCCTGTGCTGTGGAATCGCCCTGTTGCTGCACCCGGCCTGGACATGGGGCATGGGGCGCATCCTCGGGTTGGACGAAGGGCCGTTTCGCGCGGCCGTCCTGACCGCGGCGATGGCGCCCGGCGTCAATTCCTACCTGTTTGCCGCGATGCACGGACGCGCAGTGCGCATCAGCGCGTCATCCGTCCTGATCGGGACGGCCGTGTCCGTGTTCACCGTGTCCGGGTGGCTGTTGCTGTTGGGCTAGGCGCAGGTCAGGTCGGCGCAGGCCGACCCCGTGTCAATCGGCGCCGTTGTCGTTCGCGGCCACCTCGAATGGCCATGTCGGCGTGCGGGTGGCGAATTGCTTGTCCAGTTCCCAGCTGACGAACAGGGGGACGATCTCGGCCTCGCTCGGCGGCGTGCCCAGCCAGTCCGGCCGCGCAACGGGGCGCATCGAGGTATGCAGCCCGTTGCAGAACGGCTGCCGCACCAGCCAGCGGCGCATGTCCTCGCGCTTGCGCGACGAATGGAACGGCCCCCAGTCGGCGGCAACCCCGCGATACCCGCGCGACACCACACCGTCGCGCGGCACGGTCACGTTCAGGATGCGCACGGCACAGGACATGTTCAGCGCGCCATCCTTCAAGGCATCCCCCGTCCGCGCCTGACAGCCGTAGCCGCGCGCCGTCGCGGGCAGGATCTGCACGAGGCCGTACCACAGCCCCCCGCCACCGACCGCCGTGGGCCGATAGGTGCTTTCGTGCTTGGACAGGGTCGACAGAAGACCCGCCCAGAAGGCCTTGCGCTCCCACTCGCCGCCGTCGGCATAGGCGGGACACCATTGTTCGATGTCGCGTGGCACGGTGTCGACCAGCCGCTGCCCGTGACTGTCGAGCGCGCGCATCGCGGCGCGTGTCCAGCGGGACGATCCCCGGATATGGTCCCAGCGCAGGTCCGGCATTTCCTCGACCAGGGTGCGGGGGCGCAGTTTCGGACGGTCCGACGCAATGGGGGCCAGCGGGCTGATGGCCGGCGACGCGGCAACGCGGGATGCGACCCTCGGGCTCAGGGACATGGAACTGCCGGTGGTGGTCAGCACGTCGGCACGGGACACCGGGCGTTGGTCGGCAAACGCGGGCACCCCGCCCGTCAATGTCGCCAGCGCGACGGCCGCCGCGCGGACCAATCCCGCAGATCGATTTGATGCAGTCATGCACCCCCCAAAGTCGTGTCACCCGACGACGCCCGCCTCATGTGGGGTCGCCTCCCCTGACTGACCACATCGGCAGGCCGCAGGAATCAGGCCGGGTAACGTGCCCGGCTCACGGCCGGCGCTTCCTTAACACCAAGGAGGAGATTCGGCAAAGCCCGCAGACTCCGGCGTCCGCACCACCGCTTGCCCCCCGCCAGAGAGCGTCTTAAACCGCTGCCGGAGATGCCACCAACAGGCTGCCCCACGCCCCTCCCGGAGACCACACCATGCTCGACGTGACCGCACCCACCCCGAAACCCCGCGTCATCGCGGGCGAAAAGCACGACTGGGAACTCGTCATCGGGATGGAGGTGCACGCGCAGGTGTCCTCGAACGCCAAGCTGTTTTCCGGTGCCTCGACGAAATTCGGTGCGGAGCCGAACTCCAACGTGGCCTTCGTCGACGCGGGCATGCCCGGCATGCTGCCCGTCATCAACGAATTCTGCGTCGAACAGGCGGTGCGCACGGGCCTTGGCCTGAACGCGGAAATCCACCTGAAATCCGCCTTCGACCGCAAGAACTACTTCTACCCCGACCTGCCGCAGGGCTATCAGATCAGCCAGCTGTATCACCCCATCGTGGGCGAGGGCGAGGTGCTGGTCGAACTGGGCGACGGCACCGCGCGCGTCGTGCGCATCGAGCGCATCCACCTCGAACAGGACGCGGGCAAGTCGATCCACGACATGGATCCGACCATGTCTTTCGTCGACCTCAACCGCACCGGCGTCGCCCTGATGGAGATCGTGTCGCGCCCCGACATCCGCGGCCCCGAGGAGGCGGCGGCCTATGTCGTCAAGCTGCGTCAGATCCTGCGCTATCTGGGCACCTGCGACGGCAACATGCAGAACGGCAACCTGCGCGCAGACGTCAACGTCTCCGTCTGCCGCCCCGGCCAGTATGAGAAATACCAGGAAACGCAGGATTTCGGCCATCTCGGCACCCGCTGCGAGATCAAGAACATGAACTCCATGCGCTTCATCCAGGCTGCCATCGACGTGGAGGCCAAGCGCCAGATCGCAATCATCGAGGCCGGCGGCGAGGTGACGCAGGAGACCCGCCTCTACGATCCCGACAAGAACGAGACGCGGTCGATGCGGTCGAAGGAAGAGGCGCATGACTACCGCTATTTCCCCGACCCCGACCTGTTGCCGTTGGAGATCGAACAGGCCTGGGTCGACGACATCGCCGCCAGCCTGCCCGAACTGCCCGACGCCAAGAAGGCGCGCTTCATCGCCGATTTCGGCCTGTCCGACTACGACGCCAGCGTGCTGACCGCCGATACCGGCGACGCGGCCTTCTTCGAGGCGGTCGCGGCCGCGTCCGGCGCCGATGACAAGGGTGGCAAGCTGGCCGCGAACTGGGTCATCAACGACCTCTTCGGGCGGCTCAAGATCGACGAGAAGGACATCGCCACCTCGCCCATCAGCCCCGCGCAACTGGGCGGCATCATTCAGCTGATCCGGTCCGACGCCATCTCGGGCAAGATCGCCAAGGATCTGTTCGAGATCGTCTATACCGAGGGCGGAGACCCCGCGCAGATCGTCGAAGACCGCGGCATGAAGCAGGTCACCGACACCGGTGCCATCGAGGTCGCGGTGGACGAGATCATCGCCGCGAACCCCGCGCAGGTCGAAAAGGCACAGGCCAACCCCAAGCTTGCGGGCTGGTTCGTGGGCCAGACGATGAAGGCGATGGGCGGCAAGGCGAACCCCAAGGCCGTGAACCAGATCGTGGCGACGAAACTGGGGCTTTGACCCGGACCGCCAAGGCATAGGGGCCGCATGGCGCGGCCCCGCGTGATCAGGAATAAATGCCGCGGAGGGTGCCCCCGGCGCAGCAAAAATGCGGTTTTCATCAAATTGTCCGGTTGTTCCGGATACGGCGACATTGACGCAACGACAGGCGGATTGCCCTGCGCGGGTCGTCCGTCCGCCTTTGCGTCGCCGCAATGCCCCCCTAGCGCGGGGGGATGCGACACGACCCCCGGATGATGGAACCAATCTACGAATTTCAGGTCGTCCCCGCGCCGCGCAAGGGCGAACGGGTCGAGGGGTTGCGCACGGATGCCGCCCGCATGGCGAATACGCTGACGGAGTTGCTCAACGACATGGCCCTGGACGGATGGGATTATGTCCGCGCCGATACCTTGCCGAATGACATGTCCGGTGACCTGTCCGGAACGGCCCCGCCGACCATGACACTGCTTGTCTTTCGTCGCGTCCTGACGGTTCTTGAAACCGACCTGCCCCTGCCCGCCCCGCGCAGGCCCGCCTGATCATGGGCGGACTGGCGCGCACGGACCGGGCGTTTGCCGTCGCGATCCCCGATCGGCCGACGGGCCGTCGGACCCCCAAACCGTCGTTCCCATTAAAGAAACACCCTGTTCGCACCATACCCGGCGACTCTGCCTGACCCAGAGGTTAACCTGCGCTTAACATGTCAGATGACGCACCATACCAGACGTTCGAATATCGGGTCGTCCCGGCACCCCGGCGTGGTGAAAAGGCCAAGGGCGTCCGGTCCGGCGAGGCCCGCTTTGCGCTTGCCATGTCGCGGCTGTTCAACCGCATGGGCGAGATGGGGTGGGAATACGTGCGCGCCGATACCCTTCCGGCCGAGGAACGCGTCGGCCTGACCGGGTCCGAAGTGCGCTATCACGCCCTTCTGGTCTTTCGCCGCTCGACCCAGCCTGTGCAGATGACGCCACCGGCGCCACAACCCGTGATCGAAGCCGCGCGGCCTGCTCTCCTCCTGACGGCCCCGCTGTCCGAGTGGGAAGGCTTCGAGGAGCAGGAAGTGCAGGAGGCCGAGGTGATCAACCTTCTGTCTGCCCGCGCCCGTCCCGTCGCCGCGGAATGACCCGGGGCGTCGCCCCCGCAACCGGCCATACGCCGCCGTCGCGTCAGGCGCTGTTGGACAGGTCCATCGATAGCGCGTGAATGCGGTCCATGGCGTCGCCCAAGGCCGCGTGAACCATACGATGACGTTCGATGCGTGACTTGCCGTCAAAGGCCTTTGCCCAGATGACGACGTGCCAATGACTTTCCCCACTGCCGTCGTCGCCCGAATGGCCCGCGTGCTGCGCGCTTTCGTTGTGCACCTCCAGATGGCTCGGCTTGAGGGCCGCATCGAGGCGTGCGCGAATTGTCGCTTCCATTGTCATCAAAAACCTGTCCCTGCCTCTTCCCTCTGACGCCACAATCACTAGACTGCCAAACCTCTGACCGGAAGGGGGCTAAAGCCATGACGAAGAGCGATCCATTCAATTTCGACATGCGGGTCTCCAGCGCGAAAAAGCGCAACCCGCGTGGGCGGCGGGGCATGTCGGGCGCGGTGGAAACATCGACGCGGGAATGCGACCACGAAGGCTGCACCGAGGCGGGCCAGTACCGCGCGCCGAAAAGCCGCGATACGACCGATGACTACTACTGGTTCTGCAAGGAGCACGTGCGCGAATACAACGCCAAGTGGTCCTTCTTCGACGGCGCGACCGAGGCGGAAATCGCCGCGCAGGACGCCAAGGACCACAAGACGAAGCCGTTTCGCAAGACGGTGGAGGAACGGGCATGGGCCCGTCTGGGCATCGAGGACCCGCATTCCGTGCTGGGCGGAAACGCCACCCGCAACCCGGGACGCGGCGTTGTCGGGCGCAAGCTTCCGCCGACGGAGCGCAAGGCCCTCGAGATCCTCGAAGGCAAGGATGATTGGGACAAGGCGATGATCCGCAAGGCCTACAAGTCGCTGATCAAGGTCCTGCACCCGGACATCAACGGCGGCGACCGCTCTCAGGAGGAGCAGCTCTCGGAGGTGGTCTGGGCATGGGATCAGTTGAAGGACAGCCGCAACTTCAAGTGACCGCGTGGCGGCACCGGGACGCGACAGGATCAGTCATCGGTGCCGCCGCGGTCATGCCAGTCACGCAAGGCCGTATGCAGGGGGGCCAACGGTTCGGGGCGATAGGGGCGGAAGGCGTCGCCCTTGCCCTCGTACCCCCAACGCAGACGCGCAGGGCCGCTGACCTCGGACAAATCAGACAGCGCATCGCGCGGGGCGCCGAACCGCCGCATCAGCGCCGTGAACAGCCCACCCTTCGGCACGGTGTTGTTGGCCAGCGGCGCCATCGGATCCCCCTCGGCCAGAATAGCCGCGGACACGAGCGGATCGAAGGTCACGCCTGCCTCCTCTGCCCCCTCCATCATCCACAGAAGGGCAAGCGCGCTGAGCCCCGTGATGTCGCCGCCGCCACCAACGGACCCGTGATCGCCGGCGAAATACGCCTGACGATACCGGCCCGGCGCGGCGGCATTCAGACGGTCGAGGTTTGTCCACAGGGTTGGCCGAAAGGCGCGGCGGCGTTCATCGATCGCGACCGCATGGCGGGCGGACAGCACCATGCCGGTCAGGTCCGTGTCGTGAAAGGCATGCTTGCGGTTCAGAAACGGGGCCGCTGACACGATACCGGGCACGCCCAATGCGCCCACCGTATCCCAGACACCGAGGTAGGAGACTTCGAAGGGCACCGCCTGCGTCGCGCCGAATTCGGCGTAGATCGGCGCATCCTGCGGGTCGGTCATGATCCAGGGCGAATGCAGCGCCCGCCATTCGGCATTGCGGGCCTGCCGCCGTTCGGACGATTCCAGCCGCCGCTCCGAATACCGGGCGACCGCTTCGGGCAGGTGATGCAGATCGGCGCGCGCCAGCAGGCCGGTGAAACGGATGAACCCGACCAGCGAGCGCGCCGTGAAGGCCCCGCGCGAAAAGCCGAAGACCTGAACCTCGTCACCCGGTTCATAGAGGAACACGAGGTGCCGATAGGCCTCGACCACGTTGTCCATCAGGCCCAGCCCCATCGCCCCGCCCAGCGCGCGGTCCAGCGCGCGGGTGGTCCGCGTCACACCGCGCCGCCCGGTGCCCACCCCTTCGATATAGAGCGGCACCTGCACCCGCCCGTCGGCGCCCACCGGCGACAACGCCTGCCCCAGACGGACGACATTGGTGGGATGGGGCGCGTCGACCCTGTTCCACGTCCCGTCGCAAAGGATCACGATCCGTTTCATGGGGCCGACCCTATCAGGGTTTCGCGGGACATCGCAGTCCGGCTTTCCTTACCCGCCGTCGCGGGGCATGGCGCCTGCGCGCGGATGCCCCCCTTCCCCTTGCGACGCCCCGGGATATGTACCAAACGGACAGGCGGACACGAAGGAGAACACCGATGGCGGACGGCACCATGGAACCACAGGCAAAACCAGACACCGACCTGTCCGTACGCGACGTGTTCGGCATCGACAGCAACATGACGATCAAGGGCTTTTCGGAACCGTCCGAGCGCGTGCCCGAGATCGACCCGACCTACAAATTCGACCCCGACACCACGCTGGCCATCCTTGCGGGATTTGGCTGGAACCGCCGCGTGATGGTTCAGGGCTATCACGGCACCGGCAAGTCGACGCATATCGAACAGGTCGCCGCGCGACTCAACTGGCCCGCCGTGCGCGTCAACCTCGACAGTCACATCAGCCGCATCGACCTGATCGGCAAGGACGCGATCAAGCTGCGCGACGGCGTTCAGGTCACGGAGTTCCACGAAGGCATCCTGCCCTGGGCCCTGCGGAACCCCGTTGCCATCGTGTTCGACGAATACGACGCGGGCCGCGCCGACGTGATGTTCGTGATCCAGCGCGTGCTGGAGCATGATGGCAAGCTGACGCTGATGGATCAGAACAAGATCATCACGCCGCACCCGTCGTTCCGCCTGTTCGCCACCGCCAACACGGTGGGCCTGGGCGACACCACGGGCCTGTATCACGGCACGCAGCAGATCAACCAGGCGCAGATGGACCGCTGGTCCCTCGTGGCGACGTTGAACTACCTGTCCCACGATGCGGAGACGGCGATCGTCATCTCCAAGCAGCCGCATTACAACACCGCCGAGGGGCGCAAGACGATCTCGCGCATGGTGACCGTGGCCGACCTGACCCGCACGGCCTTCATGAACGGCGACCTGTCGACCGTCATGTCGCCGCGGACGGTCATCGCCTGGGCCCAGAACGCCGAGATCTTCCGCGACGTCGGCTACGCTTTCCGCCTGTCGTTCCTCAACAAGTGCGACGAGCTGGAGCGGCAGACGGTCGCCGAGTTCTACCAGCGCTGCTTCGACGAGGAACTGCCGGAGAGTGCGGCGAGCATGTCGCTCGGCTAAGCTGCGAACGTGCATCGGCCTTCCGCGCCGGTGCACCTGATGGAGACGTCACGAGAACAGCGCCGGAAAGGGCGGGACATGAACAAACCCACCGACAACCCCGCCGATCCGTTCAAGAAGGCGCTGGCCGAAGCCACCAAGACGATGGCCGACGATCCCGAACTGGCGGTCACCTATTCCGTCGATCCACCGGGCAAGACGAACGACGCCGTCCGCCTGCCACAGGTCAGCCGCCGTATGACCCGCGACGAGGTGCTGCTGGCCCGTGGGACGGCCGACGCCTTCGCCCTGCGCCACCGTCACCACGACGCCGCCACCAACGCCCGCTATCTGCCGCAGGGCAACATGGCGCGGGAGTTGTACGAGGCGATGGAAACCGCGCGCTGCGAAGCGGTGGGCGCGCGCGACATGCCGGGCACGGCAGGCAACATCGACGCCAAGATCGCGACCGAGACCGCGCGCAAGGGCTACGGCGAGATTACCGACAAGGCGCAGGCCCCGCTGGCCGCCGCCGCCGGGTACTACATCCGCGAAATGGCGACCGGGCGGCCCCTGCCGAAAGGGGCCGACAACGTCCTGAACCTGTGGCGGGATTTCATCGAAGGCGCGACCGGCGACCGGTTGGACAACGTCAACGACGTGCTGGCCGATCAGGCAGCTTTCGCACGCCTTGCGCGGCAATTGATCGACGACCTCGGATACGGCGACCAACTGGGCGATGACCCGGACATGGACGACGATCAGGACGACGAGGGCCAGACCGAGGAAGAGGAGGAGGAACCCGAATCCACCGGCTCCGACGATGAGGACGAGGAAGACGCCGAAGCCTCGCCGGAGCAGAGCCAGGAACAGCAGGACGATCCCTCTCAGGCGCAGGTGTCGATGGACGACATGGCCGATCAGGAAGCCGGCGAAGAGGCAGAGATGCCCGAGGCCGACGACACGATGGAGCCGCCGCCCCCGCAGCCGATCTCGGACGCCGATCCCAATTATACCGTCTACGTCACCGACCATGATGAAGTCGTCGGCGCCGAGGAGTTGGCCGAACCGCAGGAGTTGGAACGCCTGCGCGCCTATCTCGATCAGCAGCTGGAACCGCTGAAGGGTGCCGTCTCGCGGCTTGCCAACAAGTTGCAGCGCCGCCTGCAGGCGCAGCAGAACCGGTCGTGGGAATTCGACCTCGAGGAAGGCATGCTGGACGCCGGTCGCCTTGCGCGCGTCGTCGCCAACCCCACGACGCCGCTGTCGTTCAAGATGGAGCATGACACCGAATTCCGCGACACCTGCGTGACGCTGCTGCTCGACAACTCCGGCTCCATGCGGGGGCGGCCGATCTCCATCGCCGCGATCTGTGCCGATGTCTTGGCCCGCACGCTGGAGCGGTGCGGCGTCAAGGTCGAGATCCTCGGATTTACCACGCGTGCGTGGAAGGGCGGGATGTCGCGCGAAACCTGGCTCAAGGATGGTCGACCGCAGGCCCCGGGGCGCCTGAACGATCTGCGCCACATCATCTACAAATCCGCCGATGCGCCATGGCGCCGGGTGCGGCCCAATCTGGGGTTGATGATGAAGGAAGGCCTGCTCAAGGAAAACATCGACGGCGAGGCGCTGGAATGGGCGCACCGCCGGATGCTGGCCCGGACAGAGGCACGCAAGATCCTGATGGTCATTTCGGATGGTGCGCCGGTCGACGACAGCACCCTGTCCGTGAACCCGGCCAATTACCTCGAGAAACATCTGCGCGACGTCATCGCCATGGTCGAAAAACGCCGTGCGGTCGAATTGCTGGCCATCGGCATCGGCCACGACGTGACACGTTATTACGACCGCGCCGTGACGATCACGGACGTGGAGCAGTTGGCCGGTGCCATGACCGAGCAATTGGCCGCCCTGTTCGACGCCGACCCCCGCAAGCGGGCCCGCGCGATGGGGATGCGCAAGGCCGGTTGACCCACGGGACGCGGTCCGATCCGCGTCTGACGGGGCGACCGGAACCCGGTGGCATGGGACATGCCCGCGCCATCACAACATCTTTGGCTGCAAGGCGCTTGAGGCCTGGCCGAAAGAAAGGGATCGACGATGTTCCAGACCTTCGACGTGACTGCACGCCCGCAGGATGCGGTGCCACGTGTCGCCCGCCTGCGCGCATGGATGGCAAAGACCGGTCTGGACGGATTCATCGTGCCCCGTGCCGATGCCTTCCAGGGGGAATACGTGGCCCCCTGTGACGCGCGCCTTGCATGGATCAGCGGTTTTACCGGGTCCGCCGGTTTCGCGGTCATTCTGGCGGACCGCGCGGCGGTGTTCGCCGATGGCCGATACAAGGTGCAGGTCCGCGTGCAGACCGACCGCGATACGTTCGAGACGGTCGATTGGCCAGCGACGGGTCTGGCCAACTGGTTGCCCGAAGCGGTTCCGAACGGCGGGCGCATCGGTTTCGACCCGTGGCTTCACACGCCGGACGAGATGCAGAAACTGTCCGGGTTGCCGGGGATCACGATGGTTCCGTGCGACAATGGTGTCGACGCCATCTGGGACGACCGCCCACCCCGCCCGCAGGGTCGCGTCACGGCATGGCCCAAAGCGTTGGCCGGCAAGGGAGACGAGACGAAGCGCGCCGAGATTGCCGCCGATATCACCGCCGCCGGAGCGGAGGCTGCGGTATTGACGCAGCCGGAGGCGATCTGCTGGCTGCTCAACATCAGGGGCAGCGATCTGGCGCGCAGCCCTCTGGTCCTTGCCTTCGCAGTCCTGCACGCGGACGGACGCCTCGACCTGTTCTCGGACCCCGAGAAGTTCGCGGACCTCGGGCCCGACCCGGCCATCACCCTGCGGCATTGGGACGATTTCGTTCCGGCCATCGAGGCATTGACCTGCCCCGTCCTTCTGGACCCCAAGACCGCCCCGATTGCCGTGGCCGATGCCTTGTCGCAGGCCACCGTCATTCATGGTGCGGACCCCACCGCCCTTCCGAAAGCCGTCAAGTCCGATGCCGAGATCGCCGCCACGACCGAGGCGCACCTGCGCGACGGCGCGGCGATGGTGCGGTTCCTGCGCTGGCTGGACGAGGACCGGCCCGATGATCTGACCGAGATCGGCGTTGCCCGTGCGCTGGAGGGTTTTCGGCGGGACACCAACCATCTGCAGGATATCAGCTTCGAGACGATCGCGGGATCGGGTCCGAACGGTGCGATCGTCCACTACCGCGTGAACGAGGATACGGACCGTCCGCTGGCGGGTGATCCGGTGATCCTGGTGGATTCGGGGGGGCAATACATCGACGGGACGACCGACATCACCCGGACCATCCCTTTGATGGACCCGCCAGAGGAGGTTTCGCACGCCTTCACGCGCGTGTTGCAGGGGATGATCGCCGTGTCGCGCACGATGTTCCCGCGCGGCGTGACGGGCGCGCATCTGGATGCCCTTGCACGCGCGCCTTTGTGGGCCGAGCATCGCGACTACGACCATGGCACCGGTCACGGGGTCGGTGTCTATCTGGGGGTGCACGAAGGGCCCCAACGGCTGAGCCGGGCCAGCAATGTCGCGTTGCGTCCGGGCATGATCCTGTCCAACGAACCGGGCTATTACCGCGAAGGCGGCTTTGGCATCCGGATCGAAAACCTGATCGTCGTGGTCGAGGCGCAGCGACCCGAGGGCGGCGACGATCGTGACATGCTGGCCTTCGAGACGCTGACGTGGGTGCCCATCGACCGCCGCCTGATCCGCGGCGATCTTCTGTCGCCGGATGAGCGGCGGTGGATCGATGCCTATCATGCCGGCGTGGCCGAACGTCTGGCCCCGCGTCTGGATGGTGCGGACCGCGACTGGCTGATGCGAATGACCGCACCGCTCTGACACTTTCCACCGCGCGCCGGGACGGCTAGGCTCCGCGCGAAACCAGCCAATCCCGCAGGAGTGCCCATGGCCCATATCAAAGTCACGCCTGCCAAAGGCGTCTGGACCGTTCGCAGCAACGACGGCGTTCTGGTCGAATCGCGCGATGCCCTGGCCCTCGCCGAAGGCGACATGGCGCCCGTGATCTATTTCCCGCGGGCGGACGTCGCCATGGCGTTGCTGGAACGGTCAGAAAGCACGACGCGCTGTCCGCACAAGGGCACGGCGAACTACTACTCCTACGTCGGCCAATCCGCATCGATCCCCGATGTCGCCTGGACCTATGAGCATGTCATCAACGACGACGCCAAGGCCATCGAAGGCCACCTTGCGTTCAACAGCTCGCAGTTGACGGTCGAACAGATCTGATTTCCGGCGAAGGGCACGGCCCCTCGCCGGGGTCAGTTCTGACGGATCAGTTTGCCGGGGTTCATGATCCCGTCCGGGTCGATGGCGCGCTTGATGGCGCCCATCACGTCCCAACCCGCGCCATGCTCCCGCTCCATGAAATGCAGCTTGCCAAGGCCCACGCCGTGCTCCCCCGTGGCCGTGCCACCAAGGTCGAGGGCATGGGCGACCATGCGGTCGGACAGGCCCTTGGCCGCGGACAGTTCCTCGGGCGACGCCCGGTCGACAAGAAGGATGGCGTGGTAGTTGCCATCGCCCACGTGACCAAGGATCGGCCCCGGCAGGCCGCTGTCCGCGATATCGGCGGCGGCGTGGTCGATGGCCTCTCCCATGCGGCTGATCGGCACGCAGACATCCGTGACCACGGCGGTCGATCCGGGGCGTGACGCCAGTATGGTATGATAGGCGCGGTGCCGCATCGACCACAGGCGATTGCGGTCCTCTGGCCGGGTGGCCCAGGCATAGCCGCTGCCCCCCGCCTCCGCCGCGACCTCGCCGAAGCGCGCCGCCTCTTCGGCCACGCCCGTGTCGGAGCCGTGGAATTCCATTAGCAGATGCGGCGCCTCGGTGAAGTCGCCGCCGTCGTGGGCGTTCAGGATGGCGGCCGTTGCGGCATCGACGAACTCGATCCGCGCGGGGCGCAGGCCCATCTGCGTCGCCAGGATCACAGTGTCGATGGCGGCGGCGGTGTCGGGAAAGGCACAGATCGCGGCCGACACCGCCTCCGGCTGACCATGAAGGCGCAGGGTCAGCTCCGTGATCAAGCCCAGCGTCCCTTCGGAACCGACGAACAGGCCTGTCAGATCGTAGCCCGCGCTCGACTTCGCGGCCAGCGATCCGGTGCGGATGATGCGGCCGTCGGGCAGCACCACCTCCAGCCCGCGCACCTGATCGCGCATCGTTCCGTATCGCACCGCCGTCGTGCCGGACGCCCGTGTCGCCGCCATGCCGCCAAGCGTGGCGTTGGCGCCCGGATCGACCGGAAACATCAGGCCCGTGGCCCGCAGCGCGGTATTCAGGCCCTCGCGTGTCAGGCCGGGTTGCACCCGGACCAGCATATCCTCGGGCCGTACCTCCAGCACCGCGTCCATGTGCCGGAAATCGACCGTGACACCGCCGCGCGGTGCCGAGGCATGTCCTTCGAGAGAGGAGCCGACACCCCATCCGATCACCGGAACACCATGTGCCGCACAGATCTGAACGATGCGCGCCACTTCCGCGGTGTCCTTCGGGTAGGCCACGGCGTCGGGCGGCATCTCGGCGTGCCAGGTTTCGGATCGCCCGTGCAGGGACAGATCGCTCTTCCCCGTGCTCAGCCGTTCGCCTAGAAAAGTCCGCAGGTCATGTAGCGCGTCGTTCGGGATCATTGCCAGTCCCCTCCCCTGATCACCGGCGTATCTGCCGTGACCGCGCGGATAGGACAAGCAGGTCCGGACGGGGCGCGACCAGCAGCGGGGAGACGACGCGACGTGAGCGACAGCGCCCAGGCCAGACGACCCAGCGCACGGTTGCGCCATGCCTGGGGAATCGTGCGCACGCGCGGCCCGTCGCAGGTGCAATTCTGGTTCATTGCCCTGGTTGTCGGCATTGCCTCCGGCTATGCGGCCGTCGGCTTCATGACGGGTATCCGCGCCTTGCAGGGGTTCCTCTATGGCACGGATGACAGGTTCCACCTGCACAGCTTTGCCGCGACCCTGCCGTGGTGGTGGGTGCTGATCCTGCCCGCGGTCGGGGGACTGGTCGTCGGGTTCCTGCTGACGCGGTTCACGGCGGACGCCCGCGTGCGCGGTGTGGCCGAGGTCATTCAAGGCGCCGCGATGAAGGAGGGCCGGGTCGAACGGCGTGCGGGCCTCGCCTCGGTCGCGGCGTCGTTCATCACCCTGTCGTCCGGTGGCTCATCGGGGCGCGAGGGGCCGGTCGTGCACATGGTGGGCATGATCGCGGGCTGGGTGTCGAACCGCATCAACGCCGACGGCATCACGGGGCGCGACCTGCTGGGCTGCGCGGTGGCCGCCGGGGTGGCGGCATCTTTCAATGCGCCGATTGCCGGGGCGCTGTTCGCGTTGGAGGTGGTGCTGCGCCACTTTGCCGTCCACGCCTTCGCCCCCATCACGATCGCCGCCGTATCCGGGTCGGTCATCAGCAGGGTGCATTTCGGCGACGTCACCGAATTCGCCCTTCCACAGGCGGGCGCATTGGCCTTCTATGTCGAATTGCCCGCGTTCCTGATCCTCGGGCTGACCTGCGGGCTGGTCGCCTTCGTCCTCATGCGCTCGATCTTCTGGGCCGAGGATCTGGGCACGGCGCTGCAGGGTCGGCTGCGTCTGCCCGCGATCCTGCGGCCGGGGGTCGCGGGCCTGATGCTGGGGGCGCTTGCGATATGGTTTCCGCATATCATCGGTGTCGGCTACGAGACGACGTCCCGCGCGCTTTCGGGAACGCTCGTGTTTCACGAAGCCGTGGTCTTCGCGATGCTAAAGGTTGCCGCGGTGTCCATCACCATGGGCGGGCGCATGGGCGGCGGCGTCTTTTCCCCCGCGCTGATGGTGGGCGCGCTGACGGGCCTGGCCTTCGGGATCGTGGCGACCGCCATCCTGCCCGACGTATCCGGGTCCGAGACGCTTTATGCCCTGGCGGGGATGGGCGCGGTCGCGGCGGCGGTCCTGGGCGCACCCATTTCCACAACGCTGATCGTGTTCGAACTGACCGGTGACTGGCAGACGGGGCTTGCCGTGCTGGTTGCGGTCAGCATGTCGACGGCCCTGTCATCGCGGCTTGTCGACCGCAGCTTCTTTCTGACGCAACTGGAACGCCGTGGGATCCATCTTGCGGCCGGACCGCAGGCCTATCTGCTGGCGATGTTCAAGGTATCCTCGGTGATGAAATCGCCCGATCATCCGCGCGCCCCGTCAGAGGACCGCGTCCGCCGTGCCGTGAACGAAGCCCTTTTCGTGGCCCCGTCCGACACGCTGGAAGCTGCCATGCCCCTGTTCGAACGGTCGAACAGCGATTTTCTGGCCGTCGTCCGCCTGTCGGATGCGGCCGCTCCGCCCGAGATCCTGGGCGTGCTGCTGCATGTCGATGCGTTGCGCGTCTACAATCGCGCGCTGGCGGCGACCGCGGCGGAGGAGCATTCCTGAGATTTGCTTCGACCCACTGACGCGGGCCGATCCGCCGGGGGCTCCGCCCCCGGACCCCCGAGGTATTTATGGCCAGAGGAAGGGCGCGTGCTTACATATCGTGGAGGTCTTTCGCGGTCTGACGCGCGACTTGCAGCATGAAGGCCTGTTCGGAGGCGACAAAGAACATCGTGACCCCAAGCGCGCGCAGGCGCGGGCCCGAGGCGGCATCAGGCGCGAAGGTCATGAAGGCCTTGCCATGTTTGGCACAGGCCTTGCCCACATGTTCCATCGCGTCGCGGACCGGGCCGACCGTCTGATCGGTGACGCCGTAGCAGACGGCCAGATCGGCGGGGCCGACGAACAGGCCGTCGATACCGGGGGTGCCGGCGATCTCCTCGGCGGCCTCCACGCCCTCCGGCTCCTCGATCTGGGCGATCACGATGGTTTCGGCGTCCTGCGCCAGCACGTCGGGCATGGGGCGCGTGGCGAAGCCGGCCCAACGGGTGGAGCCCGCGTAACCGCGCCCGCCCTGTCCGAAATGGGCGGCCTTCGCCACGGCGCGGGCTTTTTCGACACTGTCCACGTGCGGAACGACGACGCCATTGGCGCCCCCGTCCAGCGCCTTGAGAATCTCCATCGGCGATCCCGTCGGCACCCGCACGAGGGCGGGCCAGCGCAGCGCGCGGGTGAGCGCGAGGCAGACGTCCATCCGCCCGTGATCGAAAGGCGCGTGTTCGGCGTCGAGGCACAGGAAATCGAGGCCGGACTTGTGCAGCACCTCCACCAGTTCATGCGCCGGGGTCTTGAAGAATGTCCCGGCAAGGATCTCTCCGCCCAGCATGCGTGTCTTGAGGCTCGCGTCGGCCATCCCCTGTCCCTCCCCGTGACTGTCCCGCGCACGAGACCCCGGCGGCGCGGTGCGGTCAAGGGCGGTTGCATGTGGGCACGTCGCGGATAGTGTTCCGCCCAACCCACCGGAGGAGCCCCGATGTCCCTGCCACAAGCCGCCGCGCCGACCGCCACGCCCACGCCACCCAAGGCGATCCTGCCACCCGGCGCCTGCGACACCCATGTGCACATGCTGGGCAGCGAGTTCGCCCTGTCGCCCACCCGGGCCGAGGAACCCGCCGAGGGCACGCTGGAGGAGTGGGCGCAGCGGCTGGAACGGCATCTGGAGGTGCACGGCCTCGACCGTGTCGTCATCGTGCACACCATCCTTTATGGTGCGGACAATGCCGTCACCCTTGCCGCCATCAAGCGGATGGGCGACCGGGCGCGGGGCATCGCCCTCGTCCGCGACGACGTCAGCGATGCGCAGCTGGACGCGCTTCATGCCGCCGGGGTGCGGGGCGTGCGGCTGAACTTCATCCACGGCGGCATCCTGACGTGGGAGGGGGCCAAGGCGATGGCCCCGCGTCTGGCCGAACGGGGGATGCACATCCAGATGCTGATGAACACGCATCTGCACATGGTCGATCTGGCGCCCGACGTGCGCGCCCTGCCCCTGCCCATCGTGTTCGATCACAACGGCTGGCCCGATGTGGCGGCGGGCGTGGCGGAGCCGGGCTTCGAGGTGCTGCGCCAGCTGGTCGCCGACGGGGCGGCGCATGTGAAGCTGTCCGGGCTCAACCGGGTCTGCGACGCACCCTTCGACGCGGTCGCGGGGCATGTGGAGGCATTGGCGCGGGCAAATCCGCAGGCCTGCGTCTGGGCGTCCGATTGGCCGCACATCATGCTGGGCACGGCGCAGAACCCCGATACGGGCGTGATGCTGAACGCCTTTCTCGACGTCGTGACGTCGGAGGCGGATCGCAAGACGATCCTGACCGATGTGCCGGAGCGGCTCTATGGATTTTGACGCGCAGGTCACCGAGGCCGTCGCCCGGATCGACGCCCTGCCCGGTGCGCGCGTCGTGGTCGCCCTTGCCGGGCCACCCGCGTCGGGCAAATCCACCTTGGCGGAAACCCTGGCCGCGCGCACGGGCGGCGCGGTCCTGCCGATGGACGGGTTTCACCTTGATGATCGGGTGCTGACGCCGCGCGGCCTGCGGCCCCGCAAGGGCGCGCCGGAAACGTTCGATATAGGCGGCTTCGCACGTGTCATCGCCGCCCTGCGCGACGGCGCAGAAGTCATTCACCCCGTCTTCGACCGCAGCCGGGAGATCGCGATCGCGGGCGCGGGCGTCATCCCGGCCGAGACGCGCGTGGTCATCGTCGAGGGGAACTGGCTGCTGCTGGATGCGCCCGGCTGGCGCGACGTCGGCCCCTGGGACCTGACCATCCGGCTGGAAGTGCCGGAGGCGGAGTTGCGCGCGCGGCTGGAGGAACGCTGGGCCGGGATGACGCCCGAGGTGCGCGCCGCCAAGATCGATGGCAACGACCTGCCGAATGCGCGGCTGGTGGCGCAGGGATCATGCCCCGCCGACATGGTGATCGGCGGGGCGTGAGGCGTCAGGCCTTGACCGCCTCCATGAAGCGATGGCGGATGACGACCGGGTCCATCGTGATGACCGGCATCTTGGCGTTGCCGCTGTCGCATTTCACGACGATCACGTGCATCTGCTTGCTGTCGATGGCCTTTTGCAGCACCTCGCCGGTGTCCACGTCCTGACATTCTATCACGTTCTCGCAGCCACAGGCCTTGGCCACGCCCGCCAGCGAGGTCTTCTTGCCGGTATAGGTCGGCTGATCGCCGGTGGACCCGTAGGAGCCGTTGTCGATGATCATCAGGATGTAGTTGTCGGCCACATTGTTCGCGATGGTCGGCAGGGTTCCCATGTTCGTCAGGATGGAGCCGTCGCCGTCGATCACGATCACCGTCTTGGGCTGCGACAGGGCGAGACCCAGACCGATGGAGGAGGCCAGACCCATGGTGCCCAGCATGTAGAAGTTGGTCGGCTGATCGTCGATGGCGTGCAATTCCTGGCTCGGGATGCCGATGTTGCAGACGACCAGTTGATCGCGAAGGATGGGCGCGATGTCGCGCAGGATTTCGGAACGGATCATTGGTCGCCGTAGCCTCCCCAGAAGTTGGCGTCGGTCAGGATGGCGACCGGCTTGTTGCACATGAAGGTGTACTTCAGGATGTTGTCGAGCTCCTCGACATCCTTCTGCCAGTGGAAGTGGTAGGTGGGGATGTGGAACTGCGCCAGCAGGGCCTTGGTATGCACCGCCATCTCGACCTGGCAGGCGACCGGCTCGCGCAGCTCTCCACGGTAGGAGATCAGCATCGGCAGCGGCATCCGGTAGAACTGCGTCAGCGTGGCCAGCGTGTTCAGCGTCACGCCCAACGCGGTGTTCTGCATGATGATCATGGGCCGCTTGCCGCCCATCCACGCGCCCGCGCACAGGCCCATGCCCTCGTCTTCCTTGTTGGACGGGATGTGGAAGATCTCCTCGCGGCTCTCCACCTCCTCGATCACGCCGGCGAGTTGCTTGCACGGCACCGTCGTGACGAACGAGATGTCGTTCGCGACGAGGTCGTCACATATCTTCTTGTCGATGTTCAAGGGTTCGGTCCTTCTTGGGCTGACGGGTTCACTGTGGTGTCGGGCGACGTCATTCGGCCGCGCTCAGGTCGAAGGTCTCGCCGGGGAAATACTTGGCCAGACGGATGTCGGCGGTGCGGGCGTGGCCTTCCATCCCCTCCAGCCGCGAAATCCGGGCGGTGGCCAGCGCCACGTCGCGCGACCCTTCGCGGGTGGCCCGCTGCCATGTCACGATCTTCATGTATTTGTGCACCGACAACCCGCCCGTATAGGTCGCCGCCCGGCTGGTCGGCAGGACGTGGTTCGTCCCCGAGGCCTTGTCCCCGAAGGCCACCGTCGTCTCTTCGCCCAGGAACAGCGACCCGTAGCAGGTCAGCCGGTCCAGCCACCAATCCAGATCCCCGGCCTGCACATGCAGATGTTCGGGCGCGTATTCATCGGACGTGGCGGCCATGTCCTCATGGTCGTCGCACAGGATGACCTCGGCGTAATCGCGCCACGCGGCCTCGGCGCTCTGGCGGTTCAGATCGGGCAATTGCGCAATCAACTCCGGCACGCGGGCCATCACGGTTTCCGCCAGATCGCGGCTGTCGGTAACCAGCCAGACAGGCGAGTTGTACCCATGCTCCGCCTGTCCCACGAGGTCGGCGGCCACGATTTCCCTGTCGGCACTGCTGTCGGCAAGGATCAGGGAATCCGTCGGCCCCGCGACCATGTCGATGCCCACGCGACCGAACAGGATGCGCTTGGCCTCGGCCACGAATTGGTTGCCCGGGCCCACCAGAATGTTGGCCTTCGGCAGGCCAAACAACCCGAAGGTCATCGCCGCGATCCCCTGCACCCCGCCCATCGCGAGGATCCTGTGCGCACCGCAGATCCTGGCTGCGTAGACGATCGCGGGTGCGACGCCGACGCCGGGGCGCGGCGGGGAACAGGCCGTGATATGCGCGCATCCCGCGACAGATGCCGTCGTGACCGTCATGATCGCCGAGGCGATATGGCTGTAGCGTCCGCCGGGCACGTAGCACCCCGCCGCCTCGACGGGGATGACCTTCTGCCCCGCGATCAGGCCGGGCACGATCTCGACTTCCACGTCCTGCATCGTGGTCTTCTGCATCTCGGCAAAGCGGCGCACGTTGTCATGGGCGAAGCGGATATCGGCCTTCAGCCTTTCGGGCACCTGTGCACAGGCGGCCTCGATCTCTGCCTCACTCATCACGACGGCGCCGTCGTAGCCATCGAACTTGGCCGCATAAGCCAGCGCCGCCTCGTCGCCCCCTGCCTCGATATCGTCGAGGATCCTTCTTACCGTCTGCGAAACGTCGGCGGCGTCAGAACGTGCGGTCAGGGCCGCCTTCTTGAGATAGCTGCGCGCCATTGCTGTCCCTTTCATCGAGTCGGAAGCGTTCGATACGCGTGTAAGCGCTTGCATTGCGCAATGCAAGCGCTTACATTTCCACCATGGATACCCCTGCCCCCGATCGCCTGCCCACACTTGCGGATGTTGCCGCGCGCGCGGGCGTGTCGACGGCGACCGTGTCCCGATGCCTCAACGATCCCGCACGCGTGCAGAAGGCGACCCGCCAGAAGATCACCGAGGCCGTGACCGCGCTTGGCTATTCCCCGAACTTCGGCGCGCGGGCGCTGGCCGCCAAACGCACCGACACGATCGGTGCGATCATCCCGACGCTGGACAATTCGATCTTTGCGCGCGGACTACAGGCGTTTCAATCCGCGCTGGTGGATCATGGCATGACGCTGCTGCTGGCCTCATCCTCCTTCCGTCCGGATCTGGAAGCGGCGCAGATCCGTACCCTTGTCGCACGCGGGGCGGATGGGCTGATGCTGATCGGTCATGAACGCGATCCGGCGCTCTATGACTTTCTGGAACGTCAGGGCGTGCCGGTCCTCGTGTCCTGGGTGCATGCCCCGGAACAGCCACGTGCCTCGGTCGGGTTCGACAATCGCGCCGCGATGACCGCGATGGCCCATGCCGTGATCGACCGGGGGCACCGACGGTTGGCGACGATTTCGGGATATACGCAGGCCAATGACAGGACGCGCGACCGTGTTGCGGGCATACGCGACGCAATGGTCGATCGGGGCCTCAACCCGGGGACCTTGCAGGTGGTCGAGACGCACTACGGCATCGAAACCGGTGCCCGCGCCTTTTCGCAGGTGATGGGCAACGAACAGCCCCCGACCGCCGTGATCTGCGGCAACGACCTCCTCGCATTGGGCGCCATGCGACAGGCTCGCCGCCTTGGCCTGTCGGTGCCGGGCGACGTCTCGGTCACGGGCTTCGACGATATGGAACTGTCATCGATTGCGGATCCGCCCTTGGCCACGGTGCGCATTCCCCACGCCGAAATGGGGACGCAGGCGGCTGGCATGCTGACGCAGATGGTGCGTGGCGGCGCGCGGCCCGAAAGCGTGGCCCTGCCGTGTGACTTGTGCCTGCGCGCCTCGCTGGGCCCCGTTCCGGGCTAAGCTCTATTCCCCTCAGACAACCGATGCCTTGAGGCGGAACGGCGCGGTTACGCCCGCGGCTGGTCCGAACCATGCGCTGATCGTGAAACGGGGTCGATATCGCCCCTGCGGGTGCAATCCGGCGGAAAGCTAGCGCAGCGCCGCCAGCGACGTACCGCCCACACCGCGCACCCAGTCACGGATCAAGGCACGTTCGTCCGCCGTCATGTCGGTGATGTTCGCAGGCGGCATGGCGTGGCTGACACCCGCCTGAAGGTAAATCTGGCGCGCGTGCAAGGCAACATCGCCCTCCGTCTCAAGGTGCACGCCCTTGGGGGCCCAATGCATTCCGTCCCACACCGGTTCGCGCGCATGACACATGGAGCAGCGGCCAAGCACGACATCCGCCGCGGCATCGAAGCCATCGGCATCGGCAAAACGCTGCGCTGCCGGCGGCAGGGCTGCGCCTTCGATGGCGTCGTAATCCCCATCCCAAGACGACACCGTCGAGAGCCAGGCCATCAGAACGAACAGGACGGCCGTCGCGCCCCAGGTCCAGACCGGCCCCTCGCCGGTTGCATGCAGCGTGTTGAAATAATGCCGGATCGTCACCCCCGTCAGGAACACGAGGCACGCGATGATCCACGCATACTGCGTCCCGAAAGCCAGCGGATAGTGGTTCGACAGCATCAGGAACAGCACGGGTAGGGTCAGGTAGTTGTTGTGCGTCGAGCGCAGCTTGGCGATCTGTCCATACTTGGCATCCGGCCTGCGCCCTGCTTTCAGGTCGGCGATCACGATGCGCTGGTTCGGCATGATGATGAAGAACACGTTCGCGGACATGATCGTCGCCGTCATCGCCCCCAGATGCAGCAATGCGGCCCGTCCCGTGAACACCTGATTCAAGGCCCAGCTGGCCAGACAGATTCCCGCGAACAGGACCAGCATCACCGCCGTCGGCTGCGACTTCAGGGGGGATTTGCACAAGGCATCATAGCCGACCCAGCCAACACCGATGAACGCGGCGGACAGGGCGATGGCCTGCCATGTGGCCAGATCCGCCTTTGCCGGATCGATCAGGAACAATTCGGCCCCCGCCCAGTAGACGATCGCCAACAGGGCCGCCCCGGACAGCCACGTCGAATAGGCCTGCCACTTGTGCCAGGTCAGATGTTCGGGCAGGCGATCGGGTGCCACGAGGTACTTGGTCGTGTGATAGAAACCACCGCCGTGGACTTCCCACTCCTCGCCGTAGGCACCGGCGGGCATGTCGGGTGCCTTGCGCAGGCCGAGATCCAGCGCGATGAAATAGAAGCTGGCCCCGATCCATGCGATACCGGTGATGACGTGCAGCCACCGAACGGCAAAAGCGATCCAGTCCCACAGGATAGCGAGGTCGTACATTGAGGCACCTTCGGTCAGTCGGAAACCGCGCCGCCGCCGGGACAGGACCGACGGGGCACCGGATCAGGTTAGGCAGATCCGTCGGGAATGAAAACCGGCGTCGGGCTTCCCCGTGGCGCGGATGCCGCGCCGCCCGGCGTCATGACCCGCGATAGGTCGAATAGCCGAAGGGCGACAGCAAAAGGGGCACGTGGTAATGCGCGTCCTCTGTCATGCCGAACCGGATCGGCACCTCGTCGAGGAACAGGACATCGCCCCCGGCCCCCTGTCGCCGCAGATAATCGCCCGCATGGAAGATCAGCTCATAGGTCCCGGTGCCGAACTCCGCCTCGGGCAGGATGGGTGCATCGGTGCGACCGTCGGAATTGGTCACGGCCTCCGCGATCTTGCGGTGCGAATTGCCCGACACCCGGTAGAGAGAGATGGCAATCCCGTCCGCGGGACAGCCCCGCGCGGTATCGAGGACATGGGTTGTCAGGTATCCGGCCATTGGAACGCTCCGATCAGTTTTGCCGCAGCCTACCGCAGCCGCGCGCGGGGGACAGGGGCAATCCTGCATCGGACCGGCATTGGGGATGACAGGCCGTTGCTGCCATGGCAGCAGGAAGGCCCTGCAATGACCCTTCGGAGGGGACCGCGACATGACCCGCACCATTCACGCGCAGCCGCTGACGAAACAGGCCTTCGCCCCCTTTGGCGACGTGCTGGACGTGGCTGACCCGCCCGACAAGATGATCAACGCAGGCATGTGTGGCCGTCATCACGACCGCGCGCGACTGGACATGTCGGACGGGCGCGCGGGCATCAGCCTGTTCGACGCGACGCCCCGCACCCTGCCCTATGTTCTGGACCTGCTGGAACGGCACCCGGAGGGCAGCCAGTGTTTCGTGCCGATGCATCAGAACGAATGGCTGATCACCGTCGCGCCCGATGACGGCGGGCGACCGGGCACGCCGGTCTCGTTCATCGTCGCGCCGGGGCAGGCCGTGAACCTGCATCGCGGCACCTGGCACGGGGTTCTGACACCCCTGCATGCGCCCGGCCTGTTCGCCGTGATCGACCGTATCGGTGAGGGCGCAAATCTGGAGGAGGTGCCGATCGATCCCCCCTACGTCGTGGACCGCGGCTAGACCGGTCAGAACCCCTTGCCGCGCGCGGTCACGGGCCACAGCACCTCGACACGGTCGCCGCGCATACCGACGTACCAGTCGTGCAGGTTGCAGGTCGGATCGCAATGTCCGGGGACAAGCCGCAGCAGGTCGTTCAGGGACAGCGTGCCGTCCGGATCCCGTATGTTGCCATGCTCATCCGAGCAATCGGCATAGATCAGGTCCGGACGCCCGAAAACCGTAGGCAGCCCCGAGTCGACGGCATGGGCCTTGTGCCCCGCATCCACGATCGCCAGCCCCGGTTGGGCGACCGACATCACCGACGTCAGAACGAACAACGCGTTGTGCCAGCTGTCCGCATCCAGCCGTTCGCCCGCGCTGTCGGTCAGGCGGCCATAATCGGCGTCCATGAAGGCATAGCTACCGCATTGCACTTCGTTGAAGACGCCGGAGGCCACGTCGAACGGAAAGCTGCCGGTGCCGCCGCCGCCGATGATGTCGCAGGACAGGCCCGCTTGCGTCAGCGCGGTGACGGTCCGGCGGGCAATCCCCGCGGTGGCTGCGGCGGCTTCACGCCGGGCCTCGTGGGTTGGCAGATGCTGCATCGCCCCCTGATAGACCTGCACCCCCGCAAACCGCAGACCTGCCGCCTCGGCGATCAGGCGGGCAAGGTCGACGGCCTGCGCCGGGGATACGACACCACAACGCCGCGCGCCGCATTCGACCTCCACAAGGCATTCGATGGTCGTGCCCGCCGCGACGGCCGCCGCCGACAAGGCCGCGATATTCCCCGCATCGTCCACGCAACAGATGATGCGCGCCCCAAGATGCGGCAGCGCGGCCAGCCGCGCGATCTTGGCGGGCTGCGTCACCTGATTGCTGACAAGGATGTCGGTGATGCCACCACGGGCAAAAGCTTCGGCCTCCGACACCTTTTGACAGCAGACGCCGCAGGCCCCGCCAAGATCCTGCTGCAAGCGTTGAACATCGACGGATTTGTGCATCTTGCCGTGGCTTCGGTGACGGACACCGTGGGCGTGCAGGATGTCGCCCATGCGGCGCACATTCCGCTCCAACGCATCCAGATCGAGGATCAGGCATGGCGTCTGCACCTGGTCGAAGGTCATCCCCGGCAGGGCCGGAATGTCATATCCGACCTCCAGCCCCGCCAGATCGTCACCTGCCCCCATCACAGGACCGCGTGCCGATTGACGTCCTTGTAGAGCAGGTATCGGAACGGCCCCGGCCCCCCGGCATAGCACGCCTGGGGGCAGAACGCCCGCAGCCACATGAAATCGCCTGCCTCCACCTCGACCCAATCATCGTTCAGGCGATAGACGGCCTTTCCCTCCAACACGTAGAGGCCGTGCTCCATGACATGCGTTTCCAGAAACGGAATGACGCCGCCGGGCTGAAAGGTGACGACGGTGACATGCATGTCATGCCCCATGTCGGCGGGGTCGTGGAACCGGGTCGTCGCCCAGGCCCCGTTCGTGTCCGGCATCACGCTGGGCGCGACGTCGGCGTCCGAGGTGAAGATCGCATCCGGCACGGGCACGCCATCGACCGGCTGATACCGTTTGCGGATCCAGTGGAACCGCGCGACGGCATCGCCGCCGTTGCGCAGGGACCAATCCGCACCGGGCGGCAACCACGCATAGCCGCCGGCGGTCAGGTCATGGACCACACCATCCAGCGTCACCGAAATGGTCCCCTCGACCACGAACAGGGCGGCCTGCGCGCCCGGATCGCTTTCGGGCCGGTCCGACCCGCCGCCAGGCCCGACTTCCATGATGTATTGGCTGAAGGTCTCGGCAAAGCCGCTGAGGGGACGCGCCAGAACCCAGAGCCGGGTCTCGGACCAATGGGGCAGGAAACTGGTCACGATATCGCGCATCACCCCCTTGGGGATCACGGCGTAGGCGGTTTTGAAGACCGCGCGGTCGGTCAGAAGCTGCGTCTGTGGCGGATGCCCCCCTGTCGGGGCGTGATAGGGATGTGTCATCGTCTCTCCGGAGTGTGGCCAAGGGACTGGCCGCTTCGCCCGATATTGCCCCAAGCCTTCGCGCGGTGCGAGGGCCGTTGTGCTGGACGCTTGGCCTTGGCGGGCCTACACCCGTCAGGGCCGAGAGGGAGACCCATGCAGGACACCGACCACCCCACCCCCGAGGGCACCGCCTATCAGGTTCTGGCCCGCAAGTACCGCCCCGCGACCTTTGCCGACCTGATCGGACAGGATGCAATGGTGCGCACCCTGCGCAACGCCTTTGCCGCCGATCGCATTGCCCAGGCCTTCATCCTGACCGGCATTCGGGGCACGGGAAAGACAACGACGGCGCGGATCGTGGCCAAAGGCCTGAACTGCATCGGGCCGGATGGCACCGGCGGCCCGACCACCGACCCCTGCGGCCAATGCGAACCCTGCCGGGCCATCGCCGCCGGACGCCACGTCGATGTGCTCGAGATGGACGCCGCCTCCAACACCGGGGTGGGCGACATGCGGGAGATCATCGATTCGGTGCATTATCGCGCCGCGTCGGCCCGCTATAAGATCTATATCATCGACGAAGTTCACATGCTGTCGACGTCGGCCTTCAACGCCCTTCTCAAGACGTTGGAAGAGCCCCCGGCCCATGTGAAGTTCATCTTCGCCACCACCGAGATACGCAAGGTGCCGGTTACGGTTCTGTCGCGGTGTCAGCGTTTCGACCTGCGCAGGATCGAACCGGAGGTCATGGTCGAACACCTCGCCGGCGTCGCCACGCAGGAAGGCGCGGAGATCACGACCGACGCGCTGGGCCTGATTGCCCGCGCCGCAGAAGGGTCGGTCCGCGATGCGATGTCCCTGCTGGACCAGGCGATCAGCCATGGCGCCGGTGAGACCACCGCCGATCAGGTGCGCGCCATGCTGGGCCTTGCCGACCGGGGCCGCGTGATGGACCTGTTCGACATGATCATGAAGGGCGAGGCGGCCGCCGCCCTGATGGAGCTGGGCGCACAGTATTCCGACGGGGCCGATCCGATGGCCGTGCTGCGTGATCTTGCCGAGGTGACGCATTGGATCAGCGTGATCCAGATCACCCCCGACGCCGCCGAGGACCCGACGGTCAGCCCGGACGAGCGTGCGCGCGGTCAGGCCTTTGCCGCCGGTCTGCCCATGCGCAGCCTGACGCGGATGTGGCAGATGCTTCTGAAGGCACTGGAAGAGGTCGCGATGGCCCCCAACGCCATGATGGCCGCCGAGATGGCGATCATCCGGCTGACGCATGTCGCCGACCTGCCCTCGCCCGAGGAACTGGTGCGCAAGCTGCGCGACAGCCCCGCCCCGACGGGACAGGCCCCTGCCCCGCGCCCCGCGCCGCCCGCCGGTGGCGGTGGGGGCGGCCGCGGCGCCATTTCCCGCTCGGGTGCCGCGACGGCGCTTGCCACGGAAACCGATCCCGCGCTGGCGCGGTTTCAGACATTCCCGCAGGTCGTCGACCTGATCCGTGCCAATCGCGACGTGAAGCTGTTGGTGGAGGTCGAGACCGGCCTACGCCTCGTCCGCTATGCGCCCGGCCGGATCGAGTTCGAACCAGCCGATGGTGCCGCGACGGATCTGGCGCCCCGGCTTGCCGGACGGCTGCAAGGCTGGACGGGTGTCCGGTGGGTCGTGTCCATCGCCGAAGGCGGCGCGCCCACGATCAGCGAGGTTCAGGATGCGGAGGCCAAGAAGGCCCAGGCCGACGCCCTTGCCCACCCGATGACACAGGCCGTGCTGCAGGCCTTTCCCGGCGCGCAACTGCTGGAGGTCCGGACCCGGGCCGATATCGCCGCCGAGGCGGCAGAAAGCGCGTTGGAGGAGGTCGAGGACGAGTGGGATCCCTTCGACGAGGATTGACGCGATCCTCGCAGTTTCGCGAATGCGAAGCAGGGGGCATGACCCCGCCCTGCCGAAAATTTGTGCCGTCAATGAAACCGAATCCGCGCTCGGACCGTTGGAAATGCGAAACGCACAACCGATGGAGGCATCCATGCCCAAGAGCTTTGTAACCGGACTCGACCAACAGACGCAGGAACAGATGTGCGAGGTGCTGAATGCCAACCTCGCAATGGGTATCGACCTGCGGCTTGCCGTGAAGCAGGCACATTGGAACCTGCGCGGCCGTGGGTTCATCGGCGTGCACGAACTGCTTGACGATGTATCCGCCCGTCTCGGCGATGGTGTGGACATGATGGCGGAACGTGTGGCCATGATGGGCGGCTTCGCCCGCGGGACGACACAGGTCGTAGCCGACAAGTCGCCGCTGCCCGCATATCCCGTCGAACTGACCGACATCGAGGAGCATATCTCCGAACTGGTGTCCCGCTTCGAGGCGTTCGGCAAATCCATCCGCGAAGGCATGGACGCAGCCGATGAGGCCGGCGACGAGGATACCGCCGACCTGCTGACCGAAGTCAGCCGGGCCGTCGAGAAGGACACGTGGTTCATCGGCGCAAACGCAGCCATCTGAGCCACGAACGCATCCGCAGGATGAAAGGGCGCCCCGATGGGGCGTCCTTTTTCATATCCAGCATCCCGGCCGCGCACCGGGATGACACCCGCAAAGGTCCGACGTTGCCCCCACTTCGGATGGGGCCCGGGTCGAACTTGCCTGCGGCGCGACCCCGCCGCGCCTTGTCTGCGACCCGACACGGCCTTAGGTCGTTGATGCAAAGCGGCATGAAAGGATCAAGCAGATGCTTAAGGGTTTGGGTGGGCTCGGCGATATGGCCGGCATGATGAAGAAGGCCCAGGAGATGCAGGCCAAGATGGGCGAGATGCAGGATGGTCTTGCCAACATCCAAGTGACCGGGGAATCCGGCGCGGGCCTCGTGAAGGCAACCGCAACCGCCAAGGGTGACCTCGTTGCACTGGACATCGATCCATCGATCTTCCAGCCGGACGAGAAGGAGATGGTCGAGGATCTGATCCTCGCCGCGATCAAGGACGCGCAAACCCGCGCCAGCGAACGGTCGCGCGAAGAAATGACCAGGATGGCCGAAAGCATGGGCCTGCCGGCCGGTATGAAACTGCCGTTCTGAACGGCGGGGCTTGGGGGCAGGCATGGACGGTCAGCGCGACATCGAGGACCTGATCGCGCTGATGGCGCGGTTGCCGGGGCTTGGGCCGCGATCGGCCCGGCGTGCCGTGCTGCAATTGATCAAGCGGCGTGACAGCCACCTGCTCCCACTTGCGCAATTGATGGACAGGGTCGCCCGATCGGTGCAGCCCTGCCTGAACTGCGGAAACCTGACCACCGACGACATCTGCCAGATCTGCGCATCGGAAAAACGCGCAAACGGGCAGATCTGCGTCGTCGAAGACGTGGCCGATCTCTGGGCGATGGAACGGGCGCAGGTCTTTGGCGGCCGGTATCACGTGCTGGGCGGCACATTGTCGCCGCTGGACGACATCGGCCCCGATGACCTGCGCATTCCGAAGCTGCGCGATCGCATATCGGTCGAAGGCATAAGCGAGGTCATCCTTGCCTTGAACGCGACGGTGGACGGGCAGACCACAGCGCATTATGTGGCGCAGGAGTTGGAACCGCTGGGCGTCGAAATCAGCGGACTGGCACAAGGCATGCCCGTCGGCGGCGAATTGGATTACATGGACGACGGGACTTTGCGTGCGGCTCTCGCATCGCGAAAACCGTATTGATCTGTGCCGGGTCACGAAACGGCACGTATAGTCATATTTTATATATTAAAACGTTTGCATTTTTGAGATAGGTGCAAGGTTGCACAAAGATACCGGACCCAGAATCGGGGGAACCGGTGCAAGGAGACACCGGAATGCAAACTGTGGTCGTGATCGGCTTGATGATCGGCTCGGGGGTGGCGGGTGCATTCCTGACGAGGCTGTTCCTGAAATCGGATCGTCAGGTCACCCCTGTGTCGCGCGTTGCCGACCTGCCCCCCCTCGATGAGTCGAAACCCGGTTCGGTTGCCGTTCTGAACATCGATGACCTTGCGGGACTGAACTCCGCCGATGGGTTCGACACCGGCGACCGCCTGCTCGACCGGATCGAAGATGCCCTGCGGCGCGCCCTGCCCGGGACACTGGATCTGGAACGGCTGGAAAACGGGCGGTTCGTCGTCTGGTTGCCGGAGGCCAATCTCGACAAGGCGGCAGAGACGGTCGAACGCCTGCGGGCGACCGCCTCGACCGCCTATGTCACCGGAAATTCCGGAATCGCCTGCCGCACACTATCGGCAGGGCTGGTGACCACGGATGTGGAACAAGCGCGCGGGCGGGCGGTTCTGCATGCCGACGCGGCGGCAGCGCGGGCCAAGGCCAATGGCGGCAACCGGCTGGAATTGGTGCGTGGGTCGATCTCGGCGCCCGCAGGACCGTCGGCGGCCGAAGTCAGGGAGGCGATCCTCACGGGCGCCCTGTCCTTCTACGTCCAACCCATCATCGATCTGACGACCGGCAAAACGGCCGGGGTCGAGGCTTTGTTGCGGTGGAACCTGCCGGACGGAAAGGTGGTGGGACCGGCGTCCTTCATCGACCGGCTGGAACGCATGACGGATCTGGACGGACGGGTTCTGGCCGATCTGGTGGAAGCCGCGGCCACCCCCATCCTCGCATTGTCCGAGGACATGTTCTTCACGATCAACATCACGGCCACCGTCCTTGACGGGGCGGGGCATTCCGATTGCGCCTGGCTATGGGAAGTCCTGCGGCGCCTGCCCCCCGAACGCATCGTGACCGAAATCGTCGAAACGGCGATCATCGCGCAACCGGAGCGTGCGGCAGATCTGGTCGCACGTTTGCGGGCGAAAGGGGTTCGGGTTGCCCTTGATGATTTTGGCACCGGCCTGTCGAACCTCGACCGGTTGCGTCAGATGCCGGTCGACTTCCTGAAGGTCGACCGCGCCTTCATCCAGGGGCTGAGCCACGGCTCCCGAGAGGATACGATCCTTCGCAACATCGCGCGTCTGGCTGCCGACCTCGGCATGGAGATCATCAGCGAAGGCGTGGAGACGGCCGAACAGGCCCAGGCGATTTCCGATCTTGGCGTGCGCTATGCGCAGGGGTTCTTCTACGGACGCCCGGGTCCGGTCGACGAGTGGTCACCCCGCTTACAAGACGCGTTACACCGACCGCTTCCGGGCCTTAGCGGACAGGGGACAGAAGCGCATCGCCCAGGGTGCAGTCGCGGATGACGTCGGCGCCGCAGCGGCGCGGCTCCAACGCCCGTGTCAGGCAGATCCGCACCTCCTGGACGCGCCCGGCCCGGCAGGTCACGGTGATCCCGTCGGCGTCCAGCCCCTCGTTCACTTCAAGGAACGCCTCCTCGACCACGGCGGCCGGCAACGTGACCTCGCGCCCCAGATCCCGCAGCACCGCCGGTCGGGTGACCTGATCATAGGCCAGACGCGCCAGATCGAAGTAGTCATCCGCAGCAAGCCCCGAGCATCGGCCATGCTTCTTCCACTGATGCCATGCGGACCCGGATGTCCCCATGATATCGGCCATGGCACGGGTTTCCCCGCGCGTCGCCTCGCGGCGGGACGACTGACAATAGCTTGGCCAACCACGTTCATACTGCGGCCAGAGCCCGTGCAGAACGAAGCCGAGTTCCCTGCCCTCGTCGCATTGCGGCGATTGCCGGTCATCGCCTTCCAACGCGCACCATGTCGGTGACCAACTCAGGGACAGGACATAATAGTCGAATTCGCCCGCGGCCTCGCCATCCGCAAAACAAGGCGTGGCAAGCAGAAGAAGGGCAGCGAACAGGCGTTTCATCGACAGGCTCCGGTAGCAGACCGTTTCGGGTATATCCGGTCTGTTCCACCGGTCCACCCCGCACCGCCCGCCGTTTTTGACTTCCCCTGAGGTGTCAGGATGACTATAGACCTGTCCAAGTTCCCAAACAGCGTGAACCAGACGGCTCCGGCCGCAGCCCCTGATCCGGGCGACGCCACAGCCATGTCTGCCAAGGAGATTTGAGATGAACAAACCGATCATGGCCAAAGCCACTGCCGTCTGGCTGGTGGACAACACGACCCTGTCCTTCAAGCAGATTGGCGACTTCTGCGAATTGCATGAACTCGAGGTTCAGGGCATCGCAGACGGCGATGTCGCCGCCGGTGTCAAAGGGTTCGATCCGATCACCAACAACCAGCTGACCGCCGAGGAAATCGAGGCCTGCGAGAAGAACCCGGTTCGCAAGCTGAAGCTGAAGTTCAACGCCGCCGCCGAAGGCGAGGAAAAGCGCCGTGGCCCGCGCTATACCCCCCTGTCCAAGCGTCAGGATCGCCCCGCTTCGATCCTGTGGCTGGTCAAGTTCCACCCGGAGCTGACGGACGCGCAGATCGCGAAGCTGATCGGCACGACCAAACCGACGATCCAGAACATCCGGGAGCGGACGCACTGGAACATCCAGAACATTCAGCCGATCGATCCCGTCGCCCTGGGGCTTTGCAAGCAGTCGGAACTGGACGCCGCCGTTCAGAAGGCCGCCGCGAAGAAGGCCGCCGAAGGTGTGGTCATGACCGATGAGGAGCGCCGCAAGCTCGTCTCGACCGAACAGAGCCTGAATGCCGATACGTCCGAGCCGCCCATCCCGACCTCCATTTCGGGGTTGGAGACCTTCAGCCTGTCGGGCAACACCGAGGACGAAGACGAAAAGCCGGATACCCGCGACGTGCGCGATGCCGACAGCTTCTTCAACCTGCCCGATACGGATGACGAGGACGACGACGACAGGTGAGTGCAGCCGCCAGCGCGCATTCCATTTGAACAGCAAGAAGGGCCGTCATGCGTGACGGCCCTTTTCTTGTAGAACGATCGACCGATCCGGCTGCGCAGCGCGCCGTCCGCCGGTCAGGCTCTCAGGCGTTCAGGGATTCGATGTAGCCGCGCAATTCCGCGGCTTCCTGGCGTGCTTCGCGCAGGCCATCCATCGCGGCCTGCAATTCGGCGTCCGTCTGCTGCAACTGCGTGGACAGCTCCTGCTCGCGGTATTGCAGATAGGTGATCGCCTCGTCCCGCTGCTCCTCCGCGTCGTGGAGGGATTTCGCCATGTCCTCCAGCTCGGCCATATCGGAATGGGTCACGCGGCTGAACCGATTGACCAGCCAGGATGCGAACCACCCCAGCGCGAAGGCAAGGAAGAGAATGACGGCAATCGCCACGACAAATTCGATCCGGTTCATTCCGCGTCCTCTTGGGTATCGGTACTGTCATCCGTCGCGGCCGCATCGTCAGGCGTCGCGTCCGATATGGCGGCGTCGCCTTCCTCGGGCGCGCTGTCCGAAGCGGGTGCCTCTTCGGGGGCCGGCACGTCCTCGTCCGGCGCCTCGTCCTCTGCCCCGTTGCGGCCAACGAGGGTGAAGGTGATGCGGCGGTTCGCCTCGCGGCCGTCCTCGGTTCCGTTATCGGCAACGGGTTCCGCTTCGCCATAGCCGCGGGACAGCAGCTGCGACGGGGACGTGCCACGCTCGATCAAGGCGGCGCGCACGGCGTCGGCGCGCGATTGCGACAACGACAGGTTCATCTCCTCGCGACCCTGGCTGTCCGTGTGGCCACCGATTTCGAATACCGACCGATCGCAGTCTTCCAGCTTGGCCGTTAGGCGGCCCAACGTGCCATCGCCCGCCGCCTCGATCACGGCTGCGCCCGGCGCGAACGTCAGCTTCTGCTCCACGAGGATTTCGTTCAACTCGACTTCGCATTCCTCGGGCGTGGGGATGTTGAGAAGCGGATCAAGCTCCTCCAGATACTCGATCTCGATACGGAAATCGGCCTCTGCGCCCAGCTTCGAGGACAGGATGCGCGAGACATTCGCCTCCGCGCGCGGGTCCCCGGTGACCCCGCGCACGGACACGAGGTCGGGTTTCACGACGATCGATCCGTTTTCCAGAAGCCCGAGCGCATCCAGCGATGCAAGGACCCGGGCGGGCCAACCCTCCGGCAGGGACTGATCCTCGTTGGTGGCGATATAGGTGTTCTGCACCCCGAACAGCGCGCGCCCATAGCTGAGCACGGCCGCCTCCTGCGCCTCGTCGAAGAGACGACCGCGCAATTGCACCTGTCCCTCGGGCGACCGGGTGGCGACGAACTCCGGCGTGGTTGCATTTGCCCCGGCGCCGTCGGCATCCTCGACCTCCGGCAGGACAGCAGAGAGGCCGAAGATATCCGGCAGGGCGGTCTCCAGCTCGGCGACGCTGCGGTCGAAGGCCGGCTGCGCGGTGCCCTCTGCGGCGACCAGCGTCACATCCGCATCCGACAGGGTGACCGACCCGCCACCCAGCGCCGCAAGGGCCGCGATCGAGACCTCGGCAGCCTCGCCCCATGTGCCGGAAGGCACGCCAAGCCCGATGACGCAATCCGCCTTGCCCTCGAACCCGGCGGCGGAGGCGGCCCGCAGGATCCGCGCGCGCGCCGCTTCGGTGTCGACGGCGCAGGCCTCGAACCGGGGGGTGCCGCCCTCGGGCATCACGAACCGCAGGGTAAAGGGTGTGATGACCGGACGTGGGGCCGCGATATTCATCGACAGGCGCACGCCCTCGGGCTTGGCGCGCGTCAGATCGCTTTCCAAGCGCCGTTTTGCCGTCTCACTGTCTGCGACGGCCGTGATCTGCACATGTCCCGGTTGCACCGAGATCTTTGCGCGCGGCAACATGTCGAGGCCAGTGATCGCGAAACGCACCGCCGGGATCCAGCCGTCCGGTGTCTCGTAGTCGGCCTGGTCCACCATATCGGTGACCGACATGCCGGACCGGGCCACCAGACCGGCCAATGGCCCATCCTCGGCGCGTGGCGGCACCAGTCCGATCAGGGACACCTCGTCGACGTTCCGCAGGATTTCGAGAGAGAAGTTCGGCGCGGTCTGGGCCTGCCGTGCGATCACATCCATGCCGTCGACGACACGTCCGGGATCGACGATGCGGCCTGCCTCCGTGACGGCCCGAAAGCGGGCGCGTTCGTCAGGGGCGAACCCGGTCAGGATCAGTTGCAGGCCATCGGTCTGCACCTCGACCCAATCGAAGCCCACAGCCTGCATCGCGTCCGCGACCTGCGCGCGCGATGAGGTTTCCACGTATTGTGCAGCGAACCAGGCGATCCCGGTCCCCCCTGCCAGCGCGCTGGCAAAGGCCAATGCGGTCGCGACTTTTCTTTTGCGGCTCATGAACACCCAAGTCGGTTGTTGCCCGTGATGCTTATCGCCCCCGCACGCGGGGGGCAATCAGAGTGCGGCAGCAAGAAGAAAGAACGGCAGCGGGATCATGCCGGTCGTGCGATTGGCGCGAAACAAATGCAGGCAGCGTTGCGGATCGGCGATGTCGAGGCGCGTCATCTGCCATGCAAGGTGCCAGCCCATCGCCCAGACCCCTACAAGGCCAACAAGGGCCGGCACGGGGTCGAGCGCTACCAGAACGGCAGCGGATATCAGGATCACGGTGGCCGCCAGAAACCCGCGCATCCATGGCCGGGGCATATCGCCGAACCGGCGCGCCGTCGATTTCACCCCGATCAGGGCGTCGTCCTCCACGTCCTGATAGGCATAGATCGTGTCGTAGAACAGCGTCCAGGCGATGCCCCCCAGATAGAGAAGCACCGGCGCAAGGCTCAGCGATCCGGTCTGCGCCGCCCATGCCAGCAAGGCACCCCAGTTGAAGGCAAGCCCGAGGAACACCTGCGGCCACCAGGTGAACCGCTTGGCAAAGGGATAGACCGCCACCGGCAGCAGCGACAGCACCCCGAGGGCGATGGCCAGCGGGTGGAACGTCAGCAGGATCGCAAGTGACACCATCGCCTGCGCCCCCATCCAGATGAGTGCTGCGCGCGGCGATACCTGCCCCGACGGGATCGGGCGCGACCGCGTGCGCGCCACGGCAGCGTCGATATCGCGGTCGGCTAGGTCGTTCCACGTGCAGCCCGCCCCCCGCATCAGGAAGGCCCCAATGCCGCAGCCGATCGCGATCCAGATCGCCACCGGCGAAAAGCCGACGGAGGCAACCGCCAGAGCCAGCCCCCACCAGCACGGCAGCAGCAATAGCCACGTTCCGATCGGTCGATCCGCGCGTGACAGACGCAGATAGGGACGCGTCGCCGCCGGGGCCAATGTATCGACCCAGTTGCCCTTGACGGCGTCGGCCACCTGTCCTTGATCAGAGGAGGTATCGCTCATTGGAAGGTTCCATGGACAGCAAAGTCAGGCTCCACGTAGCGCAAGCGACCCACGAGGGGCAATCCGTCGAGGTGTCGCGCGAACAGGCCCACTACCTGTCGGGGGTAATGCGGCTGTCGCCGGGGGATACCCTGACGGTGTTCGACGGCGCAAACGGCGCATGGCGCGCCCGGATCGCATCGGCGTCGAAACGCGGCGGGGCTCTGATCTGCGAGGATCAGGTCGCGCCGCAGAGGAACCCGCCGGACATCTGGCTGTGCTTCGCCCCGATCAAGAAGGCCCGCACCGACTTCATCGTGGAAAAGGCGACCGAACTGGGCGTCGCCCGCATTCAGCCCGTCACCACGCGTTTCACCAATTCCGAACGGATCCGCCGCGACAGGCTGCAGGCGCATGCGGTCGAGGCGTCCGAGCAATGCGGCGGCACCTACGTCCCCGAGGTTGCCGATCTGGTAAGCCTCGACCGCATGCTGCACGATTGGCCCGAGGGCCGCGCGTTGATCTTCTGCGACGAAACCCTGTCCGACGATCCGACGTGGACAGAAGGCGGCGCATGGCCCCCCGCACCGGCGGCGATCCTGATCGGGCCGGAGGGCGGGTTTTCCCCCGAGGAACGCGCGCGGTTGCGCGCCCTGCCGTTCGCGCATCCCATCGCCCTCGGACCGCGCATCCTGCGCGCCGACACCGCGGCGGTCGCAGCCCTGTCCCTCTGGCAATCCGCCCGTGGGGATTGGTCGTGATCCGGCCCGAGGCCGCCGCTGTCCTGATGCGTTGGCGCGAGGCGATCATCGGGCTGGCACTGGCACTCGGCGGCGCATGGCTTTTGCTGACCTCTGGCGGATTGGGGTATCTGTTCGGTCTTGCCCTCGTGCTTCTTGGTGGGTTCCTCGGGTTCAGCGGGGTGCGTCACGCCCGTTTTCGCGCCGAGACGGAGGCCCCCGGCGTGGTAGAGGTGGACGAGGGCCGCATCACCTATCTCGGCCCCGTGATGGGGGGCTCCGCCGCGCTGGACGACCTGACACAGGTGGTGTTCCGGCGATCCTCGACCGGCGAGGCCTTCTGGCGCCTGTCGCAGGATAGCGGCCAGCCGCTCTACATTCCCGAGGGGGCACATGGATCCGAGATCCTGCTGGATGCATTGGCACCCCTGCCCGGCTTTGACGGGGGGGCAATGGTGCGGGCCGTGCAGACGCGCACACCGACCACGATCATCGTATGGAGCCGACAGGGCCGCGCGGCCTTGACTTGACGCACCGCCCGTTTCAACCGTGACCTTCCAAGCCAGCGAGGTGCGCCCCCATGTCCATTCCCCAGTCCGGCGGCGGCCCGATCACCGACCCCAAGCAATTGTCCGAATACATGGAATCGGGCTGCAAGCCGCGCGCCGATTGGCGCATCGGGACGGAGCACGAGAAGTTCGGCTTCTGTACCGACAGCCTCGCCCCCCTGCCCTATGACGGCGAACGGTCGATCCACGCGGTGCTTTCAGGATTGCGCGACACCTATGACTGGGCCCCGGTCGAAGAAGGCGGCAAGCTGATCGGGTTGGAGAAGAACGGTGCCAACGTCTCGCTGGAACCGGGCGGCGCGCTGGAACTGTCCGGCGCCGCCGTCGAGTCGATCCATCAGACCTGCGACGAGGTGAACGAACACCTGCGCGAGGTGAAGTCCGTCTCCGACCACCTCGGCGTGCGGTTCATCGGCCTTGGTGCCGCGCCGATCTGGACGCACGACCAGATGCCGCTGATGCCCAAGGGGCGATACAAGCTGATGGATGCCTACATGGATACCGTCGGCACCGCCGGCAAGACGATGATGCGGCGCACCTGCACGGTGCAGGTCAACCTCGATTTCGCGTCCGAGGCGGACATGGTCAAGAAGCTGCGCGTGGCGCTGGCCCTGCAATCGGTGGCGACGGCCCTGTTCGCCAATTCGCCCTTCTTCGAGGGCAAGCCGAACGACCACAAATCCTGGCGCGCGCGGACATGGCGGCATCTGGACGATGCGCGCACGGGCATCCCCGCCTTCGTGTTCGACGAAGGGTTCGGATTCCAGCAATGGGCGGATTACGCCCTCGATGTGCCGATGTACTTCGTCTACCGCGACGGCAAATACGTCGATGCCCTCGGCCAGTCGTTCCGCGATTTCATGCGTGGCGAACTGCCGGCCCTTCCGGGCGAAGTGCCGACGCTGTCGGATTGGGCCGATCACCTGACGACCCTTTTCCCCGAAGCCCGCATCAAGAAATACATGGAGATGCGCGGCGCAGACGGTGGACCATGGCGGCGCTTGTGCGCCCTGCCCGCCTTCTGGGTCGGGTTGCTGTATGACGACACCGCGCTGGACGCGGCCTGGGATCTGGCCCGCGGATGGGATCAGGAAACGCGCGAGGAATTGCGGGTCGCGGCCTCCGTCGATGGTCTTCAGGCGCGGGTCGGGGACATCCGGATGCATGATCTGGCACGCGAACTGGTCGATATCGCCCATGCGGGATTGAAATCGCGGGCGATGCCCGGTGCGGGCGGCATGATCCCCGACGAGACGCATTTCCTGAACGCTTTGCGCGAAAGCGTCGAAACCGGTCAGGCCCCCGCGGATGAACTGCTGGCCAAGTACCATGGCGACTGGAACGGCGATCTGACGCGCATCTACGGCGAATACAGCTACTGACCCTTGCGGCCACCGGCCCGCGCCGATTTGCTTGGGCCGGGGCAATCCCGGCGGAGGGCAAGATGCGCGATTTTTTCATTCGGGGCTACGAAATCGTCCTGACCCTCGTGATCGTGGCGGCTGCCGTGGGGGTCGCGGTGGCGGCGATCGGGGCGATGATCGGGCCTATCTCGCTAGGCGCGGAGGTCGCGCCGTTGCAGGGGCCATACGCCGCGGCGGCGATCCTGCTGGGCGGCTGGCTTGCGGTCCTGGTGATCGGGGGCGCGCTGTATCTGGGCCTCGGCATCTATCACAACACGCAGCGCACGGCGGATGCGCTGGAATTGCTGATCACCCTGCGTCGATGACCGTCAGGTCAGCAACGAAGGCCGCGACCTTGGCTGCGGGCATTTCACACGGTTTCAGGCGCGGACCGGAGGTCAGCCGGTAGAGGTTCAGGCTGACGTAGTCGGTGCCATCAAGCCGCCGCGCGACCAGCTTTTCCGACGCCCCGCCCGCGAACAGCGACCGGACGACCAGCCAGTCGCCGCCAAGACTGTGCCCGCGAAACGAGCCGAGCGGCAGCGTCAGCAGCGTCTCGGCAACGGTTTCCGCTCGGGTCACGGAACATCGCGACGCGGTATCACGCCTGGAACGCGAGGTTCGGAGAAACCGCCGCCCGTCTCGTCGAAGGGAACGAAAGGCGCGCGCATGTCCTTGGCCGAAGGGCCGAAGCGATTGGCGTTCGCCTTGCCGGGCCGGACCATCAGCTGCGAAAGATACCGAAACCACCAGTGTTCCGTCCGCCCGGCACGCAGGGCGAACCAGGCATGACCGCGCAAACGTGACGCGACGGCGGCATCGGTCGTCACGACTTGGATTCTCCGATCCTCGGCTCCTCACCCGCGACGATGCGGCGGATATTCGCGCCGTGGCGGATGAAAATCAGAACAGCGAGAATGGCGGACACGGCGACCGCGCTCGGACTGATCCAGATCGCCCAGACAGGGGCCAGGGCCGCTGCGACAAGGGCGGCGAGCGATGAGATGCGCCCGACCGCCGCTGTCACCGCCCAGGTCGCGCAGGCCGCGAGGCCCAGCGGAAACGACAGTGCCAGCAGCGTCCCGAGGAATGTCGCGACCCCCTTGCCGCCCTTGAAGGCAAGGTAGATGGGAAAGCAGTGCCCGAGGAATGCCGCGAACCCGGCGACCTGTGCCGCGTCCGGTCCCACCAGCCATCTTGCAAGCAGCACTGCCGCCGCCCCCTTGCCCGCATCCCCGATCAGCGTCAGGAACGCCGCCGGTTTCGACCCGGTGCGCAGGACGTTCGTCGCCCCGATGTTGCCCGACCCGATCGCGCGCAGATCACCCAGACCGAACAGCCGCGCCATGACGATGCCGAACGGGACGGATCCGAGAAGGTAGGCAAGCCCCCCCACGATGAGCAGGATCAGCGGTGCCGTCACGAAGTCAGGCATCCGCCCCCTCCCGGTCGAATACCTGTATCCCGCCCACCCATGTTCCGATCACGCGCCCCTCCATCCGGGCACCGTCGAAGGGCGTGTTCTTGGATTTCGAGTGGAGCTTGAAGCGATCCAGCACGAAGGGCGCATCCGGATCGAACAGCACGAGGTCCGCCGGTGCGCCGACCTCCAGCGTGCCGCCCTCCAGCCCCAGCCTGCGCGCGGGGTTCATCGACAGGGCGCGCCACAGGGTCGGCAGGTCGATATGGCCCGCATGTACCAGCCGCATGGCCGCGGGCAGAAGGGTCTGAAGGCCCACCGCGCCCGGCGCGGCCTCCTCGAATGGCAGGCGCTTGGATTCCTCGTCCTGCGGGGTGTGCATGGAGCTGATGATGTCGATCTCACCGGCGGCCAGCGCCTCGACGATGGCAAGCCGATCCTCTTCGGTGCGCAGCGGCGGCGTCAGCTTGAAGAAGGTGCGATAGTCGGCAACGTCCAGCACGTTCAACGTCAGGTGATGGATCGACGTGCCGGCCGTGACGTCCAACCCGGCTGCCCGCGCACGGGCAAGCGCCAGCAGGGCAGCAGCCGTGGTGATCTGATCCGCGTGGTAGCGAACGCCCGTCGCCTCGACCAGTGCCAGATCCCGTTCCAGCCCCATGCGCTCGGCCAGTGGTGAGACACCGGGCAACCCGCGCAGCGACGCGAACTTGCCAGAGGTGATGCAGGCCCCGGCGGACAGGCCGGGATCCTGCGGGTGTCCGATCACGAGGGCCCCGAGGCTGCGCGCGTAGGTCAGGCACCGCGACAGGATCTTGGTATCCTGCGTCACGTGGACCCCATCCGTGAACGCCACCGCGCCGGCGTCGAGCAGGAACCCGATTTCCGACATTTCCGCCCCGGCGCGCGCGCGCGTCAGGGATGCCATATGCCGGACCCGCACGGGGGCGACCGTAGCGCGTGCGCGGGCCTGTTCCAGCATTTCGGGGCTGTCGATGACAGGCAGGGTATCGGGCCGACAGACGATCGTCGTGACACCGCCCGCCGCCGCCGCGCGACCGGCGGTCCGGAAACTTTCCTTGTGACGTTCCCCCGGCTCACCGACCTTGACGCCGACGTCGACGATGCCGGGGGCCAGGCATTTGCCACGGCAATCGACGACGTGGGCCGCGGGGCCATCGGGCGTGATCCGCCCGTTCTCGATCCGCAGGTCGCCGCGCCTTTCGGCGCCGCTGACGGGATCGATCAGGCGGGCATCGGTAAACAGGATAGAAGTCATGTCAGATGGACTAGCCCCGCCAAGGGACCAAGGCAATCGCCATGGCCCCGCCGCCTCAGATCAAAAGCAGGCCGATCGCGGCCAGAACGATGGCAACCGCAACGATCAGACCGATCACCCGGCGGTTCAGCCCCGGCCCGGCGGGCACCTCGGGCGCATCGGCCAATTGTGAGGTCTTGGCCGCCGGGGGCAGGTCGCGCGGACGGTTGTCGACCTCCGCCGGCGCATAGCTGCCGATATGGGTCAGTTCGGGACGTGGCGTCAGCATCGTCACCCCTTCCACGGCCTGAGGTGCCAGGACCACGACATCACCCGACAGACCGTCCAACCGGGCCGCATCCCGCGACAGCACGTCGGCGCGGATGTCATGCGCCTGCGCAAGGTAGTCGCGCAATCGCATGGGGGCGATGTCACCGATGGCAAACACCTCGGCGTAGGTCGGATCGATGGCGGCATCGAAGGCCTGCGCCAGCGGCACCGTATTGGCGACCGGATCGCTCAGACGCGAAAGATAGGTCTGATGTGCAAGGTTCAATGCGCCGTCGCTGACCGAAAAGACATGCACGCGCCGGTCACGAGGTTCGAGGGCGAAGGACATGAGCAAAAGCTCCTTTCTGGATGAAACTCCAAAGGAATTCTGTCGGTCATATAGGCGATCGCGCGGCGCAGGACGAGGGCCCCGCGCTCAATCCTGCTTCGGCATGGATGCAATCGCCGCCCCGCGCGGGCCATGGCTCATGCCGCCCGACCGCCACGCGATACAGCCGGATGCCGGGCCGGACGCACGGCCGGGGCCGGTCATCCGCGCAGGTTTCGCGCCAGCAGATCCATCGCGGCCATCCGGACGGCCACGCCCATTTCGACCTGTTCCTGAATGACCGACCGATTGATGTCATCCGCCAGAAGGCCGTCGATCTCGACCCCACGGTTCATCGGCCCCGGATGCATCACGATCGCGTCCGGGTTGGCATGGGCCAGCTTGGCCGCATCAAGACCGAAGCGGTGGTAATATTCACGCTCGGACGGGATGAAACCGCCGTCCATACGCTCCTTCTGGAGGCGCAGCATCATGACGACGTCCGCCCCCTTCAGACCCTCTTCCATGTTGTCGGTGACTTCGACGCCCAAAGCATCGACCTCGGACGGCATCAGGGTTGGCGGGCCCACCAGCCGGACCCGGTTTTCCATCTTGCCCAGCAGGATCAGGTTGGAGCGCGCCACGCGGCTGTGCGCGATGTCGCCACAGATCGCCACGGTCAACCGGTGCAGACGCCCCTTGGCCCGGCGGATGGTCAAGGCATCCAGCAAGGCCTGCGTCGGATGTTCGTGCCGCCCGTCACCCGCGTTGAGAACCGCGCAGTTCACCTTTTCGGCCAGCAGATTCACGGCCCCCGAATGGGGATGGCGCACGACGATCAGGTCGGGCCGCATCGCGTTCAGCGTCAGGGCCGTGTCGATCAGCGTTTCGCCCTTTTTTAGGGATGACGCCTGCATCGCCATGTTCATGACGTCGGCCCCGAGCCGTTTACCGGCGATCTCGAAACTGGCCTGTGTGCGTGTGGAATTCTCGAAGAACATGTTGATCTGGGTCAGACCGGCCAATGCATCGCCATGTGTCCGCCCTGCGCGCGTGGCCTCGGCATAATGGTCGGCGCGGTCCAGCAATGTCGTGATCTCGACCGGGTGCAGGGGTTCGATCCCCAGAAGGTGACGCTGTGTGAATGTCATGGCCCGTGTGATGCGGTGCGACGGGCGGGCGATCAAGCCCCGTTTTGGTGCGGCCACGTACAAGCCCCCCGACGAAGGTCGGGCGATCCGATTTTGCGCATCGGCGCATCTTCCTCTTCGGTGCAATGCCCGCTACCGTCCCGCCATGCTGGATGAGCTTTCCCCCGCCGCTTTGCGTGCTGCCCTCGAATGGCAGCTGGAGTTGGGCTGTGACGAGGCGATCGCCACTCATCCACTGGATCGCTACGCCTTGCCCGAACGCATGCCGGCACCGGCACGCCCCCCCACGTCCGAACCTGCGTCCGCGATACAGGGCAGCGCCCCGACGGCCCCCGTCGGCGTGCCCGGCTCGACCGGCACGACAGGGCCCGACCCGGTCACGGAGGCCGAGCGGATGGCAGGCGCCGCCGAAACCTTGGATGACCTGAAGGCGGCGCTGGACGCCTTTCCGTGGTGCGATCTGCGACTTGGCGCGAAATCCCTCGTGTTCTCAGACGGGCGGCCGGATGCGCGGGTGATGATCATCGGCGAGGCACCGGGCCGGGAGGAAGACCGCGCCGGCCTGCCGTTCGTCGGACAGGCGGGACAATTGCTGGACCGCATGCTGGCCGCGATCGGATTGGCCCGCGATGCGGATGAGGCCGCGCGGGGCGTCTACATCACCAACGTCCTGCCCTGGCGCCCCCCCTCGAACAGGGACCCGGAGCCTGCGGAAATCGCGATGATGCTGCCGTTCCTGCGCCGTCATGTCGCCCTCGTCGATCCGGAGATCCTGGTCTGCATGGGCAACCATGCCTGCGGCGCCGTCCTGAACCGGCGCGGCATCACGCGGCTGCGCGGCAAATGGTCCGAAGGCTTTGGCCTGCCGGTCCTGCCGATGCTGCATCCCGCCTATCTTCTGCGACAGGGCGCGGCCAAGCGGGACGCCTGGGCGGACCTGCTGGCGCTGAGCGCCCGGCTTGCGGACTAGACCTTCCGGGATATGGGTCTAAGTGTCGCATCCAGAGCCTTCGGCAGCGGACCGTGCCCGTGCCGACCTTCGAGACTGAAAGGACCGACCGTCAATGACATATGAGCCGCCCAAAGTCTGGCAGAACACCCAATCCGGGGGCAAGTTCGCGTCGATCAATCGACCCGAAGCGGGACCGACGCATGACAAGGATCTGCCTGTCGGCAAGCACCCCTATCAGCTCTATTCCCTCGCGACGCCCAACGGCGTGAAGGTCACGGTCCTGTTCGAGGAGTTGATCGAGGCCGGGTACCCGGTCGAATACGACGCATGGCTGATCGACATCGGTGAGGGCGATCAATTCGGGTCCGGCTTCGTCGACGTCAACCCGAACTCCAAGATCCCCGCCCTGTTCGACCGCACCGATGGCCTGAACGCCCGCGTATTCGAAAGCGCCGCGATCATGCTGCATCTTGCCGAACGGTATGACGCCTTCCTCGGCGACAACCGGCCCGAAATGCTGTCATGGCTGTTCTGGCAGATGGGCTCTGCCCCCTTCCTTGGCGGCGGGTTCGGCCATTTCTACGCCTATGCGCCAGAAAAGTACGAATACCCGATCAACCGCTACGCGATGGAATCGAAGCGACAGCTGAGCGTTCTGGATCAGCGGCTGGAAGATTGCCCCTTCGTTGCCGGTGACGAATACACGATTGCCGACATGGCGATCTGGTCATGGTATGGGCAGCTCGTGCTCGGGCGGCTGTACGATGCGGCGACCTTCCTCGACGTGGCAAGCTATGAGCATGTGATGGCATGGGCCAAGCGGATCGATGCCCGCCCGGCCGTTCGGCGCGGCCGGATGGTCAACCGCACCTTCGGCGATGACGAAAGCCTCAAGCTGCGCGAACGGCATTCGCCCGACGATTTCAAGTAGGTTCGCGCCGCGACAGGTTTCCGGGGGGCGCTCGTCCCCCGGAAAACGACGACATCCAAAAGGACATGAAGGCAAACATGGCTGACCGAGAATTCCTGCCCTGCCGCATTGCCGTCCTGACCGTCTCCGACACGCGCGGCCCGGACGACGACCGTTCCGGCGATACCCTCGTCGCCCGATTGCAGGCCGCCGGCCATATCCTTGCCGACCGCGCGATCACGCCGGACGACCGGGTTGGCATCGCAGAGCATCTGACGCGCTGGATCGGCGAGGACGCCATCGACGTCATCCTGACCACCGGCGGCACCGGTCTGACCGGTCGGGACGTGACGGTCGAGGCGCACCGGGACGTCTATGAAAAGGAAATCGATGCCTTCGGGACCATGTTCACGATCGTATCCATGCAGAAGATCGGCACGTCCGCCGTCCAGTCGCGGGCCTGCGCCGGTGTCGCGGGCGGCACGTATCTGTTCGCCCTGCCCGGTTCGCCCTCGGCCTGTCGTGATGCCTGGGATGAAATTCTGGTCCATCAGCTGGATTACAGGCACAAGCCCTGCAATTTCGTGGAAATAATGCCAAGACTGGACGAACATCTGCGACGGAAGTAGCGCACGTCTGCGTGTAGTCTTTGGACTGGTCGGTTATCGGCTTATCTTACACGCATCGTTTCATGGATCGGAGTCTCCATGCGCTTTCTCGGTCGCAGCCTCGTCGCCCTGTTTCTTGCCGCCCTGACGCTCGGCCTTCTGGGCTGGGCCGGGCAGATCACCTACTCCGCGATGCAGGCCCGCGACGCCGACGAAGGCAGGCGGTCGCAGGCACGCGAACGGGTTTTGGCGGCCAATGTGGTCGTGGCACGGGCAGAACGGATCGTGCCCGTCCTGACCGCCTTCGGCGAGGTGCAGGCGCGCCGTGTCCTCGAACTGCGCGCGCCGGTCGCCGGTCGTGTCGTCGAACTGGCCGATGGCTTCGAGGAAGGCGGAACCGTCACCGAAGGTCAGGTCCTGCTGCGCATCGATCCCGCCAATGCGGAATCCGCCCTTGCCGTGGCGCGGGCCGATCTGGCGGGCGCCGAGGCCGAGGCGCGGGACGCCGCCCGCAATCTGGAGTTGTCGCGCGCGGAACTTGCCGGCGCCGAGGCGCAGCGCGACCTTCAGGCGCGTGCCGTGCAACGACAGATCGATCTTGGCGACCGGGGCGTCGGCACGGCCGCCAATCTCGAAGCGGCAGAATTGTCGCTCGCCAATGCGGACCAGACCATCCTGACCCGTCGTGGCGCGATCGCCATTGCCGAGACCCGCGTCGACAGCGCCGCCCTTGCCATCGACCGTGCGCGCATTGCCCTTGCACAGGCGGAACGGGACGTCGCCGACCGGACCCTGCGTGCGGAATTCGACGGTCAATTGTCGGATGTGTCCGTCCTGCGGGGCGGATTGGTAAGTGCCAACGAACAGATCGCGACACTGATCGACCCATCCGCTCTGGAAGTGGCCTTTCGCTTGTCGGCCAGCGAACACGCCCGCCTGCTGGACGGGACGGGCAACCTTGTGGGGGCACAGGTGACGGCGGTTCTCGACGTGCTCGGCCTCGATGTCGAGGCGGTCGGTCGGATCACCCGCGAGGCACCGGCCGTGGGCGAAGGTCAGACAGGCCGCCTCGTCTTTGCCGGACTTGAAGGCGCACGCGGTTTCCGCCCCGGAGACTTCGTGCGCGTCGTCGTGCAGGAACCGCCGATGGACCGCGCCATCCGTCTGCCCGCCACGTCGTTGTCGGCGCAGAACACGGTCCTCGTCCTCGGGGATGAAGACCGGCTGGAGGAAATGGACGTCACCCTTTTGCGCAGGCAAGGTGACGATATCGTCGTGCGTGGGGATATCGCGGGACGCGAGGTCGTCGCGGAACGCACGCCGGTCCTCGGCGCGGGCATCAAGGTCCGCCCCCAACGCCCCGTCAGCGCCGATACCCCGCAGGACACCGCGCCGGAGATGGTCGTTCTGGACCCCGATCGCCGCGCCCGGATCGTCGCCTACCTCGAGGGGAACACACGCATCCCCGGCGACGTGAAACAACGCATGCTGACACAGCTGGAATCGGAGGCCGTGCCGGCCGAGATGGTCGACCGCCTCGAATCCCGCATGGGGGGCTGAGCCCATGGGCATCCTCGGCTATTTCACCCGCCACCACACGATTGCGAACCTTCTGCTGGTCCTCATGCTGGCCGCGGGGGCGATGGCCCTTCCGAACATGCGGGCACAGTTCTTTCCGGACGTGGTGGTCGACGAGGTTTCGGTCTCCGTCTCCTGGGACGGGGCCGGCGCCGAGGACGTGGACCGCGGTATCGTTCAGTTGCTCGAACCGGCGCTGCTGGCGGTCGACGGCGTCACGGACAGCGTCGCCAACGCCCGGGAGGGCAGCGCCTCGATCACTCTGGAGTTCGAACCCGGGCGCGACATGGCCTCGGCCGCAGATGACGTTCAGGCCGCCGTCGATGCCGTGACGGGCCTGCCCGACGGCATCGACGACCCCGAGGTGCGTCAGGGCGCGTGGCGTGACAGGGTCACGGATGTCATCGTCACAGGCCCCGTCGGCGTCGATCAGCTTGCCCGTATCACCGATGAATTCGTCACCAGATTGTTCGCGGCGGGGGTCACCCGCACGACCATCCGCGGCGTGGCCGCACCGGAAATCGTGGTCGAGGTCCCGACGGCGAACCTGCTGCGCCATGACGTGACGATGGCGCAGATCGCCTCGGCCATCGCGGGCCAGACACAGGCGGACCCTGCGGGCGACGTGACGGGCGCGAACGCCCGTGTGCGCACCGGATCGGCCCGCCGCGATGTAGCCGACATCCAGGATATCGTGATCCGCCGCAACGCCGACGGCTCCGCCCTGACCGTCGTGGATGTGGGCCGCGTGATTTCCGAAGGTGTCGACCGCGACCGCGCCTATTTCGTCGAGGAAAACCCCGCCATGTCCGTACGGGTGGACCGCACGGCCGAGGGGGATGCCATTGCCCTGCAAAGACAGGTGGAGGAGGTCGCGGAAGCCGTCATGCAGGACGCGCCCGATGGGGTGACCGTCGAATTGATCCGCACCCGGACCGAGGCGATCGCCGGGCGGATCAACCTGTTGATCGACAATGCCCTGATGGGCCTCGTGCTGGTGATCGGCCTGCTGTTTTTGTTCCTCAACTGGCGCACCGCCTTCTGGGTCGCGGCGGGCATTCCCGTCGCCCTGCTGTCGGCAATCGCATTGATGTGGGCGGCGGGGCTGACCATCAACATGATCTCGCTGTTCGCCCTGATCATCACGCTGGGCATCGTCGTGGACGACGCGATCGTGGTTGGGGAACACGCCGATTTCCGGGCGCGACGGCTGGGGGAAACGCCCTATGACGCCGCCGAAAATGCCGCCCGCCGCATGTTCCTGCCGGTGTTTTCGGCCACCCTGACGACGGTGATCGCCTTTTTCGGGTTGGTCGCCATCGGGGGACGGTTCGGCGATCTGATCGCGGACATCCCCTTTACCGTGATCGTCGTCCTGATCGCCTCGCTGGTCGAATGTTTCCTGATCCTGCCGCATCACATGGCGGGGGCGCTGAAGAACAGCTCCGCCGACAGCTGGCTGGATTGGCCATCGCGCACGGTCAACCGGGGCTTCGACTGGGTCAAAGATACGCTGTTCCGGCCCCTGATCCGCCTTGCGATCTGGGCGCGCTATCCCGTGGCCGCCGGGGCGATCGTGCTGTTGTCCTCGCAGGCCGCGCTGTTCATGACGGGCGACGTTCAATGGCGGTTCTTCAACGCGCCGGAGCGAGGCTCCGTGACCGGCAATTTCGCCATGCTCGATGGGGCCACGCGCGAGGATTCGCTGGAACAGATGCGCGAATTGCAGCGCGCGACCTATGCCTTGGGCGAAGATTACGAGGAACGGTACGGCCAGAACCCGCTGGCCTATGTCCTTGCAGAGATCGGGGGCAATTCGGGACGCGCCCTGCCCTCGGCGGACGACAAGGACGGCGATCAGCTGGGGGCCATTTCGATCGAATTGATCGATGCGGACCTGCGCCCCTATTCGTCGTTCCAGTTTGTCGGCGAGTTACAGGAGGCCGCGCGCCAACTGCCCCTGACCGAGGAGATCAGCTTTCGCGGCTGGCGGTCCGGCCCCGGTGGCGATGCCCTGTCCGTCGAATTCTACGGCGCGGACTCGGCCACCCTCAAAGCCGCCGCCGAGGCTCTGAAAACGGCCGTCTCCGGCATTGCGGAAGTGTCGGGCGTCGAGGACAGCCTGCCTTATGACAAGGACGAACTGATCCTCGAACTGACCCCTCAGGGTGAGGCGCTCGGCTTCGATATCGATGCCTTGGGCGCTACCCTTCGCGACCGTCTGGGCGGGATCGAGGCGGCGACCTTCCCGGTCGGACCGCGCACCGGATCGATCCGTGTGGAACTGCCGCAGGGCGAGATCCGTGCCGATTTCCTCGAAGGGCTGCGGCTGAAGGCGCCGACGGGCGGGGATGTCGCCCTGTCCGATATCGTCACCGTGCGCGTGCAATCCGGCTTTGCGACCATCCGGCGCGAAAACGGGGTGCAGGTCGTCACCGTATCGGGGGATATCACGCAGGACGATGCAGCGCGCGCAAATGAGATCCGCGCGCAATTGGCCGATCGGATCCTGCCGGAAATCGCGGCGGTGCATCAGGTCGCCTATACCCTCGGCGGCCTTGCCGAGCAGGAGCGGGAGTTTCTGACGGATGCGACCGTCGGCCTCGTCTCCTGTCTGCTGGGCATCTACCTCGTGCTGGCCTGGATCTTCTCGTCATGGACACGGCCGGGCGTGATCATGGTCGTCATTCCCTTCGGCCTGATCGGCGCGATCTGGGGCCACTGGTGGTGGGAGGTGCCGCTGTCGATGTTCTCGGTCGTGGGTCTGATCGGCATGACTGGCATCATCATCAACGACTCGATCGTCCTGATCACGACGGTGGACGAATATTCGCGGGACCGTGCATTGATGCCGGCGATCATCGATGCCGTCTGCGACCGGTTGCGCCCCATCCTTCTGACCACGCTGACGACGGTGCTCGGCCTGACGCCGCTGCTTTACGAATCCTCCAGTCAGGCCCAGTTCCTGCGTCCGACGGTCATCACGCTCAGCTATGGTCTTGGCTTCGGTATGGTGCTGGTTCTGATCCTTGTTCCGGCGATCCTTGCGATGGGCCATGACATCGGACGCGCCACGGATGCGCTTCGTCGCATGCTGCGATTGCCGGGGCAAAGGCGCGGGCGCGGTATCGGCATTCTCGGGCTCGGCCTTGGATCGGCCATCGTGGCGTGGGGGTTTGCGACGCTGGGATACGTCCTGATCACCGGTGCAGGGTGGCCACCGCTTGCGGCGATGATCCCCATCTCGGGGGCCGCGCAGGCCTTTGCCATCTTCGCGGCGGGCACCGCGGCCCTGCTGCTGGTCACATGGATCACGGCGGCCGTCTGGATCGGGCGACGCAAGCGGGCGGCGCCGGGGGTCTGATCCCCCCGGGCCTTGCCGTGTTACCGCGATCCTGCTGATGCCAGGGGGTCGGCGCGCCTGCGGCTCAGAAACCGTCCGGGCGCGCTTCGTGTGCCATGTGGTCGAGGACACCGTTCACGAAGCCGGCTTCCTTGCCCTCGGGAAAGAATGCGCGGGCCACTTCGACGTATTCGGTGATCACCACCTTGGGGGGTGTTTCCGCGGCGACCAGTTCCGCACCGGCGGCGCGGAAGACGGCGCGTAATGTCGGGTCGATCCGCCCCAGAGGCCACCGCGCGACAAGGGCGCGGTCCGTCATCTGGTCGATCTTGGCCTGATGATCCACGGCACCGTCCAGCACCTTGCGGAAGGTGCCGGTGTCGCCTTCGGACAGGGTGCCTTCTTCGATTTCCATGCCAAAGCGATGGTCCTCGAACTCCGCGCGCACGCGGTCGACGCCCTGCCCCATCGCTTCCATCTGGAACAGCGCCTGCACGGCATAGAGCCGGGCAGCGGATTTCATGCGCCGCTTGAGCAGCCGTTTTTCATCTGAGGTCATATCAGCCATAGGGCGGCACCTAGGACAGGACGCGGGCGCCTGCAACGGGGATCATGCATCGGCCACCCCGCACGGCGGGGCCGCACTCGTTCTCGGGACGAATGCGGGGCGGTCCGATCGCGGCGGTCTGCAATCTCAGGCGACCGTAGGCCCCTTGGTCGCGGCATCATGCTGGAACGACCCCGGTTTGAAACCGACGCCGGTATCGGCCTTCTTCAGGCTGCGCTGCAACGCCACCAGATGCAGGGCCGCCGCCGCCGCACCACCAGCGGTGTCCAACCGTGCCGCGTCGGCGCGTTCCTCGGCCTGTTCCATGTTCTCGACCGTGATGATGCCATTGCCGATGCACAGGCCCCCAAGCCCCAGCGTCGCGATGGCGCGCGCGCTTTCGTTGACGACGACGTCGTAATGCGACGTCCGCCCCCGTATGACGCAACCAAGCGCGACATAGCCGTCGAATTCGGCCTGCCTGTGGGCAATACCGATGGCCGTCGGGATCTCCAGCGATCCGGGCATCTCGATCGTCTCATGGGTTGCGCCCGAAGCTTCGATGACGGCACGCGCGGATGCCAGCTGCGCGGCGGAAATCGCGCCATAGTACGGAGCGATGACGATCAGGATGCGCGTCGAATCCGTGAAGGTCGGCAATGTCAGAACGTTGTCGGAATGTCCGGCCATCTGTCAGTCCTCTGCCTGTGTGGGGATTGCGCGCGTTCCGGTGATGGTCAGGCCATAAGCCTCCAACCCCACGACGCGCGGCGTACCGGAATTGGTAACCAGTTCCATCTCGTGAATGTTCAATGCGGCCAGGATCTGCGCCCCCAGCCCGTATTGCCGGAGCTTTTGCGGCGACACCCCGCCTGGGTCGAGCTTCATTTCCGTGTCACGCAACAGGACGACGACACCGCGCCCCTCGTCCGCGATGACCTGCATCGCGCCGCGCAGGTCGCTGTCCCCGATGCCAAGCGCATCTTCGAGCGGGTTGAGCGCATGCATGCGCACGAGGACGGGGCCCTCGGCGATATCACCCTTGGTCAGCACGATATGTTCCGCGCCCTGTGTCTCGTCGGTGAAGATGCGCATCAACCATTCGCCGCCGACCGAGGCCGTGACCGGGCGCGAAGCCGTCTGATTGACGAGGTTGTCGTGCCGGCGACGATAGCTGATCAGATCGCTGATCGTGCCGATCTTGAGGCCATGCAGCTGCGCGAAGGCGACGAGGTCGGGAAGGCGCGCCATGCTGCCGTCGTCATTCATGATCTCGCAGATCACGCCCGACGGATTCAGCCCCGCGAGGCGGGAGATGTCGCAGGCGGCTTCGGTATGTCCGGCACGCACCAGAACACCGCCGTCGCGCGCGCGCAGCGGAAAGACGTGACCCGGCGTTGCGATGTCCGCCGGTCCCTTCGACGCATCGATGGCAACCGATACCGTACGGGCGCGATCATGGGCGCTGATCCCGGTGGAGACGCCCTCGCGTGCCTCGATCGACACGGTAAACGCCGTCTCGTGACGCGACGAATTCTGCGACGCCATCAGGGGAAGGCCCAGCGCGTCGATCCGCTCGCCCGGCAACGTCAGACAGATGAGGCCCCGACCGTGGGCCGCCATGAAGTTGATCGCATCCGGCGTCGCCATCTGCGCGGGGATCACGAGGTCGCCCTCGTTCTCCCTGTCCTCATGATCCACAAGGATGAACATGCGCCCGTTGCGCGCATCCTCCAGTATCTCCTCGATGGAGGATATGACGTCGGCATTTGCCCGCTCTACCGGACCGGGTTCTTCGAATGGGATGGGTTCGGCCATGGGACTCCTCCGTTTCGAAAGGGATGTAGCCCCGGAGGCGACCGTGTGCCAGTGCAGGAGCGAACGGGGAGGCATGGCATGACGCACAGGCATATGGTCGAACGGCCGAAATTGGGCGCCCTTGCGGTTGTGACACGGGGTGATGCGGTCCTGATGGTCGCGCGCGCGAATGAACCCAACCGTGGCCTCTGGGGGTTTCCCGGCGGACACGTGGAACTGGGCGAAACGGGGCTGGAGGCCGCCGCACGGGAATTGCGCGAGGAAACCGGTGTCATCGCGACGCCACGACGTTACCTTGGCAACATCGACCTGATCGAACGGATCGATGAGCGGATTGCCCATCACTACCTTCTGGTTGCCGTGCTGTGCGACTGGCAGGAGGGCAGCCCCGTCCCGGCGGATGATGCCACCGACGCCGCCTGGCTGACCCCCGATCAGATGCGCGACCTGCCGATGTCACCCAATGTCGACCGGGTCCTGGGCTGGCTGGCCGGGCGCGACTGATATCAACCCTTGGTCTGCATTCCGCGGACCAGCCTGAGGACGCTGCGCCGCGGCAACAGCGGGACGACCCAGCCTGTCAGCACGGATAGCAAAGGCTCGTTCACGACGACGAGCTTGCCGTCCATCATCGCATCATAGCCGACCTTTGCCACCGACTCGGGCGTCTTTCCCGACTTGGTCAGCGGTGTATCGTCCAGATCGGCGCGACCAGAGAACCCTGTCTCGACATAGCCGGGGGCCAGCACCGTCACGGTCACCCCCTTTGCGCGCAGCTCCTCGTCCAGGGCCTGACTGAAACTCTGCACGAAGGCTTTCGTGGCGAAATACGTCGCCTGCAACGGGCCCGGCATCATGCCGGCCGTCGACCCGACATTGAGGATACGTCCCCCACCTCGCGAAACCATGCCGGGCGCGACGGCGTGGCACAGGGCCATCACCGCCTTCACGTTCAGATCGACCATCGCGAAATCATCGCCCAACGCGCGATCGAGGAAGGCGCCATGCCCGCCGAAACCCGCGTTGTTCACAAGGATGTCGATCGGCGCATCCGCAACCGCCGCGATCAGGGTCGTGACCCCCTCTGATGTGCCAAGGTCGCAGGCAACGGTCGTGACGGAGACGTCGTGCCTCGCCTCCAACTCGGTCTTGAGGCTGTCGAGCTCCGGCTGTCGACGCGCGGCGATGATCAGGTCGCCGCCCTTGGCCGCATGATACGCTGCCATTGCACGGCCAATTCCGCCAGAGGCACCGGTGATGAGTGCAAGAGAGGTCACGGGGCGTCTCCGAAGTAGCGATCGGCGCTGACGTATCCGGCGGCCCGTGCCGTCGGACACCAGCTGGCCTCGAATGCGGTATCGCCGATCATGAGCACCGCATCGGGTGGAAGGTGGTGATCGCGCAGCGTCTGCACAAGGCGCGCGCGTGTCTGGCGCCAGCTGTCGGCAAAGCCGGGCGCACGATCCGCCCAGTCCAGCGGCGGCTTCGCCACCAGTGAACCGGGGGCGTGCACCAGAACACCACGTTCCGCCGCAACGGCGGCCAGTTTCGCCGCACGATCCCGTGTCATCTGCGCAGTGCGGATCATGCGCAACGCATTGGAGGAAAACAGCAGCGCGACGATGTCACGCCCGGTTCCCGCGCGCACGCTTGCATATGTGCCATAGTCGAGGCCAAGCGCCGCCGCCCGGCGCACACGCAGGCGCACCACCTCCAGTGGCAGTTTCGCACCCAGCAAATCGCGCCGGGCCTTGCGCCATTGATGCAAACGGCCGGAATAGCCGTCGAAATCCTGCCTCGAATTGTGCCCGATCCCATGGGGTGCAGTCATCCGGTTTCCTCCGTCGTGCGGGTTGATGACGCGGGCATCCTGATCGTCTTCGGCGACAATGACCACAGGGCTGCGCGCGTGTTTCAGATGTCCCCATCCCTCTCGGGCACGTCGCCGCCTGCCCGCCTTGCAGACACCTCGCTGGACGGGACGGCCGTGGCCATCACCAGATCGGTCAGTCGCGCCACCACCCTTGCCGGGACCGATGTCGTGCGGCAGAGGCCCTGCGCTTTGGGCGAGACGTTTCGGGCCGGATGAATGCCGACAGGCATCGGTTCCCGACGTGGGTTATGCAGATCGCAGCCATCCGGGCCGAGGACACCAAGCTCCGTGCCGCCGGCGATTACACGGAGGGGCAGCCGCAGTTTCTGCGACACCCGGTGCACGAACGGCAGTAGAAGGATCGGCTGTTCGACGCACCCCAGATCCACGCCACGGATCGGCCCCTCCGGTAGGGCCGCGAAATCGCAGAGGGCCGTCCCGGCGCGGATCGGGCAAAGATTGCCCTCCGACCTCCAGACGCCGGGCGCCGGGTGGAACCCGGTGTTCGACCCGGAGGCCAGATTGCCCAGGATCGCCTCACCCCAGTCCAGCTGATGCCGGGCCAGCCAGACAGCGGCGGTGCCATATTCCTCGGCAAGGCCCCAGCGGCACCCTGCCCCCCGTGCAGCTCCCCGGCACAGCGCCGCGACTTCGGACAACGACAGGCAGATCTCGCCGGTCGCGCCCTGCGTCCCTGTCATCGCGCAATGTCCGGGCCGTTCAGATCGCCGGGAAAGGGCGCGTCCTGAAACAGGTTGATCCGGACCCATCTATCGGATCGGGGGTCGAACTGCCGCGCGCCGAAGCATGCCAGCTTGCAGCGCAACATGTCGATCGGCATGACATCCGCCGAAATGAGATTGTCGCGTATCTCCGCATAAGGGCGCGTGGCGGCAATCTGGACCCGGCGCACCATGTAGCGATGCTGCGGCATCCGCAGCAACAGGTGGGCGATCGCCTCCTCCGGGTCCGCCGTTTCAAGCTCTGCCGACAGGGCGGCGGCCCGCCGTCCGATATCGAGGGGCAGTTCACGCTCTGCCCCCGGTTCGGTGTGGCGTTCGCCCAGTCTGGGTTCCAGCTTGTCTTCCGAGACGTACCAGAACCGGGCGCAGCCTTCTGTCGCCCCGTAGGCCCCGGCATCGGCCCAATCATAGGTGTTCGCCATGATCGCGCGCAATGTGCCGACGCTCATGGCGCCGTCGATGTCGAAGCAGGCCGCCTCATCGGCACAGAGCGCATCGCCCAGATCGTCGATCAGCGGCCCGTGCGGTTCCAACATCGCTGCCAGCAGGGCCTCCTGCCCTTCAAGCGTCAGGCTTGCCTCGCCCCACCGCCACAGCCTGTCCCATGGCTGGGGGTCCGGTGCCTGCAACATGTCGCGGCTATGGCGTTCGATCCGGTCGAGATCGGACCGCAAACCGGCAAGGCGTGGCATCTGAAGCGGGTGCGCACTGCGCCATTGCCTTGCACACTCCCGCGCCGCCGAAATGGCCCGTGCGAATGCGGCCCGTGTGCCCGGCGCCATCACGGGCTGGGCACGGACGCGGGCCAGCGCCTCCTCCCGCGCGAAGATCCAGTTGTGCAGCAAGGCGGGATGACGGACGAGGAACGGCGCCATCCCCAGACCCGTGGAGTTCCCGACACCCAGCCCCCGCCGCAGGTCATCATCAAGCCGCGCGGCATTCGGACCACCGCGCAACCGCGCCAGATGATCCACCAGATCAACGGTAAATGCGCGGATCAGCCAGACGGTCAGCATCTCTGCCTGAAACGGCGCGCTCATCTCGGGCCGGTCAACGATATCGCCGTGACAGGCCGCGCCGAACTTGCCGGAGCCATAGACGGCTGTCGTGCGCATCAGGTAGCCGGTCTCGGCCAATACATTGGCGTCCGGTTGCCTGCCTTCGGCAAGGGTGGCGACCACATGGTCGAACAGGCGCACAGATCTGTTGGCGCGGCTGAGCGTCAGCTCTCGCTGCGATATCCGGCCCGCTTCCTGCAGGGGCACGTTGGCCTGCAAACGGGCAAGATCGTCCGCATCGGGCACCCCGTCGAACAAGGCAAACGTCGCATCCCACGCTGTTGCGATCACGCGGTCCGACCGTTCGTCGGCCGGCAGGTCATGACCAAACGCCACCAGCGAATAGGTCCGAACCGGCCCGCGGACGCAGTAGACGGCCCGACCCACACCGCGTTCGTCAATGTCGAACAGCCGTCGATCCACCTGCCAGCCTTCGGTGCGCATTCGCCGCAGAAGAATACGCAGGAACGACAGGCGCGTGGGATGCGCCGCCCCCAGACGCGACAGACGCATCACGGTTTTCGGACTGCGCCGGAAACGCGCCAGATCGGGGGCGAACAGATCCGGCGCGCGTGTCATTTCGCGGCCTCCGGCAGTGGCCCAAAGCTGTCAGCGAAGAATCGGGCCCAGTTTCCGCCCATCAAGGCGCCGACGTCCGCGTCCGAGAAACCGACCTTTCGCAGACCACTGGCGATATTGGTGAAATCCGCGTTGCTGCCAAACCACGCCGGCATTTCGGGAAAGCCGGGCGCAGCCGCGCTCCCCTCGCCGTAGTCCGTGCCCTTTGTCCAACGCCCCGTGCGCATCCAGTCGACGACGCTGTCGGGCTGTCCCTGACAAAGGTCCGACCCGATGCCCAGCGCATCGATCCCGTAGGCCTCGGCACTGCGTGCGATCATCTCGCAGAACGATTGCAAGCTACATTCCGTGCCCCCGGCAAGGTGGTGCGGGTAGAGTGAAAAGCCCAGCATCCCGCCCGATTGCGTCAAGGCGCTCAGAACGTCTTCGGACTTGTTGCGCAGGGCCGGATGCCAGACGGCGGGATTTGCGTGGGTGATGGCGATGGGGCGGGTCGAATGTTCGATTGCCGCCAACGTGGACCGATCGCCCGAATGGCTCATGTCGACGACAAGGCCGACCCGGTTCATCTCGGCCACCACGGCCCGCCCCATCCGCGTCAGCCCCGTGTCATGTGCCTCGTAACACCCTGTCGCAAGCAGGGACTGGTTGTTGTAGGTCAGCTGCATGAACCGCAGGCCAAGGCGATGCAGCACCTCGACCAGCCCGATATCGTCCTCGATACAGGACGGGTTCTGCGCGCCGAAGAAGATGGCCGTGCGACCCGTGCGGCGCGCCAGATCGATGTCGTCCGCGGTGAACCCCTGGAAGATCAGGTCGGGAAACCGCTCGAACCAGCGGTTCCATGCCTCGATGTTCAGGACCGTTTCGCGAAACGTCTCGTGGTAGGTGATCGTCACATGGACGGCGTCCACGGCACCTGCGCGCATCTCGCGGAAGATGTCTTCGGACCAATTGGCATATTGCAGCCCATCGATCCGGGGCGTCATCGCAGCGCCCCCACCCGCATGATGGTCACGCCCCTCATACGCCGGTGATCCGCGCCATCAGGGCATCGTCGACCTCGACGCCCTCTGCCTCGATCCGTGCGCGATTGTCCTTGCGTCTCTGCCCCGGCAGGCGCGCGCCCTCCTGCCCTTCGATGGCCTCCACAAGGCGGTCGATGGCGCCACCGAAGGTCGCGCCCCCGAATGTGGACGGATCCACACCGATAAAGAACTGCCCCGTTCCCGGCGGGCCGCCCTTCTTGCCCGAGAAGGGACTTGCCTCGACACTCAGGTTCGCGCCGGTCAGGGCCGCCGCGAAAATCTCCACCATCAGGCCCGTGCCAAAGCCCTTCTGCCCGCCCGCAGGCACCATCGACCCGGCGAGGGCGGCATCGGCATCCGTGGTGGGCTCCCCTTCGGCATCAAGCGCCCATCCGGGTTCGATCTGTCGCCCTTCGCGACTGCGCAACAGGATCTCCGACTTCGCGATAGCACTTGCGGACTGGTCGATGACAAGGCGGGCACCGCCCTGCCCGTCCGGGACGGCCAGCGCGAAAGGGTTCGTTCCGATCACCGGCCGCCGTCCCCCCGTGGGCGCGATGGAAGCGGGGGCATGGGTAAAACACAGACCCACCAGACCATCCTCGGCGAGGCGTTCGGCGTGATGGCCAAGGATGCCGCAATTGTAGGAACGGCGAATTCCCATGGCGGCGATCCCACAGGTCCCCGTTGCGTCGACGAATGCGGACCAGCCGGCATCGATCGCGGGATGCGCAAAACCGTTCGAGGCATCGACGCACACCGCCGCCGGGCGGGGCATGACGACTTCGGGCACCGCGTTAGCCATGACCTTTCCGCATTCGAGATGTTCGGCGTAGATCGGCACGTAGAGCAAGCCGTGGCTGCGCAAGCCGTCGCGCTCTGCCAGGCGCGTGGACCGCGCGACCGATGCGGCCACCGCAGGTGTCGCACCGGCGGCCAGCAATCTGTCGCGTGCGATGGTTTCAACTTCGGTCAGCGTCAGATGTGATGCCATGCGTCCCCCTGCCGGCGATTGAAAACCGCATTGCCCCTGCGACGCAAAGAAAATCTTGTGCCAAAGGATACCCTAGCCGGCATCCTGTCGCCGCAACCTTGCGTCAGATGGTGCATTCACCCACCACAAGCCGTTGCGATATAAGGAGATTCAAAAACCGTCATCGAACTGTCAAAAATCACGCCCGACGGGGTTGCGGACCCCCAGCCCTGAGTATAGTCAGTCCCCAGTTGGCGCGGGATGGAGCAGCTCGGTAGCTCGTCAGGCTCATAACCTGAAGGTCGTAGGTTCAAATCCTACTCCCGCAACCAACTAAACGCTGCGATTGCAGCTGGAAAATAGCCGCCCTTCGGGGCGGTTTTTTCGTTCCGGGCTTGTGCCCACACCCCGAAATCCGCGAATGGCGTTTCTGCAAATTGGCACTGATGGATGTTTGCAGATCATGGTCTGTGCCATCGCCCGAATGTCGATGGTCAATCGAGAAAGAAACGGGCGCCGAAGCGCCCGTTCCGATGTCGTTACTCAGAGGTGCTTATGCTCCTGCATCAGGCCTTTGAAGATACACCAGCACATGAGCAAAAGGACGACCGTGAAGGGCAATCCGGTGGAGATGACCATCGCCTGCAACGATCCGAGCCCCCCGCCGATCAGGAGCACGACGGCGACCAGACCTTCGAAGGTGCACCAGAATACACGCTGCGGGACCGGGGCGTCGATCTTGCCGCCGGCGGTGATGGTGTCGATCACAAGCGAGCCCGAGTCGGACGATGTCACGAAGAACACGATGACCAGAACAATTGCGACCGTCGAGGTGATCGCCGTCAGGGGCAGACCCTGCAGCATCGCGAACAGCGAAAGTTCCGGAACGTAGGCATCGATCACGGTGGCCTTCACCGCGCTGTCACCAAGGTTCGCGATCATGTCGTTGATCGCCGTGCCGCCGAAGACGGCCATCCAGAAGATGCAGACCAGCGACGGGATGATCAGCACGCAGGTGACGAATTCGCGGACCGTACGACCGCGCGATACGCGGGCGATGAACATGCCGACGAAGGGTGACCAGGAAATCCACCAGGCCCAGTAGAACGCCGTCCATCCTTCGCGGTAGCCATCGTCGTCGCGACCGAAGGGATTGGACAGGGGCACGACTTCCTGCGCGTAGGCGATCAGCGTCGTTCCGAAATCGGTAAAGATGCCGACGGCGCCCGCGGTGAACAGCACGAAGAGAAGGAGCGCGATCGCCACGACCATGTTGATCTCGGACAGGACCTTGACCCCGCCATCGAGCCCCCGCAGCACCGAGATCAGCGCGACGGCCGTGATTCCGGCAATCAGGATGACCTGAACGAAGACGGTGTTCGGAATGCCATAGACGAACTCCAGCCCGGCATTCGCCTGCTGCGCGCCCAGACCCAAGGACGTCGCAAGGCCGAAGAGCGTGGCAAACACGGCTATGATGTCGATGACATGGCCCCACCAGCCCCAGACACGTTCGCCGAGGATCGGATAGAACGCAGACCGGATCGAAAGCGGCAGGCCCTTGTTGTAGCTGAACAATGCCAGTGCGAGCGCGACGACCGCGTAGATGGCCCAGGGATGCAGCGCCCAATGGAAGGACGTCGCGGCCAATGCCATGCGCTTTGCGGCTTCGACGTTTTCGGCGATCAGCACACCGTCTTCGGTGAATGGGCGGACGGCCCCCAACGGCTCATCCCCCCACGGCGTGGCGAAGTAGTAGGCCGGCTCCAGAACACCGAAGAACATCAATCCGATCCCCATGCCGGCGGCAAAGAGCATCGAGAACCAACCCGCATAGCCATAGTCAGGCGTCGCATCGGCCCCACCCAGACGGACCGAGCCTATGGGCAGAACGATAAGCGCGAGACAGAACAGGACGAATATGTTGGCCGCCGACAGGAAGAACCCGTCAAACGTGGATGTCAGGGTCGGACGCAGCCAGCCAAAGAAGTCGGCCGCCTGCTGCGGCGCAAGCAATGCATAGAGCACGAAGGCCACGACGCTCAGCGCCGAAATCAGGAATACGGGGTTGTGAATGTCCAGGCCAAAGGGGCCGATCTGCGTTTCGATATTGTCCTGACCGATCTCGTAATCGGTATCGATGATATCGGATGCGCCGTCCGGCGCGGGGATCCCCGTCGTTTCGTCTATGTCTGGTCTATCTGCCATGTGTCGGTTTTTCCTGTCTTTGTCATTGCATGGGATCGCGGGGTCAGGCGCGTGGGAGCATGACCAACCATTTCGCATCTTCGGCCAGCCTGCCGCCGTCAGTGGCGCGAATGTGCTCCGTGACATTCGGCCCATGGCTCGCCATTCCATCGGCTGGCACCATGATTCGCTTGAACATTGCTACCTTCCCACGTGTGCGTCAGCGGGCGGAGGCATTACCCCGTCAGCAACGAACATTTCGCTTTCCGCGCGGCCAGCAGAGGCCGGGCCATCGGCGCCCTCTTACGCGTTTGCGCCTGCAGAACGCAAACAGGCGGGGAAAATCGTGAATGCCCCTCCCGGCCCGAAGATCATTGGCGGCCGCAAAACGGCGTTCGGTTCGACCGGCGAACTCTTGGCATCTCGCGCACGCGCCATGCCCGAGATGAAGGCGGGCCTTACCCTCGCCGCCCCGGCCAACGCCAATGTGATTTTACATGCCACGGGCAACCTCGCAGAACCTGCGCGGTTCGCCCCATGGCGCGGACAGACGGACAGAAGAGGCATTGAGCCAGCCAGATCAAGATCACGGCAGCGTCCGCGCGGTGACCGCGTGGCCCGTTCTTCAATTGCCCGCTATCCGACACAACCGTAGCAATTCACGCCGTTTGGCCGCCCAATCGAGCAGTTTGGCCGCGATCAGGGGCAGTCTTCGGACCTCGAAAGCTTGGACAACACGCGTTCCATGTGCCAAGTGGCCGCACCGTTTCGAGATCATCTCCGCAAAAGGGTTTCCCGCATGAGACACGTCATCAAAGGTCAGACAGGACGCTCGGGGTTGATCGGAGGCTGTCTTGCGGTTGCGGTTCTGATGCTGGCATCGGCCGCGCAGGCAGACAGCCCATTTGTCAAATTACATCAGGTGACCGTCGCGGAAGACGGTCTGCGACGGGTTTTCTTCGGGCGCGTCGTCGCGCGCGAAACCGTCAGCCTTGCGTTTCAGGTCGGCGGACAGATCGTCGAGTTTCCGGTCGAGGAGGGCGAACGCCTGCCCGCCGGTGCCACGATCGCGCGGCTGGACGAGGAACCGTTCGAAATCGCGCTGGACGAGGCTTTGGCACAGGATGCTCAGGTCACGCGATTGCTCGACCGGTATCAGCAGCTTCAGGGAACCACGATCAGTGCTACATCCGTGGAGGATGCGCAAACCGACAAGGAAATTGCGGACCTTGCCGTGCGGAATGCCGAAAGGAACCTGAAGAACGCGGTTCTGCATGCGCCTTTCGAGGCATTGGTGTCGGCCCGCCTCGTCGCGAACTTTTCGACCGTCGCCGCAGGAGAGCCGATTGCGCGCCTTCACGACATGTCCGACCTGCGCATCGAGATCGACGTGCCGGAAACCCTGTTTCAGCGGGCCGGGCAGGATGCCGAAATCGCCCTGACCGCCGAGTTTCCGGGGCTGGAGGGGACCTTTCCCCTGGAAGTGCGGGAATACAACGCCGAAACCGCGCAGGTGGGTCAGACCTACAGCATCACGCTTGGCATGACGCCGCCCGAAGGCTTCGTGATCCTGCCCGGATCATCGGCCGAGGTGACGGCGATCCTTGGCTCGGACGAGATGACGATCGAGATACCGGCCTCTGCCGTGATGGTCGGGGACGACTCGCAGACGAGCGTCATGATCTTCGAGCCGGTGGGCACCGATGAAGGCACCGTCACCCGCGTTCCGGTCGAAATCGAACCGACGGACAACGGTGCGGTTCAGGTGATTTCCGGCCTCGAACGCGGGCAGGAAATCGTCGCGGCAGGCATGTCATCGCTCGAAGACGGACAGACCGTCCGCCGTTTCACCGGCTTCGGGAACTGACCGTCATGGACATCGCACGCATCTCCATCGATCGGCCCATCTACACCTGGATCGTGATCCTTGCCTGTCTGCTGGGCGGTCTTTGGGGCTTTGCGTCGCTCGGGCGGCTGGAGGATCCGGCCTTTACGATCAAGACGGCCGTCGTCGTCACCCAGTACCCCGGCGCATCCGCCGCCGAAGTGGCGCTGGAGGTGTCGGACCCGATCGAATCCGAAATTCAGAAGATGGCCGAAGTCGACCAGATCAGGTCGATGAACCAGCCCGGTCTGTCCCTGATCACCGTCGACATGAAGGATCAGTACGACGGCACGGAACTGCCGGAAATCTGGACCAAGCTGCGCAATCGCGTGAACAATGCGGCCTTGCCTGCGGGCACGTCTTCCCCGTTCGTCAACGACAGTTTCGGCGATGTCTACGGGATCTACTATGCCGTTTCCGCGCCCGGTTTCTCGGACGCGGAGATCGTCAACCTGTCGACGTTCCTGCGGCGCGAACTGCTTGCCGTCGACGGGGTGTCCGACGTGGCGCTTTCCGGCCTGCCGGGTGAGGTCATCTACGTCGAACCGGACCCTGCCCTTTCGGCCACCATGGGCATCCCGCCCGCGGCCATCCTTGGCGCGATCCAAGGCGCGGACGAGGTTGTCGACGGGGGCGCGATCCGCAGCGATGAGGGCCGAACCCTCGTTCAGCGGCCGGAGGGATCGAACACCGTTTCCGCGATCTCGGCGCTCAGCCTCGGCGTCGGCGGACAGGTCATCACGCTGTCCGATTTCGCGGACGTCACCCGTGGGCGGGAAGTTTCGCCAGACCTCATCGTGCGCCACAATGGCGTGGAGGCCTTTACCCTGGGCGTTGCGGGCGTCGCGACGGAAAACATCGTGGAGGTCGGCGAACGTGTCGATGCGCAGCTCGCCCTTCTGCAGGACAGCCTGCCCCTCGGCGTGTCCGTGGAACCGATCTACCGACAGCACGTCGTCGTCGACGAGGCATCCAACGCCTTCCTCGTGAACCTTGCGACATCGGTCGCGATCGTCGTTGTCGTCCTTGCACTGTTCATGGGGTGGCGCGCGGCCCTCGTGGTCGGCTCCACCCTGTTCCTCACGGTCGTCGGAACCCTTCTGTTCATGGCACTTGCCTCGATCGAGATGGAGCGGATTTCCCTCGGCGCCCTGATCATCGCGATGGGGATGCTGGTCGACAACGCCATCGTGGTTGCCGAAGGCATGCAGATCGCCATGCTGGGTGGCAGATCGTCCCGCGAAGCCGCCTCGGAGACGGCCAAGAAGACGCAGATCCCCCTGCTCGGCGCGACCGTCATCGGGATCATGGCGTTCGCCGGTATCGGGACCAGTCCGGATTCGACGGGCGAGTTCCTGTTCTCGCTTTTTGCGGTCATCGGCATATCGCTGATGCTGTCGTGGATACTGGCGATCACCGTGACGCCGTTGCTGGGCCACTACGTCTTTCGCCAAGGTTCCGCAGGTGGTGCGCCAGCCTATGACGGTGCACTTTTCCGCGGGTATGCCAACGTCCTGCGCTTGTGCCTGAAACTGCGCTGGCCGGTGATCGCCGTCCTGATCGGAACGACGGTCGTGTGCTATGCCCTCTTCGGTCAGATCAAGCAGCAGTTCTTCCCCGACAGCAACACGCCCCTCTATTTTGCGCATTACAAGCTGCCGCAAGGCGCATCGATCACCCAGACGGCTGACGACCTTGCCGTGCTTGAGGAATGGCTTGCAGACCGCGAGGCCGTGACAGCGGTGACGGCATTCGCCGGGGACGGCGCCGCGCGTTTCATGCTGACCTACAGCAGCGAAGACCCGAACCCGTCCTATGGCCACCTGATCGTCCGCACGGAATCCCTCGAAGTGATCGAGGCGGAGATGGTCGCGCTGGAGAGTTTCGCGGCCGAAGCCCTGCCGGATGGCGAGTTCCGCGCAAAACGCCTCGCCTTCGGTCCGGGCGGCGGCGCGCCGATCGAGGTGCGCTTTACCGGGTCGGACCCCGACGTGCTGCGCGACCTCGCGGACCAAGCGATCGGCATCATGCGCGACAGCTCGGACAATGTTCTATCCCTGCGTCACGATTGGCGCGAGCGCGAGCTGGTGCTGCGCCCGATCTATGCCGAGGATCGCGCACAGGATTCGGGTATTTCGCGATCTCAGGTGACCGAGACGCTGCTCTATGCCACCGATGGCATGCAGGCTGGCACGTTCCGCGAAGGGGACCGGCAGATCCCCATCGTGATCCGAACCCCGGCCGGTTCCGATCTCTCCCTGCTCGACCATCTCGTCTATTCCGAAAGCGGCGGCGGTTTCGTCCCCATGGCGCAGGTGATCGACGGATTTGCCTTCGAAGGACAGGACACCCTGCTACAGCGTCGCGACCGCCGCGACGTCATCACCGTAGCCGCCGATATTCCACGTTCGATGACCGCGACAGAGGTGCTTGCCGATGTGCGCGCACCGATCGAGGCGATGCAGATTCCCGAAGGCTACGGAATGGAATGGGGGGGCGAACTCGAAAGCTCGACCGACGCGCAGGCGTCCCTCGCGGGTCAGCTTCCCATGAGCATCATCATCATGGTCCTGATCTCCGTCCTGCTCTTCAATGCGCTGCGTCAGCCCCTGATCATCTGGCTGCTGGTGCCGATGTCCGTCAACGGCGTCAGCCTCGGCCTGCTGGGCGCGGGCGTTCCCTTCACCTTCACGGCCCTGCTTGGCCTGCTGTCGCTGTCGGGCATGCTGATCAAGAACGGGATCGTTCTGGTCGAGGAAATCGACCTGACGCGCGAGGCGCGCCCTGACATGCCGCTGACCGACGCGATCGTCGAGGCATCGACCTCGCGTCTGCGTCCGGTGTTCCTGGCCGCGGCGACGACGATCCTCGGGATGCTGCCGCTTCTGGGCGATGCCTTCTTCAAGTCGATGGCCGTGACGATCATGGGCGGTCTCGCCTTTGCGTCGCTGCTGACGATGATCGCGGCGCCGGTGCTCTACTACGTATTTTTCCGCCGCTCGGAGAAGAAGGCCGCCCCGGCGGTTCCCGCCTGACGAAAACCGCAAAGGATCGCCATGATGGCAGGGCAGCTGCACCCCCCGCTCGACCCATCCGAGGACATCATCGTCGATGGTTCGCCCGGGGGTGTGCCGGTCGTTTTCTTCGTCGATTATGCGGATCGCCGAACACGGCGCGTGCGCGATATACTCGGCAGGTCGGCGACGCGTCCCGGCGACGGCGTGTCCTGTATCGCCGTGCGGCTCAAGCCCGCCGCGACGCAGGGCGACGCCACGGACACCTCGGCCCGGGGGGTGATCGCGGCGTACTGGCAAGGGCAGTTTGCCGAAATGCACGAGGCGCTGATGGGCGCCACGGATGCCCTTTCAGATCAGACCGTGCGCGCGCTGGCAGAGGGTATCGGCCTCGACATGGCGATCTTCGAGGCCGATCTCGCGTCCGAGCGCACGCAAGCCATGCTCGCACGTCATCATGCATCGTGGGAGGCGTCCGATATCCTGCAGGAGCCTGCGCTGTTCATTGGCGGACGCGCCTATGACGGTACGTGGGATGCCACCAGCATCGGCGAGGCGATTACCCGTCCCTTAGGTCTTCGATTGCGTCAGGCCTCGGACGAATTCTTCCACTGGGCCGCATCGGCCGGTCTTGTCCTGGTCCTTGCAACGCTGGCCGCCCTTCTGGTCGTGAACGTCGGACTGGCAGAGTGGTATGACCATCTGGCCCATCTCGACATCGGGCTGAACGCGGGCGACTGGGCCTTGAACCTCAGCCTGTCGCATTGGGTCAACGACGGGCTGATGGCGCTGTTCTTCCTGTTGGTCGGCATCGAAATCAAGCGGGAGATCGTGGCCGGTGAGCTGAGCACACCGGGCAAGGCGATCCTGCCCATTCTCGGCGCGATCGGCGGCATGCTCGTGCCTGCCCTTCTGTACACCGTCATCAATGTCGGCGGGGACGAGGCGCATGGCTGGGGCATCCCCATGGCCACCGACATCGCCTTCACGCTGGGCATTCTTGCCCTGCTCGGCAGTCGCGTGCCCGCGTCGCTCAAGATTTTCGTGTCGGCCCTTGCGATTGCCGACGACCTTGGCGCGATCCTCGTCATTGCCCTTTTCTATGGTCACGGCTTCGATCTGGGTGCGGCGCTCTGGGCGCTTGCCGTTCTTGCCGTCATGGCGGGGCTGAATGTCTCCCGCATCTATGCGCGGCTTCCCTACCTGATCTGCGGCGTGGTCCTGTGGTACTTCGTGTTCCAGAGCGGTCTGCATGCGACCCTCGCAGGTGTCCTGACCGCCGCGTTCATCCCGTCACGTCGCAGCGCCGACATCGAAGGCGTCGCCCTGCATGCGGGCGAGGTAATCCGCCGCGAGATCGGCAACGAAGAGATCGGCGCCCGCGCCATGGCACGCCTCGACGCCGCGGTCGAACGCCTGCGAGAGCCGGGCTTCCACCTTCAGCATCGTCTCGAGAACTGGTCCAACTTCCTGATCCTGCCGCTGTTCGCCTTTTTCAACACCGGCATCGTTCTTGCGGGCGGGTTGGCCTTGGCAAATCCTGCCGTGCTGGGCGTGATCATCGGGCTGGTGGTCGGCAAGCCGCTGGGGATCTGCCTGTTCGTCTGGATCGGTCTGCGCACGGGTCTGGCCACCCTGCCCGACGGGACGAACTGGAGACAGCTTTTCGGCGCCGCCTGCCTGTGCGGTGTCGGCTTCACGATGTCGATCTTCATCGCATCGGCGGCGTTCGAAGGCACCGTTCTGGGCGATGTGAAGCTTGCCGTCCTCGCCGCATCCTGCATCGCGGCAGCCGTTGGATCGGCCATTCTGCTGTTTCGCCCCGCGACAGGCGCGACCGCGCAGGAGGCGGGATCGAATTGAGACGTCCTGCGCGAACCGCTGCCGGGCCTTCCGGCCGGCCCTTAGGCTATTCGTCAAGCGCACCGGAGCGGACCCACACATCATCGATCAGCAGAACCGACCGTCGGTTCGCATCCCCACCCGGTCGATAGATGCCCAGCTTGATGCGGGGCGTGACGCAGGACTGATAGGTGAACGGGACCTCGTCGACCATCAACCTGTCGTCGATCCATAGGGAGAACACCCCATACCCGCCTTTCATGGAAAGCCGCGACCGGAATACGTGCTCCGCTCCGACAAGATCGCGGATCAGCAGCCGCTCCATCGAGACCGGGCGCAACTGGCCCCGATAGGGTGCGCCGCCCAAGGGCGACCCGTTTTCCACGACACCTTGCAAAAGCTCCAGCCGCAAGGACCCGTGGTGTGATTTCAGCATGACCAGAGGGGCCGCCGTGCAGGCATGGGTCCAACCATGCAGCTGAAAGAAGGTCTCGCGCCCGTTCGTGAACCCCTCGAGAAACTGCGCCGAAAACCGGATTTCGAACGGAGCGTCATACGACATCATCTTGAGCTGCCGCAGTTCGGCACGTTCCCAATACGGCGCACCGTGGCGACGGCGGGAGTCGGAGCTGCACCGCCCCACGTCACCGGGATCGAGAACGAATTTCAGTTTTCGATCACCTGCCTGGGCAAACCATTCGACCGAAGGTTCCCCGGATCGGGCAGACGGCACAGGCATGCCGCAATTGTCCAGCAGAATGACGTTCCAGTCGGTGTCGCTATACTGTCGTCGACCTGCTTCGGCCGAAGTGCCGAAGGCCGCGGAAAACAGGAAAACCAGACACGACAGTGTCAACCAACGGATCATCCATCCTACCTCGTTCTAAAAATTCTCTTTGACGTCGTGCTGCGTTCTCAGTTCCCCAGGTGTGATGCCGACGCCGCAATAGACGCCAGCGGTCGATAGCGGCGGTCGCTCCGCAAATTTCCGAAGCAATTGGGCCGGATGCCCCGGACAGCCTGATTTCAGGTTAGACGGTTCGCTCAACGATTGCCTTGACCAAGGTCAAAGGCCCGCTGGCCCCGCGTCGTCAGCCAACCGTGGCCGCGCCAAAGGGCCGCTCAATGGGTGCGACACCTTGTTGGCCCCCGTCGCGCGGTGCTGATCGACCGGTTCAGACTCGGGGCGCACGGCGGGGGCCGTCCCGCGTGATCTTGTCCAGGGACAGGGTATGGTCGGCATTCTGCATGCGTGCGGTGGCGCAACATCGCACGACACAGGCGGGCAAGGTCCGCCGCATGGTTCGCGTCCCCTGCCACATCGGCGAACTCTCCCTGCCCTTCCCGGTCGAACAGAAGGGGCGGCAGATCGGCGGCAAACTCCACCAAGGTAAAACGATCGTCCCGCAGGATGGCCAGATTGCTGTCGCTTGGGCCGGTGCCCAGCGTGCGCTGCCATGCCGTCGGTTTCAGAGGATCCGCAAAATCCAGTTCGGAATAGGAAAACTGTCGCCAGTCCAACGGGGTGGCCCCGTGCAACATGGGCAGCAGAGACCGCCCATCCACCGAATTCGGGATCTCCTGCCCGATCCATTCCAGAATCGTGGGCATGATATCGACCGATTCTGTCGGTTCACGGATCACGCGACCGGCCTGTTCCACGTTCCCCGGCACGCGAACGACCAAGGGCACGCGGAACGCCGCATCATACACGGTATGCTTGCCCCAGGCGTGTCGATCCCCGAGCATCTCACCGTGATCCGCCGTCAGCACCAGAAGCGTGTTGTCATGCTGTCCGCTGTTGTGAAGGAACTTCACCACGCGACCGATGTGATGATCCACCTCGGTCGCCAGACCAAGATAGACGGCGCGCAGGGTTCCGACCGTCTGATCGTCCGCCACGAGGTAAGCAAACCCCTCCACGAAATCAGCCGCCTTCGTGGCCTCCAGTGCCGGGCCGAAGAACGGATGCAGGGCCGCCTCGTGATCCGGCGTGCCCAATCGCGCGGGCGGGGGCAGTTTTGTGGGGTCGTACATGCGATTGTACGGTTCGGGCGCAACCAGCGGAGGGTGCGGGCGAATGTAGGTAAGATGGGCAAACCAGCCGCGTCCGGCATAGGCCGGGATCTGTTGCAGAAAACGGTTGGTCAGGAACGCGGTATCGCTGTGTTCTGCGGCATAGATCGCGGGCCCGTCCAGTCGCCGCTTTCCGTCCGCATCCGGCGCGGGACGATAGACCTCGTCGTAGGTATCGAACCTGTAGCCCTGCGCCATCAGGTGGGATTGTCACGGCAGCGACTCCTCCAACCGCATTTTCTGCATCTCATGAAAGCCTACCATCGGATGCTCGAACGTGCGCACCGCCGGATCGCGCGGGTGATGGACACGCGGGTCCTGTGCCGTGTCCGTGTAGCCCCACAGCATCGGCAGATACCCTACCTTGCGCATTTCCGTCGCGATGTTCGGAACGTCATGCCGAAGCGGTGTTCCGTTGCGAACCGCACGGTGGTTCATCGCATATTGACCGGTCAGCAACGAGGCCCGTGACGGCCCGCAGGGGTTCGCCACCGAATAGTGGTTTCGGAAACTGACGGCATCGCGCGCCAATGCGCGAATGTTCGGAAGGTCGACATGGGCCGCCAACGCCCGTCGACACAATCCGCCCTCAGTTGATCGATCACGATGAAAAGCACGTTGCAATCGGTCGTCATGCCAAATGCTCCGGCTCCCAAGGTGGGCCAACCCTATGCATGGACCGCGCGCCGTAAAGTGAAGGTTTCGTAGCCGGGGCCTGTTTGGATCGGTTCGGGAATGCCTGAGGGGCACGAACCAAGCCTGATCGCTTTCAACAGCGGGGATTCCGCGCTTTGCAGATCGATCCATGCACCATCGTATCGAGCTTGCCCAAGCCTATGCGGCCTCGGTGACACGGGGGGATCCGAACGGCGGAACCTTTGATCGGAACGGCGCGCCGATAATGCAGGCGGAGCTTGCCGGGCAGCTGAACCGCGCCTTTGGCACAAACCCCTGCTGCAACATGACGCCCAAGGCGTTCGTGGTCGCCCGCATCAGGCGTAGAATACCCTCTTCAAGCGCGACCGCTTTGCCGAAGACGGCTGGCGCAGGCCCCTTGGGTCGCGATTTCATACATTGAGCTGTGGACCGTCACTGTGCGCGCCCGCATCCGCGCCGGTCGGTTTCCGCGCGATCCCCATATAAAGGATCGCCGTCAACGGCAGGGGGCCAAAGGTCATGTCGAACCGCCTGGTCAATCCACGGGGGCCAAGACCCGTCGTCGCGCCGGGCATAAGACCCGCCGCCTTCAAGCCATCGCGCAACTCGTGCGGTTTGATGAACATCGCCGGATCATGCGTGCCGCGCGGCAACAGGCGCAGCACGTCCTCTGCAATCGTGATGGTGGCAAACCGGGCCAGCGGGTTGCGATTGATGGTGTCGAACAGGAAGGTGCCACCCGGGCGCAGGACGCGTGTCACCTCGGCCAGGACCTTGGGCAGATCGGCGACGTGTTCCAGAACATCGACGCAGACCACGGCATCGAATGCGGCGCTCCCGTAGGGCAAGGCCTCGCCCACACCGACATCGTAGCGGATCGCATGGCCCATATCCCTTGCGTGTCGCCGCGCGGCTTCGATGGCTTCGGCGGCCGGGTCGATCCCCGCCACCGTGGCACCACGCGCGGCCAGGGCCTCGGCCATGAAGCCACCTGCGCAGCCAAGGTCCAGAACGTGCTTTCCGTTCCAATCGATATGACGGTCGAACCACGCCAGCCTGCCCGGAACGAGGTTCTTCAACGTCCGCACCCAGCGCAGGTCGTCCGACCACCACTGGTCCGCGACCTTGTCGTAGATGGTCAGGTCGTTGCGCATGAAAAATTCCTTTCAGTGGCGGCGCCCGTCATCGCGGCGCGATTGTCTGTTCAAGGATGCCGGGGATCTTCTTCTTGACCTTGAAGAAGCCCGCGGTCGCGTGGGGCCAGATTGCGTCATCCCAATCCCTGCGCCATTCGCACAGGGCAATGCCATGCGCCTGCAGGGCAGGAGACGCCCGATCCAGCCAGTCGCGCAGCGGTCCACGTGTCACAAAGGGGGTGACGATCTGACGGGCGCCCGCCCCCGCCGCCCAACTTGCGAGGGCTTCGGGTTCATCGGCGCGCAGGGGAACCGTCGCGACACCGGCCCGCCCGGCCGCATCCGCCAAGGCACCCTCCTCGAACCTCGATACGTGATCGGCCACCGGCAGGGGCGACCGCAGATGACTGGCGGACAACGTGGCGGCGGTGCGGATATCCATGTCCGCGATGTCGAAATCCTCGACCCGGCAATCCTCGTCCGTGATCAACAGGGCACTGGGCTCGCCCGCCTGTAGTGCGGTCATGCTGCGTATGGGCATGACGGACGGCAGGCCTTCCGGCTCCGTCCTCTCCAACCCGTCCGTCACTTCGGCAAGGTCCGCATGGTCCGGCGTGAAACGCCCGTCGGTAAAGCGGGCGATATTGTCGGCCCGCGCGGGATAGGGCTTGCCGCGCGTGTGCAGCCCCGCAACCCAACGCCATCCCAGTGTGTTCGACGCCGCATCCCCGTCCAGAAGGTGACGATAGAAGAAATCGGCCCCCATGTGCCACGGCAGGCCAAGGGTGAAGATCCAGATCGAGGCGAACCACATGCGCGCGTGATTGTGCAGGTAGCCGGTCTGCACCAGTTCCTCGGCCCATGCGTCGAAGCAGGCTATGCCTGTCTCGCCCTGCATGGCGCGGGTCACGTCCCGTCGTAGGCGGCGGTCACGGTCCAGAACCGCGAGATCGGCCTGCACCCCGTCGACGTAGTTCGTCCAGACCTGTGGCCGACGCTCCAGCCACCCCTTGAAGTATCCCCGCCAGATGACTTCCTGCACGAACACCTCGGCAGCCTCCGGGCCGTGTGCGGCAAGGGCCGCTTCCACGACCTCCGACTCCAGCAGCAGCCTGCGCCGGATATAGGGCGACAGGGTCGACACCGCCGTATGACGCCCCGGCCCGTGGTCCGTGTTGCGTCCATTTGCATAGCGCCGTCCCATCCGGGGGCCGAAGGCCGCCAGCCTTTCCAACCCCTCCGCCCGTGTCGCGTTCCAACCTGTCATTGCAATCCATCTCTTGCCGTTTGTCGTCGACATGATGCCGACAGCCCGCCGGTCAACGCGGCAGGCTGTCCCCGGTGCAATAGGCCTCGACCATCGGGCGCAGGGCGACGCGGGCGCGCAGTTTCGCCGCCATCAGGTACATCCCCCCGATCTTGCGATGCAGGAACAGCGTCGCCGCCGGTGGCACATGGGCAAGCTCCCGATCGGTGCCGATGGCCAACCCCATGTCGCGCAGCCGCTCCAAAAGATCGCTTTGACCAAAATCGAACGGCGTCTCCTGGCGCAGGGGGGCCATGGCCATCTCGAACATCGACTGGATCAGGTCCTGATGGTGGGGGGCCGTGTCCGACCCGAAATACCCGATCCGCAACATCGCAGCCCGCGTGTCCTGCGCCCCGCCGTTCAGTGCCACGCGGGCAAGATCTCGGAAACCCGCCGACAGGCCCGGGGCGATGGGCTGCACCGCACCGAAATCCAGCAGGACGATGCGCTGCGTCCGTGGGTCATATCGATAATTGGCAAGGTTCGGATCGGTCTGCATCGCCCCGAAGACGAACAATTCGCACAGGACAAGGTCGATCAACGCGGCGGCGACACGGTCACGGGTGTCCTGCGGCGCATCGGTCAACGCCTCCAGCGGGTCGCCTTCGACGTATGTCATCGCAAGGACCTGCGGGGTGCAAAGCGGGCGATGCAATTTTGGCAGGACGAAGGTTTCGGACCCCTTCAGGAATGTCCCGAAGTGTTCCAGATGTCGTGCCTCGGCCAGATAGTCGGCTTCGGCATGAAGCTGCCGTTTCGCCTCGGCCAGCAGGGGGGCCACGTCCATGTCGCGCGGCAGGATCCCGGGCAGGCGCAACAGGGCGGCCATGTTGTCGACATCGCTGTCGATACTGTCGCGCACGCCCGGATACTGAACCTTGATCGCAAGCGCCTGACCGTCATGGGTCACGGCGCGATGGACCTGCCCGATCGAGGCGGCCGCAAAGGGCCGCACGTCAAAGCGGGCAAAGCGGCTGTACCAGCCCCTGCCCCATTCGGCATCCAACGTATCACGCAGCTGCTTGGGGGGCATGTGACGCGCGTCATCGCGCATCCGGCTCATGATGGCCGACACCTCGTCGGGCAAGACCAGACCGGTATCCATCGACAGCATCTGCCCAAGCTTCAATGCCGCCCCCCTGAGGTGCGACAGGCCATCGGTCAGGCGTCGCGTATTGGCGGGTGTCAGCAGAAGCTGCCCCATATCCGGGCGGCGTCCCCGCGACAGCGCCCGCAACCCGCCGACGGCCACGCCACCCGCGATGCCCGACGCCATTCCGCCGAACCGCGCCAATCGGCCAACCCGCCCCGTCGGCACCGTCGCGCCGCTATCCTCGTCTTTCTGTCTCAAGGTCCGCTCCGCCTGTCCTGCGGGGGAACATGGGGCTGAAAGGACGGAAGGCGAGGATCGCGGTGCCCGGGCTAGGTCGTGACCTCGACGAGGTGGTTGTCCCATTGAACCGGCAGGCGTCCGGCCTCCGTGCCGCGGAAAAACCCGCCGAGCCCGTCGGTAAAGGCAAGGTCCGCCCGGAACGGCGCGACCCCGCAAACCTCCGACCGATCGAAGCGCGAGAATTGCGCGCCATCCCAGATCATCGCGCAGGCGCCCCGCGGGCATGTCGCCGCAATGCGCGTTCCGTCCCCGGACCACGCGACCGAGCCGACGTAACCCTGCGTCTCCATCGAGAATTCCTCGCCAAGGGACACCGCATCTCCGGACCTGCGGTAGGTGACGATCATCGGTGTCGGGCGCGGGACGGCATGTTCGGACTGCACCCCGATCGCCACCGTTCCATCGGACCGCGCCGCGATATGGCGGATCGACAGCTTGGGGTCCGACAACTCGAGCTGATCGACGATGCGGCCTTCCGACACCAGCGACAGGTTCGGACGCATCGTATCGAGGTTCAGCTTGTCACGGCCATGATCCGGATGCGTGCGGATCCCTCCGTTTGCCACCGCAAGAACCTCGGTCCCCGGAAGGCGAACGACCTCATGCGGGCCGATCCCGCCGGACGCGATCTGATCGATGCGGCGATAGCCCTCGGTCACATCCCAGATGCCCAGCCGTCCCTGACCGCTCTCGAAGGCGTTCTCCGTTGTCACGAGGATGCGTCCGCCATCCAGAAAGGCACCGTGACCATAGAAATGATGACCGTCCGGGGGGGTCAGCTGGCGCAGGACGGCCCCCGTAGCGCAGTCGATGACGAAGGCGAAGCGCCCCGGCCTGCGCGCGAAGGCGACGGCCTCGGCGCGGACCGGATGGGCCGCTGCCGCGTGCCCGCGACTGGGCAAGGGAATGCGGAACGCGATCGTGCCGGCATGGGTCAGGCCACAGAGCACGAAGGTTCCGTCGGCGGATTTGCCCGCCGCGATGAATGCAGGATTGCCCGCGCCCGCCCAGCCCGACACGGGCACCGCGCTTGCGGCGACGGAGGCGAGGAAACCGCGACGCGACAGCATCAGTCGCCGTCCCCGGAATTGAACCCGACGGTGACGTTCAGAAGACTTCCGATTTCGACGGCGGCAATCATGTGGGCGTCACGCACGGCGCTTTGCAATGCCTCGACGCGGAAGCGCCCCATCGGATCTGCGACACCCTGCAACCCCGCATCGTCCAGCGCCTCGGCCAATGCGACCGCACGGTCGAGCGATGCCATCGTTCGCGGGGCCTCGACGAGAACACGGGCCAGCTCGCGCAGGGACCGGAGCGAGGCGACGATGATCTCCTGCGACAACTCCGACCGATACAGCTGCGCACGCATGGGCTGCGGCGCGTCGAAGGTGCCCATCGGGCGGGCAAGCCGGTACTCGGCCGTGAATTCCAGCCCGGTCAACAGGGCAGTATAGAAGGTTGCCATGGCTTCGTCTTCGGCAAGAAAACGCGTGTTCCCCGCCTCACCAGCCGTTCGCATCAGGTCGGCAAACTCCTCGGTCCAGCCGTCCCGGATGTCCGCCGCCATCCCGGAAAGGTCGTCGGCCAAGGCGCGGGTCAGGTCACAGGGGGCGCCGTCCTCTTCCCAGATCAAACGCTCCAGCCCCGCCAATCCGCGCGCGGCGGCCGAGGCGCGCGAAATCAGGTCCGGCGTCCATGCGTCCGGTCCCTGCTGGATCAACAGGCGCAAACCCCGCGCCGTGGCGTTCCGTTCCTCGGGCCAGAACAGGATGATGCGCGCGCGGCCTTCGACCGCGGCGGGCCCGATGTTCAGATGGGAAACCGCCGCCCATGCACGGGTGGCATCCGCAAAGGCCGGGCGCAGGGCATCGGGCGAACATTCGGCCCCGGCCAATGTCTCGGTCGCCGCTGCGAACCGCTCCCACCCGGGCAGGACATGGGTGTCGAGCGCGGCGTCGACGTCGGCGCCGGCGCCGGCGGTTGTCGTCAGGCCAAGCAGAAGCAGGGCACCAATCTTGAAAACTCTCATAGGGACTCCAGGAATGCGACAAGGGCATCGCGGTCGACGGGCGGCATGGCGGCAAAGGCATCGCGGGCGGCCTGCCCCTCGCCTCCGTGCCACAGGATCGCCTCGGTCAGGGTGCGGGCGCGACCATCATGTAGGAATTGCCGGTGGCCCGAAACCTGCTCCGTCAGGCCAAGCCCCCAAAGCGGCGGCGTCCGCCATTCCGCACCCGTGGCCTGCCCGGCCGGCAGGTCATCCGCCAGCCCCGGCCCCATGTCATGCAGCAGGAAATCGGAATAGGGCCAGATCAGCTGAAAACTGTCCTCGGGGCGATCGACCAGACGGTGGGTGACGAACTTCGGCGTGTGACAGGCGGCGCACCGGGCCTGCGCGAACATTTCCTTGCCGCGCAAGACCTCTGGCGTGTCGACGCCGGCACGTTTCGGCACGGCAAGGTTGGCACTGTAGAATGTCACGAGGTCGAGGCTTTCGCCCGATACCTCGGTTCCGCCCTGCCCCGCATCATTCCCGTCGAGGGCGGTGCGGCACAGGGTCTGCGCATCGGTGCAATCCCCCGCCGCATCGGGCCGCAGAGGCGAGGCGATGCCGATATCGGCGTTGAAGGCATCCGCCGCCTGCTGACGCAACGTGGGGGTTGTCGCGCGCACACCGAAACGCCCGAGCATCGGCCTGTCGTATTCCGGCGACCACACGATATGCGCGCGGCCGGAAATGCCATCACCGTCCGCGTCATCCGGATCCGCGGCCGCCATGATATCCGCGGCAGGTATCGCCTCGATCAGGCCGAGCCCGATCATCTGCGGCGCCACGCGCGGACTGATCGCGGTTGTCTCCGCAAGGTCGCCGTAGGCAAGGTCCGACAGTGTCCACTCGGGCCTGCGCAGGGCGACGTTCTGCCCCCCGGCCAGGGCGACGACCTGCGCATCAATCCAATCGACAGATACGCGCCCCTCTGCCGGGATTCCCGCGATCGACGCGTCGGAAAATTGATGTCCGTAGACCGGGTCGGGCCCCGCACCGAGGTATCGGTTCAGGTCATCGACGGGCACGCGCGGCTGACCAAGACGCACCACCAGCGACAGCGCCGTATCATCGCCGTGGGCCGGTGCATGGCCACGACCGTCCTTGATATGGCAATCCTGACAGGAGCGCGCGTTGAACATCGGGCCAAGTCCGTCCGATGCGATCGTCGACGCGGGCGCGGTGACCCATAGCCGCTCGAACAGGCCATTGCCGACGGCGAAAGTGCCCTGCTGCTCGAAATCGAGGTTTCCCTGCGGCAGGCTGAAGGCCTGTGCATCGTCACGGCGACGCACGGTTCCCGCGCCGCCCTGATTAGCCTCGAACCGTTCGGGGGCGTCGAACCGGGTGGCAGGTTGCGTGATCCGGGCGACGCGCGCGGCTTCCACCTCGGTTCGGGGGACGACGTTCAGATGCGGGTCACCGACCGGCTGCGCAATGGCGGGCCACGCAAGCGGCAAACACAGGGCGCCGATGATCAATTTGCGAAAACGGGGTGTCATGGCCCGGATAATCCGACTATATTAGTCAGGCATCAACCCCGAAGACGATCCGAAGGTGGAAAATGGTCCCTGCCCTGAAACACGTCAGCGTCCCCCATCCCGCGCCCTCCCCCGTCATCGGCCTGATCCGGCTGGCGGCGCTGGAATGCCGCGCAACGCCCCGCCACGCCGTCGAGGCCTGCGCCGTTCTGGCACCGGATGCAGGGGCCGAGGATTACGTGATCGCGCTGGTGCGTGCGCTTCAGGGGGCCGCGGACCGGCGCATGGTGTTCTGGCGACCGGGCGCGCCGGACCTGTCGTTCGACGAGGCATGGTTGCAGGCCCTGGTGCGCGCATACGATTCGCGGGACGTCGACAGCCAGCGCTTTCTGCTGACCCGGCGCCTGCGTCCATCGGCGGTTCCGATCGTGCGGCTCCTCTTGCGTGGATTGGTCGATTGCATGCCTCGGGACGCGCAAGACTAGAACTATTCTAAAAACATGTTGGATTTTGGACGGGGCGGCGTTACCTAGGCGTCAGCCAGCGAATGGATCGCAAGCCAGGCACCGTAGTTTCATTGGAGAGTCCCATGGCCCAGACCGCAACCGACCTGTCCCCCGACGCCACGACCGAGATCGCCGCAGCCCTGAATCAGGCCGTTGCCGAAACGGTCGTCACGACAATGCTGGCGCAGAACTTTCACTGGAACGTGACGGGCATGTCCTTTGGTCCGCTGCACGCCCTGTTTCAAGAAATCTACGAGGACCATTTCGTCGGTCAGGATGACCTAGCGGAACGGATCCGGGCCATCGGCGAGACGGCGGAAGGCAAGCTTGCGACCCATCTGTCACGCTCCAAGGTCGAAGAGGGCAACGAAGGCGCCACCGACAAGGAGATGATCCGTCATCTGGCCGAGGCACAGGAAACGATCGGGGCCACGCTCGCGGGCCTGTCAGAGGTGGCGGCAAAGCATGGTGACGTGCGCACCGAGGATCTTGCCATCGAACGTGGCCGTATCCACGACAAGTTCGCCTGGATCCTGCGTGCGCATCTTGCGTAACCCATTCGGGACGGGTGGGTTCAGCCCACCTTCCTGACGGATTTCGGTGCCGGGACGCCTTTCTTGAGGCATCGCTTCAGATAGGCGGCCCGCCAATGCAGGTACCGGCCCATGACCTGCTGCTGCGCCTGCACGAGGGCCACGAAATCGGCCATTGCCGGGCCCTTCTTCAGGCCCTTGGCGATTTTCTTCTGGGTCTTGGTCATCGAACACCCGATGCAGTGATCCCCTGCGGGACCTTGACGCTTGAACTTGCATACGCCGATGCAGGGACTCGGGGTCTTGGACATGGTGCGAAACCTCTTTCACGGTAGGTTCGCCCCCGACCTGCGGCCAGGGGCGATGGGTCAGGCGGGGCCGCTTACTCGAAGACGGCATCCGGGTTGTCGAGGCTGTCCGAGCCTTCGAAGGCCAACTCGGACACGCCCAGAACGGCGACGGCACGCTCGATCTCGCGCGTTTGCGCGACAAGGCCGTCGATCGCCGCCTGGACAAGCGCCCCACCGGCATCGTTTGCCGGGTTGAGCATCATGTCGTACTTCAGGCCGCTTTCGGCCGCGACCTTCAGCTCCATCATCTCGAACTGCGTCGCGTCGAGGGCCGCGCCCAGCGCATCGGCGACGGACTGATCGGCCGCCGCAACCATATCGCGCAGCGACGCACCCGACGTCACGGTGCCGTCAAGACCGACATAGGCGCCGTTGTAGACATTGCGAATGCCGAGTGCGTCATAGAAGTGATCGTTGTGCGTGTTGTCCGAAAAGCACGAATGCTCTTCCTCGGGGTCGTTCAGCAGAAGGCCAAGCTGCATCCGCTCACCGGCCTGTTCCCCGTAGGACAGGCTGCCCATGCCGGTCAGGATGCGCTGCAGGCCGGCTTCGTCCGCCAGAACCTCGGCGCGTGCTTCGCCACCTTCGGCCCATGCGCTGGCCATGAACTCCAGATCGCTGACCAGCAGGTCCGTCGCGGCCTGAAGATAGGCGCCGCGCCGATCGCAATTGTCGTTCGTGCAATCATCGCCCAGCGCGTAATCCGTCCATGGACGTTGCCCCGCGGTCTCGTCGTAGGCACCGATATCCTGCCCCCAGAGAAGGAACTCGATCGCGTGGTAGCCGGTGGCGACATTCGCCTCGGCGCCGCCCGCTTCGTGCAGGACACCTTCAAGAAGGGCGGGCGTGATCTCGCTGGCGTCGACCTCCTCGCCCGACAGCGTGAAGGTCGCGTTGGCCACGACGTTCAGACCCGCAGCCGGGTTGTCGGCATAGCCCTCGGCCGGGGCGGAGCCTTCGGCGCTGACGTAATCGATCAGACCCTCATCCAGCGGCCAGGCATTCACCTTGCCTTCCCAATCGTCGACGATCGGGTTGCCGAAGCGGTAGACCTCGGTCTGCTGGTAGGGAACACGGGACGCGAGCCAGGCGGCCTTCGCGGTCTCCAGCCCCTCGGCCGAGGGGTCGGCCACGAAGGCATCGACCGCCGCCTGCAACGTTTGCGCCGTCGTCAGGCTGTCGCCGTAGGCGGCCGCCGCGATGTCGGCGTAGGTCTCCAGCACGGCAGAATGTCCATCTGCCAGCAGAGGCGTTGCCAGCAAGGCGCAGCAGGCGGTCGTCGTCAGAAGTTTCATCTTGGGTCTCTCTTTCCTTAGTGAAGTCGTGTGGTCGCGGGGGGCGTAACCCCTGCGACGTGGGGGGCGCGAAGGTTGATCCGCATGCAGGCCAGCCCGGCGCGTTCCGCCGCGTTGACCGCCATCAGCAACCGGTCACCGGACACCAGCAGCGACAGGACCAGCATGGCCTCCTCCCGCTCGCCCTGCCCGGCAAGGGATAGCACCTGCGCGATGACGGCCTCGTCCGCGCCGACGCAGCGACACGTCAGGGCGTGTCGCATGACGGGGCGGCGCACGTCGTCCGACAGGATGGCCATCATCTCGATCCACGCGGCAAGACCGGTGTCCCCGGGCAAACGCCCCAGCGCGCCCTGAAACACCTGCGTGACACGCTGCTGGCCATCGGGGCCGTCGCACCAGTCGCGGAACATCAGCACGATCAGCGATTGCAGGCTGTCCAGCGCCCGCAGGTCCGCCACGGTCGCACCGCCGGGATTGCCGGTGGATTGCGACGCCGGCGAAAGCGGATCGTGGATGGTCATTTCGTCAGGATCAGCTTGCCGGCGCGGGTCAGGCGCAGGGTATAGGTCTGGTTGCCCAGAACGATCTTGGCCGTGGTTGCGCCGCTCAGGATATCCTCGGCGCGGTGGACCCGTTCGGCCCCTTCGACCTGCGGAGTGGGACTCGACATGTTCAACGCCCCACCCCCGCCAAACGATCAAGGATCATCTCGACCCGCGACTCCGACGGGGCCTGGCCCTCGAAGATCATTTGCGACAGCGCGCCGACACAGACCTCTGCGGGCAGCGGCGTGAAGGCTGGTTCATCCTGGCGTGACGTGGTCCGGTTCGTTCTCATCTTGCCCTCCATACCGCTCCCCTGACCCGCCATGAGCAGGGGGCTGTCCGGGCTGACCGACCGGAGGGATCCGACGGTTGGCTAGGCTCTTGGCCTATTCCTGACAAAAGAAGTCAGACAATGCAAGGCTGAGTTTGACGGGCCGTGCATGGCGCATTTTGGGGCAATTCGAATGACACCTGGCAACTGGTATGAATGTACGATTTCCACACCTGCGGTCGCAGCGCAGTCAGACCGACAGCCTTCGCCGGGTCGATACGGCCCAGTTCCTGAAAATGGGCAGGCCGTGATCTTCGCCCATTGCGATGCAGGTTTGCGGACAGGCGTCAGCGAAAGCGCGCTCTCGGGTGGTCGCGGTCCGCACGGGTCGGGCGCCCGATCAACCGGGCGTCCGACAGATCGCGACACCCTGATGATCAGCCCGGCAGGGTGCCGCGCTGCACGTAGGTCAGAATTTGGACGACCTGTTCGGATGTCTGCACGACAGCCAGCGCAGCTGCGTCGACCTCCTTCAGGGCGTGCTGATGATCGTCCCCGTGCATCACGATGAGGGATGTGCCCATCGCGGCGGCCTGCCCCGCATCGAAGGCGGCGTTCCACTGCTTGTACTTGTCGCCGAACCGAACGACGACGACATCGGCCTCCTCGATCCCCTTGCGGGTGCGGATCGCATTGAGCTTGGCGCCCTTGTGGTCGTGCCAGAACTTGCTTGCCTCGGCCCCCATGATCGCCACGCCGCAATCGTCGGATGCCGCGTGATCCAGAACGGGCGAGGAAAACACCACATCGAGCCCGGCCGCGCGGCAGCCTTCCATGATCTCGTCACGCCAATCGGTATGGATTTCTCCGGACAGGTAAACAGACAGGGTCATCATCGCCTCCATTGGGGTATGCCTTGGACGTCGTGGTAGGCCGCAGGGTGGCGCGGGCACAAGTCTTGCCCCCCCTGCCGCCCGTGATAGACGGCGCCATGGATTACGATGCGATCATTCTGGGGGCCGGTGGCGCGGGCCTCATGGCTGCGGCGACGGCGGGTCAGGCCGGTGCACGCGTTCTGGTCATCGATCATGCGGACAGGCCGGGAAAGAAGATCCTGATCTCGGGCGGCGGACGCTGCAACTTCACGAATACGGGCACCGAGGCCGAGTGTTTCCTGTCCGAAAACCCCCATTTCGCCAAATCGGCCCTGTCGCGATACACCCAATGGGATTTCCTGGCATTGGTCGAGGATCACAAGATCGCGTGGCACGAGAAGACGCTGGGGCAATTGTTCTGCGACGGCTCCGCCCGTCAGATCGTCGCGATGCTTCTGGCGGAATGCGAAAAGGGTGGGGTCGACATACGGCTGAACACCCCCGCAGGCGAAATCGGTCACGCTGACGGCCTCTATACCGTTGCGGGCGCCCGCGCGCCCGTGCTGGTCGTGGCCACGGGGGGACCGTCGATCCCCAAGATGGGCGCCACCGGAATCGCCTATGACATCGCGCGGCGCTTCGGCGTGAATGTCGTCACGCCGCGCCCGGCCCTCGTGCCCCTGACCCTGCCCGAGGCGGAAATGCCGTTCCGCGCCATTTCGGGTGTCGCCTGCCCGGCGATCGCCACGGCGGGGGGCGCCACGTTCGAAGAGGCCGCCCTGTTCACGCACAAGGGCTTGTCGGGGCCTGCAATCCTTCAGGTCTCCTCCTATTGGTCACCGGGGCAGCCGGTGTCCCTGAATGTCCTGCCGAACGCCGCGCATCTGTTGCGGGATGCGCGCAGGCGCATGCCCCGCGCTCACCTGAAGGCAGCACTGACGGAACATCTGCCGACACGTCTTGCCGACGCACTGGCGGCGCGCATTGGCCTTGCGACGGAACTGGGCAATGTTTCGGACGCGGAGGTCGACCGCGTTGCCATGGAACTGACGGCGCTGACGTTCCACCCGTCGGGCACCGAAGGTTACGCCAAGGCCGAGGTGACGGCGGGCGGGATCGACACCGGTGCGCTGTCCTCGAAAACCATGGAGGTGCGGGCGGTCCCCGGCCTTTACGCGGTCGGCGAGGCAGTCGATGTCACGGGTTGGCTGGGTGGATACAACTTTCAATGGGCCTGGGCCTCGGGCGTGGCCTGCGGACAGGCCATCGCCGCACGGACTCAGATCTGACCAGCGGCGCGGAAATGCGCCACGAGGTCATCGACCACCCCCCTGTGAAACGCCTCGCCACGGGCATCGGGCTGCTGCCCTGCGTTCCGCGCGGCCAGCGGGTCAGGCGCGCGAATGGCGGAGCCTGACATCTCCTCCAGCATGGCGTGGCCGCAGAACGGCACATAGACTTCGGAATAGCCGCCCTCATGCGCGGCGACCATGCGTCCGCCGGTCAGATCCATGATCGCCTTCGTCATCTGGCGAAAGGTTTCGGGGCTGCACATCATGCGGGCCAGCGGGTCGTAGTTCGACGCGTCAAACCCGCAGGCAACGATCACGAGGTCCGGATCGAAGGCCGCGAGGCGCGGAATCACGAGGCGCTGCATCACATCCAGATAGGCCACGTGACCACAGCCGGGCGGCAGGGGCAGGTTCATGTTTGCCCCCTGCCCCGCGCCCCGCCCCATCGCCGACACATCGCCGGTGTCGATCGGATAACAGCGGTCCTGATGAACCGAGATGGTCAGAACATCGTCGCGATCGTAGAAGATCGCCTCAGTCCCGTTGCCGTGATGAACATCCCAGTCGACAACGGCAACGCGCAGGTCGGGGTCGCGTGCCTTTGCCGCCTCGATCGCGATGGCGATATTGTTCAACAGACAGAACCCGTTCGGCCAATCCGGCAGACAGTGATGCCCGGGCGGACGCGACAGGGCATAGGCGTTGCGATGCGTGCCCGCCAGAACGCTGGCCACCGCGGCCATCACGAGGCCCGCGGACTGCGCCGCGATGTCGTAGCCATCGGGCCCGAACGGCGTGCGTAGTCCCAACTCGCCCCCGCCGGCGTCGGACATCGCCTCGAACCGGTCCAGATAGGATGCCGGATGGATGCGCAGCAGGTCGGCGCGCGTTGCCGCCGGTGCGCGTGACATCGCCAGTTCAGTCGACAAGCCGGTCACATCCATCAGGTTCTTCAGGCGACGCTTGGTTTCGGGGGCTTCCGGCAATCCGCCCGATACCATCGGCTGCACAAGTCCCCCGACGGCGGCCAGTTGCGCGTAATGGGCCCCGGCATGCCAGAAGCATCGCTCGTCCCAGTAAAATCCCGTGGTCGTGGTCATCGCCGTGCACCCCCCTGCCATTTACACGGCAAGGTGCCCCGTGGCGGGCAAGGGAACAACTGTCGATCTGATCGGTGGTTTCGGTGGATGGCTGATGTGGTCGATTCGATGCCGCGGATCCGCCCCCCGCTGGTGCAGAGACACCGGTATCACCCTTTTCGAAGGGCGCCATGCGTCCCGTGCCATCCAGAACCGGGCATTCCGTTGCGGCACCTGTCGGGCGCACTTATCCTTTCGGATAGGATGCTAGCCTGATGCTCACTGGCTTGCCCGCTCAAATTCCGTATGGTGTTTCAAGATCACTCACAGGATCTGCCATGCTCCTTTCTCTGCAGGTCCGGTGATGGTGCATAGTGTGTTAAATGGTCTGCCTGTTAACGGCGCCATGGGATCCCATGGCGCCGGCACCACCATCGGCTGAGGAAGGAGCATCGGTTTCCTGCGTCGACCAGATGATCGTCGTGCGCAGATATCCCGCCCCGCCCCTTTTTCGCCACGAAATCAGATTGCGACACTGTGGCGTCCTTCGGGGACGGCATAGGCATCAAGCCCCATGGCGATCATGCGCGCCATCGGACGCGCGCGGTCCGGAATGGTCAGAACCCCATCCCCCCCGACATCGACGGCTTCGGGCCAGGCGCGCGCCAACCGCCGCACTGCCGCAGCCACGCGTGCCCGATGTTCACCGAACTCTTCGGGTGCAATTCGAAACCCGCACAGCAGGCTTTCGATCATCGCGGCCTCGATGCGGTCGTCTTCGACGAAGGCATGGCCCTTGTGCGTCGCCAGCTTTCCGCCGCGCACCCGCTCCTGCCAGTCGGCGGTACGCACGGCGTTCTGGGCATAGCCTTGCGGCAGGCAACTGATGGCGGAGGCCCCCAGTCCCACGAGGGAGGGTGCCACATCCGTGGTGTAGCCCTGAAAGGATCGCCGCAGCCGACCTTGCGTGGCGGCAATGGCCAACGGATCGCCCGGACGCGCGAAATGGTCGATCCCGACCGGAACGAACCCGTCCGTGACGAACCGCGCGGCGGCCTGGTCGAACAGGCCGAGACGTCTGCGCCCATCGGGCAGATCCGCCTCCTTTATCATGACCTGACGCTTGGACGCCCAGGGCACGTGGGCATAACCGAACAGGGCCACCCGGTCCGGCTGCAACGCGAGTGCCTGTTCCAGCGTCCGGCCCAGGCTGATCGAGGTCTGATGCGGCAACCCGTACAACAGGTCGATGTTGATTGCGGCAATCCCCCGCGCGCGCAGCCCGTCGACGGCGGCGACCGTCTGGGCGACGCTCTGCGGGCGCCCGATGGCGGCCTGCACCGTCTCGTCGAAATCCTGAACGCCGATGCTGGCCCGCGTCACACCCCCCTTCGCAAGGGCATCAAGCCGCGCCTCGTCCAGCATGGTCGGATCGACTTCGACCGACACCTCCGCGTCGGGTTGAAAGGCGAACAAGTCCCGCAGGGTGCCGAACAACTGGTCGATGAGAACGGGGGGCAAGATCGTCGGCGTCCCCCCGCCCAGGTGCAATGTCGTCACCCTGACATCCGGCGGCAACAGATCGGCCACCATCGCCGCCTCCTGCATCAAAGCCTGAAGATAGGGCTGCAACGGCGCATCGCTTTTGGTGCCTTGCGTGCGGCAGGCGCAGAACCAGCAAAGGCGCCTGCAAAACGGGATGTGCAGGTACAGCGAAATATCAGATTTCGCAGGAATATCGCGCAACCACTGTTGCATCACCGCGGGGCCGACCGCGTCGGTGAAGTGCGGCGCCGAAGGATAGCTCGTGTAGCGCGGCGCGCGTGCATCGAACAAACCGTGGCGGGCAAGAAAGGCATGATCTGTCATGCTGTCACAGTTGTGATCTTCCGCGTGCTGTTTCCTTGATGCAGGTCAACCGGCGTGAAATAACGAACCATGACCCGCATCGACCTATCCCTCGCATCCGAAGGCTGTTCCGCCTGTCCGATTCGCCACCGTGCCGTTTGTGCCAGTTGCGAAGGGGAGGAGCTGGATCGCCTCGAGACAATGAAGAGCTATCGCAGCTGGAAAGCCGGGCAGACCATCGCGATGGAGGGCGACGACCTGCCCTTCGTGGCATCGCTCGTGACCGGTTGCGCGACGCTGACACGGTCGCTGGAAGACGGGCGCACGCAGATGGTCGGCCTTTTGATGCCATCCGACTTTCTTGGCCGTCCCGGGCGCAGGACCGCCCCCTATGAGGTCGTCGCCGCGACGGATGTGACCATGTGCATGTTCAACCGCTCCGACTTCGAGCACTTGCTGCGCGAAACGCCCCACGTGGCCGAACGCCTGCTGGAGATGTCGCTGGACGAATTGGACGCCGCACGCGAATGGATGCTGCTGCTGGGCCGCAAGACCGCGCGCGAAAAGGTCGCCACCCTGTTGTCGATCATCCTGCGCCGGGCCGCGAACGACGCCTATCCCCTGCACGCGGAACTGCCACTGACACGCGATGCCATGGCCTCCTACCTCGGCCTGACCATCGAGACGGTCAGCCGTCAGATCACCGCCCTGCGCAAGGATGGCGTGATCAGCCTCGTGGGCGCACGCGGGATCGAATGCCCCGATCTTGCCGCCCTCCTGACCGAGGCGGGGGACGACGACGACGGCACCTTCCTGAGCTGATCGACAGGCACGCGGCCGGACTGCGTTCCGACCTGTCATACGCCTGCGGCAGCCGGACGTCGGCGCGGGTGCCCGCAAGTTGCCCTGGCGGCGGCGGGCATGGACCATGCGTGATGCAGCCGCGCGCACAGGCGGATCACCTTGAACACCGCCCGGGGCGTCCATCGACGCCTGCCGCGTTTTCGACCTGCGCAAGCGGACATTCCGAAAAACCAATGTCCCGCCCTTGACCCAAATCAAGGTCGCCCCAGGGCGGCATCCTTAGACCGACCGCAAGGGACGGTCCGAATCTGCCGTCCTATCTGGACGGAGGACGACCCTGATGGACTATCTCAAACTCGTGATCCTGGGCCTGATCGGCCTTGTGGCGGCCCTGCTGGCCAGCCTCGGACACGACATCGCTTACAAGGTGCACGCGGCCATCGTGATGGTGGTTGCGGGCGGCATGTTTCTCTACACCCTGCGAGGCATGGAGGAAGGGGTGGCCCCCGCCCTTGCCACGCCGACCGGCTATATGGACGGCCCCGTCCGCTATGGCGTGATCGCCACGGCATTCTGGGGCATCGCCGGCTTTCTGGTCGGCGTGATCATCGCCTTTCAGCTGGCCTTTCCGGCACTCAACATCGAATGGGCGCAACCCTATGCAAACTTCGGACGCCTGCGGCCATTGCACACCTCGGCGGTGATTTTCGCGTTCGGGGGCAACGCCCTGATCGCCACGTCCTTCTATATCGTGCAGCGCACGTCCTCGGCCCGCCTGTTTGGCGGCAACCTCGCGTGGTTCGTGTTCTGGGGCTACAACCTGTTCATCGTTCTGGCCGCGACCGGCTATCTGCTAGGCGCAACCCAGTCCAAGGAATACGCCGAGCCCGAGTGGTACGTGGACATCTGGCTGACCATTGTCTGGGTCGCCTACCTCGTGGTCTTCCTCGGCACGATCATGACCCGCAAGGAACGCCACATCTACGTGGCCAACTGGTTCTTCCTCGCGTTCATCGTCACGGTCGCGATGCTGCATATCGTCAACAACCTGTCGATCCCCGTGTCCCTCCTCGGGTCCAAGTCGGTTCAGGTCTTCGCGGGCGTGCAGGATGCCATGACGCAGTGGTGGTATGGCCACAACGCGGTGGGCTTCTTCCTGACCGCCGGTTTCCTCGGGATGATGTACTACTTCGTGCCCAAGCAGGCCGGCCGCCCGGTCTATTCCTACAAGCTGTCGATCATCCACTTCTGGGCGCTGATCTTCCTGTACATCTGGGCCGGTCCGCACCACCTGCACTACACCGCGCTGCCTGACTGGGCCTCGACCCTCGGCATGGTGTTCTCGATCATCCTGTGGATGCCCAGCTGGGGCGGCATGATCAACGGCCTGATGACGCTGGAAGGCGCGTGGGACAAGATCCGCACCGACCCGATCATCCGGATGTTCGTGGCCTCGCTCGCCTTCTACGGCATGTCGACCTTCGAAGGCCCGATGATGTCGATCCGCGCGGTCAACTCGCTGTCGCACTACACCGACTGGACGATCGGGCACGTGCACTCCGGTGCGCTTGGCTGGAACGGCCTGATCACCTTCGGCGCGTTGTATTTCCTGACACCGAAACTCTGGGGCAAGAAGGAGATGTATTCCATGCCCGCCATCAACCTGCACTTCTGGTTGGCCACGATCGGGATCGTCTTCTACGCCGCCTCCATGTGGGTGACCGGCATCATGGAAGGCCTGATGTGGCGCGAAGTGGATGCCAACGGCTTCCTCGTGAACTCCTTCGCCGACACCGTCGACGCCAAGTTCCCGATGTATGTCGTGCGCGGCCTGGGCGGGGTCCTGTTCCTGTCGGGTGCCCTGGTGATGGTCTGGAACATGTGGATGACCATCCGCGCGCCCAAGCCCGCCGCAATCGCAACACCTGCGGAGTAACGATCCATGACCGATCAAGACAAGACAAGTCCGGACCCCCGCGACCCGAACTATGACCCCAAGGCCGACCCCAAGGTGGTCACCGCTGCCGAAGGCGTGTCCGAGGGCAAGGTGCCGAACGAGCTGCCTCCGGAAACGGAGACGATCACCTTCCACCAGCGGCTGGAGCGGAACGCGACGCTCCTGCTCGTCGGTTCGCTGCTGGTGGTGTCGATCGGCGGCATCGTGGAAATCGCGCCACTGTTCTGGCTGGAGAACACCATCGAGGAAGTGGAGGGCGTGCGCCCCTACTCCCCGCTGGAGCTGGCCGGGCGCGATATCTACATCCGGGAGGGGTGCTATGTCTGCCATTCGCAGATGATCCGCCCGATGCGCGACGAGGTGGAGCGCTACGGCCACTATTCGCTGGCCGCCGAGTCGATGTACGACCACCCGTTCCAATGGGGGTCCAAGCGGACCGGGCCGGACCTCGCCCGTGTCGGCGGCAGGTATTCGGACGAATGGCACGTCGATCACCTGATGGACCCGCAAAGCGTGGTGCCGGAATCGGTGATGCCGAAATACGCCTTCCTCGCGGATACGCGTCTGGACACCAGCATGATCGAACCGCTGGTCGCCACGCACCAGCTGGTCGGCGTGCCCTACACCGACGAGATGGTGCAGCTGGCCAGCGCGGACATCCGTGTCCAGGTCGACCCCTTCGGGGACATCGACGGCCTGCTGGAACGCTATCCCGGCACGCAGGTGCGCAACTTCGACGGGTTGGAGGCGCTGACCGAGATGGATGCGCTGGTGTCCTACCTGCAAATCCTTGGCACGATGGTGGATTTCTCCACGTTCGAGCCTGATGCAAGCCGCTGAGGGAGACAGAGACATGGACCTCTATACCATCTTGCGTGAATTCGCCGACAGCTGGGCCTTGCTGGCGCTTTTCACCTTTTTCATCGGCATGGCGCTGTTCGTGTTCCGCCCGGGATCACGCGCGCTTCACGACGACGCGGCGATGGTGCCGCTGCGCGAACGCGGCGCGCCCATGACCTGCACGGGCGCCTGCCCCGGTTGCAGCTGCGTCGGCGCGGCAGACCTCGCATCGGAGGGACGGACATGAGCGACAAGAAACGCGTCGACGAAGCGACCGGCACGGAGACCACCGGCCACAGCTGGGACGGCATCGAGGAGCTGAACACACCCCTGCCGCGCTGGTGGCTGTGGACCTTCTACGCCACGATCGTCTGGGGTATCATCTACGTGATCCTGTTCCCGGCCTGGCCGATGGTGTCGGGGGCAACGTCCGGCATCCTCGGGTGGTCCACGCGCGGCGACGTCGCCGCCGAGATCGAGGCCGCATCCCTTGCCAACGCCGATCTGCGCGAAAGCCTCGTGGGGATCGACCTTGCCGTGTTGGAGGAAAACGAGGAACTGCACCGCTTCGCCGTCTCCGCCGGCGCCTCGGTGTTCCGCAACAACTGCTCTCAGTGCCACGGCGCCGGTGCGGCGGGCGTTCAGGCGGCGGGCTATCCGAACCTGCTGGACGACGACTGGCTCTGGGGCGGTCAGATCACCGACATCGCCTATACCGTGCGCCACGGTATCCGGAACGAGGATGATTTCGACGCGCGCTGGTCCGAAATGCCCGCCTTCGGCGAGATGCTGGAGGACGAGGAGATCGCCACGCTGGTCACCCATGTGCGCAGCCTTGCCGGTCTGGCCGAAGCACCCGCCGGCGGCGAGGAGCTGTTCCTCGACAATTGCGCCAGCTGTCATGGCGACAACGGCCTTGGCGGGCGCGATGTCGGCGCGCCGAACCTGACGGATGCGATCTGGCTCTATGGCAGTTCCAAGGAGGAGGTGACCGAGACCATCACCAATTCCCGTTTCGGCGTGATGCCCCCGTGGGAAGAACGTCTGGGCGAGGCGCAGGTGCGTGCCGTCGCGGCCTATGTTCACGGCCTGGGCGGCGGCGAGCGCCAGGTCGGCGAATAGGTCGACCGCCCAAATGGGTTCCCGCGCGCGGTCCAGACGCAAGCGGGATGACAGCGGGGTTGAGGGACCCCAGCCGTCCGAACGGCACCCCCCCGGGGGTGCCGTTTGCGTGTCAGATCATCGAAAGCACGACGATCATCGCCAGCGTATAGAGCAGGATGCCACCCCCGATCAGGATGTAGTGGAAGTTGCCCGCCGTCTGGGCCTTGAGGATTGCGCCCATCTGGCCCAGCAAGTCGGGCCAGGTGTAGCTGACGAAATCGCCCTGGGTGAATACGGCCTTGATGCGTCCCTCGCCATCGACGACGGGCAGGCGCCGGAACCGTTCGTTCGACATCATCCGCAACCAGTCGAGCATGTCGTCGTCTTCCCGCGCGAGGCGGGGATTCTCGGTCATGATCGCGGACAGCGGCGTCGTCTTCGGGTCCAGCCCCTTGCCGACCACCTTGTTCATGATGTCGCGCTCGGTCGCCACGCCGATCACCTTTTCTTCGGCGTCGACGACGATGACACAGCCATAGTTCTTGTCGGACATCGCCGCGACCGCGTCCGTCACGATCGTGTCGGGCCCGCGGGTCAGGGGCTTGGGCTTGCTGCGGTATTCGGGGCGATCCATGAGGCGCCCGCCTGGTCGGTCGGTTCGTGCCATCGTCTGCGTCCTTTCGAGCTGCGCTGCGCAAGGACGTAGGCGGCGCGGACGCTGCGTCAAAAAGGCAGTGGTTGACGCAGATCAATGAGGCCCGACGGGCAAAGGTGACACAAGTCGCCAAACGCATGGTTTCCCTCCCCCATGCCCGAGGACCGACATGACCGATTCCCCTCCGCTCTTCGCCGCACGTGAACCCGTCTTTCCCCGCCGTGTCAGCGGCACCTTCCGCACGCTGAAATGGTGGATCATGGGGCTGACGCTGGGCATCTACTACCTCGTGCCCTGGATACGCTGGGACCGGGGGCCCAACCTGCCGGATCAGGCGGTCCTCGTCGACCTGGCGAACCGGCGTTTCTACTTCTTCTGGATCGAGATCTGGCCGCACGAATTCTACTTCGTGGCTGGATTGCTGATCATGGCGGGGCTTGGCCTGTTCCTTTTCACCTCGGCGCTGGGCCGGGTCTGGTGCGGATATACCTGTCCGCAGACGGTCTGGACCGACCTGTTCATCCTGACCGAACGCTGGATCGAAGGCGACCGCAACGCCCGTGTCCGCCTTTGGAAAGCCAAGTGGGACGCCCGCAAGTGGCGCCTGCGGATCGGCAAGTGGATGGTCTGGGCCCTGATCGGGTTGGCCACCGGCGGGGCCTGGGTGTTCTATTTCGCGGATGCGCCAACGCTGGCGCAGACCCTGGTGACCGGCCAAGCACCCTTCGTGGCCTATGCCACCATCGCGGTCCTGACCTTCACGACGGTCCTTCTGGGCGGGTTCGCGCGCGAACAGGTCTGCATCTACATGTGCCCCTGGCCGCGCATTCAGGGCGCGATGGTCGATGAGGGCACCCTGACCGTCGGCTACCGCGACTGGCGCGGGGAACCGCGCGGCCGCAAGCACGACAAAGCCGAGGGCGACTGCATCGACTGCATGGCCTGCGTCAACGTCTGCCCGATGGGCATCGACATCCGCGAGGGCCAGCAGATGGCCTGCATCACCTGTGCGCTGTGCATCGACGCCTGCGACGACGTGATGGCCAAGATCGGCAAGCCACGCGGTCTGATCGACTATCTCGCCCTGTCGGACCGCCCGCCGGAGTCTCTGGCCGAACGTCTGGCCGTCAACCCGATCGGCACGCAGGCCACGGGCGACGCGGTGACGATGGCCGCGGAGGGCGCGCCTGCCCCCGCACCCAACGCCGCGCCGATGCCAATCCTGACACGGGCCGACATCAAGGGCTGGGTTCCGCAGCCCGCGTGGAAACACATCCTGCGCAAGCGGACGATCATCTACACCGCGCTTTGGGCGGCCGTCGGCATCGCGCTGATCGTGGGCCTGTTCATCCGCCCCGAGATCGACATGACCGTCGCCCCCGTGCGCAACCCGCAGTTCGTGACCCTGTCGGACGGCACGATCCGCAACGCCTATGATATCCGCCTACGCAACAAGCATGGCGAAGCGCGGGACTTCCACCTGTCGTTGAAATCCGACGAGACGCTGCGCATTGCCCTGGAGGGGCGCGACGACCTGATCGTTCAGGTGCCGCCCGACAGCACCTTCCTGCAACGGGTCTACGTGTCCGCGCGCCCGCAGGACGCGGCAGCCTCGGACGACCGCACCGATCTGCGCTTCTGGGTCGAGGATCTGATATCCGAGGAACGCGCCTATTCCGACACGCTCTTTTTCGGCAAGGAGGCCGCACAATGACTACCCTTACCGGTCGCAAGGTTCTTGGCATCTTCACCATCGGCTTCGGTGCGATCATCACCGCCAACCTGACGCTTGCCTACAACGCGGTGCAGACGTTTCCGGGGTTGGAGACCAAGAACTCCTACGTCGCCTCGCAGCATTTCGACGACGACCGCGCGGCCCAGCAGGCACTGGGCTGGACCGCCGAAGTGCATCTGGTCGACCGCGACCTGCAACTGACGCTGCTCGACCGCAGCGGCGCCCCCATCGGCGACGCGGACCTGTCCGGCGTTCTGGGCCGTGCCACCAACGTCGCCGACGACATCACGCCCGAATGGTCGTTCGACGGACAGATCTGGCATGCGCCCGCCGACCTGAACCCCGGCAACTGGGACCTGCGCCTCGTGGCGACGCGCGGCGACGACACCTATCGTCGGCGCCTCAAGCTGGAGACGGTGAGATGACCGCCTTCGCCGATCCGCATCAGCGGACCACCGGCGCGCCGGATCCGCGGACCTTCATCCTGTCGGTGCCGGGAATGCGCTGTGCCGGGTGCATGGGCACGGTGGAACGCACCCTGTCCGCCCTGCCCGGCGTCGCCGCCGCGCGCGTCAACCTTGGCGACAAGCAGGTGCGGGTGACGACCCTGACCGACGCCGCCCCTCTGATCGCCGCCTTGGCCGACGAGGGGTTCGACGCGCGGGAGATGGATCAGGACGTCCTCGCCTCCGACAAGGATACCGAGGGCCGTGCCCTTCTGACGCGCATCGGCGTTGCCGCCTTTGCGATGATGAACGTGATGATCCTGTCCGTCGCCGTCTGGTCCGGCGCGGAGGAGGCGACACGCGCCCTGTTCCATTGGCTATCGGCCGCCATCGCCCTGCCCGCGCTGGCGTATTCGGGGCGGCCCTTCTTCGCCTCTGCCCTGACCGCCCTGCGCGCCATGCGGGTCAACATGGATGTGCCGATCAGTCTTGCCATCCTTCTGGCCGCTGGCATGTCGGTGCACGAAGCCTGGGTCCACGGCCCCGATGCCTGGTTCGACGCGGCGCTGTCGCTGACGCTGTTCCTGCTGATCGGGCGCTACCTCGACCACCGCACACGCCGGGCCGCCCGCTCGGCTGCCGCCGCGTTGACCGCGCTGGAGGTGCCGCGCGCAACATTGGTGACCGAGACCGGGACCGTGGTGGTTCCCACCGCGACACTGGCCATAGGCGACATCATCCGTGTCCTGCCCGGTGCCCGCGTGCCCGTCGACGCCGAGGTCGTGGAGGGTCGCGCCGACCTCGACCGATCGCTGATCACGGGCGAAAGCCTGCCATTGTCCGCCACGCCCGGCACCGCCGTCGCCGCCGGTGAGACGGTGCTGACCGCGCCCCTTACCTTGCGCGCCACCGCCGTGGGCGAAGACACCAGCCTGCGCCGCATGGCCCGCGCCGTGTCCGTCGCCGAAGGCGCGCGCAACCGCCATGTGGCGCTGGCCGACCGGGCCGCGCGCATCTATGCGCCGCTGGTGCACGGGTTGGCCGCCGCCGGGTTCCTCGGCTGGTTCATCGCGACGGGCGACGCGCACAAGGCCCTGCTTGTGGCTGTCGCCACGCTGATCATCACCTGTCCCTGCGCCTTGGGGCTGGCCGTGCCCGCGGTCTCGGTTGCGGCGTCGTCCCGGCTGTTTCGCGGTGGCATGCTGCTGAAATCCTCGACCGCGCTGGAACGGCTGGCCGAGGTCGATGCCATAGTCCTCGACAAGACCGGGACGCTGACCACGGGCAGCCTGCACCTCGACCATCTGGACGATGAGGCCGCAAGCGTCGCCCTGGCGCTGGCACAATCGTCGGACCACCCCGTCGCCCGTGCGGTCGCCCTTGCCCTTGACGGAACGCAGCCGGCCACCCTGACCGATGTCTGCGAAATTGCAGGTGATGGCATCACGGCCATCTGGAACGACAGGACCGTGCGTCTGGGCCGCGGGCCGACCGGCACCGAACTTGGCCTGCCGGACCGTCCTGCCATGACCCTGACCCCCGAGGAGACTCTGCGCCCCGGTGCGCGGGCCCTGATCGATCATGCGCGGGCGGCGCATCTGCCGGTCACCCTGCTGTCCGGCGACCGCGCAGGCCCGGTGCGCCGGATCGCGGCGGACCTCGGCATCGACGATTGGCGCGCCGAAACGACGCCTCAGGACAAGATGGACCTGCTGGCGGACCGCGCACGCGCAGGTCAGCGTGTCCTGATGGTGGGTGATGGGCTGAACGACGCCGGTGCCTTGGCGGCGGCCCATGTCTCCATCTCGCCGGCCTCGGCGCTGGATGCGGCGCGGGCGGCATCGGACGCCGTCCTGCTCGGGGGCGATCTGGCGATGGTCGGTGTCGCCTTGTCCGTGGCGCGACAGGCACGCCGCCGGATGCTCGAGAACTTCGGCCTTGCCGCGACCTACAACGCCATCAGCGTGCCACTGGCCCTTGCAGGATTTGCCACGCCGCTGATGGCCGCGATCGCGATGTCGACGTCATCGATCCTCGTGGTTCTAAACGCGCTACGGCTGAGGGCGGCCCGATGAACGTTCTCGTGATCCTGATCCCCGTCTCGCTCGCGCTTGGCGCAGTCGGCCTTCTGGCCTGTCTCTGGACCCTGCGACACCGCCAATACGAAGACCTCGAAGGCGACGCGGCCCGCATCCTGCTGGAGGAGGACGACGGTCCCTGAACCGGACGGAAAACGCCTGACGCCTGCGTCGGCGTCAGGCCCCCGGCAATTTGTCCGGCGCTACGCGGCGCCAGACTGCAAGAGGGCATCGATCTCCTGCCGATGCGGCATGGACGCGGCCGCGCCGTCCCGGGTGACCGAAAGCGCGGCGACCGCCGTGGCAAAGCGCACCGCGTCTTCGGCCGAGGCCCCCTCGGACAGGGCCGTGGCAAAGCCGCCGTTGAAGGCATCGCCTGCGCCCACCGTCGCAACCACCGGGCCCGCGGACAAGGCTGGCACGTGCAGCGACCGATCCGCCGAATGCAGCAGCGCCCCCTCCGCCCCAAGGGTCATCAGCACGGTGCCGACGCCCATCGACAGCAAGGCATCCGCCGCCGCGCGGGCGGAGGTCAGGTCGTGAACGGCAATGCCGGACAGACTCTCGGCCTCCGTCTCGTTCGGGGTCACGTAATCGCACAGCGCCAGCATTTCTTCTGGCACATCAGCGGCGGGTGCCGGGTTCAGGATCGTGATCGCCCCACCGTCTCGCGCCACCTGCAGGGCGCGAAAGGCGGCATCCATCGGCTGTTCCAGCTGGGTGACGAACACGCGGGCACCACCGATCAGATCGGCGCGGGCGTCAACGTCGTCGACCGACAGCGTGCCCGCCACACCGGGCGCCACGATGACCGCGTTCTCGCCACTTGCGGCGTCCAGAAAGATGAACGCGGCGCCGGTATCGCCGCCGCGCGTCAACGCGGGGGTCACGCCTGCCTCGGACCATACGTCCAACGCGATCTGGCCGAAGGTATCCTCGCCCAGTCGGGACACGAAGGTGACGTCGCCGCCCGCGCGCCCCGCTGCAACCGCCTGGTTCGATCCCTTGCCACCCGGCCCAAGCGAGAATTCCTGTCCGAGGATCGTCTCGCCCATCCGGGGCAGCCGGTCTGCGCGAAAGGACACGTCGGCCACGAACACCCCGAGGATGACGACCGCCGACATCACACGCCTCCCGTCATGTCTGCGTCGCCTGTGCCGCGCGCATGGCGGGGCAGATCGCCCCGCGGTGCCGCGCCACGGTCGGCCGGGCGGCCTGCGCCTGTCGTGTTCTGCATCAACGTCCCTCCTGACGGGCGATCACGGCATCGGCCATTGCCTGCCCCAGCGCCCTTTGTCCTTCGGCGGTCAGATGCACGCCGTCCAGCGCATCGACCGCCGTGATCCGCCCCGCGTCGAAGAACCCACACCCAAGACGGGCCGCCTCGTCGCGCAGGGCGGGGGCGATGGCCCGCGACCGGATCGGTCCGCCCTGGAACATCTCGGCCAGCACGCCTGCCTCCTCCACCGGGACGGGCGCCACCAGCATCACGTCGGGCGCCGCCCCGTCCGGTCCGGCGGTCGAGGCCTGCACCACCTGTGCCAGCTTGCCGATGCCCGCGGCGATGTCCCAGCCGCGCAGACCGAAACGCGCCTTGCAGTCGTTGGTCCCCAGCATGATTATGACGAGGTCCAGCGGACGATGGCTTTCCAGCAGGGCCGGCAAGGCGGCCAGCCCGTTCTTGTGCGCCCCGTCGATCGGATCGGGATGCACCGTCGTGCGGCCGGGATGCCCCTCGGTCACGACCTCGGTTCCGGGCGCCCGTGCCTGCAGGACACGGGCCATGACCGCCGGCCAACGCGCGTCCACCGGATACCGGTCCAGCTGTCCCAGCCGGGAAAGCGGCACCGTCCCGTGGGAGTTGCTGTCTCCGAAAACCAGTATGGACGTCATGTTACCTCGGGGTGGTCAAAAAATGTGCAACCTGCGCCCCTTGGATAACGTGGGCGCATCGCGTTGGATACGCCTTTTTCAGGAAAGCTCCCGCTGCAACCAGCCTGCGACCGCCCGGGCCGTCCGACCGGGGTGCACGGCCCGCGCAATCATCATCTGGTCGAAGGCGACGCGCGGACCAACCTCGACAAGCCGTCCTTGCGACAGAAGGCCCGCGACAAGGGACAAGCGTCCCATCGCGACGCCCCGGCCCGCAAGCGCATCTTCGATAGCAAGCGCATAGAGCGAATGAACCGGCCCGGTCGGGCGGTCCTGGAACGCGGGGCCCGCCCCCGCCCGCCATGTCGTCCAGTCCCCGGACCAGACGGCATCGGCGAGGCACGGGCCCTCGACCCGACCGGGTGCAGCGACAGGCATCAGCCAATCCTGTCCCGGTCCGAAAAACAGCGTCACGTCGAACCCATGCCGTTTCGTGGCCGGCGGCTGTTCCAGCGCCGTGATCGACAGGGACAGACCGGGAAAGGCCGCCAGCAACGCGTCCTGTCTTGGTTGAACCCAGAGTTGGGCGATTGCCGGCAGACAGGCGAGGGACAGGCGCATGGGCGCCGCCTCGGACCGCAGGACATGACCCGCCGCGCCCAGCGCATCGAATGCCGCCGTCAGTGACGGAAGACACCGGGCACCGACCTCGGTCAGGCGCACGCCACGCGCATCCCGTATGAACAGGGGCGCCCCCAGCAACGCCTCGATCCCCTTGACATGGGCCGCCACCGCGCCGGGCGTCACGCCCAGATCGGCTGCGGCCGCGGCAAAGCCGCCAAGGCGTGCCGCCGCCTCGACGGCGCGCAGACCGTTGAGCGGCAGATCGGATGGCGGCGGGGGTGCGACGGGCATGGGCAAAGCCTCAGGTTTTCTGATCCTCAGTTTCAGACCCCTTGGCGTTGACCGCAACCCCCGCCTGATCGACACCTTCGGCATCTGTTTCCCGGAGTTCGCCCATGACCGATCTTGCCCCCCGCCCCTGGCTGTCCGAAGCCGCAAGTGCCCGCGTCGACGCCCTGCCCCTGCCCGCCGATCCCGCCCTGCGGATCGAGGCCCTGGCCGAGGAAACGCGGGCGATCCATGACCTGCGGACCTTCAACCTGAACCCTGCCACCAATGTCATGAACCCGAGGGCCGAGGCGCTGCTGTCGTCGGGTATCGGGTCCCGCCCGTCGCTGGGCCAACCGGGCGAGAAATACGAGATGGGCCTGCAGGCGGTCGAGGAGATCGAGGTCATCACCGCCCGGCTGGCCAGCGCCGTCTTCGACGCGACCTTCGCCGAGGTGCGCGTGCCGTCGGGCGCACTTGCAAACCTGTTCACCTTCATGGCGCTGGCCAAACCCGGCGATGCGATCATCGCGCCGCCGGCGTCCATCGGGGGCCATGTGACCCACCACGCCGCGGGCTGTGCGGGGTTGTACGGGTTCGACATCCATCCCGCGCCGGTGGATGCCGATGGCTACACGGTCGATGTCGACGCGCTTCGCGACCTCGCCCTCAGGGTGCGCCCGAAGATCATCACGCTTGGCGCATCGCTCAACCTGTTCGCCCATCCGGTGGCCGAGGTGCGCGCGATCGCGGATGAAGTGGGTGCCACGCTGATGTTCGATGCCGCGCACCTGTGCGGCATGATCGCGGGCCGGGCCTGGGCCAACCCCCTGACGCTGGGTGCGCATGTCATGACGATGTCGACCTACAAGTCGCTGGGTGGCCCGGCTGGCGGGTTGATCGTCACGAACGAGGCGCGGGTGGCCGAGGCACTGGATGCCGTGGCCTTCCCCGGCATGACCGCCAATTTCGACGTGGCCAAGACCGCCGCATTGGGCGTGACCTTGCAGGACTGGCGCAGCCATGGCCCGGCCTATGCCGAGGCGATGCAGGCCCTTGCCACCGCCCTCGCCAATGCCGCGCGGAGCGAGGGGTTGCCCCTGTTCGAAACATCGAAGGGCGTGACCGACAGCCATCAGTTCGCGCTGGATGCCGCGCCCTTCGGTGGCGGGCAGGCGATGGCCCTGCGGCTGGAGACAGCAGGCTTTCTGACCTGTGGTATCGGCCTGCCGCGACCACCCGTTGCCGGTGACATGAACGGCCTGCGGATCGGCACGCCGGAAATGGCCCGACGAGGGGTGACGCCGGGGGATGCCCCTGTCATTATGTCGCTACTTGCCCGCGCCCTGCGCGATGACCCTGCGACCATCGCGCCCGAGACAACCCGGCTGCGCGCACAATTCCAAGGACTGCTTTATGTCAACTGACGGCCTTCTGTGTATCGGTGAAGTCATGGGAGAGCTTCGCCGCTCGGACGAGGGCTTTGCCCTCGGGTTCGCAGGCGACAGCTACAACACCGCCGTCTATGCGCGCCGGGCCGATCCCGGCCTGCGCGTCGACTACTTCACGGCCATCGGGCACGATCCCCTGTCGACCGGCCTTCTCGAGGCCGCTGCGGACGAGGGCATCGGCACCGGGATGATCCGGCGCGATCCGGCGCGCCAGATCGGCCTCTACTCCGTCACGACCGATGACGCGGGCGAGCGGTCGTTCCATTACTGGCGCGCGCAATCCGCGGCGCGGGCGATGTTCGACGACGGCGCCGAGGCGATCGCCACCTCGAACCACGCGATCCTGTTCCTGTCCGGCATCACGCTGGCGATCCTGCCGCCCGCTGGCCGCGAGGCGCTGATAGAGGCGTTGGCATCCGCCCCCGGCCGCGTGGCCTTCGACAGCAACTATCGCCCGGCCCTGTGGGAGGACGCCGCGACGGCGGCCGATGCCGTCGCCGCCATGTGGCGCGTCACCGATATTGCCCTGCCCTCGATCGAGGATATGGACGTGCTGTTCGGCGACGACGAGGCGAGCACATTGGAGCGCCTGTTGCAGGCGGGCTGTACCTCGGGCGCACTCAAACGCGGACCTGCCGGGCCGCTTGCGCTGAACGGCACGGCCCCCGAGGGATGCGCCCCTGCGCCCAAGGTCGTCGATACGACCAGCGCAGGCGACAGCTTCAACGGGGCCTATCTTGCGGCCATCCTTTCCGGACAGCCCGAGGGCAAGGCCCTGCGCGCAGGGCACGACATGGCAGCGAAGGTTGTCCAGTATCCCGGCGCGATCATTCCGAAAGACGCCTGAGGCACGAACCCGGTCGACCGTCAGGCGGGTGCCCTTCGGTCGGCCATCCAGGCGTCCAACGCCGCGACCTGCTCGGCGTCGAACCTGAGGCCGAGCTTGGAGCGCCGCCATAATACATCCTCGGCGGTGCGGGCCCATTCGCGGTCCATCAGCCATGCGACCTCCGCCCCCGTCAGGGTTGCCCCGAAATCGGTGCCAAGGCAGGCGGCATCCGACGCATCGCCCAGTATCGCGGATGCTTCGGTTCCGTAGGCGCGCACGAGGCGCAGGGCCCAATGCTCCGTCAGGAACGGATAACGTGCCCTCAGGGCCGCGACCTGCTCCGGCTGGCCACCGACGGGGAAATCACCGCCCGGAAGCGGCGCATCATGGGTCCACGGGGCGGTCACGGTCAGATGGTCGCCGATCTTGTCCATCGCGGCATTGGCCAGCTTGCGGAACGTCGTGATCTTGCCGCCGAAGATGTTCAGCACCGGGGCACCGCCCGTCGCATCCACCTTGAGGACGTAATCGCGTGTGGCCGCCGTGGCCGAGCTTGCCCCGTCGTCGTAGAGGGGGCGCACCCCCGAATAGGTCCAGACGACGTCTGCGGGGGACAGGTCCTGCTTGAAATAGCCATTGGCGAAGGTCAGCAGGTAGTCACGTTCTTCCGGGGTGCAGACGGGTTTCGCGTCGGCATCGTGATGCTCCGCATCCGTCGTGCCGATCAGGGTATAGTCGTATTCATAGGGGATCGCGAAGATGATCCGGCCATCCGCCCCTTGGAAGAAATAGCTCTTGTCATGATCGAATAGGCGCCGCGTGACGATGTGCGATCCGCGCACCAGCCGCACGCCTTCCTTGGCGTTCGACCGCACGACGCCCTGAATGACATCCCCGACCCAAGGCCCGGCGGCATTGACCAGCATCCGGGCACGCACGGTGCCGGTGCGTTCACCGGCCAGGGTGATCGACCATTCCTGACCGTCCCGTTCCGCGCTGACGACGCGGGTGCGCACGTGGATATCGGTGCCCCGCGCCGCCGCATCGCGGGCATTCAGCACGACCAGGCGTGAATCCTCGACCCAGCCGTCGGAATATTCGAACGCCTTGTGAAAACGATCCTCGAGGGGCGCGCCCTCGGGCGTTCCGTCGAGCGAGATCGTCCTGGTGCCGGGCAGCAGCTTGGATCTGGCGAGGCTGTCATACATCAGCAGACCTGCCCGGATCAGCCAGTCAGGCCGTTTGCCGCGCAGCCACGGCATCACGGTCCCAAGAAGGTTCGACGTCGGCGTCCCGCCCTCGAACCGCATGTCGGGGGACAGGGGGAGCACAAAGCGCATGGGCCAGCTGATATGCGGCATGTTGCGCAACAGAACGTCCCGTTCGCGCAGCGCCTCGCGCACCAGCCGCACCTCCCAGTATTCGAGATAGCGCAATCCGCCATGGAACAGCTTGGTCGAGGAGGACGAGGTGGCGCCCGCCAGATCGCCCATCTCGGCCAGACCGACGGACAACCCCCGACCGGATGCATCACGGGCGATGCCGCAACCGTTGATCCCGCCGCCGATCACGAAAAGGTCGTAGGTCTCTCGCATGACTTACCTCAAAACGAACACAAACGAACATCTAGTGCATTTTTCCGCGCACTCAATCCCGGATTCCGGGGGCCGTCCTAGCCCCCGAGGATGATCCAAAGCAGAAAGGCGCCGCCGACGATCAGTAGGGCGGCCGCCCGAAACCCACGTCCCTGCATTTCCCGCGCCCTCCGCTCAGCCGTTGGCGGTCTTGGCCACGGGAACCGGCCAGACCGTCGGAAACCAGTCTTCGCGCAACCTGTCGCCCGGTGCCATGCCATGCCCCGGAAAGGGCGGGGACGTGGCGCCCGGGCGTGCGACCACGCGCGCGTCATCCCCGACAAACCGCAGGGAAAAGGCGCGCCGACGGCTTCGGGCCTCGTTCCCGCGGGCGCCGTGAAGGGTGTCGAAGCTGAACGCCACCGCATCACCGGGGGCCATCGGCCATTCCAGAACCGTCATCCCTTCCGCATCGGGGTCGGGCACGGGGCGGTAATCGCCGGGAAAGAAAGCCTCCTCCGACAACCACCTCGTTGGCAGGACCGGTTTGTCCCACAGATGGGACCCCGCCACGAGGCGCAGGGTCGCCTCCTCTACCGGGTCGAGGGGCACCCAGAAGCTGACCGTCTGACGACCGCAGACGAAATAGTAGGGCCCGTCCTGATGCCACGGGGTCGGGCGCGATGTGCCGGGTTCCTTCACCAGAACATGGTCATGAAACAGCTGGACCCGATCGGATGCCATCAGGGCCGCGGCCGCCCCGGCGATGCGCGGATCGCGGGCGGCGGCCTCGAATGCGGGAATGCGGTGCCAGTTCACGTAGTCGTCGAAGAAGCGTCCCGCCTCGCCGTCGACCGTGTTCTCCGCCGCATGAGGGCCCGGCGCGGCAAGGTTCGCGGCGACGCCCGCGCGCAAGGCCGCGACATGATCGGCGAACAGGCCGCGCAGGACGACGGCGCCGTCACGGGCAAAGGCGGCGCAGGTTTCCGCGCTGGGGGCATTCTTCATCCCGAAAGCCTGCCCCAAGCGGACAAGTGTTGCAATGGACGGGGACCGCACCGCGCAAACGTTGCGGCACGGGGTGGCGCATGCGTGTTTACCCAAAGTGAGCCGCGATCTATGTCGAGACCCAGCAGAGAGGAACCCGATGCAGATCACGGTCGACGGAACCCCGCACGAAATCACGGTCGAAGGGGATATGCCGCTGTTGTGGCTGCTGCGGGATGAACTGGGCTATCTCGGGCCGAAGTACGGCTGTGGCATCGGCCATTGCGGGGCCTGCACCGTGCATCTGGACGGCCTCGCCGTGCGCGCCTGCCAGATCACGGCGGCCGAAGTCGACGGCGCGGATGTCACCACCATCGAGGGGCTGGGCACGCCGGAGGCGCCGCACCCCGTGCAGGCCGCATGGATCGCCGAACAGGTGGCGCAATGCGGATACTGCCAGTCGGGCCAGATCATGCAGGCCGCAAGCCTGCTGGCCACCAACCCGAACCCGACGGATGACGAGATCGATGCCTCCATGTCGTCGAACCTGTGCCGCTGCGCGACCTACCCACGCATTCGCGCGGCCCTGCGACGGGCCATCGCGGATGGGGACCTGACATGACCGGCCCGTCGCGGCGCACTGTCCTGATCGGAACGCTGGCGGCCGGGGCCGGCATCGTCTTTGGCGTGGCCGCATACCGGCGGGGCCCTGCAAACCCGCTCCTGCGGGGTCTCGGCCCGGACAAGGCGGCGATCACGCCCCATGTCCTGCTGGACGCGGACGGCGTGACCCTGATCACCCCGCGCGCCGATGTCGGTCAGGGGGCCACGTCCATACAGGCGCATCTTCTGGCCGAGGAACTGGACGTCGATCCGGCCACCGTGCGGACCGCGCCAGGGCCGGCGTCGGGCGCCTATTACAACAGCAAGGCCGCTGTCGAATGGATGCCGGTCGCGGCAAGCGGGGACGGCATCGTGGCGCGGGGCGCCATGGGCATATCGGACGTTGCGGGGCGTGCGCTGAACCTGCACCTGACCGGGGGGTCCACCACCGTGCCCGATGCCTACGACAGGTTGCGCGCGGCGGGCGCATCGGCGCGCGAGACGATCAAGGCGGCGGCGGCCAGCCGTCTTGGCCTGTCGGTTGACGACCTGCGCACCGAGAACGGTCAGGTCATCGCCCCGGGGGCAACCCTTGGCTATGCCGAACTGATCCCGGATCTTGCGGGTATCGAAGTGGTTCAGGACGTGCCCCTGCGCGACCCGTCGCAGTGGCGTCGCCTTGGTCGGGCGCACCTGCGCACGGACATGGCAGACAAGTCCCTCGGGCGATTCCGCTATGGCAGCGACATGGTCCTGCCCGACATGATCCATGCCACCCCCGTGACCAACCCGACGCGCGGCGCCGGGGCCGGAACGCTTGAAACGACTGCCGCGCGGGCCATGCGTGGCGTGATCGACATCGTGCCGATCAGCGACGGGGTCGCCGTTCTGGCCGACAACGACTGGCGCGCGATGAAGGCCGCGCGCGCGATTGTCGCCGACTGGGGCGGTGCAGGCCCTACGGACGCACAGATGGCCGCGGCGCATGACGCGGCGCTGGACAACGACGACTTTCGCGACAGCCGACTTGCCGACATCGGTGATGTCACCACCGCGACCGGACAGGCGTTCACCGCCGACTATGGCGTGCCATACCTCAGCCATGCCCCACTGGAACCGGCGAATGCGACGGTTCTGTACACGCCAGACAGAACGCAGGTCTGGACAGCAACGCAGGCGCCCCTGTTCCTGCTCGGCACCCTTGCCGGGATCACGGGGCAGGACAAGGCGCAGATCGAGATCAATGCCCTGCCCGCAGGCGGCAGCTTCGGCCACCGGTTCGAGGACGAATGGGTCCGGCAGGCGACCGAAATCGCGATGCAGCGACCCGGCCAGCCGGTTCGCCTGACGCAGTCGCGGGAACAGGACATGACGCACGGCTTCTACCGGCCCATGGCGCGGGCCCGTGGGCGCGGCACGACCGAAGCGGGCCGCGTGCGCAGCCTCGACCTGTCCATCGCGGCCCAATCCGTCGTCAGCAGTCAACTGTCCCGCGCGCGCATGCCCGCGGTCGGTCCGGACGTGACGATCGTCGCGGCCGCATGGGACGCGCCCTATGTCCTGCCGGATCGGCGCGTCACGGGCTACCGGGTGCCGTCCCTCGTGCCGGTCAGCAGCTGGCGCTCCGTCGGGGCCTCCTTCAACGGGTTCTTTCTGGAAACCCTCATGGACGAGTTGATCGCAAAGGCCGGGGCCGACCCGGTCGAGGAACGCCTGCGCCTGCTGGAGGAGCCCCGCGCTCGCCGCGTGTTGGAGGAGGTCGCGGACATGGCATCGTGGAATGGACCGGACGGCCGGTTCGGTGTGGCGCTGACCTTTGCCTTCGGCGTGCCGGTCGCGCAGATCGCCGAGGTGCGCAACACGGCCGGCGGCATCGTGATCGACAACCTGTGGATTGCGGCGGACCTGGGCCGGGTGCTGGACCCGGTGAACATCGATGCACAGCTGTCGGGTGCCGCCCTGTTCGGGATCGGCCATGCCATCGGGGCCGAGATCACCTTTCCCGAAGGAACCCCGCATCAGACGAATTTCCATACCTATCAGAGCCTGCGCCTCTGGCAGGCACCGACCGTGACCACCCGGGCCCTCGGGTTGGGCGGGGACATCCGGGGCGCGGGGGAACCGGGCCTGCCCGCAGCGGCCCCGGCCCTCGGCAACGCGGTCTTCGCCGCAACGGGACAGCGCCTGCGGCAGATGCCCTTCAACCGTTCGGTTGCCTTCGCATGAGGGGCCTCATCGCAAGCGCCATCCTTCTGGCAACGGCACCCGCAGCCGCACAGGATTTCGCCCCGATCCACGAGGTTCTCAGCCACCCACGATGCGCGAACTGTCACGTGGGCGCGGATGGCATCCCCCTCTGGACGGGGTCGGACGGCGCCGCCATCCCGCATGGATTTCGCATTGTCGGAGGCGAGAGCAGGATGGGCATCGAGACGATCCCCTGTGGCACATGTCACGGAACCGTCAATTCCCCCCTGCCCGGCGGCGCACCGGGGGCCGAAGGCTGGGCCCTTGCGCCCGTCGAGATGCAGTGGGCCCTGCGGTCCCCGCGCGAAATCTGCGAACAATTGCGCGACCCCGCCCGAAACGGCGGGCGGACGCTGATCGAAGTGGCGGACCATGTCGTCCATGATCCGCTGGTCGTCTGGGGCTGGTCCCCGGGGCCGGGGCGGGCACCGGCCCCGGGCACGCCGGCATCCTTGTCTGACGCGATCATCGCCTGGGCCGAGTCAGGTGCCACATGCCCATGAGCCACAGGGCCGTGATCTTCGATCTGGACGGCACCCTCGTCGACAGCGCGCCCAGCCTGCACCGCGCCGCCTGCGCGATGTTGCGGGGCCTGAACCTGCCGGAGCCGGACTTGCGCACAGTGACGGGTTTCGTCGGCAACGGCGTGCCGACCCTCGTCGACCGCTGCCTTGACTGGGCCGGGGGTCCGTCAACCGACGCGGCGCTGGCCCTATTCCGGCAGATCTACGATGCCGATCCCGTGACCGGGGTCGCGATCTTCGATGGCGTCCGTGCCCTGCTTGCCGATCTGGCGGGGCGCGGGGTGCACCTCGGGCTTTGCACCAACAAGCCGACCGCGCCGACCGAGACCCTTCTGCGCAAGCTCGACCTCGGGCCCTTTGCAGCCGTCGCCTGCGGGGACACGTTGCCTGTCCGAAAACCGCACCCCGATCCATTGTTGCACGTGATCGACGCGCTGAACGTGCCGGTTGGTGACGTGCTGTATGTCGGAGACTCGGTCGTTGATCTGCAGACGGCCCGCGCAGCGGGTGTGGAATATGCCCATATCGCACTGGGGTATCAGAACGGAACACTGACCGGCCTGCCGCAACCGCAGGTCCATCCCGACATCGGCAGCCTGTCACGAAAACTTTTAGGGTCTTAGCGGTCGAATTGCCTGCGATTCTCACCTATGTTATCGTCCTACAAAACAGGACGTGGCAAAGACCGCGCGCCCAACGCGCCAATCGTCCGCCGCGAGGACCAGATGCAGACTGCAAGACAGCAGATCGCAGCGATGCCGCTGCGGTGGAAAGATGGAACCGTTCAGGTTCTGATGGTCACCACCCGTGATACGGGTCGCTGGGTCGTGCCCAAGGGCTGGACCATGAAAGACGTCAAGCCATGGGCCGCTGCCGCCATCGAAGCTTTGGAGGAAGCAGGCGTCAAAGGCGTGATTTCCCGCGAGGTCTTCGGCACCTACAGCTACATGAAAGCGCTGGATAAGAAGAAATCGGTTCTCTGCCGTGTCCGGGTCTATCCGATGATCGTCGAGGAAGAGAAATCGAAGTGGAAGGAAAAGGGCGAGCGGACGCGCAAATGGTTCGACGTAGGCGAAGCCGCATCGCTGGTGGATGAGCCGGAATTGGCGGATCTGCTGAAAAGCCTCAGGAAGAAACCCAAGAAGGTCGATGTCGCAGGTCCGCTGCTGCGACAGGCCATTTCCTGAACAGACAAGGTCACCGCGACTGGCGCGATATGCCGTCCGTCAGCGGCGGCGAACGCGCGGGTCGTTGCGGACGGGAATCGGGATCGCATCAGGCTCCGGCGCCAGCGCGCCAAGGACTTCCGACAGCTTGTCCTTGAGGACATCGGCCAGTTTTCCAAGTGCTGTGTTCGTCTGCGGCATAAGACCCTCCCGGCTCCTGCTGTAAATTGGCGTTCTTTGCCCCCCTTATCAAGGGCATCCGGGAAATCAGCGATATTCCGCCGCAGATTGACGCGCCTTGCAACCGGTGGTCTCGATGGCCGTCGTCCGGCCGATCACGGTGATGCGGATCTGATCGCGATTGATATCAACCTGTTGCCCGCCGCCGATCATCAGGCGCGATTGCGCGACCAGCTGCTCGCCCCGCCGCAGGACAGAAGCATCCGTGACCCAGAGGCGCGCATCGGGAACCTCGAACACGACGATCTCGGGGCCTTTGAGGGGGGGCACATCCAACACGCCGGTCAGGACGGCCCCATCTTCCGTCGGGCGCAGGGCGCAGCGGGCGTTCAGGTCCAGATGGATTGGTTGATCCGCAAGGGCCGTGCGCACGGAGGGATCGGGCGGCGCGTCGTCGGTCAGGTCGGCGGCAACCGACAGCCGGGCCGGAAGGCAGATATCGGCGCAGACGCCCAGGTCCAGCGTCCCGGACAAACGGATCGGCTGGCCCTCGACCTGCGGCACGATGACAAGGGGCAGGACGAAGTCCTGATCGTATCCGATGGCCCGCTGCCCCGCCTGATGGAATACGGCGGGTCGTGGCCAGACGGGGGTCACGGTCTCGATGTTGTCGGATGCGGACCAGTCGAACCGCGGCGCGATGCCCGCCGACCCCGCGCTGCGCCAGTAGGTTTTCCACCCCGCGCGCAGATCGAACCGCAGACCCGCGATATGGCGGCCGTCTTCATCCACCCCGCCCGGCACGACCTCGACCGAAATGACCTCGTTCACCTGCGACGGTGACTGTGCCAGCGCAAGTTGCCCGGTCGCGAACGTCAGACCAGCGATCAGCAGGCAAAAGGCGACGGCACGCCAGAGGATTCGGAAAAACATGATCAGCATGCCCGGACAGCTACACAGATGCGCCGATCAAGCAAAATCACGCCTACGGCATCATTTGTGCGCACGCATGTCCGCGGAATGGCGCCCGTGCCCGGCGCCTTGGTTGAATGTAAGCCACTATTGTCATATGTTTTGACAATGCGGATTGACAATCACGACCAGAGTCTTGCGGGGAACTGCCTCGTGGCCATGCCCTCGATCACCGAGCGTGCATTTCGCAAGGCCGTGATCCTGATCTGCGCCCATTCCCCGGCAGGCGCGATCGGCCTTCTGATCAATCGTCCGGCAATGAACATGACATTGCGCCAGCTGCTTGCGGAATACGGGCTGCCCCTGCCGCCGATCCGCCCCTCCGTTCCCCTGCACGTCGGAGGACCGGCGGATATCGACCGTGCCTTCGTGCTTCATTCCTGCGAATACCATCTGCCGAAACACACCCATGTGGTCAGCGATGAGATCTCCCTCACGGCCGAGCGGGGGATCCTGCGGGATATGGGCGCAAGCCGGGGGCCGGATCGGGCCTTTGTCGCGCTCGGATACTGCGGGTGGGGCCCCTGCCAGTTGGAGCGCGAGGTACAGGACGGCCGCTGGCTCACGACGGCATCAGACGGCCAGATGGTGTTCGACACCCCGTCGCCGCAGCGATGGCATGCCGCCATGTCGGGTATGGGGGTCGCGACCTTCGGCCTGTCGCAACAGTTCGGTCACGCCTGATCGGGACGGGGCGCCGCCGCGCGGGCCAGCCTGTCGTTGATCGCGCGCCCAAGACCCACGTCCGGGATCGGGGCCACATCGATATGGGGCAGGCCGCGGTCCCGCGCGGTCGCGTCGGCCTCGATCAGCAGGGCGAAAAGGTTCGCCGCCGCCTCGGCCAGATCCCCCTGCGCGGACAGCGACAGATCCCCCGCGACGGGACCGAACCCCAGCATGACACCATCCGCCGCGCGCGCCGCGCGGTTCAGACGCACCCGCGCACCCGGCGCATAGTGCGAGGCCAACTGCCCCGGTGCCTGCACCCGGCCGGGCGTCGTGTCGCGCGAAAGACGTCTGCCAAGAACCGCCTCAATCGCTTCGGCCGGAACGCCCCCCTCGCGCAGCAGGACAGACGGGTCGGGCCGCAGGATCGTCGATTCCACTCCGACGGAACACGGCCCCCCGTCCAGAACCGCATCGATCCGACCGGACAGGCCCGACAGGACGTGGTCGGCCCGCGTGGCACTGACCCGGCCGGACGGGTTCGCCGACGGTGCCGCGACCGGCCGCCCCACCGCGCGCAGCAGGTCACGGGCCAGTTCGGTTCCCGGAATGCGCACGGCGACCGTCTGCAAACCGGCAGTCACGAGCGATGACAAGGGCGCCTGTGCGGCAAGTGGCAGGACCATCGTCAGGGGGCCGGGCCAGAACGCGGCCGCCAGCGCCCGCGCCTCCGGCCCCAATGTCGCGATACCGTCCAGCGCGGCGATGTCCGGCACATGGACGATGAGGGGGTTGAACGACGGGCGCCCCTTCGCCGCATAGATCGCGGCCACCGCCGCCCCGTTCGTCGCATCGGCGCCCAGCCCGTAGACGGTTTCCGTCGGAAAGGCGACGAGCCCGCCTTGCACCAGCAGGCGCGCCGCCGCGGCCACGCCGTCGGGCGCGGGCAGCGTAAGGGTGTGACGTCGTGTTCCGGTTGCTGGCACGGGGCCCATCCCCCTAGATTGGCTGGATAGGCGCTTCCTAGCGCCAAGCATTCCAGATTGGGAGGTCTTCGATGCCATACCGTGCGCCTGTTGCCGAACTTCGTTTCGTTCTCGATCACGTCGTGGGCTTTGATCGCGTTGCCGCAACCGAGACGTTCGCCGAGGCGACGCCCGAAACGGTCGATGCGATCCTGACCGAAGCGGGGCGCATGTGCACCGATGTCCTTGCCCCCCTGAACCGCGAGGGCGACCTGCATCCCGCGCATCTGGAAAACGGCGTGGTGCGCACCTCGCCCGGTTTCGGCGACGGGTTCCGCGCGATTGCGGACGGCGGCTGGATCGGGATGTCGGCCGACCCCGAACATGGTGGCATGGGCCTGCCGATCACCCTGACGATGGCCGTCAACGAGATGATCGGGTCCGGCTGCCTTGCGCTGCAACTGAACCCGCTGATGACGCAGGGCCAGATCGAGGCGTTGGAGGCACATGCCAGCCCGGCGCTGCAGGATCTGTACATCCCCAAGCTGATTTCCGGCGAATGGTGCGGCACCATGAACCTGACGGAGCCGCAGGCCGGATCCGACGTCGGGGCCCTGCGCACCAAGGCCGAGGACAACGGCGACGGCACCTATGCGATCACGGGGCAGAAGATCTACATCAGCTGGGGCGACAGCGACTTTGCCGAGAACATCTGCCATCTGGTTCTGGCCCGCCTGCCGGACGGCGCGCCGGGGACGCGGGGCATCAGCCTGTTCATGGTGCCAAAGCGCCTGCCGGACGAGGCCGGCAACCCCGGTGTTGCGAACACGCTCAAGGTCGTATCGCTTGAACACAAGCTGGGGCTGCACGGCTCACCCACTGCGGTGATGCAATACGACGGGGCGACCGGCTGGCTGGTGGGAGAGCCGCACAAGGGCATGGCCGCGATGTTCACCATGATGAACAACGCCCGGCTTGGTGTCGGCGTTCAGGGCCTGTCCGTCGCCGAGGCCGCGATGCAGCACGCCGTGGCCTACGCATTGGACCGCAAGCAGGGCAAGACGGCCCTCGGCGATGCCGGCACGGGCAGCATCCTCGACCACGCCGACGTGCGCCGCATGGCGCTTGACATGAAGGTCGACGTATTCGCCGCACGGTCCATCGCGATGGATTGCGCCGTCGCGCTGGACATGGCGAAGGCGACCGGGGACGCGGCATGGCAGGCGCGCGGCGCCTTCCTGACGCCGATCGCCAAGGCATTCGGAACCGATACCGGGATCAAGGTCGCAAACGACGGCGTTCAGATGCACGGCGGCATGGGCTTCGTCGAGGAAACAGGGGCCGCGCAGTACCTGCGCGACGTTCGCGTGACCGCGATCTACGAAGGGACCAATGGCATTCAGGCGATGGACCTCGTCGGTCGCAAGCTGATGGATGGCGGGGCCGCCGCTTTTGCGATCCTCGATGATCTGTCGGGCACGAACCACGAGGGTCTCGATGCCGCCATAGCCGCGCTGCGCGATCTGACGGAATGGCTCGTGGCGCAGGACATGCAGGACCGTTTCGCGGGGGCTGTCCCCTATCTGGCGGCGTTCGCCCGCGTCCTCGGCGCGGCCTATCACCTGCGGGCGGCCGAGGCGGACACCAGCCGCGCGCCCGTCGCCCGCGTCGCCACCGCGCGCCTGCTGCCCGAGGCGATGGCCGAGATGGCCAAGGCCCGTTCAGGGGCCGAGGCGCTTTATGCGGTTTCGTCCGACGTCATCGCGGCATAGGACATGGCCCGGGCCGCGCCAGCGCGGCCCGAGCCGAACACATTCGCCCTGATGCAGAAAGTCGCCCGCCATGAAGGACCTCGACATCCCCGATGGCTATGCCGGCTTGACCTTTCCGTGGGACGGACCGCCCCCGGCCGGTGAGGTCACGGAAGTCGCGGACGGCGTGCTCTGGGCGCGGCTGCCGCTGCCTATGGCGCTGGACCATGTGAACATCTACTTCCTGCGCGAAGCGGACGGTTGGGCCATGGTCGACACCGGGTTCGACAGCCGCAAGAGCCGGGACATCCTGTCGCAACTGCGCAGGGGGCCCTTGGGCAATCTGCCCATCACCCGCCTTCTGGTCACGCACCATCACCCCGATCACGTCGGCATGGCCGGCTGGCTGCAATCGCAGGGCACGGAGCTTCTGACGACGCGGACCGCGTGGCTGATGGCGCGTATGCTGGTGCTCGACGAACAGGAGGTGCCGACACCGGAGACGCTGGAATACTGTCGTGTCTGGGGCATGGATGCCGACGTTCTGGCACGTCGTGCCACCGAGCGGCCGTTCAACTTCGCGGACATGGTCAGCCCCCTGCCCGTCGGCTTCACGCGCATTCAGGAGGGCGACCGCATTGCCCTTGGCGGGCGCGACTGGACCGTGGCACGGGGTGACGGGCATGCGGCGGAACACGCCGTCCTGTTCGAGGTCGGGGGAAATCTGGTGCTCGGCGGTGATCAGCTGCTTCCCGGCATCTCGCCCAACCTTGGCCTCTACCCGTCCGAGGCGAACGCGGATCCCGTCGGCGACTGGCTTGCGTCCTGCGACAGGCTTGCCCCCCTTGCCCGGCCCGATCAACTGATCCTGCCCGGTCACAAGACGCCCTACCTGGGTCTGCCGACACGGCTTGCGTCGCTGAAACAGAACCACGTCACGGCCCTGAACCGCCTCGAAGCGCATATCGCCGAGCCGCGCACGGGCGGGGAATGTTTCGCACCGCTGTTCAAGCGCAGGATTACCGATCAGATCTATGGCCTCGCGTTCTTCGAGGCGATAGCGCACCTGCAGCACCTCTACCTGACCGGGCGGGCCATCCGTGAAACCCACGATGACGGCGTCTGGTCGTTTCGGGCGGCATGACCCGATCCGGCTGGCGTCCCCCCGGCCAAGGGCCTAGTCTCTCCCCATGACCGAGATACAGACCTCTGCCGAAGCGATGGAAGCCGCCGCCCTGCCCCGCGCCGCGGAATTGCGCGCGGGCGGATGCGATCCGACGCCGGCGATCCCGAAATCCGTGGCAAAGCGGTCGCCGGCGACCAAAAGCCCCGCGGAGTGGGCCTATCAACGCATCGTCCTGTACCTCAAGGCGTTCGAGGAAACGCTGGAGGACGGACAGGAGGTTGCGATGGGGTTCACCGGCGGCGCCGCCGGCGTTCTGCGGATCGAGGGGATCGGATTCAGCGCACCGGACCTTGTCACCTTTTCGGGCCGCGACACCCATGGGCAACGCTGTCAGCAGTTGCAGCACGTCAGTCAGATCAACGTCATCCTGCGCGCGGTGCCCCGGCCCGAGAACCAGCCCGAGCCGACACGCATCGGGTTCCGCCTTGCCCGCGCGCTGGAGGAGGCAGAGGACGACGCCGCGCCCGGGGCCGACACCTGACAGCCGGGAAACGCCGGCGCGGCAATCCGCGCGACGGGTCGCCCCCCGGAAGGCCGTGACAGCGCCGCGCCCCCGCGCTAAGGACAGCGCGACATTCCACCGACCGAGGACACCGACATGGCCGACGATCACAAGCTTGGCAGCATGGACATCACCGAGCAGGAAAACACTTTCAACGGTTTCGTGACCGTGACGAAATGGGCGGTAATCGTTATCATCGCCCTGCTGGTGTTCCTGGCGATCTTCCGGACCTGACGCCCCATGTTGCGCAGGCTGTTGATGATCCTGGCGCTGCCGCTTCTTGCGGCCTGCGCAGCAGACAACATCTACGATCCGATGGAAGAGGTGCAGCGCAGGGCCTTTGCCGCCGACGATGCGCCGAAGCTGACGCTGATGACCGCGATCAGCAACCGATCGGGTGCGGGCGGCCATTCCGCCCTGATGGTATCGGGCAGCCAGCGGGTGATCTTCGATCCCGCAGGAACCTGGCATCATCCGACCGTGCCGGAGCGCGGGGACGTCCTGTTCGGGATCACGCCGACGATGCTCGACTTCTACATCGACTATCATGCGCGCCCGACCTACCACATGGTCATTCAGGACATCATCGTTTCCCCCGAGATGGCAGAGCGCGCCTTGTCGCTGGTTCAGGCCCACGGACCGGCCAGCAAGGCGACATGCGGTCAGTCCGTATCCGGCATTCTGCGGGAACTGGGCTTCTCATCCGTGCGGCGTGCATGGTTCCCGGAAAGGATCATGCGTGATTTCGGCAAGGTTCCCGGCGTGACGGAGCGCAAGGTCTTCGACGACACGGTCGACGAACATTCGCCGTCGCGCCCCGGGGTGGCCCGCGTGGCGGACGACGGCCTCGTGTTCGACAGCTGATCGCGCCTGATTTCGGGGTCACACCCCGCAACGAAAAACCCCCGGCACCGCGAGGCGCCGGGGGTTTGATATTTCTGGCCTGAGCCGAGGGCGACTTACATCATCCCTTCGCGCTGAGCCTTCTTGCGAGCGAGCTTGCGGGCACGCCGAATCGCTTCGGCCTTCTGCCGCGCCTTCTTCTCGGAGGGTTTCTCGAAATGTTGCTTGAGCTTCATCTCACGAAACACACCCTCGCGCTGCAGCTTCTTTTTCAGGGCCCGGAGGGCCTGATCGACATTGTTGTCGCGAACGCTGACCTGCATGTGGTTTTCACCACCTTTCTAAGTTGGAGTTGTCGGATAAATCCGTGCAGGAAGTGGCCCTATAGCCATCTGCCCCTATCTTGTCCAGTATCGCCATACCCGTTCGCCCCGCACCCGAGGAGCCCGTGATGCCCGACCTCAAGGACCGCCTTATCGACGCCGCCCTGTCCCACGTGCCCTTCGACGGTTGGTCGGAAACGGCTTTCCGTGCCGCCATCGCCGATGCGGGTGTCACCCCCGCACAGGCGCGTGCCGCCTTTCCGCGCGGTGCCGTCGACCTGGCCATGGCCTTTCACATGCGGGGCGACGCCCGCATGATCGAAAGGCTGAACGCGCAGGACCTTGGCGAAATGCGGTTCCGGGACAAGGTGGCCCATGCCGTCCGCACGCGCCTCGAAATCGCCGCCGAAGACCGCGAGGCCGTGCGCCGGGGCACGACGCTGTTTGCCCTGCCGATTCATGCGGCCGATGGGGCCCGCGCGGTCTGGGGCACAGCGGATGCCATCTGGACGACACTGGGCGACACATCCGACGACGTGAACTGGTACACCAAGCGGGCGACGCTGTCCGGCGTCTATTCCGCCACCGTGCTCTATTGGCTGGGCGATCAGTCGGAGGGTTTTCGCGAAACATGGTCGTTCCTCGACCGGCGCATCGACAACGTCATGCAGATCGAGAAATTCAAGGCTCAGGCCCGCAAGTCGCCCCTGTTCAGCCGGCTGATGGCTGGTCCGAACATCCTGCTGGACCGCATTCGTGCACCCACGTCTTCGCCGCGCAACGACCTGCCCGGTCTTTGGCGTGATCCGTCCTGAACACGCTGTGCCGCAAGAATAATTCGGATCGGTCCTTCATTTCGAAACACGTGCTGGCCCTGCGACCTCGGGGGGGCTAGTGTGCGCGCGATACGATGACCGAGGGGCCAAATGGTCGATCTGCCCGAGACGATGAACGCAGTCGAAATCACCCAGGCCGGGGGGCCGGACGTGCTCAGGCGGGTGCGCCGCCCGGTGCCCCGCCCCGGTCCGGGACAGATTCTGATCGCGGTGGACCATGCCGGCGTGAACCGCCCCGACGCATTGCAGCGGGCCGGTGCATACGCACCGCCAAAGGGCGCATCCGACCTGCCGGGTCTCGAATGCGCGGGCACCGTCGCCGCGGTCGGTCCGGGGGTCAGCCGCTGGGCCGTAGGTGATCGGGTGTGTGCCCTGCTGCCGGGCGGCGGCTATGCCGAATATGCCGTGACGCCCGCCGACCATGCCCTGCGCATTCCAGAAGGCATGTCGATGGCGCAGGCCGCTGCGCTGTGCGAAACCGCCTTCACCGTCTGGACCAACGTCTTCGAACGCGGACGGTTGCAGGCGGGCGAACGCTTTCTCGTGCACGGCGGCTCCTCCGGGATTGGGACGATGGCGATCCAACTGGCCCGCGCCCACGGCGCACGCGTCTTCGCGACGGCCAGCAATGTCGCCAAGTTGCGGACCTGTTCCGAACTGGGCGCCGAGGCCATCAACTATCGCGAGGAAGATTTCGTCGACCGCATGCGCGCCGTGGGCGGTGCCGACGTGATCCTCGACATGGTCGGGGGCGACTACCTGCCCCGGAACCTCAAGGCGCTGGCCGATGAGGGACGACTGGTGCAGATCGCCTTCCTGCAGGGCCCCAAGGTCGCGGTCAACTTTGCGCCCTTGATGATGCGGCGACTGACAATCACCGGGTCCACCCTGCGTCCGCAATCGGACCTTGCGAAGTCGCGTATCGCACAGGCCCTGCGCGACCGCGTCTGGCCCCTGCTGGATGCCGGCACGGTCGCCCCCGTGATGGATCAGACCTTCCCCCTTGCCGAGGCGCATGCCGCGCATGCCCGCATGGAAGCCGGGGATCATATCGGAAAGATCACCCTCAAGGTCAGATGACGGCCCTGCTACCCCTCGGGGCCCGTCCGGACGGTGCGGGCCCCGTCCACACGACCTGCACCAACGAAAGCACTTGTATGGAACTCGACGTCACCCACCCCGCCCTGTCAGATCTGCGCCGCAGGGCACGGTCGCGAATGCCGCATTTCGCTTTCGAATACCTCGACAGCGGAACTGGCGCCGAAAAGGGCGTCTCCCACAATCGGGAACGTCTGGATGACATCCGCTTCATGCCCGCGATCCTGCGCGGAGAGTTCGAGCCGGACCTAAGCCGCACGACACTCGGAACAACCTATGCGCAACCCTTCGGGGTCGCACCCGTCGGCATGGCGGGGCTTCTGTGGCCCAATGCCGAACGCATCCTTGCCGCGGCCGCCGCGCATCACCGCATGCCTTACGGGCAATCCACCGTCGCGGCCGCCGCCCCCGAGGATACGGGCGCAATTGCAGGCGACATGGGCTGGTTTCAGCACTACCCCGTCCGGGACCCGGAGATCCGCCGTGACATGCTTGGCCGGATCAAGGCGGCGGGCTGGAACACGCTTGTCGTGACCGTGGACGTGCCGGGCGAAAGCCGCCGCGAACGCCAACGGCGCGCCCATGTGTCGATGCCGCCGGTCATGACGCCCAAGATCATCGCGTCCATCATGTCCTGCCCGACATGGGCAATGGGGATCCTGCGCCACGGCCAGCCAACCATGAAATTCCCCAACAGCTATACGCCCGCGGCCAAGGGGGCCGAGGCCTTCACCCATGCCGGCCGCCTGATCCGGGGGTTCCCGGACGACGATTACATCCGCGCGCTGCGCGAGGAATGGGATGGCAAGCTGGTCATCAAGGGCATCGCCGAGGCAGAGGACGCCACCCGTCTGATCGATCTTGGCGCAGATGCGATCTGGGTTTCGAACCATTCGGGTCGACAGTTCGAAGGCGGACCTGCCGCCATCGATTGCCTGCCCCCCGTCGTGGCGGCGGTCGGCGGGCGCGTTCCCATCTACTATTGCTCTGGCGTTCAGGGCGGCCTCGACATCCTGCGGGCCCTCGCTCTTGGGGCGGATTTCGTGTTCCTCGGAAAGGCATGGTATTTCGCCCTCGCCGCCTTCGGACGTCGCGGGGTCGATCACCTCGTGCATATCCTGCGCGCGGACATGACGGCGAACATGATGCAGATCGGTGCGGCCTCGCTCAAGGACCTGCCGGGACGCCTCGTGCGCTGAACCCCGCGCCTTTTGCGCGGGACCTACTGCCGGGTCAGGGTGCGGCCCACCGCATCCGTCCATCCGGCATAACGGCGGTCCCGCTCCTCCGCCGGCATTTCTGCTTCGAAACGACGCTGCAACGCCCAGGTGTCGGCGAACCCGTCCTGATCGGGATAGACGCCGGCACGCATGCCCGCCAACCAGGCCGCACCAAGCGCCGTGGTTTCCGTGACCTTCGGCCGGTCCACCGGTGCCCCGAGAATGTCGGACAGGAACTGCATCGCCCAGTCCGACGCGCTCATCCCGCCATCGACGCGCAGCACCGTCTCGCCCAACCCGCCCATGTCGGAGGTCATCGCCTCCAGAAGGTCGCGGGTCTGGTAGCCGACGGATTCAAGCGCCGCGCGCGCAAATTCCGCCGGGCCGGATCCACGGGTCAGGCCATAGATGGCCCCCCGCGCATCCGCATCCCAATGCGGCGCCCCAAGCCCCGTGAACGCGGGCACGAGATACAGGGATTGTGTCGGATCCGCCTGTTCGGCAAGCGCCTGCGTCTCTGCCGCCGATCCGATGATGCCCAGCCCATCGCGCAGCCATTGGACGACCGCCCCGGCAATGAAGATAGACCCCTCTAATGCGTAGGTCGGCTTGCCTTCCAACTGATACGCGATGGTCCCGAGCAAGCGGTTCCCGGAGGTCACGGGCGTATCGCCGGTGTTGAGCAGGGCAAAACACCCCGTGCCATAGGTCGACTTGAGCATGCCCTTGCCGAAACACGCCTGCCCGACGGTCGCCGCCTGCTGATCCCCCGCGACGCCAAGGATCGGGGTCGATCCCCCGAGGATGTTCGTCGTGCCGAAGTCGGCGGCACAGTCCCGAACCTCCGGAAGCAGACCCATCGGTATGTCGAGCAGGCCGCAGATTTCCTCGTCCCAACAGCCGTCGTGGATGTTGTAGAGCATCGTTCGCGCCGCGTTCGTCGCATCGGTCACATGCGACCGCCCCTCCGTCATCTTCCAGATCAGATAGCTGTCCATCGTCCCGAACAGCAGGTCCCCCGCCTCGGCCCGCGCCCGCGCGCCGTCGACATTGTCGAGCAGCCACCGCAACTTGGTCGCGGAGAAATAGGGATCGAGCAGCAGGCCGGTGCGCGCCGTCACCATCGGCTCATGGCCTTCAGCGATCAGGTCACGGCAGAAGGCGGCGGTCCGCCGGTCCTGCCAGACGATGGCGTGGTGAATGGGGTCCCCTGTCCTGCGGTCCCAGATCAGGGTCGTTTCCCGTTGGTTGGTGATTCCGATCCCGGCAATGTCCGCTGCTGTCACATCGTGATCTGACATCGCGGTTCGGCATGTCGGCTCGACGGTGGACCAGATCTCCTCCGCGTCGTGTTCCACCCACCCGCTGTTTGGAAAGAACTGCGTGAATTCCTGTTGGGCCGAGGCGACGATGCGCATCGAACCATCGAAAAGGATCGCCCGGCTGGACGTGGTGCCCTGATCGATCGCCAGAATGTGGGTCATTTCCTCCTCCTTCGACGTGCACCGATTGGTGTGGCCGATGTCGACCGGGCAGACAAGGCTGCGGCCCGCGGGTTTGCCGGAACGACGGGATAGGGACCGGGTGTCAGGAAATTTCCGGGCTTCGGTCCGGTGCCACGGTTCGACCACAGCGCAATCATCCCCTCATCATTGCAGTTTCCCGCCCGTTTTCACGCCCGCGTGAGGCAGCGTCGCGCGGATGTGAGGGCGGTGCGAGCCGGCGGGCGTGATGTGCATATACGCGCGTTTATCGCGAACTTATCACGGCTTCGTTCATTGAAGCGCAGCGCCCGAAGTGACATCTCATGTTCATCAGCAGGGCACACCGCCCCGCCGCATCAAACCCACAAGGCCAGCCGCCAGACCGCGCGGTGCCGCACACAAAGGACAAGACCCATGAAAACGCTCCTCATCTCCGCCCTGATCGCCTCCGCCGCCCTGACCGGTGCCGCATCCGCCCAGGTTGGCGCCGGTGCCGCAGCAGCCGCCGCGCACTTCAATCAGGACATCGACTCCAACAACGAGCAGGTCGCCATCGGCGCGGCCGAGTTCGACGGCGTCACCGTCTCCACCCGCAGCGGCGCGGTGGGCGAGGCCTTCACCCACTTCAACGCCGACTACGACTCGAACAACGAAAAGCGCGGCCTGAACGGCGCGACCGTCGCTGACGGCACCGCAGGTTATGGCGCCGACATTTTCGCCCGCATCGACGCCGAGAGCCAGGACGACGAGTGATCGTCTGACAGGACCGGTATCGGGGTCCTCCCCCCGTCCTGATGCCGCCCCCTGCGCAGGCCTGAAGCGGCTCCTCCCCCCGCCAAAGACCCGCGCGACAGACCCCCGGCCCGCAGAAATGCGCGCCGGGGGTTTTTGTTATGGGTCGGCCATTTCGACCAGATCCGCCACCCGCGGGCCCAAGGCCTCGACGATGACCGCAACGCCATCGCGGTTGGGGTGGATCCCGTCCGACTGCATGTAGAGGCTGCGGGCCGTCGCCATATCGACACCGGCCAGAAGGGGGCCAAGGAAGCTGACTTCGTGCAAGGCGCCATACTCTTCGGCCAATTCCGGATACATCGCGTCGAACGCGGCCTTGAAGGCGGGACCATAGTTCCCCGGCGCTTCCAACCCGACCAGAAGGACGGGCAACCCCCGTTCGCCCGATACCTCGCCGAGGATCGCATCGAGGTTGGCGCGGCTGGACGCGGGCGGCAACCCGCGCAACAGGTCGTTCCCCCCGAGGGCGACGATCATCGCATCGACGTCGTCCGACAGGGCCCAATCCAGCCGTGCCAGACCGCCTGCGGTCGTGTCACCCGAAACGCCCGCGTTCACGATTTCGGCATCGACGCCCTGCGCATCGAGCCATGCCTGCAACTGCGGCACGAACCCCTGCCCGTCCGGCAGGCCATAGCCCGCAGTCAGCGAGTCGCCCAAGGCAACCACCGTCACCGTCTGTGCCATGGCGCCGGTGCCGACCATGGCGGCGACAAAGGCAAGCTGAACCGACTTGTTCATTTTTCCAATTGCCCCATATGCCAAGCTGCACATCCCACGAATGAGGTTTCGCATGGTCCTGTCGCTTCGCGATGTATCGCTGTCCCTGCAGGGCAATGCCGGCATGGTCGATATCCTCCACGGCATATCGCTCGAGGTGGCCGAAAAAGAGACCGTGGGGCTGGTCGGACCGTCGGGAAGTGGCAAATCATCTCTCCTGATGCTGATGGGCGGGCTTGAACGTGCCACCTCCGGCGCGGTCGAGGCACTGGGCCGCGACCTGACGACGATGGACGAAGACGCATTGGCCCGCTTTCGCAGGGAACATATGGGGGTGGTGTTCCAATCCTTCCACCTGATCCCGACGATGACCGCCCTCGAAAACGTCGCGACGCCGCTGGAACTGGCGGGCGTGTCCGATGCCTTCGACCGCGCGCAGGCGGAACTGGCCGCCGTTGGGCTGGAGCATCGCGCGGGCCATTACCCGGCCCAGATGTCGGGCGGGGAGCAGCAACGCGTGGCGCTCGCCCGCGCCGCCGCACCGCGCCCGGATATCCTGTTGGCGGACGAGCCGACGGGAAACCTCGACCAATCGACCGGTGAGACGATCATGGACCTGCTGTTCGGTCTGCGCGACCGCCATGGCGCGACGCTGATCCTCGTGACGCATTCCCCCGAGCTGGCCGCCCGCTGCGACCGCACGATCCGCCTGGTCGATGGCCATCTGGACAGCGAAACGCGCCGCACCTCCGAGGCGGCCGAATGATGCGGATGCCCGTATGTCGCGAACGCGCCAATCCGATCTCTTGCCCCTCGGCAGATCAGCGGAGGCAGCAGTCCCTGCCCCGCAAGACGGAGTGGTCCGCATGACCTGGCTGACACAAGCGGCCCGCATCGCCGGGCGAGAGTTGCGTGGCGGCCTTGCGGGGTTCCGTATCTTCCTTGCCTGTCTGGCCCTTGGTGTCGCGGCCATTGCCGCCGTGGGGTCCGTCCGGGTGTCGATCACCGACGGGTTGCAGCGGGAAGGCCGCGTCATTCTGGGCGGCGATGCCGAAGTTGAGTTCGGCTTTCGCTTTGCTACCGACGAGGAACGCGCGCTGCTGGAATCCATCGCCGACACCGTTTCCCCGGTCGTCGATTTCCGATCCATGGCGGCAACAGGCAATGATGCGCAGGCGGATCGCGCCCTGACACAGGTGAAGGCGGTCGATGACCTGTATCCGCTGACCGGTGCCGTCGAACTCGACCCCGACATACCGCTGGACGAGGCCCTCGCCGGGGATGGTATCATCGTGCACCCGGTTCTGGCCGACCGGCTTGGCCTGTCGGTTGGGGATGATCTGTGGCTGGGTACCAAGGCCTTCACGATCACCGCCCGTCTGCTGCGGGAACCCGATGCGGGCGCGGCGGGGTTCGGGTTGGGCCCGCGGACGATCGTGCGGACGGACGCACTGGATGGGTCCGGCCTGTTGACCGAAGGCACCTTGTTCGAAACGGATTATCGCCTCGTCCTGCCGCCCGAGACCACGGATGCACAGCTCGATGCACTGGAGGTTCAGGTCGAGACGGCCTTCGCGGATGCAGGCGCCCGCTGGCGCGACCGGCGCAACGCATCCCCGCAGATCGCGCGCTTCGTCGACCGGATCGGCAGCTTCCTCGTCCTCGTGGGACTGGCCGGGCTTGCGGTCGGCGGGGTCGGCGTGTCTGCCGCCGTCCGGGCCTATCTCGACCGCAAGACACCGGTCATCGCGACCCTGAAAACCGTAGGGGCCGAGGGGCGCACGATCTTTGCCGCCTACCTGATGCAGATCGGGGCGCTGGCACTCGTGGGGATCATCATCGGACTGATTCTGGGGGGGATCATCCCGCTGATCGCGGCGCCGTTCATTCAGGCGCAACTGCCGGTCCCGGTCGCACTGGGCGTGCATCCCGGCCCCTTGGTCGAGGCGGCGGTCTACGGCGCACTTACGGCGCTGATCTTCACGCTCTGGCCGCTGGCGCGCACCGAACAGGTGCGGGCGGCGTCGCTGTTCCGCGATGCCTCCGGCCCGATGCGGGGCTGGCCGCGCAAGCGCTATCTCGTGGCGCTGGCCCTGTCTGCCCTGTCGCTGATCGGCCTGTCGGCGGCCTTGTCCGGCATCCCCATGCTGGCGCTCTATGCGGCCGGGGGGATCCTCGTCGCCCTCGCCGTCCTCGTGCTGGCGGCCTGGGGCGTGCGTGCATTATCGCGGCGGCTGGCACGCACGGCGCTGGTGCGCGGGCGTCCGGCGCTGCGGCTGGCCTTGGGCGCGGTCGGCGGACCGGGCGGCGAGGCGACGGCCGTCGTCCTGTCGCTTGGCCTCGGCCTGACGGTCCTTGCGGCCGTGGGCCAGATCGACGCCAACATGCGCGCCGCGATCGACCGCGACCTGCCGCAGGTGGCGCCGAGCTATTTCTTCGTGGATATTCAGCCCGACCAGCTTCCCGGCTTTCTCGACCGGGTCGAAAACGACCCCGCCGTCACCCGCGTCGATACCGCACCCATGCTGGGAGGCGTCGTGCGCAGCATCGCCGGGCGTCCCGCCGCAGACTTCGACCATTGGGTGACGCGCGGCGACCGCCGGGTCAGCTTTGCGGATGCCCTGCCCGGCGGCACGCGCGTCGTCGCCGGCGAATGGTGGCCCGAGGGATATGACGGCCCGCCCCAGGTCAGCTTTGCCCGGGAAGAGGCCGAGGAACTGGGCGTCGAACTCGGCGACGAGATCACCCTGAATGTTCTGGGGCGCGACATCACCGCGACGGTGACATCCTTCCGGGAGGTCGATTTCTCGTCTGGCGGGATCGGCTTCGTGCTGGTCTACAACGCCGCGGCCTTGACCGGTGCCCCGCATACATGGCTGTCCACGGTCTACGCCGATGCCGCCTCCGAAGGGGCGATCCTGCGCGATGTTGCGGGCGATGCCCCGAACATCACCGCCATCCGGGTGCGCGATGCCATCGACCTCGTCACCGAGGCGCTGTCCGCGCTGGCCGCCGCAACCTCGTGGGGGGCGGGTGCAACCCTGCTTACGGGGTTCGTTGTCCTGATCGGCGCTGCGGCGGCGGGCGAACGGGGGCGCGTGTTCGAGGCATCGGTCCTCAAGACCCTTGGCGCGACGCGGGCGACCATCCTGACCAGCTTTGCCATCCGTTCGGCCATGCTGGGGGCCGCCGCCGGAATCGTGGCGATCGCGGGCGGGGCCTTGGCCGGCTGGGGCGTTCTGACCTTCGTGATGGAGGCACCCTATGCGTTCGAATGGCGCTCTGCCCTGATCATCGTGCTGGGCGGGGCCTTGGCCACGCTGCTGGCAGGGCTCGCATTCGCGTGGCGTCCGCTTGCGGCACGCCCGGCGCGCATCCTGCGATCGCAGGATTGATCATGGTACGCGGGGCATTCGGCATCCCGACACGCGGACCCGGGCAGTTGTTCATCGGCCCCTGCCCGGATCCCGGCGCTTTGTCCGACGCGGTGCACGCGCTGGCCGACGATGGCATCACCACGGTAATCTCCCTGTTGACGCCAGAGGACGTGCAGACCTTGGGCCTTGAGCGGGAAGAGGCACATTGTGCCGCGCGGGGCATGGCATTCGTGGCTGCGCCCATCCGCGATTTCGGCCTTCCCAGCGCTGATCAGGTGACTTGGCTGCAATCGTTGATCGGCGGTCGCCTTGACGCAGGAGACGCGGTTTTCGTGCATTGCAAGGCGGGCATAGGTCGGTCGGGCATCACGGCCTGCGCGGTGCTTGTCGACAGGGGGCATACGCCCGAGGCCGCGTTGAAAATCGTGTCCGCGGCACGGGGCCGCCCGGTCCCCGACACCCCGGAACAGCGCAGGTTCGTCCTGTCCCTCGGATAACGCCCGGGGACCGATGACACCCCGGTCAGAGCACCGCAGGACAAAAAACGACCCGGCGAGGGGGGGAACCTGCCGGGTCGCGAACCTATGAAATGTCTTTAAGAAAAGGGCTTTTGGTTATGGATTGAGCGTGACCTCGAAGAACATCGTCTCGCCCGAGTGGTCATCGACACCGTCGTTGTCCGTCGACACGAAGGCGCGACCGTCGGCGGTGATTGCAAGTCCCTCGACCTTGTCGAGGACGTAACCACCGGTGGCGGTCAGGTCCGGCAACAGATCGCGGACAACCTGTTTTTCGACCATGGGCAACTCGCCACCAAGGGGTGCCGGCTGCAATCCGTCCAGCGCGACGCGGGTGATCTGTTTGACCCGTGCCATCTGGCCCAGCTGATTGTCGCGCTCCACGATATAGAGGTATCCGTCGTGGGCCACGATCTCGGACAGGCCGACCCAGCCGGTCTCGGCGGGCTCCAACGGGTAGGATACGGCACCCCACTCCCCGCTCTCGGTGTTGTAGCTGACCAGCTTGACGGTGTTGTCGGCATCGTCTGCCCATTCCCGCTGCATGGCGATCCAAAGGGTGTCGCCCACACGGGTCACACCTTCCATGCCAAAGCGGCGCTCCACCGCCATCAACTCGGCGGGCAGGCCGATCTCGGCCTCGATCCCGCCTTCTGCGTTGACGTGATACAGGGCGTGGGGCGTGACGTGGTCGGTGCGCCCCTCGGAGGCGAGCCAATAGCCCCCCTCGCCGTCCAGCGCGATGCCCTCGAGGTCCAGCTTCTGCGCCGGGTATCCGCCGCGCGTCACATCGATGGCACCGGTAATGCGTGCGGGCACCTGCGAAGCGTCGATGGTGAAGATGCGCGGCTGCAGGCCGTAGAAGCTGTCGGAGACTGCGCGGATCACGCCGCCGTCCGCCACCATCCCCGAGATGGCGCCCCATCCGATCAGCTCGTCCGTCCCGGCGGAGGTCAGGTGCGGATAGACCGGCGTGCCGTCCTGAAAGGCATACATCATCAGGTGCGCACGGGCGCCGCCATCTTCGACAAGGTCGCCTTCGTTTGCCGTTACCAGCAGGTTGCCGCCCTCAAGGACCGCGAACCCCTCCGGTCCGACGCCCGAAGGCAGCAATTGTGTCAGAATGGGCGCGGTCGGGTCGGTCACGTCGTAGACGCCGACCACCGATGCACGCTCCGCCCCGACGAAGACCGTGGGCGTGCCGTTCACGTCGGCAAAGGCGACGCTCTCCGGCTCCACGCCTTTGGCATCGGACCGGCGGTCGGGATAATGCCCGATCTCGACGATGGCATGTTCGAACGAGGTGCCCGAATCCCAGACGACCGTTCCATCCTGCGCAAAGATCGTCCAACCGCGCGAGCCGCCGTTGTAGTCGCCTTCGTTGGCGGTGGCGAAATGCGTGTCGTCGATCCAGGCGACGGCGTCCGGTTCACGCAGGCGCCCCTGTTGCGAGCCATCGAACAGAAGCGCGCCACGCTCGTCCAGCACATCGATCCCGTCGAGGTCGACCGACCCGGCCGAGAAATGCGACAGCACGGCACCGGCGCGGTCGAGAACGACGATATGGTTGTTTTCCTGAAGGGTGACGACGACTTCGCCTTCCCCGTTGATCGACACGAACTCCGGCTCCGGGTCGGATGGCGCGACGTCGGCAAGACCGGTCACATCGGCCACGCGCAGCGTGTCGCAGTCGATCAGGCCGTCGTCCGTCAGGTCGACCATGACGACCGATCCGGCGGGCATCTGCGGGATGACGCCGTCGTTCAGATCCTCGTCACGCTCGTTCTCGATGGCCACGGCAAGGAAGGACCCATCCGGTGCGACGGCGACCGCGTCGGGCTGTCCGGGCAGGTCACAGCGATCGACCTCGGCCCGGTCGGCAACGTTGACCTCCAGAAGGAAACCCGATGGATCGGTGTAGCTTTCGGAGGTGTTGACCCCGACGAGGGCATAGGCCCCGACCGTTGCGACCGACGTCGGCTCTCCGTCCAGCATTATCGCGCCAAGGGCCTGCGGGTTGGCAGGGTCCGAGATGTCGACGAAGCCCAGCGCGCCCAGCGGGCTGTCGGTATAGACGAGGGTCTCACCCGAAGCCGCGACGATTTCCGGCGCCGTCTCGGTCGCGATCTCCGTGCCTTCGGGCAGGTTGTCGGTGACGGCAAAGCTGGCGATGCGGTTGAAGCCGTCGGCCTGCGCTGCGGTTGCAAGTGCCGCGGCGCTGGCCGTCAGCAGAAGAGTGCGGATCATGGTGTTCCCCCGAACAGTATGGTTCCCGCGCAAACAACGGCGGGCGCATGACCTGCCGGTGACAGACGCATAACACTTGTATGACGCTGCGGCATGCGCGCGACCGCGATGCGCCAAGGCGTGATCCCGTCCTGGGTCAGCGCGGCTGCCCCTTTCCCCCGCCGCAAGGCGCGGCTAGCCTGCGCGCATGATCCGAACGCTCCTGTCTCGGGGCCTGTCCCTGTCCCTGTCCCTCGTGGTCGCAAGCGTGGTGATCTTCGTGATGTTGCAGGCGGTGCCGGGCGATCCGGCAGCGTTCATGCTGGGCCTGAATGCACAACCCGACACGATCGCCGCCCTGCGCGCGGAACTGGGGTTGGAGGGCGGATTGATCCAGCGCTATGCGGCATGGGTCGGCGGAATGCTGACCGGTGATTTCGGACAATCCTACACCTACCGCGTGCCGGTGGCCGACCTCGTACGTGACCGGATCGGCGTGTCCGGTCCGCTGGCCGCCTATGCGCTGATCCTGACCGTCGCGATCGCCATTCCCGTGGGCCTTTTGGCCGCGGCACGGCGGGGGGGCCTTGCCGATTGGGGCGTGATGGGGGCCACGCAGCTGGGCATCGCCATCCCGAACTTCTGGTTCGCGATGCTGCTCGTGTTCCTCTTTGCGGTCAAACTGCGCTGGGTGTCCGCCGGCGGGTTTCCCGGCTGGTCCGACCCGTTGGCGGCGATCAGGGCGCTGACCCTGCCTGCCATCGCCCTTGCCCTGCCGCAGGCCTCGATCCTTGCGCGTGTCCTGCGCTCTGCCGTGCTGGACACGCTGGATCAGGATTACATCCGCACCGCCCGCGCCAAGGGGCTGTCGCGTCGCGCGGTGGTGGTGCGGCATGCCTTCCGAAACGCCGCGATCCCCGTCCTTACGATCCTCGGGTTGCAATTCAGCTTTCTGCTGGCCGGCGCCATCATCATCGAGAACGTGTTCTTTCTGCCGGGCCTTGGCCGCCTGATCTTTCAGGGCATCACACAGCGCGACCTGATGGTGGTGCAATCCGTGACGATGCTTCTGGTGTTCGCGGTGATCTGCGTCACCTTCCTCGTGGAGTTGGCCTATACCTTCGCCGACCCGAGGCTGCGCAAGGGATGAGGCCGGCGCTGCTGATCGGGTCGGTCCTGACCGCGCTGTTCGCGATGGCGGCCCTGCTGTCCCTGATCTGGGTGCCGCATGATATCACGCGGCTGGATATTTCCCGGCGCCTTCTGGGCATGTCGCTGCAACATCCCCTCGGGACCGATCATTTCGGGCGCGATATGGCCTCGATGCTGATGCAGGGCGCGCGCACGTCGATCGCCGTGGCCCTGGTGGCGGTGGGAATCGGCATCACCATCGGCGTGCCGCTGGGCCTTGCGGCGGCCGCGCGGCGCGCAAGCTGGCTGGACGAGGTCATCATGCGGGGCAACGACCTGATCTTTGCCTTTCCATCCCTCGTGATCGCGATCCTGATCACCGCCGTATTCGGCCCTTCGGCGGTCAATGCGATTCTTGCCATCGGCATCTTCAACATTCCCGTCTTTGCCCGCGTGGCGCGGGGCGGGGCCCTGCCGCTCTGGACACTGGACTATGTCATGGCGGCGCGGGTGGCGGGCAAGACCCCTGCCCGCATTTCGGCCGAACACATCCTGCCGAACATTGCCAACCTGCTGATCGTGCAGGCCACGATCCAGTTCAGCCTGGGCATCCTGGCCGAGGCAGCCCTGTCCTACGTCGGGCTGGGCGCCCAGCCGCCCACCGCAAGCTGGGGCCGCATGTTGTCGGACGCGCAGACGATGATCTATTCCGAACCGCAGCTTGCCATCCTGCCCGGACTGGCCATCGTCGCGATGGTGCTGGGCCTCAACCTTCTGGGCGACGGTCTGCGCGACCGACTGGACCCGCGCCTGCGGGGGCGGGCATGACCGGGTCCGGGCTGCGCGTGCAGGATCTGTCCCTGTCGATCCACGGCACCCCGGTCCTTCGGAATGTCGTGCTGGATGTGCCCGCCGGGCGCGTGACCGCGCTTGTCGGGGAAAGCGGGTCCGGCAAGTCGATGACCGCCCTCGCGATGATCGGCCTGCTGCCGCAGGGGGCGCAGCCGAATGGCGCGGTCCTCGCCGGGGACCGGGACCTGATGGGGCTGACCGAGGGGGAGTGGCTCGCCATTCGCGGGCAGCGGGTCGCAATGATCTTTCAGGAGCCTATGACCGCACTCAACCCGGTGCAGACCATCGGCGCGCAGGTATCCGAAACGCTGCGCCTGCGCGGCACCCGCGCGGCCGAAGCGCGGGACATCGCGCGCGATTGCCTGAACCGCGTCGGGCTGGGCGCGCTGTCGCTGGATCGGTATCCACACCAGTTGTCGGGCGGACAGCGTCAGCGGGTCTGCATCGCCATGGCGCTTGCCCTGCGGCCCGATGTGCTGATCGCGGATGAGCCGACGACGGCGCTGGACGTGACGACACAGGCGGGCATCCTCGCCCTGCTACGCGACCTCGTGGATGAAACCGGAATGGCCCTCTTGCTGATCACCCATGACCTCGGGGTCGTGGCGCGCATGGCTGATCATGTGGCGGTGATGCGTGCGGGGCAGATCGTCGAGGAAGGGATGACCGAAACCCTGTTCCGTGCCCACGTGCACCCCTATACAGCCGACCTTCTGACAGCCACGCAACCGCCCCCCCGCCTGCCCCGCCCGAGCGGTGATACCCCGATCCTGCAGGCCAGGGCCGTGACACGCCGTTATGGTGCGAAAACCGCGGTCAGCGATGTGGATCTGACGTTGCACAAGGGCGAAAGCCTTGGCCTTGTCGGGGAAAGCGGCTGTGGCAAGTCGACCCTGACGCGCGCCCTTCTCGGGCTGGAAGGATTGCAGGGCGGGCAGATCGTTTTCCGTGGCGCCCCCGGCGGGACCGATATGACCCGTGCCGACAGGGCCGCCATCTCCGTCGTGTTCCAGGACCCCTATGGCAGCTTCAACCCCCGCTGGTCCATTCGTCGTATCCTGCTGGAGCCCTTCCACCTGACCGGCCGGCCCGCCGATGCCGGGGCGCGTGCCGCGCAGGCGCTGGAACAGGTCGGCCTGTCGGCAGACGACCTGACCCGATACCCCCACGAATTTTCGGGCGGGCAAAGACAGCGCATCGCGATCGCCCGTGCCTTGATCACCCGACCGGATGTTCTGGTCCTCGATGAGGCCGTCAGTGCCCTCGACGTGCGCGTGCGTGCCCGGATACTCGCGCTGCTGGACGATCTGCAGGACCGGCTTGGCCTGTCCTATCTGTTCATCAGCCACGACCTGACGGTGGTGCGTGCCATCTGCGATCGCGTGCTCGTCATGCGCGATGGGCGCATCGTCGAAAGCGGGCCGGTCGAACAGGTCTTCGATAGGCCCGAAGACACCTATACCCGCAGCCTGATCGCCGCGGCCCCGACGATCCCGGCCGCGTGGCTGTCCGCCACGCAGCCCCCGCCACCCGGCAGAAAAGGCAGGACAGAGACATGACCGCATGGTTCGACACCGAGGAAATGCTGATCGATGGCGTCTGGCGACGGGGGGGCGCGACGCTGCCTGTCGAGGATCCGTCGACCGGTCAGACCATCGGCCGGATCGCGCGCGGCACCGCCGGTGACATCGATGCGGCCGTGACAGCCGCACAGGCCGCGCTTGACGGTCCATGGGGGCGCATGACGGCACTGGAACGCGGGCGCATCCTGGCCCGCATGGGCCAGATGGTGCTGGCGCGTGTCGATGACCTCGCCCTGCTGGAGGCGACGGATGTCGGCAAGCCTTTAACACAGGCGCGTGCCGATGCCGTTGCCCTCGCGCGGTATCTCGAATTCTACGGCGGCGCGGCGGACAAGGTACATGGCACGACGATCCCCTATCTCGACGGCTATACCGTCTATACCCTGCGACAGCCGCATGGCGTCACCGGCCATATCGTGCCGTGGAACTACCCGATGCAGATCATCGGCCGGTCCGTCGGCGCGGCACTGGCCATGGGCAATGCCGGCGTTCTGAAACCCGCCGAGGAAGCCTGTCTGACCGCCCTCGCCTTTGCCCGCATCGCGCAGGAGGCGGGCCTGCCCGCAGGTGCGCTGAACGTCGTTCCCGGACTGGGGGACGAGGCGGGCGCCGCCCTGACAGCCCACCCCGGCGTGCATCACATCAGTTTCACCGGATCCGTCGCAACGGGCGTGCGGGTGCAACAGGCCGCCGCCACGAACGTCGTTCCGGTGACGCTGGAACTGGGCGGCAAATCCCCGCAACTGGTGTTCGACGACGCCGACCTCGAAGAGGCGCTGCCCTTCCTCGTGAACGCGGGGATCCAGAACGCGGGTCAGACGTGTTCCGCCGCGTCCCGTATCCTGGTTCACGCAGACATCCACGACGCGGTCGTGTCGCGCATGGCCGCCCGCTACCGCGACCTGCGCGTCGGACCCGCGCAGGAGGATCTGGACCTCGGGCCCCTCATCTCGGCCCGGCAGCGCGAGATCGTGGAAGGGTTCCTTGCCCGCGCGGGCGACCTGACCGTGGCCGCCGAGGGACAGGTGGCCGGAACGGGGGGGCATTTCGTGGCGCCGACCCTGCTGACCGGGGCGACGGGCGATCACCCCCTCGCCCGGGCCGAGATCTTCGGCCCGGTGCAGGTCGTCATCCCCTTCACCTCCGAGGAAGAGGCCGTCGCCATCGCCAATGGCACCGACTACGGCCTTGTGGCAGGTGTCTGGACGCGGGACGGCGCACGTCAGATGCGGCTGGCCCGCGATCTGCGCGCGGGGCAGGTCTTTCTCAACAACTACGGTGCCGGTGGCGGGGTGGAGCTTCCGTTTGGCGGTGTCGGAAAGTCCGGCCACGGGCGGGAGAAAGGCTTCGAAGCGCTCTATGGTTTCAGCCAGCTCAAGACGGTGGCCGCGCATCATGGCTGATGCGCGCGTGCGTCATTCGGGCGCGTAGAAGAATTCCTCCCGCACGATCCTGCCGTCCGCGACGTGGTAGACGGCGACCTCGGTCATCTCTTCCTCCGCTCCGGTTTCCCGGTTGCGGGTGCGCGCCCCGAACAGCACGGCAAACCGGTCATCCCCATGCAGCATGGGATCGGATACCGTGGCGGACAGGACCTCGAAATTCGCGTCCCACCATGCGTGCTTGCCGCGAATGGCCTCCAACCCGACGGCCTCCCGCCCGGTGCCGCCGAAATCGGCACCCTCAACGCTGACCGCGTGTTCGGAATAGAGTTTGCCGAGGTTCTCGGCCTCCCGCCCCTCGCGGCATCCTGCGACCAGTTCCCGCGCGATGCTTCCAAGATCCATGTCACGACCCTCCCTATTTGGATCGCAGTCTATCACGCCTGTCGATTCGTCCAAATTGCTCTGGCCCCCACGGACCCTTCTGGGCATCCTGCCGCTGTCGAAAGGGAGGACAGGGCATGAGACTGGCGGGAAAGACGGCGATCGTGACGGGCGGGGCCTCGGGCTTCGGCAAGGGCATCGTCGAGGCTTTTGCCGCCGAAGGCGCGCGTGTCCTCGTGGCCGACCTGAACGGGGACGGCGCAGCCGAGGTCGCGGCCAGCGTTACCGGCCTGTCGGCGCAGGTGGACGTGTCCAGCAACGCCGACTGGGCCCGCCTGACGGCGCAGGCCATGGACATGATGGGCGGTATCGACATCCTCGTGAACAACGCCGGCATCACGCACCTGCCGAAAGCCATGGAGGACGTCACCGAGGAGGAGTTCGACCGCGTCCTGTCGGTCAATGCCAAGTCCGTCTTCCTGTCGGCCCGGCACATCGTTCCGATCATGAAGGCCGACAGACGCGGGGCAATCCTGAACATCGCCTCGACCGCGGGGGTGTCGCCGCGCCCGAGGCTGAACTGGTACAATGCCTCCAAGGGCTGGATGATCACGGCAACGAAAGCCATGGCGGTGGAGCTTGCGCCGGACGGCGTGCGCGTCAACTGCCTGAACCCGGTCGCAGGGGAGACACCCCTACTGACCAGCTTCATGGGTGAGGACACCCCCGAGATCCGTGGCAGGTTCCTCGCCTCGATCCCCATCGGCCGCTTTTCGACCCCGCAGGACATGGGTGCCGCGGCGACGTTCCTGTGCTCGGACGAGGCGTCGATGATCACCGGTGTAGGGTTGGAGGTTGACGGCGGCCGCTGCATCTGAGGCGATGTCGCGAGGCCGCGCAGGAAAGGAAACGCAATGAAGATCGATCAGGCTGGCGTCCGGTTGCAGGTCGCGGCACGCAAGGCGCCCGACCGGGTTGTCCCCGGCGCAAGGCAAGGTACCGCGATCGCCTGGGCGGCGGGCGCGATCCGTGGTCAGGGCCGTGCCGTCAACGCCGCGGCCCGGATCGCGGCGGCTGCGACATGAGGCTGGAAGCCGAGATCGAGGTTCTGGCCGGCGCCTTCGCCAGCCAGCAGCTGGCCTTTGCCCATCTTCTCGACGCCGCCGAACGGACGGGCCTTGCCCCTGATCTCGATCACGTCGAGGTCGTGCAGTCCCCCCACGCGCGCCGTCTGCGCGGTTACTTCGACGCGGATACTGCCGTGGAAATCGCGGCCGAGGCAGTGTCGGACACGGTGATCCTTGTCCTGCCCGGCGCGCTGGTGACGGGGCGCTTCGATACCGACAAGCGCCTGCGGCGGATCGGCCGCTATGTCGGACAGATCACGCGGGCGACACCATGACGCCGGGCGCCCGCAACCTGATCACCGATGTCGCGGGCCTGCGGGTCGGAAATGCCCATGATGCCACCCTGCGGTCCGGCGCGACGGTGCTCTTGGCGGATGCCCCGTTCACGGCGGGGGTGCATGTCATGGGCGGGGCCCCCGGCACGCGTGAAACCGACCTGCTGGCCCCTGACAAGACGGTGCAGGAGGTCGACGCGCTGGTCCTGTCGGGCGGATCGGCCTTTGGTCTGGATGCGGCATCCGGGGTGACCGACGGCTTGCGCGCGATGGGCCGGGGGTTCGCAGTCGGCGATCAGCGCGTGCCGATCGTGCCGGGGGCGATCCTGTTCGACCTGCTGAATGGCGGTGACAAGACCTGGACGGCCAATCCCTATGCCGCCTTGGGCCGCGCGGCCCTGTCCGCCGCCGGTCCGACATTCGATATCGGCAGCCACGGTGCCGGATACGGCGCGACGACGATGGACCTGTGCGGTGGCCTGGGATCGGCGAGTTGCGTTCTCGACAACGGGATCACGGTTGGTGCCCTGGTCGCGGTCAACGCCCTCGGCCGGGTCTGCGACGACGCGGGACGGTTCTTTGCCGCGCCGTGGGAACTGGCGTCGGAGTTCGGCGGCGCCCCGCCGGGCCTCTTGCCACCGGATTGGGAGCCGTTCGGAACCTCCGGCCCGCATGAGGCGACGACGATTGCCATCGTCGCGACGGATGCGCGGCTGACGCAGGCACAGGCAACGCGCCTTGCGACGGCTGCGCATGACGGCATGGCCCGCGCCATCCAGCCCAGTCATACCCCGATGGACGGGGATCTGATCTTTGCGGCGGCCACGGGAAAACGGGATCTGCCGGACCCCGTGTGGGATGGCCTGCGGCTTGGGCATGCGGCGGCCGCCTGTCTGTCGCGCGCGATTGCACGGGGCGTCCATGCGGCGACGGCCGAAAGCTCCCTTCCCACGTGGCAGGACCGGTATCGCTGAAAGATTGCCTGCGCAGCCGTGCGATCTGATCGCGTTTTTGCGAGGGCGGTGCGCGGTTGCCTGATGGGCGTTGCAAAAACGCACAAAAATACGCCGCCATTCACGCACCCGTGCATTGAGGTTGATCAGGAAGAGGACCATATCCCCTCCATGGAACGGGGCATGACGCCGCCGCCTTCGCCCATCTCGGGCATCCGATCTTCGATGGTTTCTTTGCCATCCCAGACGGCAACCGCAGACAGAGAGGAACGTGACATGACCAAGTTCGTGAATTCCGCCCTGCTGGTCGCCGCTCTCTCCGTATCCGTGACTGCCGGGCTTGTCCCTGCTGTCTCGGCCGCGGAGTCTGCCGACGCCTCCAGCGCAACCGCGACCCAACTGATCACCACCAAGAGCGACCGGAGCACACATGGCTCCAAGGCTCAGATGATCCTGGCCAGCATTGCCGCCGAAAGCGACAACTGAGCTTTTCGTTGCCGGAGCCTCGTGCCCCGGCAACCCGGCCCCCCCCACGCTGGGCCGTCACCCCATGGTGAACTTTTCCTTAACATGCGCGTTCTGACTGCAATCGGCATCAGCCGACCCCAGTTGCAGGAGAGACCCATGTTCCCCCGCCTCATGACCGCTACGATCGCGATGACCCTCGTCGCTGCGCCGTTGGCCGCGCAGGTCGCCCCCGTTGGCAGCCCCCGAGCCGAAGCCGTGCGACAGTTCAACGAAGGCGTCGTCAGCGACAACAAGGCCATCGATCTGGCACCGGCGTCCGACTCGAACGTCGGATCGGGCGTCGCGACACAACCCACATACTATCAGCGTGCGCCCCGCGTGACCGGCCAGGTGATCGGCGGGCAATACGGCGATGCGTCCGAACGGGCCACGGCATACCGGGGCGACTACCGCTTTGGCGAATGCCCCGCCGGCACGATCATCACGACATTCGGGACCTGTGCCGTCACGCGCTAACGCCGTGCGGCAAAGAACGTGCGCAACAGCGCAGCGCAGGCGTCGGCGTCGATGCCGTCATGGATTTCGGGACGATGGTGCGTTTGCGGATGCGTGAAGATGCGCGCCCCGGACAGCACTCCGCCCGATTTGGGGTCCGCCGCGCCGAAATGCAGGCGGGCCAGCCGCGCATGACTGATGGCTTGGGCGCACATCGCACAGGGTTCCAGCGTCACCCACAAGGCGCAGCCTTCCAGCCTGTCGGACCCGATCGCGGCGCAGGCGGCGCGGATGGCCAGTATCTCGGCGTGCGCCGTGGGATCCGACAACTCCTTCGTGCGGTTGCCGGCCTGCGACAGCACCGTCGCCCCCCGCGACACGACGGCACCCACCGGCACCTCGCCGCGGGCGGCGGCGGCGCGGGCCTCGGACAGGGCAAGGGGCATGAAGGACCGGAACATGGCCCCCTCCCTGCCCCGCGCGCCATGCGGTGCGCAAGCCGCTTCCCACGGACCGCCTTTGCCGATAGGTGCCCCTTATGACCGACAGCACAGATACCCCCGCCGGTGACCGGCTTGCCAAAGTGATCGCCCGCGCGGGCCTCGCTTCGCGACGAGACGCCGAAACCATGATCGCCGACCTGCGGGTCACGGTGAACGGACGCACGATTTCGTCGCCCGCCACCAACGTGCTACCGGGGGACAGGATCACGGTCGATGGCAAACCCCTGCCGCAAAAGGACGACACCCGCGTCTGGATGTATCACAAGCCAGCCGGCCTCGTGACGACGGAGCGCGACGAGAAGGACCGCGAGACGGTGTTCGATGCCCTGCGCGACCGGCTTGGCCGGGTGCTGTCCATCGGGCGTCTTGACCTGACCTCCGAGGGGTTGCTGCTGCTGACCAACGACGGCGACCTGAAGCGTCGGCTGGAACTGCCCGAGACCGGATGGCTGCGCCGCTACCGCGTGCGCGTCAACGGTCGCCCCGACGAGGCCGCGCTGCAGAAGCTGCGCGATGGTGTCGAGGTCGATGGCGAGAGATTCCAGGGCATGCAGGTCACCTTCGACCGTCAGCAGGGCGCGAACGCCTGGTTGACTGTCGGCCTGCGCGAGGGGCGCAATCGTGAAATCCGCCGCGCCGCCGAGGTGGTGGGCCTCTATGTGAACCGCCTGATCCGCGTCAGCTATGGCCCGTTCCAGTTGGGCACGCTTGCGCCCGACGAGGTCGAGGAGATCAAGCCCCGCGTCCTGCGCGATCAGCTTGAGACGATCTTCGACGGCACCTTCGCCGAAAGCCGCCGCGACATGGCCGAGCCTCAGCCCAGCCGCAAGGCCCCCAGGGGCGATGCACCCGGTGGCCCCCGGCGCGACGCGCGCCCGGCCCGCGATGACGGCCCCACCGACCGACCCAAGGGTGGCAAGCCGCGCAATCGACAGGACGACGACCGTGCGCCCCGCGCCCCGCGCGGTGACCGGTCGGCAACGGCGGGCAAGCCGCGCACCGCCAAGCCCCCCTTTACCCGCAACGACGACCAGCGCCCGCCGCGCGGCAAACCCGGCGACCGCCCCGCGCAGGGTGGCCCCCGCCGGGGCCCGAAGGACGATGCCAATCCCCGTCGCCGCAGCGACGACGACCGTGCACCGCGCGGCGATCGTCTGGCAGCAAAGGGCAAGACGGAACAGCGTCAGTCGAAAAGCGAACGCAAGGCCGCGATGCGGGCCGACACATCCGTGTCCCTGCGCAAGGGCGGGCAGCGTGGTCGTGGTATCTCGAAACCGACGAAAGCTCCCGGCGGCAAGCCCTATACCAAGCCGCCGAAACGGTAAGGCCAAGACGCCGCCCTTGGCGGCGTCAGCTTTCCTCGTCGGTCGCGATGGTATGGCGCGAGATGAGACCTGCCTGGCTGATGAAGAAGGCAAACATCGAACCGGGCAGGAAGAACGTCTCGAACGTCACCCAGAACTCGGTCGAGAAGAACCTCCAGACGATCTCGTTCGCGACGGCGGAGGCCACGAAAAACCACGCCAGTCGCCGTGTCAGGATCATCCAGCCGGCATCATCCAGCGGCATCGCTTCGCTGAGCAGGATCGACAGGAAACTGCGCCCGCGCCATAGGCCCGCGAACAATGCCCCCCCCAGCAGCAGGTTCACGATGGTGGGCTTGATCTTCAGGAACCGCTCGTCGTTCAGCCAGACGGTCAGCCCGCCGAACACCACGACCAGCACCGCGGTCAGAACCTGCATCGGCGACAGCTTGCCCGTCAGCCACCAGAGGATCGCCATTGAGGCGAGGATGACGGGAATGAACAACGCGGTCACGGCGATGAAGCCGCCGTATTCCGTGCCGTTCACGACATAGACTTCGTCCTTCAGCCACAGGTAGCCGACAAAGAAGCCCAGAACGGGCCCAAGCTCCAGGGTGGACTTGACCCATGGGGCAATCGTTTTCTCGGACATGGGCGGTGCCTCCTGATCTGGAAGGGCAGGTAACAACGTCAGCCGCCGATTTCCACCACTACCGCACCAAGCGCGATCAGGGACATCAACATGATCCGGCGTGGGCCGACGGGCTCCTTCAGCCAAAGCCATCCTATCAGCGCCGCAAAGACGGTCGACGTCTCGCGCAGGATCGCGGCCTCGCCCACGCTGTCCAATCGTGTCGCCATCATCACGCAGCCGAAGGATCCGAACGCGATGAGGGCCCCGAAGAGGCCCAGACGCACCATCGCCGCATCCGGGCGCGGCCAGCGGCGTCGCACCGCCGCGATCACGGGAAAGTCGAAGGCGGTCAGAAAGAAGAACCACGCAAGAAAGGTGAACGGGTTCTCGACCGCACGAATGCCCCAGGCATCCCACGTGGTATAGACCGCAACCGACAGACCCGCCGCGACGGCCAGACCAAGGGCGGGCACGAGCGTCTCGCGCGCGACCGTCACCTTGGCCATGTTATAGGCCGACAGCCCGAACAGACCGGCCATCAGCAGGCCCACGCCCGCCCATTGCACGCCGGTGAAATGCTCGCCGAAGATCAGGCCCGCCCCGAGCACGGTGAACAGGGGCCCGGTGCCGCGCACGACGGGGTAGACGACGGTGTAGGCCCCGCGCTGATAGGTCATCGCCATCAGCACCTTGTAGATGAAATGGATCACGACCATCCCGGCGAACACCCACCACAGGTCAAGGGGCGGCCAGGGCACGACGAACAGGGCGATCGGTGCCGACAGGACCAGCAGGCTGCAATCGATGATCGCGCGCGAGGTCCAGGGGTCGTAGCGGCCCTTTTGCAGGGCCCCGAAGAATGCATGCAGCAGCGCCGCCGACAGCGCCAGGACCATGGCAAGATGGTGCCCCGTCTGCGTCCCCTCGATCGCGGTCAACCACGTCATCCCAGCACCCCGTCCACCGCGTCGAGTGTTTCAAGGGTAGAGGCGAGGACCGGCGCATGGGCCGCCCCCACGAAGACAAGGGCTTCGTCGCCGCGCGCGAAATCGCGGATCAGCCGTCGCACCATCCGTTCCTCCAGCCCCGTTTCACGGTATTCGGCCCGCACGGCCAAGGCATCGATCGCGCCCACGGCCACGCCCTGCAGGGCCCGCGGCACCAATCGGGCCCGCAGGCTTTCGTCGGTCAGGACGACGAGGGCGGCCTGTCCGACCAGCAGGTCGTTGTCGCGCGCCCAGACGGCGGAATGTCCCCGGAACCCGGCAGGACAGGTTTCGCGCGGCAGGCTTCCGGCCGCGCAAAGGAATGCGTCACGTTCCTCCTCGTCGACGGGATGCAGATCGGGCCCGAGGACGAGCAGACCGCTGATCATGGAGCCATCCATCGCAGGTGCGGCATCACCCGCGCCTGCAATGCGCCAGTGGTCGGGCAAGGGGCGCGGACCAGGCCCGGACGACTATTCACGCACGCCAACCAGTGCGGCGGCAAAATCCTCGGGGTCGAAGGCATCCAGATCCTCGATCTGCTCACCCACGCCGATCGCATGGATCGGCAGGCCGAAGCGGTCGGCCAGCGCCACCAGCACGCCGCCCTTGGCCGTCCCGTCCAGCTTGGTCATCACGAGGCCCGAGACATCAGACAGTTTCTGGAAGACTTCGACCTGGTTCAGGGCATTCTGGCCCGTCGTGGCATCCAGCACCAAAAGTGTATTGTGCGGCGCGCTCGGGTCCTTCTTGCGGATGACACGGACGATCTTGGACAGTTCTTCCATCAGGTCGGCACGGTTCTGCAACCGGCCTGCCGTGTCGATCAACAGCAGGTCCGCGCCATCGGCCTCGGCCCGTTTCATGGCGTCGAAGGCAAGGCTTGCCGGGTCGGAGCCTTCGGGCGCGGTCATGACCGGAACGCCGGCGCGCGTGCCCCAGACCTGCAATTGTTCCACGGCGGCGGCGCGAAAGGTATCGCCAGCCGCGATCACGACCGACTTGCCGGCGGCGCGGAACTGCGAGGCGAGCTTGCCGATCGTCGTCGTCTTGCCGGACCCGTTGACACCAACAACGAGGACGACCTGAGGCCGTTGGCGTGTCAGCGGCATCGGACGGGCCACAGGTTCCATGATGCGGGCGATCTCGGTCGCCAGAAGGCCCTTGATCTCGGGCACGGACAGGCGGCGCCCCATGCGCCCTTCAGCCAAATTGGCCGTCACGCGCAGGGCGGTATCGACGCCCATGTCGGAGGCGATCAACAGCTCCTCCAACTGCTCCAGCATCTCATCATCCAGAACGCGGCGCGGGGCATCCGGCGTGGGGCCACGCCCCATCAAGCGGCCCATCAGACCCGGACGTGCGGGTGCGGCGGGCGCGGGATCGGGGGCCGCAGGCGTTTCGGGGGCCGGCGCGCGGACAGGTGCCGGATCGGGTGCCGTTTCGACGGACGGCGGGGTCTCTTCGGGGGGCAGCACCGCAGGGTCGGGCGCAGGCGGTGCCTTGGGCGTTTCGGCCTCTGCTCCTTCTTCCACGATCGCGTCCAGCCCCTCTTCGAGGCGAGAGGATGACCGCGTCAGGCGATCCTTGAGCTTCTTGAAGAACGACATGGCGCCTCCCCTTTCGTCCCTCACCTAGTATGCCATCGCGGCGGGCGAAAGGGCGCGCCGCCCCCCGCGCGACCTTTCGGGCGCTGGCTTTCGGCATTGTTTCCAAGGCGCCGGTTGACAGCGCCCCGCCTGCGCCTGACCGTCCGACGCATGTTGCGCGTCGTTTTCCTTTTGTGTTTGCTGGCCTCGCCCCTGCGGGCCGATCCACCGGCTGTGATTTCCTGTTCCGACGGTATCGACGCCCCACGTCATTGCATCCGCGCGGCGACGTTTGCCGCCGATGTCTGCGCACAGATCGAAGCCGAGGCGCGGCTGCACGGCCTGCCCCCCGGCTACTTCGCCCGCCTTCTGTGGCAGGAAAGCCGGTTCGATCCAAATGCCGTCAGCCCGGCGAATGCAAAGGGCATTGCCCAATTCATCGACAGCACCGCGCGTCTGCGCCGCCTGTCGGACCCGTTCAACCCCGCCGAGGCCATTGCCCGCTCTGCCGAATACCTCGGCGAAATGACCCGCCGCTACGGCAACGTCGGAATGGCCGCCATCGGGTACAACGGTGGCGAGCGGCGAGCCGAAGGCTGGCAGGCCCGCACGGGCGGATTGGCCCGCGAAACCATCGACTACGTGCGCATCATCACGGGCCACACGGCACAGACGTGGCGGGACAGCCCGCCCACCGGCCTGACATTCGCCCTCGACGGCGCGACCCCGTTCAAGGATGCTTGCGTGGCGATGGCGGCGAAGCGGCGCGTCTCTCCTCTGGCGCCGCCGCCACCGCCAGAACCACGCTTTGCGGCATGGGGGGCACAGGTCGGGTTCGGCGACACGCCGCGATCCGCCCAGGCGGCCTATGCCAGCCTGCCAGGGGCCTGCCGCGCAGCAGCACCACAATCGAAACTGGAAATCGTGCCCGTCGCACGGCGGGGTCCGGGCAACCGCAATTATCACATGCTGCGCATTGCGGCAGGCAGCCAGCGCGCCGCGGCCGACGTCTGCCGGGCGGTTCAGCGCGCCGGATGCCGGTGCGCTGCCTATCGCAATTGACGCGTCCGGCGGGGCGGTCGGGATTGGATATTTGAAGGAACAAAGAAGGCTCCAACCCTTTGTTAACCAATCGGTCGTTATCCTGACCGGGCGGTACAGGCAGGGATGCCGATGACCGTGGAACGAAGAAGGCCCCGCGCCCAGTCGGTCAGCACTCGGATCGGCCCGGAGGCGGGGCCACCTTCATGTTTCTTTGTTTCTTCAAATATCCGGATCCCGCCCGGTGCGGCCGGCTTTGCCCTCAATGGTCGCCCGCACCGATCTCTTCCCCGAAATGCCGGATGGTCATGCGGATCGCATTTGGGGCCGCCTGACCCAACCCGCAGATCGACGCGTCGACCATGGCCTGGCTCACCTCCTCCAGCAGGTTGGTGTCCCACGCGTCGGCCTGCATCAATTTGACCGCCTTCTCGCATCCGACCCTGCAGGGCGTGCACTGGCCGCAGCTTTCGGCCTCGAAGAACCGCAGCATGTTCAGCGCCGCATCGCGCGCCCTGTCCTGATCGGACAGGACGACGACGGCAGCGGACCCGATGAACGTCCCGTGCGGCTGCAGGGTGTCGAAATCCAGAGGCACATCATCGAGCGTGGCTGGCAACAGCCCGGATGACGGTCCGCCCGGCTGATAGGCCTTGAACACATGCCCGGCGGCCATCCCGCCGGCGGCCGCGATGATATCCGTGATCGTCGATCCGGCGGGCAGCAGGTAGACCCCCGGCTGCGCTACGCGGCCCGACACCGAATAGCTTCGCAGGCCGACGCGCCCGTTGCGTTCGACCGAGGACAGGATCTCGGGCCCCTCGCGGCAGATGCGCGCGATCCAGTGGCATGTCTCGATGTTGTGGACCAGCGTGGGCCGTCCGAACAGGCCGACCTGCGCGACATAGGGCGGACGATGGCGCGGGATGCCCCGCTTGCCCTCGATGCTTTCGATCATCGCGGATTCCTCGCCGCAGATGTAGGCCCCGGCCCCGCGCCGCAGGTCGACATACCCGGGCGGGATCAGGCCCGCCCCCTCCAGCACGGCGATTTCGGTCGCCAGAATATGCAATACCGCCGGGTATTCGTCGCGCATATACAGATAGATACGCTTCGCCTCGACCGCCCAGGCGGCAATCAGCATCCCTTCGAGGAACAGGTGCGGCGACCGTTCGAGGTAGTAGCGATCCTTGAACGTCCCCGGCTCGCCTTCGTCGCCATTCACCGCCATCAGGCGGGGGCCGGAATTGCCGCGCACGAAGCCCCATTTCCTGCCCGAAGGAAACCCGGCCCCGCCAAGCCCGCGCAGCCCGCTGGCCGCGATCCGGTCCTGCACCTCGGCCCAGTCACCGGTTGCACGCAAGCTGGTCAGCACGTCGTAACCGCCGTCTTCGCGGTAGTCGTCGAATGTCTCGTAGGCGGGGATGACGGGGTGAAAATCGCCGTCTGCCAGTACCCGTGCAACCGCGTCGGGGGTGGCATAATCGACGTGACGGTGCCCGATCTCCAGCGCGGGCGCGGTGTCGCAGCGGCCCATGCAGGGCGCCCGCAACACCCGAACGCGCGCGGGGTCCATGCCTTTGTCCAGTGCCGTGATCAGCGCCTCTGACCCGGCCAACTCGCAAGACAGGCTGTCGCAGACCCGGATGGTCAGATCGGGGGGGACTGGGTCGTCTTCGCGCAGCGGGTCGAAATGGGCGTAGAAGGTCGCCACTTCCCAGACCTCGGCCATCGACAGGCGCATCTCTTCGGCAAGGGCCCGCAAGTGGGCGGCGGACTGATGGCCGTAGGTGTCCTGAATCAGGTGCAGAAACTCGATCAGCAGGTCGCGGCGGCGCGGGCGGTCGCCCAGCAGGGCGCGCACCTCGGCCAGGGCGGTGTCGTCGTATTGCCGACCCTTGGGTGTGGCGCGCCCACGCCCCTTGCCGGATTTCCACACGCCCTTGCCCTTGGTCTCGTCCAGCATCGCGGTCCCCCCCCTGCATTGCGTCCATGATACCCGGCGTGACCCGACCGAACAGGCGCGATTGCGACCTCGTCCACCCTGTTTGCGCAGCCCGCCCCCGCGGGGCAAGTCCGGGCGAGCGGGGATGAGCCCGGATCGGAACAGGCGCTGCCGTCATGCGTCGGCACAGGTTTCCGATCGGCGTCCGGGCGGATGCCCGCCTGCGGCACAACGCCCGCCATCGTTTTGCCCGAGAACATGGCAAGAGTGTCCAACGGCGCGAATCGCGCCCCCGCAGCATTCCACACCCACTGGCCGGAGACCCGATGCCCCCCATCCTCGCCTACGTCGCAGCCCTCGGCCTGTCGGTTGCCCTGCTGATTGCGGGCGCCGTCCTTGATGGCGCATGGGATGTCCTCAGCTTCGTCTGGATGGCGCTGGTCGTCGCGGCGCTGGACCAGGTGATGCCCGCGGGCGACCGCGCGCCGACCGACCGGCAGGCACGGGCGATCACCAATGGGCTGGCCATCGTGCATTTCCCCCTGCTCGCGCTTTCGGTCTGGGCCTTGCCACAGGGCGGGCCGGTCCTGAACTGGATCGCCTATTTCGCGGCCGCCGGGCTGTTCTTCGGCCAGATCATGAACTCCAACGCGCATGAGTTGATCCACGCGCCGGGCCGTATCCGGCGCGCGCTGGGCCGCTGGACGTATATCACCCTGCTGTTCGGTCATCAGACGACGGCGCATCCCGGCATCCACCACAGCCTCGTGGCCACGCCCGAGGACCCCAATACCGCCCGCTTTGGCGAAAGCTGGTGGAGGTTCTGCTTCCGCGCCTGGCACCATTCGTTCTGGAAGGGCCTTGCCCTGGAAAAACGCCGCCAACGGGCGCGCGGCCGATCCGGCTGGGACCGGCGCAACCCCTATTGGGTGTATGTCGGCGGTGGCGGACTTGCGATGGGGGTCGCGTGGCTGACGCTGGGCTGGGCGGGGCTTGCCGCCTATGTCGCGCTCTGCCTTCTGGCGCAGAGCCAGCTGCTCGTGACCGACTACGTCCTGCACTACGGGATGCGGCGCGCGCGTGCCGGTGACAGATGGGAACCCGTCGGCCCGCAGCATTCGTGGAACGCGCCGCATGTGGTGACCAACTTGCTGACGCTGCACGCCCCGCGCCATTCCGACCACCATGCCCACCCGACCCGCGGGTGGGAGGAGCTGCGCATCGAAGCGGGCCAGCCACAGCTGCCCTATTCCCTGCCGGTCATGGTGACCTTTGCCCTCTGGCCATGGTGGTGGCGGCGGATCATGCATCCTCTGGTGCATGCCCTCGGGCAAGGGGTGGACAGTGACGACGCCCCCGGCAAGGGTGGCGCCGAAGGAGAGATCACATGCGCCCGAGTCTGAGCCTGCCCCTGATCCTGATGCTGTGCGGCGCCCTGCCCGCCGCCGCCGAACGTGTCGTCACCCCGCAGGAGTTCGAGCAGATGGTGCACGGCAAGACCCTGCATTTCGATCGCTACGGCGAACCCTTCGGCGCGGAGCAGTATTTCACGGACAAGCGCGTCATCTGGGCGTTCGAAGGAGGTCAGTGTCAGCGCGGCATCTGGTTCGCCAACCGCGATGACGACATCTGCTTCGTCTACGACGATGATCCTGCCCCGCAATGCTGGCACTTCATCGAGATGGATGACGGTGCCTTTCACGCCCGCGTCGTCGGCGCGCTTTCGACCGATGACCTCGTGACTTCCGGCGTGGACGAAGCCGCGCTGGACTGCCCCCTGCCCGACCTCGGCGTCTGAGGCGGGCGACGGATTTGGATATTTAGAGGAACAAAGAAGGGGCGTCAGAACAGGCTGCCCTGATCCTTTGTAGGCTTTTGCGGTGGTGTTTTCTGGCGCTTCGGCGCGGGTCCGCCGCCGGTGATCGCCTCGACCCGAACGTCGCCCGCGAACTGGATCGTCACCTGTCGGGCGGCGCGGGCCTCGGCCGAACCCGTGATGACCTGATCGCCGCTGCGCACGACGGCAAAGCCGCGCTCCAACGTGCGTTCATAGCCCAGCGATTCGCGCAGACGATCGAGGGCCGTCAGGCGCGCCGCGCGCGCGTTTTGGGCCGATACGGCGATCGCGGACAGCCCGCGCAAGGTCGTGGCCAACCGGTCGCGATCCCGCGCCGTGCGACGCACCAGGGTGGCGGGCGTCAGACGCGCGACCAGGCGCGACAGATCGCGGCGCGGCTGTACCACGCCACGGGTGGTCAGGCGGTCGAAGCTGCCACCAAGGGCCGCAAGGTCGGCGCTGGCGCGCCGTTGCCGTGCGATCAAACCGCCATCCAGCCGGGCCGCCAAGGCGGTCAGGCGCTGCCGCTCTGCGCCCATCCGGTCGCCGATGGTCAGCCGCCCCGCAATCGCGGACAGCTGCGCACGGGCCATCTGGCTGCGCGCCTGCAAGGCCACAGGCAAGCGGGCGGACAGCCCCCCTACCCGGTCGCGCGGGCGCTGCAACAAGGTGTCGGGGCGTGGCAGGCCGCGCGACAGGTCGGCCAATCGCTGCTGCCTGCGGCGCACGTGCGCTTCGGCCGCGCGGGCCTGTCGCGTGCCCATCGCGGCCACGGCGGCCAGCAATTCCGCCCGCACCGGCACCGCGCGTTCGGCGGCGGCGGTGGGTGTGGGCGCGCGGTGATCGGACGCATGGTCGATCAACGTCGTATCCGTTTCGTGCCCCACGGCCGAGATCAGGGGAATGCGGCTGTCGGCAGCGGCGCGGACAACGGCCTCCTCGTTGAAGCCCCACAGATCCTCGATCGACCCGCCCCCGCGCGCCACGATCAGCAGATCGGGACGCGGGATCGCACCGCCCGGGGCCATCGCGTTGAAGCCCCGGATGGCGTTCGCCACCTCGCCCGCACAGGCGCGCCCCTGTACGGCCACCGGCCAGATCAGGACATTGCGCGGAAACCGGTCCGCCAAGCGGTGAAGGATATCGCGGATGACCGCGCCCTGCGGGGACGTGATGACGCCGATGACCTCGGGCAGGAACGGCAACGGCTTCTTGCGCGACGCCTCGAACAACCCTTCGGCGGCCAGTTGCGTGCGGCGCTTTTCCAGCATCGCCATCAGGGCACCGGCGCCCGCCACCTCCATCGCGTCGACGTTCAGGTTGTATTTCGATTGCGCGCCGAAGCCCGACAGCTTGCCGGTGACGACGACCTCCATCCCCTCTTCCGGGGTGACGGACAATTGCGAGATCTGCCCCTTCCACGTCGTGCAGGCCAGAACGTTCCGGTCGTCCTTGACGTCGTAGTAGAGGTGACCCGAGCGCGCGCGAAAGATGCGGCCGATCTCACCCTTCACGCGAATGCGGCCGAACGTCCCCTCCAACGTGCGCTTCACCTCGTTGGACAGCTGCGATACCGTGTATTCGGCTTCGTTGCGGCCCCGTGTCGGGCCCTCGTCATCGATCAGATCCATCATGCCACCGTAGTAGCGGGCCGGGCGCACGGGGACCAGCCGCCATAAGGCCCGCATCTTGTGCCCCGCCGCGTCGCCGCCTAAACCGCCCCGGCACAAGGTCACAGGGGGGCACCGCCATGAATATCCTCATCCTCGGATCGGGTGGACGCGAACATGCCATCGCCTGGGCCGTCCTGCAGAACCCCAAATGCGACCGCCTGATCGTGGCCCCCGGCAACGCAGGCATCGCGCAGATCGCGGAATGCGCGGATCTCGACATTCTGGACGGGGCCGCCGTGGCCGCCTTTGCCTGTGACGAAAGCATCGATTTCGCCATCGTCGGGCCAGAGGCCCCCCTTGCCGCAGGCGTCGCCGACGCCCTGCGGGACGCCGGTATCATGGTGTTCGGCCCTTCGGCCGAGGCGGCGCGCCTCGAAGCGTCGAAATCCTTCACGAAGGAGGTTTGCGCCGCCGTGGGCGCACCGACCGCGGCCTATGGCCGGTTTGACGACGTGGCCGCCGCGCGCGCCTACCTGCGTGAACAGCCGTTGCCCATCGTGATCAAGGCCGATGGTCTTGCCGCGGGCAAAGGCGTCACCGTCGCCGAAACCCGCGCCGACGCCGAGGCCGCGCTGGAGGATATCTTCGACGGCACCCACGGACGCGCCGAAGTGGTCATCGAAGCCTTCCTGTCCGGCGAGGAAGCCTCCTTCTTCTGTCTTGTGGACGGCGAGACGGTCCTGCCCCTCGGCACCGCGCAGGACCACAAGCGGGTCGGTGACGGCGATCAGGGGCCCAATACCGGTGGCATGGGGGCCTATTCGCCCGCCCCCGTCATGACCCCGCAGGTCGAGGAGCGTGCCCTGTCGCAGATCGTGCGCCCGACGATGGCGGAAATGGCCCGGCGCGGCACTCCGTTCCAGGGCGTCCTGTTCGTCGGCCTGATGATCGACGATGGTGCGCCCAGTCTGGTGGAATACAACGTGCGGTTCGGCGATCCGGAATGCCAATGCCTGATGATGCGTCTCGGGGGGCAGGTGCTGGACCTGTTGCTGGCCTGTGCCGAGGGACGATTGGACACTGCACAGGTCCATTGGGCTGCGGATCATGCGCTTTGCGTCGTGATGGCGGCCAAGGGGTATCCCGGTGCCTACGCCAAGGGAACGGAGATCGGGGGGCTTGACGGTTTGCCGCGTGACAGCCGCCGCATGGTGTTTCACGCCGGCACCGCCGAGGCAGATGGCCGGATCGTCGCCGCCGGGGGCCGGGTTCTCGGCGTGACGGCGCGGGGCGATACGCTGGCTGCCGCGCATGCCGAGGCCTATGCCATGGTCGATGCGGTCGACTGGTCCGACGGTTTCTGCCGCCGCGATATCGGTTGGCGCGCGCTGTAGTATTGACCAAGCGTTAGGTGTTCACACAGGGGAGGGGGCGAAAGTCCCCTCTTTTTTCTTTGCGACGACACGTCGCCTAAACAACACCCTCAAGACTGTTCCCCTGTTCACACCCCCTCTTCATTTCAGTTTCCCGCCCGTTTTCACGCCCGCGTGAGGTGGCGTCGCGGGGATGTGAGGGCGGTGCGGGCCGGCGGATGTGGTGTGCATATGCGCGCGCTTATCCCGAACGCATCACGGCTTCGTTCATTGAAGCGCAGCGTTCGAAGTGACATCTCCTGTCCATCAGCAGGGCACACCGCCCCGCCGCATCGAACCCACAAGGCCAGCCGCCGAACCGCGCGGCGCCGCACACAAAGGACACGACCCATGAAAACGCTCCTCATCTCCGCCCTGATCGCCTCCGCCGCCCTGACCGGTGCCGCATCCGCCCAGGTTGGCGCCGGTGCCGCCGCCGCCGCCGCGCACTTCAATCAGGACATCGATTCCAACAATCAGCAGGTCGCCATCGGCGCGGCCGAGTTCGACGGCGTCACCGTCTCCACCCGTAGCGGCGCGGTAGGCGAGGCCTTCACCCATTTCAACGCCGACTACGATTCGAACAACGACCTGCGCGGCCTGAACGGCGCGACCGTCGTGGAGGCGAACGCGGCCTACGGTGCCGACATCTTCGCCCGCATCGACGCCGAGAGCCAGGACGACGAGTGATCACCTGACAGGACCGGCATCGGGGTCCTCCCCCCCGCCCTGATGCCGTTCCCCGCGCAGGCCTGACGCGGCTCCTCCCCCCGCCAAAGACCCGCGCGACAAACCCCCGGCCCGCAGAAATGCGCGCCGGGGGTTTTTGTTACGAGGTCAGGTCGTCAGTGCAGGCAAAATCAACCTGTCGCCGTGGCGCGATCGTCTGCACCTCGCCCGTATCGACGGACCGATAGGCAATCTGGTCGCCGTCCGTGAAAGGCAACCAGCAATGCAGGCGGTCAGGCGCCTCGTCATACCGGAAACAGATCGTCGTCTCGTCGACCGTGACATCGCCCCAGCTGCATTCCCCATCCTGACCTTGCCAGAAGCTGCGCTGCCGGCTTGGAAAGAACTCCATTCCTAGCAGACGACCGCTCGTGGGGTTGGTGAAGGTTGCCGCACCACCGACAAGACGATCGAGCAGCGCATCGGGTGTCAACGGCGTCTCTGCCTGCACCACGCCGCCAAGCGCCCCGAACAGTCCTGCGAGGATCAGTCTGCGCATGCCAGCGCGGCCTCGGCTCGGGCGGGGCTCCATGGTCCGATATCCACCGCGTCGATTGTCACGCCATCGAAGGTCAGGGCCATCATCCGTTGCCAATCGGCCGAGGCGACGATGATCTCGGGGGCCCCGTCACAGACACGCAGGCCGCCGGAGATGAAGTCCTCTCCGATCCGATGATTGGTCACGCCGCTGATCGCGGCGACCTCGGTCAAGGCATCGGTGTCGAATCGCCAGATGCGCAGGACCTTGGCCAGATGGGGACGGTCGACATAGGCGACCTCGACCCGCCCGTCGTCGTCCAGATCGGCAACCGCCGCAGGGGCGAGCCAACGGCGGCTGCGCCCGATGTACGGAGTCGTGGCCAAGAGCGTCAGACCGTCTGCGTCGACGCCGTAGATCGCAAGCTGACCGCCCTCGGTCACGCTGGTGCGAATGGCGATCACTTCGGGTAGACCGTCACCGGTCAGATCGACGAGGCGCGGTGCGATATCCTCGAAGACGTGCCCCCGACCGGCGGCAATCGATGCACCGCAGGTATCGATTGTCGAAGCCCCCCAGACATGCAGGACGGTTGGCTCCAATGCGTCGCCAAGTATGGCGTGGTCGTAGACATCCGTCAGATCGGCATACCACGCATGGGAGATGCCATCGGGCGATCCGATTGCCGTTTGAACGCGGGACCCTTCGACCGCGTCCGCCCATGGCGGGGCGGAACAGGCCGCGGCGGGCGCCGCCAGCACCAGACAGGCACAGGCGACGCGCAGGATCATATCTGTTTTTCCGGCATCTGGACGACCAGACCATCCAGCGCATCCGTCACCTTCAGCTGACAGGTCAGGCGCGACCGCTCGGCGTCTGGCTGAAAGGCGAAGTCGAGCATGTCCTCCTCCATCGCGTCCTTGGCTGGCAGCTTGTCGGTCCATTCGGGCGCGACATAGACATGGCAGGTGGAACAGGCGCAGGCCCCGCCGCAATCGGCCTCGATGCCCGGAATGTTGTTGTCCCGCGCGCCTTCCATGACGGTCAGGCCCGTGGGCACATCGACGACATGCTCTTTGCCGCCATGTTCGATATAGGTGATCTTGGCCATTTCTCGTCTCCATCGCGGATTGGTCGGGATTCGGATTAGCCTCCGGGTTGCCTCTGTGCAACGGTCCGCGGGCCGATCCCCGCCCCCCGTGCGCGGATGTCACGGTGGCGATTGAGCCGGACGACAGCTTCGCTAGGGTGCCCGCGAACAGGCGATGGTCGGGAAACCCCGGCACGGCCGGCATCGAGAGGCTGATGGGCAGACATTTTCTTCGAACGGGTCTTGGCCTGTCGCTGGCGTCCATGGCGCTTGCGGCCTGCACCGGCGCGTCCGTTCAGGAGGTGCGGCGCAACTTCGGGCCCGAGGATCCGCTGCCGGGTGCCTGCTATGCCCGTGGCATCACGCCTGCCGTGCTGGAAACAGTCACGAGCCAGATCCAGGAGGCGCCCGAAACCCTGGCCGAGGACGGCACCATTCTGGCCCCGGCGCGATTCCGGACCGTGACCTCGACGCGAATTGTCACCCCGCGTGGCGAGAACTGGTTCCAGACGCCCTGCGCCCTGCGGGACCGCGACCCGGATTTCGTGTCACAGATCCAGCGCGCGTTGAAGGTCCGGGGCCTTTATACCGGGGATATCAACGGCTTCTATGACGTGCCGACGCGCAAGGCGGTGCAGGCCTACCAATCGAGCCGCGGGCTGGAGAGCGGCACCCTTTCCACGCCGTCCGCCCAATCGCTGGGCCTTGTGGAACTGGGCCGGGACGGATGACGTCGCCCGCTGCACGCCCGCGCCTGATCGTCGTGGACTGGGCGCGCACCGCAGCCCTGCTGGCGATGGCGATCTTTCATTTCGGACGGGATTTCGAGGTGTTGGGCCTCGTTCCGCCGGGCACCACCTTTGGCGGCTGGTGGGATATCTCGGCGCGCGCCATCGCGGGCAGCTTCCTGTTCCTCGCCGGTCTGTCTTTGTGGCTGGCGCATGGGCGCGGGATCCGGTGGCGCGGTTTTCTCGGACGACTGGGCTGGCTCGTCGCCGCCGCCGCGGGCGTGTCGCTGGTGACATGGGTGGCGATGCCCACGATCTGGGTGCGCTTCGGTATCCTGCATTCCATCGCGCTGTCGTCAGTGGTCAGCTTGGCGTTCCTGCGCCTGCCGTGGTGGATCACCGCGATCTGTGCCGGCGCCATCCTGTGGTTCGGGCCCAGCCTGTCATCGGGGGCTTTCGATGCGCCGACCTGGATCTGGACCGGGCTGGGCACCGTTACGCCGCCGATGATGGATTACGAACCTCTGATCCCGTGGCTTGCCCCCATGCTGCTGGGCGTCGCGGCGGGGCGGCTGGGAACGGCGACAGGTGTCTGGACCTGGCTGACCCACTGGCCTGCGCCCAAGCGTCCCTGGCACCTCGCGGTCGCACGCCCCGGTCAGCATTCGCTGCTGATCTATCTGGTGCATCAGCCGGTGCTGATTGCGCTTATCACGGCTGGCGCCTGGCTGTGGGGCCACGTCTAGCGGCCAGAATTGACGCCAGCCAGCCGACGGCACCGCACGCATCGTCGAGGGCCGCCTGCCGGTCGGCAAACCCCGCGCGGGGCGGGTGCAGGTGTCGCCAGCCATGCGCATCCTCGGGGTCGCGCCGACATTCGACCCAAGACCACGCCCCCTCCCGAAGGATCAGATCGACGCAGCGATCACCGAAGGCATCTTCGATGGAGGTGATCGTCGGTCTGGACACGGCCGTTTGCGCGCGCGGCGGCAAGGGATGGCCTCAGGCGCTCGTCTCGGCCAGACGTGCGACGTAGCGGGCCAAGGTATCAATCTCCAGATTGACGGGATCACCGACCGCGGCATCGCCCCAGGTCGTCACCTCCTGGGTGTGGGGGATCATGTTGACGCCGAACCGCGCCCCGTCGACGGCGTTGACGGTCAGCGACGTGCCGTTCAACGCGACCGACCCCTTGGGGGCGATGAACCTCGCCAGGGCGGCGGGCGCCTCGAATGTGAACCGCTGCGAGTCGCCCTCCGGCGTGATCGACAGGATGCGCGCCACGCCATCGACGTGACCAGACACGATATGCCCGCCAAGTTCGTCCCCGACACGCAGCGACCGTTCCAGATTGATCCGGCCACCGACGGCCCAGCGCCCCAATGCGGTGACATCGAGGCTTTCTGCGCTGACATCCACGTCGAACCAGCCGCCGTCGCCATCCGTGCCGCGATCCACCGCCGTCAGGCAACAGCCATCGCAGGCGATGCTTGCCCCGATGTCGATACCCTGCGGATCATAGGCGGTGCCGATGCGCACGCGCAGGTCGCCGCGCCGATCAAGGTCACGGATGATGCCGATGTCAGTGATGATTCCGGTGAACATTGCCGGCCCCTTGCTGCTGTCGTTGCCGATACCTGCAGCTAAAGCGCCACATCCCCCCCTGCAAGTGCCGCATTCGTGACACAAAGCAGCCTTTCCCTTGCCCTGCCGCGTTTCCATACCGGGAACAATCATACCCGGAGGGTGACATGCGCCCAACGCGCCGATTCCTGTTTCTGCAAGGGCCGCACGGGCCCTTCTTCCACCGCCTCGGAGGGCTTCTCCGGGCAGCGGGATGCGAGACATGGCGCGTCGGCTTCAACCGGGGCGACGATGCCTTCTGGTTCGACCGCGACAGCTACATTCCGTATCAGAAGCCCGCCGACGACTGGCCCGCGACCTGTGCCGCGCTGATGACGGACAAGGGCATCACGGATCTTGTCCTCTATGGCGATACCCGTCCGATCCATGCGCAGGCGATCAAGATCGCCAATGCCCGCAACATCACCGTCCATGTTTTCGAAGAAGGCTATCTGCGGCCATGGTGGACCAGCTACGAGCGCGGCGGATCAAACGGCAACTCGCGCCTGATGGACAAGCCTGTCGCGGAAATGCAGGCCGAGCTGGAAGAGCTTGACCTCGAACTGCCGGATGCGCCCGCCCATTGGGGCGACATGCGGCATCACGTCTTCTACGGAATGCTGTATCACTGGTTCGTGCTGTCGCGACCCGGAGCCTACGGGAACTATCGCCCCCACCGCGACGTCACGGTCCTGCATGAGTTCCGGCTGTATCTGCGCCGACTGGTGACGATGCCGCTGACGGCGCTGGAACGGCGTATCGCCACCCATCGCATCACCCACGGCGGCTTTCCGTATCACCTGTGTTTGATGCAACTGGCCCATGATGCCAGCTTTCGGCAGCATTCGCCTTTTACCTGCATGACGGAATTCCTCGAGGTCGTCGTCGAAGGGTTCGCCAAGGGCGCGCCGACGCATCACCACCTCGTGCTCAAGGCGCACCCCCTCGAAGACGGTCGCGCCCCGATCAAGGCCACCATCAAGCGACTGGTCGCGGAACACGGGCTCGAGGGACGGGTGCATTATCTGCGCGGCGGCAAGCTCGCCGGCCTGATGAACGAAGCGCGCAGCGCGATCACCGTCAATTCGACTGCGGCGCAACAGGCGCTCTGGCGCGGTCTGCCGCTGAAGGCGCTGGGCCGGTCCGTCTATTCCAAGCCGGAGTTCGTCAGCGACCAGCCGATCGAGGCGTTCTTCGCCAACCCGCAGCGGCCCGACAGCCGGGCCTACCGCGATTATCGCCACTACCTTCTGGAAACCAGTCAGGTTGCGGGCGGCTTCTATTCGTCGCGCGGTCGACGGCAGTTGTTGCGGCAGGTCGTCGATATGATGCTGTCCGACCTCGACCCCTATGACCGCCTTCGGTCCGGCAACCTGGCCCCGAGGCAGAATTTGAAATTGGTGTCCGGTTAGGATACTGTAAAAGACAATCAACGCCGTGCGATGGGCAACCATCGGCAGACGGGGGACAACCCCCGCGATACGCGGCACCGAAGGCAGAGCGAAAGGGCAACACGTGAGCATTCAGCCAAGCAGGGGGGCGAAAGCAATCGCCTTGTTTCTGGCCGTGACGGTGGTGGCCTCCTGCGCCACCCTCCCCCGGTCGGGTCCCAACAAACGCGAGATCTTTGCAGGCTCCGTCCTGAAGGAAGGCGACGCGTTCATCGTTTCGGTCAACGATCGCGTCACCGCGGCCACCGCCGTGACCGAGGCCTTGGGTTTTTCCTCGGCGTTCCGCAACGCCAACCCGATCGGCGCGGACACCATCCGCCCCGGCGATACGCTGGGCCTGATCATCTACGAGAACGTCGAGGACGGCCTGCTGACCAACACCGGCGCCTCGGCCAGCCTGATCGACGAGGTGCAGGTCGATGCCTCGGGGATGATCTTCATTCCCTACGCGGGCCGCATCCGTGCGGCGGGCAACACGCCCGAGGCCCTGCGGCGGATCATCACCGCCCGTCTGGACGAACAGACCCCTGACCCGCAGGTCCTCGTCCGCCGCCTCGCCGGTGACGGTGCCACCGTGTCCGTCGTCGGTGGCGCAAGCGCGCAAGGCGTCTATCCCATCGAACGGCCCACCCGCACCCTGACCGCGATGATCGCGGCGGCGGGCGGCGTGTCGATCCCGACCGAGGTGGCGCTTGTGTCGGTCAGCCGGGGCAACCGCACCGAAACCGCCTATCTTCAGGACCTCTATCGCAACCCGCAGCTCGATATCGCGCTGCGCGACGGCGACCGCATCTTCATCGAACAGGACAGCCGCACCTTTACCGTGCTGGGTGCGACCGGCACGCAGACGCGGTTGGAGTTCGAGTCGGAGATCATCTCGGCAATCGAGGCTCTGGCCCAGGTCGGCGGCCTGAACGCGACCCTTGCAAACCCCACGGGCGTCTTCGTGTTCCGCAACGAACCCGAACCGATCGCCAAGGCGGTGCTGGGCCGCGATGACCTGATCGGCACGCAGCGGCTGGTCTATGTTCTGGACCTGACGGAGCCGAACGGCATGTTCAACGCCCGTGATTTCATCATCCGTTCGGGCGATACCGTCTATGTGACCGAGGCGCCGATCGTGGCGTGGAACCGGTCCGTCGCGGCGCTGTTCGGGTCTCTCGGCTCTCTGAGCGGTGCGACGGCGACCCTCGGGATCGAGTGACGTGACCGACGACGGCGGGCGGATCACCGCCCGCTTCGTCTCTGGCGGTTTCCTGTCCAACCGCATTCGCAGGATCGCATGGCTGGCCGGGGTCGACCTGAGACCCGGCTTGCCCCGTGCGGGCGATCACGTCGCAGCATGGGGCATGGACGGCCCGTCCGCCACACGCGCCGCATGGCTGTCCGCGCGCACGCGCGCCCCGATCCTGCGGTTCGAGGACGCGTTCCTGCGCTCTCTTCATCCCGGTCGGGCGGGCGGGGCGACCCTTGGCCTGCTGATCGACCGGAAAGGCGCCCATTTCGACAGCGCACGGCCCTCTGATCTGGAAACCTTGCTCGCGACGCATCCGTTCGACGACGGCGACCTGATGACCCGCGCGCGCGCCGCGATGGAGGAGATGCGCCACAGCGGTGTCACGAAATACGCCGCGACCCGCACCGACCTCGAACCGCCTGCGCCGGGTTATGTCCTTGTCGTCGATCAGACGCGGGGAGATGCCTCGATCCGGCACGGCGGCGCGTCCGAGACGACCTTCCGCGAAATGCTGATGCTGGCGCGCGAGGAAAATCCGGGCAGCCGTATCCTCATCAAGACCCATCCCGAAACGGCCCGGGGACTTCGGCAGGGTCATTATTCGGAGGCCGACGCCACCCACGGCGCCACGCTGGAGATACGCGCCCTGCCCCCTGCGGTTCTGTTGGCGGGGGCGACCGCCGTCTATGCGGTCAGCAGCCAAATGGGGTGGGAGGCGATCCTGCACGGCCACCGGCCCGTGACGTTCGGCCAACCGGCATGGTCCGGCTGGGGTCTCGACGACGCGCGCGCGCCTCTGGCCCGACGCCAGCGCCGCCTGACGCGCGCCCAGCTGTTCGCCGCCATGATGGTGCTGTATCCGAAATGGTACGACCCCCACCGTGATTGCCTTTGCGACCCGATCGATGTCGTTCGCATCCTGCAGGCGCGGGCCCGCGCGTGGCGCGAAGATGCCGATGGGTGGACGGCGTCAGGCTTTCGTCTGTGGAAACGACGGCCCGTGCAACGCTTTCTGTCAGGCCGCGTAACCTACACCGAGACGCCGGGCCCCCGGCACCTGACATGGGGGACCGGCCATGTCGCGTCGCAGCACGCATTGGGGCAAGACGTCGGTGTGATCACCCATGGCGACCGGAAGCCCGCCCCGGGCACGGCATCGAAGATCACCGCGCGGGTGGAGGATGGTTTCCTGCGATCCCGCGGCCTCGGCGCGCAGCTTGTTCCCCCCCTGTCCCTCGTCCTCGACCGACAGGGCATCTACTACGACCCGACCCGACGGTCGGACCTCGAGGATGCGGTGATCCGTGCCGCCGCCCTGCCCCCGGAACGGCTGGCGCGGGCCCGGGCCCTGCGGGCGGCCGTCGTTGCGGCGAAGGTCACGAAATACAATTTGTCCGGTGGCATGCCGGACCTGCCGGATGGCCCGGTCCTTCTGGTTCCGGGACAGGTTTCCGACGATGCCTCCATCCGGCTGGGCACGTCGGATGTGCCCGACAACGCCGGGCTGCTGCGCGCCGCCCGCGCAGCCAACCCGGACGCGTTCATCGTCTACAAACCCCACCCGGATGTCGAAGCGGGCCTCCGCGACGGGGCCATCGAGGCCCCGGACGCGGACCTCGTCGCAAGCGACGCGGATCCCCTGACGCTGATCGGCCGCGCCTCGGCTGTCTGGACGCTGACCTCGCTTCTGGGGTTCGAGGCGTTGCTGCGCGATACCCCGGTCACGACATTGGGCGCCCCGTTCTATGCCGGATGGGGCCTGACCCGCGACCTGGGCCGCATCCCGGCACGCAGGCAGGCCGCGCGCCCCACGCTGGATGCGCTGGTTCATGCTGCCCTGATCGAATACCCGCGGTATTTCGACCCCGTCATCGGCCAAAGCTGCCCTCCGGAAACGGCTGTGCATCGGCTGGCCCACGGGCCTTGGCCAAGGCCCGGCCCGGGCAACCGCCTGCTGGCAAAGGCGCAAGGTGCGCTGGCAAATCACAGCTGGATCTGGCGTTAGAAGGGGCAAGGCCACCTTGGGTGGGGGCCGCCGTCAGATGTCCAACAGGCCGAGGACTTCGTCCGCGAGGGCCGCGATCTCCTGCGCGGCGACGCCTGCACCGCTCAACTCGGCCACACCCAGGCCAACTCCCAGCGCCTCGGCATAAGCCACGCGGTTCGCGATGACCGCCTCGGCCGGGTCGGCCTCCAACTCGGACAGCGCAGCCTTGACCGATTGCGTGAGTTTCGTGCCGGACCGTGCGCGGTTCAGCACCGCCAGGGGACGCTTGCCTTCGCGGGCGGCCATTTCCAGAACGCCTTCCGTCGCCCAGAGATCGACCTGACTGGCCGTGACGGGCACGATAATCATGTCCGACACCTTGAGGGCGGGGCGCAGGTCGCTGTCGATCTTGGGCGGCGTGTCGATCAGGACGAAATCGTGGCTGTCGCGATATTTCGACGCCTCGTAGCTGACGCCCCACGCGGATGCGGTGGAAAACGTCAGATCCCCCTTGAGACCGGAGTCGCGGTCGAACCGGGTCATGAACCAGCGGCCGAGCGATCCCTGCGGATCACTGTCGAGAAGGGCGACGCGCAGACCGCGCGCGGCAAGCTCTACCGCGAAATGCGCGCAAAGCGTCGTCTTGCCGGATCCGCCTTTCTGCTGGGCGAATGTCAGGACCGTGGCCATGGGCGCCTCCTGTTTCTGCGCTGCGGCAGTGTCGCGCATCGGGCGCAAAGGTCAATGTTCATTGCGCCCTGACAGTCGATCCCGGGACGAACTCGCACGGGAGGCGGGTAATTTTGGGCGGTGATACCCCGTGCAGACGTGCCAGAAGGTGCCGCGCACCCGTCAGGCCGATCTGACGGCGCGGCGAAGTCATCGTGGTGATCGGGCGCGGCAGGACGGTGGTCAGGTCCAATCCGTTGAAACCGACGATCCCGATATCCTCGGGCACACGCAAACCTGCCTTCTGCGCCGCCATCATCCCGCCGAAGGCCATGTTGTCGGTCAGGAAGAACACCACGTCCGGCGGCGTCCGCAGGTCGATCCGGCCGAAACCTTCCGCGCCGACCACGAAACTGTTGCCGCCAACACCTGCGACGCGCGTGGGGGCCGTGCCGCCGACATCCCGGAACGCCTCGGCCACGCCGTCGAAGCGTTGGTCCGCCCGCGGATCAAGGCCCGCGGGGGCGCCGACATAGGCCGGCCTGCGATAGCCGAGGGCCGCGATCCTGCGCCCCAGTTCCAGCCCACCGGCGCGATGGTCGATACCGACGCAGATGTCGATCGGCGTCTGAGTCACATCCCAGATTTCCAGCGTGGGCACGGCGCTGGCCGTCAGGCGCCTGCGCAACCTGTCGTCATGGTCTACGCCGGTCAGGATCACCGCAGCCGGACGCCACGACAGGAACCGATCCGCCCAAGCCAGTTCGCGCATCCTGTCGTAATCGGTCGTGTCCATCACCGACGAATAGCCGGCTTCGTCGAAGATCCGGCGCATGCCTTCTAGGATGTCGGGAAAGACGTCGTTGAAAAGGGTTGGAAACGAAATGCCGATCAGGTTCGCGTTCAACCCCGACAGGGCGCGCGCACTGGACGAGGGGACATAGTTCATCTCGGCCGCGAGGGCCACGATACGCGAGCGTGTCGCCTCCGACACGCCATCGACGCCGCGCAGGGATCGGGAAACGGTCATCAGGGACACGCCGCCCGCGGCGGCCACATCCTGGATGCTGGTTCGGTTGACGGACCGGGTGCGCGGCATAGCTCCTCTGGATGAAAGTGGCTTGATGCCAACGTTAACGTTAACGCCGTTGGTCGAACGTGCCATCTTCCCAAGTGGTCGTCCACAGGAAAGGATGACACAGCACCGAGGTTGGGAGGTCCACGTTGCCCCGCATTGCATTCGACAAGGTGGAGAAGTCCTACGGCGACGTGCGCGTTCTGCCGCCCCTGGACCTGACGCTGAACGACGGGGAGTTCACGGTTCTGGTCGGCCCCTCGGGCTGTGGCAAATCGACGACCCTGCGCCTGCTTGCCGGGCTGGAAACCCTGTCGGGGGGCGAAATCTATTTCGACGATCGCCCCATCGGCGGGTTGGAGCCGAAGGAACGGGACATCGCGATGGTGTTTCAGGATTACGCCCTCTACCCGCATATGAACATCGCGCGGAACATGTCCTTTGCCATGCGGCTGGCCCGGCGCCCGAAGGCCGAGATCGACAGCGAGGTGAAGCGCGTCGCCGAGATGTTGAACATCGGCCACCTGCTGGATCGCAAGCCCGCAGAGCTGTCCGGCGGACAGCGTCAACGGGTCGCCATGGGCCGCGCGCTGGTGCGCGATGCCTCGACCTTCCTGTTCGATGAGCCGTTGTCGAACCTCGACGCCAAGCTGCGCGCCAAGATGCGCACCGAACTGGCCGAGATGCGCGACACGATCGACAAGAACATGGTCTACGTCACCCATGATCAGGTCGAGGCGATGACCCTCGGCGACCGCATCGTCGTGATGAATGCGGGCGTCATCCAGCAGCAGGGATCGGCCGAGGACCTGTTCGCGAACCCGGTGAACCGGTTTGTCGCGGGCTTCATCGGGTCACCCACGATGAACTTTTTGATGGGACAGATCACGGGCGACCGCGTGGCAGGCGCCGGCTTCGACCTGCCGCTGCCCCCCGAGTTGGCCCGCCGCGCCGAGAAAGCCGCCGGGCGCGACGTGGAGGTCGGCATCCGCCCATCGTCCATCGTGATGGAAGGCGGATCGGACATTCAGTTGCGGGTGATCGTATCGGAATACCTCGGCGCGCAATCGGTTCTGGTGACCCGCTGCGGCAAGACGGATGTGCTGGCGGAGATCGCAAGTTCCGACCGCATTCCGTCAGGCGAGGCGCGCCGTTTCGGCGTGCTGACCAACGACATCATGCTTTTCGACAAGGCCAGCGGCGCACGCCTCTGAGCCCACAAACACAGCACCCAGGGAGGGATCTACAATGCTGACCAAATGGAAGTTCACGGGCGCGGCCATCGCCACGCTGATCGCGGGCGCCGCCGCCGCGAACCCCTACGCCCCCTATGAAGGCACGACGCTGGTCGTGAACTTCCCCGCGCATCCGCATTACGATGCGGCGATCAACGTGCTGGACCAGTTCACCGAAGAAACGGGGATCGAGGTCGAGGTCGACCAGCTGCAATACCTGCGCATGCGGGAGCGTCAGACACTGGAGCTGACAAAGGACGAGGGAGACTACGACCTGATCGCCTATGTCGTCTTTTCCAAGGCCGACTACGTTTATGCCGATCAGCTGGAGAACCTCGCGCGCTATTTCATGAACCCGGCGCTGGCCAACCCGGCCTACGACCAGTCGGACCTGATCGACGGCTATGTGCAGAACATCGGCGTGGCGGGCGGGGCCAAGGGCTATCTGCCCGGACAGTTGGGCTCGGCCTTCGGCGTGCCCTTCGGGTCGGAAACCAGCGTGCTCGCGTACCGCAAGGACATCTTCGAGAAGCACGGGATCGAGGCGCCGGAAACCTACGACGAGCTGCTTGAAATCGCCTGTCAGATCCCCGAGCTGGAGCCCGGCATGGGGGGCATGGCGTCCCGCGCGGCGTCCGGCCATCAGGCCAGCCATGCGTTCCTGCTGCACCTCGCGCCCCTTGGCGGCCGCGTATTCGATGACAACTGGGAACCGATCATCAACAACGAGGCCGGTGTCGCGGCAGCGGAGGCCCTGAAGACCATCGTCGATTGCGGCCCCGAGGGCGGCACGACCTTCGGCCCCGCCGAGGCGGCTGCGGCGTTCAAGCAGGGTCAGGCCGCCATGTTCATGGACAGCATCGCCTTTGCCGCCGGGTTCGAGGACCCGACCCAGTCGACCGTCGCGGGCAACGTCGGATACGCCATGCATCCAATGGGCGTGCGGCGCGGGTCGCAGACCGGTGGCTTTGGACTGGCCATTCCGAAGAACGCACAGAACAAGGAGGCGGCGTTCCTGCTGATGCAGTGGCTGACCTCGAAGGAGGGCGATCTGGCCGTGGCGATGGAGGGGGGCAACCCGTCCCGCTTCTCGACCTATCAGAATGCGGAGCTGAACGAGAAGTTTCCCTATTCCGCGACCTTCGGTGAGGCGCTGGAATTCGCGGACCCCGACTGGCGCCCGATCATTCCGACATGGGGCTCGATCAACGCCGATATCGGCACGACCATGAGCCAGGTCCTGACCGAGGGGCTGGATATTCAGGAAGCCCTCGATGGCGTGGCGGAGCGGACACGCGCCACGATGGAAGAGGCCGGCTACTATGCCTGGCAATAGGCCCGCGACAGGCGCGTCCCGGAGTTCGGGGCGCGTCTGATACAAGGTCTTGCGCGCCGGTGTGACCGGCGCGCCCGGATTGCGGACGGGGACGGGCATCGAGCCCGCCCCCGCCCAGTGCCCCCGGCAGAAGTATCCTTCGCCAGAGGAAGACAGAGGCCCGCCGTTTTCCAAGGGCCCGACCGTATTCGAGGAACCACCTCCATGCTCGCCAATGCGAACAGATTGACCCCCTACCTGTTCCTCGCCCCCGCGGCGTTGGTGATGGCGGTCGCCCTGCTCTACCCCATCGGCTACATGATCTATGCCTCGTTCCTCGACTGGAACCCGTCCCAGCGCATCGGCGAGGCGGATTGGGTCGGCCTGCGCAATTACGCGGGCCTTCTGTCGGACGCGGCGTTTATCGAGAGCTTCTGGGTCACCTTGAAGTTTGCCACCGTGGTGGTCAGCATCGAGATGGTTCTGGGTGTCGGTCTGGCCCTTCTGCTGGATCGGGAACTGCGGGGCATGACCCTGCTGCGCACGGTGTTCATCCTGCCGATGATGGTCGCCCCCATCGTGGTCGGCCTGATCTGGCGCTACATGTATCACCCGACCGTCGGCACGTTTAACCGGTTCCTCGACAGTATCGGCCTGCCTTCCGTCCCATGGCTGTCGGACGGAAACTGGGCATTCGCATCGATCGTGATCGCCGACATCTGGCAGTGGACGCCCTTCATCTTCATCCTGTCATTGGCCGCTTTGCAGTCCCTGCCACGGTCGGCGATGGAGGCCGCGCGGATCGACGGCGCGACGGGGTGGCAGCTGATCTGGCACATCAAGTTGCCCCTCATGCTGCCAGTACTGATCGTGACAGCCCTGCTGCGGGTGATCGACGCCTTCAAGGTGCTGGAAGTCATCCTGGTGATGACCAACGGCGGGCCGGGCCTGTCGACCGAGATCCTTGCCCTGCGGATTTCGCGCACGGCCAGCGAGTTCCGGGAGTTGGGATATGCCGCCGCGATGTCGAACCTGCTCCTGATCCTGCTGCTGATCCTGACGGTCCTGATGTTCGCCTACACCAAGTTGCAGGAAGCCCGCGCGGCGCGCATCCGCCAAGCGGCGGAGGACTAGGACATGGCCGCTCCAACCACCCGCCAGAACCCCGCATTCTATGCCCTGCTGGTCGTGCTGATCTTCATGGCGCTCGGGCCGATCGTGTTGATGATCGCCAATTCGTTCAAGCTGAACGTGCAGATCACCTCGCCCACGGCGTCGTTGCTGTTCATGCCGACGATCAGTAATTACGAGACCGCGCTGTGCGATTTCCTCTGGTATGAGCCGGAGCATGTCCGCCGCTGCGACAAGACCTTCGGGCGGGCGCTGATCAACTCGCTGATCATATCGCTGGTGTCGACGGCGATCACCCTGATCCTGGGGTGCATGGCGGCCTATGCGCTGGTGCGGTTCCGGTTCATGGGGCGGGGGGTCACATCGCTGACGACGTTGATGGTGCGGATGGTGCCGCCCGCCGTTCTGCTGGTGCCAGTGTTCGGCATCTGGACGTTCCAGTTCGGCATCGACGGGACACGCGCGGGGATCATCCTGATCTATGTCGCGATGAACCTGCCCTTCGTGATCTGGATCCTGCAGTCCTTCATCGTGCAGGTTCCGATCCAGCTGGAGGAGGCCGCGCGCATGGATGGCGCGGGACCGTTCCGGACGTTTTTCCTCGTGGTACTGCCGCTGATCAAGCCGGGTCTGGCCGCCGCCGCGATCTTTACCTTCCGGGTCGGGTGGAACGAGTTTCTGCTGGCCAACGCCCTGTCCGACCGCGCTTCGCGCACCGTGCCCGTCACCATCGTCAACAGCCTGACCGAATACGACATCGACTGGGGTGTGATCATGGCGACCGGCACCCTGCTTGCCGTGCCCCCGATCCTGTTCACCCTCGTCGCCTCGCGCCAGATCATCACCGGCATGACCGCCGGTGCCGTCAAGGGCTGACGCCCCCCACCGCGCCCAGCCCGGCGCCAACCCCCGGAGACCCCCGTGCTAGAGTGGCTGTTCACCCCGATCGATGCCAGCCGCGCCCATGACCTGGGCTTTCACCTCAGCTGGCACGGGCGGCTGATGGTCGTGGCTTGGGGGTTTCTGGTGCCGCTGGGCGTTGTCGCAGCACGGTTCTTCAAGGTGCTGCCCCGGCAGAAATACCCCGAGGTGGTGGACAGCCGGGTCTGGTGGCGCCTGCATCTGGGGGCGCAGATCGGCGCGCTTTGCATGATGTCCGTCGGCCTATGGCTGGTTCTGAGCCGACCGGTCACGGTGGAATCCCTGACCTCAACTGTCTGGCTGCATCGATCACTGGGATGGGCCGTCCTTTGGCTTGGCATCCTGCAGGCGACCTCGGGGGCGTTTCGCGGATCGAAGGGCGGGCCGACGGACAAGCGCAGCCTGCGCGGTGACCACTACGACATGACGCCCCGCAGACATGCCTTCGAGGCCATGCACAAGGCCAGCGGATATGCCGCCCTCATCCTGTCGATGCTCGCCGTCCTGTCGGGCCTTTGGCAGACGAATGCCCCGCGCTGGATGTGGATCGTTCTGCCCGTTTGGTGGTGCATCGTGGCCGCCGCCTTCGTGTTGTTTCAGCGGCGGGGGATGGTCGTCTCTACCTACGAGGCGATCTGGGGCCCCGATCCGACCCACCCCGGCAACGCGGAAGGCAAGCGGATCCGGGACTGAGAATCCGGACGCAAGACCGCGGCCGGGGACCGGACCCGCAATGCAAAACGGGCGCCCGTCCGGGCGCCCGCTTCAGGTCAGGATGGCCTGTCCTACTCGTTCAGCGCCAAGGCCACGAAACGGGGATCGTCGCCACGACGGATCAGCAGAAGGAAGCTTTTCTGTCCTGCGTCCTGCGCCTCTGCCAGACGCTCTTCGAGATCGGAGACGCTTTCGACCCGAACCTGACCCGCTTCTTCGATCAGGTCGCCGGCGCGCAGACCCTTTTCATAGGCAGAGCTGTTCGGATCGATGTCGGAGACGACGATACCCGTCGCATCCGCATCAAGGCCCAGTTGCGCGCGCAGAGCCTCCGTCAGGTTGCTGACGGTCATGCCCATCAATTCGACCTGGCTTGGCCCTTCGGGGCGTTCTGCGGATGCCGGAACGGCGGCTTGTGCATCTTCGCGGCGACCAAGGGTCACCAGAAGGGTCTGCGTGTCACCGTCGCGGAACACGGTCACGCGAACAGCTTTCTCGACAGGGGCATTGCCGACCGTCTTAACAAGCTCTCGGGTGTCGGCGATGTCGACGCCATCGAAGTTCAGGATGACATCCCGCGGCAGAATGCCTGCTTCCTTGGCCGGCCCCTCTGGCACGTCGGTCACCAGCGCGCCATTGGCGTTCTCGAGGCCCAGCGCCTCGGCCAGTTCGGGGTCGACGTCCTGAATGCGCACGCCCAGCCAACCACGGCGGGTTTCACCGAACTCCTGCAGCTGGTCGACCACGTTTGTCACGACGTTCGACGCCATCGCGAAGCCGATCCCGATGGAGCCGCCGTTGGGCGACAGGATCGCGGTGTTCACGCCGATGACTTCGCCGGACATGTTGAACAGCGGACCGCCCGAGTTGCCCCGGTTGATGGCCGCGTCCGTCTGGATGTAGTCGTCATAGGCGCCCTGAAGTTCCCGCCCGAGCGACGAGACGATACCGGCCGAGACCGAGAACCCCTGCCCCAGCGGGTTGCCCATCGCCATGACCCAGTCGCCCGTGCGCATCGCGCTGCTGTCGCCGAACGGAACATAGGGCAGCGGGCTGTCGCTCTCGACCTTCAACAGGGCGATATCCGTGTTCGGATCGGTGCCGATCAGCTCTGCAGGCAGCTCATTGCCCGAAAAGAACTCGATCAGGATCTCGTCGGCATTTTCGATGACGTGGTTGTTGGTGACGATATAGCCGTCCTCGGAAATGACGAAGCCGGAGCCCAGCGCGCTGCCGCGGCGGCGGGGGCGATCAGGCTGGTTCGGGGCATTGCGGTCGCGGAACTCCTCGAAGAAATCCTCGAGCGGGTTGCCGCGGTTCGGTCCCGGTCCGGCGACCGCGACGGATGTGTTCGTCGTGATGTTGACGACGGCGCCCGAGACCTGATCGACGAGGTCCGCAAAGGACCCCGGCCGTCCCTGTGCCACCGCCGAAAGGCTGGAGACGATCACCATCGCCAGCCCCAGCAGCATCGCCGTCAGCAACCGAGGCAGGACGACAACGCGATTGGAATATGTGTCAGTGAACAAGAGTTCCCTCCTAAGATACCTATGGATGCCGGCAGGTCCGACAGCTGGTCCGTTGCATGTTTGCATCAGTCAGGCGCGACGCAACACATGGGTAATCACTTGAGCGTGAAGATGCCTTCCTTGGGAACGTAGGGCCGCGCATCGAAACGGCCAAGGGGGTGCGCGAAATCACAGGCCGCCACGGCGATAGATCGCTTCTGTCGCGGGCGCAGTCCGGTGCGGATCGTGCCGACGGCATTAACGAAAAAGGCCGCCCGGAATGGGCGGCCTTCGTGGCGGTATGCTGACAACCGCGACTACTCGTTCGGGCGGTCCGCCTTGAGATAATTGAAGAACTCCGAGTCGGGCGAAAGCACCATGGTGCTGTTGGATCCCTGCAAGGCCCGCGAGTAGGCGGACATCGAACGGTAGAACTCGAAGAATTCCGGATCGGCACCATAGGCCGACGCGAAGATCGCGTTGCGCCGGGCGTCGGCCTCACCGCGAACGATCTCCGCTTCGCGGGTCGCGTCGGAGGTCAACTCGACCACCGTCCGGTCGGCCTGGGCACGGATGCGCTGTGCGGCTTCCTCACCACGTGCGATCTCGTCCGCGGCCTCCCGCTCGCGCTCGGCCCGCATCCGGGCAAAGGTCGCGTCAAGGTTCTGCGGCGGCAGGTCGGTGCGCTTGAGGCGGACATCGATGATCTGCAGACCGATGGAGGACGCTTCTGCGCGGGCCCCCGTGGCAATGCGCATCATCAGGGCCGCACGATCCTCGGACAGGATCTCATTGGACGAGACCGAACCCAGGACTTCGCGCAACTCGGCCGTCAGAATGCGGTCGAGGCGGTTCTCGGCGCCCGGGATACCCTCCGTACCGACGGCTTCACGGAACTGTCGGACGTTGGCGATCCGGTAGCGCGCGAAGGCATCGACGACCAGACGCCGATCATCCGCGGGCGTGACCTCGATCGCCTGCACGTCGCGCGACAGGATCCGGTCGTCGTAGAAGACGACATCCTGAACCAGCGGCAGTTTGAAGGCGATGCCGGGATCCTCCTTGACGTCGATCACGCGACCGAATTGCAGGACCAGTGCCTTCTGCCGTTCGTCGACCACGAAGATAGACGAGAAGATCAGCACGAGGACGACCGCCGCGATGGGCAGCAGGAAAGCGGAGCGTTTCATCAGTTTGTCCCCCCTTGGGTGGTACGACCGCCGCGCAGCTCGTTCAGGGGCAGGTAAGGCACGATGCCCTGTCCGCCGCCTTCACCGCCACCAAGGCCGTTGTCGACGATGATCTTGTCCACATCGCCCAACACCTGCTCCATGGTTTCCAGATAGAGACGCTTGCGCGTCACCTCCGGCGCATTGGCGTATTCGGTCAGAACCGCGCTGAAACGGCTGGCTTCACCTTCCGCTTCGTTGACCACTTGCGCGCGGTAGCCTTCGGCCTCTTCCAGCAACTGCGCCGCCTCACCCCGGGCGCCGGCAAGCACGCGGTTGGCGTAGGCATCGGCCTCGGATTGCAGGCGATCGCGCTGCTGCTCGGCGGCCTGGACGTTCCGGAAGGCGTCGATCACCTCCTGCGGGGGGTCGGCCCGGTCGAAGTTGACGCGCAGGATGTTGACGCCTGCGTCATAGCTGTCGAGCGTCGACTGGATCAGCTCCAGCAGCTCGTCGGCGATGATCCCCCGGTCACGGTTGAGGATCGGGGCAAGCTGGCTGCGGGCCACGATTTCACGCATGGCGGATTCGGCCACGGCGCGGATCGTCGCGTCGGGGTCGCGCAGGTTGAACAGGAACTCCTGCGGCTCCAGCAGGTCGACGTTCCAGACGACCTGGAAGTCGATGTCGATGACATTCTCGTCCCCGGTCAGCATCAGGCCCTGCTCACCGCGGTTGCCGCGGTTCGCGCCGACCTCGATCGTGCGCTCGGTGGTGACCGGCAGAACCTCTGCCGTGACCAAAGGCCATGGCGCGAAGTTCAGACCCGGCTGTCCGACCGAGGAAAACTCGCCCAGGAACAACTCGACCGACCGCTCTTCGGGCCGGACCGTGTAGGCCGACGCATAAAGCCATGCGCCAAGGGCGACGACCGCGGCAATGCCGATGGTGGTGCGGTTGAATTCGAACCCGCCGCCACCGCCGCCCGTTCCGTTCGGACCACGGGGACCGCCGCCGCGACCGCCCATCAGGACGCGCAACTGATCCTGTCCCTTGCGGACCAGGTCGTCGATCTCGGGTATGTTCCCCCCGCCCTGCTGGCCGGGCCTGCGCCCCCCATTCGGTCTGTTCACGCCGCGATCAGAGCCATCGTCTGGCCCTCGTCCGCCACCGGAGTTGCCACCGCCCCCCCAGGGGCCACCATTTCCTGCCATCAGGAATGTCCCTTTCAATTAGGTCTTGTTGTGCTGCTCGTAACATTGGCCCGCGGACCGGGGACTTCAAGCAAGGACGCGCACCGGGTCCTTCATAGTCACCATTTCTTCGGCCATGGAGGGATGGACCGCGCAAGTTCGGTCGAAATCGGCCTTTGTGGCCCCCATTTTCATGGCGACTGCGACGAACTGTATCATCTCGGCCGCCGACGGCCCGACGATGTGTGCGCCCAGAACCTTGTCGGTTTCCTTGGACACGATCATCTTGAACAGAACCCGTTCGGCCCCGCCGGCGAATGCAGTCTGCATCGGGCGGAAAGCCGTCGCATAGACGAGCGAGGGTTCCTGCTCCTCCGCCTGCTCCTCGGTCAGACCGCAGGAGGCAAGCTCCGGCTGGGTGAAGGTCGCCGAGGGGATCAGGTCGTAATCCATCTTGGTCGGGTTGCCCTTGAACACCGTCTCGTGGAAGGCGACCGCCTCCCGGATCGCGACGGGGGTCAGTTCGACCCGGCCGATGACGTCGCCGAGCGCATAGATCGACGGAACCGCCGTCTGGCCATACTCGTCGACCTCGATCGCACCGCCGCGCGAGAATTTCACGCCCAGGTCTTCCAGTCCCAGACCATCGGTGTTCGGCTTTCGACCGATGGCCCAGAGGAGGGTATCGACCTCCTCCTCGTGGCCGTTCGATCCCTTGACCCAGATCTTGTCGCCCCGCTTTTCGATGGCCGTGGGCGCACAGCCTGTATGCAGGGTCACGCCGCGCTGCTGCATGCAATCCGCGACATGACCGCGCGCCTCGTCGTCGAAGCCCCGCAGGATCTGTGCCTTGCGGATGTACATCGACACGTCGACACCCAGACCGTTGAAGATGCAGGCAAATTCACACCCGATGTAACCGGCCCCCACGATCAGCATCCTGCCCGGCAGCTTCGGCATGTCGAACAGATCGTCGGACACGATGCCATGTTCCGCGCCCGGCATGTCGGGGCGTACCGGGCGGCCACCCGTGGCGATCAGGATATGCTTGGCCGTCTTCGTCGTGCCGTCCGCCAGTTCGACCGTATGCGGGTCGGCAAGCCGGGCCCGCTGCTTGTAGATGGTCACCCCGGCTTTCTCGGCATTGCCTTCGTAGGCGCCTTCGAGCCGTGTCAATTCGGACCCGAGATGCGATTGGAATGCCGACCAGTCGAAACTGCCGGACGAGGCATCCCACCCGTATTGTTTCGCCATCTCGATGGCTTCGGGGTATTCCGACGCGTAGACCATCAGTTTCTTGGGCACGCAGCCGCGAATGACGCAGGTCCCGCCCATGCGGCTTTCCTCGGCCAATGCGACCTTCTGTCCGCCCATGGCCGTCAAGCGCGCAGCACGCACTCCGCCCGATCCGCCGCCGATGACAAACAGGTCATAGTCGAAATCCATCTGATGCTCCCTCGTGCGTGTTGCGGGGAACACTTACGTCCTGCGGGGCCTTGCCGCAACGCGGGCGTATCGGACTGGCCGCGCCGGAATGGTGCGTGCACGCAGGTGACCGTCGCACCGCCAGTTATTCGCTGACATTCACGAAAATGTTGTCGTCATCGCGGATGTCGATCTGCTCGCGCGTGACCGACCCGTTGTTGATGTCGCGCACCTCGACCGATCCGTCGGACGCGCCGACGACGACCACGTCACAGATATCGAGGAACAGGCCATTTTCGACAACACCGGGAATCTGGTTGAGGATCAGGGCCAGCTGACGCGGGTTGCCGATCCGCCGCAGGTGCAGATCGAGGATCAGGTTCCCCTCGTCCGTGCGGTAGGGCGCGTCCCGGTTTAGGCGCAGCGTGACTGACCTGCCACCCACGTCCATGCCGATCAGGCTTTCCTCGATCAGCGCCTTCGTGGTCTGCCAGCCGAAGGGAATGACCTCGACCGGCAAGGGGAAGGCCCCAAGCGTTTCGACATTCTTGGTCGCGTCGGTGATCACGACCATCATGTCGGACGCCGTCGCGACGATCTTTTCCTGCAACAACGCGCCACCACCGCCCTTGATCAGGTTGAGGTCGCCGTCGAATTCATCGGCCCCGTCAATCGTCAGGTCCAGCCATTTGACATCCTCCAGCGCGGCGATCGGGATGCCGACCTGTCGCGCAAGATCGGCCGTGCGGCTCGAGGTCGGCACGCCGGTGACGCGCAATCCGTCCTCGCGCACCATCTCGCCGAGGCACCGCACCATCCACGCGGCCGTCGACCCCGTGCCGAGGCCGATACGCATGCCGTCCTCGACATAATCGAGTGCCCGGCGTGCCGAGACGTATTTTGCCATGTCGATCGGATTGAGCCTGGACGTCATCGTCGTCTTCCCCTCGCGCTGTGCAGGGGTGTTATACGCCGCCCGCGGCCGGGCTGCGAGGGTCGATTTTCAGCATTTCAAGCATTGCCGGCAGGGCGTCCGCGTCGAGGATCAATGCCATCGCCGCCCCCTCGGTCGTCAGGGCGATGTCCCCGGCGGCTGCTCGGTTCGATGTGCCGACCCGGTGATCGGGGGCAAATTGCACCCCGTCTATGGGCCATTCAAGACCGGTGCTGGTTCCGGTCGCCGGCCCAAGCGGCCAAAGCGACACCCGTGCCCCGACGCGCAAAGTCAGATGTGCGGTTCGCGGCAGGATGCAGACGCAATCCTCCTCGCCCAGCAGGATACAGGGCGCGCGGTCGCGGCGGCGGGCCAGTTCGGACAGGCACGCCAGAAAATGATCGACCCGCGCCCCGATGAAGCCGACGGCGATCGTCCAAGGGGCGCGGCTGACCCTCAGGACCTTGGCAAAATCGGTGCTGTCCTGTTCCGCGATTGGCAAAAGCACGTCGGCAAACGCGGCACGGGCGTCCTCGGACGCGCTGTCCATGTCGCCGATCACACGTGCGGGCCGCAGCCCCGCGGCAAGGACCGTATCAGCCCCCCCATCCGCGGCGACCAGTCGGGGGGCCAGCGTTAGGGCCTTGGAAAGGACGCTGCTGCTAACAGGAGCCCCACCAACGACCGTCTCAGGCGTTGATTCAGGGAACAGATGATGGTCAACTTCTGGCAACACGGTTTGGATTACCTTCGAATCTGGCAAAAATCGGCCTTCGAAACCGTCAAATGGTCCCGAACTGGGCACGATTTGAATGGAATCATTTTGTTTTGTGCGACCTGAAGTGAAACAGTTTTCCCGTCCGGGAAGGAAGTGGTGAAAGTCATGGTGCCTGCCAACAAGATACTTACGGTCGCGTACGGGACATTCTCCTGCACGCTTGAAGGGTTCGACGATCCGTTCTCCACGATGACGGATATCGCCGAATACTTCCGGGGTCTTGCCGCCGAGGACCGCTACTTTGGCGCCGAACCGCCGACCCCGGACATGGCCATGCTGCGACAGATAGCGGAAACGACATCGCGCGGCTCCGTCGATGCGCGCAGCGATGAAAAGGGCGTCACGCTACGCCCCGCGGCGGCCCCCGCCGTTGCAGCCGACACGGACACCGCGCACGCCGCTTCCGACGAAGCAGGCGCATATTCGGACAGGTCGGAGCCGCAGGCCGATGCGCAGGAGCATGCCGACGCCCCCGTGGACGCAGCCGATCCCGATCAGATCGACGTGGAAACGATCGAAGTAGTCGAGGCCGACGCGGAAAGCGCCGCCGCCAAGCTTGCCCGGATCCGCGACGTGGTGGCAGCCGATCGCGCCGAGCAGGATTACTCCGAGGATGAGCACGCCGAAGACGTATCGGCCCCCGCCATGGACGATGCAGCCCCCGTTCTGGCGGATATCGAGGACATTGCCGAGCAGGAGGTTGACGCAACATCTGCCCTGATCGTCGAAGAGGTTTCGATCGTCGAGGAAGAGGAGACGATCCTCGACACGTTGGCGTCGGACGAGGACGCCGCCGAGGATGAGAACGCCCTGAATGCCGATCTTGCGGCCCTTTTTGCGGATGACGAAGCCGATACGGACGCAGAGACCGAAGACCCTGTCGTGGCCGCGAGCACGGCGGAAACGGTAGCGGACGATGACGAAACGCCGGTCGACACGCAGTCCGGCGAGACGGACGTAGCGCCCGAGGCGGACGAAGCCCAGCCCGAAGCCGTTGCAGAAGAGACGGCAACCGAAGAGCCCGCGGTCGAAGCCCCCGCCCCGCCGGTTGCGACCCCGCGCCGGGTGCGCGTCCGCAAGGTGCGTCGTGCGGCCGCGGCATCGGTCACCGAGGCAGCCCAAGACCAGCCCGTCATGGAGGACGAGCCTGCTCCGCTCGAAGCTCGGCAGCCCGTGGAACAGCCTGACGAGACGCCGAAGGCCGTCACGTCGCGCGCATCTGCCCCGCAAGGCGATGACGCCGTTGAGGACGATGAAGCCGCCTTGATGGCAGAGCTCGCCGCAATCGAAGCCGAACTCGGACGCGATGCGACCGGGGCAACGGCCACGGACATCGATGAAGACGATGATCTAGACGAGGTTCTCGGCACGTCCTCCGAAGCCCCGGAAGACGGCGATGACCTGATGGCCGAGCTTGCCGCGATCCGCGCGGTCGAGGAAGACGAAGACGAAGACGAAGACGATATCGACGGCCTGATGGATGAGGACGACGCACCCGAAGTCGGGACGCATGCGGACGAGGACGACGCCCTCGTCGATGATGATGTCGCCCCCCCCCAGCCCCAGGCCGGGAAGGCCAAGAGTGATGAGCCCGAGGATCTGGAGCGGCTGTTTGCCGCAACCGACAGCCGCCTGTCCGGCGAAGATACATCGCGTCGCCACGCCAATATCTCGCACCTGAAGGCGGCCGTCGCAGCCCGTCGTGCGGATGACACGATGGAGACCGTCAAGACCGATGATTCAGGCGCATACCGCAAGGACCTGGCCAGCACGGTCCGGCCTCGCCGCGCCGAGAAGGCGCCCGAAGAGGCCCGCACGGCCCGCCCCGAGCGTGCCGCGCCGCTGATGCTTGTGTCCGAACAACGCGTGGAAGAGGCGCCGGAAGCCCCCGCAGCAGCACCAGCGGAACCGGTGAAGCCCCGTCGCGCCCCGCGGCGGTCGGATGCGGATGCGCGCGCCGAGGCGGAATTGCAGGCAATGGTGGCAGCGCGCGGCAAGCAGACGCCGGACCTTGGCGATGATTTCGAGCAATTCGCCCAGGATGTCGGCGCGACCGATCTTGCCGACATTCTGGAGGCGGCCGCCGTCTACAGCGCGACGGTGATGGGACAGGACAAATTCTCGCGTCCACGCCTGCTGCATCTTGCCGCCGAAGCCGTCGATGACCTTAGCCGGGAAGACGGTCTGCGCGGTTTCGGTCAGCTGTTGCGTGACGGAACCCTGCGCAAGGTCAGCCGGGGCACCTTCGCGCTCGGCACCGAGTCCCGCTTTCGCGAACAGGCCCGCAGACTCGTCGGGTGATCCCCCGACGCTTTGAATGAAAAGGCCCGCCGATCCATGATCGGCGGGCCTTTTTCGTGGGTCTCGATGAATGGGCGCCCGCTATGCGGCTGCCCAGAAATCGTCATGCGGGTGCGCGGACCGGTCGCAGGATTTGCACCGATTTCAGGGCCGCACCGAAGGAAGCCATGAGGCTACTCCTCCTCGGGTGCGGCGTCCGGATCCGGCTTAGCGATACCCCGAAAGATCGACCGGAACGGAAAGACCCAAAGGACGCCGAGCAGGACGTACATCACGAATTCCAACGCGACCGGCAGGCGCGGCAGCACCGCCACGAAGGAAACCGCCGCGATCATGTAGAGCGGCAGCCCGACAATCAGGATCAGGTAGGACAGCCGTTTCCGGGCCTTGTAGGACAGAGCCATCGCGCGCCTTTCAGTCTTCGAACGGGTCCGTCACGAGGATCGTGTCATCCCGCTCGGGCGAGGTAGACAGTAGGGCGACCGGACACTGGATCAATTCCTCGACCCGGCGCACGTACTTGATCGCCTCTGCGGGCAGGTCAGCCCAGCTGCGCGCGCCTTCGGTCGACTGGGACCAACCGGGCATTTCCTCGTAGATGGGGGTGCAGCGGGCCTGCGCATCGGCAGCGGTCGGCAGGTGATCGAGCTGCTTGCCGTCAAGTTCATAACCGACGCAGATCTTCAGCGTCTCGAACCCATCGAGGACGTCGAGCTTGGTAAACGCGATGCCGTTCACGCCCGAGGTTGCGCAGGTCTGGCGCACGAGCACGGCGTCGAACCAGCCGCAACGCCGTTGACGCCCCGTGACCGTCCCGAATTCATGGCCACGTTCGCCAAGCCGCTGGCCGTCGGCATCTTGAAGTTCCGCCGGAAACGGCCCTTCGCCCACACGCGTCGTGTAGGCCTTGACGATACCGAGAACGAAATCGATCGCGCCGGGCCCCATGCCGGTGCCGGTCGCGGCCTGTCCCGCGATCACGTTCGACGAGGTCACGAAGGGATAGGTACCGAAATCGATGTCGAGCAGGGAACCCTGCGCCCCTTCGAACAGGATCCGCTTTCCGGCGCGCCGCTTGGCGTCGAGAACCTTCCAGACCGGGGCGGCATATTCCAAAACGGCGGGCGCGATTTCGGTCAGATCCCTGAGCAGGGCATCACGGTCCACGGGGTCCATCCCGAGGCCGCGGCGCAGGGCATCATGGTGCGCGAGGGCGCGGTCTACACGTGCCGACAGGGTCGCCGGATCGGCCAGATCGGCAACACGAATGGCGCGACGTCCGACCTTGTCTTCGTAGGCCGGGCCGATTCCGCGACCCGTGGTGCCGATCTTGGCCCCTTTCGAAGATGCCTCTTCGCGCGCACGGTCGAGTTCGCCGTGGATCGGAAGGATCAGAGGCGTGTTCTCGGCGATCATCAGGGTTTCGGGCGAAATCTCGACACCCTGCGCGCGCAGGCCTGCGATTTCCTTGACGAGGTGCCACGGGTCGAGAACGACGCCATTGCCGATCACCGACAGCTTGCCACCGCGCACGATGCCGGACGGCAGCAGCGACAGTTTGTAGACCTCGCCGTCGATGACCAGGGTGTGGCCCGCGTTGTGCCCCCCCTGAAAGCGCGCAATGACGTCGGCACGTTCCGACAGCCAGTCCACGATCTTGCCCTTGCCCTCGTCACCCCACTGGGCGCCGACCACGACGACGTTTGCCATACCTGCTGTTCCCTATCATACGGAAAGACCGCGCCTCCCCTAGCGTGCCACGCGACGGGGCGAAACCCCGCATAGGAACGTCTCTGGGTCTTGCGGCGCGCGGACGTGGTCTCTAGGTAGCCCCTGATCCGAACCGAGTGGGCCCCCCATGGAAACCGTCCTTCTGCTTATCCATCTGATCGTCGCGGTCTGCCTGATTGGCATCGTGCTGCTGCAACGCTCCGAAGGGGGCGGGCTTGGCATGGGCGGCGGTGGCGGCGCCATGACCGGCCGCCAGGCGGCCACGGCCATGACCAAGCTGACCTGGGTGTTCGGCATTGCCTTTCTGGTCAACTCGGTCGTTCTGACCGTGATCGCGGCGCAGAACGCGTCCGGTGGATCGGTGGTCGATCTGCTGCCGCCCGATACCGCGGTGGAAGCACCGGCAGTGCCTGCCGGCGAAAGCCTGCTTCCGCCGAGCGGCAGCGACGATCTGCTGACGCCGCCTCGGTCGGAGTGACCAACAACTAGCGTCTTCGGGGCATTGGCCGACAGGATGTAGCGGGGCGCGGTTGCGGCCCCCGCCCTTTCCCTGTTAGACTTGTCACCCGTGGACATCGAATCCGGCATCGGCCGGAACAGTGTATTTGCGGGGACTTCTGGACATGGCGCGCTTTATCTTCATCACCGGCGGTGTGGTGTCTTCGCTTGGCAAGGGACTGGCTTCGGCGGCTCTTGGGGCGCTGCTGCAGGCACGGGGCTATACCGTCCGCCTGCGCAAGCTGGACCCCTATCTGAATGTCGATCCGGGAACGATGTCGCCGTTCGAGCACGGCGAAGTCTTCGTGACCGACGACGGCGCAGAGACCGATCTGGACCTTGGCCATTACGAACGGTTCACGGGCGTGGCCGCGCGGAATACTGATTCGATCAGTTCCGGCCGCGTCTATTCCAACGTCCTCGAAAAAGAGCGTCGGGGCGACTATCTTGGAAAAACCATCCAGGTGATCCCCCACGTAACCAACGAGATCAAGGATTTCATCCGCATCGGCGAGGATGAGGTCGACTTCATGCTCTGCGAGATCGGCGGGACCGTCGGTGACATCGAAGGTCTGCCCTTTTTCGAGGCCATTCGTCAGTTCAGTCAGGAAAAGGAGCGCGGGCAATGTCTGTTCATGCACCTGACCCTGCTGCCCTTCATCAAGGCCAGCGGTGAGTTGAAGACCAAGCCGACTCAGCACTCCGTCAAGGAATTGCGATCGATCGGGTTGGCGCCGGACATCCTCGTCTGTCGTTCCGAGGGACCGATTCCCGTCAAGGAGCGCGAGAAGCTGGCCCTGTTCTGCAACGTGCGCCCGGATTCGGTGATCGCCGCGCAGGATCTCAAGTCGATCTACGAAGCGCCGCTGGCCTATCACCGCGAAGGCATGGATCAGGCCGTTCTGGATGCCTTCGGCATCAGCCCGGCGCCGAAGCCGAACCTCGACCGGTGGGAAGACGTCGTCGATCGCATTCACAATACCGACGGCGAAGTGCGCGTGGCCATCGTCGGCAAGTATACCCAGCTGGAAGATGCCTATAAGTCGATCGCCGAGGCGTTGACACACGGGGGCATGGCCAACCGGGTCAAGGTGCACATCGACTGGGTCGATGCCGAAACCTTCGAGAACGAAGACGCCGCCCCCCACCTGGAGCGGTTCAACGCCATCCTCGTGCCCGGAGGCTTTGGCGAACGCGGGACCGAGGGGAAGATCAAGGCCGCCAAATTCGCGCGCGAACGGGGCATCCCCTATCTGGGCATCTGCCTTGGCATGCAGATGGCCGTGATCGAAGCGGCGCGCAACATGGCGGACATGGGTGACGCCGGAAGCGAGGAGTTCGACCTCGAAGGCAAGGACGTCCGCGCCTATACGCCCGTCGTCTATCACCTGAAGGAATGGGTGCAGGGCAATCACACGGTCACGCGCAAGGCCTCCGACGACAAGGGCGGGACCATGCGACTGGGCGCCTATGACGCCGTTCTGACCGATGGGTCCAAGGTCGCCGGCGTCTATGGCGGCACATCCATCGAGGAACGGCATCGCCACCGGTACGAGGTCGACATCCGGTTCCGCGAACAGCTGGAGGCGCAGGGCCTGATCTTCTCGGGCATGTCACCCGATGGTCGTCTGCCGGAAATCGTCGAGGTCAAGGACCACCCGTGGTTCATCGGTGTTCAGTTCCACCCCGAGCTGAAGTCCAAACCATTCGAGCCACATCCCCTGTTCGCAGATTTCGTAAGGGCCGCGAAAGATCAGTCGCGGCTGGTCTAGGCTTTGCCACGGAAACGCGCCGGCGGCGGGTGACCTGCGCCCGCGATCGCGCGCCTGCATGACGCCCGGACTTTTTGTCCGGGCGTTTGAGCTCACAGGCGGAACGAAGCCTTGGCGCGCGCGCGTCCTTCGTCTGACACGCGATCCCGTGCCATGATCAAGGTCCACCCTTCCGCATGCGGCAAATCGAGATCCGAAAAGTGGGCGTGGTGCCTCAAAGCGCCCCCGGGCCGCAGGAACAAAAAGCGCCGTGCCGTCGGCAGCAGCCCCCCTTTGCATCCTTAAGACAAACCACCCCAAACCCGCTGAATCGGTTGCTTCAGTTTTCGGCAGACATGTTCGAGACCTAGGGCGAGCGGTAGCGATGGCTGGGGGATCGACCTGATATGAAAATGGGATTTGTGGGGCTTGGAAACGTCGGCGGCAAGCTGGCGGGCAGCCTGTTGCGCAACGGGTTCGACCTGACCGTGCACGATCTGAACCCGGACCTGATGGCATCCTTCGCGGACCGGGGGGCAAAGACAGCCGATTGCCCCGCAACCCTGATGAAAACCTGCGATGCCGTCATCACCTGCTTGCCGTCGCCGGAGGCCTGCGCCGCCGTCGTCGAAGCCATGCTGCCCCATGTCGACGAGACCAAGATCTGGATGGAAATGTCGACGACGGAAGTGTCCGAGGTAAAGCGCCTTGCGGCCCTCGTGGCGCAGATGGGCGGATCGGCGATCGAATGCCCCGTTTCGGGCGGCTGCCACCGTGCCGATACGGGAAACATCTCGATCTTCGCGGGCTGTGACCGGGCGACCTTCGAGCGGATGTTGCCGACACTGACGACACTCGGGCGGCGGGTGCTGCACACGGGTGACATCGGAACCGCGTCCACCCTCAAGGTCATGACCAACTATCTGGCGACCGCGAACCTTCTGACCTGCTGCGAAGCGCTCGTCACGATGAAAGCCGCGGGCATCGACATGAACACGACCTACGAGGCGATGAAGATCAGCTCCGGCACATCCTTCGTGCATGAAACCGAGAGCCAGGTCATTCTGAACGGGTCGCGGGACATCTCCTTCACGATGGACCTCGTGAAAAAGGACATCGGCCTGTTTCAGGGGCTGGCCGAGGAAGCGGGCGTTCCGCTGGAAATCAGCCCGCTGCTGGTCAGGATATTCGACGACGGCATTGCGAAGTACGGCGACCGTGAACTGTCGCCCAACATCATTCGCCGCCTCGAAGACGCGACGGGCCTGCAGGTCACGGCGCCCGGATTTCCCGTGATCCTGACCGATGATGAGCCCGAGGAGGCCGGGTACGAGGTCATCCCCACCGGGCTGACGACCCCACTCTGGGCGGATTGACCATGGACGGGGCGGTGTTGGATCACTGGACCGAACGCACGGATCTGGCTGCGGCGTTCCATTGGGCCGCGCGCCTGAACATGCACGAAGGGGTGGCCAACCATTTCAGCCTGGCCACGAATGACGCGGGAACACGCTTTCTCATCAACCCCAATCAGGTTCACTTCACGAACATCACGGCCTCTGGTCTGCTGGAACTGGATGCCAATGACCCGGATGTCCTCGATCACGATGATGCACCGGATCCCACGGCATGGGGGTTGCATGCGCCGATCCACCGGCTGTGCCCGCATGCACGATGCGTGATGCACACCCATTCGATCTGGTCGACGGTCTTGGCCAGCCTCGCCGACAGCACCCTGCCCCCGATCGATCAGAACACGGCAACGTTCTTCAACCGCTACGTGATCGACGAGGATTTTGGCGGGGTCGCGTTCGAACAGGAGGGGATCCGCTGCGCGGGGATGCTGTCCGATCCGGCCAAGAAGGTCATGGTGATGGGCAATCACGGCGTGCTGGTCGTCGGCCGGTCGGTCGCAGACACGTTCAACCGGCTCTACTATTTCGAACGCGCCGCCGAGACATATGTGCGCGCGCTTCAGACCGGACAGAAACTGCGGATTCTTCCCGATCACATCGCAGAGCAGACCGCACGGGACCTCGATGATTATCCCGGTCAGGCCGAGGCGCACCTCAGGGAGATCCGCGCGCGTCTCGATGCAGAGAACAACATCTACGCTCGATAGAATTGGGGCCCCGGAGGCAGGATGACGACAATGACCCAGACACAGTTCGACCTTCGCGAAACCGGTGCGGTGATCCCGCTCTCCAACGGTCCGAAGTATTTCAACTATTTCTGGCTGCGAGATGCGAGCACGTCCAGCATCGACCCCCAGACGAGAGAGCGGATCTTCGATGTCTCCCAACTGTCCGATGCCCCCCGGGCAAGGTCCCTTTCGTTCCGCGACGACATGCTCGTCATAGACTGGGAAGCCGAAGACAGCCCCAGCGAGGTTCCGCTGGGCCTTCTCGAGGATATTGCCACCACGGGGCGCCCCGCGGACGTGGCGGCCCTGCCGCGGCGCATCTGGTACAGCGACCACCTACCACGAATCCATCGTGTTTCGCAGGCCGATGTCATCAATACGGCGGTGGGTCGTGCGGCCCTGACGGGCGCCTTGATTCAAGATGGGATCGCCATCGTGACCGACATGGATCCGTCCGAGGACAGCCTGCCCAATCTGGTCGAGGCGATCGGCCCCGTCACCCCATCCGGCGAAGGTCTGTTCTTCAACGTCCGGGTGGAGATCAATCCGACCAACCTCGCGTTCACCGCCGGACCGCTCGAGATGCATACCGACCTGCCCGGGGAAGAAGCCGCACCCGGTGTCCAGTTCCTGCACTGCATCGAGAATACCGTGGACGGCGGCGCGTCCCTGTTCGTGGATGGTATCGCCGTTGCGATGGCCCTGAAGACCGAAGACCCGGAGGCTTTCGACCTGCTGGCCCGACATGAAATTCCATTCTTCTACCGCCACGACACGATCGATTACCTGTCGCATCAGAAGGTCATTAAAACCGATCAGGAGGGGAACGTGACCGGGGTGACGATTTCCCAGCATTTGCAGGACAACATGGACCTGCCGCAGGAACTTCTGGACACCTACTACCCCGCCTTCATCAAGTTCATCCGCATGATGCAGATGGACCGGTTCGTGATGAAGTTCCGCTCGGAGGCCGGGAATTGTGTCGTCTTCGACAATCACCGTATCGTTCACGGCCGGGAGGGGTATGTCGCCGAAAGCGGCAGCCGCCACCTGCGTGGTTGCTATACGGACCGTGCGGCAATGCGCAGCACCTACCGGATCGCCATGCGAAACCTGTAGGCACCAGCCAGGACACGAAAAAACGGCGCAGAATGCTCTGCGCCGTTTGTGTTTGATGCCGCTTTCCGGTCAGAGCGCGAACGGCGGCCGGACCTTGATTTCGAGGTAATCCTCCAGACCGAAAGAGCCGCCTTCCCGGCCATTGCCGGATTGCTTGTAGCCACCAAAGGGCGACCCGTAGTCGGGGCCGCGCCCATTGATCTGGATCGTTCCGGCGCGCAGACGCCGAACCACCCGCGACACACGCGCCTCGTCCCCCGATTGCACGTAGGCGGCAAGGCCGTAGTCGGTGTCGTTGGCCATGGCAACGGCCTCCTCTTCCGTGTCAAAGGGCGTGATCACGAGGACGGGGCCGAAGATCTCCTCCCGGTAGATGCGCATCGTGCTGTCGACGTCGTAGAAGATGGTCGGCTTCACATAGTAGCCATCCTCCAGCCCCTCGGGCTTGCCGAGGCCCCCGACGAGAACCTTTGCCCCTTCGTCCAGCCCGACCTGGATCATGGTCTGCACCCGATCGTATTGGATCTTGTCGAACAAGGGTCCGATGTGATCGCCCGGCAGGGTCGGATCACCGACCTCCTGAGCTTCGGCTGCCGCCTTGGCCAGGGTCAGGACATCATCGTAGCAGCTGCGCTCGACCAGAAGGCGGGTGGGCGCATTGCAGGATTGGCCGGTGTTGTAGAAACATCCCTGCACGCTCTCGGGGATGCGTTTCGGCAGGTCTGCATCCGCAAAGACGAGGTTGGGCGATTTGCCGCCCAGCTCGAGGGTCACGCGCTTGATATCATCGGCGGCGTCCTTGGACACGGCCGTACCTGCGCGGGTCGACCCCGTGAACGACATCATGGCGATGTCGGGGTGCCTTGACATGGCGGCCCCAACCGTCGGCCCGTCGCCCTGCACCAGATTGAAGACACCGGCAGGATACCCTGCGGCCTCGACGATCTCTGCATAGATCTGTGCCGAGATCGGTGTGTGTTCGGATGGTTTGAGGATACAGGTCGCCCCGGTCGCCAGCGCGGGAACGACCTTTAACGCGATCTGGTTGATCGGCCAGTTCCACGGCGTGATCAGACCGCATACCCCGATGGGTTCGCGGGTCACGATGTCGCCGTTCGGCAGAACCTCCTCTTCTTCGAGGGATTCGAGGGCCTTGATGAAGTAGTCGAGGTGACCGAGCCCGGCGTCGGCCTGCACCTCCAGGGACATCGTCGCAGGGGCGCCCATCTCGGATGTCATCGCTTCTGCCAGATAGCCGAGGCGCGCCTTCGTCGCGTCGCGAAGTTTGTGCAGAAGGGCAAGACGCTCCTCCCGGGAGGTCATCGAGAACGTCTCGAACGCGCGTTTGGCAGCAGCCACGGCATGGTCCACGTCCGTCGCATTGCCCAGCGTCACGGTGCCGATCTGCGACGCGGTGGCCGGGTTCATGATCGGCATTGTCGTGTCGGACGCGGGGTCGACCCAAGCGCCATCGATGTAGAATTTGTCGAGCGTCAGCATGAGCGTTCCTTTCTCATGGTGTGATTGGTGTCTGAGCCATCTCGAGGTGAAGCGCATCACCTTCGTAGGGCAGTTGAGCGATAGCGGCGTCGTCCAGCTCCAACCCGAGGCCGGGTTCTGTCGATGGAATTATGTAGCCGTCTTCCCAGGTGATCCCACCTTTGACGGCGGACATGTATGGCCCGTCGAACGTGCCGATACTTTCGAGGATCAGGAAATTCGGGCTGCAGGTCGCGATCTGGATATTCGCGGCGGCGACCACCGGCCCACAGTAGAGATGCGGCGCAATCTGCGCGGATCGCGTTTCGGCCATCGAGGCGATCTTCTTGGCCTCCAGAATGCCGCCGACCCGTCCGAGGTTGATCTGAAGGATCGAGGCCGCGCTCACTTCAAGCATGCGGGCAAACTCATGCTTGGTGCACAGGCGTTCCCCTGCCGCGACGGGAATGGCCGTATAAGCCGCGACCTGTGCCATGTCGGACGGATTTTCGGGGGGGATGGGCTCTTCGAACCAGAGCGGGTCGAACGGCTCCAGCACCCGTGCCATACGTTTGGCGCCCGATACGGTGAATTGGCCGTGGGTGCCGAACAGAAGGTCGGCCCGCGTTCCGACTGCCGCCCTGATCTCCCGGCAGAATGCAGCGCTGCGCGCCAGATCCTCGAGGCTGGGCTGACGGCCATCATGGATCGAGAACGGCCCGGCGGGGTCGAACTTCACGGCGGTAAAACCCTGATCGACCATGCCTAGCGCCACCTCGGCAGCGATGCCGGGATCATTGTAGGCGTTGGGCACGGATGGGTCCGGATAGACGTCACCACTGGCCGGATAGATGTAGGAATAGCTGCGCAGGCGATCATGCACACGCCCACCCAGCAGTTCATACACAGGCTTGTCGGCCGCTTTTCCGACAATGTCCCAGCACGCCATTTCAAGCCCGCTGAACACGCCCATGACGGTAACGTCCGGACGTTGGGTGAAGCCTGCACCATAGGATTTGCGGAACAGGGTCTCGATATGATGTGGATCGGCGCCTTCGAAATGCCGCCCGAACATGTCACGGGCCATCGCACAACAGATATCGGGCCCGAAGGTCGCGTTGTAGATCTCGCCGATACCGCTGATGCCGCAGGCGGTCGTCAGTCGCACAAAGACGAAGTAGCGCCCGCCATGGCGGGGCGGCGGATTGCCGACCACGAAGGTTTCGAGGCTCTCTAGTTTCATCTGGCATCCTCCAGGATCATGTCTGCGGCGCGCATGGCCAGCATCATCGTCGGTGCGTTCGTGTTGCCCGACGTTATGTTCGGGAAAGCCGACGCATCCACGACCCGGATGCCGCCGACACCGTGAACCCTCAGACGCGCGTCCAGAACGGAATCCCGGTCATCCTGACCCATCCGGCACGTACACGTCGGGTGATACACGGTCGAGGCGCGTTGCTGAAAATCAGCAAGCAAGGCTTCGTCGTCCAGCTCCATCAGGTTCGGAACCTTGGCGTGTGCCGTCACCGCCCTCAGGCTGTCTGCGGCGGCGATCTTCTGCAGGACCTTCCCTGACAGAACCGCTGCGTCCCTGTCTTCTTGTGTCGAAAGGGAATTGGGCTTGATCCTTGGCGCCACCTGCGGATCGGGCGATGTGATCTCTATGCTGCCCCGACTGGTTGGGCGACACGGCTGGGCCGAAATCTGGAAACCGGGTGTCCGGTCCAGTACGGCCTTGCCCGTAGGCGTCATCTGATAGGATGCCGGATTGCAGTAGATTTGGATATCCGGCAACTGCTTGTCGGGGTGCGATCGCACGAAACCACCCACCTGATTGACCGGCACCGACAAGGGGCCCCTTCGTGTCAGAAGGTATCTGGCCCCCACCAGCAGCTTGCCGAATGGCCCACCCAGTTGCGTGTTCAGCGTCGGTTGCGAGGCGCCGAACTGGTAGGAAACGGCGAGATGATCCTGCAGCCCCTGCCCGACCTGTGACAGGTCCCGCACCACCGGGATGCCGTTCGATGCCAACAGACCGGCCGGGCCAATTCCCGACAGCTGCAACAGCTTGGGCGAATTGATCGCGCCGGCGGACAGGATGACCTCTCTGCGCGCTGCAATCTGCTTGGCAACGCCCCCTTGGACAAAAGAAACCCCTGTCACTTTCCCGTCAGCGACCATCAATCTGGTGACGTCCGCATTTTGAATCACGCACAGGTTCGACCGACGTTTCGCAGGCCGCAGGAATGCATCCGCAGAAGACCACCGGAACCCGTTGCGCACCGTGCTGCGGTAGCACCCGATGCCGTCGGCGCCCGGTGCATTCAGATCTGATATGACGGGATGCCCGGCATCCCGACTGGCGTCGAGGAAGATGCGTGAGAACGGGGCCATTCCCTGCGACAGGTCAGACACCCAAACCGGTCCGTCACCGCGTAGCCGGTGCCCCTCCGGTGTGATCTCCGAATGGGTTTCCAAACGGTCGAACACCTTGCGGACAACGCCCCAGTGCCAGCCGGTGGCCCCGGCCAAGGACCAATCGTCGAAATCCTGCGCCAGACCGCGCATGTAGGTCATCGCATTGATCGAGCTCGACCCCCCGATCAACCGCCCCCGCGGCCAGACGATGGCTCGATCGTTCAAGCCTGCGTCCGCCTCGGTCCGATAACCCCAGTTCAGTGCCGGGTTCGCCACGTTGATCGCATAGCCCAAGGGGACCTTGACCCAGAAACGCGCATCGCTGCCGCCACTTTCCAGCAGGGCAACCGTGTATACGCCCCCTTCGGACAGCCGATTTGCCAGAACGCAGCCGGCGGACCCGGCCCCGACAACGATGTAGTCAAATTCCAGCTTGTCCAACGTGTCCGCCCACCCCTGATAGAGCCGCCATAAAGAGCGGACCGGGCGGCGTTGCACAAACAAACAGATACGAGGCTCAGGCCTAAATTCTATTGTGTCGCGGGGGTTGATCGACAACGTCGGTGCAGGCATCGCATTGGCCAGAGAGATGAGGAGTTCATCATAAAACGTCTTCCGCATGTAACCTGGTTGTGCACCTTCGAAGCCGCAGCGCGCCACGGGTCCTTTGCCGCGGCTGCGGATGAGTTGAACCTCACGCCCGCAGCAGTCAGCCAGCATATCAAACTGCTTGAACAGACCCTTCAGATGAAATTGTTCAAGCGGTTGCCCAAGGGCGTGGAATTGACTGACATCGGGCAGGCCTATGCCCAACCTGTCCGGGGCTCCTTCGCGGACCTGCAGACGGCAACGGACGGGCTGTTCCGGTCGCAAAAACAAACGACATTGCATGTGCGTGCGTCGATCTCGTTCGGCGTGCTCGTCTTGGCGCCGAAGTTGCATGATTTTCGGGCCTTGCACCCGGATATCAATATCGTTTTGTCGACCACCGTATGGTCCGACCGGATGAATGATGCGACCATCGACGTCGACATACGGTACGGCAACGGCGACTGGCCAGAACATGACATATGGCAGTTACGACGGGGTCGGGCCTGCCTGATCTGCAGCCCACAGGTTGCCGATGACATGCGGGGGGATCCGGAAAATCTGCGAACCGCAGATATCGTCACCGTCATCGGTTGTGAAAATGACTGGCCACGCATGTTCGACGAATTGGGCTTGGCGAACGTCGCACCGTCCCCCTGGATATCGGTGGAGTCCTCCCTGCTTGCCCTCGAGAGCATTTCAGCAGGGCGCGGAATTGCAATTGTCGATACGCTGTTTACCGATAGCTATGTCAAACGGGGTGATCTGACCGTTCCGCTGGAACAGGCCGTGCCCACGACGCACAATTTCTATCTGGTCGCCAATCCGGACCGCAAGATGCGCTCAGCCGTTGCCTGCTTTCGCGACTGGATCGAGAAGGTGGTCGTTTTGGAATCCGCGAGTAGCCAACCCGTTTCGGTCCGCTAAGATGGTAGCGGTCGCCGCTGTGGCTGTTCCACGCGGAGCAGCTACGGGTGAAGGTTCTCTGATCCTTGACAGGGTTGATAGGCCGTACGGATTGTCTGAACTGCCATTTGCCGAGCTGCTCTTGGTTGCGGGCGCAGATACTGCCTCTTCCGCGGCGTAGGGGGTCTTAATGCTGACTGCGGTGGTTTAGGCTTTGTCACGTCCATACAGGGACGTTTTGACGTTTGTTCCTGCTGTTTTTATTGTTTTGGTGTGTTTGCGACGCAAGAACCCCCGGTTGGTGTTTATCCAACTGGGGGTTTTTGTGTTTTATTTGTGTTTATGGAGAATTGGTGTGATTTTTAGGTTTGGCGATGACCTACTCTCCCACGTCTTGAGACGCA